>NZ_CP091976.1:0-1200000 GCF_029016285.1 Vibrio sp. DW001 | reverse complement strand
GGCAACATGAAAGAATTTGGCCGGTTATTGCCTGACCTTTCTACCATGGTAAAAAATACTCGTAATATTGTTACTTCAGCACTTACAGGCGTTGGCATAGGTGCCGTTCCTGGTATTGGTGAAGATATTGCATCATGGGTTGCTTACGGCGTATCTAAGAAAGCGAGTAAAGTACCTGAAACTTTTGGTAAAGGCGCTCCCGAAGGCGTTATATCAACTTGTACCGCCAACCAAGCATGTGTGGGTGGTGCAATGATTCCTTTGTTAAGTCTTGGTATTCCGGGCTCTCCACCAGCCGTTATGCTACTTGGTGCATTAATGTTACATAATATCGCACCTGGACCAATGTTGCTTAAAACAAACCCAGACTTTATTCCAGAAGTCACTGCGATTCTATTTGCAGCGGCAATTGCAATGTGGGTTTGTGGGATGATCTTGTCAAAGCAAGTCGTTCATATTCTTAAGATCCCACAAACATTATTTATGCCGCTTATCGCTGTATTGTGTGTAATTGGTTCGTTTGCACTGGGTATGCGAGTATTTAATTTATACCTAATGGGTATCATCGGCATTCTTTCTTACTTCTTTATGAAACTCAGAGTCCCAATTGCACCGTTAGTTATTGGGGTAATCTTAGGTCCTATGGCTGACACTGCATTGCGTACTGGTTTAAAAACTACTGGTGGGAGCTTATGGCCAATGGTTGAACGCCCAATATCATTAGTTTTGGTCATCATCATTGCTCTTATTATCTTTAGCCAAGTTCCGGCATTTAACCGAGTAATTAGAAATATATTTACATCGATTAAAACCCGACTCTCACCTTCAACTTAAGGAACATTTATGAAAAATATTGTCTGCCTTGATGGCTACACACTCAATCCTGGTGATATCGTCTGGGATGAGGTTGCGGAACAGGGTAATTTCACTTGCTACGATCGCTCCACAAATGGACGTGCAGAAGTGATCAATCGAGCAAAAGATGCACATGTTCTACTCACGAATAAAACACCGATCTCTCGTGAAGTGATCGACGCATGTGCGTCTTTAGAGTGTATCGTGGTACTCGCTACGGGTTACAATGTCATTGACATAGAATATGCTCGCAGTAAAAGTATTACCGTCATGAACGTGCCGATTTATGGTACCGACACTGTAGCAGAAATGACATTCGCGATGATTTTTAGCCTGGCTCGTGCTATTGAAAAAAATAGTATTGATGTGCGTGAAAACCTAGGTTGGTGCAATAACCAGGACTGGACTTATTGGCTTTCACCACAAATTGAACTGGCTGGAAAAACTATTGGTATTGTAGGGTTTGGCCATATTGGTCAACGTGTAGGTGAAATTGCAAATGCTTTCAATATGAATGTAATTGCTTATGACAAAATAACAAGTAACAGACCAAGTTATTCACATGAATTTGTTGAACTCGATAATTTACTTGCACGTTCAGATTTTGTTTCACTGCATTGTCCTGTCTTTCCTGATACCGAGAATATGATTAATGAAGACCGCCTTACAAAAATGAAGCAAAGTGCTTTTTTAATTAATACATCACGTGGTCAGTTAGTTGTAGAGCAAGATTTAGCAAATGCACTCAATGACGGAGTCATATCAGGAGCCGGATTAGATACATTACACCAAGAACCTCCCACAACTGACAATCCTTTGTTAACAGCAAATAACTGTGTTATCACCCCGCATGTTGCTTGGGCTACTTTAGATGCACGTGTTCGTATCATGCACACCGTCGCAAGAAACATTAGTTGTCATCTTGATGGTAATCCACAAAACGTTGTGAACTAAGTAAAGCAAACCGGCTCGGCACTTTATTGTTGAGTCAGTTTACAGTTTAATAAGGGTCATTTTCATGCAAATCAATTCCTCCAAACACGGAGTATTCTTTAACCAAGATGTCTCTCTATTTACTCTCGAAAATGATAATGGTATGCAAGTGAGCATTAGCCAACTAGGAGGAATCATAACCTCGTTATACGTACCAGACGTAAAAGGTGAGGCAATAGATGTTGTTGCTGGATTTGATAACTTCAAGAATTATATTGATAACCCACATTATATCGGTGCATTAATTGGCCGTGTTGCCAACCGTATTGAAGGCGCCAGTTATACTATTAATGATACAGTCCAACACGTATTTGGGAATGCTTATGATGGGCGGCATTGTGTACACGGAGGTTACCTTGGTTATAATCGCCGAGTCTGGTCAGTACTCTCTACCGATATAACAAAAGAGACTGTTAGCCTCAATTTACAATTAATCGATAGTGATGGCGAACAAGGCTTTAAAGGTAATGTTCTCGTTGATGTACGCTATTGTTTAAATAATGATAATCAACTTACTCTAACATTCTCTGCGGTACCAGACACGGCAACACCTTTAAGTTTTACTGGGCACAGTTATTTCAACTTATTTGGTTACAAAAATGAAACCATTGCAGATCATCATGTTCAAGTTTTTTCATCACACATTCTTGAGCAAAAAGAAGATCGTATCCCTAGTGGGAAGATTGTCGATATCAGTATGACAGAATATGACTTTTCAACCCCTACCTCTCTCACTAAAAGTATTGAGCAGCTACAGTCAGAAATAAATCACTCTTATGTGTTTAACAATCCAAATAGAGAGCTGATAAAAATGGCACAAGTTCAAGCTAATAACCGCATGCTAACCATTTATTCCAATGAAAAAATTTTACATTTCTACAATGGTCATAACCTTGATGGTGTAAAAGGTAAAAACGGGTTAAATTACGCGCGCTATGCAGGTTTATGTCTAGAACCAAAAGGTTATGTTAATAGTATTAATACACCTCAATTTCCATCAAGTATATTTCAAGCAGAACAAACTTATAATCACACTATTAAGTATGACTTTGGCTATCACGCCAATGATACTTATTAGACAATAAATAATAATATCCCCCGTTGCTGAAATACACCTCTCTGATGTTGATACAACTAGAAATTTTCACCCACATTAGAGATAAACAATAGTAAAAGAATTAACATTATGAACAGAATTGATAGGTAGGCATATCGACTAAAAAATAGTAGTCTATTTTGAAATAGACTACTTTGTTACTTCTATACAAGCCTGCTATTCATTAATTTTCCAGGAAGTTATAATTCTCTAAAAAACCAACGAACTGTTTCGAAACTTCTTTCCAGTGATTCAAATGCATAGTTCTGGCAATAATAATGTCACCCGCCTCAATAGCATCAATAATTAAATTATGCTCAGAAATTGAGTCCCACGGTTTAGGGCGCACCTTTAATACAATATCTTTGGCTCTTTTGCCTTGCTCTGTATATTTAAGTGCAGTATCAATGAGACGTGAATTTTCTGTATAATGAAACATGGTCTCATGGAATTTTCGATCGTATTCAGCCCACAAATCAATGTCATCATCATGGAGTGCCGATTCCATATCTAGGGTGAAGTTCCTTAGGACAGCAATCTGCTCTTCAGATAATTTGCGAGAAATACATAAATCTATCGCAGTAACCTCTAAGTATCCAAGTATCTCATATAGCTCTAAAATATCTTTTTTAGATAATGGACTAATTCTTAATCCATGTCGTGGGTACAATTCGATTAAACCATCAACTTGTAATTTAAGTAGAGCCTCTCGAACAGGAGTTCTACTATAGCCACAAATATCAACTACTTCATCAACCAATAGACGTTGATTTACATGAAACTGATTATTTAAAATCATACCTTTCAGTTTTACATATGCTTTGTCAGATAACTTCATAAATGTATAAACCTAGTCTTCTAAAATTTATTTAACACAAACGTCCACCTGTGTATTTTTTAAAAAATATATTATTTCCAAGCTAAGTATAAATTATAACCTCATATAATCATATGATTTTTTCTCGTAAACACCTCTTAAAATAGACTCTAACCCAATTGAACTGGATACTTTAATGGCTATGTCTCCTAAATCAGGGAACCAAGGTAGGCCTCATTTTGGTACTGTGTATGAGCTACTTTTGAATTTTCGTATTCGGTGTTTTCTCACCCTGTTGACTCATGGGAACTTTCGCATCGATTGTTGTGATTCTTATTGTTATCGTGGATTAATTCCGGAACAAACGCTCTGTGAGCAACATCATAACTGCGGAGTTTGTCTATCACGATTCTCCAAGGTTTAACTCCTTGATTACTCGTTAGTCAGCGTTTGCATATCTTCTTTTCTGAGCAATAATATCGATAAGCACCTCGTTACGTATAGATCGTCGCTATTAATTCGTTGGCAGAATCACTAGATTTATTGGTTCGTGAACGGGTCATTGGCGTCATCAAAATATGGTTGTATAGTGAGATATTGCCTAATCTGATGGGTTGAAAGAGTAAAGTAGTCATAGTATGCCCTCGAATTAAACTAGAGGCATATTAACAAGTATAGTCATTCACATTTACAGCGATTAATACCAATAGCTTTTGTTCTCTATGTTAAAAATAATAAGATATGACGATTGACGCCTTGTCACAATGATAATTTAGGTTGAATAAAGTCAATAAATGCCGATATACGTTTTGCTACTGATGATGATTTATAATACACCGCGCTAATCTGCTCTCTATCCGCATTTGACTGTTTTTCAGGCTCTAATAATGACACCAACCTCCCTTCCTCAATATCTTTTTTAACCATAAAACCGGACAAACATGCGATTCCATTTCCAGCTAAAGAAAGTTGCCTAACCGTTTCCCCATTACTGGAAGTAAATACTTGCTCTAAGGACTCACAGCCTTTAACAGGCCACTTATTCAATACTTTTGGTCCCGAAAATCCAATAATATTGTGGTTACAAAGATCATTCGCATGCTGAGGAAATCCTCGACGGGATAAATACTCCGGAGAAGCGACGATAAATAGCGAACTTGTTCCCAGTGATCGTGCATGAAGAGTAGAATCGCTCAACTTACCAATCCGAATCGCGACATCGGTTTTCTTTTCGAGTAAATCGACAAAACCTTCGTTAGAAGTGAGCGCCAGTTTTATGTCGGGGTAGGCATCATTAAATGGTTTGATCAAAGGCACTAATTGATGAAAAACAAACGGACTGGCAGCGTCTACTCGTAAACAACCTTGTGGTAACTCGCCTCGTGAAACAAGGTCTTCTTCCGCTTGCTGAATGTGTGATAACCCCACTCGAATAGCTTCAACGAATTGACGTCCTTCATCGGTCAAGCCTACGCGTCGAGTGGTTCGATTTAATATCGATACACCAAGTTGCTTTTCAAGCTTACTAACAGATCTTGATACTTTTGCGATCTGAATATCTAAAACCTCAGCGGCAGCAGAAAAACCACCACTATCTATCACTGAAAGTAGAATTTCTAAATCATCAGAGCGAGTTTGCATTCCGTTACCTTGACACCATCAATAACACTTTTGCATTTATAACAAAAATCATTTGTCAAAGACACTGTTTTTCACAAGTACAACACTGCGCATAATCACCCTATCAAAACGAAGCACAAGACACTTAATAGAGAGAATGACCATGCCATTAGCCTTACTTGCATTGACGCTCAGCGCCTTTGCCATAGGAACAACTGAATTTGTTATAGTAGGACTGATCCCTACTATGGCTACAGACTTAAATGTATCCCTTCCTTCCGCAGGTCTATTAGTTAGCTTATACGCGCTGGGTGTCGCAATTGGCGCCCCTGTATTAACGGCCTTAACAGGCAGTTGGAACCGAAAACACGTACTACTTTCTGTCATGTCTCTTTTTGTCGTTGGAAACTTAATGGCCTGGCAAGCTCCGGGCTATAACACCCTCATCGTCGCACGTATTCTTACTGGCCTCGCACATGGGGTGTTTTTCTCAATTGGGTCGACTATTGCTACGGGCTTAGTCGCGAAAGAAAAAGCCGCCAGCGCTATTGCAATTATGTTCACAGGCTTAACTGTAGCCTTAGTTACTGGTGTTCCTTTAGGTACCTATATTGGTCAATCATTTGGCTGGCAAGCCACTTTCTTAATCGTTGCGCTACTGGGTCTTATTGCCCTAATAGGTAGTGCTATATTAATACCCGGTAACTTAAAGCAACCGCCTGCAGCGAAAATTTCATCACAACTAAAAGTTCTAACACAACCTCGTTTGCTGTTGGTGTATGCAATTACTGCTTTGGGTTACGGTGGCACATTTACAGCGTTTACTTTTCTTGCTCCTATTTTACAGCAGGTTTCAGGATTTAGCTCAGGTGCCATTGGATTAATCATGTTGGTGTACGGGATTTCAGTAGCAATTGGCAATATATGGGGCGGTAAAATGGCCGATTCAATGGGACCTATTAAAGCACTAACGATTATTTTTTCTGGTCTTGTCGCAATACTGGTTCTATTCAACTTTACAGCTGTAAACCCAATCGCTGCAGTTGCAACCATCTTAGTTTGGGGAGCCTTTGCATTTGGCAATGTTCCCGGATTACAAGTTTACGTTGTTAAGCTAGCAGAGAAATATACCCCAGATGCCGTAGACGTCGCGTCTGGCCTAAACATCGCCGCTTTCAACGTGGGTATCGCGCTTGGTTCTTGGGGGGGTGGTCTTGTCGTTGCAAAAATAGGCCTTATGCACACGCCATGGATTGGAGCTGTCGTCGTCTTACTGGCACTTGTTTTAACACGCTTTAGTGGGAAACTAGATAAGAAAGCAGAACGTGACGAATTAGTCGAACTAAATACACAAAACGCCACATAGTTTAGTTAGGCCAACCCGCCCACGTTGGCCTCTTCATATTTACTAAATACCTTATGACCACCGCAATGAAAACCGTTTTTGTTATAGGTTAAATCGCGGAATCAACCATGTATTGATGAAACCGTGCGTGAGAAAACACAGAACCACACATAACCACACATAACGATACTCATCTGTTAGCTTTCTTAATATCAGTTTACCGCCACTCGCTCATTTTCACTGCTAAGTATGGTGACCATAGTTCAAGAGGATACTGTTAACTTAACTAAATTTAGTCGCAGTTTCCTGATAGATTATCTCCTAACTAACAGTAATAATTTCGACGATGTGTAACATCTCTGGACAGTACCTTGTTACAAGCTTCCGATGACTCCACCTATCATCTAATTTCTCGTATACCAAAGCAGCTACTGTGCCTATCTATAATATTCTAGTGATCCTAAAATATTGTATGGGTGATCCTTACAAGACTGACCAAATGAGATTCATTGACAACGCAATTAAAATTAAATTGATGTACTTTCGGTAGTCAGCGGCAGCAATTCGTTGATGAATATGCCTGCCTAACCACATACATATTACCAATATAGGTAAGGAGTAATAGTAGTAACACCATACCGTCTCTGTGATATTTCCTGCCACCAAGTGAGTTAAGAAAGCGAGCAGATTAGTCTTCAATGCAAAACTCTGAATCGTTGCTCGGAACTTCTCAGGTGACCATCCAGACAATACACCATACATTACAACGGGAGGTCCACTGATGTTGTAAGCCCCTCCCAACACCCCAGATATAAATCCAAATAGCAAAGCAAATTTAGTATTTGGCCTGACAGACTCAAATAGCCTAAGCAGATTTGTTAAAGCAAATAGCCCAATACTTATAGCAAGAAGGGTTTTCACAGTTGATTCGTCGGCGAAAATAACGAAATACACTCCAATTGGGATGCCTATTGATGAGGATACTACAAGGGTAGCAGAACTCATTAAGTCAATTGATCTCCAACCTGTAACCACGATATAAGTTGATATGGTTAATGACATCATTGTGAGCAATACCGCTGCAGAACTTACGTCCATACACATAACTAACAGCGGAATAGCTACCAATGCCCCACCAAAGCTAAATGTTGATTGAACTAGGTTTGAAACAAATAGAATCAACAAAATAATTGAAATGTTATCCATATCAGCACCAACTTGCTAACTACCCCATTTTTATCAATAAGATATCTAACGATTTGGTCGAATGTTGTGATTTGTGTCGATTTTATGTAAACGTTCTCACTAAGGTAATGACTAGACATATTTAAGAAAATTAGCATGCGTTGTAACTATCGCGCTTTGTACATTAATAGAAGTTTTGGTGCATTATTCTTTATAGAGCAATTATCAAAAAATCTACGGAAAATTCAGGAATAAATCTATCGTTCGAAAACGTCATCGTTTTACAATAGGGCGTTTCTAAGTTACGAATAGCCAACTGTCTCAACTCCAAATTTTAGTGGGACAATTTATCTCCCTAGAATATTTCTGAACACTTCTAAGTAAACGCAGATACTAAATTAGAAAGTTATGGATTATTTGAGACAATAAGCGAAGTAAGTTGTTATAGAGATAGCGAAAACTCTTTAAGCGCTTTCATGGCTGCGTCTGCCTTATCTTTCTGAACAAAAATGTGGTCATGATAGTAGCCCGCTATTACGTTGGCGCTAATACCGTACGAAGCAAGTTTAGTTGCAAAAGCGGCGGTTAAGCCTACCGCTTCAAGGCTAGAGTGCACTGACAAAGTTATCAGACTGAATACAGCATCAAAATCCAATTTCGCTTCAATTCCCTTATGTTCTTCCAAGACTAAAGTAAGGCCTTCTTTTTCACGAAAAATTGCAATTGGTTCTAAAGCTAAGTAATCAGATAATGCACCGTTAACCGTACAGAAAACGTATTTTCCTTCGATAAGTTCTGGTGACATAGATTTCAATAGGATATCTAAATCAGTAATCGCAGCCATGTTCTATTCCTATGGTTGTATCAGCTTCGCTAATTTCGAATGATGTCACCTACGATAAGAGTTAATAAAGCATAAGTAAATTTAATAATATTAATAGTTCATTAGTATTATTAATGATATGACGTTAGCAGGAGGATATGTTTAAAGATAATAGGCGTAGTGGTTTATGGCATTTTATTCACATTTACAACTTAACCACATTGGTTATTCAAGCGTTTACTATAAATACATCCAAATTTACTGCACCAATATCGAATCGTTTCGCAACTTACGGTAACGCCTCGTTCAACTAGAAGGTTTTCTATACCCGGAAAACTCAGATGAAAACGATGATATTTAAATAGACACCATTTTATCTCAACAATGATGTCCATTTTAATTTTAAAAACGTAGATTCGTTGAGCTTTGGTATTGAAAAATTTCAAATTATGGAACTAAATTTATAACTTTTTAAGTTGTTTTAACATCCCCGAAAATATACGTTCTGATACGTTTTTAGGGAAATTTACTGCCAACTTGGCTTGAGTATCAATAATTATTTGCTCAGTGCTCGCTTTTATCTCACTTATTATACTTTCCATTTTAACCGTTTCAAATCCAACTTGCTTTGCTGTTTCAATGAAATGTCGAGGGTGAATTTTATTAACATGATACTTTTTACCTTTTGTCGATTTTAAACCCATCGCCAACTTTACTTGACGAATATTCAAGCCTTTTTTATTTACAATAGGGAAAACTGATAACACATCATAAAACGGTGTTAATTGAAATTGCCCATCCGGTAAGATGTAAATTGAGAAGTTTTTAGCGTGACCATCTGAGGCACCCATCAACCAAAAAAGTACTTGCGCCTTCATAAAATCATATCTATCTTTCGCAGCACTCTTTGAGCCTAATAGATGATTCATTATTTGTTCAATACCAGGGCCACCTTGATTTTCATACTTCAAAGCCGAAGGTGTATTGAATACTTGGCAGTAATCTTCCTGAGGTCTTCTCATTAGCCATTTTTTATCACTTGAATATTGGCGGTCAAAACGTTCAACAGAAAGTACATTCATCTCCTCTAGCGTTAGTATTTCACAGCCAGCAACAGACAAACCGTAAGCTTCTAGTAATAGCATGCATAAAAATTCATTTTCTACACTATCAGACATATCTAGCGAGTAAGAGTGGCTTTGTATCTGCCCGATAGGCAGCTTGATGATGTGTGAGGTAGGTGTAGAGTTTAAGGGTAAGTACCATGCTTTAGCGATATTCAATAGCGCTGTTTTTTCTTGTGCTCCCGCAACAGATATCCGGAAATTTTGTAACGATTCAATCATACCAAGTGGTATATCAGTACGATATCCCATTATTATTTTATCTAACTCTTCATTATCTAGTGCTCTATATTCCAGATTTTTAACGTTAAGTGGGGCCTCTCCTTTTGGTAATAGTTGTAAAGCACCTACACAGTCTCTACCGATCATAGATAACAAATCAAAGGGTAGAGAAGAACCTGCCTGATAACGAGCAACAATGCGTTGTCTAACCTCTAAGTTATCAGGCAGTAAATTATCAAAGTAGTTATAGACAACATCACCACGATATTCGGATTTAGCGAGTGGCATTGATAATGATATTGGCCGGCTTCCGCTCAATGCCAACCAACTATTTGAGTAGCGAAAAGAATGAGCACCATTACTGGATTTTTTAAACTCGCCGACGAGATAGCCATTGAGATAGACATCTAAGATGGCCATTACCACTCCTCTTTCCAGCCTGATTCATCATCGCTACTTTTGTTATTACGGGGGGTAATTTCAAAATCTAACTCAAGTGCAGAAAGGAGTTTAAAAAAGGTATCCAGCTTCGTCGATCCTGCTCTTAGCTCAAAATTTGAAACGGTATCTTGGCGTACCCCAACTTTTTTAGCGACATCTGTTTGCGATAATTCATTATCTAAGCGAACATCTTTTAAGTATGCACTGAGTTGTTTTGTTGTGGAGATTTTCATATTACATCTTACACGCTATAATAAGTAAACAAAGTATTACACTGTTTAGCAGGTAAATCAAACTTTACACGCTATAACAAGTAAAGCTTACTCGTCTTGGCTCATGTACACGTTCCCTATTAGCAACTACATTGCATAAACTGCAATTCAATTAATTTTCAGCCACCTTCAGCTCTGGCGCTTGCAAGATAGATTTGTTTAACAAACCAGCGTAAATGCCGTTGTGAGCAACCAGTTCCTGATGTCTACCCCTTTCAACGATTTCACCTTGTTCAAGCACTAATATCATATCGGAGTGACGCACTGTGCTTAAACGGTGAGCAATAGCGATCACCGTTTTTTCTTTAAACAGACGCTGCATTGCTTTCTGGATCAAATCTTCCGTTATGGAATCAACAGAACTTGTTGCTTCGTCCAACATCATTACTTGCCCGCTCTGTGCAATAGAACGAGCAAAAGAAATCAATTGAGTCTGTCCGACCGAAAGATTTGAAGCATTTTTATCCAAACAGAAATCATAGCCGTTAGGTAATTCATCAATAAATTTATCTGCATAAACATAGCGTGACGCCTGCTCTACTTGTTCACGTTGTATTTCTTTTTTTCCCAAAGCAATATTGAAATGTACACTCTCTTCGAACAGGTGAACATCCTGCATCATCATCGAAAATAGATGCGAAGAGTCTTCAATCGAAATCTGAGAAAACTCGATACCATTTAACAGAATGCTGCCGTCATAATCTTGATATGTTTTTGATATCAAACGTAGAATTGTCGACTTACCTGAACCAGTTGAACCAACCAATGCTATCTGATGCCCCTTTTCCAGTAAAAAGGACACATTTTTTAACACATAAGGTAAACTTTCGTTGTAACGAAAACTGACATTTTTGAACTCAAGACTGACAAACTTATTTAACTGTTTTTCAACCTTATGTGACGGTTGCAAATCACGCCCTTCTTCTTCCGTCGCTTCGACAAAGAGCTCTTCAATATGGTCAAAAGCGGCAAATGAGCTCTGAATAGACGCAATTTGTGATGTAAAATCCCTGATTGGAACAAATACTTTTTCCAGCGTGTTAATAAATGCAATCAATACACCCAATGTGAGTGCATCTTGAATGACTTGACCTGAACCATACCAGATCATCAGCGCTATGGTGATAGAGGTAACGCCGGAAATAAAGGCAAACAAAATGGCATCATATTTGTTAACCTTCTTTTGAGCTTTTAACAACTCATCGGTATAACCTTTGTACTTGTCCTCTACCTCTTCTTCGGCGCGATATAACTGAATGGTTTTCACGCCGAGTAAAACTTCCTGCAAAAAACCGATACTACGTGCCAATGTTGAACGTGTGACTTGATAAAGCGCTCGAAGACGGTTACGAACATAGAAAGTTAGATACATCACAGGAGGCATAATGACCAATACAATCAGTGTCAGCTGCCAATCAATAATTAGCATCATCACCAATAGAGCGACGGTATTGATGGTGTCTTTCACCAGTCCAACAATGGATTGAATAAAAGTCTCGCCGATAGTTTCTAAATCACTCGTTAAGCGAGAAAGGGTTACTCCAGTTGGTGTATTATCAAAATAGCGACGTGGCAACTTAAGTACGCGATCAACAAGCACCGAACGCATATCTGTAATGGTGTACTGCCCTGCTTTACGCAAGTTGTATGAATACGTTGTATCAACAACATAGCTAGCAATTAGTACCATAAGCAAATAAACAGTATGTAACAGCAACCCATCTATATTCCTCTGAGATAGATGAACATCAATGACCTGAATAATGAGCCAGGGAAACAATAGACTGGTGATAACAGAAAGAGGGAGCATGGTAATGCCAAGTAATATGGAGCGTTTATATTTTTTAGCGAACTTAAAAAAGTGCTTTAAATATTGCACATCGATGCTCTTTAGCATACTGCCACCTCCGTTTCGTTCTGTTGCAGCTTCCAAGTTTCAAAATAATAAGGACAAGTCTGGATCAGAGCGGCGTGATTACCTTTGGCGATAATCTTGCCCTCATTGAGCACGATAATTTCATCCATGTATTCGAGTGCGTTAACACGGTGAGAGACAACAAGTACAGACTGGTTATCCAACCGTTCAAACAACCCTCCTAGAATATTACGTTCGGTTTCGTAATCCACTGCAGATAATACATTGTCCATGATAATCACATCACAAGGTTCAAGCAGAGCACGAGCAATACTCAAGCGTTGCTTTTGACCTCCAGACAGCATAATCCCCTTCTCACCAACCAGAGTTTGGTCACCTTTTTCAAAACGGTAAACATCATTAGCCAACTGACTCAGTTCCAGAACTTCTTCAACCTGAGCTTTCGCAATATCAGCATCACGACTACCAAAGCGAATATTCTCCTCTACGGTTGCGGAGAACAAATATGGGTCTTGGGTCACCGTTTTAATATAACGACGTAAATCGCTACGGGAAAACGTCGTCACATCCTTATCGGCAAGAAACACTGTACCCTCAGGTACATCAAGATGGTGGTTCAGACAGTTCACCAATGTTGTTTTACCTGACCCGATACTGCCCAGTACGCCTATTTTTTTACCAACGGGAATATCGAAGCTGATGTTATCTAAAATTCGTCGCGTCTCCCCTTGATAACTGAAGCTCAAATTTCTAATCGAGAGTGTTTTAGCCTTCAATTTTTCAACTTCTACTAGTGGTAGTTCTACTAAATCCTTTTGTGGAACTTCAGCATTTAGAATTGTCTGTACACTGTGAATGGCAACCATACCTCGCTGATAAATAGTGGCGATCCGGCCCAATTGCATTAACGGCATAGCGAGTAACACTGAATAGGTAAGAAAAGCGGTAATCTCACCAAGAGTAAGCTGCTGATTCATCAACATATAGCCACCAATGCCAAGAATCATAATTTTCATAAAGTCATTGGCGTAATCCAACACTGGCATAAAAAACACCTGAACGCGTGTGATCTGCATTCGGCAGCGAAGTAAATGCTGATTAAGGTTTTCGATTTCATCCTTCACCCAAGGAGACATTTTCTCGCTCTTAATTAAATCAATACCTGTTAAATAACTCATTAATTGAGCGGAAAGATTTTGCAAGCGACGCATATGTTCCATATGGAGATCTTTCATGCGTTTAAAGCCAATACGAAAAATCACGAACGCAATCACAATAGGGATAATCGAGTAGAGTGTTAACTCTGGCGAGATACGCCACATCCATAACGGTGTTAACGACAGCGCAAGCAAAGCATTAAAAAACTGCAGAAAACCGAGCCCAAACAGTAGACGAACACCACTAAGGTCGTTATTGATGATTGAGATAAGTCTCCCTGATGCAAATTTTTGATGAAAACTATTTGGCAGACGATTAAGTTTTTTCAACAGAATGTTTTTTAATGCAGCCTCAGTTATACGACCTGGATTTAACGCATAGATACGTGAAAAAACCCGAACTACGGTCATAGACACCGCCATCACAACAACAATACCCACATAGGTTTGAAGCTCTTGATGGTCAGCCGGAGATGCACTGTCAATCAGGTCAATCGCCAATTGAATATAACGAGGAATTTCTACTTGAAGCCAATTAACGAGAAAAATTAATACGATTGCAATCATGTACGAAGTACGATTCATACGCAGGAAATGCGCGATAAACTGTTTTTTAGTCATGTGACTCTTTCTTTCGGGGAGGTTCAATGCCGTACTGCTCGATGCAAGCTTTGACAATACAGTGACGAGGTTCATCTATATCTTCTAATGCATCCAATAACCACTCAGGTAGGCGCACCGGCCGTGTTTTCACACCTGGTTTACGACCACAACCCGGTCTAAAACCACCTCTATTACTACAATGATATTTTTCAGAGTTATTTTTCAAGCTAAGTCCAGATTCGTTGCCATTTGATAAGTGTACACCTATCAAAATAAAATAGCATCCGGTATGTGAAGCAAAGGCATCCGTTCTGCGGCTTTTGTAAAATTCGGCACGACGCAAATGCCTTTGTAAATTGAAAACGTGGTAAATCAATGAAAACATACTGAGGAAGATCTGGGTGTGTGCCCTGCTTTTGAACTTTTAACTAACTCCCTGTGAGCAACATCATAACTGCGGAGTTTACCTGTCACCATTTTCCAAGATTTAACACTTTGATTGCACATTAGTCAGCATTTGAAATAACACTTTTCTGCTATTCCATCCCTTCTTTTCTGAACAAGAATATCGAAGAGTTTTGTAACTTACGGTAACGCCTCATTCAACTTAAAGCGCTTATACATCTCGAAAACTCAGGTTAAAACAGTAATACAACCACACGGCATGTAAGAAAATATCAGAGGGAAATCGATGTCTTTTGTATAGGCTCATATTGGGTACTGCCATAGCGTTATTTAACTAGACAGTATCCTTATTATGTCGTTTATTTTAGCTGTGTTTCAGTATTTAGGTCGGACGAAGTAACACCAATGTAATTCGATTTGATACCATCGAAGTAATCATTCCAATAGATATGAGGGCGGCCAGCGGCTTGCTCAAAATTACTTGGATTATCGGCGGCGCCTTCCAAAATGCCTTGATAGATACCTGCAATAACGGTTCCAATGAAATCACCTAATTCACCCATACGTTCTTCGCGGTAGTCATCGATAC
Source organism: Vibrio sp. DW001 (assembly GCF_029016285.1). NCBI lineage: Bacteria > Pseudomonadati > Pseudomonadota > Gammaproteobacteria > Vibrionales > Vibrionaceae > Vibrio > Vibrio sp. DW001. The sequence continues at coordinate 1,184,577 of NZ_CP091976.1, read as the reverse complement.
TCATCGACGTGAAGATGAGATCAGTGCCAAAAGCCTGGTTCATATAACCAGCTAGTTGGGCTTGAGATATTGCCTCGCCGTTTAAGTTATAAGTTTGACCATTGTGTTTTTCTTCAATAAGCATGCGTGCATAAGCATAACCGAGCTCAGAACGAGTAGTGTATCCACACTTTCCTTCACCTGCACAGTTAGAAATACCACCAGATTTTTTATAGCTATCAATAAATTCGATGTCCGGTTCAATGTAGATACCATTGCGCCCAATGACCCATTCTAACCCACATTCACGAACGTCTTGTTCAGTTTGTCGGTTACTCTGAATAACTGGTGAAAACGCTGTGTTCTCTTCAGCTCCTTGTACACTAGTGTATACAATTTTCTTCACTCCTGTTTTTTTTGCCGCTTCAATCACATTGCGGTGCTGGCCAATTCGTTTATCGGGAGCGTCCATTCCAGAGATAAGTAAAAGTGTATCCACGTTTTGCAATGACTGTTCAAGTTGTTCGACATTACTGTAGTCACCCGGCCTTACTTCTACACCTAAATGTTTTGCTTTTTCAGGTGTACGAGCAAGTGCTATTACGCTTTCTTTTGATGTCAATGCTACAGTGGCCTCGACTATTGCTGAACCTAATCGACCGCTGGCGGCGGTAATTGCAATTTTCATTTTAAATTCCTCGAATTTAAACGTAGGGTTTACATCTTATTCTGAATACCTTTGTAGTTATCTACTCGTATAATTTGGCGAACTTACCAGTCACAAGACATGTCGTTGGCAAGAGAGAGCACATCGTCCCTCCTCAATTCATATAGCAGATTCAATGTAACAGCCTTCTTTACTCGCTGATTTAACCGTACTTTTTAGATCCTGCATGAACGTTTTGAAGTGAGGCTTAAAATCAACAAATAACGGGTGTTTTCGATTTTTCATCATAACCGGACCAAGTAAACGTAGTGCTACTCCAATTTTAGTCGCTTCATTTTCTTCAAGCCCACTGGATTTTTTAAGGGTTTCGACAACCTTGAATAAATTTTCTCGGTCTTCCAATTCAAGTTACAGAGTTTCTATTGTTTCATGATCACTATTCACTTCTTCTACAGTAATTCGATAGCATCTATCTTTTCTAATTTTAGGGATCATAAACTCTTACCTTCTGTGTATGGTGGAGCCATCGTTGTTCAAACTGGATTAATCGACTAAATGCAATATCGTTAGCTTCTCAAGAATTTTTCAACTTTTGGTTTGACCGTCATGGAAACAAGAGTCATAAGGACTAACGCAACAGGGAGTGCTCCCAATACAGCGTGAAGCCAAGCGGATAGAAAGGTATCGAAATGGCTTAGACCTATATTATTAAGTGTGGTAACAAATGCCATCCCTGACTCCATGATTAAAGCCATCATGATTCCAACAGCAATGTTACGACCTTTCTCATCAAGGTTGGGTAACACGGTTTCAGTTAATTTGGTCATTAATACCATAATAAAAAAACCAGCAGGCATTACAACAACCGCTGCAGTCAAAAATGAGCGTAACCAATTAAAGAAAAAAGTCGAGCTATAACCTGCATTCATATAAGTCATAACACCCGTCAGTGTTCCTCCCATTAACACCATCATTGCTGATACAACTAAAATCTTATGAAACAATGGTGTCTTCTTTGACTCGATTACCGAGTCAGACATAGTAAGCTGTACATTCATCTTATTCTCCAGATTTAAACAAAACCACCAATCAAGTTGACAATATCAACTATAATGTCAATGGTTGATATTGTCAACTATATACTTAAAAAAACGTTTCAATTAAGTAAACGTTAAAGCAATTTTTCTGGAAAATTTATTCATCGACATCAATTTTTTACCTTTTGTAGGTAATGCCAACTAAACTAAATTGAATAGTAGTTTCCCAGTGGTTCACCTATTAACTAGCGGTAATATCACGCCATTTGGTAAAAGCATCCGTTCTTCGAGTTTTGTAAAATTCGACACTGCATAGATGCCTTTGTGAATTGAAGGTATTGTAAACCAACGAAAACATGCTGAGAAAACGCTGCGCGTGGGCCCTGCTTTTGAATTTTCGCATTTGCCGTACTCTCACTCTTGTTGGTTCATGGGAACTTTCACACCGATTGTTGTGATACTTGCTGTTGTGGTGAACTGATTTTGGAACAAACTCCCTGTAACAACATTATAACTGCGGAATTTTCTGTCACGATTTCCCAAGGTTTCACGCCTTGATTGCTCGTTACTAACCATTTGAAGAAACGCTTTGCCTCCTTTTCATCTCTTCTTTTCTGCACAAGAATATCGATAACATCACCATTCTGGCCTATTGCACTCCAAAGATAATGCCGCTCTCGACGAACATTAATAAACACTTCGTCCATAAACTAGGTATCACCGAACTGGCTAGTGTTTTTCTTCAAACGCTTACTTTAAATGCACCCGAATTTACTCCACCAGTAACGAATAGTTTTATAACTTACGGTAACGCCTCATTCCGCAAGAACATCTTCAACATCCCTAAAACTTAGGCTAAAACGGTAATACAACCAGACGGCTTGTTGGACAATATCAGAAGGGAATCGATGTCTTTTATATATGCTCATCTTGACGGTATTGCCATAGCATCGGTTAACTTGACAGTACATATGGATAAACTCAGCGATCTCGATCTGACGACCATTTACTCAAAGTTAATCTGCACAGCGAACTGTGCAGATTAATCGACAATACTACGGTCTACATTTCTAATACATATTACAAAGCGGCTAGATATATTGCAGACACCTCATCAGGACTAGGTAAATGAGGGTTACCCGGTAAGCAAGGGTCCGCCATCGCTTTATCTATCCATCCCCCAATATCCTCTTCTTTGATACCTAATTCAGCGAAGCCGCTTGGAATAGATACTTTCGCAGATAGCGCTTTAATTAAATCAATTGCACGCTGCGCACCCTCTTTTGCATCAACATCTAACTTTGCATCTAGCATCGCTTCTGCCACTGATGCAAATCGTTCAGGCACATATTGAGCATTATACTCACAGACATAAGGCAGAAGGATCGCATTGCAGACACCATGTGGAAGGTTGTGAGTTGCTCCAGGTTGGTGAGCCATAGCGTGGACCAGACCAAGTCCCGCACTATTGAATGCCATTCCAGACAAAAATTGAGCACAAGCAAGTTTGTCACGAGCTTCAATATTTTTTCCATCAGCAACGGCGATAGGCAACCACTTGGTGATCAGTTTGATTGCTTCGAGAGCAGTAGGGTCTGTTAAAGTATGTGCACCTGGTGTCACATATGCTTCTATTGCATGAGTAAGTGCATCCATACCGGTTGCAGCAGTAACACTAGCAGGTAACCCTACCATCAAATTAGCATCATTAACGGTGACATCAGGGATCTGCTTGGCGTCTATGATGACCATTTTGACTTGATTTTCTTCATCAGTAATCACAGAGTTTGATGTCATTTCAGCGGCTGTACCAGCGGTTGTGTTTATGGCGACAAAAAACTGTCCAGGGTGAGTAACGTGACCAACACCATTGAACTCACAGATATCTCTATCTGGATTAGCCGCAATCACGCGAATAGCTTTACAACAATCCATAGGACTGCCGCCACCAACGGCGACAAAACCATCACAAGCATTGTCGAGATACACCTGATAACCTTCACGAACTAGAGTAGCCGTCGGATTCGGTGTGACTTTATCAAACAATACATAGTCGATACCATGCAACTTAAGTTGCTCAAAAACAGTATCCAATATTCCTAACTTTACTAGGTTACCGTCGGTAACAAGCAATATTTTATTTAGCGATTGTTGATTCAGCACTTCGATCGCGTCAGCAACTGCGCCCGCACCAACAAAACTCAGTTTTGGTAAATTTAAAGCAAAAGCCATCGTTCTATTCCTATAAATTAAAGGTTTCTTTTAGTTCCTGCATATCGGCGTCACTTACACCTTCTGGCGTAAAACCACTCGCTAAGCAGCCAAGGAAAAGCTTCGCGCCTTTGTTAGCAACATCGACAAAGTCGAAGGCTTCTAGTGCATCAACCCCTGTCGCGACTGCCCCATGTTTTTCCCAGATAGCGACATCATTTACCATCAGTTTTTCTGTTGTCGTTACCGCCATTTGTTGGCTACCAGGCATACAGTAAGGAACAACGCCAATACCTCTTGGCACAAATGCTCGTACTTCTGGAAGCATTTGCCAGCAAACGGCCGTAAACGCTTCGTCACTGTGTGAATAATCTGGATGGTGGGATAACATGATTAGCTCTAATGGATGCGTATGTACGACGCAACGATCTTTAAAACCGGCTTTTTGCTTAGCCATAATGATTTCAACATGAGAAATAAATTCACTCGTAGGTGAATAGTCATCTTGCCCACGCCCTCCCCATAACAAATGATAACCTTTTGCTTCATCATCAATTCGCAGTATGCAACCTGCATCTTCTGGGCGACTTAACTCTCGAATTCTTTCTCCAGTACCTTTTACAAAAAAGATATGACCCGCACTCTCTTTCGGGAATACAAATTCACCTATACTTTGTAAAAAACAGTGAGGGAATTCGCCTAAGTCCTCATTAAATTCACCAAAAATATCCGTAACGTCAACTGAAATATTGCCACCATTACGTTCAGCCCACTCTCTCTGCCATAAATAAGAACCAACTTCAGAAACTTTCGAAATTTCATTTAGAACCAGTTCATTAACTTTAACTATCTTTCTCATTATTTTTCCCTTATCTGAGGTATTTGATCTTATTGATTTAACGACTGCGAACGACTACTGCATGAAAAATACATCTTTTAACTCTTTTGATATTGGAGAGTTATCTTCGTTGGTTCGCATAATATCTTTCATATAAAACCACCACGTCTTACACACTTCAGTTTCGGCAATTTTATTCCATCTGTCTTGGTCTGTTATTTCTACGTAGGCGAATAGATTACTAGTTTCTTCATCCAAAAAGATCGAATATCGACTTGTGCCATGTTTTTTTAAAACTTCTGTTAACTCTGGCCATATTTCATCATGCCTTCTTTTATATTCATGATGAGACTCAGGACAAATAGACATAACAAATGCCCTTCTAATAATATTAGAATCCATATCTATACCTTATGATATATAGTTATTTTTGAGTTTATTTTTTCTTTATACGTTTAAATATCTTAGGCAGTGCAATTACGCTAATTAACATTAGACCAATAACGATCGACATTACGATGCCAGGTACGTTAATTAAGCCTAAACCAACCGTCACCAATCCCATTAAGAAAATTGAAATAACAACACCCACAATGGTACCCGAACCGCCAAGAATACTTACACCGCCAAGTACGACCATAGTGATAATGCTCAGCTCCCAGCCAAGCGCGATAGTTGGTCTGGTGCTTCCTAAACGAGACGTCAACATAATAGCGGCCACGCCACAAAAGAAGCCAACTAAGGTGAATAATATAAGCTTATGCTTCGCGACATTTACACCAGAATAATAAGCTGCTGTTGGATTGTTGCCAATCGCGTAGGTACGACGCCCAAAATTTGACTTTTGTAATAAAAAATAAAATATTACTGCTAACATTAAGAAAGTAATAAATTCAAAACTTAATACCGAGAATATATAACCTTGACCAAAATACGAAAATGATTCTGGGTAATTCTTTAGTGCTTGGTCGCCAAGAAGAACATAGGTCACCCCCCTAAATAAACTCATCGTGCCTATTGTCACGACAATAGAAGGTATATTTAACTTTGTTACTAACAATCCATTTATAGCACCACATATTGTACCGACTATCATACCTGATAAGCATATTAGCGCTAAACTGTCCGTCACCTCCGCCGTAAAACCCATCGCAGTTGAACTTAGTGCGATAATAGAGGCAACGGAAATATCGATTTCTCTTACTATTATGACCAGTGCTAATGGCAACGCAATTATTGCTTTTTCGGTAAAATTAAATGTGGCATCTGACAATGACCACAGGTCTAAAAAATAAGGTGACGCAAAACTATTGATTATAAAAACACAAACCGCGGTTGCAAACAAAAAGGATTCCCAACCAAACAGCCAACTAGGTAACGAGCTACTTTTAGGCATACTATCTCCTAAAGCACTACTGCTAATTTTTTCCATTTTTCTAGTCCTCGATAATAGTTTAAGACGCATTTTGTACTGCTTTGCGCAAAATGATTCGTCCTAGTCTTCGTTCTGAACGTGAGTTCGCTATAACAGCAAGAATAATCACCGAGCCTGAGATGGCCATTTGCCAGAAAGGCGATACACCAATCACCGGCAACGCGTTATTAATTATGCCCAAGAACAGCGCCCCAAGAAGACAACCTAATACCGTACCTGTACCGCCAGCGATACTGACACCACCAATGACGCACGCAGCAATAACTTGTAATTCAAACCCATTTGCAATATCTACGTAGGCAACGGCATATCGGGAGATCCATAGGTAGCTGGCAATACCTGCACAGAGACCAGAAATAGTGAATGCCAAAAACTGCTTTTTACCAACATCAACACCAATGTAGTAGGCAGCCGTTGGGCTATTACCGGCAGCGTAAATTCTTCTGCCCATCTGACGATGTCGAGTAAAATAATACATGCCCGCTACTGCGACGATCGAACACCACCCCAGAACCGGAAGCCCTAAAATTTCAAAACGCGGAATTTGCAAGAATGTATCGCTCATCTGGTGAGCATTGATCCATGCACCCTTGCTGATTAAGAACACGGCGCCACGATAAATACTCATTGTTCCTAATGTCACTACAATTGCAGGTATATTCATCTTCCATACGAGCCAACCATTAATCATACCCAGTAAAGTGCCTAATGCCGCACCAATTAACATGATGAAAGGAACTGGAATTTCTGGATAAAGATTATTGATTGTTGCAACCACCATCCCAGTGAGAGCAACATTAGCAGCGACAGAAAGGTCTATACATCGAGTAATAATCACCAACATCTGCCCTAACGCTAGGATAATAAGTATAGATGTATCATTATAAACACCGAGAAGATTGGACAATCCTAAAAAGTTTGGCGTGATCATTCCTATAAGTGCAAGTAGCAAAACGATGACCATACCAAGCTGTGCTTCGCGGTTTTTCAACATATTTTTCATAAAGCCCCCCCAGTCGCACCGGTTGCAGCACTGACTAGTTTTTCGGCGGTAAAATCGTCACGAGCGAATTCATTCACCATTAACCCTTCTCGCAGAACAATGATACGGTCAGCCATTCCCATGATTTCCGGTAGTTCAGAAGACACCATAATAACCGCAAGCCCTTGACCAGTAAGCTCAGACATAAATTCATGCACAGCAGCTTTAGACCCGATATCAATGCCTTTGGTTGGCTCATCTAAAATGATAACTTTAGGTTTGGTCGCCAACCATTTTCCAATAACCACTTTTTGTTGATTTCCACCTGAGAGATTTTCTACCTTTTCGTGCCAATTTGGTGCTTTTACTCGCAAACGCTTGGCGTATTCATCAGCTAGCGCATACTCAGCTTCATCGTCTAAAAGGCCACTCGAGTTAATTTTGTCAAGCTGTGGTAAGCCAATATTTTGATATATCGGGAACTCTAGTACCGTTCCCTGACTTTGGCGTTCTTCCGGAACGTAAACAATGCCAGCTTTTATTGCATCGCTTGGGGAATTAATAGAAATGTCTGTTCGATCAATTTGTATTTTACCTGATGCTATGTTTGTCACACCAAATAAAGATTGCATCAATTCAGTACGACCAGCACCAACTAATCCATAAAATCCCAATATTTCACCTTCTCGAAGGTCGAAATTGATATCATCAAACTCTGTTGGGTGACTGAAGTGCTCTACTTTCATTATTTCAGCGCCAAATTCAGCGTCTACTTTTGGATAGGCATTATCAATGGTTCTTCCTACCATCATTGTCACGAGTTCAGCTTCCGCAACTTCAGGGATTTTTCCATCCCCGACATAGCACCCATCTCTAAATACAGTAAATCTGTCAGCAATCGTGTAGATTTCATCAAACTTATGGCTGATGAACATAATGGCACAGCCTTTGGCTTTCAATCGGCGCACAATATTATAAAAGTCTTCGATTTCACGATGAGAAAGTGCCGCTGTTGGTTCATCAAGTATGACTACCTTGGCATCAAACGAGAGTGCTCTGGCTATAGCGACCATATGCCTTTGTCCAATACTTAATTCTTTTAATAGTTTTTTAGGATCAAGTGGAGCTTCAATTTCTTTTAGGATACGAGCGGATTCGCTTTCCATCCCCGGCCAGTTTAAACGACCAGAAGGGTGTTTCATGTAGTGTCCAGCGAATATGTTTTCCGCAACACTGAGCTCATCAAATAATACGGTTTCCTGGTGAATGGCTGTAATACCAAGCAATCGTGCGTCTTCAGGCGTAACTAACTCGACAGGTTGGTCATCTAAAATTAATGTTCCAGAGGTTGGTTGATGAATCCCTGTCATTACTTTTACTAGCGTAGATTTACCTGCACCGTTTTCGCCAACCAAAGCAGTAACTTGTCCAGGATAGAGGTCGAGTTGGACCTTATCCAAAGCCTTTACACCTGGAAAGTGTTTGCTAATGTCCCGCAAAGAGAAAATAGGGTTTACTTCTGACATAGTGATGCCTTATTTCAATGGAAAAGACTAAACTGGTACTGGTTATGAGCTACCAGTTTATGTCCTATTTATTCAAATAGACTGCATTAGAAAATTTTTGCAAATTCTTCTACATTCGTACTGTTATAGATAAACGGTTTGGCCATAGCAGCATTGCCATCTTTATCTAACTTAGCTGTACCCATGCGGCCCATTTCTACTTCAGTGTCTGTCGCATTACCCTTGATTAGATTGTAGGCAATAGTTGTTGCTGCATAACCTAGATCAATCGGGTTCCAAATAGCAAAGCTGTGAACTGCACCAGATTTAACATGGCCAGCCAGTTCAGATGGTAGCCCTAGCCCAGTGACAAAAATCTCACCGGTTTTACCCATATCGGTTACTGCTTGCGCTGCGGCAACAATACCAACTGATGTGGGAGCCACAATAGCCTTTAAGTTAGGGTATGTTTTAATCAGGCCTTGAGTCTCACGATAACTTTTATCAGCCAAGTCATCACCGTACACTGTTGCAACTAGGTTTAGTTCTGGATGTTGTGGCAGAACTTTCTTCATTTCCGCTATCCAAATATTTTGATTTGTTGCCGTTGGCGTTGCACTTAAAATAGCTATATCGCCTTTTTCACTGTTACCCGCTACTAATGCATCTGATGCTAAATCCACATTAATTTGACCAATAAGCTCATTACTAGATGGATTAAGATGAATAGCGCGACCAGGAGCCGCTACACCGGAGTCAAAAGAAACAACTTTGATTCCACGCTTTTGCGCTTTCTTCAAAATTGGCACTAAGGCATCAGTATCATTGGCAGAAATAACAATCGCATCAACTCGTTGAGAGATGAGTGAGTTAACTATTTCGATTTGACCTTCTGCTGTTGGTGTTACCGGGCCTGTATAGATGATTTTAATATCATCTTTAATCTCTCTTGATGCTTCTGTTGCACCAGCATATGCTGCTTCAAAGAAACCGATACCTTGTGCTTTAACGACAAGGCCTATGCGGTATTCGTCAGCTTGAGTAAAAGCAGCTGCAAATAAACTCGTTATAAGTAGGGTAGATTTAAGAATTTTTTCTATTTTCATTTGTTGTAAACTCCATTTAAGAATGATTTGGTTCACTTTTCTAATTAGAACTCTTACCAGTATTAATCCACTTTCGTAAATCATGTAACATAACTATCAATTTAACGTTTTAGTAACACCTCTTTTTCATATTGTTTTACTTGATCTAACCAGCGAGCACCTACAGGAACATCTTGTTTAAAGCAGTAGTAATCCCATACGGCAGACCAAGGCAGAGATTTAGATTCTTCTAATAGAGCTAGCCTACTAGTGTAATCCCCTTCGTTTTCAAAAGTTTTCAACTGTTTTGTTGGTTCTAAAAGTGCGCGCATTAGTGCTTTTTTCATATTACGAGTACCAATAACCCATGCCGCAATGCGGTTAATAGACGCATCAAAGAAATCCAAGCCAATATTGACTCTGTCTAGCAAATCATTGCGAATAATTTCGTTTGCGATAGCTTGTGTTTCATCGTCTAACATCACCACATGATCACTATCCCAACGGATTGGGCGACTCACATGCAACAACATTTCATTAACGTATAAGGACGCAGAGGAAATTTTGTCAGAGATAACTTCAGTTGGATGGAAATGGCCTGAATCAAGACAAAGCATGACATCTCTAGAGGCGGCATAACCTAAATAAAACTCATTTGAACCAGCAGTATAAGCTTCTGTACCTATTCCAAATAACTTAGATTCAACAGCGTCTTTATGATATTTTTTGGAAATAGGCTCAGCAATTATCTTATCCAAAGACTCCATTAAGCGTTTACGCGGTGCTAAACGGTCAGCGGGTACATCTTTGTAACCATCTGGAACCCAAATGTTCATAACTGACGGCGTACCTAACTCTTTACCAAAGTACTCCGAAACCTTTCGGCTAGCGATACAGTGTCTAATCCAGAATTCCCTAATTTCTTCTTTAGGATGACTGAGTGTCATATTGTCTGCGCTCATTTCATGAGAGAAACAAGATGGATTGAAATCTAATCCAACTTTTTGTTTTTTTGCCCACTGAACCCAATTTTCAAAATGCTCTGGCTTAATTTGGTCACGTTCAACATATTCTTCACTTTCTAAATAGATAGCGTGAAGATTCAAACGCAATGAGCCAGGAATCATGCTCATTGCAACATCAATATCCGCTCTTAATTGCTCTGGTGTTGTTGCTTTACCTGGGTGATTGCCCGTCGCTTGAATACCGCCGGTTAATTCACCTCCTGGGTTTTCAAATCCTGATACATCATCTCCTTGCCAGCAGTGCATAGAAACCGATATCTCATTTAGTTGCTGCATCACATTTTCTGTATCTATACCCATCTCTGAAAATACGGATTTAGCATTGTCATAGCTTGACTCTATTTGGTCTGCATTACTCATTATTCTTCCTTATAAATTAATTTTACTTACTCGTTCAAACTCAGCCCAATACTGTAAAAACGCGGCGGTTTGCTTTGGTTGGTATACTTCTATAGGGAATGAGCGAAAAACGGCGTCACGTGCATGCTGCACACCGTCAAGCTCATTCAATGCGATTAATTGTCCACAGATATTTCCAATTGCGGAGGCCTCTATAGGACCAGTTTTGACCTCTACACCACATGCATCGGCACAAAGTTGGTTTAGGAATTTATTTTGAATACCACCACCAATAATATGGATTTTATTGGCTGGTATTTCTTTAAGTTGGTTTAGCTCCAACCATACTTTTCGGTATTGAAAAGCCAAGCTTTCGAAAACGCAGCGAGCAAATTCTCCCGCTGTCTTTGGCACAGGTTGATTGGTTTGGCTACAAAAGGTGCAAATAGCATCCGTCATTGATGCTGGATTTAAAAAGCTTGGGTGGTCTGGGTCAATTAAACATTTGAATGGTTGCGCTTTTTTTGCCAATGAAACTAATTCTGCAAAACTATGCTTAGCCAGTTCTTTTTGCACGTTTTGAATCAACCATAAACCCATAATGTTTTTCAATACTCTGAACTTAGACTCAGCACCACCTTCATTAGTGAAATTCATTGACTGAGCCAAGGGTGTATTTAGGGGGGTTAAACTTTCTATTCCCATTAAAGACCATGTGCCTGAGCTGATATACACAACATCATCTTCAGACACTGGTAAGGCTAATATGGCAGATGCAGTATCATGACTAGCGATAGAAGCAACAGGTATGGTTTGTAGATTCGACACATATTGGCCAATCAATCGGTTTGGCATACTAGGGAGTAAACACCAAGACTCAGGAACCCCTATCGCATCAAATAATTGTTTGTCCCAATTGCCTGTATTGCAATTTACAAGTTGTGATGTTGTTGCATTAGTGTATTCACAGTTTTGCACGCCCGTTAATTCATAATTCAGATAATCAGGGATAAAAAGCAGGCGTTCTACACGGTTAAGCCACTCTGGTTCACTGTCTTTTAAGGCAGCAAGTTGGTATAGAGTATTAAAACTCAAAAATTGAATGCCTGTTTGGCTATAAATGAAATCTTTTGAAAGTTGTTCAATAAATTTATCTAAATAACCTTCCGTTCGTGTGTCACGATAAGAGACTCCTTCACCAAGACGAAAACCATCTTTATCTAGAAGTACATAATCGACTCCCCAGGTATCAATTCCAATACAATCAATAATATGACCAGACTGCAGAGTGAGGTCGATACCGTGCTTGATCTCCATAAGAAGATAGTCCAGATTCCAGCATGCTTGACCTTCACGCAGGACCGGACCATTATCAAATCGATGAAATTCCTCTAATTTTATTTTCTGGTTTTTAAATGTCCCCAGAATTACTCGACCGCTCGATGCTCCGATATCCACTGCGATTATTTTTTTCATTTTAAGGAAACCTCTTTATCTGATGTTTTCAATCATAGAGGTTGTTAAATTGTTACACCTTTGAGAAATAACATTCACATTAAGAATCCAAGGTGTTTTTTCAAAGTCGATAGTTATCTATTTCACGTTTTTACAATATAGCCAATTTAATCGCAGTCACTATTGCTAAACTAACTCTATCGATAAAAAGTTATTTAGTAATGGTAATTTCAAAAAGAGTGAAGAGCAGAATGATATATCTCAAGTCCAATGAGTTTTTTCTAAATTCGTCTAGCGCTATCACTACAGAACTAAGGGAGCCTCAAGACCTTTTTCCCGAACACTGTCACTCCTTTGAGGAAATAGTGATCGTAGCAAAGGGGAATGGAATTCATGTTATCAACGATATTCCAATGTGCTTAAGTAAAAACTATGTCTGTTTTGTTGGACGTCAGGACCGACATCTATTTGAACATGTCGACAACCTTTATCTTAGCAATGTCCTTTTTCGTCGAGATAGGTTCAGCTCTACAAATCAATTGCAAAATTACTTGCCAGACCCAGCCAATGGCCAAGTTGATTGGTTCATCGAAGACGACACTGCATTGAGAGTTAACTACATTATAGAGAGGCTAAATTACGAGTCCCACGCTAATAATTTAGCATCAGAAGCTATGTCTGAGCTGCTTTTTCAACAACTTGTAGTGGAATTATGGCGCGGTAAGATCAGCGATATGAGTACTCTATCTAAAGACGACAAGATTATCTCTACCATAATTTATATTAATAAACACTACGAAAAACCACTGAATATTGAGGTTCTCGCAGACTACGCTTGTATTTCAGCTCGGTTACTTTCTAAGGAAATCAAAAGAGTCACGGGTATGAATTTTAATCAATACTTACACTTTATCCGGGCAAAAAGTGCCATGTCTTTGCTGATAAACACCGACAGAAGCATTACCGATATCGCGTTCGATGTTGGATATTGTGATAGCAACTACTTCTCAACAAAGTTCAAACAAGTACTCAATAAAAAACCTAGCGATATAAGAGAGGGATACAACAAATGAATCATGTAAAGTTACCGAACATTTTTTAAAAAAATTACTATTTAGGCGACTATTCAACAATACAGTTAATATTAAATTTTAAAAAACCCGATCATTAATAATATAAATATCAGTATAATTTACCTATAAACCATTCCCTACTTGGTTAGATTGTTGTTAATTTAACGATACTGTAGCAAGTAAAATTAAATAACAGAGCACTTCCGTCACTTGTTGTACCGCACCTAGTACATCTCCGGTGTAACCACCAATCTGCTTCATCATCCAACGACTAAAAAATAACCGCACAATAAATAACATTGTGATCATCAGTACGGCTGTACGAACGTCTTGAATTAACAAGCAGGTGCTCACTCCAATAGCCATCATTGTAATAAAGTCACCTCGACTATTTCTGCTTTTCGCTACTTTTAACTTTGATTGATCAGCCTGCCGCACGTAACCGTGCGTATAGATAAAACTCACCGCCATAGAACGACTTAGAATATGTGCTAGAACGAGAGCTACAGGCACGTTGTGTAATGAGAGTAGAGTGCTATATTTAAGCAATATTATCAGCACCGTCGCCAATAATGCATAAGCGCCGATCCTAGAGTCTTTCATTATCTCAAGTTTGCGCTCTGCTGTGATACCACCACCAAAACCGTCACAAGTATCAGCAAAACCATCTTCGTGAAAGGCGCCTGTGATAAAGACGCTAAAGACCATTGAGATCACCACTGATACTTCTGTAGACCAAAGCAGAAGCCCAGCGCTATACACCAATGCTGTCAGCCCACCAATAATTAACCCAACCAATCCACAATACTTATAAGACTCATTTTTTCGTGTTTCACTGTATGGTATGGAAACGGGAATCGGAAGTCGTGTAAAAATTGAGATGCCAAGCAAAAGCACCTGCCATTCTCTTTTTAACATACTTTTTCGTTCCCCTGCGCAATTGTAGAAGAGGACCAATTGATGATGGTCATGCCTGCATTGGTGTTTATTCCCTGCCCACAATGCCAAGATGGAACGCCTTTTATCACATTTAAAAAAGCTCTTAACCACTCTCCATGGCTGACGATTACCATGTCAACATCACTATTAATGTTCACTCTGTCTGATAAAAAATCGAAAATCCGGTCTTCAAATAACGTCTCAGATTCAACACCAAAAATCGTTGTGATTTTCCTAACATATCGTTGATGATAAGCATTCCAATGCGTTCGAAGACAAAGATCTTGGTCAATCACTTTGCCTTCCAGTTGACCAAATCTTCTTTCACGTAAACGGTCATCTGTCACTACATACGTGCTCAAACGTTTCGCTATTATCGTGGCGCTTTTATACGCTCTCCCCAAGTCACTACTAAACACCTGTGGATTATTTAGAACAGGAATAGGAATACAGTTAAGTTGCTCGACACCGCTACTCGTTAATGCACTGTCTTGCCAGCCTTGAATTCTTTTTTGTAAATTCCATTCGGTTTGACCGTGGCGAATCAGCAGCAGTTTCACAGTTCACCTCGAAAAATCTTCGCTATAAGTTGCGGGTTAGAAGGAAAATACCAATGAATATAGGAAGCTACTACCCGACCTTTTTGCCAAACGGGGTCTAACAAGCGTCCACGCTGGGAAACAGGGTAACAAAGTATTTTTTCGTGGGAGTCTGTTTTTGAATAGTGAAAAGTATGACCGCGTAAAATTTCATTGGGCGTCAATTCTCCCTCCACCATACCTAATGCCGTTAATTTTGATTGCATGTGAGAATTCGCATTCAATACCCCAGCTAATGACACTTTTTGATTGTTTAGTCCGGCTAGGCTGTTGTTTAAATATAACATCCCACCGCATTCTGCAAGGATTGGTTTGCCGTCACTAACATGCTTAACAACTTGTTCTTTTAACCTATTATGGTCAGTCAACACATCCAAATATAATTCAGGATAGCCACCTGGGAAATAAATCGCGTCACATGGCGGTAACGGTTGTTTTTCTATTGGTGAGAAATACTCAATGTGCGCGCCCATCTCGACCAATAAGTCCATATTAGCTTGATATATAAAACTAAACGCTTTATCCATAGCAACGGCAATCACTCTCCCATCTAGTGCGCTTGGCTGTGGCTTTGCTTTGTTAAGAGTAAAATCCACCCTGGGAGGAAGCGTCAATCGACTATGCTGAGCAACTAATGAGGCCGCTAAATTCAATTTAGCATTTAGGTCATCCAACTCCTGAGCTTGAACTAAACCTAAATGGCGCTCAGGTATTGTAAGACCACTATCTTTAGGGAAGTAACCAAAAAACGTCAGGTTGTCAGGCAGTGCTTCACTTAGCATTTCAGCATGCATTGCTGAGCCTACTCGATTAGCAAAAACACCGTACATCTCTATTTCTTGCCTAAAGTTCGCTAGTCCATAGGCAATAGCCCCAAAAGTCTGTGCCATTGAACCAGCATCAATTACTGCAAGTATCGGGATACCCAATGTTTCGGCGATATTCGCGCTGGAGCAGACCCCATCAAACATTCCCATGACGCCTTCAATCAGTATAAGGTCCGCTTCTTGTGCTGCCTCTGCGACCATTTGCTTACAATGTGCTTCACCACACATCCAAAAATCCAACTGATAGACAGGATGACCAGAAGCAAAAGAAAGAAAGTGAGAGTCAATAAAGTCTGGTCCCGTTTTAAACACACGGACTTTCAAACCTTGATTAGAAAAATGTCTTGCTATCGCAGCCACAACCGTGGTTTTTCCACTGCCTGAGCTCGGCGCCGCAACGACCAGAGCAGGACAACTGACTGTCGTGGAGTGTAGTTTATCGTTCATAGATACTATTTCTCCCAGACATCGAGATCTGGCCATAATTGCTTAAGGTCGAGATACTCTTCGATGGCATCAGCCACGCGATTGATACCATCTTCACGCATCTGGGCAAAATCCACTCCGTTGGTTTTCGTCAAACCTGCCCAATGAAGGATCGTACCTGTTGCCTCTGGAGCTTCAAAAATACCATGTAGATATGTACCGAATACTTGATTTTCCCATCCAACAGCACCATCGTTTCTATCACTAAGCTCTATTGGGGCATCTTTGGTTACGCCACTCGTCTCACCAGCATGAATTTCATAACCAAACACCTCTACGCTCTGTTGACCAGGCAGTGTCAATGTTCCTTTACTTCGTTTAAGCTGCTTTTGTTGTTTAAGTTCTGTCCTTAATGGTAGATACCCCAACCCTTTGCTTTCACCGATTTTACTTTCAATACCAAGCGGATCTGAGATAAGTTCACCTAACATTTGATAACCACCACAGATGCCCATTAACTTGCCACCAAAACGGAGATGACGAGCTATTTGAGTATCCCAACCTTGCTCTCGAATAAATTCTAGATCCGATCGAACACTCTTAGACCCAGGTATGATTATCAGATCTGCCGTAGGAAGGGGTTGGTTTTTTCCGACAAAAACCAGGTCTACATTAGGGTGCATTCTAAGGGGATCAAAATCCGTATGATTGCTAGTACGTTGTAAAATCGGCACAACAACCTTAAGGCTTGGTTCATCGTTACAGAGCTGACTGATATTAATCGCATCTTCAGCTTCAAGCATTAATCCATGAAGATAAGGCAGGACACCGATCACTGGTTTTCCGGTTTTTTCTTCCAACCATTCCAACCCATTTTCAAGCAGTGTTACATCCCCTCTAAAACGGTTGATCACAAAGCCAACCACTCTATTTTGTTCCGACGGACTGAGCAGTGCCAAGGTACCGTACAAATGTGCGAATACACCGCCTCTATCTATATCAGCCACAATGATGACTGGAATATCCGCTTCTTCAGCAAAACCCATATTGGCAATGTCACGATCTCTGAGGTTAATTTCCGCTGGACTGCCTGCTCCTTCTATCATTACTGACTGATAGTGACTTTGTAACCGGCCAAAAGACTCAATCACGTACTTCATCATTTTTGGCTTGAAGTTATGGTATGTTTTGGCGTCCATATCTGTAAGAGCTTTTCCATGGACAATAACCTGGGCACCCACATCCGTATTTGGTTTAAGTAATACTGGATTCATATCTGTCGTCGGCTCTATGTTGCACGCATATGCTTGAACGGCTTGGGCCCGACCAATCTCTCCACCATCTATCGTTACAGCACTATTGAGTGCCATATTTTGTGGCTTAAATGGCGCAACATTAACGCCTTTTCTAGCCAGAACACGGCATAACCCTGCAACAAGAACGCTTTTACCCGCATCGGATGTCGTTCCTTGAACCATAAGTGCTTTTGAACATGCTTGCATAATATTTCTCATTAAATTCGTTGAGTTGAAAACTTACAGCCAAGGGGCAACCGCATCATCTAGGCGTGCTATCAAGGTACTGTTAGGGATACCCAACTGCTCGGCAAGATCTAAACACCCACCAAGCCCACAGCCTTCGACAACATAGCCTTGTTCATACATCCGAACCGCTTCAAATTGAGAGTGATAGAATTCGATATTAGGAGTGCGCAGTTCACAATGACTTGGTAAAGACTGGGCCGCTATATTTGCGTCCCTCGATTCCATAACCCATCGGGTTGTAGCCACAGAAATATTCGCTACATTTATGTTTTCTGCCATTGCGACAATGGGAGCAAAAATCATCGCACCACCAGCGAAATTTAGCTCAGAAACACCACTATTAAGTAACGCGCAACAAGCCCTCTGGACTGGGTCCGAATAGCTGAGATTGTCGGTATAGGAGCTCGCTTTTTTTGGTAAAGCTGCCGTCATTTCCGTCAGCTCTGCCAATGTCCTATTTTTCATGGCCAATTTATCTTTGTCTTTGGTACTACCGGCAAAAGAAAGCTCACTATCAATCCAACGTTGCAACCATAAAGTGGCAAACGTTGTACCTCCAATGCCAGATTCAGCCAACAAATGTTTCTCACCGACTTGATGTTGACGTTGGAGTTCGGGAATAAGGACTTTGTTGATGAGCTCAGACTCTTCACCTAATTTGCAATAGTGGGTCACAACATCATCTAGCTTACTGTTACTAAAATCCGGTTCAGATTCGAGTCCAAGTTGATAACAGTGCAGGCGAATTTTATATCCTTGCGCTTGTAATGCGCGGAAAACTCCGTGGACAAGAATCGCAGGGGTGACGGATCCATTGCCTAACGCCGGAGATGGAAAACTTTGCCCATTAAGCAAGGTATTCGCCTTGCCGCACACGATGAGTTCGGTATCTCTTGTAGGATGAAGCTGCATCAATCCTTCCCCAGCACCCGCATCGCTAATTAAATGCAGGTTAAGAATTGGAGCAACAGAGTTAAGCGTTATAAAATTTAGCCAGCACATGATGTCCTCTATTTCTTTTGATGGTCTTTGAGTGTCATTGGAAGTCCTGCCACGACGAGGGTTACTTTTGCTGCTCGAGCCGCAATGGCCTGATGCAACCAACCCGCCTCATCGACAAAGCGACGACTCATATTTCCGATAGGCACAATGCCCGAGCCCACCTCATTTGTCACCAAAATGACTTGACCAGGAATCTGTTCCAATGTCTGTAATAATTGAGATTTATAATCGGTCCACGAGAGACGAGAATCAGAAAAAAGACAGTTACTCAACCAGAGCGTCATGCAATCCACTAAAATACAATTATCTGGTTTGCTGTTTGACTTAAGCTCTCGTGCTAGGTGTAAAGGTTCTTCAATTACTTTCCATTCTTTTGGTCTTTGAGTTTGATGCATCTTGACTCGCTTTGCCATTTCATCATCAAGGACCTCGGAAGTCGCAATATAAATAACTGACTTTCCCGAACTTTTAGCGACCTGTTCGGCGTAGCTGCTTTTACCCGAGCGAGCCCCACCCAACACCAGTTCAATCTCGTTTATAGTGTTGCTCATAACTGCCCCATCTCTTGATTAATCGCTACTAGCGCACTTTCCAACTTGTCCCATTGAAATGCACTCGCTGGCAACCCAAATCTCACTGCATTCATTTCATCACAAAGCCGCGTAAAAACCTGATGTTGGCAAAGCATCTCATGTAAATAAGGGGCATTTTCTACATATACAGTGGTAAACAGTGGTGTACCTTGAAAATCAGAAGTTAAGTAGTTGCTCAACAGAGCTTTTAATTTACTCGACGCTTCCTCTATCTTTTTAGACGTTTTGTTTTGCCATTCATGATCAACGATTGCGTGCTTTACCACCCAACGACTTGGGCCAGTTACGGCCCAGGGTCCTAGTCGCTCTGCCACGTTACTTTTTAAGGGTTCAGTGGCATATAAAAACCCAACTCTCGCTCCCGCCAAGCCAAAAAATTTGCCTATGGAACGTAAAACGATTAAGTTTTCAAGATCATTGATTGCACAAAGTATGCTCTTTTGAGGATGAATATCGATGAAGGCTTCATCGACTATCAAAATGCCATTTTTGCGGACGAGTGCTTGGTGTAACGTCAATAAATAATCAACGTCAAATTGATATCCCGTTGGGTTATTTGGATTAATGATCACCACCACGTCGCATTGATTTATCTGCTCAGGCGTCGGCATATCGTCATACCAAACAACTTGCCACGCATCATTTCCGCTGCCAGTACGATTGTGACACCACGCATGTTGATGCTCTTTGTAGCCGACTTTTGGTAACGCGACGACACCGGTTCTACCACCACGAATTTGCTTTACAGCATCAGGCAACAGCATAATAGCCGCTTGAGAACCGGCAACCGCCAACGGCTCTTCTGGTGACTGATAGTAATTTTTTGCCGCTACTTCTAGCCCATCATTTTCTTGAGGCAATTGGTTCCAAACGGAATCAGGTAGGTCACTAATCGGATAAGTGTAAGGACTGACACCAGTAGACAAATCTACCCATTGATCAATGTCCCCACCGTAGCACTTCGTTATTTGAAGTAAATTTCCACCGTGTTTTATCATTGCTAGACCCCAGCTATCGCGGTTACTACTAAGACATAACTCAAAGCAAAACTTCCTCTTCTGATCAATTGATTCGACTTAGGTATTACATGCCATGTTGCGAGTTCTCCGCATCCCATCGGTTTCTTATCGTGTAAAACACCATGGTAATAAGTTGGCCCTCCTATAATGACATTCAGTGCCCCAGCACCAGCGGTCATAACGACCCCCCCATTTGGACTGCTGCACTGTTTAGCTTGAGTTCGCCAACAAGTTATCGCTTTATTAAAGTGCCCTTGAAATGCATAAATAATGGCGGTGAGTCGAGCGGGAATCCAACCTAAAACGTCATCGGTTTGGGCCGTGAAACGACCAAAATTGAGATATTGCTCATTTTTATACCCCCACATCGCATCTAGCGTATTAGCTAGGCGAAATAACACAGCCGCGGGAGCACCAAAAACAAGGAACCAAAACATAGGTGCAAACACCGCGTCATTGCCATTTTCCAATACGGATTCAATCGTGGAAGAGGTGATATCCTGCACACTCATTTTTTCAGTATTGCGACTTACTATCAGAGAAACCTGATAACGAGCCGATTCGATGTCTTCTGCCTGTAATGGCTTATATATATTATGAGCGTGCTCTATGAGGTCTCGCCCTCCTAGTGTTAGGTAGACGAGAACCGTACTGAGCACCATATATAAAACCAATGATAATTGGGCAGTTAGCACCAACAAAGCAACTGTCGTTAGTGTTATCGGTACAACCGCCATCACCCACGCGACAATCCCTTGCTGCCTTACAGTAAGGTAATTCAGTTTTCTGGCGCTGATTTCTATTTTTGAAACCAGCCACCCAAACCCGACTAACGGATGAAACTTTGCGGGCTCACCGAGCAATCTATCCATCCAGAGCGCAAAAAGTAATATCAGCGCGCAGAGAAGCATAGAGTGACCGAGAGCAAGCTCAGCATTAAGCAACATACGAGCACTCATAGGGTTGGCTTAGCTCAGAGTCATCTATGAAATCTGGAATATCGTTTTCGCTTAAGATGTAGTTATTCTTTAAGGCCCAGATTCTTGCTTGATCATTAAGAGGCACAATTTTGGTCTTTTGTACTAAGTCAGGATTTTGCTGAATAAGTGATTGAGCAATAAGTACATCATCGACTAATAACCAATCTATATTAGGTAATGTGTAAGCAAGTGGTTGTTTTTTATAACGGCCTACCAAATAAGTGTGCTCAATAATGGCGAGCGATTTTACTTCATCCATTGTTAATTTAATTGACTTGTCTGAAACAGTGGCGTAGTTAATGCCGATCTTACGTAAAGCACTACGAACTGCACTGCTTTGACTGCCCATGGGCATTGCAAACTGCCTTATATCAAAACGGTATTTTTCAATCGCCTGTAACCAATGGGTGAACGAGGTAAAGTCAGAAAATGATAATTCCCTTTGGCTCGCTAAGAAATGTAAGTCCTTTTCATCTAACAAAGATTCTGTTGGGAGTTGAGCGATTTCAATCACTTCCCCACCTTGTTCTTTCAATGATTTCGCATCGGAATATTGACCACAGACTAGAAAACTAGTACCGGTAAATGGCAATAAACTACGCCAATCTAGCTCACTGCTTTGAGAAACCACATCGCCAATAATGGTTAAGGCTGGCCCAGTAAGCTCATTGTTTTCAATTTTTTCAGCGATGGTAGCGAGAGTCGCAATAACACAAGTATGGTCAGCACGTGTAGCGGAACTGATTAACGCAATAGGCGTATTAGGATCACGCCCATTATTCATTAAATTCACCGCGTGCTGTGCGAGCTTTTTCGCTCCCATATACAAGACCAATGTACCACCCGCGCGCCCTAGTTCGCCCCAAGAAGCAATCGTTTTTGAATGCTCATGCCCACTGACGAACGTAACACTGGACGCAATACCACCACTGGTTAATGGAAAACCAGAGTAGGATGCGGCGCCTAATGCTGCGGTGATTCCCGGTACAATTTCATAAGCAATACCATGTTGTTTAAGGTCTCTACATTCCTCGGTAGTTCGACCAAAGATGCAGGGATCTCCAGACTTTAGTCGCGCGATTGTTTTACCCGCTAATGCGAACTCCATTACATCTGGGTGCATATCATAAGTAATATGCCCACCCTGATATCCACGGTACCCAACTTGGTGTAGCTCCACATGACTTGGAATCATCGCAAGAATTGCAGGGGCAACGAGTTTGTCATAACAGACCACGTCACAATCACTAAGCAACTGTTTTGCACGACAAGTAAGCAACCCTGGGTCGCCCGGACCCGCTCCAATTAAATACACTTTACCTTTATTCATGATTTATCTCCTTTTCTAACTCAACGACTTTTGCTTTTCGACATGCATGAGAGAACGTCGGGTCGTACAATTTGGAATCAACAAAATCATCAATCGCAAATACCTTGCTCACAATGATCATTGCGGTAGAGCGAATATTGGCTTCATGCATTTTGTCTGCAATATCGGCGAGTGTGCCGCGAAGTATTCTTTGCTCAGGATGAGACGCTTTTTCTACTACAGCGACTGGCCAGTTCTGCGGATAGACATCACTCAACTCACGTACCACTTTTCTTATTAACGTCGCACTTAAAAACAGACACAATGTTGCTTCATGCTTCGCTAACGATTTTAAGTTTTCTTTATCTGGTACCGGAGTTCGACCAGAAGCACGGCTTAAGATGATGGTTTGGCACTCTTCAGGAAGCGTTAACTCTTGACCAAGTGCTGCTGCTGATGCTTGAAACGAAGAAACACCAGGAATAACTTTCCAATCTATGCCTAATTTATTTAGGCGGCGAGTCTGTTCAGCCAATGATGAATAGATAGATAAATCACCCGTTTGAACACGAGCTACATCCTGTCCCTTTTCGAAAGCATCTGTATATACTTTGGTAATTTCATCTAGATCCATATCCGCTGAGTTATGCACCTGTGCATCCGGACCCGCGCGCATAATGACCGCTTTTGGTACCAAGCTGCCGGCATACAGAATTACAGGGCAACGCTCAACGAGCTTGGCGCCTTTAACCGTTATTAGGTCTGGGTCACCTGGACCTGCGCCAATAAAAAAGACTGTCATTGCTCCACCTCATTTACTTTATAATTTTTAATCAGTGAACGTCCTGGAATTTGACCTTCTCGTGTCTCTCCATCGTCCAACGTATATTTGTTTTTGTATCCACGCGGGGTCACTATCCAATTATCGAAACGATAACTGCTGTTGTTGCCAACGATAACAGCCGCATTCATGCCAAACTCCAAATTGGTAAATAACTCTAATGTCGATAGCTGAACCGACTGCTCTTCACGATAAGCGGCATTGACCACCGCGACAGGCGTTTCAGGGTCGCGATATTTCAATAAAATCTGCTGGGCTTCTAATATATGAATTTGACGTTTTTTCGAGCGCGGGTTATAAAACGTCACAGCAAAGTCTGCCATTGCAGCCGCTTCAATGCGTTTGGTAATTACCTGCCAGGGTGTCAGTAAATCAGAGAGCGAAATAGTACAACTATCATGCCCTAATGGTGCCCCAACCAAAGAAGCACATGCATTTGCAGCCGTAATTCCTGGTACCGTTTCTACTTCTATCTGTATAGATTGAGTAGAAAGTAACTCAAAAATAAGCGGGGCCATGGCATACATTCCTGCGTCACCAGAACAGACCAACGCCACATTTTTACCTTCCTGTACATGTTGAATGGCTGAGTCTGCTCTTTGCCACTCTTTTGTCATACCTGTTCTCACCAATGCTTGTTGGTCAATTAATGTAGACACCATCTTCACGTAAGGTCCGTAACCAACAACAACGTCAGCACTTTTTACTACTTGCTGTGCTTTTACGGACATTAAATCTAAACTGCCGGGACCTAACCCGACCAACGATAATTTAGCCACAATGTGTCTCCTTGGCAGGGCTTTCTAAAGCCGCAAGATATTTTTGTTCCACAACTTGAGTAACAGGACGATTATCAGCCAGAGCTGTAAACAATTCATGCCACTGACTCTCCGAAAAATCCTCTACGTTTCTGAGCCATTGGGCATTATTGACTAAAGGGGTTTCTGAATTCGTGTCCTTAAGAGGACGCTCATAAATAGCTAAAGTAGAACGATTCCTGCAGGCACCAACACACATGGTTCGACTAATTTTGATCCGGCGGTCACCGCTAGATAAGCCCATTTTTTTAATGAGGCCTCGTAAGTCATGAGCAAGATTTTTGCTGCCGGCTTTTGCACAGCGTTTACCCTCACACAAAAGAAGATGATGACGGTGGAAAAGCATGGCTCGATCAAGATCCACGTGTTTTGTTTTACACTCAAAACCTTCTGCTACTTCATTACCGTAGGTATTTACTTTCACTTTAATGGTTTGTAGGTTTTCATCACCATGGCGCCCCTCTCCACCATGTTTCATTTGCCCATGCCAGTTCTTTCTCTTTTGCTGAACTAAAGATTCACTGAATTCACGTCGACAACAGGCAATAGTCATGTTGAAACCATCTTGTTTAAATACCCACTTAGCTACTACTAATTGATTGGTGTTACTTAACTTTAACGCAGCCGCTTCTGCAACAGAAT
Source organism: Vibrio sp. DW001 (assembly GCF_029016285.1). Classification (NCBI taxonomy): domain Bacteria; kingdom Pseudomonadati; phylum Pseudomonadota; class Gammaproteobacteria; order Vibrionales; family Vibrionaceae; genus Vibrio; species Vibrio sp. DW001. Next base: position 1,159,407 of record NZ_CP091976.1, on the reverse strand, counting down.
TACTTCCCGTTACTTTTTTAACGTAATCAGATGGATTTTCTATACCAACAATGTCATCGAGCTGCTCAGCTGCAAAAGTAACGAAGGGCCACTGTTTGTGTTCCGACAATTCTAACAAGCCAACTTCATCCGCTTTTAAGTCAATACTCGCGATGGCATGTACTGAATCTAATGACAAACTGAACCTCTCACTGAACGCCTGTATTCCAGCCTTCAGAGTCGACAATGGTGTATTTCGGTCGCAGCCAAACCCTAAAATTAAGGACTTAGGACGCCAAAGCACTAATTTGTTTTGCCACTCGTTTTTAAGCCGCTCTTGACCTTCATTTCGCTCGGTATTGTCGCTACCTTTGAGTCTGTCACTGATTAATATAGCCCCACGGTATTTCGTGCTGTCTATACCGTTTAATTGATGACTACAGAGGATATTAGGGGGCATACGTTTGTCGTACTTCCACCAGTTTTTCTCTCCGGTTTCTTGAACAATAATGACGGGCTCATCGTTTACTACAGCAGCGGATATCGGCGTAATCGCTGATTCGGAAACAGTATCTAAATGCCAACCAAATGGTGCTCCAAGCATATCAACAGAAACACTCTCCGATACATCTGACGCTGTGGTTATCACCGGTGTCGCTTTTACAATATGAGCAACACGCTCGGTCAAATCATTTGCCCCTCCACGGTGGCCAGACAACATGGAAATCGCAAAATTTGCTTGTTCGTCCATGCAAACTACCGCTGGATCTTCTGTTTTATCTTTGATTAATGGACTGATCATTCGCGTAACAATGCCCGTAGCGCAGATAAAGATATGCCCATCATAGTGGCCAAATTTTTCAGCCACAAATTTAGACAGAGGCAGTGTTAGCCGCTGTGAGCCTGTTAATTCAAGTTTCGCAGCGTCCGAAACATACAGGTCAGCAAAAGGCAGCGATGTACTAAGACGTTTGCCTTGCTTCGCTCCGTTAACCGTAATCGCGTAAATAGCTAGCTTCATCATTGCCCTACTTACGCAGCATCAGAAGTGCCGCGAAGCACTCCTTTGCGAGATCGGATTGAGATTTGTACCATGGAGAAGTAGCGATGTTCCTCTGGAACATCCTCTAACTTAGTATATATTTCTTCACGGTCAGTACTGGCGTGAGACACGTACGTAGCCGCATCTTCCAACCCTAGTTGTTTCAACTTTTCAGACAGTTGCGCAATAATCCGACCGGCTTTAATCAACATGATAGTGTCGAACTCTTTTACTAAGTTTTCTAAACAATCAATGCCATATGTCGCTGGCACGACACAAAAACGTTCTTTCCCATCTGCCAACGGAATTTTTGTCGCGGCAGGTACCGCAGTGATGGACGTCACACCCGGTACAATAACTGGCACAACTTGTGGGGCAATTTCAGCCAATTCTTCTTGGATGTAAGCCCATGTACTGAATACCGATGGATCACCTTCAGTGACAAATGCCACGGACTTCCCTTGCTTTAAACGGTCAAGAATAGTCTCGGCAGCAGAACGCCATGCTGGTACATTTTTTGAAGCATCACGAGTCATTGGAAAGTGTAAAAAGCAACGTTCCGCACTAATTTGTTCTTCTTTGATAGCTCCAGTTACGATTTCCCAAGCAAAAGAATCAGCTTGACCCTTAGTTTTTTCTGGAATGGCTAATACGTCGACTTCCTGTATCAAGCGAACAGCTTTTAGCGTTAATAGCTCGCTGTCGCCAGTTCCGATACCAATGGAATATAGCTGACCTAATTGATTCGCACTCATTATGAATTCTCCTGCAAAGTTTTGGTGATCGAAAATAGATGAATTGGATTTTCAGCTTGGTAGCGTTGATAGTGCGCAAGAGGCTGAGTTTGTGAAATATTTATAATTTGAGTTGACAGGGTGAGTTGATTTTCTTTTGCCCACTGATACACTTCAGAGACGGTATCTATAGTAACTGCACTCGCAATTAAGCGACCATTGGGGTTTAGACGCTGCCATGCTAACGATAGGATTGCGTCTATTTCTCCTCTCGTACCTCCAATAAAAATAGCGTCTGGATTTGGTAAAGAATTCATACTAGACGGTGCTTTTTCACAAATTAGAGTCACATTATCTGTGGCATGCTCTTGTTTATTGTCTTTAATAGCGGAAAAACAGAGGTCATTACATTCCACAGCAAAAACTTGACCTTTCCATGCAAGTTTACCCGCTTCGATGGCCACTGACCCAGAACCAGAACCAATATCCCATACCGTGTCATCAGGCCGAATTCTTAAACTTGTTACCACCAAATTTCTCACCGCTTGTTTGGTAATTAGACCATTCTTAGGCATACGTTTTGAGAAGCTTTCATCGCTAGCGAATTGACCTTGTCCACCCCACCTCAACATTGAACCACGCTGTGCTACCAAGATATTGAGCGATGAAAACTGTCGGTCACAATGGATAAGTTCATCAACACTGGAGAAATGTATGTTTTCCTCACTCGACCCCAAATCTTCACAAACCGTGAGGTCCCAATGGCTCTCATTGAATGCAGCCATATGCTGAGCAATCACTTGTGGTGTATGACTACCGTCTGTTAACAAGGCAAAGAGATCTCCCTGCTGAAGTTGACAGGTCAGTCCGTTTAAACTGCGACCGTGACACGAATAAAACCTTGCATCATTCCACGACAATCCCAAGCGAGAAAAAGCCAATTGTGGTGAACTGAGGGAAGCGATAAAACGAACTTCATCCGCCCCAAGTTTTTTAACTAGACGATTTCCAATACCATAAAAAAGTGGGTCTCCTGAAGCCAGTACCACAACACCACCCTCTTCACTCTCATCAATGACTAAATTAAGCCAAGCAGAAAAGCCCTTAGTCATGTCGATGAACTCACCTATATATTGAGGAAACCATGTTAAGTGCCTTGGGTGTCCGGCAACAATTCTTGCGCTAGATACGGCACTTACTGCACGACTAGATAAGCTCAAGCAACCATCTTCTGGAACGCCGACTACTGTAATACTGACCATAATTTCTAACCCGCCTGATACAAAAGAGCATGGATGGTAGATACAACAATTGGGCTACCACCTTTTCGGCCAATACTGGCAATATATGGAACCTTGTTTTGTTCGATTAATGCATCTTTCGACTCTAGTGCTTTGACAAATCCAACAGGAATCCCAATGATTAGAGCTGGTTTAATCTCTCCTGCTTCAACCATTCTCAATATTTCAAACAACGCTGTAGGGGCATTACCCACTCCAATAATAGCCCCGTTGAGAATACCCATATCTCGAGCTTTTCTCATCGCCCATATAGCGCGTGTATCACCCCATTCTTTGGCAGCGGTTATCACGTCGGGATCGCTAATGAAGCAGTAGGCTTCGTTGTTATAAACCGATAATCTTTGTGCGCTGAGGCCACTGGTTATCATTGTTACATCACTGATAATTGGACAACCATTTTTAATAGCTTCAATGCCTCTAATGACGGCACCATCACTAAAGCGGAACAAGTTTGCAAACTCGAAATCACCCGTAGTATGAATGGCCCGCCTAACCACTGGCCATTCAAGGTCGTCAAAATGATGTTCACGATGAAACTGCTTTATCTCGCTATCAATAATGCCAAATGAGCCGTTTTCGATAGCTTGCCCTTGACGGGTCATCTGTTGCATTTTGTCCATAGTTATTTCACCTTTTTGACCCTCAGAGTCAGTTATTATTTCATTCTTGCTATCGTATTTAGCCAATAAACGACCATCGAAATCGACGAGAAAAACGTCAATGTCTAATGCATCATCACAATGATTTTTTGAAATGTTACTTTTATAAATATTTTGGTTGGAAACGTAACTTTTGGCGTGCTTACCGGCTTCTTGGCAAAGACGAGACAAATATTTTTCAGCGTTGTTGTCACGCACCAAATCAAGCACATGTCGCCCTGTATTAGCATGACGAATAGCGTCGCATAAAGAGTCACTTAACCTTTCCTGAATCGCGAGCTGGCTTAAGTGTTCAAAGTCAATTTTGTGCCCAGAGACATGGGTCATCATTTTGCCGGACAATAGTTTTCCTAGTTTGCCAATCATCACGGTCATGGATACTTTTTTTATGTGGTAACGTTTAGAGGCACGCAAGCCGATGCCCATAAAATCACCAGCTTGAATAAATGCGATGCTGTCTAAATCAGGAAACAGTTGCATCGCGAATTTTTCAGAACGACTGCCTGTTGTAAGAACCACGTGATTAGCGTTATTAGCGCTAGCAATTTGTATCGACTGCCTAATCGAAGCAGCAAACGCTGACGTTGAATACGGCCTAACTGTACCTCTAGTGCCCAATATAGAAATGCCACCAATGAGACCCAGTCGTTCGCTAATGGTATCTTTCGCAACCTCTTCTCCTCTTGGTACGGAAATAGTCAGTTCAATACCACCACTGCAACTGGCCCCCTTATCATGTTGTGCCATTTCTAGTGCAACCATAGCCAATATGTTATTTTTAGGAACAGGGTTAATGGCAGGTTCACCCACTGCCAATTCCAGTCCTGGAAGTGTTACTTGTGCAACACCTTTTCCACCGTTCAATTCAACACCAATCTGAGTTGACCACTTAGCTGTACATTGAATTTCTATACCATGAGTACAATCGGGGTCATCTCCTGCATCCTTAATGACCCCTGCAGTTACCGAATTTATCCCTTCTACGTATCTTTCTTCTGAGTAATTTGTCGCTTCTAACCGTGATAGTGCAAAATTAACCACCTCTTTATTAGGTAGTATTATCTCAATGTCCGCAAACCGCTTCGGACAAAGCAACATCTTGACAGCAGCTCGTGCAGCAGCGGCAGCACAAGCTCCCGTTGTATACCCCCCACGTAAATCATTTCTGCTTTTAGATTGTTTTAACTTGCCCACGCTTTTACTCTCTTTTCTCTATGTAATTAGTGTTTGTTTAAACTTGCCATATTCTCAGATTGTCCGTTCACTGCTACTGGCGAAATAACTGATTAAGTTCTAACGCCAACGTAAATGTTTTGGTGTTTGCTCTCGAAAACTCCAGTTGATTCACCTGCACCACGCGACTGTTCAACATGGTAAAATTGGGTCTATCTGACGGTGGCGTTGGATTTTTGTTCATAGGCCCAACCTGATAAAGGTAATAATCAGGGTCTTCTATCAACACGCTTTCTATGTTGAATTTCAACAATTTACGATCAGCCGGTGCGACAAGCTTTCCGCCCGCTACCCTAATAATGTCATTTATAATGTTGCCACGACCTGCAATGATGTAAGGACTTTCGGTAATTTCGTAAACCACACTTGGTACTTCGGTTACTGGTTGTAATTGGTCGCTTATCTGTGTCAATTTTTGAATGAGTTGTTCTGCTTGTGATTCCCTTTCAAGTAAAACACCAAATCGTTCTATCCCGGTAAGGATGCCTTCAAGGTTTGATGGGTCATATCTAATAACATCTGCCCCCACTTTTTCAGCAAGGTGATCTGAGAAAAACCGATTAGAACTAATCACTATAAGGTCGGGGGCTAAACCCTTAATCAACTCTATATTTGGCTTAATATGAGAACCAATTTTCATCGCCTGAGGAAAATCTTCATTACTACGAGTAATACCCACAACTTTATTCCGAGCATCAAGTTTAATGAGGATATCGCCAGCGGCTGGAGCCAGCAGTACTATCTTGTCGTATCCGTAAGAGCTAGGGACAGAAACTAAAGCTATGAGTATCAATAGAAACCGAAACATCATATACCTCCTCAAGTAATGGGCTGGTCACTTCGTCTCGAGTGACATCGAAAATCAGATTACCGTTTTTAAAAAAAAGAAATCGATCGAAATATCGATAGGCTAAATTCACGTCGTGCACTGACGAAATCACGGTGTGGGAAAGCTGCGTCAAGTGCTCAAAAATCTGCAAAGTATGCCGAATATCTAAACTGGAGTTCGGCTCGTCCAAATAAATAATCGGAGCTTCTTGATTGAGAACCCTTGCAATCATTACCCGACGCTTTTCGCCACCAGACAAATCGGAAAAGCTGCGCTGAGCATAATGATCTAGGTCCAACAACTTCATTAAGTTCAAACTGTTTTCTCTATCAACCTGATTAAAATCCACACCGGTCAGCTTCGCGAATCGACCTAACAACACCACCTCGAAAACACTAAAGGGGAAGGATATATCGGAAAACTGTGGCAACACCGAAAACAAACCTGCTCGCTTAGAATGGCTAATTTTTTCCAGCCGTTCATTTTGATAAAAGATGGATTCCGTATTCGCCTCGTTTAATCCGGCCATCAAGTTAATCAAAGTACTTTTGCCACAACCATTTTCCCCCATCAACGCCACCTTTTCTCCCGAACGAATATTTAGAGAATCAATATTGAGTGCGAATTCCGCTCGTTGATAACTAAGGTTTTTAATTTGAATATCAGCCATTCCAGAAATGATCTCTACGTCGTTTTAAAAGATAGAAGAAGAAAACGCCACCGAATACCGCTGTTAAGATACCCACTGGTAACTCTGCTCCGCCCGGAATAATCACTCTTGATAAGGTGTCTGAGGACATCAGTAAGAAGGCACCAAATAGACTGGAATAAAACATATTGTTTTTCATATCGCTGCCAAACAAGCTTCGTGAAATATGAGGAACAATAAGCCCAACAAAACCAATGATGCCAGAGAAGCTCACCGCAACAGAAACCAACAATGTGGACAGTACAAACACCACTGTTCTAAGTTGGTTTACGTTAATACCTAAGCTCTGCGCTGAGTGCTCATCTAAGGCGAGGACGTTTAATTTCATGGCATTTCTATGTAAATAAGTGAACACCAGCCCAAATAACGCAACACAGGTTGCTACTCTTTCCCAGCTCACCATGAAGATGCCGCCCATTAACCAATAAACAATGGAGTTCAATGAGTCTTCAAAATAATACTTAGAGAAGCTAATTATCGCGGACGCAATGATATTCATCACAACACCCGCTAAAATCATGGTAATCGGATTGATTCGACCAGCAGTTAAAGACATACGGTAGACCATCAATAACCCGGTAATTCCAGTCGCAAAAGCAAATACTGAAATGAACTGCACTGGCACACCTAACGCGATGGCTAATACTGCACCTAGTGCTGATGAAGAAGCTGCGCCAGTAGTAAAACTATCGGCTAATGGGTTTTTAAGCGTCAATTGATACACACTACCGCTTAGTCCTAACATTGCACCGATAATGGCGGAAAAAAGAACCCGTGGCATTCTGAGCTCCGTCAATATATCGCTTTCGATTATCGACATGTTGAAAGGATTAATCCAATGAGGTCCCACAAGCATAGAAACAAAGCTTGTTAGAATAAATATGGCGAATAGCCACAGCTTCATGCTTCTACCCTCTTCACAATATGATTCGCGATAAACCACAATCCGATATTAAGAAAAAGTAGAATAATCAAAGAGGTAAAACTAAACGCACTCGACGATAGCATTGAGGAACGAATAAGTTCTGCGCTATAAGTTAGCGGTGAAAATGCAGCTAGTATTTGAATAATCATTGGCATTTGTTCCACGGGGAAGAACGTCCCAGAGAGAAACATCATTGGAGTAATAATAAAGGCGTTCATTGAGGCTTGATCTCGATGGTTTTTCATCTTGAGCGCTACAATTAACCCGATAAGTGCAAAAGCCATAAGGTGCAAAAATAGACTCAACATAAACAACATTGAAAACGTTAAGTCGATGCCAGATACCACACAATAAATAGAGACCATGAATACTGGAATCAATCCTTTGGTCATGCCATAAAGCACTTCTCCCACAATAATTTGCCAACGCTGACAAGGCGCCAATAAATACTCTTCAAATATCTTTAAATAAAAGCGACTAATATTGATTTCAGAAGCAATATTATAGCTGTAGTTCATACTCGACATGGCCAGTAAACCTGGTAGCAAGAAAGTGAGGTAATCAACACCATCCACCACGGTTTCTTTCCCTACACCATAACCAAATGCCATCAAATATAAAAAAGGAGGAACTGCCGACGCCAATAAAACACGGACAATTTTTTTTCTGAGAATCATTATTTCTCGATAATAAACGCCAATGACGCCGCTAAACATAGTTATTCAACCTTGTACCAGTGATATGAACAAAGACATCTTCTAATGTGGTTTCTCTTATACTGACGGGTATATTGCCAAGCTTCATTAACCGAGCCTGAGCCTCTTCTCGGTCAGCGAAAAACTCTTGTTCTAATTCTTCTTTTTCAATATCCAGAACGAAGCGGCCAATATGTTTCTTAAGCCCTTGGGAAGTACCCTCTACGACAATTTTGCCTTGGTCGATAAAAATCACTCTGTTTGACAATTTTTCAGCTTCTTCAATATAGTGAGTGGTCAAAAAGATAGTACATGCGCGCTCGCGGTTAATTTTGGTAAGAAAGGACAGCATTTTCCGTCTAGCCAACGGATCGAGACCAACGGTTGGTTCATCTAAAAACAGGATCTTCGGGTTGTGCATTAACGCTCTTACAATGACTAACTTTCTTTTCATACCACCGGACAGTTTGCCCGCAGGTTTGTCTTTGTGCTCAGTTAAACCAGCAAATGCTAAGCTATCTACAATCGCTTGATTCAACTGCTTGCCTTTCATTTTATATAACAAGCCATGTACATAGAGGTTTTCAGCTAGACTAAGTTCTTTATCAAGATTGTTGTGCTGAGGCACAACACCAATCATTTTCTTTAAACTTATCTGACTGGGATCGTATTTCTCACCCTGATACGAAATTTGCCCTGAAGTTGGGGCGATTAACCCAGTTAGCATCTTAATGATGGTCGTTTTTCCAGCGCCATTGGGGCCAAGAAAAGCGCATATCTCACCTCGACGGATAGAAAAATTAACATCGTCTACCGCAGTGCTTTTTTCAAACCGTCGAGTAAGTGATTTTACGTCGATAAGAACCTTGTTATCACGTACATCGCTTTCAAGTTCAAAATCATCAGGAGTTAGTATGTGCACCTCAGCCACCATTTCTGTTTCTCAACCATTAATTCAAAGAGATGCCAGCATCGTTTGCAGCATCCTTTAAATGATTAAGGTAGATGGTTTGAATTGCTTTTTTGCTGCCTAACCCTTCAAAGACGGCAGTAACCTTAATGTTGGCGTTCGAAAGCATGACCTTCCAAGAATCACTTTCATCTCCCGCCATATCATTAGTTGCATGGTCACCTGCCACTACCATCAAAGGTTTTAATGTCACACTATCGACACCGTCTTGCTTTATTTTTTTCAAAATAAAATCAAAGTCGGGGTGCCCTTCTACTACGCCAACATAACTTTTCACTTCTGGGTACATGTCGTTAAGTAACTGACTCAGTTCATAGTAAAGCCCCGTAGAAAGATGGTCATTGCCGTGTCCCATGTAGACGAGCGCGGTACCGTTTTGCTTCGCTAGATTGATATCTTCTCGCAATGCTTTAGCAAGCATCTCCAGATCAAGACGATATTCATACTTGTTTCCCCATGTCCCCATCAGAGGACGACCCAGTGCAATGTTGCTGAACGGACGCCACTTCTTTTTTAATGTTTCTATAGAAGCAAGTGCACCCACATAATTTTGAAGATCGATATATTCCTCACCGTGAGACAAAAGAGTCGTTTGTACAACGATATCTTTATAACCTTCGTTCTGCAGATCCGCTAGCGTACCAAGCACGTTTTTTACATCATACAAATCTTCAGAAATTTCAGAGTGCCGCTCTCGATATTGAGCATCATTTTTACGGGAATGCCATTTTTTACGAATAATATTAGAAGTAAAAGCGAACTTAACAAGCGTATTGGGATAGGCTTCTTCGACTGTCTGTTTTATGGCTATTAATGAGCCAACAGCACTGTCATAGGTTGTACCAAACGCGGCTAAAACAATGGCAGATTTTTGTGGTTCAGAGTCAGCACTGGATACCGTAGAAGAAAAACACAGTAGTACCGTAAGAAATAACAAAATCGTAGGTTTAGCGACTATTTCTATTAAACAATTTGAGAATTTCATTTTCTATTTCCATCTATTTTTCGATTGTGAAATCGAAAAAACTAAATAATTGGCGATAGAGAGGGGAGGGACATTAATTATTTTAGCAATAACTAATAAATATCGAGACACCCGCTCGCATGCTGTTGTATTCCGATAGACAGGTATCCTGGCTTATGGGTCTATGCTACATAGCGCCTTCCCAGATTTCTCCAGTGGTTAATTGCTATTAGCTCGCCAATTACAGTTGCGGGTACAGCCCAAGCTTCTACTTGGTTCCCTTTTAAAGAGTAAATAAATTAACTCTTACCTATTGGAATATATAAGATACTGATTTTTATATAAATTCATCAAATCCGTTCGCGTCCACCCTTATGGGCGCAAAACAGCTAAAGTGCTTGTTTGTATAACGCCATAATTTCTTCAGGGCTTGGTTGTCTTGGGTTTCCAGGTAGACAAGGATCTTGCATCGCTTTATCTATCCAGCCTTCAAAATCGCTTTCCGTCACACCTAATTCAGCAAATCCGCTAGGGATTTTAACGCGTACCGATAACTTACAAATCAGATCAATAGCTAAGTCAGCGGCTTGTTTATCGTTGAGGTCAAAGGTGTTACCGCTCATTGCTTCAGCAACAGCGCGGAAAGGCTCAGGACCCGTTTCGGCGTTAAATTTACTAACAACTGGTAATAAAATTGCGTTACAAACACCGTGAGGTAAGTTATGTGTCGCACCAGGCTGATGGGCCATTGAATGAACCAGTCCTAGACCTGCACTGTTAAAAGCCATCCCTGCAAGAAATTGCGCGCAAGCTAAGTTATCACGCGCTTCGATATCGCTGCCGTTATCAACAGCGGCTGGCAACCATTTAGTAATGAGCCTAATAGCTTCTAGAGCTGTTGGTTTAGTCAGGGTATGAGCACCTGGTGTTACATAGGCTTCAATTGCATGAGTTAAAGCATCCATACCTGTTGCAGCGGTAACACTCGCAGGAAGCCCCGTCATTAGAGTTGGATCATTGACGGCAATATCAGGGATCTGTTTTCCGTCAATGATCACCATTTTGACTTTGTTTTCTTCATCAGTAATAACTGAGTTTGACGTCATCTCAGCTGCAGTACCCGCGGTTGTATTAATGGCGATAAAAAAGGCACCAGGGTTAGTCACTTTACCTACACCATTAAATTTACAAATATCGCCCTCATTGGAGGCAACAACTCGAATGGCTTTAGCACAATCTACTGGGCTACCACCACCGACGGCAATAAAACAATCACACCCTTCAGCTTGGTATTTCTTTAGCCCATTACGTACCAAGGTAACCGTCGGATTTGGTGTTACTTCGTCATAAATAACGTATTCAATAGAAAAGGACGTTAATTCTTGAGTTAACTTATCTAATAAACCCAACTTAATTAGATTTTTATCGGTAACGATGAATACTTTTTTAATCGGTTGTTGGTTTAAAACAGCAACCGCATCTTCAATAGCTCCCACTCCAGCAAAACTCAGCTTTGGTAAATTCAATGCGAAAGACATATTATTCCCCTGTGATTTTAGTATAATATTAAAATTAATTTCAGTATGAAATGATAATAATATTTTGCTAATTTAAATTCTGAGCTGTAATTAAAATTATTATTAGAACGACAATTTTCTCTCATAAGTAGACAACAATTTACCATCCAAAATCAGTTACTAGTCACTACATAAAAAGTAATATAACATAGTATTTCTGTAATAAACTGAACGATATTAATGGCATAAGGCACTCTAAAAAACATGCGCTTATCCATTAAAAAAAATAATACTCTACTGACTAAAAAGGACACCAACAACAACAGAAGAGACAGTTTAGAATCTGAAACAAAACACGATACTGCTAAGACAATAAACATCAATATAATCATATCATCTTGTCGTTCACTATTTATGCTTACTCTAATCCATTCTTTTGTTTGTTCGGAATAACTGAATTTATAGATCATGCTAAAAACCATGGAGTAACTTAAAAAATGACTTAGTATTAACGCATACGGTACGTTTTCTATCCTCAACAAAACTATATATTTGATCAAAAAAAGCATTACTAGTGTCAGAAATATCACAGATTGTTTTTTTATCTTCATTCTTAGTTTCAGGTTTCCGATGGGATTTATTAAACTATTTTTAAGCAAAAAGCCATTCCCTTGATAAAAACGAGACCCAATAAAACTCACCACCAAAGAGGAAAAAATTGCATAATATTCACATAAATAGCTGATAAACAATATGTATGAAAATGCGGCTGAAGCACCAATGAACAATCCAGCGACGCCGCAGTATTTATATGATTCAATTATGTTATTTTTATTATTCGAAATAGAACGGGGAATAGATAGGCGTGTAAAAATGGATAGAGATAAAAGTAACACCTGCCATTCCCTGAGCATCCGAGAAAAAATATTCATATTTTTTCTTCCATACCAAAAATATGTTCTTCATTAAATATGAATCACTATCAAATGGTTTATTTTCAAGGAAAATGAATTGATTATGATAAATATCATGTAAGAAATTAACACCACTCAATACATGAAATTAAAATCATCATTATTACACTAGGATATAAATTAACTATCCTCATCTAATATGGAATTCCTAAAGTCTTGAGGTGTCATTCCATATGAATTTCTAAATACCTTACAAAAATAACTAGAGCATGAATAACCTAAGTTATGAGCAATTCTAGAAATAGACCAGTCGCTATATTGCAACATTTTTTTCGCACCCTGAAGTCGCTGCTGTTTTACATAAGAATTGAATCCAATACCAATTTCCTTTTTAAACAATTTGCTAAAATAATGTGTACTTAAAAAAACATGGTCTGCAACGTCTTCTAGTCTAATATCTTCGAAATAATGCGCTTCAATATATTTAACGGATTTTTTTATTTTTCCATCATACGAATGTGCACTTTCTCTACTATGGAAAAGACTTTTGATATCATATTTATCATTAATAACGACAAAATCCATATGTTTTTTAATTGAATCATCTACCAATGTTTTAAGCAAATCGGCAGCTGAAAACAATTTTGCATAATCGACCACTTTGATCTTTTCATAATCTTCAGCTAAATCTGCGTTCTGCATCCACTTTTTATCGACTGGTTGAATATCATCGAGACCGACAGCATTTTTTACCCGAGCTTGACCACAAAGAACAAAGCCGACGAGATGTCCATTGATTTCTAGCGGGATCGAAAAATCGATTAATCCTGCATGACACCGATAAACACACGGTTTACACTCTTTTGATGCTTCTAAGCCTCCGCATCTATCGCTATTTTTACAGCGAGAGTACAGCTCTGGATGCTGTCGCATTCGCATGCAAAAATCAGTAAAATTGATACTTTCTGAGACCTCTCGCCCTTCTATATCAACTAAAACTACTGCTAATCCTGTTGAGCTAGCAAAGTCATGTAGTATTTTATTAATACCTTGCGACTCCAAAAGATTGTCTGATTTTGTTTTCATTATCACCCTCGATTGTAGGACAACTCCTAACTAAGCATGCAAACCGTCTGCTTACAAGAAATGGATGAATTATCTGCGATAACAAACAACACAACCATTCCTTTAACCAATAATATAACTAAAGCGATATTTTCCGCTATTTCACGTCTTGTATTGCTAAGTTTTTGGTAATTAAATAACGATAACCTGCACCACCGATTATTGCCCCAATAATTGGTGCAACAATCGGAATAATAAAGTAGGGAATATCTCTACCGCCAGTGAAACTCATTTCACCCCATCCTGCAACAAAAGCAAAAACTTTTGGTCCAAAATCTCTTGCAGGGTTCATTGCAAAACCAGTAAGAGGCCCAGTTGCCGCGCCGATTACGGCAACTAATAAACCAATAAGTAATGGTGCTAATGCTCCTTTAGGCACGCCGTTACCATCATCAGTCAGAGCAAAGATAAGACCCATTAAAGTAGCAGTAATTACAACCTCAACAAGTGCTGCACGCCACAGTGGTATAGCAACTTGAGGATAGGTAGAAAAAATGCTCGCTAAGTACAAACTGTCTTCACTTCCACGGACCATATTATTAGTTTGCTCATACAACACAAACAAGTCGGCATAGAGAAAATAACAAACAGCAACACCAAAAAATGCGCCTGCAGTTTGTGATGCTATATAAGGCAACACCCTACGTCTTTCAAAGTTCCCAAAAAGCCACAAACCAATTGTTACCGCAGGATTTAGGTGCGCTCCAGAAATACCAGCCGCTAAATAAACCGCTAACGAAATGCCCATCCCCCAAACGATACAAATTTCCCATAACCCAAATTGTGCACCTGCCAACTTAAGGGCAGCCAGACATGATGCGCCAAAAAATAAGAACAGCCCAGTAGCGAAGAACTCCGCAATACACTGCCCTCTCAATGAATCTTTCATAGTTATTCCTTAACCTTTTTTTCATCAATTTATCGTATATCAATCACGATTTTTTATTACTTTCATAAATCCTGATTAAATATAAATACTAAAAACATGTCACTTTATTTTTCTAGACCCATGTTAACGTCAAAATATTTAATTCTATGGTAAATAATTGTCATCAATTGATTAATATGTCGACATACGATCGATTTATTATATGACATAAATGTTTTAAATTACGCTGAAATGAATTATTTATTCTTTATACACAATAACTTAAGTTAAGTTCGCTATATGGTAATAAATTGTCTTTTGTATTTTTAAAAATTGCAACGCAAGTCATATTATTTGCCATAACTTAATATACATCTCGAAATTAAACCATCCCATAGCACTATTTATTAGCACTTACGATCTACCATGACAAGTACGTCACATATACCTTGACAATGATAAATGACAATTTTTTCTCATCTACAAACCACTAAACAATCTAATTAAAACAATCAATAGACAATTTTTTACCAATAATTCGGTATAGATTTGATTCCGTTTTCAAAGCATTAATTAATATTTTACACACTAAGATTCATTAAATAATAGTAGAGGTTATTATGCAACAAGAAGCATTAGGTATGATCGAAACGAAAGGGCTAACAGCTGCAATTGAAGCCGCTGATACGATGGTTAAGTCAGCAAATGTTGATTTAGTTGGTTACGAAAAAATTGGCTCTGGTCTAGTTACAGTTATTGTCCGTGGAGACGTAGGTGCGGTTAAAGCAGCAACAGACGCAGGCGCTGCTGCTGGTGCAAACGTGGGCGAAATAGTTGCTACACATGTTATTCCTCGCCCTCACACTGACGTAGAAAAAATCCTTCCAAAAGGAACTAAATAATGGACAGCAACCTGGTCGACGAAGTCATGACCCAGGTTATGGCAAAAGTTAATGATCAAGGAAATCAAACTCCGGATCAAAAAAATATTGAACAAGGCGGAAAGAAAATGACACAGAAAGCCTGTGGTTTAACAGAATTTGTTGGTACAGCAATCGGTGACACTATCGGACTGGTTATTGCCAATGTTGATACAGAAGTATTAAACGCAATGAAGTTAGAGAAGAAATATCGCTCTATCGGCATTATGGGGGCGCGCGTTGGTGCAGGCCCTCACATCATGGCAGCAGATGAAGCGGTTAAGAGTACCAATACCGAAGTCATCACTATTGAACTTCCACGTGATACTAAAGGCGGAGCTGGCCACGGCTCTCTTATCGTCTTTGGTGGCGATGATGTTTCTGATGTAAGACGAGCAGTTGAGGTCGCGCTAAAGGAATTGGACCGTACTTTTGGTGATGTATACGCTAACGATGCTGGTCATATTGAACTTCAATACAGCGCTAGAGCAAGTTACGCACTAGAAAAAGCGTTCGGGACACCACTAGGTAAAGCATGTGGCGTCATTGTTGGTGCACCTGCAGCTGTTGGTGTATTGATGGCTGACACGGCTGTTAAAGCCGCCAATGTAGAAACAGTTGCCTATAGTACACCCGCTAACGGAACTAGCTTTAGTAATGAAGCTATCTTAGTTATTTCTGGCGATTCTGGCGCTGTACGTCAAGCCGTCATTTCAGCACGTGAAGTTGGAAAAACCCTGCTATCTGCAATGGGTGACGAGCCAACCAACACTCGTCCTTCTTATATCTAATGCTACACAGAGGTTGATCCATGAAATCAAAAAGATTTGAAGCATTGGCAAAGCGTCCAGTTAATCAGGACGGCTTTGTGAAAGAGTGGGTTGAAGAAGGGTTTATCGCTATGGATAGCCCTAACGATCCGATACCTTCCATCAAAATTGTCAATGGCGAAGTCATTGAACTAGATAACAAACCCAAAGCTGAGTTTGACTTAATCGACCATTTTATAGCGCGTTACGGAATTAACTTAGACAACGCTGAAAAAGTAATGGCGATGGATTCTGTCAAACTAGCCAACATGTTGTGTGATCCTAATGTTCCACGCAAAGACATTGTGCCACTGACTACTTCAATGACTCCAGCAAAAATTGTGGACGTAATGTCACAAATGAATGTTGTAGAAATGATGATGTCAATGCAAAAGATGAGAGCGAGAAAATCACCTTCTCAACAAGCTCACGTCACCAACATCAAAGATAATCCAGTGCAAATCGCTGCAGACGCAGCAGAAGGTGCATTGCGTGGATTTGATGAACAAGAAACGACTGTAGCGGTTGCACGTTACGCTCCATTTAACGCCATTGCGTTATTGGTCGGCTCACAAGTAGGTCGTCCTGGAGTATTAACGCAATGTGCTTTAGAAGAAGCCACTGAGCTCAAACTCGGTATGCTTGGCCACACTTGTTATGCAGAAACAATTTCTGTTTACGGTACAGAGCCGGTATTCACTGATGGCGATGATACGCCTTGGTCTAAAGGTTTCCTTGCCTCTGCGTATGCTTCTCGTGGTCTTAAAATGCGCTTCACTTCTGGTAGTGGCTCCGAAGTACAAATGGGCTATGCCGAAGGAAAATCGATGCTTTATTTGGAAGCTCGATGCATTTTTATCACTAAAGCAGCAGGCGTTCAAGGTCTACAAAACGGTTCCGTTAGCTGTATTGGTGTCCCTTCCGCAGTACCTTCTGGTATCCGTGCCGTGTTAGCTGAAAACCTGATTTGTTCTTCACTTGATTTAGAGTGTGCATCGAGTAATGACCAAACATTTACACACTCTGACATGAGACGTACCGCGCGCATGTTGATGCAGTTCTTGCCGGGTACAGACTTCATTTCATCTGGTTATTCTGCAGTACCAAACTATGACAACATGTTTGCCGGCTCAAATGAAGATGCTGAAGATTTTGATGATTACAACGTTCTACAGCGTGACTTACGCGTCGACGGTGGACTTAATCCTGTTGTAGAAGAAGACGTTGTGGCTATTCGAAATAAAGCAGCGCGTGCTATGCAAGCAATATTTGCTGGTATGGGACTTCCTGAAATCACAGACGAAGAAGTAACGGCAGCGACTTATGCTCACGGTTCAAGAGATATGCCTGACCGTAACATCGTTGAAGATCTCAAAGCCGCACAAGAAATTATCGACCTAGAAAGAAATGGATTGGAAGTAGTAACAGCCTTGTATAAAGGTGGTTTTGAAGATGTTGCTCAAAACATGCTTGATATTCAGAAAGCAAAAATTGCCGGGGACTACCTACATACTTCAGCCATTATTCTTGGAGATAACGAAGTCGTTTCTGCAGTAAATCACCTGAACGACTATGCAGGGCCAGCAACAGGTTATCGACTTGAAGGCAAACGCTGGGAACAAATCAAAAACATTCCAAATGCGTTAGATCCACAAGAATTGGGCTAAGGAGATTGATTATGGAAATCAACGAAAAATTGCTACGGACAATCATTGAAGATGTAATCAGTAGTATGCAAGTTAAGCAAGAATCTCAAGCGGTTTCGTTTACTAAACCGTCAAGCGACAGTTCATCAAGCGCTGGATTTCTGCAAGAAATTGGTGAAGCAAAAATTAGCACCAAACGCGACGAAGTTGTAATTGCAGTTGGGCCAGCATTTGGTCTATCACAGACTGAAAGTATTGTCGGAGTTCCGCATAAACACATTATCAGAGAATTGATTGCAGGCATCGAAGAAGAAGGCCTTAGCGCCAGAATTGTTCGTTGTTTTAAGTCATCTGATGTTGCATTTGTTGCGGTTGAAGGTGAGCACCTTTGTGGCTCTGGTATATGCATTGGGATCCAATCTAAAGGCACTACGGTTATCCATCAGAAAGGATTGCCCCCTTTGTCCAACCTAGAGTTATTCCCTCAAGCGCCATTACTTACCCTTGATACTTACCGTCTGATAGGTAAAAACTCGGCTAAATATGCGAAAGGTGAAACACCGCAACCCGTTCCAACACTTAACGACCAGATGGCAAGACCTAAATACCAAGCTAAATCGGCTGTATTGCATATCAAGGAAACTAAGCACGTTGTAACGGGTAAAAACGCAGTTGAGCTAGCGGTTGCCATTTAATAAGGAAAATAAGATGAATTCAGAAACGATTGAATCGATGGTTCGTGATGTGCTGGAGAAGATGAATGGTCCACAAGGCTCTGCGTCGACTACTAGCTCGGCTCCAACACGAACTTCTAAAGCGAAAGTCAGCGACTACCCGTTGGCAAGTAAGCATCCTGAATGGGTAAAAACACCTACAGGTAAAACAGCAAAAGACATTACGTTAGAAAACGTTTTAAACGGTAGCGTGACCAATCAAGACATGCGTATCACTCCTGAGATTTTAAGAACTCAGGCTGATATTGCACGAGATGCTGGTCGAGACCTTTTAGCTCTTAACTTTGAGCGTGCTGCTGAAATGACCGCGGTACCAGATGATCAAGTACTTGATATCTACAACGCGTTACGTCCATTCCGATCTAGCAAACAAGAACTGCTCGATATTGCTCAAGAATTAGAGAGTAAATATAAAGCGACAATATGTGCTGGGTTCGTAAGGGAAGCAGCTCAGTTGTACCAAGAAAGGAAAAAACTTAAAGGCGATAACTAAGCTTTACGTTTTTTATTTTCAAACTATATGGATAAGATTATGACCTACATTGTTGGTGTTGATATTGGTAACTCCTCTACCGAAGTCGCCTTAGCCCAGTCAAAATTTGATGGTGAGCAGCAATTTATCGCTAGCGCTATTACAAACACAACTGGGATAAAAGGAACCAAACAGAACTTAGTCGGGATATACAAGGCTTTAGACCTTTTGGTTGCTAAGTCAGGAATCACGCTTAAAGATCTTGACCTTATCCGCATTAATGAAGCTACGCCAGTGATCGGTGACGTTGCAATGGAGATGATTACAGAGACAATCATTACCGAGTCAACCATGATCGGTCACAATCCCAAGACTCCTGGTGGTCTTGGTGTTGGCGTTGGCATCACTACTACATTTGATGACTTGCTAACCTTAGATAAATCAAATTCTTATATAGTCGTCGTTACTAAAGATGTCGATTTTGCCGATATCGCTTCGATGATTAATCAAGCATCGACTTTGGGCTACGATGTAACCGGCGCTATCTTACAGAGAGATGATGGCGTATTGGTTAATAATCGCCTAGACAAAATCATCCCAATTGTTGATGAGGTTGCTTTTGTCCATAAAATTCCTCTTGGTATGCAAGCCGCGATAGAGGTGGCATCTCAAGGAAAAGTTATTAATACCTTATCTAATCCATATGGTATTGCTACTTTGTTCACTCTCACCCCAGAGGAAACAAAAAGTATTGTACCCATTGCCAGAGCATTAATCGGGACTCGGTCTGCCGTCGTAGTTAAAACACCAGAAGGTGACGTCAAAGCCCGAGTAATTCCAGCAGGCAAATTGTCACTATTTTGCAAAAACCAGTCAATAGAAGTCGATATAGCAAAAGGCAGCCAAGCGGTTATGGACGCGGTATCTTCTTTGAGCCACTTAAGCAATGTAATAGGTGAATTAGGAACCAACATTGGTGGAATGATTGAAAATGTTCGCCAAACTATGGCTGAATTAACAAATAAACCATGTGATGAAGTGTTTATCCAGGATTTATTAGCCGTAGACACTTTAGTGCCTGTCGACGTTCAAGGTGGATTAGCGGGTGAATTTGCTCTCGAACATGCTATAGGAGTAGCATCGATGGTCAAGTCTGACCACTTACAGATGGCACGTATAGCAGAAGAAATTCATCACACTCTTAATATTGAAGTACAAATAGGTGGTGCAGAAGCGGAAGCCGCTATACTAGGCGCGCTAACTACACCTGGTACTGCAAAACCAATGGCGATTCTAGATTTAGGTGCTGGTTCTACCGACGCCTCTATCATCAATGGTAAAAACGACATTGTTGCCACTCACCTTGCCGGGGCTGGTGAGATGGTAACCATGGTTATTGCTGCTGAGCTCGGTTTATCTGACCGCTACCTTGCAGAGGATATTAAACGATACCCATTGGCTAAAGTAGAGAGCTTATTTCACATTCGTCACGAAGACAATAGCGTCCAATTTTTTGACAAACCTCTATCCTCAGACGTGTTTGCCAGAGTTGTTGTGGTTAAAGACGAAAGCCTAGTTCCATTAGATGCAGACCTAACTTTAGAAAAAATTCGCAATATTCGGCGTAGCGCCAAGTCTCGTGTATTCGTGACAAATTCACTAAGAGCACTTAAATCAGTTAGTCCAACAGGAAATATTCGTGATATTCCGTTCGTCGTTCTCGTCGGTGGTTCATCACTTGATTTTGAGGTCCCTCAATTAGTTACTGACGCCTTAGCACATTACAACCTTGTTGCAGGTCAAGGAAATATTCGTGGACAAGAAGGACCACGTAACGCAGTAGCAACGGGATTAATACTGTCTCATGCACAAGGAGAGATCTCGTGAGAAACTTCACTGAGCATAAGCCAACTATATTAATCATGACTCAAAATGGAGAACTCGAATCTCATTGGAGTCAAGTATTGTTTGGTATGGAAGAAGAAGGCATTCCTTATCAAATTAAAAAAGGAAAAGCTGACTATTCAATTGAAGAACAAGCTTACGAAGCGGCGCATCAATCGGCTCTAGCGGTTGGTATCGCATCGACCAATGAAGAGATAGTCGTACATTATAAGAACTTATCCAAACAACAACCTTTATTTAGAAAGGCGTACCACGATGTTACTAATCCGTTTCAGCTTAGAAACATCGGTTGTAACGCCGCTCGTTTAGTCAAAGGTATACCGTTCAAAATCAATGAATAATCAACAAGGAGTACAGAAGGTGAAAATCTCTCTCGGTTTGTTAGAAGTTAAAGGATTGGCCTTGGCGATTAATACCGCTGATGCCATGGCAAAGTGCGCTGCAATCAATATTATAGACATCGAAAAGACCAACGGTGACGGTTGGATGGTAATAAAAATCACAGGTGATGTTGCTGCCGTTCAAGCCGCTATATCTTCTGGTGCGTCTTTAGCGAACAAAAATGGCGGCCTTGTCTCTGAAAAAGTCTTACCTCGTCCTGACCTAAAACTACTGGACACTTTCATACCGAGCCCTAAAAAAGAACATATGGTAAGCAAGGCCATTGCCCCTACAGAGCTACCACAAGTAGTCAAAGACCAAAGGCCTGACCCTGTAGAACCAGTTGTGGAAGAAATATCAGAACAAGTAGAAGTAATTCAAGAGGTAAAAGAGGATTCTGAAAAATCATCAGTACAAGAATCGGAAAGTTCAAGTACGCAGATAGAGTTTGAACCAATAGAAGAAGACTCAGTTGAAATCGAACAAAAGTCGCCGCAAATAGCTACATGTAATCTATGTCTGGACCCGCAATGCCCTCGGCATAAAGGCGAACCTCACGGCAACTGCGTGAATGGAGGGAAATACAATGGTTGAGGAGGAGTTAATCCACAACGAAGTAGAGAACATTGTAAGAAATCTATTTGATGAGATGCGTCAACGACCAATACCTGTGGGGGTATCTAATCGTCATATTCACCTTTGCCAAGCCGATTTTTCAGCTCTTTTTCCCGGTCGAGATCTGACCGTTAAGAAAATGCTTCTACAACCAGGTCAATATGCAGCAGATGAAATAGTCACGGTATGTGGACCAAAAGGATGTATTGAACGAGTACGTATATTAGGGCCTTTACGTGGTCAAACCCAGGTTGAAATTTCTGCAACTGATGCTCGTACTATCGGTGTTAAAGCGCCCTTACGTTTATCAGGGAAATTAGCGGGTACACCAGGCGTTAGCTTAGTCAGTCAGTTTGGAGAAGTGGCATTAGAACAAGGTACGCTTGTCGCATTACGTCATATCCATATGTCTCCGTTAGAAGCATTGGTTTACGGTGTTTCAGATGGGGACTCGGTGAAAGTATCCATTGAAGGCACGCTCAGAAAGGCCATTTTCGACGATGTAGCGATTCGTATTGATCCCGCGATGAAACTGGAAATGCACATCGATACCGATGAGGCAAATGCTGCGGATTTAGGTAATCAATCCGCTTTCGCTGTGTTGATAAAAAACTAAAAGGTGGAATAGTGACGAATCAAGAGATCGACATTACTAGTATTGTTAACGCGGTGATTAACACTCTCATTAAACGTCAAACTGCTGTTTATAAAACAAACCTAAATGCGTTAACAAATGGAATATCAAAATCTGTTTACTCAAATTACAGCACGTTATTTATTACTCTACCAGACATACAGTTTATTCAGCAACTCGCTAGTCATGGTAAAAGTGACCATGTTAGTCCTGCTGTTCAACATGTTTATGATGCACTCTCTTATGGCCTTGATCTCAAACTCAATATCCATGAGCACCTTTTACCGTCTTTGCCCATTGATGGCTTAGCCTTATTACCGATTCAATTAAGTGATCAACTTGGCAACGCTATCAAGTTAGAGACAACACCTGTGTTGAGTTACCAACAGGTGATCACTTTCACTGGAAAATGGTTGATTACGCCAAAAACAACGCTTATTACCCCATTGGCCAAGGATATCCTTATCCAAAACAATATTTACCTAATTAAAGTGAGATAAATCATGCAATTAGCAACAGTTGTAGGCTCTATTGTTTCGACTCAGAAATCGCCGTCGCTCATCGGTAAAAAGTTATTAATTGTGAGGCGAGTAAATGGCGACGATGCCCAAACGTCAAATCCTGAATGGTCTGACGAAATCGCAGCCGATTGCGTTGGCGCAGGCGAAGGTGAACTCGTGTTTGTCACCAGAGGTTCTTCTGCCCGACTGATTCAAGATAACAACTGTGAAGCGGTTGATCTTGCCATCGTCGGTATTGTCGATTCAGTCAATTATCGGTCAGAAGGTTAAGGGGACAGACTGTGAGTATTTATACAAAGAAAGGGGATGCAGGTATGACCTCTTTAGTTGGTGGAACAAGAGTGAACAAATCTGATTTACAGGTTGATGCGTACGGAACCATTGATGAACTCAATTCTAATATTGCTCTCGCCACTAAGGCGGTCAAAAATAAGAGTCATATTCAACTCTTGGAATCAATTCAACATCAGCTTTTTTATCTTGGTGCTGAGGTTGCAACATCAGACCAGAGCGTCATTAAAAGTAATCAAAGGTTAATAGAAACCTGTGATATCGAATCGATGGAACGCGCTATTGACCAATGCATGTCGGCGCTTCCTCCCGTAAATAGCTTTGTATTACCAGGAAGTTCAGAAGCAGGGAGTCGACTTCACTGCGCCCGAACAATCGCTAGAAGAGCGGAAAGACGTTTAGTAGAAGTCGCACAACATTCAAATATACGCCCAATCGTTCTTAAATATGTAAACCGGCTATCCGATTTTCTCTATGCACTTGCACGAGCAGAAGATGATTTTTACTCAAACGAACAAATGATAAAAACTATCGTACATAGCTATTGTGAAGCGGTGGAATCTGGTCCTAAGCACGACAATCAACACAGCCAAATTTACCAAGAGAGAAGTATCATGCCAACTCCTCAAAACCTCAATTTCATGCTCGTTCATCAAATGATAAAACAAGCTGTTGACACATCTATTGAACGAAAAGTACCGGTGGTAATTTCTGTTGTCGATGCGAATGGACATCTAATCATTACTTATCGCATGCCAGAAGCATTATTGGTGAGTACCGATTTAGCACCTAAAAAAGCCTATACATCGGTAGCACTAAAATGCGCCACCCATCAACTATCTGATTTGATACAACCCGGTACAGACCTTTACCAACTAGAAACCATGTGCGATGGGAAAATTGTCACCTTTGGCGGCGGTATTCCGTTGTACCAACAACAGCAACTCGTCGGTGCTATTGGCATCAGTGGCGGCACGGTTAAGCAAGATGTAGAGATTGCACTCGCTGCCATCAAAAACTTAGATTTAGAGGAAAAATAGAAAATGGACAGTAATGAATTAGAAAACATTGTTCGCAATATTTTAACCGAGAAATTCGCGCAAAGTGAACCAGTTGAATCACCTACTGCAATAGAAAACGCTTTATTTGAAAGTGTAGATAGTGCCATACAGGCGGCTTCTGCAGCATTTCAGCGTTTTCATAGAAGCCCACTAAAAACTCGTAGTGCCATTATTACTGCGATTCGAAAAGAGTTAGCCCCCGTCATTCCAAAATTGGCAGCGGACGCAGTGGCTGAGTCAGGTATGGGCAACACAGAAGACAAAATTTTAAAAAATCAGGCGGCATTAAACAATACCCCTGGTATCGAAGACCTCACAACCCAAGCATTAACCGGTGACGATGGCATGGTGTTATATGAGTATTCACCTTATGGAGTCATTGGATCTATCACCCCAAGCACCAACCCAACTGAAACTATAATCAATAACAGTATTAGCATGTTAGCAGCTGGCAATGCGGTTTACTTTTCACCTCATCCTGGGGCAAAGCTCATCTCTTTGTGGCTTATTAGTAAAATGGAAGACATTGCCTTTAGAGCCTGTGGTATTAGAAACCTAATTGTCACTATGAAAGAGCCTAGCTTCAAAGCAACTCAGGAGATGATGATTCACCCTTCAATCGCACTGTTAGCGGTTACAGGTGGCCCGGCTATTGTTACTGCAGCAATGAAAACAGGTAAAAAAGTGATTGGCGCTGGCGCGGGTAATCCCCCTTGTCTCGTTGATGAAACCGCCGAAATTGTGAATGCCGCTAGAAGTATCATTGCTGGTGCATCTCTCGATTATAATGTGCCATGTATCGCTGAAAAAGCGGTTGTTGTTGTCGACTCTGTTGTCGATCAACTCATTCAGCAAATGCAGTCATTTGACGCCTATCTTGTATCTAATCCAAGTGATATAGAGCGCCTACGTAATGCTTGCTTTGACAATGGCACAGTAAACAAAAACCTTGTAGGAAGAAGCCCAGGAACTATCTTAGAAGCCGCAGGGATCCACTGCCCAGATAAAGAACCAAAGCTCATTATCTTAGAAACGGATGCTGATGATATTTTCGTTGTTGAAGAACAACTTATGCCTGTATTACCTATTGTTCGTGTCACTAATTTTGAAGAAGGGTTAACACTTTCTTTACGCATTGAAGCCGGCCTACACCACACAGCAGTAATGCACTCACAAAACGTATCTCGCTTAAATAAAGCAGCTCAGATGATGCAAACTTCGATTTTTGTTAAGAATGGACCTTCCTATGCTGGCATCGGTGTCGGTGGTGAGAGTTTTACCACATTCACTATTGCGACACCGACTGGTGAAGGAACAACATCAGCAAAATCATTCGCGAGATCGCGTCGTTGTGTATTACAAAACGGATTTTCAATTCGCTAATAAAAAATAAGTGAGTATAGAGGGATCATGAAGAAATTTTCAGTTAAAACTCGAGTGTATAGTGGCGTAGGTAGCCTTGCATATTTGAAGCGCTTCAAACAAAGAAAAATATGGATTGTTTGCGATGGCTTTTTAGCCTCAAGTCCAGCTTATACGCGTCTGAAATCCATGTTAGAAGATGATAATCAGCTATTCCTTTTTTCTGATATTAGTCCTGATCCCGATATTGCTACCATTGTGAAAGGCATTGCCGATTTACAACGGGTACAACCAGACATCATTATAGGATTTGGTGGAGGATCGGCTATTGATGCAGCCAAAGCAATCCGATTTTTTGTGGAGCAAAGCCAGCATCTACCACTTGACTGCTGCATTGCAATTCCAACCACCAGCGGTACTGGCTCAGAAGTAACATCTGCAACGGTCATTAGCGACAAAGAAAAAGGGATTAAATATCCCCTATTCCACCCAACTATTTTTCCTGACATCGCTATTTTGGACCCAGAATTGGTTGTCACTGTACCAGACAACATAACCGCTAATACTGGGTTGGATGTATTAACCCACGCAATTGAAGCGTATGTTTCAGTTGATGCTAACGACTTTGCTGACGCCTTAGCTGAGAAAGCGGTATACAACATTTTCCAATATTTACCTACTGCTTACGAAAACGGGCAATGCATACCAACCAGAACAAAAGTGCATAATGCGTCAAGTATGGCAGGCATGGCGTTTAGCCAAGCTGGGTTGGGTCTTAATCATGCTATTGCCCATCAACTAGGGGGGCAATTTAAAATACCTCATGGGTTAGCTAACGCTATCTTATTACCTCATGTCATACGTCATAATGCCAAAAACATCAGAGCAAGAAAACGATATGCACGACTGGCTAAATTCAGCCAACTCTGCCCAAAATCTGCTAGCGACGAAACCGCTGTTAATCAGTTGATCTTTCAGATTAATAAATTGATGGCGAAGCTGAATATCCAAACATCATTGAGAAAACTAGGCGTAAATGACAGCGTTTTTCTAGAAAAACAACCGTTGATTATAGCCGCTACACATGCAGATAGTACTCTAACTACCAATCCGTGTGCGGTTTCTGATAATGACATAAAGCATATATTAGAGGCCATATTATGACCACTACCCATTCATCATCAGCCGCGGTATTAGCGGCAGATCAGGATATAGTATCTGAGACACTAAACAGAATGAGTAAAGACAATTTACTTAAAGCTGTTCGAGATGCTGGCATTGTAGGAGCAGGAGGTGCTGGTTTCCCTACTTACGTCAAACTACAATCTAAAGCAGAAATATTCCTAGTGAATGCAGCTGAATGTGAACCTTTGCTCAAAGTAGATCAACAGCTGATGGATCGCTACCCAAGCAAGCTCATTCGTGGCTTGCAATATGGCATGTCACTCACTGGCGCGAAAGAAGGCGTGATTGCGCTTAAAGAAAAATACTCAGCAGCGATTTCTGCTCTCACTCCATTATTACCAAGCAATATTCGCATTCATGTCCTGCCAGACATCTACCCGGCAGGTGACGAAGTCATTACAATTTGGTTAGCGACAGGACGACAAGTTGCTGCTGCGGCTTTGCCACTAAGTGTTGGTGTAATGGTAAATAATGTACAAACATTAATGCAATTGGCTGATACCTTTGAACAAGGTGAGCCAGTGACAAAGCGTACATTAACCATTAATGGAGCAGTGGCTAATCCAGTTACGTTTACCGCTCCAATTGGCATCACGCTTGCGCAAGCTCTTGCAATTGCAGGAGGAGCAACAATACAAAATCCCGCTTATATTTTAGGCGGCCCGATGATGGGTAAAGTGATTGAAGATTTAGACCAACCAGTGACTAAAACAACCGGTGGACTGATCGTTTTACCGCAAGACCACATACTGATACAACGCCAAAAACGTTCTATCGAATCTGTATTAAATATGGCACGTAACGTGTGCGAGCAATGCAAAATGTGCACAGAGTTATGCCCCCGACACCTTATTGGCCACGAGCTCTCTCCGAGTGAAATTGTTAAAGCTGTTTGCTATGAAAAAGTGAGTAAACCGTCCGTATTACTCTCGGCTTTAACCTGTTCAGAATGTGGTATATGCGAAGCATACGCTTGTCCTGTCGAAATTTCCCCAATGCGCATCAACCAAATGCTGAAAAAACAGTTTAGAGAACAAGGGGCGAATTATACAGGCGAACTGCGCGATGTAGATCCTATGTTGCCTTACCGCATGCTTCCAACTAAACGCTTGATATCACGCTTAGACCTTGACTCATTAAACAAAAACGCACCAATGCAAGACATTGATTGGAGCCCAGAGCAAGTCTGTATTCCATTACAACAACATATAGGAAAAGCCTCTAACCCAATCGTGTCTGTAGGCGATAAAGTCTTTGTGGGGCAGTGTATTGCTACGCCAGATGAAGACGCTTTAGGTGTCTCTATCCATTCAAGCCTGTGCGGCGTAGTGCATTATATTTCTAATACTGACATAACGATCACCAAGGAGTAAACCGTGTATCACGCAATTGGATTGGTAGAAATGAGCAGCATAGCTAAAGGTATCGAAGCCACTGATGTCATGCTCACTAGCGCTAATGTTGAACTGTTACTGGCTAAAACCATCTGCCCAGGAAAATACATCACTATGGTGGGAGGTGAAATTGGCGCAATACAGCAAGCAGTGGAGAACGGTATTCGCTGTGGTGGTCATCTTACCGTTGATAGTTTTGTTATCGCCAACGTTCACGCCTCTATTCTCCCCGCGTTAAGCGGCGTTAATGAAATAGAACAAAAGAAATCGATCGGTGTCGTTGAAACCTACAGTGTTGGTGCCTGCATAACAGCGGCAGATGCTGCGGTTAAAAGTGCCAACGTTCAACTGGTAAGAATTCATATGGCCTATGGGATTGGTGGTAAATGTTACATGGTATTAAATGGTGAAATTACCGATATAAAAACCGCAGTTACCGAAGCTTCCAACAGTGCGGGTAGTAAAGGTTTGCTAGTACAAAGCAGTTCAATTGCCAAACCAAATAAGACGTTATGGCAGCACCTATTATGATTCGAGGATGAACCAATGAGCAATGAAACTAAAAACCGCGTAATTCAAGAATATGTTCCTGGTAAGCAAATTACTTTGATTCATCTAATTGCCAATCCAAACAAAGTCTTATATAAGAAAATGGGGCTCAATAGCGCTACAAATGCAATCGGCATACTGACTATTACACCAAGCGAAGCCGCTATCATAGCAGGTGATATAGCCACTAAATCTGGCGCAGTCGAACTTGGATTTGTAGACAGATTCACCGGCTCTGTTGTATTTACTGGCGACGTGTCAGCCGTAGAATACGCATTAAAGCAAGTTCGTTACACATTAGGTGACATGATGAAATTTAGCACGTGTCCAGTGACTCGGACGTAATGATGCGTAAAAAAATAATGCTTGTCGGAAGAAGTGAAAGTGGCAAAACCACACTGCTTCAAAGCTTAAACCAACTACCGATTAAGTACGACAAAACTCAAGTCTTAAACTTTCGACTGTCTTCTATTGACACTCCAGGCGAATATTTAGAGAACCCAAGGTTTTATAGCGCTCTCATCACAGCATCATATGAAGTGGATGTGGTGGCGTTAATTCAGAGCGCTGACAATCCGGCTAGTTTATTTGCACCTCAATTTGCAACCGCATTCAATAAGCCAGTCATTGGTATAGTAACCAAATCTGACACAATACCAGACCTTGCGTCGTCTTCGGTAAATCAACTACTTCGAGACGCTGGAGCAAGCACTATTTTTGCAACTTCAGCGTATAACAACGTCGGCGTCCTACAGCTACGCCAATTTTTAAACTGGGAATAACCGTAAAATCATGGAAAATAAAATTTTAGCAATCAACGCTGGCAGTTCAACATTAAAGTTTCAGCTATATTTGATGCCAAGTGAAAGGCTGATTGTCAAAGGAATGATCGACAAAATTGGTAAGGACGACGCGGAGTTCGTTCTAAAATTAGACCAACATAAGTACACCATAAAGGACATAAGCTTGCATTCCCCTCAGCAAGCCATCGATTACCTATTAGAGCAGTTGTTGCACAAAAAGGTGATTAAGTCTCTTGATGACATTGATAGTATCGGACATCGAGTCGCTCACGGTGGAGAGCACTTTAGTCATTCGGTAAACATAAATAAGAATGTTATCTCAACGTTAGAATCACTAATAGAACTCGCGCCACTACACAATCCCGTCAATATCGCCTTTATTAAAGCCATGTCGACCAGATTGCCAGATGTTAAGCAGGTAGCCATATTTGACACCTCGTTTCATCAGAGCATACAAAAAAAAGATTACTTATATGCGATACCTCATCGTTTTTATGAAGACGATCATATTCGCCGCTACGGTTTCCATGGTACTAGCCACAAGTACGTAAGTGAAGTATGCGCTGAAAAGATGAATAAACCGATCGAGGATCTCAATATCATTAGCTGCCACCTTGGGAGCGGCGCCAGCATATGCGCAATTCAGGGGGGGGTATCCGTTAATACCTCAATGGGCTTTACGCCATTGGCTGGCTTAATGATGGGGACACGTTGTGGTGATATTGACCCATCGATACTTGTATTTATCGCTAAAAAATACAATATGAATGTTGAAGAGGTCAACCAAATCATGATCAATGAGTCTGGGCTACTCGGGATATCTGGTGTTTCAAACGATTGTCGAGAAGTTGAAAACGCGGCGACAAACGGCAATAAGAGAGCTCAGCTTGCCTTAGATATGTTCGTACAACGAATCAGAGCATTCATAGGATCCTACATGGTACAAATGGGAGGGGTCGATGCCATTCTATTTACTGGAGGAATAGGAGAAAACTCTACGGTTATTAGAGCCTCAGTGTGTGAGGGGTTAGAACGATTCGGCATAGTGGTCAATAAAGATGAAAATGTCACCTCTGAATCTTTTTTCCACGACATTAACGGTACAGTAGCGTTAGTCGTCATCAATACTAATGAAGAGCTGATGATGGCAAGAGAAACTCACAGTATTCAGTGAGTCATTATTTGATTAATTAAAGGGGTTATACCAAGTAATTTTACACGTAGTATAACCCCCTTTGTTAGTGAACAATGAATATCATTGAGCATATCGCAACCTCAAGTGCAGGTTCTAATTATTTCAGAGAGATAGGTTTATGTTTTTAACAATTTTAAAATATCTTAGTCCTTTTATCATGGCCGGAATATGTTATTTACTATACCGAAGGTTGGGGAATAAAAACGTCATTTCTACTGAAGATGCTGATGATATTATATCGAAATCGTCAATTAGTATTAAAACAATAGATGAGCAGATAAAGGGCTTCGGAAATATAAAAGATCAAAAAAAGATTTCAACGCTAGATTATTCTTTTAAAGAACTGGTCGATGTTGACGTTTTGCAAAAAGTTCAAGACGAGTTTGCAAAAGCTATGGGGGTGGCAAGTATTACCGTTGACAATGATGGAAACCCCATCACTAAACCGAGCAACTTCACCTCCTTTTGTATGGAGCATACGAGAGAGAGTAAAAAAGGGTCAGATCTTTGTACAAAATGTGATCGAGGCGGCGGTATTATCTCTGGTCATACTAATGAGCCAGCCATCTATAAATGCCATACTGGGTTAATAGATTTTGGCGTGCCAATAATTATTGAAGGCACTCAGATTGGCAGTATCCTTGGCGGACAAACGCTAACCCATAAACCGGATGAAGATGAATTTAGAGCAATCGCCAGAAACCTTAATATTGATGAAGACAAATATATTCAAGCGTTGAAGAAAATTTCCATTATTACCCCAGATAAACTCATCGCCGCGGCAAATCTACTCTTTCTAATCGCCAACACTTTTTCAAAATCAGGGTTGCAGAGAAGAAAACTGGTGGATTTATCATTGTCAGGAATTTCTGAAATGTCAGTTTCGCTAAGTTCTATTTCAAAAGCCACAGATCAGGTTAATATGGCTCTTGGAATGGTCTCAACGGCGTCAGAAGAATTACACTCAACGGTTAGTGGCATATCTAACCATGCCAATATGGGCCGCAGTGTCGCACAAGAAGCGGTCAAAAACGTGCGTGAGTCAGCAAATCAAGTGGGTGTTTTAAGCAATGCCGCTCAAGATATTGGCAGAGTCGTAGAAACTATTTCTGAAATTTCAGATCAGGTCAACTTACTGTCTCTTAACGCAACCATCGAAGCTGCAAGGGCTGGCGACGCTGGCAGAGGTTTTGCTATTGTTGCCAATGAAATAAAAAAACTCGCAAAACAAACATCCGATGCATCTATTGAAATAAAAGAAAAAATCTGTGAAATTCAAAACGAATCAGACGATGCAAAATCAAATATGGATAGTATAAGTGAAATCATGGTTCAGGTAGATAGCATCGTTTTATCTATCGCAGAGTCAGTGAATGAACAGACTCTAGCCACTCAAAATATGACAGAAAACCTATCTAAAACCTCTGTTGATATGGAGGAAATAGACAATGATCTGAAAAGCACTTCAGATGTCATGCGAAAAGTAACCAAAGACATTAATATGGTACTGTCAACTTAGCTAAATTGAATCGTAGTTTCCCTGTAGATTATCTCTTAACTAGCGATAATATTACGCCATGTAGTAAAGGCATCCGTTCTTCGAGTTTTGTAAAATTCGGCACTGCATAGATGCCTTTGTGAATTGAAGATATTGTAAACCAACGAAAACACGCTGAGAAAACGCTGCGCGTGGGCCCTGCTTTTGAATTTTCGCATTTACCGTACTCTCACTTTTGTTGGTGCATGGGAACTTTCACACCGATTGTTGTGATACTTGCTGTTGTGGTGAACTGATTTTGGAACAAACTCCCTGTAGCAACATTATAACTACGGAGTTTTCTGTCACGATTTCCCAAGGTTTCACGCCTTGATTGCTCGTTACTAGCCATTTGAAGAAACGCTTTACCCCCTTTTCATCTCTTCTTTTCTGCACAAGAATATCGATAACATCACCATTCTGGCCTATTGCGCTCCAAAGATAATGCCGCTCTCGACGAACACTAATAAACACTTCGTCCATAAACTAGGTATCACCGAACTGGCTAGTGTTTTTCTTCAAACGCTTACTTTAAATGCACCCGAATTTACTCCACCAGTAACGAATAGTTTTATAACTTACGGTAACGCCTCATTCCGCAAGAAGATCTTCAACATCCCTAAAACTTAGGCTAAAACGGTAATACAACCAGACGGCTTGTTGGACAATATCAGAAGGGAATCGATGTCTTTTATATATGCTCATATGGAAATACTGCCATAGCATCGGTTAACTTGACAGTACCATCATGGGCGCTAAGCGATTAAAAATTGCAGATGTGGTACGGGAGTCAGGAATAAATCGAAATACGATCACGCGCCTTTATCATGAAACAAACAATCGAATTGAGTTCGAAACACTCGAAATTTTGTGTCGATATCTTGAATGTCAGATCGGTGATCTTCTTGAGATATTGGATGAAGATGAAGTTGTTAGCTAAATCTTAACTTCTAATGGCATTAAGAAAATTAGCATTATATTTTCTAATTTTAAGCTGATGAGTTTGCGGGGACTGGAAAAATGAGGAATAGTAAGGCCAAATACTCAGGTGGCCCCTACTTGGTCCCTAGACTCGATTTAAAGACCGAATATCAATTCGTCATAGGATTCCAGACACACAAAAACCCACAACTAAGTGGTTAATTTTCAAAGGCTTGGGATTGGTAGAACAGAGGAGACAACTTGGAGCGTGCAGTGGGAATCGAACCCACATCATCAGCTTGGAAGGCTGAGGTAATAGCCATTATACGATGCACGCACATCGTTGAGGGGGTTATAATGCCACAGCGAACAGAAAATGGAAGCCCAAACCACGATAAATTCAATAAAACTCAATCGGTTGCTTTAATTTTAAACAAAGCGATTGATTTGGCATCATGTAAGGGCATGATATCAACTAGTATTGCCGTAATACATCCCCTCAGGCTGCCTCTTTCTCAAATATCAGGGTTTACCAAACACGCTAAAGCTTGCCCACGCAGACGGATTGGCTAAAGCGCCACCACGGCTAATCATTGCTCGCTGTGCATTCGCCATAGCCGCAAACAGGTTGACCTCTGGGTCTTGAATTTCTTTGTAGAAGATCTGCATCAATTCCGACGTCGCCTCATCGTTCACTTGCCAGTAGCTCGCCACAATAGATGGCACTTTGGCATGGGCAAAAGCTCTGGCTAAGGAAGCGTACTCAAGCCCTTTGGTACCAATACCTGATTCGCATGCAGACAATACAACGATGTCAGTTTCAGACAAGTCCATTACAGAAATGTCGATAACACCCAGTTGTTCGTCATTCGCCATAATAAGGTAGCTATCAGCTGCACTTTCAGAGTCCAGTATCCCATGGGTAGCAAAATGAATAACTCGGCTGTCCATGGATATCTCTTCTAGTTCCTCTAAGCTTGCTTCATCTCCTTGCAGCACCACCGCATTATCTTTGTAGAGTGACGCTACATTCTCTACCTCTTGTTTCGCTCCGGGGAGCGACCCATCTGGGTCAGCAATAAATAACGCCGTATCGCTCAACGACGCTTCGTCATTCATGACCAGATTGAAATGATAAAGTGACGGCAGTACTCCGATATTATATTTCTCTATTGCATACTCTAGGGCTGGTTCCTGCATTTTTATTAGAGAACCAAATGGTAGGTAATTTAACTTACCAACTGGCGTGACGTAGACTTGGTCTTTTCCTTTCATGTCGGCTTCTACTGGTCTTAACAGTTTATCGTAAAGCCAAGCCAAACTCTGATTTATATTCGTACTTGTTTTCGGTGCGGATTTTATAAAACCTCTTTGTTTATCGAGAACCTCAATATTCGTCACTACATTTGTCGTATCAAGCCTAAAGGCCCCTTGACGCAAACCGATAATAGCATTCTCTACATGGCGGTTTAGTTCCTGATCCGACACATCAATTTCGATGATACGGACACCCTCTTGTGTAACCACTTGCGTCAGCAACTTATCTGGAGACGGTATAAACTGAAGCAGCACTTGGTTTTCGTCCAACCGCTCATGCATTGAACCAATTTCACGAGGATCAAGCCGAAGCATTTGGAAAAGCGCCGGATGATCTCGCTCTAAGTCTGCGAGCAACCGCTGCCTTTTTCGTTCCTCTTTTTTGATGCTTTTTTGCAGTTTTTTCTTATCAACAGAGGCAAACTCAATATTCGCGGTTTTGGTCTCTGTTGTGGTCGGTTCTACCCTCAATGTATCTTCTTCTAGTTGATTCTCTAATTGTTCGAGACGAGCTTGTAATTTCTGATAATCGGCAATCAACTCGCCCTGCTCACTACCTTCTGGAATATTATCGAGAAAGAGGTGATTCAGCTCGCTTTGTATCTCATTATTTTGACTAACAAAAGCCTGTTGTCCACGGTTATGATCGCTAAGAAGTGAGGCTAAGTTACCCGCTTTGTATAACAACACACCTCTGTCCGTTCCAACAAAAACTCTCCCTTTATCATCAATAGAGATGGCGTGGATCACCCGCGCTCCATACTGACCCAATTTTTGGTCATCCGGCAGCAACTGATTCAATCTATCTGGATATAACCACTGGCCTTGATAGTAAATGACAACACCAGCAGCCGAAGGAAATAACCACGCTTTATCGTCAGGTAATTTGGCGCCCGCTCCGCCCAAGTAGAGCATTTTGATCTGTTCCGACATTTCTTTATAACTAACGTCATCCGCGCTTTTGTAAGAAGACCATTCTCCTTTTCTATCCAAAGCAAAACTGCCTGTTGTAGAAATGATGGCCGTATTCTCGCTGATCGCCGTATAGGCGGTTGCAAACCACGTTGGTTTCTCTTTTAGACTCACTCGCGTAAAGCCGGAATCGGTTAACTCTAAGAGCCCACCCGCTAAGCTAACGCCTTTATAGTTCAGATGCCCTTCATCGGAAGCAACGACATAAAGAGTGCCTTGAACATCCCTGAATACACGCGCCAACATATTGCTTCGAGCGGGAAACGCAACGGGGTCGACATAGTAATTGAATCGCACCAATGCACCGTCTTGCCAATGGAAAAGATCCGCGCCAGCTGCAACCCAAATCGAGTCATCCTTGTCTACATAGATATCGGCGATACGACCAGACTCATCATCGCTTGATGCAGTGAATAGCTCCTCGTATTCCTCCGTGAGACTATTCACTCTTATCACCCTACTTCCTGAGTGAGTAATCATGTTGCCAGCACTATCACGCCTTAAAATCTGAGCGTTTAAACTGGCAAAATAATCGTATTCGAGCTGGCCATCGTCACCTTCATAGAAAGCCATGATGTCGCGCCCATTGGCTGCAAAAGTCCTCCCCATTTCGGGAATATAAAGTAAGTCACGCACCTTTCCCACATCGTTAAATCGTTGGCTTCTCGACGGCGTAAATTGATACACAGCTTCCTCTGTAACGAGCGTCCAATCATGCTTCGATGAAACCACAGCCAAAGGGCCAATGTCTAGTCCGCCCCTTAATTCTTCGTAGGGTAACGACAGCATGTTGAAACTATCTTGATGCCAGATCGCCATTCCCTGATCGGTCAACACCACAGGCTTTCTACCCAGAATCGGGATCTCAAGCCATTGTAAACCGTGAATCTTTTTGCTCATAGGTAGTAGCGATTTGTCAGCGATAATCGATGCCTCTTCAAACTGGCCTCGTTGGTATCGCGTCTGAGTTAAAACCGAGCCATTCCACCACCATAGTTGGTCTCTGTTTTGCTGCCAAAGAAAATGCTCTACACCATTCGCTAGTATCTTTTCTGCTTTCTTTTCTTCTGGTTGACTATTGTCACCTTGCAAAAAGGCAAGGGAGTCTGCGGAGTGAACCAACCAGTTTCCATCTGGTAGCCTTTGAAATGCATCTATCTGGGATGAATATTCCGTCTCAAGAACGACCATGTGGTTGGTGCGTTCAATACTGAAGATCTGATTTTTAATCGCAACCCAAACGGTATTGGCACTCGTCTGGATATGAGCGACAGAAGCGTCAGGCATACCATCGTTTACCCCACTCCAGCGCTTTACCGCATCCTCTTTTTCAATGGCAAATAAGCCGCCATTTGTCGCAACCCAAATCACGCCATCTGCCGACACTTTAAGGTCATTAATGTGGGTACGAGGAGAGGCATCTGGTTGCTCTCCTGTTCGAGTAAATTTTTGGGTTATGCCTTCATAAACAAACCAACTCCAATAATTATGTCTACGAAGCAACAAACCTTGAGACGTGCCTAGCAGAACGTCACCATTTTCTAGAGAAATCATACTGGAAATATCAGAGGCATCGGACGGTACATTCAATAGCTTAGGTAATGTTTCTCGATACCAATACCCTGAGTTACTCAGCGTATTTTCTTCCATCCAACTTTGTGTTTTTAGTTCAGTAACCTTGATATTACTCAGTGTTTCATTATGACCATTCAACTCACTTTCTTTGTCACGGTTTACCAGCATCCAAAGCTTCATCTGCTGACTTAATTGATAATCACTCTTGGGTACACCGTATGGTCGAATTTTACTCTTGAGCTTATGCCACAAAACAATGGCTTCACCTGTATCCACGTTTGTATTCCCAGTATCGATGGATGCTTGAAAGATGCCTTCCATTAGATTGGTTATTTCATCGACATTGTCTGGGTTTAAATCGCCGTGTTCAAATAGATACAACGCATAGTCTAGAGCGGCTCTTCGTTCTTGCTCAGAATCACTCGGTGTTTCTTGGTATCGGTTATACAACTGCTCTTGCATTTCGTCCTGAACACTAATATCAGGCAGTTCAAAATTGTTCGCGGCATCACCTAGCGATTTTGCTAAAGACGTGAGTTTTTGAAATGATTGAGTAATATTCAAGGCTAAGTTATTGCCTTCACCTACACTGTTTACATTCAGTATTTCATTATTATCGTCATAGGTAATGGTCAGTTTTCCTAACCCTAACAGCTCAATTTCAATTGGCTTCCCTCTTTGATTGTATTGAAGCTGCAACGAAGCAACAGATGAAACCATTTTGATTATGTTTTCATGAACATCATAATGAAGGCTTACCGCCTCTCCAGATGAATCTTCAACTTGGGTTAAGCTACCATTTTTGTTGTATTCCGCCTTGATGAACGTTGCCCCACGTCCAAGAAAAACCATCTTACCTTTTGTTGCATCATCTCGACGAACAAGCACCTCACCACTAGGTAATATGATCTCGACTTCCGGTTGGTCTCCTTCAAATCGATATCGGACCTGATTTCCTTCTTCTTCTAATGCCGATTCCCGCGCCGTTTCAAACCAGCCAATATAGCGCAGTGAATTTGAAATAGCGGTGTCGTGTCGATAACCCAGAAACCCAGCTAAGTTGTCTCCCAGATCACTGAGTGCTTTTTCTTCCCATTTTTTGTTAAGAAAAACACCTCGCTGTTTCGCCTCTTCGATAACCTGCAATGCAATAACCGCGGAACCTTGTCCCCAATAAAGCGCACGATTAACAAACGATGAAATATGTGAAGCGCTATACGGGTTTCGCTGGATCATACGATATCCATAACCGTATACATCTTGTGAGGTAAGTGGGTCGGAATATCTCGCCACCAGTTGATGATATATCTTGGTACTATCTTGATTCAGTTCACTGTACTGCTTCATAACATGCGCAGCTTCTTGAATTCGCCCCATTGAATACAGTAAATCACGTTTGTAATAGTAGTAATTACTGAGGCTTGCAAAACTGTCGCGGTATTGGTCCCATTCTGACAAGTAACGATTAAGTTCATCGTTAGACAACCTCGTCTCTCGACTCTTTTGTGCAACCAACCAAATCTTAGACAGTTGTAATTCTAACGACTCATTCAATGTACCTTCAACATCTGGTATCTGACCAAGAAGTTGGCTAGCTAACTCATAGTCTTTATTGCCTGTCGCAATATCCATTCTCTGACGCAAGGCTGATGTGGCGTAAGCTGGGTTTACCTGTAATTGTTGCCAAACCAAATCGGGCTTGTCGGATTTAGATGCGACAAAGCGCCATAAAGCGTGGTTCCATGGTTGTTCTTTCGCCCTATCAAGAAGACGCTGCTGCGCCGTTTCCGCATCATGGGCTGACACCAACACTTGATAAAACGTCTTCATAACGCGGCTGTCTTCAGGCCACTGACTGATCAGGTTCATACTTTGCTCGACCGCTTCTTTATATTGCTTCTTATTTAAAAAAGCCAGAATGGATTCTTTATGTAATCCAATAGAACGAGGATAAGTCTCAAGCGATTGGTTGAGCAGTCGATCATACTTTGCCGTCATTTGAACGGATTTGTATAGATCTAGACCTTCTAGATATAAGGAAATAGTCGGGTATGGGATTGTTACTAGTGCTTGTTCAAACCGTTCAATCGCACGGGCGGTTTCTCCTATTTCACTGTAACTTTCTACGATGTTCTTCCAATCGCTTGCATCAAATTCATCATTACCGATAAGAGGCTCTAGTGCTTTAATTGCTTGTAGATGTCTATCATCAGAACGTTCAAGCTCGGCTAGGTAATAGCCTAAATAAAGTGAATTTTCACCAACTAATGTATTATAAACTTGATGCGCTTTGCCTTTATCTCCAGCGTTTAAAAAGGCTTGGCCATTGTAGCGTTGCTGTCGAACCAGTCGGTTTTCTTGCTTTTCATTATACCAATTTGCCTTCAGTACATTTTGGCTTTCAACTAAAACGTAATCCCCTTTTTTTGCAATAATCTCGACATACTTTCCCCAATTACTATAAAAAGGGTAACTCATCACGGCCTGTTCAAATGCCGCTTTCGCCTCCGCTAAATAACCACCTGTAGAATACAAATACCCCATGGAAGTAAGAAGCCTAGCGTCGTGCGTTTTCTGATACCACTTATCTTTAAGCTCTTGTAGGTCAATTGGATTAATCGATCGCGCAGAGAGTACAGCTTGCCCATATTGACTAAATAACGTGCCTTTCAACTGCGGACTATCCACTAATTTCTGTGCTCGAGCTCTAAAGGTTTCATTATTGAGCCAACTACTGCTGAAATAACGCCAACTGAATTGCCAAAAATTTGGTGAAAGCTTTATACCCGTTTCTAATACATCCCACGATTTTTTTTGCTCGTCCGCGTTAATATAAAGATCGGCAATTTCATGGACAAGCCACAGATCTTGTTCCGTTGGTTCTACCGACAGATACTGTTCAATCGCTTCATCACGCTCACCTAAACTTGCTAGGCGTTCCGCTTCAAACCCTTTTCCCATGGCTTCTTTCAAGGGGGTAGCGATAGTAAAATTTTCCGTACCAAGCGAGTTTTGTCGTGTTGCAACCGTTAACCATATGTGTCTAGCAAACGGGTGCGGCTGACCATTAAGTAGGTGCTTTTCTAGATGACTCTGTAGCGTAACTGTTTGGCCCGTATTTGAGAGCCATGACCAGTACCGTACTAAATCACTGTCAAAATAAGAATCGCTTGGGGAATAGTTGATTGATGGCTCAGGGTAGTGATCCACCATGAGGTCTAAAATCGGTTGGTTCGCCGCGTACATTGCAATCTCAAAACCCGTTTGTTTCTTTTGATTTTGCTTGAGTGGGTCGAATCCTGCGTTTAGGAGGTAAGCGGTCAGAGGTTCGTTACGGTATTGTATCGCCAAGTGAAACAACGAGATCTGTTTCTCATCGTCAAGTTTTTCTATTACTGAAGCGACTAATTCGATATTTTTTGATAGCGCAAAAGAAGAAAGCGTCGCGTCATTAACCACTAAACCATGCTCAAACAGCCACCAGATATTTTCTTTATCATTCTCTACTATTAAATAATCCAGAAAGCGGTTCCCGGACATATCTTTTTGGCTGACTAAAACATCGATGGATTCACGGCTTGTTGAAAGCCAATCCGTAAATGGTATGGCCGGTTTATAAGGTTCTTGATACCACCTCTGATAAACATTAGTGATAAGAAAATGCCCTTCACTATCCATTGATTGTGTGTAAGCCCCTTTCGACCACAACGCATAACAAAGCGCTAGGTCACCCTGGTTATAGGCCAATCTAAGTAATCCGTTCCATTCCTTTTGGTAGCGAAACCGACCTTGTTTTAGCAAAGCTTCAGCCCGTTTAGGCGCACTATTTATCATGGCAGTGAGTAACATTACTCCGGTATTAGACCCCATTCCATTGAGATCTTTACCTTTTATAATCTGATCAAATAATGGCTGTGAGATAATCCCGACAGAATCTAAAAATAGCGGGTCTCCTTGGCTGTTTTTGAATGTCGGATCAGCGCCAAGCCCCATCAGCTTCAAGACCAAATCTTCAACTATCGCACTTGTTTCTTCTGGAAAGTTATCAAATACACTCTCGATATGTTGCTGCGAGGATACTGAGGTAAAGCGATCAAGTAATTGTAACGCGGGTTTATAGTCTTGATAGCGAATATAGACACTGACTATTTCGTCAGCATGTCCATTTTCAATAAACTGTTGAGTGTTTTCTGTCACTTCTGCCAATGCGGCATTATACGTCGACCTCTGTTCTAGATTTAGCTCTGTATCCACCTCAAGCAATCGAGTCAACATGGATATTAGAGTGTCGTTAGGAATAGACTTATTGTTGGCTTGGATAATAGATAGATAAGAAAGGAATTCATCATCTTGATAAGTCGCTGGCACAAGCGAGTATAGTATTGAGAGCATCGCGTCATCTTCTTTGACCGCATATTCTAACCAAACACTGAGGCCCTTTTCTGTGTCACTGAGCAGTATTTCAAAGCCCAATAGACTCATTTCATCCGGTGTAAGATACGGCCTTAAGACTAAAAATTGTTCAACCTGTCCATCGTATAAATATTCTTCCGCAAGCTGTACTCTAAGTTCTTGAGGACCATTTTCACTGATAGCCTTCACTATGACTGACACGACAGGGTTATCTTCATCATATCTTGAGGCAGCATAAGGGGTATCATCGTAATGGTTCGTTGCCTGTAAATCGGCCCCTTGTTCAAGTAAAAACTGGGTAATTTCAACACGGTGAAAGATCACGGCATAATGAAGTAGGCTTGAATTGTCGGCACTTCTATATTCAAGGTCTTTTTTGGTGAAATAGTGTCTAAATACCTCTTCTTCGTTAATGCTAATCGCAAGTCTCAATCGTTCATTCTTTAATGTCCGTATCTGATCTTGAGTTAAGTTGCTCTCTGCATTATTTAAACGCGCTTGAATATCCTGATACAGAATCAGACTGGTTTCATCGCTGTCACTGTAAAGCGCAAACTCATAGGCAGTGTCATCCTCATGGGTCAATTCTAACGGGTCATAGCCTTGTTCTATCAACTGTTCCACAAGTTTATTTTGTCCATAAAGAACCGCCCAATGCAGCAATGAATACCCCTCATTCGAACGCAGTTTTGAATCAAGCCCTGCAGCTACTAATGATTCCACCAATAACGGATCGGGAAACTCGTCCTCCATTGCGGTTAGGCTATCCAATACATTCCAGTTCAATGCACTGATTTTATTAACATCATATCCTTGTTGAATGAGCCAGGAAACCAATTCGGCATTACCTGAAAGCACAGCATAATAAAGTGGCGATCCCCCACGACCTGAATCGACATCAAGCTTCGCCCCCAGACTTTGCAACAACTTGACGATATTTAGATCACCAAACTCAAGTGCAAGCATCATGACGGTTTGACCATCTTCGTTCTCGGCTTCAAGGTCTGCACCATAATGCGCAACCATCTCTAAGGCGTCGAGGCTTTCAGAGTACAGTGCAACATGGATAGGATAGGCGCCAAACTCTTCACTGTACTCGTTTACGTCAGCGCCACTTTTTACGGCCTTCTCTGCAGATAAAACACCTCCATCATATAAATCTTCAAGCCAGTTTGCATTGGCTATAGAAAGACATAAATACGGGAGAAGCAACAGTAGAAAAACGAAGCGTTTGGACATAACTTTTCCTTGTCATATAAAACAGGCTGGCAGTGCATCACATTCATAACACTAGAATAGATAGGTCGAACTCTCCATAGTCGTCCTAACTGATAGTATACATTACAAAATTAACAATTTAGATACAAATTAATTACAAGTGTGCGAGTAACGCGAAGATAAACTGGGCTGGAACATCGGCTTAGCGGGGGATATAACGTAAAAAAGCAGATTGGCCTGCACCAATCTGCTTTCTATTATAGGTAAAAGTTTACACGATTTCTGTTTCTGATCCAACGTTACTCGTTTCAGCATTATAGATAGATTCGTCTAACTCGCCTTCACTTTTTGCGATCAAAACAGATACCATCATATCACCACAAACGTT
Organism: Vibrio sp. DW001; assembly: GCF_029016285.1. Classification (NCBI taxonomy): domain Bacteria; kingdom Pseudomonadati; phylum Pseudomonadota; class Gammaproteobacteria; order Vibrionales; family Vibrionaceae; genus Vibrio; species Vibrio sp. DW001. The sequence goes on along the minus strand of NZ_CP091976.1, from coordinate 1,116,125 downwards.
CACAGTGGTACGTGCCATATCTAGGATACGGTCGATACCAGCAACAATTGCCAATCCTTCAATAGGAAGACCAACGGTAGTTAGAACAAGCGATAACATGATAAGACCGGCACCAGGAACACCTGCTGTACCAATTGAGGCTAATGTCGAGGTCAAAATAATCAACACGTAATCAGACATTTCAAGGTCAATACCAAATGCCTGGGCAATAAACAGAGCACAAACACCTTGATAAAGCGCCGTACCATCCATGTTGATAGTGGCACCAAGTGGCAATACAAAACTTGCTACACCTTTAGAAACACCAAGCTCTTCACGACTAGCTTTCAGTGTGGCTGGAAGTGTGCCTGAACTACTTGTTGTAGTAAACGCAACAGCGGCAGGATTGGTCAATGCCTTGATATAACGAATAGGGCTTAGTCGACCAACAAAGCTAATTATGCCCGTATAAAACACTAATACGTGTATAAGACTACCTAGGTACGCGACAGCGATAACCTTGATAAGCGGTAACAGAATATCAATACCATATTTACCAGCAACCCAAGCCATTAAGCCAAATACACCATATGGTGCAAGCTTCATAACAAGTTCAGTCAATTTGTACATGGCTTCTGCTAGGCTTTCAAAAACAGCGATAGCGGGTTTCGCTTTTTCGCCAATTAGCGTTAACGAAATGCCTAAACCGAGTGCAAATACAATGATTTGAAGGATGTTGCCGGCGGCCAAAGCTCCCACTGGATTTTTAGGGATAATGTTTAATAAAGTTTGTACCAGAGGGGGCGCATCTTTGCCCATCGTTGTTGAATCTTGTGCCACCATGTTTAGCCCTTCACCCGGAGTCAAAATTGCAGCGAGTCCAAGACCAATAGTGATAGCAATTGCTGTTGTGCCTAAATAGAGAATAATCGCCTTGGCACCAATTCGTCCCATTTTACGGGAGTCTTGCATTGATGTAACACCAACGATCAAAGAACAGAAAATCAACGGTACAATCAGCATTTTGATTGCATTGATAAATAGAGTCCCGATGGGTTTTAGTACCTCAGCATCTGGTCCCATTATCGCACCAACAATCACACCTGCAATCATGCCTATTACGATTTTTTTCCATAGTTCCATTTTACTCCAAAAGCCACCACGTGCCTGTGGTGTTGCGTCCTTTCTTTCCATAATTATTTCCCTTAATTGTCCTATTTAAATATGTTTACTGCGCACTCTATATCTCAATAGATACAGTAACCCAGTCATTAACTTGCAATCACAATGCCAGAGTTAACTAAAACAATAACCTATTGATAATTAAATAATTAATAGAAAGGTGAATTATGATAGGGGTATAACTTAAGTTATAAAAAAACATAGCCCCAATAAAAATCATAAAAATAACAAATAGATGGCCCCTTATAACAAAAGACATAATATAACTTTTGTTATAAGGGTTTGATTACCAAGTTAACGCCAAATAGTGAGGTTAACCTGCATGATTCATTCAATGCCGAATACAGGTTAACTACTTTTCTTGACCTTTTTTGAGGCGTTTACTCAAAGCAGGTTGAGAAATACCAAGCATACGAGAGGCGAGTGATTGATTCCCGTTAGAGCGCTCCATCGCCGCAATGATGAGTATTTCACTTAATTCTTGCAGCGTCGGTAAAGGTTTCGTCGGTTCAAATAAACCACTATCAAACTCAATCGAATCAAGATCATGATAAGAATGGTCTATCACTCTTCGAAATACCTCCATCGACAATGTGTGGCTCTTATGCTGGCCAACGGCGTCATAGATCAAAGCCTGCAATTCACGTACATTGCCCGGAAAATGGTAGGTAGACAACAGCACTGGCAATTCTTTAGGATAAGCGGGAGCGGTTTTACGCATCTCATCGGACGCTTGCGTCAAAAAATGTTTGAAAAGCAAAGGAATATCATCTTTTCGTTCTCTTAATGCGGGTACTTCAACATGGTGAGTACAAAGCCTAAAATAGAGGTCCTTTCTGAAACTGCCTTCCTCTACTTTAGATTTAAGATCCTGATGAGTCGCAGCAACAATACGTGCTTTGCTTCGTTTAGGGCGATCACTACCCAATGAGTAGTACTCTCCTTCTTGTAGAAGCCGGAGCAATTTGGTTTGCGATGTGTGACTAAGATCACCAATTTCGTCTAAGAATAGTGTGCCATCTGCGGCAGCCTCAACCATACCAATTCGCTTTTTATCCGCCCCGGTAAAGGCACCTCGGCTATGACCAAACAACGTATCAGCAAAAACGTTATCATCAATACCCGCAACATTGACACTGACCATCTTTCCTGGACGGCGACTCAACTTATGAACCGCTTTAGCTATCTGCTCTTTACCTACACCGCTTTCGCCACAAATCATCACTGATTGTCGACTAGACGAAATCGACTCTAAATACTGAAATATCGAGCGCAGTTTTTTGTCCTGAGTGATTATCTGTTCAAATACTTCTGGTTCTTCTAACGTATCGGAAAGAAAGCGTCTGCGCATGGCTTCATTTTCTCGACGCATTTCCTGCATCGATACAGCGCGCTTAATCCCTTCTAACAGCCGGTTTTCTTCCGTCGTTTTCACAAAATAGTCATATGCACCAAGACGAATGCAATCTACCGCTGTTTCTATCTGGTTCATACCACTAATGATGATAACGCCAACTTGAGGATGTTTTTCCACAATCTGCTTAAGAAGTACATCCCCAGTCAAATGAGGCATGTTTAGATCGAGCAATACCAACTCAATCGGATGTTGTTCGATTAATGTCATCACCTCACGGCTATCACTCGTTTGATACAGGTGATTTATCCCCCCTCGCCTTTCAAGAACGAGAGACAAACTGCGTATAAATGCTGACTCATCATCAACCAACAAAACACCGAAACTCGGGTAAAGCGTATCTTTCATGTAAATTAATTTTCCTTAGTTAACGGAATAGTGAGAAGAATTTGAGTCCCTTTTCCCACTACAGACTTAAATAATAGCTTGCCACCATGTTCTTCAATAATATTTGAAGATATCGACAAGCCTAGTCCTGTTCCACCTTCTTTACGCTTCGTTGTGAAAAAAGGGTCGGTAAGTCGAGAGAGGTGTTGAGATTCTATCCCCTTTCCTTCATCACTTATCGTTAGCTCAATACTACGGGTAGTCATCTGGTATTCTGTTTTTATAGATATAACTTGGTGAGTACTATCCAATGCCTGACAGGCGTTAACAATAAGATTGATAACGACCTGCTGTAATCGTTGGCTATTTCCTCTAAACAGAGGCAACGATTCGCTGTACGACACAGAGAAATTGTCTGTCGCGGATTTAATTGCCCTATCTGTTAATCGAATCGCTGCGGCAACCACTTGGTTTAAATCAACATTATCAGACAAAGCTTGTGGTTCTTGTCTCGCAAAATCTCGCAAGTCACTCACAATCCTACGAATATGGTTCGACCCCTCTAGCATCTCCCCAAGCATTAAAGGGATCTCTTTACTAATGCGAGTATAACTGAGGCCGGCAATCTCGAAATCACCATGGTTTTCATAGTGCTCTTCAAGTATTTCCTCAATATCCTCAAACGACTCTTTCAAAACAGGAAGGTTAAGCAGCAACAAACTGGTTGGATTATTAATTTCATGTGCAACACCGGAGACGAGTATACCGAGTGACGCCATCTTGTCGGCTTGAATTAACTGTTGATGCTGCTGTTCCAATTTCTTGGTTCGCCTAGCCACTTGCTTAGCCAAACTTCTATTCCATACAATAACGACAATAAAAATAGAGGTAAATAACACCGATGCAATAACGATAAATAGACTGATCTTCTGCCAATTTAGTCCGCTTTCTGTATACGAACCAAACCACTTATTGTAGATCTCCTGCTGCTTACCTGTGTTTTTTAGTATCGCTAAACCTTCATTAAATTTGGCAAGTAGGTCGGCATTACCTTTTAAGACCGCATAACCGTAACGTTGAGAGCTCAGTGGTTTGCCGACAGGTTCTACATTTGACAGTGACAACTCTTTACCGAGATAGAGCCCAGGTAAATTGGCAACAAAAGCATAATCATACTTACCTGCTGAAAGCATCCGCAGCGCTGCTGCATGGGTATCCACATAAATAAGCTGGACATCAATCCCAGAGCTTTCCATTTTCTCTGCCATTATGCCGCCACTTTGAACAATAATGGACTTTCCAGCAAGCTCCGATAATTGAGAAATAGACGGAGAACCCACACGTGCGAAAACAGATTGATGGATAAGGGAGTGAGGCGGAGAAAAATCGAGAAGTTCCGCCCTTTCCTCTGAATAAGAGATCCCTTGAAGTAGATCGATATTACCACTCTCAAGATCCCACTTCATTTCATCCCAACTTGATAGTGCAACGTTAACATCTAACCCCATAACCTGAGCAATAGCATAGGTTAGCTCGGTGTTATATCCGTCAGGTTCACCGTTGTCATTAATAAATTCGTAGGGAGGATAATTATGGTCTCCGCCGACAACAATAATCTTGTCATTAGCTAGGACATTAGTCATGAATGCAACACAGCAACAAAACAACGCTCTAAGCGGATATTTCACTTCTTTCATGGTTGGTTTTCATTCCTTATCGTTAGCGTTTCATCCTTGCGAAAAGTATACATTAATCGCCATGGTGTAAAACCAGAAAAGGGGGAATAAGAGACACTATAGCCCTTAATTTCAGCGGTTTTACACAGTTTATCAAGCAGAAACGTTGACATGGATTAAAATCAAATAATATCGTTAAATTAGTCAGTTATATGGAAATACAGCCAACCTGTAACACGAAATTTTGGTAATGATGGTTAGTTTTGTACATAAAAATGTGCCTCTTCACAAATTATTGAAGTTATTCCAAAAAGTTAACGTAATATTCATTGACTTCCTACGTAGTTGATTTAAGCTTTGTTCCGGCTAGAAAGAAAAGCTTTTGTTTAAGATTTACAAGTCGTTGGTTAGTTCAAAACTTCCCGCCGTGTGTATCTAAATAGCAATCTATTTTTTCCACGCTATCTATATATGTCCCCAGTGGGACCTACACAATTTTTATAGGAATTAAGACTATGTCTAACACAGTGACTGGTACAGTTAAATGGTTTAACGAAACTAAAGGTTTCGGTTTCATTCAACAAGAAAATGGCCCAGACGTTTTTGCACATTTCAGTGCTATTCAATCTGACGGTTTCCGTACTCTTGGTGAAGGTCAAAAAGTTGAGTTCACTGTAACTCAAGGCCAAAAAGGCCCTCAAGCTGAGAACATCAAACCTGTTTAATATGGTTTGTTAAATCGCTAAAATTTCTGTAGCCAGTCTAACGACTGGCTATTTTTTTGTCTTTTTTCTAGATATGGATAGAAAGCATGCGCACATTAGGAAATATAATCTGGTTCTTGTTCGGTGGTATCATCATGGGCCTAGCTTGGTGGTTTTTTGGTATACTCGCTTTCGTCAGTATCATTGGTATTCCATGGGGCCGCGCTTGTTTTGTCATGGGTACTTTCTCATTTTTCCCATTTGGCAAAGAAGCGATTGATCGGGAAGAGTTAACAAATAATAGAGACATAGGCACTGGTGCTTTTGGTATTATCGGCAACATTCTTTGGTTCTTATTTGCTGGTATCTGGCTTGCGATAGGTCATATTACTTCTGCCATCGCTTGTTTCATTACCATCATCGGCATACCCTTTAGCATTCAGCATCTCAAACTTGCCGCTATTGCTCTTTTCCCTATTGGTAAAACCGTTGTCGAAAAAGAGATCGCTTCCGCCGCTAGAGAGGCGAACGCACAAGACTATATCCGGAAGAACCGAAAATAGACCTTCTAAAACGAATCAAAGAGAAATTAAAAGTGGCTTTAAAACCAACAATATATAAATTCCGTGTGGCATTAACCGATATTAATAACGATTACTATGATTCGCTTAATTTAACTATTGCACAGCACCCTTCGGAAAGCTTACAAAGAATGATGGCGCGTGTAGTGGCATTCTCTATGAATGCGCAACCCGACCTCGCTTTTACTAAAGGTCTTTCAAACATTGAAGAGCCCGATATCTGGCATAAAACACTGGATGGCCAAATTTCATTGTGGATAGACGTGGGTGAACCCGATCCTGAACGTGTGAAAAAATCAACGCGATTGGCTCGTAAAGTTCGTGTGTATAGTTTCAATACTAAATCTGATGTTTGGTGGAAACAAAACGCAAATAAACTAAACTTGTTAAAGGCAGAGGTCTATAAATTTGACGCTGAAGGGATCGAGACCCTAGCAACCTATGTAAAGAGAACGATGGATTTTTCTATCATGCTTTCTGGCAATACTGTTTTTGCTTCAACAGAAAATGGTGATTGCGAGATCGAATGGCGAGAACTGAAGGCTTAACAATTTATGACAGACTCAATCATAAGTAAACTTAAACAACAGCTGGAAGTCGCTGGCATAGATACGCTTCATCTTTCGGATAAAGAAGCGTCACTGTTTGCTCGTGCAGTGGAGGAAAAAGCCGCTGTCTACGAAAATATCTGTTCTAAAAGCCCAGGGAAAGACCCCAAACTTCTTCTTCTTGGGTTATTAACCAAACTGCAAATCGAAGCCACTGCGAGGTTAGAAACCCAAGCCGATAAAATAGGCATGATGCAGAATATTTTTTCGGACACTATCGGTCAATCTCAGGCCGACAAATTTAGTGCCGACTCTGTTATCGAGCTATCACTCGTCACTAAACTATGGCTCATGGTTCAAGGCTACCTGAATATGGATTTCAGCTTAGCCAATGATTACGCACATAATGCATCTGAGCTGCTAGCAAAGGCTCTTCACTCTCATAGCTTAGATGAAATTCGCACCGAGCTTCTCGCAAGCTATTACCATGGTAAAGAAAAACGAAAAGTCGACGATCCCTCTGTTCTCTGGTCGGAAAAAATCGTCAAGTGGTTTACTCGCTCTAGTTAATTTATGTTTTGTAGAGCACTTTAACCACGTGCCATCCAAATTTAGTTTTGACGATAAATGGTGTCAGCACTTCATTTTTGAATACGGCTTTATCGAATTGTGGCACCATTGCACCTTGACGAAATTCACCGAGATCCCCACCTTTTTTTGCCGAGGGGCAGGTCGAATGCTTTTTCGCCAACACTTGAAATTTGGCTCCTTTCTTAAGTTCTGCAAGCAGTTCTTTAGCTAAAGATTCGTGTTTTACTAATATATGCAATGCTGCCGCGGTTCTAGCCATGATGAGCTCCAAAGAAAATAGAAGGCGATTTTAACTAAATCACTCAAGATGTACATGTTTAGGCCGCTATAATGGCATATTTATTAAAATATATACTGAGTAGTGGCTAAGAGTTAGTTACTATAGAGCCTGTCAATAAGTCGTATGTGTAGGATAAAAACATGAAAAGCAAAGCGAGTCAGTCCCAAGGGATGCTATTGTTTAAACTCTCTCTACTGCAGCAGAGCTTTGCCATAGGTACATTAAAGGTGCGCGAGATTGTTCCTTACTCACCAACGACACAGATCCCTTTCTCGCATCATCATGTTATTGGTACAGTTAACATTCGAGGTCTTACCGTCCCTGTCATCGACATGGCGGCGGCGATTGGTTTTAGACCGATAGCAAAAGAAGAATATAATGAGTGTTACCTCATTGTGACCGATTGCTTACGAACTATCGTTGCATTTATGGTTAGGACGATAGAAAAAATTATCGATTGTGACTGGCATGCCATCGAACCTTCGCCAGAAACGGCAGGGTCTAACGTATTTGTTACTGGCATCACTCGCTACGAAGATAAGATAGTACAGATGCTCGATGTCGAACTGCTTCTGTCTAAGATATATCCCCAGGATGCATCTGCGAGAATACCTATTTTAACCGACGTCGAACGCGAACGTCTAAAACCGCTGAATATCTTACTGGTCGATGACTCACGCATTGCTCGCAAGCAACTTTCTGACGCACTAGACAGCATTAACATTTCATATTTCGTCTGTAAGAACGGCATAGATGCGCTTGAGTTAATGAAAAGCCATGCCGACGAAGGAAAGCCCATCGATCTTCTCGTCAGCGATATCGAAATGCCGGGCCTTGATGGCTACGAACTCGCATTTGAAGTACAAAATAATCCCAATATTAGCAAAGCCTATCGTATCCTGCACACCTCTTTATCTAGTGAAATGAGCGCCGATAGAGCCCACCAAGTTGGCGCACACGAAGCCTTATGTAAGTTTGATGCCACTGAGTTAGTACAGGCTATGTTGCGCGGCGCAGAGCAAATTGAACGCTTGGCGATGAGTAGTTAGGGTTCCACAGCCATTGTTCAACATAAACACATAAAAAACCGCTAACAACTTGTTGCTAGCGGTTTTTTATTAACTAAAGCCATTCAATACAGATTCTTCTCAGGGTTTCATAGCGTTACTCTTCTATATCAACGACCTTTGTATTTCCACCATGAATTTTTTCTCTTCGTCGTTGGATAACAGCATAAAAACCGGGTATCAAAAATGTACCCGCGAGTAATACACAAAGTAACCCGCCTACCAAAGAAACACCCAATGAGTTTTGGCTGATGTGCCCCGCTCCAGAAGCAAATATCAATGGTGTAATACCCAAAATAAACGACCACGATGTCATGTTTACTGCTCTAAAACGCAATTTGCCGCCGTGTACTGCCGCATCGTCAATAGGTACTTCTTTTTCCTCTCGTTCTTGTTTAGCAAACTCCACAATAAGAATGGCATTTTTTGCCGCTAAAGCGATCAACAATACCAAACCTATCTGAGCATAAAGATTGAGTGGCAATCCCGCCAAGTTTATCGCCGAGAAGGATCCCAGCGTGGCGACAGGAACAACAAGAATAATGGCAATTGGTATACTCCAACTCTCATATTGCGCCACCATGAAGAGATAGATAAAGATAAGTGCCAACGCGAATGCGAAAATCGCTTGGTTCCCGGCTTTCACTTCTTGATATGCCATCCCTGTCCATTCATGCTGATAACCATGTGGCAACACTTCTGCGGCAACTCGTTCCATCGCAGCAATAGCATCACCACTTGAATATCCCTGTGCTGGCTGACCTTGGATTACCGCCGAACGATACATGTTATAACGCCACGCCACGTCCGGTTCAAATACTTGTTCATAAGAAACCAATGTACTCAGTGGAATCATCTTGTTTTCAGATGAACGAACATGGAATCGGTTTAGGTTGTTCATGCTGCTTCTGTGTTCGCTATCCGCTTGCATGGTGACTCTGAAATTTTTACCAAACATCGTAAAGTCATTCACATAAAGTGACCCTAGATTTCCCTGCAATGTCTGGAATATATCACCTAACGAAATACCTAATTGCTTCGCCTTTTCCCGGTCAATATCAACATGGAAATGCGGCACATTCGCTCTAAACGTACTGAATGTATGCTGTATCTCTGGCTGTTGATTTGCCGCTTGAATAACCTCATTCATTACTTGTGCAAGATCGGTTCGGTTTCGTCCTAACGTATCCTCTAAAACAAATTCGAAACCAGATGCAGCCCCCATCCCTGGAACCGCTGGTGGACCCAAAGCGAATACTACCGCTTCAGGTAACAATTGAGCTGCGGCGCTATTAAGTCGTTGTGCAATAGCAAATGAGGAGTGATCCCCCTCAAGGCTGTTTCGCTCCTCCCAACCTTTAAGCTTAACGAATAAGGTCGCTCCGTTAGAAGCCGCTGCACCTGTTAATAATGCATAACCATTCGCAACCGTAACCCCATCAATTCCCGGTTCTTGTTCAACAATCTCCATCAACTTAACCGTCGTATCCTCGGTTCTGGATAGTGACGCTGAATCGGGTAGTTGAACATTAACCAGTAAGATGCCTTTGTCTTCTTGAGGAACAAATGCGGTTGACGTTGTTTTAGTGAAATAGGTGACGGCGGCGACCGCAATTATGAAAAATGCGCCAAGTAATATTGTCTTTCTCACCAAGAAACCAGCGACATTACCGTAGCCCCGAGTCACCTTTTCCAACCCCCTGTTGAATGCCTTGAACCAGTTAGATGTGTTACCTCCACCCTGTTTCAACACCAATGAACAGAGTGCTGGCGATAAGGTCAATGCATTGATAGAGGAGATAACAACCGAAATACAGATAGTTAAAGCAAACTGCCGATACATGATGCCAGTGATACCCGGTAGCATAGCAACGGGTAAGAATACCGCCAATAATACGAGCGTCGACGTAACAATCGGGCCGGTAACCTCTTTCATCGCTATCAATGTTGCCTTGGCCGGTGTTAAACTAGGATCTTTTTTCATTGTTGTATCGACGTTTTCAATGACTAAAATTGCATCATCTACTACGATACCAATGGCGAGTATTAAACCAAAAAGTGTCACCGTATTTATGGTGAAGCCCGTGATGAGCATTACCGCAAAAGTACCTATTAATGAAACCGGAATCGCAATCACTGGTATCAATGTGGCTCGTGCACTACCCAAAAACATGTAGGTAACCGCAATGACCAAGAGTATGGCTTCGATTAGTGTTTTAACGACGCCCTTAATCGACTCGGCAACAAAAACCGTCGTGTCATAGCTTGCTTCATATGCCATACCCTCCGGGAAATTAACGCTCATGCCATCCAGTAGTGACATCACCGCTTCGCCACTCTCTAAAGCGTTAGCATCGGACTGTAGTGACAGCGTCACAATGGCGGCATCTTGCCCTCGAAATTTTCCGTTACCATCGTAGAATTTTTTACCCAATTCTAGTCGGGCAACGTCTTGTAAATATATGGTGGAGCCATCATTGTTGGCTCTTAGCACAACATTTTCAAACTCTTCGACTGTCTCTAACCTACCCTTTGTAACAAGGTTAAATTGAACCTCTTGCGCATTATCATAAGGTGGTGCACCGACCTTACCAGCCGCAACTTGAACATTCTGTTCTGCGAGCGCCGCATAAACATCAGTGGTGGTTAACCCAAGATTTGCCATCTTATCTGGATCCAACCAAACACGCATTGAGTACTCTCCACCTCCTATCACACCGACTTCACTGATACCTTTGACACGCGCTAGCTGATCTTTAACATTTAGATTTACGTAGTTCACCAGAAACTGGTCATCGTATTTACCATCTGGAGAGTAAAAATTCAGAACCATCAGTAGATCCGGCGACCTTTTTTTCACCGTCACGCCAACCATGCGTACTTCCTGAGGAAGCTTTGATTCGATTTGAGTCACTCGATTCTGCACGTTAACTTGTGCCATATCAGGATCGGTACCAACATCAAAGGTGACGTTCAGATTATACGATCCATCGTTGGCACTTTTTGAAGACATGTAGATCATGTTCTCAACGCCATTAACCGAGGTTTCGATCGGATCCGCTATGGCTTGTTCCACTGTCTCTGCACTTGCTCCGGTGTAATACGCTGTTACACTGACGGAAGGCGGGCTTATCTTTGGATATTCAGCCACAGGCAGTTGAGTTAACGAAATAGCGCCTGCTAATGTCAGAATAATAGAAATAACCAATGCAAATTTAGGACGTTGAATAAAGAAACGACTCAGCATAGTTACGAACCCTCTCCGTGGACTTTATCTGCGGCTAAGGTGTCCTCAACTCTCACCACAATACCGTTACGTACTCGTTGTAGTCCCTTGGTAATAATCGTATCGTCTTTGGATAATCCATTCATAATAATAACACCGGATTCCACTTGTTTTCCCAAAGATACGTTATGTCGTTCAGCAATATTCCCCTCGCTAAGTACCATCACGAAATCACCCTCTAAGTCACTTTGAACAGCACGACGAGCAATAGTAATAACCTCAACAGGCTTCTTTTCTTGGATATTGACTTTTATGTGTTGGCCTGGCAGCAATATTTGATTTGGATTAGCAAAACTCGCACGCATCGCTAGGGTACCCGTTGTCACATCAATACGATTATCGATGAAATCGATATACCCACTCTGGTTGTACATCTGTTCATTTTCAAAAACAACATGCACTTCAACCTTGTCGATCGCTCCTTTACCGTCGCCATCAACGCCGTCCATCCCCATATTCAAACGTTCTCTTTCACTCACCGTAAAGCTTGCATGAATAGGGTCCAGACTTACAATGTTGGTTAATGTCCCCGTAGAAGGAGAAACAAGGTCACCAATACTAACGTTACTTTCGCTAATACGACCCGAAATTGGTGCCTCAATACTGGTATATGAAAGATTAACGTTAGCCACATTTAATTGAGCTTTCGCCGCTTCTCGCTGTGCTTCTGCCCCCAACTTAATACTGGTCAACGCATCATATTCCGAACGAGAGATATTTCCTTTCGGCAATAAGTCTTTGCCTCGTTCATAGTCTAACGTTGCTTTTTGTACATTCGCATCGGCTTGAGCAATGTCGGCTTTTGCACTGGCAACCTGAGCCTGATATGAAGAAGATTCAATTTGGTATAAAAGCTGCCCCTTCTTGACGGTCTCCCCTTCGGTATAATGGCGAGACTTTAGATAACCTGATATTTGAGCCGTGATGGCAACATCTTCCACCGCATTCACTCGACCGACATAATCTTGGTTTCGGTGGTAACTCACCACCTCAACTTTTTCTGTCGTTACAAGAGGCGCCGTCGCTTGTGATAGAGAAGGTTCTTGACCGCAGCCGACTAGAATTACTGCACTAGCAACAGGAATAAGAAGTATAATTTTACGCATTAATTGACCAATAATTGTGGGAATTGTAAGTAACCTGAATTTAGAAAAAATACGCTAATAGACATAAATCATGTCTACGTATCACACATCTGAAGGTAAGGTTAAATTGCTTATAGGCCAATAACATAGATTATAAAAAACCGAGCAATGTCAGAGTTTTATCAAAATTAAAGTCGAATATGTGTGAAAATATTTCAGTGACTTATAAATAAAAAAGCCGCTGTATATAAACGACTTTTCTTATTGATTTCAATGATAACTAGCTACGTTAATAATTGGTTATGGCACACCATGACCTTTGGATGCCACCCAAACTCGATACCATTGCTCACGGGTCAACTCGATTCGTAGAGCGTCAATTGCCGCTTGCACACGCTCTATTTTACCCGAGCCGATAATAGGGAGTGGTTGCGAAGGTAAACGACGTACCCATGCATAGATAACCTGATCGATACTCTCTGCCCCTAATTCTTGCCTGACAACTTCAAGCTCGTTTCTAACCCTGATTTCTTTCTCTGAATTACCAAAGAAAAGGCGACCACCCGCAAGACAAGACCAAGCCATTGGCCGCGTGCGTTTCATCTGCATCTGATCGAGAGTACCGTCATCAACAGCGCCAAAGTTCAATGGATTAATCTCGACTTGATTGGTCACTAAAGGGATGTTGAGTCTGGATTGCAACAGATCGAACTGCAAAGGAGAGTGATTTGACACCCCGAAGTGCGACACCTTACCGGCCTTTTTCAACGCCAACATTGTCTCTGCTACTTCGTCAGCATTCATTAATGCATCTGGTCTATGGATAAGCAGGACATCAATGTTTTCTATATTTAGATGTGACAGTGAGTTATTCACTGACGCCAAAATGTGTTGCTTACTTGTATCGTAGTGATTGATTTTTCTTTCTGGAGCATGGTATCCACACAGATGGATATCACACTTGGTTACAATCTCAATTTGATCACGCATCGATTTATCTAATGCCAACGCTTCACCAAAAAGCTTCTCACACTGATAGTTTCCATATATATCTGCGTGATCGACCGTCGTCACGCCGAGTTCAACGTGTTGCTTTAAAAAACTTAGTCTTTCTTGAGGAGTCATTCCCCACTCTGTCATACGCCAATAGCCTTGAACCAATTCAGAAAAAATTGGGCCTTGAGGCGCAATACCAACGTTAGCAACCATTAGATTGTCTCCTTAATTAATTGGATATAAACGAATCCTAGGCTTGTTTAAGAACTCACTCAATGGTAAAACATCGAATATTCGAACCAGAGTACGAAATCATGAGTTTTTCAGAACGATTACAAGAGTTAATAGGCGAAGAGAGTGTCAGCGGATTTGCTAGACGAGTCGAGTTAAATGAAGCCTTAATTAGAAAGTACCTCAAAGGCAGTGAGCCGAGTTTAACGAAAGCAAATCAGATAGCAATGAAAGCAAACTGTTCTTTAGAATGGCTAGCGACCGGGTGTGGATACTTGTACCGTAAAGCGGAAATTGTCGATATGGAAGCCTACAAAATTGCTTACGAATTTGTCACTGATCGCCAATTAGTAGAGGACAGCCTGCACCGCCGTATTATTGCAGGTTATCAATACCTACGAGCCCACAAAAAAGCAGACAATTATCTCGACAAAACAGGTATGAAAGCTTTTTTGAATCGAAGGGGTTAAACTAAGGTCTGTTGGCCCTTTTGAAGGTCAATTTGATGCCCTGTTCATCACTAGAAAAAATAGCCTCTCTACTTGGGTGCTCTGCATAATATTCTGAATTAGGGTACCAAGTCAGCTCTCGAGAAGAAGAAATAGGACCATTATTAATAAACATGACCATCTCTCTATTTACCAATTTAGTGGGTTTTGATTTCAACGCCTTAATCGCATCATATACGCGGTCGTTGATAACGGCTTTAGCGAGTACATAACCATCCTTTCTCAGGTTAAGTTGAAGCTCTGAATAGGCAATCGAAGAATAAGGCGCCGTGATTTCTATATGCTGCACCACATTATTCTGTACCAATAGGCGACTTTCTACATCAACATTATAGTATTTAATCACATCGGAACAGAACGCTTGATTCTCCCTTTCTAGCCCACAATCATAGAGTTCCATTGACTCTTGCAATTGTTCTAACTGCCAAGGGGCAGTGTTTGGCTCAATCATTGGTTGCAACCATACCAGAGAAAAAGCACTGGCTTGATTGGTAAACAACGCTAATGCCATTGACAAATAAAATCGCTTTTTCATATCTTTCAACCCGTAACAAACAACAGGTATTGTACAGGCATTAATAATAACGCTATTCAATAAAATCGAGAATAGATCTAAAAAAACCTGATTTACATCTCATTTTTATATAAAAAATCGCTAAATAACCCATCGTGCTACCTTTTATTTTTGCCCTTCTAAAATATTTAACAAATCCAATATTAACCTTAATATACAGACACTTAACTGACATAAAAACAAAATAAAATGCATTTATTATAGAATTTATTTCGTTTTACTAGCCTGAAAAACCTCATCGGCGTTAAATCGATGAGGTGAGTCAATGTATTACGACATCTACATTTGAGCGCCAAATCTATCAACTTTCGTTGTATAGAAAATTAAGACGCGTTTGTTGCAGATACTCGTGTTGATCTCACCTCAATATAACTAAAACACGTATTACATAGGATTAGTAAAAATGAATAGAAAACTTATTGCTTTAGCAGTGGCCGCTGTTACTACTGGTGCAAACGCAGCGAGCATATATAGCGACGACCAAACGTCTCTTAACTTGAAAGGTGAAATTGATGTCTATCTAAGTACTTCTGAACTGAAAGGCACCGCTGCAGACGATTATAAAAGTGACCCAGACGTTGATGTATGGGCAAAAATTCAGATCGATGCTACCCATAAACTAAGTGACACGGTTGGCGTGTTTGGTTCATTCGAAATACAAAACGGCGTAGGCTTTGGCCCTGGTGACAATGATTCAAAAGAAGTTGAAACTGATGACGAATACTTCGGCGCAAAATTTGGCGAAAATTTCGCTGTCGCCGTTGGTGAAGTGGGTGATTTCGGAGACTCTTTGAACGCAATTATTATCGATAACACCAATGAAGGTGTAGGTTATGTTGATGACGTTGCAGACCGATTTGAGTCAAAAGGTCACGGCATTGCGCTAAGATACAATACAGAAATGTTGACGTTGATTGCAGACACTTATTTAGCTGAAGATTCAGATCAAGATTCGGTATATGGACTTTCAGCTGCTTTTGATATCGCTGACTTTAATATTGGTGCATCTTATCAAGATCGTGGCAACCGCGGCGCTTACGCAGTCACAAACAATGGCGACAATGACGTTTACGGCTTTAAACTAGGCTATGACAATGATGTTTTCTCTATCGCATCACACTATGTAGTTGAGCAAGTCGACAGCCAAGAGTACGAAGTCATCGGCCTTGCTGCGGACTATACAATTAACGCAGTGCGAGTATATGCTTCAACATACATTGCTGAAGAGCAAGACGTCGCTAATAGCGATGAAGTAACAACCTATACTTTTGGTGCTGATTACACATTCTCAAGCAACCTAACAGGTTTTGCTGAATACTCCGCTGCAGACAACTCAGGTTATGAAAAAGACGCTGACCTGTCTCTAATGGTGGCTGGTGTTTACTATACTTTCTAAGAATAGTAACGTTCAGATAATTTCAATGCCTACTTAACTGTAGGCTTTTTTCCCAATAACTAACCTAATCATTATTCTCGAGTAAAAATATAAACGCTAACACCCAGGAATAAATATAATTGAATCAATAAGGAGACAATATATATCCTTAACAACATTATTTATATTATACTTTCTAACACGACCATTTATTACAAACCCTATTAATCAAGCATACCATCCTATTACTAATGTAATAATCATCCTTAATACATGCACCAAAAATCATGGCAAATAATTTTTTAATAACATTTATTTTTACATAAAAACACACCAAGAAAGATCCTAAAAATCTGATGCATAAATATAGTACAACTTTATTAATTACATGTTTATCAGCTCATTAAAAATCAATACACGAACTCAAATATATAAACCCTTACCAACTTAGCTTGATTTCAAAATTAAAGGCCCTTTGCTAATGCAAGGGGCCTTTAAAAACAAAATTCATTCCACTATTTATATATTAATTGGCTACCCACAGCCTAGATGAGTTATCTATAGACGTCATCAACATGGTTTTCTCATCGATCTGATTTACCTCAGTCACTCGTAACATATTAATGATGAACATTTCCTTTATTTTTTCCAGACTTCCGTCATCAATATGATTAACTCTGACGGAAGAAACGTCTCTAATATCACCAGCCTCTAAAAAAATATAACCTTGCTCGTATTTCCATTGCCCTACATTAGATATTTCAAGAGTAGATATCGTGTCGTCATTTCTATCTAAGCTATTCACGATAGAATTTTGAACATATGTATTATCATTCATATATTTAATATCACTCTTTATCGAAACTGTATACGTTTTGTCTATATCCAGCTTCCCATAGTTCGCACTTTTCTTTGGAAGAAGAACCTTCATTTCCGAATGCCATGCTTTAGAGGTAAAGCTTGATTTTTCAATTGAAGTAGAATCATGAACAATCAAATACATCAGTGGTATAGACAATATAGTCAATGTAATCAACAAGTTTTTATTTATCATTATCAAACCTCATCTCACAAAAGGACATCATATCCATATTTTTTGGCATCAGATTATAGCTCACGCTTTCCGTTAAATATTTATCTACTACGTTAATGATCAGCTCATTTCTGAACGTATAAGACACAATGACTTTATCGATATTCTCGGTATTGGGATGATAGGTCAACAACTTATTCGTACAATACTTGATATCTTCCGCATGGCTAGCGCCATTAGTATCTCTATTTAACAAATAGACTCCTATATCACCTACCCGACCTATTTCTTTGAGTTCAGAATACTTAGGAGAAAATAGATTCAACGGCCATATAAACTGGAACATTAATACAGAAACCAACATCACCATAAAAAATGATAATAATTTTTTACTTAACAGATTCGTTATGTTGAAACGTTCAATTTCAATCTCTTTTAGATCATCATCTTGTAGTTCGTCATCTATGCCTTGCTTTACATCTTCTTCTATCTTTTTACTATTACCAATAAATTGGTAACCATGTTTGGGAATGGTCTTAATAAACTCAGGTTCTTTTGCTGAATCTTTTAGTATTTTTCTAACGGTTGATATTGCTTGGATAACACTAGATTCATCCACATGAAACCCGTTGCTAGTCCACACGAGCTCGTGTATTTCATCTCGACTCAAGACCTGATTTGGCCTTTCAATAAATGCTAATAAAATATTGCTTTCATTACTACCTAGCCAGATTATATCTTCACTATTATCCAGATCAGTTAATGACTTTTTGTTGACATTGAAAATATACTTGTCGTTAAGAAAGTACTTATTCTCCACTATCATAAACACCTCCTTAGTTTCACAAATATTCGCCCAAAGTTATAATTTTATAAAACTTTATTCGAATATATTATGATAGTATATCCTCATTCATCTTCATTTCAACCATTTATTGCACACTCGTAAAGTAAATGTTTGTAAATAATTTATCTCTTTGTTTAAATAGAAAATTTATAAAAAATCACATAAATATCAGGCCAAAATGTACAAAAAAGACACTATATGTGTGAAAAATTAATCGTATCTATAGGTAATGAATAATTTTTTCTACTGTGACAAATCTAAAAATATTACCCCCTACATCTTTCTACACCCTACCATGACCTAGTTAACACTTTTGAGGCGTAGCCAACCGAATGATGTCTAAGCGTCGTTTTGCATTTATCATTTAGCTAGATGATACTAATATGAACTATAATGGCCCAGCAATGAAACTTAATACGATAGTAACTGCATTGATCTTGGCATCGACACCTTTGTCGGCGGCTAACCTAACAATATCGACGTCCACTAACAGCCGAAACTATTCTTTTACCGCGGAGCATCCAGTGAATGTTCCGCTAAAAAAAGATAATTATTCAATAAAAGTGACTGATATTGGTGGAACATGTACTGTTGATGTCGTTAAGAAACTCAAATTCAATACACCGACGCAACTCAACTGCCAAGAACCAACTCTTTTCGAGCTAAAGATACGCCTTAGTGGCGACTACCTATTTACATTCGATAAAACCACGCAATCGATAACACTCACAAAGAAGAAAAGTAATACCGTAAAAAAGGAATTCAAAAGAGCCGTTCCCAACCTCACTTGCGATACCCATATTAGTGAAGAGGTCACGTTAAACGTAGCCGATACATTCGCAGATGGTACCAAGCTAAAAGACACGTTCACGGGGCAAGTTACTGAGGTTATCAATCATCACGTAACACTAACGCCATCCCTCAATAGCGGTGGTATGGTTTTGTTAGAACCAACGTTGCAACAGAGTTCCAACCTTTCTACCCCTCTAGACTGGCGCAACGCGAACATCTACTTTGTCATGGTCGATAGGTTTAGCAATGGTGACCTGAATAATGATACGAGTTATGGTCGACAAAAAGATGGTAATGATGAAGTGGGGACTTTCCATGGTGGTGATTTAAAAGGCATTATTAAAAAGCTAGATTACATCCAGAGTTTAGGAACTGACGCTATATGGCTTTCCCCTATTGTAGAGCAAATACATGGTTTTGTTGGGGGAGGAGAAAAAGGGTCCTTCCCATTTTATGCTTATCACGGTTATTGGACCCGAGATTTCACCAAGATTGACGAAAATTTCGGTAAAGATGAGGATTTAACACAACTTGTCGCGGAAGCGCATAAACGGGGTATAAAAATTCTGTTAGATGCGGTCGTGAACCATTCCGGCTACGCTGCTTTATCCGATCTACAGTTTGACGACATCAATGTCGTCTCGCCGAAAAGAAGTTGGCCGGATAAATGGTCTGATTGGGTACCGGGAAAAAATGAAAACTGGCACAGTTACAATGACAGTATTGATTATGCTAGTAACGCATGGACGAGTTGGTGGGGACCAGATTGGATCCGTGCTGGTTTTCCTGACTATAAAAAACCAGGGAATAGTGACATTACGATGTCTTTGGCGGGACTACCAGACTTTATCACCGAGTCAGAAAAAACCGTTACACCACCAAATTGGCTGCTCAATAACCCAGGCACTCGTGTCAAACATAAGCAGAATTTCACTGTCTCCGATTATCTAATCGAATGGCAGTCCGATTGGGTTAAACGATTTGGAATTGATGGCTTTCGTGTCGATACCGTAAAGCACGTTGAAAGTGACGTTTGGATACGACTAAAAAAACAATCAAGCGAGAAGCTAGAGGCATGGCGTAAGAAAAATGGACAATCGGGCGGCCAGCCATTTTGGATGATGGGTGAAGTATGGGGACACTCAGCGTACAGAAGTCCATATTTTGATGACGGTTTTGATGCCTTGATAAACTTCGACATGCAGAAAAAAATGGATAAAGGTGCCGCTTGCTTCAGCTATATGGCAGAGACCTATCAATCTTATGCCGATACGATCGCCTCCGAAAAAGATTTTAACCCAGTAAGCTACATGTCATCTCATGACACAGAATTGTTCTTTAGTCGCTATAAATCATTCGATATGCAAAGAGACGCGGCAAGTGCTTTGTTGCTTAGCCCTGGGGCGATTCAGGTTTATTACGGAGACGAAGTTGCTAGAGCGATTGGCCCATACGCCGATGACTTTCATCAAGGCACACGCTCCGATATGGTTTGGCAATTAGATGACAATAGAAAGAAACTACTTGAACACTGGAAAACGGTTGGGCAGTTTCGAAAATCACACCCTTCTATCGGTGCAGGACAACATAAAGCGCTTAAACAAAAGCAAGGTTATGCTTTCTCTCGAGTTCTTGGGGATGACAAAGTGGTTGTCGCTTTTGTGGGTAAGTAAACTCTGTCCTGTCATTTTGTAGAGCGGGTATTACAATCAATATTGATCAAACACTTCACAAAAGAAATAATGAACCTATATAATCTCCTCTTATATAGGTTCATCAAAAAGGAAATAACCGTGATCTTTAAAAAAATTGTCGCCCTTGCTCTGGCTTTCATCGCTTTCTCAAGCTTTGCAGAAAACCGTGCTGAATTAGCATGGCAAAAAATAGAACAAGGTGCGCTAATCGTTGACGTTAGAACACCACAAGAATTTGACACCCAACATATTGAATCTGCGGTAAATTTCCCGCTAGAGACGGTGAATGTCGCGTTTAATAATGTAGATAAAGATCAACAGATTGTTGTTTATTGCCGCAGTGGTAACCGTTCAGGGCAAGCTGAACGCTTTTTGAAAAAAAATGGATTCACTAACGTTCACAATGGTGGCGGCCTTAACGAGATGCTCGCCTCTAAGTAGCTAGTTTATTCAGCCATAAGAGATCAACTCTACGTTTAGCGCGACTCTGGGTACTTTAGTGGTTTAACGACCATATCTAACCCTTCAATTTTTAGCGCTAAGCAGAGTTGCATCAGATCACCTAATTCTCCCTCAGGAAAAGAATCCTTACGAGCAAACCAGAGCAAATATTCTTCCGGAAGATCGATCAAGGTACGCCCCGCGTATTTACCAAACGGCATCTTGATTCTCGCTAATTTTATCAAGTTCTCTTTCTCTAACACTTATTCATCTCAACTAACTTTAAACCAAAAAACACCACTATACATTGTTAAACAAGAACTCTAAACGAAACGTAATCGTCGCTTCGTCCATTTTATCTTCTTCTATCTTGTTATCCCAATTGTACTCAGGCGTGATCTCATAGAATAACCAATCTCGATAGATATTGTGCCTGTAAGTTACAGATACATTTGTATTGCTGATGTAAGCGTCCGGCTTATCATACCCAGTGATGCTGGCATTATAGCTTAGCGCCTGCTTAGCAGAGATCGATTGATACAAAGTTAACCCACTGGCTAATTCGAAGCTATTGATGTCATCCTCATACTTTGCATAATTGGTCCAACGAACTAAGAATTGCTCATCCAGCGTATGGTCTACATCGATTTGAGTTCTTTCACCCAAAACACTCTTACGGCTATACACTCGCTGTGTAAAGTTAAGTAACGTATCTTGCGACAAAGGATAGCTATAGCGATATCGAGCTTCGATACTTGGTCTCAGTGTCACCTTAATATTGAAACTGCTTTTTTCCCTTGCGTACCAGTCGTATCGAAGCCCTACCGAATTTTCTAATTCGTCGCTGTTCGACGGAAATATATCTTGTAAATCATCGTCTGCATCCGATTCGATTACGATCTTAAGCTTTTTGGTCGCTCTTGGTAAATGCAGTTTCGCTTTCAGTGAGGTTCTAAACTTAAAACCATCCGATTCAGACCAAGAAAAGTCGTTATACCACCTCACCATCGTTCCAGCTCTAGCGTCATCTGTAATCCGTTCGTCCACGAAGAAACTATCAAACCATATCGCTGGTTGGCAAAATTTTGTATTCAAATAATGATAGGTTTTATCGAGTGACCCAACTTCTCTATTGTCACTATAACAGTGCTCCTCAGCACTCTTGAAAGTCACGGCGTCATTACTCTGGTCGATACTCTCTTCTTCTTGTGCCATGGCGAAAGAAAACGGAACAAGCAGTAAGATTATCCATAATTTAAAATATTTCATATCAGGTATAACACACTATATTTTGGAAAAGAGTTCGTTCAGTACTGGCCCTATAACCATGAATTTGATCCGCATGAAAGCGGCAACTTTCACCCGCATTAACTTTCTTCCATTTAGCATCGACATATAACTCTAACTCGCCGCTAAGAACGCATATATGCTCTACTACGCCTACCGCATGAGCGTCTGACATCTGTTGATGGTGATTAACGAGTTCAATCTCGAACATCTCTATTTTCGTATCTGGTTGATAAGGAAACACAGTTTTAACATGCATGTTCTTATCGTTTGGAAAGATGTTAACACTCAAGAGCATTTCGGGCTCCGTCGCAAAAAAAGCAGAAAAAGAGGTATCCAAACCACTCGCAATTTGCCACAGTTTAGAGATTGTCGGGCTCGACTCTTGTCTTTCTATCTGACCTAACATCGCTTTAGAAACCCCGGTCAACTTCGCCGTTGCATCCAAGCTCAACCCTCGATTTTTCCGCAACAGTTTTAGGTGCTCTGCTATATGTGAACGAAATTGGTTCTCACTCATTAATAAAAATCCTGTTGTGCGTTATTGCGCACACTGATATATTGACTCTTTCCTATGCGTTATCACGCACAAAGATTAGCATCCAAGCGAGAGTATTACCATGCCTAGTTCGTTTCAACTTAGTCATTTAACCGCCGGGTTTACTGCTGTCCTCGTTGGGTATACAAGCTCAGTAATATTGGTAATACAAGCGGCGACTTCCTCCGGCGCGTCACCCAATCATATCGCCAGCTGGCTATTCATGCTTGGGGTCGTATTAGGCGTAACGACTATCGGCTATTCTTGGTATTACAAAGTGCCTGTATTGACGGCATGGTCTACACCAGGTGCCGCTATGTTAATAACGGTTGCTCCCGATTACTCGTTACAGGAATGTATTGGCGCTTTTATCTTGTCAGGCCTTTTTGTATTATTAACAGGATTAATTAAACCTATTAACCAACTAATTGATCGCATACCTGCTCAGATCGCCACGGCAATGCTTGCGGCTATTTTACTTCCTTTTTGCCTAAAAGCTTTCGTACCACTAGAACACTCACCAATCCTATTTTTTTCCATGTTTATCGCCTACCTAATAAGCAAATCTGTTGTGCCCAGATACACGATGCTCATACTGCTATTGGTAAGTATCGCCAATGCTTTGTATTTCTATAGTTTTAGCTTTCACACTATTAACTTTACTGTAACCAAGCCTACTTGGGTCACACCTACATTTAGTAACAGCAGTGCTATCAATATCGCTCTACCGCTTTATATTATTACGATGCTATCCCAAAACCTACCGGGCATAGCAATGCTTAATAGCTACGGCTACAAGATTCAGACAAAATCACTTTTTCTTGGTACCGGATTGGCGAATATGATGTCAGCACCATTCGGTGGATTCAGCACCAACCTCGCGGCAATATCCGCAGCAATATGCATGAATAGGGACGTAGATTTAGACGCAAACCAGCGATACCGAGCAACTATTTGGGCAGGTATTTTCTATTTATTGACGGGATGTTGGGCAAGTGCTGTTGTCTCTCTGTTTCTGATTCTACCAACTGACATTGTGCAGATGTTGGCTGGTTTCGCGCTACTCGGCACACTACTCATGTGTCTAAAAACCTCTTTTAGCAAAGAAAAGACAACGGAACCTGCCTTGCTTACTTTCTTAATATCACTTTCGGGCGTCACACTATTTGGTATAAACGCACCAGTTTTGGGTCTGTTGGTTGGTATTGCACTCTTCAAATACCAACAAAAGGCTTAACGCTATCTTCTATATAAGCAGAAGCTCATTAGAAGATAGCGATCAACGTATTATTTTGAGTCAGCAACCGCTGAATCTTTCTTATTGAAATAGTTTTTAGTCAGGGTAAAGACCACCGGACTTAATACCGCAAGTGCTATTAGGTTTGGTATCGCCATCATAGCATTTAACGTGTCACCAAGAAGCCACACAAAGTCCAGCTCCATCATTGCCCCAATAGGTAAAGCAAGAATAAAGATGATACGGAATGGCAATACGGCCTTAGGACCAAATAAATATTCAGCACAACGCTCACCATACACAGACCAACCAACAATAGTCGTAAAGGCAAAAATCGCTAAGCTAACCGCAACCAAATAACTACCACCAGGAATAACCTGACCAAAGGCAGCAGATGTCAGAGCGGCACCAGAGATACCGCTTGTCCATGCGCCAGAAATGATAATGACGAGACCAGTAATACTACAGATGACCAATGTATCTAAGAACGTGCCTAACATCGCTATCAATCCCTGACGAACCGGGTCATCGGTCTGTGCGCTAGCATGCGCGATAGGCGCTGAACCTAGACCGGCTTCGTTAGAGAAAACACCACGGGCAACACCAAAGCGAATTGCCATCCAGACAGTCGCACCAGCAAAACCACCTTCTGCTGAAGCCGGTGTGAAGGCATGTTCAAAGACAAGTGCAAACGCAGGAATGACTTCCCCAAAGTTCATCAGAAGGATCACAACCCCGCATAGAATATAGGCTGTTGCCATAACTGGTACCATTGCACCCGCAAACTTACCAACTCGCTTTAGGCCGCCTAATATCACACCACCCGCTAGAACCATAATAATGAGGCCTACAACGAGGCGCGAAAATGAGAAGTTAGATTCTAAAACTTGAGCGATGGAATTCGATTGAACGGCATTACCAATACCAAAACAAGCAACCGCGCCAAATAAAGCAAACAGAGAACCAAGCCACGCCCACTTCTCACCCATACCATTTTTGATATAGTACATAGGACCACCGACAAATGAGCCATTCTCATCTTTTTCACGGTATTTAACGGCAAGAACAGCCTCTGCATATTTGGTTGCCAAACCGACAAGTGCCGTCAACCACATCCAAAATAGCGCACCCGGGCCACCAATAAATACAGCGGTTGCTACTCCTGCAATATTACCCGTACCCACCGTTGCAGACATCGCCGTCATCAACGCCTGAAACGGAGGTATTTCACCCTCTCCACTCGCCTCACGGCTACTCCACATTAACTTAAATGCACGCCCTACATTTAGGATAGGCATAAACTTCAACCCCACGGTCAAGTAAATACCAACCCCTAAAATGAGGACGAGCATGGGTACACCCCACACTATCCCATTAAGCTGACCGACCAATCCGGAAATAAACTCCATTTTCTGACTCTCCAATAATAGTGACTTTTTAAAAACTACCCTCTCATACCCGTAGCAAATAGCAGACCAAGCATAAGAAATGATTAGAATTATTCCATTTAAAGAGGAATTTCAATGGCAGTGAAACAATAATGAGATAACGCTGCAAGTATAAATTCACACGGCCTTCTACCTTTTATTAGTTTTTAATCTTGAATATTGTTATTTTATTGGAATAATACACTACATCGATATGCGAGAATACTTCACATTCTGGCAACAATAATTTAAAGACCAGTTTTTTCTTAGCATCAATCAGAATTAGTTTTAAACACTGAGTCTCTAACTTTTTTGATGTTCATTGCACCATTAATGATCATTAAGAGTGTGAGTTGTTCATATATGGTGCTGAGTAAAGACTATTATGCTGCTCATTTATTTATAAACTTAACGATTGAATATCGTAAAACCCGTGAATTGATAGGGTGTTATTTCTTTTTGTGTACAGCATATAATTTCGCAAATTTAGGTACATATTGAAATTATATACTTCTGATTAATTATTGATTTTGAATAATTTATCTAGCAATTCACTCCCATCAGAACATTCAACTAATATAGCCCTAAGTTATAGAATGAGGCCATATCCCTAGATTTTCGACATTTAGGCAAAACCCTCTCACTTACCTCTTTAAAAAAGTACATTTTTAATAATATCCGTATAAGAACACCCCATTAGTCGTCATTCCTGTCACGAATATTGCACTGCAACTGATGTCGATACATAGCCTAATCATCTGTGTAGCAACTAATTTCTTAAATGGAGAACACCAATGGAACTGAAAAAACCTTATTTACTTTTTCTTGGGGACGCAGCAGACCCGCTCGCGGCAAAAGTTGCTCAAGGCATAAAAACTTGGCACCCTGAATATTGCGTAGGTCAGTATCGCTTACCAACATGCAATGCGGATTGCGGTGTGGTTGATCTTTCTATTGAAGAAGCAATAGAAGCAGGGGCCAAGACTTTGATCATTGGGGTTGCTAACCGTGGGGGTATTATCTCAAAGGAATGGTGTAGCGTATTAATAGAAGCTTTAAACGCTGGGCTTGATATCGCTTCAGGCTTACATAATAAGTTGACCGACATTCCGGAGTTAGTGGCTAGTGCAAAAAAAAATGATCAGGCACTGTTTGATGTTCGATACCCAACTCAAAACTACCCTGTAGGCAATGGTAAAAAACGCCAAGGAAAACGACTTTTAACGGTTGGCACAGATTGTTCATGCGGCAAGATGTATACATCATTAGCAATAGAGAAAGCGCTGAAAGAACAGGGTGTCAACGCTGACTTTCGTGCAACAGGTCAAACCGGTATTCTGATTACTGGTAACGGAGTGAGTGTTGACTGCGTTGTAGCTGATTTCATCGCAGGTGCAATCGAGACCATCTCACCAGAAAGCACTATAGACCACTGGGACGTAATTGAAGGACAAGGATCTCTATTCCACCCATCCTTTGCTGGTGTGACGACTGGACTGATACATGGGGCGCAAGCCGATGCTCTTGTTCTGTGTCATGAACCCACAAGAACACACATGCGCGGTCTACCAAACTACCTCGTACCCGACATAAAAACGTGTATGGAACTTAACATTGCAACGGCCAGATTGACCAATCCTGATGTACAATTTATTGGAATTTCTGTAAACACCTCTCAGCTTGATGAAAAAGTCGCGCTAGAATTTATGGATAAAGTAGAATCTGAATTCGGTCTACCTGTCGTAGACCCATTCCGTCAAGGTGTAAGCCGTATAGTAAACAAGCTATCGGAGGTATAATGCAAATAAGCTTCAAGGTTAAAAGTTGGCCCATTAGAGGAAGCTTCACCATCTCTAGAGGAAGCAAAACTCAGGCTGATGTGATACAGGTAAAAATAAGTAGTCACGGTGTTATGGGTCGCGGTGAATGCGTCCCATATGCACGTTACAACGAGACGATTGATAGTACCTTAACTGAACTAGAAAACGTGTTACCTGCACTAAAAAATGGGGTCACTCGAGAAACATTGCAAGACCTAATGCCGGCTGGCGCAGCAAGAAATGCCGTCGACTGCGCACTATGGGACCTTGAGTGTAAACAAAAACAACAGCGAATTTGGGACAACTTGGCGATGTCTCCTGACGCTTTGGTCACAGCATTTACTTTATCCCTAGACTCCCCAGAAAACATGAAAAAAGCGGCGATAGAGAATGCATTTCGTCCTTTGCTTAAATTGAAACTAGGAGGCGGTGAAGACTTAGCAAGAGTTGCCGCGGTTCGCGAAGGTTCACCCAATGCAAAGATTATCCTTGATGCAAATGAAGCATGGACACCCGAACTCTATAAAATACTGATTCCAGAACTAGTGAAACTGGGTGTAGCAATGATTGAACAACCTTTCCCTGTAGGGATGGACTATATTCTTGAGACACTACCTAGACCTATTCCAATCTGTGCGGATGAATCTTGTCACGATCGAGAAAGTTTAGGCAAAATAATTGGTCGTTACGATATGATCAATATTAAAACCGACAAAACCGGTGGCTTAACAGAAGCATTAGCACTCAAAAATCAAGCAGAGCAAGCAGGGTTGCAGATCATGGTTGGTTGCATGCTTTCAAGCTCTCTGAGCATGGCACCAGCATTCGTTATTGCTCAAGGTGTCGATATTGTTGATCTTGATGGCCCATTACTGCTAAGTGAAGACATAGAGCACGGATTCGAGTTCGAAAACAATCACATGATGCCCTTCTCTACAGAGTTATGGGGTTAAGGAGTGGTTCATTGCGCTCCCTAGAAAAATTGAATTACATTAGGATGAAAATTATGCAACGTACTGTTTACTTAAATGGCGAGTATCTACCAGAATCTGAAGCAAAGGTTTCCATTTTTGACAGAGGTTTTTTATTCGCCGATGCCATTTATGAGGTGACTGCCGTTGTCGACGGAAAACTCTTAGATCTTGAAGGACACGTCGCGAGACTTGCTCGTTCATGTAGAGAATTGGAAATGAAAAATCCTCTTACTGCTGAAGATCTAATAACCATTCAAAAAAAACTCATTACACTTAATGATCTGAAGGAAGGTGGTATTTATCTACAAGTCACTAGGGGGTCATCTGGCGATCGTGACTTCCCTTACCCTGACGACACTGAGCCAACTGTTGTGTTATTTACTCAATCCCGTGCCGTGATCGACTCAACGAAAGCGAAAAAGGGCATCAAAATTATCTCCATGCCAGATCTTCGTTGGAGACGTCGTGACGTTAAAACGACCTCACTATTGGCAGCCTGTATGGCAAAACAAGCAGCCATGAGTGTTGGCTGTGATGACGCATGGCTGATTGAAGAAGGATACGTCACGGAAGGCGGCTCAAGTAACGCCTACATCGTAACCCAAAACAATACTATTGTTACACGTCCACTCAGTAACGATATTCTCCACGGTATAACACGAGCTTCACTGCTAAAAGTAGCGGAGAAACACAATCTGGCTATCGAAGAAAGGGTATTCACAATAGAAGAAGCTTACGCAGCGAAAGAAGCTTTTATTAGTTCTGCATCAACCTTTATATGGCCTGTCATCTCCATTGATGAGCGGCCAATTGGTGATGGTGTTCCTGGCCCTGTCGCATCACAGCTCCGTGAGATCTATATCGAATTTGCCAAAACACTTTCTGTATGAACATCAAATATTGCTAACATCATGTTAATTCCACGTTAACACCTTTATTCACTATATTGTTTCGCAGGAGCCCCCTTGGCTCCTGATTTTTATCCACTCTAGTTACTGTATACAAACTTTTTCCCTGTTTTTCTTCGAATATTTTTTTAAAACCAGTACAATGCAAGGTCAATTGGCGCCTAATAGACTATAAATTAGCCAAATTGATCAATTCTCAGACAGAAAATTAATACTAGGAGAAAGAATGGAAATGTTAGAAAGCTTTTTTGGGGTCATTGGTGACCTCACTTGGGGATGGTCGCTTATACCATTTCTTGTAATTTTTGGCCTATTTTTTACCATTGTTACTGACTTTGTTCAGTTCCGATTTTTCGGACGTATGTTCCGAGTACTATCAAGCAAAAACCAAACCGCGGGTAAAGACAAAATTTCCGGACGTGAAGCCCTTTTATTATCCGTTGGTGGTCGCGTAGGTGGTGGTAACATCGCTGGTGTTGCCGTTGCTATTACTCTTGGAGGTCCAGGTGCCGTATTCTGGATGTGGGCAATTGCATTGGTCGGTATGGCAACAAGCCTAGTGGAATGTTCACTTGCTCAGCTATACAAGCGTAAAGAAGGTAACGAGTTCCGTGGCGGTCCTGCACGTACGATTATTCATGGCCTTGGTGAAGACTATCGCTGGTTAGCGTATGTACTCGCATTCTGCTTGATTGCCGCTTTCGCGTTTGGTTTTAACGCGTTCCAAGGCAATACCGTTGCTGGTGCAGTGCAAGATAGCTTGGGTATTGACCGTATGTATACGGGTTTATTCCTTGCGATTATTGTCGGTTTCATCATCTACGGTGGTATCAGACGTATCGCTAAGGTTGCAGATATTGTTGTGCCTATTATGGCTATCACTTATGTAGCAATGGCTCTTCTCGTTATTATCACTAACATCACAGAAATTCCTGGTGTTATTGTAAATATCGTATCTAACGCATTCGGCATTGAGGAAGCTGTTGGTGGTGGTATGGGTGCAGCATTAGCGCAAGGTTTGCGTCGTGGTCTGTTCTCTAACGAAGCTGGCCTAGGTTCCGCACCTAACGTAGCGGCAACAGCAGACGTTACTCACCCAGTCAGTCAAGGCATTACTCAATCACTTTCAGTATTTATCGATACTATAATCGTTTGTAGCTGTACGGCTTTTGTTATTTTACTTGGTGATGTGTATGTACCTGGTGCAGAAGGTATTGATGGCATAGTACTTACTCAGCAGTCTTTGGTTTCTCACTTCGGTGCATGGACTCAGTATTACCTAACGTTTGCTATCCTTCTTTTCTCATTCAGTTCCGTTATATACAACTACTATCTTGGTGAGAATGCACTAACCTTTATGACTAAGAACCCAATGGCGATTCACATATTGCGTATTCTTGTCATTGGCGTAGTGTTTGTTGGTGCGGTAGCACCTGGTGCAACAGCGGTCTTCTTCTTCTCTGATCCACTGATGGGAATTTTGGCCATTGTTAACTTGTTAGCACTCATTATGCTGTTCCCAACGGCAACACGACTTATCAAGGATTACAGGAAACAACTTGATGCAGGTGTTGAGCATCCTGTGTTTAATCCTGATGAATATAAAGATCTTGATATCGATACGACTGCTTGGGTTAAAAAAAGTTAATCTAGATAACGTTTAGCTTTATTAGAAATTAATGCCAGTCCGTTCATTCTGACTGGCATTTTTATGTCTGGACTTCCACCCCTCCCACATCATTGATTCGATTAGTCTTCTTTTTGCAACAAACAAGTGAATTTAAAGTGATATATCAACCTTATTGGTTAATGTAGTATCAAACAACGAATGTAAGAACACATACATCATAAACACTTATATAATATATTTATAAAAAGTGATCTGATTGAAGACATCGATAACAAGAATATGCGAAAAACGTGAAGTAAATGAATCTGGAGCATGAATGGAATCTATATATAAAGAGTTGATACAAGAACTCAGCGTTCATATCGACGAAAAGAGAATCATCACAGACCCAACCCTAACCTTGGCATACGGTACAGACGCCAGCTTCTATAGAATGGTGCCCAAACTTATACTGCAACTCGACTCTCTTGATGAAATCGTTCTCGCAATCAAAACCTGCAATGTAAAACAAATACCACTTACCTTTCGAGCCGCAGGCACAAGTTTATCAGGGCAGGCAATATCCGACTCTGTTCTCATCACCCTGACAACCAGTTGGCGCAATCACCAGATAATCAATAATGGTGAACAGATATGGCTACAACCTGGGGTTATCGGCGCAGATGCAAATAAATATCTAGCTCCATTTGGGCGTATGATTGGCCCAGACCCCGCGTCAATCAATACCTGTAAAATTGGCGGCATTGCAGCCAACAATGCCTCTGGCATGTGTTGTGGCACCTCAAAAAATAGCTACAAAACGTTGGCTGGTATGACTGTCGTCCTTGCCGATGGTACCGTGCTAGATACCCTCAACAAAGACAGTATTGAGTCATTTAAATTCAGTCATAAATCCCTCATTTCAGACCTCATTACATTGGCAAAAGAGTGCAATAGTAATGCCGATATGGCGAACAAAATACGCCATAAATATCGCCTTAAAAACACCACGGGATACAGCCTAAACTCACTAGTAGACTATGAAGACCCTATCGATATTCTTCAGCACCTACTAATTGGGTCTGAAGGTACGCTCGGTTTTATCGCTGATATTACTTATAACACGGTGATTGACCACGCTTTCAAGGCGTCAGGGCTTTTTGTATTCTCAGATATTGAAACCACTTGTTTTGCAGTAAGTGAACTCAGCAAAACCAATGTAGCAGCAGTAGAGTTAATGGACAGCCGCTCACTCGCATCTGTAGCCAACGAACCGGGGATGCCCGATTTCATTGCCGAATTAGGGATAAAAGGAAACACAGAAGCAGCCGCTATTCTTGTAGAGATTCACGCCGAAGATGAGCAAGATCTTGCTGTGCAGTCCCAAGCATTAATCAATATAATTAGTCGTTATTCACCCATTGAGGCCGTCGAGTTCAGCCGTAACGCGACGACATGCGCTCAACTATGGGCCATCCGAAAAGGACTATTTCCAGCCGTCGGAGCAGTAAGAGAAACCGGTACAACCGTGATCATCGAAGATGTCGCGTTTCCACTCGACCAGCTCGCACCTGCGGTACGTGAACTACAAAATCTGTTCATTAAATATGATTATCATGAGGCGATAATATTTGGGCATGCATTGGCAGGTAATCTTCACTTTGTATTTACTCAAGCATTTGATAATGAGCCTGAAATAAACCGTTATAGTGCTTTCATGGATGCCGTAGCCCAACTGGTTGCCGTGAAGTACAAAGGGTCGCTCAAAGCAGAACATGGCACAGGCCGTAACATGGCTCCTTACGTTGAGCTGGAATGGGGCAAAGACGGTTACGAATTGATGCAGAAGATCAAAAAAATCTTCGATAAAACCGGCATTCTGAATCCTGGTGTCATCCTTAATAACGACCATGAGTCACATATTAAAAACCTTAAAGAGATGCCTGCGGCAGACGAACTGATCGATAAATGCATAGAGTGTGGATTCTGCGAACCAGTATGCCCTTCGCGAAACCTCTCTTTGACGCCACGGCAACGTAACACGGTGTACCGTGAGATCCGCCGCCTTTACAAAACCAACGAAGACCCTGCAAAACTGGCCGAAATGGAAAAAGTATTCCGCTATCAAGGTATTGATACTTGCGCCGCCACCGGGCTCTGTGCTGACCGGTGTCCGGTAGGTATAAACACGGGTGACCTAATGCGGAAACTGCGTGAAGATCACTCCTCTCTGGCCAATACAATCGCAAGTTGGACAGCCGATCATTTCGAAGCAGTTACCTCCGTTACCAAGCTAGGATTGGGTGCTGCCAATAGTGTGCACGGCATCATTGGAACCAATAACATGAGAGCGGTGACCAAAGCTGCTCACCAGCTATCAGGTAAACGCGTACCATTATGGACTCCCCACCTTCCAATACCAGCCAGAAATGTTTCCGCGATTACGATCCATTCCGTAGGAAAAGAAAAGGTCGTCTACTTCCCTAGTTGTGCATCCCGTAATATGGGACCAGAAAAAAATGCCATCGATAACAGATCATTAACTGAAGTGACCATTTCCTTGCTCGAAAAAGCGGGCTACGATGTTGTACTACCAGATGATATTAACAGCCAGTGCTGTGGCATGCCTTATAAAAGCAAAGGTTTTGTCGATACAGCAAACAGTAAGATGAACGCATTGCAAGACTCACTTTGGCACGCATCACAACAAGGGAAGTATCCTATTTTGATGGATACCAGCCCATGTGCAAGTCTGAGTAAGGGTGCACTTCAAAAAGAATTATCAATATACGAACCGTTTAAATTTGTTGCGGAATACGTCTTACCAAAGCTTACCATCACGCAGCAAAAAGAACCGGTGATGTTACACATTACCTGCACATCACGACGAAATGGTTTAGCAGGCATCATTCAAGACGTCACTGAAGCATGTGCTGAAAAAGTGATCATACCGGAGGATATACAGTGTTGTGGCTTCGCTGGTGATAAAGGATTCACTAAACCGGAACTCAACGCCTCTGCGTTAGCCTCACTGAGATCAGAAGTACCAGAGGATTGCAGCGAGGGGTATTCCAATAGCAGAACCTGTGAAATTGGTCTGTCAGAACATAGCGGGATTGAGTATCGCTCAATCCTTTACTTGGTAGACAGAGTCAGTTAAGACAAAGGTGCCATTTCGAAGTTTCATCGGAGTGGCAAACGGTCAGAAACTCTCTGCGCTTCGATTGTAACAATCGTAGATGTGATCGATAAACAACTTGGTTTTAGTTGGTAGGTGCTTGGTATAAGGATAGACCGCAAATATACCTAAGCATTTTCCAACCTGTTTATGAAGCACTTCTACAAGAGCGCCCTCTTTCAAATCTTCTGCCACCAACACCTTCGGTACGTAAATAAGCCCTTGGCCAAGGAGCGAGGCTCTTCTTAATGCTGAAGCATTATTAGTACAAAAGTTGCCCGATACCTTTAACGTAAATGGTTCTGTCTTTCCTTTAAAAAGCCACTCATCTGAGCCTGTTTCCTGAAACGAGTACCCAAGGCAGTTATGTTTACTCAGCTCTTGAGGGGTCTGAGGAGGTTTGTTTTTTTCGAAATAGCTTGGGGCACCACAAATAACCCAATGGACATCAACTAAACGCCGCGCAATAAGACTCGAATCTGGCAATACACCGGTCCGAATAGCGAGGTCGTAACCTCCAGATAATAGGTCAATAAACTGATTGTCTAAATCCATATGCACCGTGATGTCAGGATATTTACGGCTAAACTCTGCGATAGCTTGAGGCAAGATAAGTTCACCAGAAATAGTCGGTACAGTTATACGAATTGTTCCGGTAAAGGACTCACTCAACCCTTTCAGCTCTTCCTGAGCATTTTTTACGGTAAAATAGATCTCGCGCGCGTGGCGAAAAAAAACCTCTCCTGCTTCAGTAAGGGTCAGTTTGCGAGTTGTACGGAAGATAAGCTGTACGCCTAACTCCTGTTCCAAACGTGTAATACGCTTACTTATTACAGATTTAGTTAATCCAACCTTATCTGCGGCCTTACTAAAAGATCCCAATTCAATCAAATGATAGAAAATTAAAAAGTCGTCTGTATTTCTCTTCATTATTAAACTTCTTGCCGCGTTAAAAATTTATCGATGCCAATAGACTAATAGAAAATAGAGACAATTACAGAGGAATTATTACGAATTTAGAAAATATAACCCATCACAGGAACAATTAAACTCATCCAGAAGAAACCAAGAACCCTCAACTTTATCTAAAAGAAATAACTTTCCATCAGAGTACTTAAACTCAAACTTCCGCTCATGATCATCCGTGTAAGAAAGTCTAATATCATTTGGATTGGCACTGGTTACAGATACATGACTCGGTTCGGCGTTCGTCACATCTATGAATTTATCGACGGCTTCTTTAATTTGATATCGCATAACTGCTCCAGAGGTTGGCCTTTAAAGTAATGTAGATCATATACTTCCTTAAAAACGCGACCGTCATCTTCTTTATCTGGACAATAACGAATTTAATTTAATAACATGTCCTTACAAACGTAAACACACAGTATTCTTCTGTTGGGTTTAACAAAAATCAAGTTGTACTTATTACAAATTAGTAACAAGATAGCCTCATTCTATATCTACCACCCTGCGGTTGGTTTTAAATGTCACTACGTAACACACTTCAACTTTTTCTACTTGCTGCCCTTTGGGGGGGCTCATTTCTGTTTATGCGGATCTCAGCAACAGCTCTTGGCCCTGCCATATTGATTGAAGCTCGCGTCACATTAGCCGCACTGTTTTTATTGGTCGTATCCATTTTTATAAAAAGAAAGCTGCCACTTTTACAGTACAAAAAACACTTTTTTATTATCGGCTTATTTAATACTGCACTGCCATTTCTGTTTTTCGCCTATGCGGCACAAACACTAAATGCATCAACACTTTCCATCTTGAATTCTACTGCCGCGATATGGGGTGCGCTAATTGGTGTATTCTGGACACGAACGCCGTTAACAAAGCACGCCTTATTAGGCATGATTATCGGTATTGTTGGCGTGATTATTCTCGTTGGTTGGGACGCGGTAAATTTGGGCACGGACGCGATACTTCCGATCATCGCCGGAATATTGGCTGCTGTTTGTTACGGTATTGCGAGTAATTACACCAGAACAGCCCCACAAATTTCTTCCTTTGATAATGCCCATGGCAACATGTGGGCCGCCGCCTTGATTGTTTTACCATTAGTGTTTTTTATTCCTATAAGAGAAGTACCAACGATAGAAATCAGTTTATCGGTGTTGGCTTTAGGTATATTCAGTACTGGTGTCGCCTATTTACTCTATTTTAACCTAGTAGCCAGCGTTGGAGCAGCTTCAACCCTATCTGTGACCTTCCTTATTCCGGTATTTGGTATATTTTGGGGGTACCTGATATTAGATGAGCAAGTCGGTTGGAATACGGTTTTTGGTACTATTTTGGTTTTGTCAGGCACCATGTTAGTAACGGGTATTTCAATTCGTTCATTGTTGACTTCAAAAAACAGATACCGAGAGAAAGTATAAAACAATACATTAAGAGCATAGCTAGAATAATGGTATGTGAAATGAATTAAAGCGCGTCTTTAGACTGATGTAACACACAACTGTAAATGACTATCAAAAGGAATATATGCGCAGAATTGTCATGTTAATCGCCACCGTGGCACTGCTGATCTTCTCAGTGATTTGGGTATCATCTTGTTCTCATCTTCATGATTATGAAAGTAATAGTGGTGCTATAGTGACAGGGGTTATCGAAGATACAAACCTCGCCGAATCAAGTGGATTAGCTATTTCAAAATTGAATACAGACACCTTATGGAGCCACAACGATAGTGATAATTCACCCTCATTGATTGCGTTAGATCTGCAAGGGAAATTCCGAGCCAAAGTTAATGTTCAAGGTGTAGAAAATATTGACTGGGAAGATATGGCGACGTTTAAATACAACGAGAAAAACTACCTTATAATCGCCGATACAGGAGACAACTTCGCCGTCAGGGATGAATATCTACTTCATATAATCCAAGAGCCCCTATTAACAAAAAGGCGTTATCTTAATCCAATTCAAGTTATCCCTGAATGGAGCATCTCATACACTTACGCTGATGGTCCTAGAGATTGTGAATCTATCGCCATAGATATAATAAATAAGAAAATAATCCTATTGTCTAAAAGAGATGAACAACCAATCCTATTCGAATTAACACTTAATAGAGATACACCACAAGTCGCAACCAACTTGGGCGCAGTGCCTTCTTTTCCAAAACCGAGCAAGCCAAAGTTTAGCTTTATTTATCTGCTTGGCTATTCATCACAACCTACTGCAATGGATATATCTTCTGATGGACGCTTTGCTGCGGTATTAACTTATGACAGTGCTTTTTTATATGACACCAAAGGCAGTACCGACTGGCACACCGTACTTTCATCTACACCAGTTCGATATGAACTCCCCACACTAAAACAGGCAGAGTCGCTCTCCTTTGGCTCTGACAACCGCAGTATCTATGTTACAACGGAACATTTACCCGCTCCAATCATAACGTTTCCTGTCGATGTGGCGTTATCGCCTTAAGCTCGTTATAGCGTCATTAGACAACATAGAACCGACAGACTTATGTGGCTGTTTATTTGAAATAAATATAGTATGAGTCAAGTTTCCAGACCATTACTACTATTTAATTAATAATGAATATTGAACACCTTAGACTGTTTGTAAGACTCGCCGCCACCAACAATATTAGCCAAGCAGGCCAAGAGCTCGGTCTGTCTCCTGCGGTGGCCAGTTCTCATGTAAATAAACTTGAGGAAGGGCTTGGTGTTCGCCTTGTCCACAGAACCACAAGGAAGGTTTCACTCACTGAAGAGGGAATCGATTTTCTTCCTCATGCAGAGGAAGTCCTTGCCACTATTGAGGCTGCAAGAGCGTCAATCGGTGTCGGTAACATATTACCACAAGGCACTTTGCGAATTACCGCACCCGCATCTTTTGGTCGAATGCACCTGCTACCTGCACTTAAGGAGTTTCTCGCTCTCCATCCTCGCCTTTCTATCGACTTGCGGTTAACGGATTCCATTGTCGACCTTGTTGAAGGCGGGTTTGATATTGCGATTCGAAATGCAGAATTAAAAGACTCTAGTTTAATCGCACGTAAACTGGCCTCTGATAAACGTATTATCTGCGCCTCTCCAGAATACCTAGTAAATTATGGACAACCTGAATCCCCAGAGGATCTTAATAATCATCAGTGCATTAAATTGATGGGGCTTGAAAACTGGTTATTCGACACCCCAGATGGTGAACTGAACATCAAAACCAAAGGCAATTTGAGAACTGACCATGGAGAAGCGGTTAGAGACGCCTGTGTTCATGGGTTAGGGATAGCATTGACCGCTACATGGTGTGTAAATAAGCAACTTGAAAGCGGTGAGTTGATTCAGATACTTAAAGATTACCCATTAGCATCGGATTCTGCTATTTGGGCGGTGTACCCGAGTTCACGCTTGCTAGCTCCTAAGGTTAGAGCCTTCATCGATTACTTTGCAGATTACTATGGCAATCCACCATATTGGGACAGAACCAAATAATAGATTCGATATAATGGACTCCTCATATTAGCCGTAAATCAATTGCTAACTTATAAGAAAATTATTAACCCGTCATCACTTCGCGAGCCACGGGCTAACTAACGCAATGAGTTACTGACATTTTTCCATCAGAATCTTATCAATAACACAAACAAGTGCCGCCGTTTTTCTTGGATCGAGCGCGTCATTATGTGGCGCAGCGAACCGACGAGCATCGTTGTCATAGTATTTACCTGACGCGTCTTCAAATTCTACAGATAGTGCAGCACGACACAAGATATCCGCACCAATACGAAGATCGCCCCCTGTTACACCATAGGCATCTTTTACCATCTTGCTGCCTAACATTGACGCAGGATTAACAGCAATTATCGCGGGTCCGTTTTCGTCTAAAGAAAGCGCTAAATCTCGCGACCACATAGTGATGGCAAGCTTGCTCTGAGCATAAGCGAGTCCATCACCTAATGTAGGCTTGCAGGCAAGAGAGGTCAAATCGACCGACGATTGTGCTGCTGAAGAAACATTAACAACACGAGATGTTGACCCCATCAATGGCAATAGTTTTCGAGTCAACAAATAGGGAGCAATCGTATTAACTACAAAGCGAACATCTAAGCCTTCCGAACTCTCTGCAATTGGTGTTGTATACACGCCGGCATTATTTATCAATACATCAATGTGTTTATGATTAACGATGATCTCAGCGGCCAGCGCCTCTACATCAGATAGACGAGAAAGGTCAGATTCATAACTCTCAACATTTTCCACACTCGACAACGTTGAAAGTAACGTAACGATCTGTTTTAATTTTTCAGTATTTCGGCCATGGACTAAAACTCTGTGTCCTTCAGACACCAGCATCTTAGCTGTTTCAAGTCCAATACCGTCTGTCGCCCCTGTTATAAGAATCGTTTTTTGCATGATTTATTCCTTGTTCGGACTGATATTGATACGTTGGTCCGAGTTTGAAAGTTGACTTCAATATCAATATAGTAACAGTGACGCTAATGGTTGATAATTAGTCAACAACAGAAAACTGTATATAGAAAATATTGAAAATCAAATCGAGAGTAATATCATGCTAAGCAAATTATAAATCAATATAGATATCATTTCTCAGATCATTCGAAACATCCTTATACGGTTTACAACATACTATTGTTCATTGATAAACTGTATCGCACTCAAAGCATCGACTAATCCAAAATATTCACCAGAATCATCGATTGCTATCCAAGGAAATTTATTTTTATTCTTAATTTTTTCATGAATCTCACCAAGCCCAACTGTTTTATGAACCTCGACAAATTTTGCATCCATCATCGCACTAACGGGCTTTGATAATGAGCGATAGTCTTGCATCGTTTCGGTTGCCGTCCCTAAAGACGTAGAGGCATGCAAATTGAAAATTTCACGCGTTAGATACCCGACACATTTATCATCAACAATAACGGGAAGCGTGGTGAAATTGGTATTACTAAATATTTCTCTAACTTCGCCGAGGTTACACCCTGGTGATAGGGTTGGTGGAAACGCAATCAATTCTATCACCGCGCTCTTTGTCTCTTTTAAGTCATTAAGTTTTCTTACATAGTTTATGTTTGGTTGCAACTTATCAAATGGCAGCGGTTTCTCGAAGTAATACCCTTGCAGGTAATCCACTTTTAAATCACCTAACAACACGACTTCCGATAGGTTCTCTACCCCTTCGGCGACAACCTGTACGTTTAGGGTATGCGCTAGCGATGTAATCGTTTTAACGATATGATAATTAGACGAGCCGTAGACCAAATCTTTTACAAACTCTCTGTCTATTTTTAAGATATCAAAATTATTGTTTTTGAGGTAGGAAAACGAAGAGTAACCCGTTCCAAAATCATCAATCGCAACCCTAAAACCAATCTCTCTTAATTTTGATAACTGTTCCACATCTTCATTTTCGCTATTAAAATACGCTGTTTCTGTCAATTCAATGATTGTATAGGGTATATGTTGACTGTATCCACGACACATATTTATTAAATCACCCAATATCACCTTAATCGATTTTTTGGAATTGAGTGAAATATTGATTGATAACTCAACATCTGTACCAAACTTTTGCACCAGTAGATCTCTGGTTTTAAGTGCAATCTCCGCAACCACAAGATCGAGTTGTGCAACCAAGTCCAAATCTTCCGCGATCCTAACCATCTCTTCAGTATTGAGAATGTTATTCTCTCCGTCTCTAAATCGACAGAGAGCCTCTAATTTCGTTACCTTCCAATTATCAGTACAAATGATCGGTTGAAAATAGACCTCAATTTTATTGTGTTTAATTGAGTCCACCACAATTGCTTCTAAGCTATCACGCCTCTTAACTTTCTCATGCAACGTTCTATTATAAAAACAGATATGATTGCTTCCTGATGAGTGCTTCTCATACATCGCTTTTAAAGAGTGTGAGATTAGTCGGCTTGGGGAGGTAGCATCCATACCAAGAACCGAAACACCAATGGATAATTGAGAAATATGTTTATAAATAATGGCATCAATGTGTATCTTAATGTCATTAAAACAGCTTCGAATTGCTTCGTAAATGGATAGTGAGTGAGGCTTATCGAGGCTACGCTCGTACAAAATTGCAATAGAAAAAACACTGGCTTTTAGAAAGCCGGCAATAATGTTTTTATTCTCTCGATCAAACGCGTTGGCCAGCTGTTTCTTGTATTCAAATTCAACATCGCTTTCAAAATTGGGTACAAAAGAAATCACCATCAGACCTTGAGTCTCTTCTTTAGAAGTAAACGTAGATTTCACCCTTAGATAATAATCATTGTCACTTGGGAGTTGTGTTAAGAGCTCAATACCACCGTGTTCAATACCGGCAATTCGATAAGGTGTATCTGATAAATCAACAGTCATTCCCAAATAATAAATATTGCCACGTATGGAAGTAATACGCTGAATCAATAACTCTTCCGGTACAACAATACCTGATTTTCGCTTACTTAAAATCAAACCGCTCCAAAATCCATTCAGCTCTATTTTGGACCACATTTCGTCAAAATATGTCGGGCCATGCTTACCAGCATTAAAGATCGAGGTTTTTTTCCCAACGAGTTCATCAATACGATAACCCGATGTCTTTTCAAATAAACTGTTGCAAGCGACTATTCGGGTTTTCCCATCGGTAATCAACATACCATGGTGTTCATTTTCGAATAACTGATGAAAAAAAGTTGAGAGGTCCTCTTGCGTTGGCGACAAAAAGAGTGGCATTAAGGAACCCGCGATTAAGCCTTCAGATACTTTTATCGCCGTAACTACGCTTAAACTAACACTCGCATCTTCTGTCGCAATGCAAGCCTTTACTGGCTTCGTTTTTTCATCGCCATAGACACTTTTTAACAAGGAAACAATCCGTTTTTGATCTTCACTACTAAAAAGTGCGAGAAAATCTTCAATCGTTGCAATTTCTTTATTGATCATTAAATACTGACGGATCAACACAGAATCAATAGAGAACACTTCCGTTTCAGTATTCCATGTCCAAGAAATCTCTCGTTTTGAATGAAACCCAATCAATTCTTCTTGAACAAGTTTGAGCGTTGACATGTAACGTCCCCTCATTAAGCGACAATTCACTACCATCATTATC
The DNA here is from genome assembly GCF_029016285.1 of Vibrio sp. DW001. NCBI lineage: Bacteria > Pseudomonadati > Pseudomonadota > Gammaproteobacteria > Vibrionales > Vibrionaceae > Vibrio > Vibrio sp. DW001. The sequence continues at coordinate 1,073,841 of NZ_CP091976.1, read as the reverse complement.
TATAATAGTAATACAGTTTTATTCTTTTATTTCAATTGGTTAACTTAATTGTGACCCTTCTTTAATTTTAACGTGATTTGATCGGCGGATGCGTTCCATTTTTCTAGAAATTCTGCTGATTCTATTGGCTTTCCGTAAAAATAACCTTGAATACGATGACAACCTTGGTTTCTCAAGTAGTTATCTTGCCACTGTGTTTCCACCCCTTCAGCGATCACCTCAATGTCTAGGCTGGTTGCCATCAAAATGACGGATTTTGCGAGCGTTCTAGACATTGGGTTTGATTTAATATCTTGTACAAAGCTTTTATCCAATTTAATAATATCGAATGGATACTTGTGCACATAACTCAATGATGAATAACCTGTACCAAAATCATCTAAATAGAGAGAAACACCCATCTCTCTAAGTTTACAAAGTTGCTCTATCTGCTTGTCGTGGTGCCCCAAAAAGACACCCTCCGTTATTTCAATTGCGATATGCTCTGGCTTCAACCTATGTTTACTCAATGCATCCTGAACCAACTGCGGCATATTAGATGAGAGAATCTGAATGGGAGAGACGTTGATGGATATCTTCATATCGACCAAGCCCTCGGTTAGCCAGTGTGCACGAACCCTACACGCTTCATTTAGAACCCACTGGCCAATATCTAGAATTTTTCCATTATGTTCAGCGATAGGAATAAAAACATCAGGTCTAATGTTACCCATATCTGCACTTTCCCAGCGCAACAACGCTTCTGCACCGACTAATTGACCATCAACAGAAGTCACTACAGGTTGAAATACCAAAGTGAATTCATTATTAGCAATAGCGACATCTAGAGAGGATGAAATAGCCACGTGAAGTGCGTCTTTGTGCTTCATTTCTTCGGTGAAGTGAACATACCGATTTCGGCCTTGTTGTTTCGCAGTATGAAGTGCAGTATCTGCCGATTGTAAAAGTGTCGTTACGTCCGCGCCATCTTGTGGGGATAACGCAACACCAATACTAAATGAGATTTGAGTTCTATTATTGCCTTCCACAAACGGTTCCAATACTGACCTCTGAATAGCGTCGCAGATTTGCTCTGTCTCTTTTCTATCCACAACGGGTACAGCCACAATAAATTCATCGGAGGCAAATCGAAAAGCCCGTGCTTTCAAAGGGATCGAATTGGATAAGATTTTCGCCACTTTCTTTAAGATCTCATCACCAAATCGATGACCCAAAGCATCATTAATTATTCTGAACTCGTCGATGTCCACAATTATCAACGCGAGATTGTTTTTATCCGTCGACGTTTCTATTATTTTATGACTAATCTGCGTGTTAAACGCGACTCGATTTCCTAGGTTTGTCAACGCATCGGTATTCGCTAACACCCTCAAGTTTTCTTCGTATTCTTTTTGTGCTGTCATATCTCTTATTATCGACAGAATCGCTTTTTCCTTTCCAAAGGATACTAATTTTGCGTTGGATTCCACATGTATTAATTTTCCAGATTTCGTTTGGTATATTGTTTCAATTCTTTTACTTCCAAGGGTGACGACATCGTTGATATCGTCCAACACATCATTATATGTTGACTCCGTCCTTAGTTGTGAAAGGTGCATACCTTGAAGCTCAGAAGTGGGGTATTGTAAGAACTCGCTCGCAAGCTGGTTGCAAGATACAACCAGCCCAGTGTTACAATCAGAAATGAGTAATGGGTCCCCGGCATTCTCGAATAAACTACTGTACTTTATTTCTCGGCTTCTCAATTTTGAAAATAATTTAGAAAACACAATCGCGACAAAAACAAAAAGAACTAATGCAGAACCAGTGAAAAAAATAAAACCTTGTTTTGTTTGATTAAAAGGTAAATATGCTTCGATACGATCAAGTTCTGTTGTAAGACCGAATTGATACCTATCGTTCCACAGCCAAGCTCCCACGACAGGAATACCTCTGTAATCTTTATATCCATTCGTATCCCAGCCATTCTCACCTTTTACAACACTCGACGCCATTTTTGTTAATAATAGTAACCCATTTTTAGACACCTCTAATTTGGTTGGAACGACGGCTTTTAAATTCTGTACGCTTTGTTTTGATACCAAATCAGGTTTATACGCCATTATTTGCTTTGCAAATCGACTTTGCGTCAGTAAATATCCACTTTTATCTATCAAATAAGTCTCACCTGATTGACCAATTTGTCCTCTATTCACAAGAGTCTGAAGGTGTGTCATCGGGTCTAATCGTAAGGCTAATATCGCGATAATTTTGTTTTCTCTGTTGCGAATACCACTAGCAACAAACATGGTTGGATAATCAACAACATACTCGCCGTCTATTCCAGGCAACGCGACATCTGAAAATTGAGGCAGCGAAATCAGCGTCTCTCCTTGCCAGATTCTATCTAAAAAACCCGGCTGTCTAACCAGTAAATTTTCAGTATCGGTATTGACGTCTCGAGTAGACGCAAGGCTCACATTATTTGGATCTATAATGAAGAAACCTCGAAGATTATGCAGCTTTACAAAGGGATATAGATAGGCTCTTATCTCCTGTTGTATTGGGTCACCAATCAAAGATAAGTTATGCGCGCGTTGTTGTAGCAGTTGTTCGGTTTGAGTAAGGATAAAACTATCGCTAGCTAACATTTTACTTCTCTGTTCATTTTCAAATGCCCAGATCATAATAGCTTGATGAGTCGTATCTCTTATGACTTTTAGTGAATCAGCAAGATGGTTTTCAAAGCTAGATTTAATAGTAAAGAGCGTAAATACGGCCGCGAGGCAAAGCATGCAAGCTGAACTCAATACAATAATTGCAATTTTCCTATCAAACATGAATGACTGATTTTTGCGGAAGCTAGGTTTGAGTAACTCTGTAAAATTAAATTACAACATCGAGGACAACATACCATCTTCTAGTAGGTATATTTATATTAGAAGCTCACCGATAATTATGCCTCTGAATGCATTTCAAAGGGTGAGCAACATAACACTTTATCTCCATTTAGGGATAAAGCATGTTGATTGGTGTCTGCGTCACTTTATCCCTATTTATGATCAATCATTTCTCCAGTTTGCTCTTAATCCTTAACAAGATGAAGCCCGTGTGGTAACGCATCACCAAAGGCTTGTTTTGACTCGGAGGCATCCATCTCCTTGACTTGCTGTACTAGTTCAATCCATGCTGATGACACTTTGCTACGTTGTAGTTTTTCTATAACTTGCTGCCTAAATTCGTCAGAAATATCGAACAAACGGTCGCCTGTTTTACGACACATCATCACCGTTGCAAAACCGATGATAGGCTCTTTAATCCAGTTCTGCGCTAATAATGTCGGCAGCCATTGTTCAACTTGTTCGCGTGGTAATACCGAGTGTTGGCTGCCATACATAAGTTGGCGTGCGGCGATCCTGCCTAATGCCCACCAATGGGCCTGAGAATGCTGCGCTTCATTAACTGCCTTGTTCAGGAACCACTTTGCCATTAAGACCTTATCTTCGGTATGCAGAAGCTCTAAAGACGCACCAAGTCGAACCATCGCTTCGTAATCTTTTTCTTGTGCCTCTTTAGCCACCTTGGGGTTTCGCAATGAGCCAGGGTGCAAATACTTCACTATATCGGTCGCGATTATTTCTTGTTGATCCGCACTTAGCCCTCCCGAAACTCGTCGCCAAAATACCCACCAGTCACTCCAACCTTGATGATTCTGATATTGAATGCCTTGTTGGTATAGCGCCCACAACTGCTCGATACGCCATTCATCGGTAGGGTCGCCGTATCCGGGTCTAAGTGCGTAACCAGAAAGTCGAAGCCAGTTCTTTTCATGTTGCTCTGAGCGACGACGGCGTTTTCTTCCTTTAGAGAAGGCATCGAAAATCTGCCTTGATGTAGAAACATCCCAATCAGCCCTTTTGCCAAGTTTCTGTTCGAGTTCTTTCACCAGAGTTTTGATCACCTTAGGGTCGGCGTTTTTCTTATTTCCACTATATGCTGTGGTGATGAGATCGAGTGATGCTTGAAGCTTGGGATGTGATGTTTTCGATTCCTGAGTCACATCCGCTTGTTTTCTTATCTCAAATTCAACCGCCCAACGATTGGCTGCATCATCCGCACTTACGCACTCCAATTGTAATGTACCCACCTCCGTCAGTTTGCAGGCCAACTGAACTTCAACCCGTTGTTTCTGATTAGCTTGGCGTTCTTCTGTACCTTCCATACGTTCTAAGCTAGTAATGTAAGGTGGCAACGGCGTAAAAACGTCCGTATTTACCTTATACATTGCGCCATTATTGGCTGGTTTATTATCGCTTAACGTATCGTGGATAGAAGTCAGTAAATTAAATCGAACAGGTTCACCTAGGGTCAGTGCAAATTTCCGTCCTGATAATCGGATCTCTTGCCCCTCTTCAATGCCCTTGGCCAATAGACAAATAGCATTGCCAAAGCCTTTTTTCTCAGGTAAATGTAAGAAATACGAACGAGCGGCCCCCCCTCCAATCTTTAACTGGGCACCACGACGCGCTTTACCAAAAGCAACCGCTCCTAAGGCGACAGCAAGATCCGGGTGTGGGTTATCTAATACAGTAACAGGGCTACCCCGCCAATTACTCAGGATAGTTGTGACCTGCTCGGTAACCAGTTCACTGTTAAAGACACCACCGTTAAGCAAAATGCCTACAGGGACAACGAGCTGATCGTTTTTTTCATCACTCGTGATAGCCAATCCAAGCGCATGCCTTGCAACTGACTGATGTTGAGAGATGAATTCAGCCATGTGTTTAGTAATTGCCGGGTCAGCAACATAAGGCAGACCAAATTCAATCACTGCTTTGCGCCTTTTGTCCGGTAAATCGGTTATCCTCACCTTTGGAAAGAACCCATCTAGCGCCAATTGATGTACTTCATGCTTCGATAAATCGACACTTTTGGTGCCGCCAATAAGCCTCGAACCACCGCCCAACATGGTTATCTTAACTTGTTCTTGTTCGGTTTTACTCAGCAGTTGTTCCTTTGCCTTACGCGTTTGCTGAATTAACTTAGAAAGACTCGACGCGTTAAGTTTTTTATCCTTGTTAAATCGTTGCTCTGCAAGGTGCGCTAATGCAAGATCAAGGTTATCACCTCCTAACATGAGGTGATTACCAACCCCAATACGGTTCAACGCCAGTTCATCATCGTTATGATTCGCTTCAATTAAGCTGAGATCTGTGGTCCCTCCTCCCACATCACATACCAAGATAAGAGGCACATCTATTAGCTTTGATTTAGCTGAATCGCTATGGCGCGCATACCAGTCGTAACATACCGCTTGCGGTTCCTCCAACAGCACGACCTTGCTCAAACCAGCTTGTTTTGCGGCTTGGAGGGTCAACTTTCGAGCACTTTCATCAAATGAAGCCGGTACGGTAATCACTACGTCTTGTTTTTCTAGGATATTAATAGGGTTATGATAGTTCCAAGCCTGCCGTACATGATTAAGATAGCTCGCGGTGGCGGTAACGGGAGAGACTTTATCGACATCGTTGCCCGCAACCCAAGGCAGGATATCTGACTCTCTATCCACCGCTTGATGCGACAACCAACTTTTGGCACTAGATATCTGCCGTCCTTCTACCTTTGCTCCTAATTCTCTGGCCCATTCACCAACAATGGCAAGATTAAGATCGCCTTCGACAGGTACGTTCTCCCAAGGTAAAGCCATATCATTTTCAGAAACTTGTCCTTTAGCAGGATGAAACCGAAAAGAGGGCAGCAGAGGTTTTCGGCTTACTTCACCGGGAGCGACGAGTTGATCGATCTTAAAAATCGATACTGGTGAATCTTTGAGCGATTCAGTAATCTCGCTGTATGCAACGACAATATTCGTCGTGCCTAAATCGATACCAACCAAATAACGAGCAGAGACCATGGGTTTTCCTTTAGGTAAAAATCCCCGCGAACGAATAGTGCCAGTCAATCAACAGAGAATTTAGCTTTATACAAATTTACCGTCTAGATTCCCGTGAAAAAGAGAATCTAGACGGTATTCGCTCCTCACATGGTGAAGATGACGAATTTTATTCGACGTATTACTAAGACGTTTCGTTACTAATGGTACTTATTCCGCGTTTGAAACGTCACGCACGTCAAACTCTACATGCCATTTCTGGCCGTTATCACTCGCCATCGCTTCCAAATAAAGTGTACCAAGTTCAGTCACTCGTGCCGCCAACGTAACGGGAACAATCTCGCCGACATTTCGCCCTTCTGATGCGCTAAGCGTAACCTGAATCTCTGGAAGCTCCTCGAGCTCTTCTGATCTCCAGTAATCCAGATGTGTTCCTGCTTGGTCGTCACGACGAGTAGTAGAACCATAAAACTGAAACTGAACCGGTTGGCCGATAACCAACCCAAATTCTTTACTCTCAACCTGACAATATGACCCTTCTTCCATACCAAATGGCGCAACACAAATCGCCTCCATTGGTGGTGCTATTCCTGGTATTGCAGGCATAGAACTTTCGATGCCTACGTAATAGCTACTGGCAATACCACCACGAATGCGGACACCTTTACCTTGTCTTACTGCTCCGTAATATGCCGCACCGTTAGCAACGGCAAGATCGAGATCTAGACCACTCAGTTTCTTAGCCGTTTGGCATTTTGATTGCTCAGAACTGGTCTCTTGTTCAAGATGATTCGATTGCTCAATCCATGCATTAATCGTTGAGGTAAGGCGTGCTTCTAGTAGGCGAGATTTCAACACACCACCATTAAATAAAATGGCGGTTGGCTTAATAAAATCAACGGCTGGATGCTCATCATAAAACCCGCCGAACACCTCTTGAGTTGCATTGCTCTGCTTACATAAAAAGGCGGCGATGTGGCGAGTTATACCGGCGTCTTGAGCATACGGAAGCCCCATATGAGTCAACGCGCTGCGTGCCTTTTGTAAAGGGTGTTCGTGCACTTGAACCATTGGGAAAAAGCCATCGACCAATGTCTGTTGAACCTCTTCTCTGGTCAGCTCGGTTTTCAGTGTAGAACCCAACAATTTTGAACCTCGACTCGGAATAACGATAGGCACAGACTGTACCTCCATATCGTTGAGTAAGGTCTCTTTTGCGTCACGACACGCTTGCGTTATCGCTTGAACTTGCCATGGCTGTAGGTCTTTGCCCTCTTGAGACATTTTCGTTTTAATACGATAGGCAAGGGCAAGGTCCATGTTGTCTCCACCTAACAATATATGCTCACCAACTGCGACACGAGTTAGGCCTAAATTGCCTTCATCTTCTGTTACCGCAACCAATGATAGATCGGTAGTACCTCCGCCAATATCCACGACCAAAACCACATCGCCGACATCAACCTCACTTCTCCATTGATCTTCGCTGTTATTTATCCAGCTATACAATGCAGCTTGTGGCTCTTCAAGCAGTGTTACATGGTTGAAGCCAACGTTCCGCGCCGCCTCTGCAGTAAGTTCTCTAGCCGCAGGGTCAAAAGAAGCAGGAACGGTAAGGGTAAGATCTTGAACTTCAAGTTTATGTTCAGGTTTTTTATGATTCCAAGCTTCTTTTAGATGCTCTAGATACAACTCGGTTGCTCGTAATGGAGATATCTTTACAACTTCTTCTGGACTCCCTTGAGGAAGAAACGCCTCACGCCGGTTCACTCCACCATGACACAACCATGATTTTGCACTAGCAACTAGACGTATTGGTGTTTTCGCACCAAGATTTCGTGCGACGGCACCCACCAAAGCACTCGGTGTCGTGGTCCACGGAAGCACGCGGGAGCCTTCCCCCATTTCATATTCAGAAGGCTGATAAACAAACGATCCTAGTTGAGTTCTCTCTTCAACCTGACCCGCCGCGATAAGCTGAGGGACATTAAGTACTTGCACCATCGCGTCTTCGTTGTTGAGTTCAACAAAAGATAAAACACAGTGGGTCGTCCCTAAGTCGATCCCAACGCTGTATTTAGGCATATCATTTTCCATTAAAGCTCTACCTCTGCAGGCGCAATAATGGCAGCATTATAGTTTTTAGCGAGCTTGGGCAAATTCACTTTATCTGCTTTCCAACCTTTGTGGATAAGCGTGCCGCTAAATGGTGCGCGACCAGTCACATGACCAATTAAGCGAACCGCTTGAGGGTTAAAGCCTTCCTCGATGGTAATTCGAGTCTCTTCTTCCTCATTTTTTATGTGAGAAAGCTCCACATATTCAGACAATACTTTCTGGCCACCTGAATGGATAACGCGAGCAGCCGCGCCTACTTCATCATCAGAAAAACTGGTTAAATCTTCTTTGAGAAAGTCAATCAATCTTGCTTCTTGCTGCATAATTGAAAGCAATTGCATAGCAGAATCGGTGTTAGCGGTCTTCAATTTTGACTCAACTTCAATCACTTTTTCAACGACCTTTTCAACCTCAACAATTTTTTCTACTTCGATTATCTTCTCTACTTGTTTTTCTACTTCAACGATCTTTTCAATGGGCTTTTCAACCGTTTTTTCAATCACTTTAGATTGGCGAGAAATGGCAACAATAAGCAGCATAAGAGAAGACGCAGCAAGGCCACCATGCAACATATCAAAGGTGGTAGGGATCAGATTTAAATCAAAAGTCATTTTTCACTCTCTGTAAATAACAATTCTGGGTGTAACTGACAGGCGACTTTGTCGTCGGCTGCCTACAATAACCATATAATTGGGATCATTGTCTCATATTTAAAGTGTATATGGGCGACAAAATTTCGCTATAAATGCCAATCTATAAATGAAATATCTCGCTGATATTGCTATGGTAATAATTAAATGAAACACAGTGGAGTTAAATTGACGAAGTCAAACTCACAAGCCATCGAGTTTAAAGGTGTTGATAAATGGTTTGGCAACTTTCAAGCATTGGCCAAAATCGACCTTACCGTAGCTGAAGGTGAGATAGTTGTTGTCTGTGGCCCATCAGGCTCGGGAAAATCAACGCTAATTCGCTGCATTAACGGACTAGAACGGGTTGATTCCGGCAGTATCAACGTCTTAGGAAATACAGACCTTTCGAAACAAAAGGGGTTGGTTGGCATGGTGTTTCAACATTTCAATTTGTTTCCTCACTTAACCGTATTAGACAACCTTACTCTGGCCCCAATCCGAACGCTAAAGCTTTCCAAAAAAGAAGCCGAACAACGCGCACTGCATTTCCTCAATCGTGTACACATTGCCGAACAAGCCGATAAATTCCCGATCCAACTCTCTGGAGGGCAGCAACAACGTGTCGCGATTGCTCGTTCTCTCTGTATGATGCCTTCCATCATGTTATTTGATGAACCCACCTCAGCACTTGACCCAGAGATGATCAACGAGGTGTTAGATGTGATGATTGAACTTGCGAGAGAAGGTATGACCATGGTGTGCGTCACCCACGAAATGGGGTTTGCTAAAAAAGTCGCGGATCGTGTCATTTTTATGGATGAAGGTGAAATCATCGAAACAGCACCACCTGAGCAATTGTTTAGCACACCAAAACAACCACGTACACGTGCATTCTTAAACCAGATATTAAGCCATTAATATGGTTAAAATCCTCAAACCCGTTTTCTCGGCACTGCTTCAAATTGCGGTTTTAATTGTCGGAATTGTCTGGCTTTTAGACAGTGGCGCCGAGTCTATGGGTTACCGTTGGCAATGGGAGCGAATACCCGACTACCTATTTTATTACGAGGATGGTGAATGGTGGTCCGCCGAGCTGGTTGATGGTCTTCTCGTCACCATACGTATTTCTCTATTCAGTTTGCTAGCAACCCTCGTACTAGGACTAACCACTGCTCTACTTAGGTTATCAGACTCTATCGTTGGCAGAGCCATTGCCCGTGGGTATATTGAGCTTATACGTAATACACCATTGCTGGTTCAAATATATCTGCTCTACTTTATTTTTGGTCCAGTGATTGGACTCGACCGATTCTCAACCGCAATACTTGCTTTAGCATTATTCCAAGGAGCCTATACAGCGGAAATATTCAGAGCAGGATTAAACAGCATTCCCCGGGGCCAGTTCGAAGCTGCTCGTTCACTTGGACTTTCGCCACTCGATAGTTATCGAGACATTATATTGCCACAGGTAATACAGAGAACGCTGCCACCACTAACAAATGAGGTCGTATCGTTGATTAAAAATTCATCTATTGTTAGCGTCATGGCCATCTTTGACCTTACAACAGAAGGGAGGAATATCGTTTCTGAGACGGCAATGCCATTTGAAATATGGTTTACTATTGCGGCTATTTATCTAGCCTTAACCCTTTCACTATCCGCATTCGCAGCAAGGCTAGAACATAAACTAGGTGCCCAATGGCGAACTCTATAATGGACAAACGAAAAAAACACGGAGTAGAAATATGAGATTATTAAAAAGTGCAATGATTGCAATGTTGGGGGCATTACTATCACTGCCTTCGGTTGCAGATAACGTAAACATCGAAAAAATAGAGCAACGTGGCACGTTGCGTGTTGGTATGTCTACCTTCGTTCCATGGGCGATGCGTAATAAACAGGGTGAATTGATTGGATTTGAGATCGATGTAGCCAACCGCCTAGCGAAAGATTCTGGCTGGAAAGTCGAGTTCGTCCCAACAGCTTGGGACGGAATTATCCCTGCACTCTTGGCGAAGAAATTTGATGTTATTATAGGTGGCATGTCTATCACGCCAGCACGAGCCGAAAGCGTTCTGTTTAGCGCCGCGTATTCACATTCAGGCGTTCAAGTAGCCGCGAATAAAACACTCGCCGCCGGCTTTGATCAAATGAGCGATTTTAATTCTCGCAAAGTGAAAATTGCGGCGCGTCGTGGGGCATTCACTGTACAAGTGGCGCGTGAAACCTTTCCTAAAGCCAAAATCCTTCAATTTGATGACGATGCGCAAGCATTTCAAGAAGTGTTAAACGGCAATGCTCACGCGGTTATCGCCTCTAGCCCTAAACCCGAGCATGAAACTTTAAAACACGAAGATGTCCTTTTTCTTCCTTTCAATGAAAGGCTGTCAAAAGGTAACGAGGCGTTCGCAGTCCGTCTCGGTGAAGACGATAAAAAAGCCTTTTTTGATCATTGGATTAAAGAGCGAACTGAAGACGGTTGGTTGGCTGAACGATACGAATATTGGTTCTCTACGTTAGATTGGCAAAACCAAGTGGCTCAAGGGCAGTAATCTACAATGGAAATAATAAGCTCAATAAGATCAACGAAGGCCCATCGCTCGAAAAGATTAAATCGATTCGATTATTTTCTGCTTGGATTGATTGCGTTTACCGCCATCTGGTTCTATTACCGGTCCTCTATTGGTGTGAACTATCATTGGAACTGGTCTGGTGCTATTGAGCTTATTTTCACTCCAAGAGCAAATGGAGACCTACCGTATTTTTTCCAAGGTGTGGTTTCAACGCTCCGATTAAGTATGTGGGGCGTTGTTTTTTCGCTATTGCTTGGCGTCCTATTAGGCATTGCTAGGCACTCAACATTATCGATATTTCGCGCACCTGCTATCGCCTATATTCAGCTTATTCGCAATATCCCACCGTTGGTTTTTGTGTTTATTTTTTACTTTTTCATCTCCAATCAACTTATCCCATTACTTGGCTTAGACGCCCTGCTTAGAGAACATTCAGGTGAGACGAACGCTGTTCAGGCGATATTATTTGGAAAAGCAAACCTCTGGGAAAACTTACTCTCTGGTGTGCTATGCGTCGGATTACTATCAGCTGCTTACATCGCAGAAGTTGTAAGAGCTGGATTAGAGAACATAGAGAAAGGTCAGTGGGAAGCTGCGGACGTATTGGGCTTATCTACGTGGTCAAAATATCGTTATGTCATTGGCCCTCAAGTAATAAGTACCATTGCGCCTCCGTTGGCAGGGCAGGCTATTTCTCTCGTAAAAGACTCTTCTATTGTTTCATTGATTTCTATTCAAGAACTGACTTTCGTCGGCACAGAAATGGCAAATTCATCTGGATTGATTTTTGAGATATGGTTGTTAGTCGGTTTGTCGTATCTCGTACTCTGCTTCGGGCTCTCTCTGTTATTTTCCAAACTTGAAGCGAACAGTCGAAGGCACTTACAAAAGTAGCGAAGTGCTTGGTTCAGTAATGCTTATTTCAACGATTTAACACTATTTCGAACCACTAGCGTAGGCTCCAGCTGAACCTGTTGTATCTGCTCTGCTCGCTTTTCAATGCGTTTAAGCAAAGTATCAACGGCCGTTTTACCCAATCGGAATTTAGGTTGGTGGATAGTTGTTAGCGCCGGAACCATAAATTTAGCGATATAAATATCATCATAGCCAATAACCGAAAGGTCTTCAGGTACTCTAACCCCCTTTTCATTCGCGGCATTGATTAAGCCCATTGCCATCATATCGTTACAAGCAAAGATAGCACTTGGCAACTCACCACGTTCATAAAGGAGATTAAATGCATCGTATCCGCCATCACACTCGAAGTTAGAAGGAACGACCCATTTATCTTCCAATGATATTCCTTCGTCATCCAGTGCTTGCTGGAAACCTGCAAAACGAATCTGAGCTTGGTGGCGATCTAATGGGCCCGTAATACAACCCATTTCGCGATGACCATTGTCAATCAAATGCTTAGCCGCCATGTAGCCGCCAAGCCTTGAATTGTCTTTAATTTTATCACTCGGGAAATGGGTTTCACCCCAATCCATGACCACGGTAGGGATATCCTGATATCGATCGAATACATCTAAGTGTTTCCCCTCTAGGCTTGAACAGAGCAAAAGCAACCCATCGACTCTTTTTTCCAAAAGGGTGTTAATAGACGCCTTCATTCGAGCATCATCCCCTTCTGTATTACAAAGAATTAGGTTGTAGTCTTGTTCATAGCAGTGCCTTTCTACTCCTTTAACAACTTCACCAAAAAAGGGGTTGGTTGACGTTGTAACCAGTAAACCTATGGTACGAGTGCGATTCATTTTAAGGCTGCGAGCAAGAGCAGAGGGAGAATAATTTAGCTCTTTAGCGGCTTGTTTTACTCGAGTTGTAATCTCTTCGCTTACGTAACGAGTCTGATTAACAACATGGCTTACCGTAGACGTAGAAACATCCGCTAGTTTGGCAATATCTTTCATTGAAGCCATGTTACAACCTTAGATTATTGAGAGTAATTTTAACTATCGTGTTGAGCACTGAATGCATCCACTTCCTTCCGACTAGGAATAGAAGTTTGAGCGCCAAAGCGGGTCACCGAAATCGCGGCAGCAGCATGGGCCAGAACGACAGATTGTTTTAAGTCCATACCGTCCATCAATCCTGTCACTAAACCGCCATTAAAGGTATCTCCTGCCGCTGTCGTATCGGTTGCATCCACTTTAAAACCAGAGATTATTTCGCCTTTACCACGTTCTTCACTAAGCCATACGCCCTGAGCACCTAACGTAATCAACACGGTTTCGATGCCTTTGGCATGCAGAATATCTGAAGCCACTTGTGCAGACTGTTCATCAAACACTGTCACGCCAGTGAGTATTTCCGCCTCGGTTTCATTCGGCGTGATGATATCGACGCAACTTAGTAACCCATCACTAAGTATGGTCGCCGGAGCAGGATTAAGTACTACTTTTGTTCCCGATAACCTAGCTGTTTTCGCCGCCAATTCAACCCCATCCATCGGCGTCTCTAACTGCATAAGCAGAAAATCTGCCTGTTCAATTGACGGAAGATAAGGTGTAATTCGTGCCGCATTCAACCGGCCATTTGCTTCAGCAGAAATACAAATGCTGTTTTCGCCTGTGTCCGCAACCTGAATCATTGCGATTCCTGTTGGCGTATTATCTTCAATCAAAACGGCATCGGTATTCATGCCCTCGTCTTTGAAGCTCTTTTTGATCGCTACGCCAAACGCATCATCGCCTACACTCGCAATAAATCCAATATCTGCGCCTAACCGAACTGCTGCGATTGCTTGATTGGCCCCTTTACCACCAGGAATCACCTGATATCCACCACCGTGGAGCGTTTCACCTGGTCTAGGAAAAGATGGAACCTTTAGAACATGATCAGCGTTGACGCTGCCGAGGACAATGAGCTTACTCATACATTCAACCTATTGAGTAGAGGATATAAAACCGAATAATTTAGTTATTTTACTGAAATAAACAAATTATTTAATTCTCGAAAAAGTTTGACGACGGGTTTCCCCAGCGGTAAGTAATGCTAATAGACTCGACTAAACGAATGTCATCATGTCCGTCATTCCAGTAAACAATGGAACGACGGCTTTTAAAAATAAATGACGACTCCAGCCTATCAACATTACCTATTTTCAGTTTTACTTAAGAACAAGTTTTAGAGGTACTGGGATGTACGTTTCAACTGTCTCACCTTTAAGGATTTTGTCTGCTGTTTCAACACCAAGTGCACCGATCAGCTCAGGTTGTTGAGCAACCGTTGCTGCTAAGTCACCACGTTTAACCGCGGCAATACCGTCATCTGTGCCGTCAAAACCGATGATCATAACGTCTTTACCTGACGCTTGAACCGCGCGAAGTGCACCCAATGCCATTTCGTCATTCTGAGCAAATACCGCTTGAACATCTGGGTTAGCAGCAAGTAAGTTTTCCATTACGTTCAGACCTTTAGTACGGTCAAAATCGGCTGGCTGAGTAGCAAGTAGTTCCATTTTGCTGCCTTTAACAGCATTCATGAAGCCTTCACCACGCTCACGTGCAGCAGAAGTACCCGCGATACCTTCAAGTTGAATAACTTTCGCATTATCACCAATAGCTTCAACAATAAAGTTACCTGCAAGCTCGCCACCAACTACGTTGTCTGATGCAATGTGGCTTGCAACTTTACCACGGCTTGCACCACGGTCTAGAGTAAGCACTGGAATATTTGTTCCGTTAATCATACGGATTGCATTAGAAACCGCGTCAGAATCCGTTGGGTTAATCAGAATTGCCTTCACACCACGAACCGTTAGATCCTCAACATTAGAAAGTTCTTTACTTGGATCATTCTGTGAATCCAGAACGATAAGCTTATAGCCTAATTCTTTTGCTTTTTTCTCAGCGCCATCTTTCATAGAAACGAAAAATGGGTTGTTTAGAGTAGATACTACTACTGCTATTGTATCTTCAGCGAACGCCGTAGTGCTCATTGATGCAGATAAAACAGCGGCTGAGATAAGAGTTGCGATCTTTTTCATTATTGTAGTCCTTTGTTTCATAGTGAGAGCTAAGGTTCACCTTAGCCCTATATTGGTAGAGTTATTTGTTTTTATTATCGACTAAAACTGCCAGAAGAATGACGACAGCTTTGGCAATCATCTGATAGTAAGAAGATACATCTAAAAGGTTTAACGCGTTATTAAGAAAACCAATAATCAATGCGCCAATTAAGGTCCCCATAATACGTCCACGTCCACCGGCTAGGCTGGTACCACCGAGTACTACGGCAGCAATAGCATCAAGTTCATAGGCCATCCCTGCTGTCGGCTGAGCCGACGACAAACGGGATGTCACTATAAGACCGGCTAAAGCCGCGAGTAGACCACAGATGGCGTATACACCTATCTTTACACGATCAACATTAATACCAGATAGGCGTGTTGCTGATTCATTGCCACCTAAGGCGTATACATAACGACCAAATCGCGTGTGGTTTAGCACATACCATGCGGCCGAAAATACAATAACCATAATCCATACAGGAACAGGGATACCTAGAGCATATCCAGTACCAAACCACGCAAACGTATCCGCGGTATCAGTAAATCCAGTCGAAATTGGTCGTCCGTCGGTGTACACCATAGTGACACCACGTAATAAAGTCATCGTAACCAGTGTGGCAATAAAGGCTTGAACCTTACCTTTGGCAATAATCACCCCACTAATTGCGCCTAAAGCCGCACCAGCAAGAAGAGCCGTTGGAACGGCGATAAACACCGAAACTTCCATTGCAATTAAACTCGCGGCAAAGGCTCCGCATAGTGCCATTACAGACCCGACACTCAAATCTATACCAGCGGTGAGAATAACAAGGGTCATCCCAACGGCAATAATTGCATTTACGGATGTTTGTCTCAAAATATTGAGAATGTTATCCATCGTAAAAAAGTAAGGGTTAAGAAACGAGACCACTGCAATCAAAAAAAGCAATGCGATGAGTGATTTCTGCTCGATTAGCCACTCTTTAGTAAATAGTTTTTTATCTTGCATGGGTTCTATCTTTTTGGTTGTTGTATCGTTGTTCATGCTGCTACCTCACTTACTTTTTTACCAACAGCACAAGCCATAAGTTTCTCTTGATCCGCTTCTTTTGCATCAAATTCACCACTGATGTGGCCTTCGTGCATAACAATAATTCGGTCACTCATTCCAAGCACTTCCGGCATTTCCGAAGAGACTAATATAATGCTCATTCCTTCTGCCTTGAACTTATTGATGAGTTGGTATATCTCTTTTTTAGCGCCAACATCTACGCCACGTGTTGGTTCATCTAGGATCAACACCTTTGGCCTTGTCATTAACCCCTTCGCGATAGCCACTTTTTGCTGATTACCACCAGAAAGATTGCCAATAATCTGATTGCGACTCGGCGTTTTAATATTAAAGAGGTTAATAAAATCTTCTACTGCCATAATTTCGTCTTTGTGTTGAATTTGGATCCCTTTCGACAGCTGTTCTAAACAACTAAGTGACATATTTTCTTTAACCGACAAGCTCAATACCAACCCATCGCCTTTACGATCTTCGGAAATATAGGCAATGCCTTGTGCTAATCCTTCTTGTGGGTTTTGCGGATCGATTACTTTTCCATCCAACATCACCTTGCCAGACTCTTTTGGTAACGCCCCATATATCGCTTTCATTAGCTCTGTACGACCTGCCCCCATCAAACCAGAAATGCCGAGGATCTCACCTCTATCTAATGTAAAGCTGACGTTATTAACACCCGAACCAGTTAGATTATTCACTTCCAAACAGGTGGTCCCGTGAACCGCATTGATTCGAGGATATTGTTCTTCAAGTTTACGACCTACCATCATCTCAATGAGCAGATCCTCATTGGTTCCCGCGACCGTGCATTGATTGATAAACTTGCCGTCACGCAATACCGTGATGTCATCGCACATTTGGAAGATCTCTTTCAAACGATGTGAAATATAGACAATGCCACATCCCTCTTGACGCAATTCCTCTATAACCGCAAACAGTGACTCACTCTCTGTATCGGTTAATGCATCGGTAGGTTCATCCATAATGATGACCTTCGAATCAAATGAGAGCGCTTTTGCGATCTCAACCATTTGTTGTTCACCAAGACTCAGCGAACCAAGTTGGTCTCTAGAGCTATGTTTGACATTAAGACGAGCAAGCAGTGCATCCGCCTCTTTATACATTTCAGACCATCTAATGCGGCCTAATGGTGATACTCTTTCACGGCCCAAAAAAATATTTTCTGCGATCGTTAATTCAGGAATAAGATTTAATTCCTGATGAATAATACTGATGCCCGCTTCCTGAGAATGCTTCGGCCCTTGAAATGCGGCGTTGACACCTTGATATCGGATGTCCCCTGCATCTAAAGAATAGATACCTGTTAGCACCTTCATCAACGTAGACTTACCTGCACCATTTTCGCCAAGCAGTGCCATAACACGACCTGGGTATACGTTGAGACAAGCATTATCTAGTGCTTTCACACCGGGAAAGGCTTTGTCTATACCCGTTAGCTCTAAAATTGGTTGAGTCATTACTCTTCCTCGAAATGTCTGCGTTTAAAAAGTGACACCAGTTTGAAAAATCACATTGGCATAAGGCGTACATTCGCCCGTTCTTACTATCGCTTTACTATCAAAAGAGTGAACTTTAAATTCTTCATGAGAAACATAAGTTATGTTCGTTTCTTTACCTGTACTCTGGCTGTCTTTTTTAATCACTTCAAGCAATTGAGAATGTAGCTCAGGACTCACTTGTTTCGTTTCTTCCGCAATGATGACGCCTTCAATTTGAGACTCACTAAGTAATACTTCAACCGTCTGAATAAAACCAGGAACACCATGAGTTAAAGCTAGATCAATTCGTTCTACGCCTTCTGGAATGGGCAGTCCCGCGTCACCAATCGTAATTTCATCTTTGTGCCCTAATGTCGCGACAAGATAAGAAAGTTCAGAATTTAATAAGCGTGTTTTTTTCATATTGGTGACCTAAATTGTGTAATCCTCAAAACGAGAATCTCTCATTTAGAAAAAACCTAACAAGATTTTCACTAACCATCGAAACGTTTCGATGGTGCTAAATAAAACGCCATCGAAACGTTTCGATAGAATATAGCTGCTCAAATATTTTTTGCCTCATAGGAAAAATAAATGTGTGATGGAGGTCTAATGAAAATTCAAAATTTGAAAAGAAAAGCAGAGATCGGTCACTAATTAAGTGATGTGTTAATAAGAGAAAAATCAGTGAAAACTTGGAAATGAAAAGCGATTTTCTTACACAAGACTTATCGAAGTCTCATAGGTTAAATAGCCTAGAGCGAGAAAAAAGCACACCTTTTAGGGTGTGCTTTTACCAATTAGAAGATGAATTGGTATAGGAAACCAGCACCGATTGCCATGCTTAGGATGACGAATAGGAACGCGGCAACCATCTGATTTCTGAAGATAGATTTAAGCAAAATCACTTCCGTTAAACTTGCACCTGCACTGCCAATGATTAACGCCATTACAGCCCCAAGTCCCATCCCTTTCGCGGCCAACGCTGCACTTAGGGGAATCACAGCTTCAGCACGGATATACAATGGAATACCAATTATCGCGGCGACCGGAATAGCGAATGGATTGTCTTCACTTGCAATACTCGCGACAAACTCTGTTGGCATAAAGCCATAAATCATCGAGCCAAGCGCAATACCACCCACCAGATAAGGAAGCACCTTTTTAAAGTCTGTCCATGTACTGTTCCAAATCTTTATCCATTTGCTTACAGGCTTTACTTTTCCACCACATGAGGAAGTACACCCTTTGGTTTCAGGGGTAACATACGCTTCTGGTTTTACGTATTTCTCAAAGCCAAGTTTTTCAAGTGTGTAGCCTGCTACAACGGATACGCCCAGCGCGATAGCAAAGTAGAACGCGGTGACTTTTAGTCCAAACGTTACAGCAAACAGCCCGATGATTATGGGGTTCAACAGTGGGCTCGCAAATAAGAAAACCATCATAGTTCCGAAGCCCGCTTTCGCCCGCAACAAGCCCTTCAAAAAAGGAATGGTTGAGCATGAGCAGAACGGCGTGATTGCGCCGAGGAAACCTGCTACGAGGTACCCTTTACCGTTCTTGCCACTCAGAATACTCTGTATTTTTTCTGGTGGGATGTATTCCTGTAATACACCAACAAGGTAGCTAATCAATAGAAAGAGAATGGTGAGCTCTATCGCTAAAAAGGCAAACATACCTAGCGTGTCCATAACCATGTCTTGTGTAATAACCATAATATATTATCTCGGTATTTCTGGAATAATCGAAATATACTATTGCAAATTAGAGTCGTCAATATATTTCCACTATTATCGAAATATAAATATAGAGAAAACCTACTTTGACCATTAAATCTGTAGTTAAATCATTACAAAAATAGAATTTATAACAAAGTTGACGACCGATAAAAAATCATCAATTTAGTAAGAAGAGCATTTCAGTGAATCAAATACGCAATGTACTCGTATTACTGGTTCAACCTTGAGACAGAACCGCACAATGGGTTGAACATTACCCCTATTTCCAATATTATCGAACTATAAATTAGGAGTAATGAATGAATCTAGAAAGCGTTGCGAAAGCACTGAAAGAACTTGGTCACCCGACCCGCCTAAGCATATATAAAACGGTGGTTAAGGCAGGCTTTCAAGGTATTGCTGTTGGGAAAATTCAAGAGATATTGAAAATCCCAAATTCTACTTTATCTCATCATATTTCTAGCCTCGCTTCCGCCGATCTGATTAAACAACGACGAGAAGGCCGCACACTATACTGTGTAGCAGAGTATGAGAATTTAGAAGGCGTGATCAATTATTTACGGGAAGAGTGTTGCGCAGACGAGTCGGCCCAAGAAACTGAACACCTTTTACTCAGTTAAATTACCTGAGCTTGGTATAGATTAGGATTGAAACTAAAACGAGGTACATTCGTATCAGAATGTACCTCGAGACAATTTGAAAGCGTTTATGCTTGCAAGCGACTAACGAAGAATTCGTGCTCTGAACTTGCGGCCTTTAAGTTTGCCATTTTCTAGCTTTTTGAGTGCTTCTTTAACCACATTTTTATGTACCGCTACATAAGAACGCATGTCAAAAAGATTAATTTTGCCCACTTTTTTGCCATCTATACCGTCTTGACCTGTCAATGCTCCAAGAATATCACCTGCACGTACTTTCTGCTTTTTACCGCCGGAGATCTCTATCGTCACCATTTCAGCTTGGTATGTTGGCTCACTCAATACCTCTTCATTCGGCAGCGCAATGGGATCGATAGGAAGATCCATATACTCATCTATCTGTGCTACTCGATGCATTTCGTTACTGCTAAACAAGCTACACGCCATCCCTTTACTACCCGCACGGCCAGTACGACCTATACGGTGTACATGGACCTCCGGATCGCGAGATAATTGATAATTGATAACCATATCTAGATTATCAACATCAAGTCCACGAGCCGCAACATCCGTCGCAATTAAGATAGAGATGCTTTTATTTGAAAACTGAACCAGAGCTTGATTTCGGTCTCTTTGTTCTAAATCACCATGAAGATCAATAACGTCAAACCCTTCTTGGTACAGCTCTTCAGCTACCTCTTGAACTTCACGTTTTGTATTACAGAAGATCACAGAAGATTCAGGTCGATGCGACAATAGCAGCTTTTTGACCGCATTTAATCTGTCCGTATCATTACCTACTTTGTAGAAGAATTGCGAAATACTTGTATTATCATGGGTTGCCTCAACCTTAACCAGTTCAGGCTTTTTCATTATTTTGTTAGCCACTGTTTGAATCTGTTCTGGGAAGGTCGCACTAAACAAGAGTGTTTGTCTATCTGTTGGTGCTTCACCGATTATCGCATCTAGTGCGTCTTGAAAGCCCATATCCAACATTCTGTCGGCTTCATCCAAAACCAAAGTGTTCAGCTCAGAAAGATCAATACGTCCTTTCTCAAGGTGATCCAAAATACGACCAGGTGTGCCGACCAAAATATGGGCACCGTGTTCAAGTGAACCAATTTGTGGACCCATTGGCATACCACCACAAAGTGTCAATACCTTAATATTGTGAATAGAACGCGCCAGCGATCGGATCTCTTTCGCTACTTGATCAGCGAGTTCCCTTGTTGGGCACAGTACTAAACATTGAACTCTAAAGCGTTTTACATTGAGGTTAGTCAATAAGCTAAGTCCAAACGCAGCCGTCTTACCTGAGCCGGTTTTTCCTTGCCCAATAACATCAACGCCTTTAAGCATAAGGGGTAATGCTTTTGCTTGAATGGGTGTCATTGAGGTGTAACCCAATGTCTCCAAGTTTTGCAATAAAGCAGGCGACAAAGAAAGAGTAGAAAATGGAATCTGGCTCAAGGGAATGTCCTATCGGTTAGGGAGTGACGAAATTGGAAGCGCACGATAACTGTATCGATGCGCTATTACAACTGTTAGTTACTCTAATCATTATTGTTCACCTAAACGCGAGATGCTTAAGTTATCGCTACTTTAGGTTGTATAAAATCACAAATACAAAAATATCGCATTCAGGTGTTATCAATCTTCTTAATAACCCTGCACGGATTACCCGCTGCAACCACATTTTCCGGTACATCTTTGGTAACTACGGCACCAGCACCAATCACTGAATTGGTACCAATTGACACACCCGGACAGATGATTACGCCTCCACCTATCCACACATTATCACCGATTGTGATCGGTAGGCCAAATTCAACACCCTCTTCAACTCTACTTTTTACATCCGTTGGGTGACCCGCGGTATAGATTTGAACATTGGGCGCAAGGAGTACGTTATCACCAATATCAACTCGATTCACATCTAATATAATGCAGTTAAAATTAGCATAAAAGTTCTTACCTACGCGGATATTACCGCCGTAATCACATCGAAAAGGTGGTTCGATATAGGTATCATCAGTCGCATTTGAAATCAGTTGCGTGATCGATGCCTTCCATTCGTCACTATTTGGTAAGCTATTATTTAGTATTTGTAATGTTTTACGGCAAGCGACACGTTCCGAATACAGTTCTTTATCCCAAGCGAGATAGGCCTCGCCAGCCAACATTTTTTCTTTTTCAGTTCTCATTAACTGTTCCAATTTCTGATTTTTTTATCCAAAGTACAACATAGCCTCCAAGAGTGATCTCTTGGTTATGTGGGATATCATTCCCCGTCAACAAGTCAACCATCTGATCCGCCTGTAGCAGATCAAAGATAGAACTTGGTATCGATTGTGGGTGTTCACTGAAATTGCAGATAACTAGCAGCTTCTCTCCGTTTTTATGCTCACGTGAATAAGCAAATAAGTGAGAACGGTAGGTTTCCAGTATCTGTGTACTCGCTTCACCAAACACAGATTCAGACTGACGAATAGCTATCATCTGCTTTAACTGGCGATTAACAATACCTTGTGGGGACGTCGCATGCTTCGCTAAGTTGACGATCTCTGCTGTAATCGCGGGTCGATTGACCCAGCGAGAATCTTCTTTTTTAAATTCATCATCTAGATAAGTATGATCATTCAATGCACCAATTTCATCACCTTGATAAATCAGTGGTATACCACCAATACTCAAGCTTATGCTGTTAAGAAGTAATATCCGTTTGATGGCGTGGTCCAGCGCTTGTGTATCCCCCGATATTATCGCTTTTTCTAGCCCCGCTAATGAAGCCAGTGAGCCGCATACTCGACAATCGCCCGTTGTCGGATTCTCTTGAAATGGTACTCCTTTCGCAAAAGAACCTTCAAAACGACCCGTGTAGTATTGATTCAAAAAACGTCGATGATCGAAACCATTTATCCCTAACTGACTCGCTACATTATCATCAAATGTCCATCCTATATCATCATGACATCGGATATAATTCACCCATGCACAATCGGGAGCAATGTCGAAGCTCTTCTGAAGCGAAGCCGTCAATAGTTTGGTTTCTCTGGTAGCTAAACTTTCCCACAAAAGTGCCATCATAAGTGGGTTATATGAGAGCTGGCATTCATTCTTATCGATATATTTTGCGACTTCATCTGGGTGAACAATCGCTTCTGACTTAAACTGAACCGCGGGGGCCACAATCTGCAAACAAAGATTAAATGCTTGTATAAGCGTATGTGCTTTGGCCAAATTTTCGCACTGTGTCCACTTTTCCTTCCAAATAAACGCAAGTGCATCTAGACGCAACCCTTCACACCCTATATTTGCTAAAAAAAGCATTTCATCCGCAATCGCGTTAAACACCGCAGGGTTAGAATAATTAAGGTCCCATTGGAAACTATTAAATGTTGTCCAAACCCATTTATTTGATTGATCTAGATAGGTAAAACTTCCTCGTCTTACCGTAGGGAAAATTTCACGACATGTTTGATTATATTCATCCACCTCTTTCTTATCATCGAAGAAATGATAAAACTCCGCGAACTCTGGGTCGCCAGCCAATGCTTTTTTTGCCCACTCATGCTCATTTGAGGTGTGGTTAAACACAAAATCAAGAACTAAGCTAATACCCGCTTCGCTAAAAGTAACCGCGAGATCCTCTAGGTCTTTTTCACTTCCTAATGTTGAATCAACTTTACGATAATCTGATACCGCATAACCACCGTCACTATCGCCTTTAGGTGACTGGTACAGCGGCATTAAGTGGATGTAATTAACTCCGAGGCTTTGAAAATAGGGTAGCTTTAATTTAAGGTTTTTTAAATCACCAGCAAACAAATCGACGTAAAGCGCCATGCCCAACATTTTTTCACTTCGATACCAAGTAGGATCGAGAAGACGCTGCTCGTCTCTAATTTTTAACTCAGGTTTACGACTGGCAAATGCCGACGCCAAACGTTTGATTAAGCTTTGAAGATGAAAGAAAAAATCATACTGATCTGAATAGAGTAGATGGAGTTTTGACACCAATTCTGGAAAATGACGATCTAAACGCTCTAGAAAAACCGTTTCCTCTTTATTGGTCAACGTTGGCAGGGTGACTGAACTCAAGACTTGTTTTAATGCTTTCTCGCTCAACGAATGTGACAGCATTGAGAACTCCCTTATTACGTGTACTTTATTGACAGTTAAATAGCATGATATTTAACTTAATCGTTTAAGTAACAGTTAAGGAAGTGATTAAGTCTTATTTTGTGATGCTAATCGCCATAGGTAATCAAACAGATAACGGCCACCGAATACCTTCCCTATTTCAGTGGCTAATCGCTAACGACAATTCGGTCAAAAGAACAATTGCGTTATGTCAGATTAGAAAAACTGAATCGATTTTCTACCACTACTTTTTTTTGTAGGCTCTTCAGGTTCTGATTCAGATTCTTCACTTTCTCGTTCTGTCTCTTCCAGAGGGGCTTCTTCGTATTCATGTTGGATAGGCGCATCTGGCGTTTCATGATCGTTCGACTCAATATCCAAGTCACTCACCACCTGATACTCCTGTGCGACCAGATCTTCCTCAAAAACTTCTGGTAATTCACCTTCAGGAAGATCACACAAAACCACATAATACTCTTGATTAAACTCGACCAGATCGCCGTCAAACATTTTGCGACGTTTTCTGGTCTCTATTTCACCATTAACGGCCACATAACCTTCTGAGATAATATGTTTTGCTTCACCGCCACCGTTGACCAAGTTAGCTATTTTAAATAATTTATAAAGTTCAATTGGCTGACTGCTGATCTCGATACCGATCGCCTCAATTTCGACTTCATCAGTGGAGAGATCGTCTGGTTGCTCTTCGTTCATGGAAATGACCTATAGGGGTATTTGAGCGTAGTGTAACAAAAATCAGTGGCAAGTGGATAAAGTGGGGAATATAAGCGGGTTTAATTACCGTCGTATCGATAACAAAGGGAAAATAACCCATGCTTCATGTAAAAAGCATGGGCCGATATCAGTTTGTGCAAACATCATAGGACCTATGGTTAAGCTGCCTCGAAAGAAAAACAGAACCGACGGTGACCCTTCAAAGGAACAGAGTGTAAACTCACAGAATACTCGACAAAAACGTTTTCAATCGTGGGTGAGACGGATTTTCGAAAAAGTTTTCAGGTATGTCATCAACAAGCAGCTGACCATCTTCCATAAACAGAACTCTGTCTGCTACTTCGCTAGCAAAACCCATCTCGTGAGTTACCACAACCATGGTCATGCCTTCTTCGGCAAGTGACTTCATCACTTCTAAAACCTCTCCGACCATTTCTGGATCGAGTGCAGATGTTGGCTCATCAAATAACATCAGATCCGGATTCATCGCTAACGCACGTGCAATAGCAACACGCTGTTGCTGTCCGCCGGATAGTTGACTTGGAAAGACCTCTATTTTTTCAGCTAACCCTACTCTAGTCAGCAGTTGTACGGCCTTCTTTTCTACTTCCTCTTTATCTAGCTTCGATACTTTCAATGGGGCAAGCATCACATTTTTTTTGACTGAAAGATGGGGGAATAGATTGAAGGACTGGAATACCATGCCAACGTTTTCACGTAGAATATTGATGTCAGTAGATGAATCATACATATTGATACCATCTATAATGATATCGCCGTCTGTCACGACCTCTAATTGGTTTAATGTGCGCAAGAAGGTCGATTTACCTGAACCGGACGGCCCGATAATCACCACGACTTCTCCACGTTTTACAGTAACAGACACCTTTTTTAATGCGTGACAGCCATTATCGTAAATCTTATCTACGCTCGCGGCGACAACCATCTCTTCGCCTTTATAATCCGCTCTAGTCACTGTTTGATAGCCTCTTCTCAATGCGCTGTACGCCGAAAGATAGTGTGGAAGTTAGTACAAGATAAAGCGCCGCAACCGCAAACCATACTTCGAATGTAGCAAAGCTACCAGCAACGACTTCTCGACCAGCCTTAGTCAAATCCGTAATGGAAATGACCGACACCAATGAAGAATCTTTTATTAGGTTAATCAATTGTCCAGCCATAGGTGGTAGCGTGCGCTTAAATGCTTGGGGTAAGATGACGTAAGTCATTGCCTTGGGATAACTCATACCCAAAGAACGTGCTGCTTCCATTTGTCCTTGTGGGATCGATTGGATACCCGAACGGATGATTTCTGCAATATACGCCCCGGTAAAGACAGACAGCGCGGTAATACCTGCGGTAAATCTATCCAGATCGAAAATTGTGCCTAAGAAAAAATAAACAATAAAGATCTGCACAAGAAGTGGCGTACCGCGAATAATCTCAACATACAAAAAAGCGAAATTTCGACTCAATGGATTTGTGGATATACGCATTAATGCGGCAACTAAGCCAATGACAATGGCAAAAGACAATGAAATAATCGAGAGTTGAATCGTCGTAATCAATCCGATTAAAAGTACACCCATACTCTGCTGATTTAGGCTAGAAATTCTGTCGCCAGCAAAGACTAAATCACCCTCTACTACAAACACATCATCTGCCTTTTCAATCCGTTGAGCCGGATCTCCATTGTCAAATTCAATAACAATGTTGTCCTTTTCGACCGTAATAACCGTACCATCACTATCGGCTATCGTTTCAGTTGGTGAAGAGTCAATGATGTATGGGACAATTCGATTCCATTGCCATGTATAATTTATTTTTTGTGAAGCAGAATAAACAGAAAAACCAATGCCGATAAGAGCGAGTACAAATAAAAAGTGCCAAGCCCAATTATTCTTTTTATGTAGCATATCAATACCAAAATGAGAGTAATGAGAGCCAGAAACAGAGCGTTTCTGGCTGATTCCACTTATTTAATTTGTTTTAACCAAGCATCACTCTTGAACCACTTGGCATAGATACGCTCGTAAGTGCCATCGCCTTTGATTTGACGAAGGTAATTATTCAAAAAGTTGACCATATCGGGGTCGCCCTGTTTAACAGCCCAACCAAGCGGTTCGTAGGTGAATGGTTCAAGAATTGCGTTTATTTTCTCGCTATTTTGAGCAGCATAGATAGAGATGAACGGCATGTCGTAGATCATCGCATCAGCCTTACCATTTATTACTTCCAATGCGGCATCAGTTTCAGTTTCAAACGCGTTATACTCCGCCTTACTTAACATTCTTTTTACCACCGTTTCACCGGTTGTACCAAGCTTACTTGCTACTACATATTTAGGGTCGTTAAGGTCTTTGTAGCTGTTAATCTCACCCTTCAACTTAGGATTTAGGAGTATAGATTGGCCAACAACGATATATGGATCCGCAAAATTCACCTTCATATTACGAGGTGCCGTTATCGTCATACCCGCCATAATAATGTCACATTTGCCGGTAATAAGTGCAGGTATAATGCCATCCCATGCTGTGTTTACAGGCACATATTTCACACCCATCTGCTTCGCCATCACTTTACCTAAATCGATATCAAAACCGATGTAGCTGTTGTTAGTAGACTTCATTTCAAATGGCATATAACCCGCATCAAAACACGCGCGTAGTTCACCAGATTCTGCAATACCGTCTAAAATTGGTCCTGCTGTCGCTCCTGCAGAGCAGAGGATTATCGCACTATATGCGGCTAACTTACCTATTTTATGCTTCATTATGTTAATTCCTTGTTGTAATTGTTAATATCTTAGTCCATTAATGGTTTTTTATTCATTATTAGTAAATAATATTGCATTATATATCGATTGTACAGCATAAATAATCAAATGTTTTTTTTAGAGTATCTATTCTTAATCACCAAAATTGTGCATCTATCGTTAGTCAAAGCAATAGTTGTGCCGATAAGATCACACTTGATAAATGGAAATTTAATAGACTTTTAACCCAAAAAAATTAAATATATAAGCACATTAAACTAACATTGTTTTTTTCTATGTATTTTGCTCATAATTGACGCACCTTAATGGTGCAAAAATAAAGAAAATAAATAATATTGGTGCAGATGTTAATTGTTCGATATTTAGCCACTTATATAGAATAAACAGCTAAATTTGAGGAAGCGGCGTTGGAGTCAGCCTTTGTGTATCCCAGCGGTTAGCGACGTATTAATTTTCTCGGTATTAGCTCTATACCAAATTGCTGGCGTTTGGCTGAAGCATTCAGTGCTAGCGCTAGCGCGCTATCAGAGATTAACTCAAATTGCTGAGGCAGCGAGTTCACTTTCATCGGCAGGAAATCGAGCAATCTGTTGTCGCCAAAAGTGCCCAGTTTTATTTTGGACATCAGCTCGGTGTGTTCTAAAAGCACATCTAACACGCCTTCCAAAAGGGTATAAGAAGTGACCACGATGGCGTCTGGTACTTTTTTCTCGCGTACCCATTGAGACAATACAGCTTTACCTTCTTCCCTATTAAAATGCTTGCCATAACCAACGATGGATTCCTTTTTATGGATACGCGCTGCCGCATAAAAACCTAATTGGCGATCTTTAGAGATACTTAATTCAGGCAGAGCACCTATTAATCCAACCGTATTTACGCTTTGCGATAGGACTGAATTGGTCAAATCATAGGCGGAGGTATAGTCTTCACTAATAACACACCCGAAGCATTCATCGTCTAGAGGACGGTCTATTGCCACGACAGGCGTACCTGATTTTTGAATTTTTAAGTAATATTCGTTCGCATTGGGTAAGCAAGTAGCAACAAACAGTGCGTCAATTCGCCGGCTCAACAGTGCTGTAGCCAAACTCTCTTCAATTTCAGCTTCATCATCACTGCACCCAATCAAGATCTGATAACCCGCTTTTCGCGAGTTTTGTTCAAGTAATTTGGCAAGCTTGGTGTAACTCGAGTTCTCCAGATCAGGAATAATTAGGCCAAATGAACGGCTATTCCCCGCCCGCAGAGATGAGGCTGCATGATCAGGTTGGTAATTATGCTCGTTAACAACAGCCATCACTTTATGTTGAGTCTTCTCACTTATACGGTATTTTTTTGCTTTACCGTTGATGACATAACTTGCCGTAGTCTTTGAGACACCTGCCAACTTTGCTATTTCGACTAATGTCATTTCATTACCTTTATGTGCAGTTGATCAAAATTTTACAGATTATTTGTTATTCTAACTTGAATTATACGCTGAATCGATTCAGTATTAAAGCTGAAAGGATTCAGCAAAACTTGAAACATGACTTAAATCACCTATTTTACACCGTGGGTTAGTGAGTTAAACGAAACAACAAGTATCAGCAACATGTGTAGATGTTTGCTGAATTTTTTTAAAGCATTGCTGAACCGATTCAGCTTTAGGTTTACACCGGCGATGAATCGAAGATTGAGAGCAATTAGACCAGATGATTGAAGCTCACATAAAAGAGCTCTAAGAGGCGCACCATGTTAAAACTGACGACGTTAGATATTGAGCTTCAACAAACCGCTCAAGACAAAAATACAGCCATTCGCGTATTAGCGAGCGACCTGGCAAAGAAAGGATTGGTGGAGGTTGAATATGTAGAAGGCATGCTGAATCGGGAAGCACAAAACACAACCTTCCTTGGAAACGGCATTGCGATACCTCATGGTACAACCGATACCCGTCATCTGGTGAAAAGCACTGGCGTCGCTGTCCATCACTTTCCCCAAGGCGTAGATTGGGAAGACGGTAACACGGTTTATATCGCAATAGGCATTGCCGCTAAATCTGACGAGCATTTAGGCATATTAAAGCAGCTGACTAAGGCTCTTTCTGCTGATGGTGTTGAAGAAAAACTCAGAGATGCTTCGTCAAAACAGGAGATCATCGCCCTATTAAATGGTGACGTTCAATTCACTGCAGACTTTGATGAATCTCTGATCTTACAAGACTTTCCTGCAAGCGACATGATTCAACTTTCTGCCGTCGCGGGTGGACTATTAAAAAATACCCATTCAGTTGAGGCGAGCTTCATCGCAGAGCTTGTTAGTAAAAAACCAACCTATCTAGGTAAAGGCTTATGGTTGATCAGCAGTGTTACCTCGGTTTCACGAACTGCAATGTCTATCGTTACTGTCGACCCCGCGTTTTCATTTGAAGGCAAACCCGTCAACGGACTCATTACTTTCTCCGTTTGCAATGCCGCTCACCAAACCATGCTCGATACGGTCAGTGAATTAGTATTCCAACAGAAGCAAACCACCATTCTTCAAGCCACTAAGCAAGAGTTGGTATCTCTATTCACACAAGATGATGGCGAAGCTTCTGCTCCCACGATGTCCGATAATAATGCTGTATTCAAGATAAAAAATGCCCACGGTTTACACGCTCGTCCAGGGGCAATGTTGGTGGCAGAAGCGAAGAAGTTCGAGTCAATTATCAGTGTTAAGAACCTTGATGGAGACGGAAAAACCGTCAACGCAAAAAGCTTAATGAAGGTGATTGGATTAGGCGTTATGCATGGACATTCATTGGCGTTCTCCGCGGATGGAATCGACGCTGGTGAAGCAATAAAAGCAATAGGCATCGCCATTGAGTCTGGCCTAGGTGAAGGGTAAGGATCGTATTATGACAACCAAAAAAGTCGTTACTGTCACGCTAAATCCGGCCTTGGATCTCACCGGTAGTATGGGAACGCTAAATGTAGGTAATGTGAGCCTCGTGAATCAAGGCTCATTACACGCTGCTGGTAAAGGCGTGAATGTTGCGAAAGTGCTTTCTGACTTGGGTGCGGAGGTTACCGTCACGGGATTTCTGGGTCGTGATAATCAGGAGATGTTCTGTCAATTATTTGAAGAGATCGGTGCTACCGACAAATTTGTGCGAGTAGATGGTGCAACGCGCATCAACGTAAAATTAGTCGAGCAATCTGGAGAAGTGAGTGATATCAACTTTCCGGGTGTTGAGGTCAGCGAAGATGACATCGAGCAATTTGAGCAGACGCTTTTTGAGTTGGCGAAGAACCACGATTATTTTGTTATCGCGGGTAGCTTGCCTAAAGGTGTATCACCCGATTTATGCGCCAGCTGGATACAACATCTGCATGACGTTGGTAAGAAAGTGCTGTTTGACAGCAGTCGTGAAGCACTTACCGCTGGTATCAATTCAAATCCATGGCTTATTAAACCTAACGACGAAGAGTTGTCCGAGTTTGTTGGTCGCTCTCTGGATACACCAGTTGAGTGTCAACAAGCTGCGCAAGAGCTTGCCGACAAAGGTATCGACAACATCGTTGTCTCTATGGGGTCCAAAGGGGTGTTGTGGCTTAACCAAAATGAATGGTTACGCTCTCAGCCACCAAAAATGACGGTAGTGAGTACGGTTGGTGCCGGCGATACATTGGTTTCCGGTCTTTGTTGGGGCCATATGCAAAACATGCAGAAACCAGAGTTATTGAAATTCTCTACCGCCCTCTCTGCATTAGCCGTCGCGCAAGTAGGTGTTGGTGTTCCAAGCCTAGAGGTGCTCGAATCCTTACAGAAAAAGATACAAATTACCCAGTTGAGCTAAAACAATAAACCATTATTAGTCAATGAATTAACAAGGTCGATTATTATGAATATAGCTATTATTACAGCTTGTCCAAGTGGTGTTGCAAATAGCATCATTGCAGCAGGGCTACTTGAAAAAGCAGCGAAATCACTCGATTGGATTGCAAAAATTGAATGCCAATCTACCGTCGTGCAGGGAGAGACGCTTACTGCCAATGATATTGCGCAATCTGACGTTGTGATTATCGCCGCTAACACGCCAATTGATACTACACGCTTCATCGGAAAAAAAGTGTATCAAGCGGAGATCTCTAAAATCACTGAAGATACAAAAGCATGGTTAGAAAAAGCCGTTTTAGAGGCGACTGAATTAACCTCTACCGACGCAACGACACTTTCAGTACCCGTATCAAGCCCTAGTACTCCTAAGAAAATTGTCGCCGTTACTGCATGTCCAACAGGTGTTGCACATACTTTCATGGCAGCTGAAGCTTTAGAAAATGAAGGAAAGCGCCTTGGCCATCAAATTAAGGTAGAAACTCGCGGTAGCGTAGGGGCCAAAAACCAGCTTACTGAACAGGAAATCGAAGAGGCTGATTTGGTTATTATCGCAGCAGATATCGATGTACCTTTAGACCGCTTTAACGGTAAGAAACTCTATAAAACGAAAACAGGACCAGCCCTTAAAAAAACCAAGCAAGAAGTGGAAAAAGCGTTCGCTGAAGCAACGGTTTATACCCAATCTAATGGCACTGTCATCGCGAAAGAAGAAGAAAGCAAAGGCATATACCAACACCTGATGACCGGGGTCTCACATATGCTACCCGTCGTTGTGGCTGGTGGTTTGATTATCGCACTTTCATTTGTGTTTGGTATAGAAGCGTTTAAAGAAGAAGGTACTCTTGCTGCGGCACTGATGACAATAGGAGGCGGCTCCGCATTCGCACTTATGATTCCTGTGCTTGCAGGTTACATCGCTTTCTCTATCGCGGATCGTCCAGGCCTTGCACCCGGTCTTGTTGGCGGTATGTTAGCCAGCTCAATTGGTGCGGGTTTCTTAGGTGGTATCTTAGCGGGCTTTATCGCAGGTTACTCAGCTAAGTTTATCGCTGATAAACTGCAGCTTCCTCGATCAATGGATGCGTTAAAACCAATTCTTATTATTCCACTTGTCGCGACCTTATTCACTGGTCTGATAATGATCTATGTGGTTGGTGGCCCGGTTGCTACCGTCATGGCAGCGATGACTGAATTTCTTAACAACATGGGCAATGCCAATGCCATCATGCTAGGTATCGTTCTCGGTTGTATGATGTGTTTCGACCTTGGTGGTCCAGTCAACAAAGCCGCCTACACTTTTGGCGTTGGTTTATTGGCTTCAGAAACCTATGCACCTATGGCTGCTGTCATGGCTGCTGGTATGGTTCCTGCACTCGGTATGGGTTTAGCAACCTTCCTTGCTAAGAAGAAATTCAATCAGAGTGAGCGCGAAGCTGGTAAAGCGTCATTTGTATTGGGTTTATGCTTTATTTCTGAAGGTGCTATTCCGTTTGCCGCCCGTGATCC
Organism: Vibrio sp. DW001; assembly: GCF_029016285.1. Lineage (NCBI taxonomy): Bacteria > Pseudomonadati > Pseudomonadota > Gammaproteobacteria > Vibrionales > Vibrionaceae > Vibrio > Vibrio sp. DW001. Next base: position 1,040,680 of record NZ_CP091976.1, on the reverse strand, counting down.
TATGCGCGTTATCCCTTGTACAATGGCTGGTGGAGCGGTTGCGGGTGCACTTTCAATGCTTGCTGGTTGCGAGTTAATGGCACCACACGGCGGTCTCTTCGTGCTGTTTATTCCAAATGCTATCTCTTCTGTACTCATGTACATTATCGCCATAACAGCAGGTACGGCAGTCACTGGGTTTGGTTATGCGTTTTTGAAAAGCCGCGCTGAACAAACAGAGCAAGCTGTTGCTTAATTGCATTATTTAACCTGCATTCAGGTTATCAGATCAACAGAGCCTTTTTAATGAGGCTCTGTTTCTTTTTGATAGAATAAATAATAAAAATAGTCTGTAAAAAATTGTATCTTGCATCAAGAATTGCAGTATCCTTGCCCGCCTAAGCATTTGGAATATCAATACATTAAGAGCAGTTTCTATGGGCGAGCTGAAAAAAGAAATTACGTTATGGTCTGGTGTCGGCCAATTATCTACCACCCTGTTGGGTACTGGCCTCTTTATGATACCCGCTATCGCAGCAGGTATCGCGGGTGAAGCATCACTATGGGCATGGCTGATTCTATTTGTCGCCATCATCCCTATCGCCCTGACCTTCGCAGCCCTTGGAAAGCGTTTTCCAAGTTCTGGTGGCACCGCTTATTTTGTCCGCAAAGCCTTTGGTCCACGAATGGAGCGTAGCGTTGGGTGGTTATTTTTAAGTGTTACGCCTGTTGGTATTCCCGCGGGTATTGCCTTAGCCGGTAGTTTTGGAAAACCGTTACTCCCTGCCCCTTTTGATCACACCCTCATCGCTGAACTTATCACCATCGGCTTATTGATTGCAGTAAACCTGATTGGTAGTAAATCGTCAGCCCGGATTCAAACGATTGTTGCTTTGGCTATCTGTGCACTTGTCTCTCTGTTCTGGCTCTATGGTGGTGTCAGTACCGCAGATATAAAAATGCCGGTTCTAACCGCCGATTCAATTTTTCCGATTGCATCTGCACTAGGCGTGATGTTCTGGTGTTTTGTCGGTATTGAAGCATTTGCGCATATGGGAGAGGAATTTAAAAATCCCGAAACTGATTTTCCTATCGCGATTATCTTGGGATCTCTCTTTGCTGGCGTGATCTATTGGAGTTGCTCTGTTGTCATTCTGAAGTTCCACGCTTACGGTACAGAAGCGCTTTCTTCTGGATCTATCCCTTGGATAAGTGAACAAATCTTTGGTAGCAAAGGGGCGACGCTTATTAGCCTTGTCGGATATTTTGCCTGCTTCGCTAGCCTTAATTTGTATGTGCAAAGCTTATCTAGAATGGCATACGCCATTGCTAAAAATAGCCACCCTCAGACCAAAATGGCGGTCATCTCTAAACGTGGCGTACCTACCATTGCTACTCTTACTATCACCGGAATTTTGGTTATCTGTTCATTCGTTGGAGAAGTTTTGAGTGTCGATCTAGAAGCTCTGGTTAAATTAGCCAACGGCGTATTTGTCCTGGTTTATTTACTTGCCATGTTATCGGCGTACAAACTTCTCACTGGCATGAACAAAATGCTCTCTCTCATTGCCCTAGTAATCACTATTCTCGTATTTGCATGTCTTGGTTGGGCTTCTTTCTATGCTATAGCTGTCTTTGCTTTGGTTCATTTTGCAAGAAAAGACATGCAATTTTCAAATTACAGCCGGTAGATAAAAATAACACGACGGATCTAAAACGTTTTTACCTTCGACAACCAGTAATCATTACCTGTATTTAGATCATTGATCTGATATGAGCGTTGCTGCTTATTTTAGTCTCATAAACGTCCTGCAATAATGTACGTATACCCCAAAAAGTGTGAACTCCTTATCTTCATTAAGAAAGCGTTTTTAAATCGAGCTTTTGGCTAAAGATTGTCGGTATTAGGCCGCTATACTTAGTAGGTGTTAGTTAGGCTTTATATAAAAAAATAATAATTATATTTACTTGAGCGTACGGAATGGTTTCCTATTCTGTGTATAGGCTTATTGACGAAAGTCCAAAATACCTTTTGTTAAGGGATTTAATATGAAATTTAGTCACAAAATTGTTGCTGCTTCAACATTATTGATGCTTGTAACCGTTGCTATAGTTACTACGAAGCAAGTTTTTACCACCCAAAACCTCCTTACTGATACCATCATGCATGGGTTAAACAATGCAATGGACAGTGTAAAAAGTAATGTCGCTGATAAGATCTCCGGACAAAAAGCACTCGCTATTTATACGACAGAAATGGCTAACGATGATCTAAGCCCTGACGCCATTAAGAAAGCAATTAATAAACCCAGTCTCAAAAAACCGTTCATACTTGTTGGTGCTGGTTTAGAAACAAACGGTAAAGCGATCAGTGGCGATGTTAACTGGGACCCCGGTGCTAGTTGGGATGCTCGCGCTCGTCCTTGGTATAAGGACGCCAAATCAAAAAATGCGCTTATCATTACTGCCCCCTATGCCGATTCTGTTACCAAAGAAATCGTAATCTCAATTGCAACACCATTGAAAAAAAGTGGGCAATTTGTTGGTGCGTTGTTCTTTGATGTGAGCCTAGCAAGTTTGGCCGAAACAATAAACCAAGTGAATCTTTTTGATGCAGGGTTTCTATTTATTGTTTCCTCAGACGGAACGATCATTGCTCATCCAGATACCGAATTGAACGGCAAACCGTTCTCTGAAATGCACGCTCAAGTTAACATTTCTGAAGAGATGCAGATTGTAAACTCAGATGGCAATGAATTAGCTTATGACTTTCGAAAGATACCCGGAATTGACTGGTATGTCGGTTCCGTAATCGACAATGGTATTGCCTTCCAACCCGTTAGTGACATGCGCACAAGTTCTATCATTGTTACCACCATCGCGCTATTAGTCAGTATCGGCTTGCTGCTTGTGTTGATAGGTAAATTAATGAAACCATTAGGTTCTCTTAATGACGCAATTCAAGATGTTGCTACTGGTGATGGTAATCTAACACAACGTTTAGCCACCACTACAGACACCGAATTTGCAGAACTCGCAAAAGGTTTCAACCAGTTTACAGAGAGCCTACAAGACAAGATAAAACAGCTCAAAGGCATAAGTCACGAGATACTAAAAGGTGCAGAAGCCAGTTCTGAAGGCGCGTCTGCTGCTGCTGCCGCGATGACAGAACAGATGCGAGAAATAGAGCAATTGGCTACGGCAATGCACGAAATGGCCACCACTTCTACCGACATGGCTGGTAATGCACAAGGTGCTGCGTCTGCGGCTCAAGAAGCCGATAACGCAACACAGGAAGGCAGCGCCATTGTTAGCCATACGACAGATTCTATTGGTGCGTTATCCGCCAGCATCGACGATGCCGTGATACAAGTGAAATCATTGGAGGATGCTACCGATAGAATTGAAACCGTACTTCAGGTTATTAACGATATCGCAGACCAAACTAACCTGCTTGCGCTCAATGCGGCTATTGAAGCCGCACGCGCAGGAGATTATGGTCGCGGATTTGCGGTTGTTGCGGATGAAGTGAGAACATTGGCACAAAGAACTCAAGAGTCCACTACTGAAATCCGTACCATGATTGAACAACTACAAGCCGGTGCAGGTGCGGTAGCTAAAGCAATGGGTACAAGTAAAGAGACCGCAGTAACAACGGTGACCCAAGCACAAGAAGCAAATAGCGCACTAGAGCGCATTAGGGACGCTATTCAACGTATTACCGATATGAATATGCAGATCGCTTCCGCAGCAGAAGAACAGAGCTTAGTGGCCGAAGAAATAAACTCTAATACTGTGAAGATCAAAGATTTATCAGACCTCGTTGCCAATGCCGCAGGTGAATCTAGTAAAGAAATGCAGATTCAAGGCGACAATGTGCGAGAGCAGAATGGTATCTTAGACAAATTTATAGTATAAGGTTACCCGCTGAAACAAAGGGTAAGTAGATATCTACTCACCCTTTTAATTGAAAAAGATCCATCCCCAGCTAGGGTTTATTAAACATTCAAAATACGACATACAACTTGTTGCTTCATCTAACATTTTCGCTTTGTCATCGTGAATGTCCTATTTATTCTAATCACTTCTTTTAAATCTTCTTCTATACTTTCCCCATTCCAGTGCTGTTTGCCTCAAATGAGTAAGACGACTTGAATAATTGTTATTAAAAACAATATAACCCTTTGATTTAAAATAGAGAAGATATGGACCATACTTTGCAAGTATCATCTTTATTTCAATGGGTTAACATTATAATAAGGGAATATATGTATAATAAAACAATAACGTCAGTTGGCTTGTTTTTTCTTTCCATTAACGCCAATGCCACCTCGCAAGTGGCGGACTCTGTCGCCCCAGAGTTAACCAGCAAAGTAACGGCTAAACAGGCTGTCGTTGCCAATGACTATATGGTCGCAGCAGCAAACCCGTTGGCCGCTCACGCGGGTTATGAGGTACTGAAAAGTGGGGGTAATGCTGCCGACGCTTTAGTCGCAATACAAACCGTATTGGGCTTAGTTGAACCACAATCTTCTGGGTTGGGCGGTGGTGCCTTTTTGGTTTACTACGATGCAAAATCTAAAAAAATCACCACGTTTGATGGCAGAGAAACGGCTCCTTTGGCTGCTCGTCCCGAACTTTTTCAAGACGAAAATGGTAAGCCTTTAAAATTTTACGACGCCGTTGTCGGCGGCCGCTCTGTTGGTACGCCCGGCACGGTAAAGTTACTCGCGACGATGCATGAAAAGTATGGACAAAAGAGTTGGTCTGAGCTATTTGTGCCAGCAACAAAAATGGCAACAGACGGATTTACCGTGTCAGAACGACTGGCCTCTTCTATTGCAAATGATAAGGAGCGCTTGAGCCGCTATCCAGACACCAAAGCTTATTTCTTCACATCAGATGGGCAACCTCTTGCACAAGGTAGCACACTAAAAAATCCAGCCTATGCGAAGACACTATCAACGCTAGCAAAAGAAGGGGAAAGTGCCTTTTATCAAGGTCAAATAGCCAAAGATATCGTAGCGAAAGTAACCAGCATTACCGATAACCCAGGCTATCTATCTCAAGCCGACTTTATTAACTACGCCGTTGTAGAACGAGAAACCACCTGTGCTCCATATCGGCAATATGACATCTGCGGCATGGGACCACCAAGTTCTGGTGCCCTCACTGTCGGCCAAATTATGGGCATCTCAAGCCATTTTGACTTAAGCGCAATGGGACCTGAAGATCCTGTTTCATGGCAGATAATAGGGGATGCTTCTCGGTTAGCCTTTGCTGACCGAGGACGTTATATGGCAGACGCAGATTTTGTACCCGTTCCTGAAGGGTTAGTGGATCCTGATTACCTTGCTAGCCGATCTTCGTTGATCAAAAAGGGCAGCGCATTAGCGACGGTTACGGCAGGAAATCCACCATGGGCGAATAAAATCGCCCTAGCCGATGATCAGTCCATTGAGTTACCAAGCACAACGCATCTAGTGATTGCGGACAAAGAGGGTAACATCGTCTCAATGACCAGTACCGTCGAAAATGGCTTTGGTTCGAGAGTGATGAGCAACGGCTTTATTCTCAACAATGAATTGACAGACTTTTCTTTTGCCACCTATAAAGATGGCTATCCCATTGCGAACCGACTCGAACCGGGGAAGCGCCCTCGTTCTTCTATGGCGCCGACGATCGTGATGAAACAAGGGCAACCTTATATGGCCGTTGGTTCTCCGGGAGGTTCTCGCATTATTGGCTACGTCGCACAAACATTGATCGCACACCTAGATTGGGGAATGGATATTCAACAAGCTATCGACATGCCGCATATGGTGAATAGATTCGGTACCTATGACCTTGAACAAGGAACATCCGCAGAAAGCTTTAAAGAACCATTAGAGAAAATGGGATTCAAAGTCAATATCCGCGACCTTAACTCCGGTCTTCATGCCATTTTATTTAAAGACGGCAAATTGATAGGGGGTGCAGACCCTCGTCGTGAAGGCGTGGCTTTAGGTGATTAACTTCGCCATTAATTGACCGTTACTTGATTAAATGCCGTGAAGTCAGGATAAGTGGCAGGGATAAAAATAGGGCCATTTTCAATAAATTGAACTGGCCCCTATAAAATACCAATCTGGAAAATAACTGATCAACAATTCGGATACTCTGGGGCCGACATCAATGGGCATTCTATTGGGCATTTTTAGATAGACTATTCCGCTTAGAATCAACGTGTTTTGTGTGTTTATACTGCGTGGTAATCGATCTTATCAAGCCATTGCTTCGCTGCAATAGCATCTTCTGTTAGGCTCAATATACATCGCAAAGAATTACTATGATTGATGCCATTTCTTTCTATCTGAAATGTATGCACTCCAACCTTTTCGATATGATTATTGACCAAATCCACCTCTTTACTAACCACTCCAGTTGTCGTTTGCTTAACCAAACTTTTTACTAATCGGATAAACTTTGCCTCCGATTCTTTTACATATTTACTATCTTCGATAGAAGTCGTAATGAGTAACGCTTTCACCTCTTCTTTTTGGCGACATATATAATAAGCGTAACCGTTCGAATTCATCATGTTATTAGGGTCAACTTTAAGCAATTCACTCAGAAAAATGCTGCCTTCTTCTACACTTATTCTACTGCGTACTGGTCTAAGACCAAATTCTGATAAATAACGTGTTGTACCTTGAATTGTCCAGCCCATGTTTAACCTCCAGTTCCTAACAAAAATGTGATCTAACCATGTAAACTGAGTTGGATATAGTGCGAAATTCACATACTGACATCTCATATATGGAAACAGATAAATTAGACTCATTGAAACTAATTATCTTACTCAAACCACCCTACTGACCAGCATTTGATTTTGGCCTGTCAGACAAGGTTAATCAATTTGAAACCAATACGTAACATAAAGCACATAAATTAGTCCGGTTAATTTCATTAACTCATTATTATTCAGGGACGATTTATGCAATTCAAAAACCGATTCATATTGGCTTTATCAATGACACTGTTGGCTGCATGTACTTCAACAAACAGCAATAATCCGAAGAGCTCATCCAAGTTAGGTATTCAGTGCAAACCACATTCAAGAGTCGAAAATACCGAGATGGCGATTAAAGGTTTAACTTTAGTTGGAACCCATATTTCCAACGCTCGCTTTGACAAATCAGCCGCAGAAATAGTGAGCTACGATAACTGTACTGATTCCCTATATGTGGTTAATGCACAAGCTGCACAAGTGGATGTCTTATCGCTCAACCAAGATGCGAAGCCTATAAATAATGGTGTGATTGATTTACAAAGTGCAGCACTCCATTCAGGTTTAAACATCGGCGCAGCTAACAGCGTAACGACACACGGCGGTTTAGTGGCCATCGCCGTCGAGAATAAAACCAAGCAGCAGAACGGTATCATTGCCCTATATCGGTCTGACACTTTAGAACTAATCAACACCTACACCGCGGGTGCATTACCCGATATGGTGAGCTTTTCAAAAGACGGTCGTTATCTAGCTTCCGCTAATGAAGGTGAACCAAACTCTGATTACAGCGTTGATCCAGAAGGCAGCGTCACACTTGTCGATTTAAGTGATGGGCCAATGAATGCCAATGTTACTCAAATTAATTTCCGAGCATTTAATTCAGAAAACTCACGTTTTAACGAAGTGTCGGAAACGGTTCGAATTTCAGCACCAAATGCCTCTGTTGCTCAAGACTTAGAACCCGAATTCTTAACGTTTGCCGACAACGGTAAGTTATATGTCGCGCTTCAAGAGAACAATGCGATCGCGGTAATTGATGTAGCAAACGCGGAGATCGACGAAATTTTTGGCCTTGGCGGGAAATCATGGTCCAACGCTCAATTGGATGCCTCTAATAAAGATAAGAAGGCGGGAAACTTCAAAAGCTATCCGATGTTAGAAGGGCTATACATGCCTGATAGCATCACCAGTTACACTATCAACGGCAAAACCTATATTTTAACTGCTAATGAAGGTGACGGTCGAGAGTATGGATTTGATACCACCCAAAAAAACTGCGATATAAAAAGCTATCAATGGGATGAAGATGATTTTTCAAACACGGATAAATACGATTCGGCAGAAGGATTTTGCATTGCTTATGTAGACGAGGTCCGGGGCAAGAACTTAAACATCGACGAAAACCATCCCCTTTCTGTGGCACTTAAAGACAAGACGCAACTGGGGCGTTTAAAGATCCTCAACGACAAGAATATCTCGCAAGGCAAAGCTATTTCCTTTGATGAAACAGTATATACGTACGGTGCTAGGTCGTTCTCTATTTTTAGTGAATCGGGTCGTCTTGTATACGACAGCGGTGATGAATTTGCTCGCATCGCACTGCGTGAAAATGGCGAATATTTTAATAGCACAAACGATAGTAACCAAAGTGGTGACGATCGTAGTGACGATAAAGGCTCAGAACCAGAAGCGATCGAAACCGCAAATATAAACAATCGCCAGTATGCCTTTATAGGTTTAGAACGTCAGGGGGGCATTATGATTTACGACGTAAGTAACCCAGAGAAGCCAACGTTTAATCACTATGTCAATAATCGACATTACAGTGAAGGAGTATGTACAACAATAGATGACGGCAATTGTGACAACGGAAAATACAATGTGAAAGCAGGGGACTTGGGACCAGAATCGATTAAATATTTCCAACGAAATGGACAACATTACTTGGCCGTTGGTAATGAAGTGAGTGGCACAACCTCTGTTTATAGAATGGAGTTTTAGCGATTTCTAACGGCCTACCCCATCTTCTAATAAAAGCCTTTTTACTAGGGCTTTTTTGCTTTCGTCATTCCGACAAAATGATAAGCTAGAGTCTAACTTTTATAGCCGCTGGCCTTAACCAAAATGAACAGACACTCTATTTTTGCCTTATTTCTTTGCACGACTCTATTTGCATGCTCCGTTACTCAGAAAGAGCAAATAAAAAGAGATGCGAATGAAGTAGGTAAAGCAACCAAAGAAGCCACAACGGCTATTGGCCATGCTACGCGGGACGCAACGCGTGAAACGGGTCATTTTTTCCGAGATCTATCCAAAGGAATTACCGAATAAGATGTGACTTAGCGTTCAATTTCAACAGCATTAAACAGAGTATTCTATCAATAGACATTTCATACTAACTATGTGATTTTGATATCATATCTATATGTGATCTTCAGAGAAAATACGGATTCATTCGAATATCGACCGTATTTTTGACCTTTTTGTGTTAAAGGTTTTATTTTTTAGTTGAAGGACACCATTTATGAAATTGAAAACCATCGCTTTAGCCACAATTACCGCATTGGCAGGCTCTAACTACGTTATGGCCGCACCAGATTTTGCACAAGCTCAAGCAGAAACGATTAGACCCAAAAACGTCATTATTTTTATTGGTGATGGGATGGGTTTAGGACAAATTGAAATCGCTCGTCATATGGAATATGGCAAAGACGGTTCTCATTTCATTGAATCATTACCCAATGTTGCTTTAGTTAAAACGTATTCAGCAAATAATCAAGTCACCGATTCCGCCGCCGCTGGTACTGCCATTGCAACAAGCGTGAAAACAAACAACAGCGCTATTGGTGTTGATCCTCAGGGCGTTGAAGTTGATAGCGTTCTCGATGACTTCAAAAAAGCAGGTCGAAAGGTTGGGGTCATATCAACCAATACGGTGACGGATGCGACACCAGCGGCATTTACAGCAAGTGTTGCTGACCGTTATCAAGGCCAACCGGCTGCGGCACGTCAAATGCTAGAGCATGAGTATGACGTTTTATTAGGTGGCGGTTCAAAGTATTTTGGTCCTAAAAAACAAGATGGTGTCGATTTATTGCCAAAATTTGAAGAAACGGGCTATACCATCGTAAAAGATAAAGACCAGCTCGCGGCTATTAAAGGCGCGGACAAACTTTTAGGTCTATTCAATCCAACCTATATGAATTATAAATTGGATCGTGATGACTTAAATAGTAACGAACCAAGCTTAGAATTGATGACCGAAAAAGCGATAGATGTCCTTAAAAAAGATAAAGATGGATTCTTCCTTATGGTTGAAGGTGCTCGAATTGATCACGCCGCACATGCCGCCGATATTACCGGTGTCTGGCAAGAATTTATGGAGTTTGACCGCACTATCGAACAAACCGTAAATTGGGCTAAAGATCGCAATGACACACTAATTGTTGTATTAGCCGACCATGAAACCATGGGCTTATCTGTTACCGAACCAATGGACATTGCAGGTTTAAAAAACATCACTGTTTCACCTGAATTTATGGCAGGAAAACTCGTTAAAGCGGCCGATGGAAAAAGTTTTGAACCCGATTCAATTAAAGCCGTATTCAAAGAATATGCAGGCTTTGAAGTGACCGATGAACAAGTTGCTGAATTAAATTCTCACGTAATGGGTAAGAAAGGGAAGTTGAAATATCAATACAAACTCGGTTGGGAAATTGGGTCAATGGTCGCAGCTCACTACCAAGCCGGTGCTATCGATCGTGCTGTCAGAGAAGCCTCTAGCACTGGTGGTCACTCAGCGAACATGATTCCATTGTTCGCGACAGGTCCTGGTTCTCAGTACTTCGAAGGTGTATTAAACAATACAGATGTACCTAAGTTAATTCGTAGCCTTACTCAGAAATAATTTGTAAGAAACGACTTGTTTGTAAGAAAGCAAAAGCCTCAACAGGATAGTTTTCCAATTGAGGCTTTTTTCGGTCAATTAGCCGCTACTTACTAAGATATTCCGCGTGAAAACGTAAATGGTTTTCAATAAAGCTCGCGATAAAATAATAGCTATGATCATAGCCTTCACGGTAATTAACTTTTAACGGGTACCCTTTTTCCGTAGCAACAGAGTCTAAATATTCCGTCTTCAATTGTTCATTTAGAAACTCATCCGCTACACCTTGGTCAACCAAAGCAGGTACAAAGTCGACTGCCTCGCCAAGTAAAATACTCGCATCATACTCACGCCATTCCTTTGTATCTCGCCCAAGATAGGCAGAAAAAGCCTTTTTACCCCATGGCGTTATTGACGGATGACAGATGGGACTAAACGCCGATACGGATTGGTAGGCACCCGCGTTCCGCAGTGCAATAACAAGTGCACCGTGGCCGCCCATCGAGTGCCCTGCGATCGAACGCTTATTTGTCACTGGAAACGTCGATTCGATCAACTGTGGCAGCTCTTCAAGCACATAGTCATACATATGATAATGTCTACTCCACGGTTCTTGGGTAGCATTAAGATAGAAACCCGCACCTTTACCAAGATCGTAGCTATCTACATCAGCCACATCACCACCACGCGGGCTTGTATCTGGCGCAACGATCGCGATCCCAAGCTCAGACGCCAGAGATTGTACTCCCGATTTCTGCATAAAATTTTCATCGGTACAGGTCAATCCCGACAGCCAATACAGAACCGGAACTTTCTCACCATTTGACGCCTGTGGTGGCAAATAGATAGCAAATTGCATCTGACAATTTAGTACTTTGGAATGGTGGCTATAGCGTTTATGCCAGCCACCAAAACTCTTATTCACGCTGATATTTTCAATCGTCACGCTTCTAACTCCTGAGCTCGCTTTGATTTATGACTAAAAGTGAATAACAGTACGTATGCTCTTGCCTTCGTGCATGAGGTCAAACGCTTCATTCACCTTATCTAGGCTCATCGTATGAGTAATAAAGTCATTAAGCTTAAACTCGCCTGCCATATAGCGTTCTACATAATCGGGTAGTTCCGTGCGGCCTTTAACACCACCAAAAGCGGACCCTCTCCATACGCGACCTGTTACGAGTTGGAATGGACGAGTAGAGATCTCTTGTCCTGCCCCTGCGACACCAATAACGACAGACTCTCCCCATCCTTTATGGCAGCACTCGAGCGCAGAGCGCATTACGTTGACGTTACCAATACATTCAAACGAGTAGTCGACACCACCATCGGTTAGCTCCACGATGACATCCTGAATGGGTTGATCATGGTCTTTCGGATTGATGCAATCAGTTGCCCCTAATTTACGCGCAAGTTCAAACTTACTTTCGTTAATATCGATAACAATGATTCGTGAAGCTTTAGCCATCGTTGCACCGATTACCGCTGACAATCCAATACCACCCATGCCAAAAATAGCGACGGTTGCACCCTCTTCAACTTTCGCCGTATTCATTACTGCACCCATCCCAGTTGTCACACCACAACCAAGTAAACAAACCTCTTCAAGGGGCGCTTCTGGATTTACTTTCGCAAGAGAAATCTCCGGTAAAACGGTATATTCAGAGAACGTTGAGGTTCCCATATAGTGGAAAATCTTAACGCCGTCTTTTGAAAAACGTGTCGTGCCATCCGGCATAAGACCTTTACCCTGAGTTTCACGAATTTTTTGGCAAAGGTTTGTCTTACCGGATTTACAGAATTTGCATTCACCACATTCTGGTGTGTATAGTGGAATGACATGGTCACCAATTTGAACGCTAGTAACGCCTTCGCCAATTGATTCAACGATACCGCCGCCTTCATGGCCTAAAATACACGGAAAAATACCCTCTGGATCTTCACCTGAAAGGGTAAAAGCATCGGTATGACATACACCAGTCGCTATCATCTTTATTCGAACTTCACCTTTTTGAGGTGGCATAACATCGACTATTTCCATCGATAAAGGTTCGCCCACAGCCCATGCAACGGCGGCTTTGGATTTTATTGTTTGTGCTGTCATATTGATGTCCTTAATTTGATCGCTGAAAGCGTCTGGTATTGTTGCGTTCTTTAGAAGTATAGATACATTATAGTCTTCATTTTTTAGAGTGATAATCCCATTACTATGAAAATCACTTTTACTGTATAGTAATAATAGGCGTAGCAAACACCAATCCGTCAAATTGCCAATCATAATAAAATTGTTGTTTATCAGTTCATTACTATATTTCACCTATTTTCACATCATCTTTTCTTGATTTCAGTTATGCTAAGCTCGACCATCGTCGCTAATGATCGCCAAAATAATTACTGAGAGGTAACAATGTTCAACTGGGAAGGGGTAAGCGAATTTGTCGCCGTAACAGAGGCGGAAAGCTTCACCAAAGCAGCAAAGCGCCTTGGTATATCAACGGCCCAAGTTAGCAGACAAGTAAGTGCGCTAGAAACTAGATTGGCAACCAAACTCTTCCACCGTACAACGCGTAAAGTGTCGGTAACCGAAGTTGGATTGATCTATTATCAACACTGTCGGCAGGTGCTTGATGGATTAGAAGAAGCTGAGCGCGCCATCACCCATTTACAGAGTGCACCCAGAGGTTTGTTAAAAATTACCGCACCTATCACCTACGGTGAAAAAACAATCGCGCCTTTGATTAATGATTTCATGAGCAAATATCCAGAACTAAAGGTAAACATAAACCTCACTAATCAGAAACTTGATTTAGTCGATGAGGGGTTTGATCTGGCGATTCGATTGGGCCCACTAGAGGATTCAAGCATGATGGCTAAAAGACTCGGGGCGCGAACCCAATATGTCTGCGCGTCCACAGGTTACCTGTCTACCTTTGGTATTCCTCACTCTTTATCAGAATTGGATCAACATAACTGCTTGGTAGGAACGTTAGATTACTGGCGATTTCAAGACGCTGGAAAACCCAAAAATATCAAGATTAAAGGGAATTTAGTTTGTAATAGCGGTCACGCGCTCGTTGATGCTGCCATCAAAGGGTTAGGTATCATACAACTGCCCGATTACTATGTTTTACCTCATATAAAAGAGGGAAGACTGACACAGATATTAGAACAAAATCGCTCCCCTGACGAAGCCATTTCAGCGCTCTACCCTAATAATCGACATCTATCTCCAAAGATAAGAGTATTGCTAGATTACTTGGAGAAAGCACTAGAATAAAGTGATGTGAATGCTAATTATTGATGACATTAATCGCTCTCTATTGGCAGACAATCTTAAGTGGGGCCTGAATTCAATTTCAACACAATGGCCCTATTCCATCTTACTAGGGTCAAATGGTGGTTCAGGTTTAGAGACATCGATAACTTTAGTTCCTGCAATCCAATCATGTACGCACCTCTTATCTTTTCGAAAAATCAATAAGCCGTCAATCAAGCTAGAGTACTGACCAATAAAAGGGATCCATGCAATTAAACTTATTGGAACTATTCTTTTGAGGATAATACTATGTAATCCAATAAGCTGTTCGTCCTTGTTACTGACAATGGCTATATCGCAGATATACTTCCCTATTGTTTGCCCCCTAGAGTGAAGGAGGTATCCGTTCAGAAGCAACCATATTCCATACAGATAGAGATAACTGGTATAAGGCCCCATAACGTCAATAGCCTCATCTGAGTTCCAGTCATTGAAATACAAAAATAGCATGACCACGACTAATGCAACAAGACCATCAATCAATATTGCGCCTAATCTATCCCGTCTAGATGCAAGCTTATTCTCATTCACATTGACCTCAGTTACTGATGTTTCACTCATGGTTGGTACTCGATATATTGTTTTTAATATTTGGCTATATCAAATAGATACCATATACAAAATTGTTAATAAAAACTGACGGTGTTCTTTATATAACGACTTTTTTAAACGCGATAAAACGAAAAAGAGGCCCCAAAAGGCCCCTTAATAATTTACTAAATCTGCTATTCCCAGTCGAGAATAACTTTCCCAGAAAGCCCGCTACGCATGGTGTCGAAGCCTTTTTGGAAGTCATCAATCTTGTAGTGATGCGTGATAATTGGGGTAAGATCTAAGCCTGATTGAATGAGAGACGCCATTTTGTACCAGGTTTCAAACATCTCACGGCCATAGATACCTTTTATAACCATCCCCTTGAAAATAACCTGGTTCCAATCTATTCCCATATCTTTCGGTGGAATTCCAAGTAGTGCAATTCGCCCACCGTGGTTCATTGCATGCAACATGCTATTGAATGCAGAAGGGTTACCCGACATCTCTAAGCCAACATCAAATCCTTCCGTCATTCCTAACTCAGTCATCACCTCTTCAAGGTTTTGATTGGCGACATTGACGGCTCGAGTTACGCCCATCTTCTGCGCCAGTTCCAAGCGGTATTCATTGACATCAGTAATGACAACGTGACGAGCACCAACATGTTTGGCTACGGCAGCAGCCATAATACCAATCGGCCCAGCCCCCGTGATAAGAACATCTTCTCCGACAAGATCAAACGATAAAGCCGTATGAATAGCGTTACCAAATGGGTCAAATATCGATGCCAAATCATCCGAAATGCTATCTGGAATTTTAAATGCATTGAACGCGGGTATCACGAGGAATTCAGAGAATGCGCCCGTACGGTTTACCCCTACGCCCACCGTATTTCTGCATAGATGAGTTCGTCCACCGCGACAATTTCGGCAATGCCCACACGTAATATGTCCTTCACCAGAAACACGGTCACCGAGTGAAAAGCCACGTACCTCTTGACCAACGCCAACCACTTCACCGACGTACTCATGCCCAACAACCATAGGTACAGGGATCGTATTTTTCGACCAATCGTCCCAGTTGTAGATGTGTACATCCGTTCCACATATCGCCGTTTTCTTAATTCGTATCAATAGGTCATTATGACCCATCTTTGGCTTATCTACTTCGGTAAGCCAAATACCTTCTTCAGGTTTTAGTTTTGCCAGTGCTTTAATTTTCATACTCAAATCTCTCAAGATACGTTGGGTTATTGCCACCGACTTAGATAATCGCCATTTCTTTACCAACCAGAATGAATGCATCAATCGCTTTATCTAATTCATCACGATTATGTGCTGCAGACATCTGAGTACGGATACGTGCCTGCCCTTTTGGTACGACAGGGAATGAGAAACCAACCACATAAATGCCTTTTGCAAGGGATCGCTCAGCAAACTCAGCGGCGACCTTCGCATCACCCAACATGATTGGAATAATCGCATGGTCAGCACCTCCCATAGTAAAGCCCGCACCTTCCATACGAGTTCGGAAATGGGCCGCATTTTCCCATAAATTGTCACGCAACTCTCCGTTTTCTGCTAAAAGAGTCAGCACACGAATAGACGCTGAAACAATAGCTGGTGCAACGGAATTGGAAAACAGATATGGACGTGAACGTTGACGCAACCAATCCACGACTTCTTTTTTCCCGGAAGTATAACCACCAGAAGCACCACCCATAGCTTTACCTAATGTGCCGGTAATTATGTCAATTCGGTCAATCACATCATGATGTTCATGGGTTCCACGACCGTTTGCGCCCATAAAACCAACCGCGTGAGAATCATCAACCATAACGAGAGCATTGTATTTATCGGCTAAGTCACAAATTGCGGGAAGATTAGCGACAACGCCGTCCATAGAGAAAACCCCGTCAGTTACGATCATCTTATGGCGAGCACCCGCCTTATCGGCATCGATAAGTTGTTGCTCTAGTTCTTGCATATTGTTGTTGGCATAACGAAAACGCATCGCTTTACATAGGCGAACACCATCGATGATAGAAGCATGGTTTAGTGCGTCGGATATTATTGCGTCTTCTTTACCTAAAATGGTCTCAAAAAGGCCCGTGTTCGCATCAAAACATGAGGTGTATAGGATCGTATCTTCTTTACCTAAGAATTCAGACAGCTTCTGTTCCAGTACTTTATGTGAGTCTTGGGTACCACAGATAAAACGAACAGATGCCATACCGAAACCATGTTCATCCATGCCATCTTTTGCTGCTTGTATAAGATCCGGGTGATTCGCCAATCCAAGATAGTTGTTCGCACAAAAATTCAGTACTTCTTCTCCAGTAGAGATAGAAACAGCGGCCTTTTGAGCAGAAGTAATGATACGTTCAGACTTATACAGCCCTTCTTCTTTTACTTCTTCAATCTGTTGATTTATCTGATCATAAAATGCTGAAGACATGTTTGTATTCCTTGCTGAAAATGATGTATTTATTGTGTAAAACTATTCTAACTGATAGCGATAAAGACTATTATCCCTTTACATGGAAAAACATTAATGAATCACAGGCACAAATAACGATGATTTCTAATAAGTTGATCACACTTCTTCCCGATCTTGCTGTCTTTATTCTAGTCGAGCAGGAGAAAAGTTTTACTGCTGCAGCAAAAAAACTCAACGTAACGCCTTCTGCACTGAGTAAAACGATGACCCGCTTAGAAAAAGCGCTATCGGTAAAATTGTTTGAAAGAACCACACGTAAATTACTCATCACCGAAGCGGGTAAAAAAATCTATGAAGAATGCATCACCATGGTGAACTCCGCACAACAAGCGATTGAATTATCGACTGAAGACCATGACCGCCCTAGTGGACCCATTACCGTCGCAGCGCCTGAGGCATTTCTCAATTCTGTTTTGCAGCCTTATGTCATCCCTTTTTTGAAAAAATACCCTGATATACAATTAAAACTTCGCGCTGCAGATGGCGACATTGATATCTTTAAAAACGGTATAGATATTGTTTTTCGACTCACAGATAAACCCGACGAAAATTTAGTACTAAAAGAGATGGGTAAAACGAATCTGGTCTTGTGTGCCAGCCCTGACTATCTGAGCAACAAAGGTTACCCGACCCATCCCAATCAACTGATTGAACATGATTGCCTTTATCTCGGTGAGACTGACAACGACCATGTCTGGAGTTTTGTTAAGGACGATGAGTTACACCGGATCCCTGTTTCAGGTCGTTACGCTGTAAACCATTCACAAATGCGGCTCAATGGGGTTAAGAATAGCTTAGGTATTGGTATATTCCATGACTTTGTTATTCAAGAAGCAATACGATCTGGTGAGGTAGAGGAAGTACTCAGTGACTGGACGATAAAAGGCAATTATCATGGCATGATTGCTCTTCAGTTCGCTCAAACCAAATATATGCCCGCTCGATTTCGTGTATTCATCGATTATGCGATGGAACATTTTCTCATCGCCAACTAGGAGAACACCTATGCTTAAACGAATCCATCACACTGCCATTATATGTTCAGATTATGAGGTATCAAAACGGTTTTATATTCATGTTCTGGGTCTAGAAGTGATCGCAGAAAACTACCGTGCTCACCGAGATTCCTACAAGTTGGACCTTGCTCTACCAGATGGTGGGCAGATTGAGTTATTCTCATTTCCTAATGCCCCTAAACGCCCCAATACACCAGAAGCCCAGGGATTAAGGCATCTGGCGTTTGTGGTCGATTCCGTAGAGAACACAAAATGCGAGCTAGAGGCCAAAGGTATCGAAGTCGAATCGATTCGTATTGACGAGTATACAGGCAAAGCATTCACCTTTTTCAAAGATCCGGACGGGTTACCATTAGAGCTATATCAAGCCTAGTGGATATTAGTCCACCACCCCTTTCCAATGGTATTGATTCGCCAATCGATTAAGGGTTTTGACCTCTTTTTCTGTTTCAATCTTTAGCCATTCAATCAGTTCTTCAACGATGGGTGATTTAGTACGATAGTGACAAAAATATTGCCAAGGACTGTATTGAACAGGTGCACCCTCTGGGCATATTAAGTACCCGTACTCCAGTTCAGGTAAAACCAACAAAAGATCCGTCACTGTAACACCCTGACCAGATAAGCAGGCACTAAGTGCCATATCTAAGGTTAAGAATGTGGTATCTCGTGTCTTTGAGGAGTGAACATAGTGGGTATTTCTCAACCATGTGATCCAGTCATAGTGATCCATGGTTGGATGAAGCCTAGGCATCTGAATAATCGTCTCTATGTCGGCTTGGTCCGACACCAATTGTTGTGCACAAACTGGAGCCATAAACTCTTCTCGCAAGTACAATACATCGAGGTTATCGGTATAAAGTGAACCACGACGGGTATTGAATATCAGTAAATCGTATTCACTCGCGTTTACACTTTCATCTTCATCCATGCTAGGAATCACGACTATCTCGTAGCCGGGAAACTTCTCGTGTAGCTGCTGAACTTTAGGGATAAGCGAACGCGTGGCGTAACTCAACGCGGCCTTTATAACGATTTTTTTCTGGTCACTTTGTTTCCAAGAAGCAATTAGGGCTTCTAGAGCTAGGTAGTTCTTTTCCAACACGGAATAAAGCGCCTGTCCTTTTAATGTCAGTTCAATTGAGCGATTTCGTCTAATGATTAGAGATTCATTAAGATCATCCTCAAGCTGTTTGACCTGTCGACTGACAGCACTTTGGGTAACGTGTAGCTCCTTTGCTGCTAAGGTAAAGCTCATAAGCCTCGCTACAGATTCATAAACCTGTAGACCTTTATGAGAATAGGGAAGTTGGGGATAAGGTGACATAGTTTTTCGCATGAGTTCATGTAATGTCAGCATGGCACAAATGTTAATTGAACGCTAGCCTTGAAAGCGTTACTTTGTGCTACATAACACAGAGGCTACTATGCAAAAATTATTTTCTCTCGCTCTTCCACTCATTGTCTCCCAACTCATCTCTATGGCATTGGTATTAACCGATATCTGGATGATGTCACGCATCAGTGTGCAAGCACTTGCCGCTGGTGGATTAGGTGCGTCCGTCTATTCTTTTGTGTTTCTTATTGCTGCAAGCACCGTTGGCTGTAGCGCGAACTTAATCGCTATCGCTTATGGGCAGAGCTTGTCACGTCCTGAGTTTGGTATACAGCAAATACGAAATGCTATTAAAGGCGCGGTGATGCTAGCCGTAATATGTACTTTCCTACTTACGACAAGCTTGATTTTCGCACCAGAACTCCTGCGTAGTGCGAATCAATCAGATGAAGTCATTTTTATCGGAATGGATTATCTCAACGCCCTAAAATGGGCGATGTTACCCACTCTCTTACTATTAGTGTTACGAGGCCTAACAAGCACCTTTGGCGACGCTCGTTCTGTCATGGTGATGTCCGTTATCACCGTTTTGCTCAACGTTCCTATCAGCTACTTGCTCGGCTTTCAATTGGGATTTGGGATAGCGGGTCTCGGTGCTGGCACCTCTATTTCAGCCATTATCTCGTTACTCGGTTATGGTTACTGGGTTTTTGGACGTGACACATACTATCGTTTCGCCCCTTGGTTACGACTTGAAGAGTACTCAATCAAACTCATTACACCTTTATTGACAATGGGAGTACCTATTGCACTGGCGAGTATTTTGGAGCATGGGTTGATCTACGGTGGAACACTGATGGCAGGTATGATCAGTGTCGCATCCTTAGCTATGCACCAGATATTATTACAGTGTTTAAGTTTTACGTGGAACATCAATTTCGGCTTTTCTCAAGCGGCCGCTATTTTGGTCGGCAAAGACTTTGGCGCAGGAAATCAGGCAGGCATTAAACGAACCTCTCACCAAAGCTTTATGCTCGTAACCTTACTGAGCATAATACTGGCTGCTGCGTTTATACTCTGGCCGGAGTCTATCGCTCAACTATTTCAACTTGAAGAAGATAATCCGTCAAGTAACCGCGAATTAACCCTCCTACTGACCTCATCTATTTGGGTCGTTGCACTCTGTTTTGTGGTTGATGCTTGGCAGTTATTGGCTCTGAATTTACTCAGAGGAATGAAAATCGTGCTCTCTCCAACGATCATGACGGCAATCGGCTATTGGGCATTTGGGTTACCTGTCGCGTGGTGGTTAATGCCGAAATATGGCTTAGCCGGGATTTGGGGTGGCATTGGAGTAGGTTTGGGCGTAACGGGAATATTACTACTTATTCAATTGCTCAGTGTGCTGAATACTCGACCCCCGCACAATGCTATTAAGGATAAACTTGAAATGATAGTTTAGTTTTCTCACTTATATTCAGTGATGCTCAGTCACCGAATTTCAACAGTACATTATCGTTATTCCCCATCTAGTCCATCCACTTTTAACCTCCCTTTCCTCTATCCAGATCACCTCATAGGTGGTCTTTTAAAAGCCATTCCAAATTCAGATTTTTCCGACATAAATATCAAAGAGCGACATCCATAATACCTAAAAGAACGATTGTTAGACGCAATTTGCCGCTAGGGCCTTTACGCAAGATCCCAACTAAAAGTAGGCAATCAGGCAGTGTTGCAACATCAAAAAATAAGGTGAGAGGAGTTCAAAATGATATTTAATAAATTATGGGGCGCGCTGTTTATATTGGTTTCTTTAACCGCTTGTAACGATGGTGATAGCGGATTTCCAAAGCAAGCGGATCAACTTACCGATACTTCACATGTACTTATTTCACCGGCAAGTACGTCGTTACCCATCGGCTTATCTCAACAGCTTACTGCGGAAATCCATACGCTTGACGGCCGTGTAGTCAACGTCACTCAAGTACGTGACGTCAATTGGAGTAGCGACGATGAGTCCATCGCTACGGTAAGTAATGACGACGAAAATAAAGGTAAAATCACCGGACATTCGCAAGGAAAGGTAACCATTACCGTGTCTGGTATTGATAATGGACAGCTGATTATTGGTACTGCACAAATCGAGATTACTGATCTTATTGTCACGCAGTTGCAAGTAACCCCTTATGACGCCACGACCCCTATTGGCCTGACAAGCAGCCTCATTGCTGAAGTTACATTGTCCAACGGACAAGTGATTGACGTAACCCAAAATGATGCCATAACTTGGAATAGCGGTGATACTGCCCTCGCTACTGTCAGTAACGATGGTAGCAATAAGGGAAACGTCACGGGAGTTAGAGAAGGAACCGTAGCAATTACCGCTTCTGGCATGGCTAATGGCCAGTCATTCAACGAAACCGTCGACGTTGAGATAACCAATACCACCGTAAATCAGCTCAATGTGGATGTAGCTGAAGAAGTGTTACCCATTGGGTTAGCAGTAAATTTTAGTGCTATCGCTATATTATCTGATGACGAAATACGCAATGTAACCGATAACGACGCCATTATCTGGCGCAGCAGTGATACTTCAATTGCGAAAGTAGATAACCGTCGACCAAACAAAGGAATAGTGACTGGTATCGCTAGTGGCATCGTAACCATTACCGCGTCTGGAGAGGCAAATAATCAATTATTCACGGACAGCATTAAAATAGAAGTGACGGATCCAGTCGTAAGCACGCTACGCATTACGCAAGAAAGCGTATCTCTTGCCGCAGGGCTTACACAAAACCTTTATGCTGAGGCAACCATGTCTGACGGACAGATACTCGATGTAACGCAAAACAGTGTGCTGAGTTGGAGTAGTAGTGATGAATCAATAGCCATAATGAGCAACAACAAGATAGAAAAGGGAAAAATACGAGGTATTCTACCAGGCTTAGTCACCATAACTGCGTCCGGTAATACCAATGGCCATTTGTTCAGCGATACAATACAAGTTGAAGTAACGAATACTGCCATTACACAACTGACGGTGGCTGCACCCAACCCTTCATTACCTAAAGGGCTAAACTTATATCTTACTGCGCAAGCTGTGCTTTCTAATGGACAAAGATTAGATATTACACAAAACGATGCGCTCAGCTGGAGTAGCAGTGATGTAGCGATAGCGAGCGTAAGCAACAACCGGACAGAAAAGGGAATGGTAACAGGACTAACTTCTGGCACTGTTACTCTTACCGCGTCAGGCATTGCTAATGGGTACGCTTTCAGCGACACGATACAGATAGACATTACAGAGCCCGTATTGCAAAAGGTCGAAATCAACGCGTCAGCTATTACTATTACCGAATATTTTGGAACTCAGCTACAGGCTTTGGCTACGTATTCGGATGGTACTTCATATGATGTCACTAACGATTGTCAGTGGCATTCCGAAAGCGCGGAATTGTCTGGGCTAATAGTCGCGGATTTGTCGGTAATGACGGGGTACATTCAAGTCGCTAATTTTATCGAGGGTAAAACAGACAAAGTAAAAGTCGCTTACTTGGGTCTAGAATCGGATCCTGTATCTGTCACCATGGTTACCGCCCAAAAAAGCCTTATCATCGGTCAACCAACCGCTTACACCAATGAAATTTTAAGTGACTTGCACAATGAAATCAGGTTTCAAGGAGGTTCTACTATTGACGGTATTTATGATGCTGAAACAGGAGAGTTATTAGCCGGAGGTTATGGTGGTGGGATATCAGAAGAAGATCGAGAAGTATATTACTCCGATCAAATGGTCATAAAAGATGTCACTTATATAAGGGGGATTTCTGGCACACAATGGAGCCCAAGCAATACGCCCATACTACAAATATTAGAGTGGGATGATGGCACATACAAAAAAATAGGAAAGCTTGAAAATGGAAATTCGATCGAGACTTTCATTCCAGACTCTATTTTAGGTATTATTGTGTATACACGATCACCCCAACAACCGAGCCACGTTTCTGCTATTCAGTTTATTTATAAATAGAGAAGGCTGACTTCTTTGTCATATCAATTTAACGGTCAGTATCCACTGACCGTTAAATTGATATCTTCTTTCGCTGTTTTTTTCGTTCACTATCCACCATAATCCCAGAATTATGCCAAACAGAACGATTTACAGATTTTCAAACTCGACAATAGTTTGCCTCTTTCGAAGCCCAAGGAAGTCTAAAAACTGACGGGCTGTATGAGTGATAACTTGAGTTGCAGGGATATCCGCTCTATCAAGCAGGTCACTGGCTTTTTCTAATATACCAATATCCACACAAAAATGGGCATCTGACCCCGTGGTAATGTAAGTGCCTACTTCCTTCGCAACTAACGCTATTTCGTAACAACGATCGACACTGCCGACTCGGCTATGACCCCTAAGCGAGCTGTTATTAATTTCAATCGCCACGTTATGTTCTTTGGCGCACGTTAATACTTTATGAAAATCGAAATCAAAGTTAGGGTTACCTAAATGACCCAATGCATCCACCCGACCACTCTTTATCACGTTAATTAACGTCTCAGTGTGAATGGATTTATCTTGAGGTGGGAATACGGGCTCATGAAAGCTCGCGATAACCCAATCTAACTTTTCATCTAGGGTTGGATTTATATCTACTTCACCAGATACATTCAGAATATTCGATTCAATCCCTCGAACAACACCAACGTCAGATAAAAAGCGAGGGAGAATTCGTTGATTAGCAAAGAACCAATAGTGAGGTGCTCCTGGCATCGTTTCTGCGTGATCAGTCGTACAAAAAATTTTCAATCCATTCTCATTTGCCACCTTCGCGTTCTCAATTAAGGTGCTATATGCATGTCCACTTGCATAGGTATGAGTATGTGTATCAACTTCAAACTTCATATCGCCTCACTCGCTTGTCTTATACGGGTTATTTCCAACAAGTGTAACAATAATTGTGGACATAGATCACTCTTTCTTCATCTTCTAACATGAAAAATTAATGACAGGAAACAAAGCCTCTGATGAAAGCTTACTAAATAGTGGACAGAACATAAAAAGAACGAATCGCTCATATAGAAAAAGCAAACACCTTTATAAAGAAGACTACCTATGCGTCAGGTGCCTTTTTCAGCTTAGGCTTATACCAAACACCTTTCATTTTTGGCCATAAAACTTGCAACACACTCGCCATTATAATAAGTGAAACACCAACCAGTTTTTCTTGTGTAAGTGTCTCGTTAAAAAACATCATTTGCCAAACTAAAGTGAAGATCAAATTTGTGAAGATCAATGGGGCCAACTGAGAGCTACTACCCACCAACTTATATGCCTTAGAGCGGAAAACTTGATTACTAATTATCACAAATGTAAGCAAAACGACAGCCAACCAAATAGCCCAATGGGTTACAGGTTCGGACATTACTTGGATATCCATATCGGATACGCCATACCACAAGGTTATCGGCAAAATAACAATTGAGCTAAATAGAAAACTCCACGCATTGACCGCGATAGCAGGCATATCCCCCTTAGTTGAGCGATATAGACTTAATTGAGATCCCGCATTAAATATCGCCGCACATAATCCAACCAACAACTCAGGCTTCAAAGCGATACTGCTTACATCCCCTGCTAACATTAGCACCCCAGAAAACGTGGCAACCAACCCTACCTTGGTTACAGTTTGAACCTTTACACCAAAAAGTATTTTCTCAAATATAGGGATAAACAAAGGTCCAGCCGCAAATAACACCACACTCTCTACCAATGTCAGAGTGTTTAGAGAATACAAAAAACACATCTGACAACCAGCAACGCACAAGGCGCGCATAATGAACGATTTTGTTAAGTTTTTCTGAGGAAACATAAATCGTGTTGTTGCCATCATAAACAGCATGAAAATAGCAGGAATAAATAGACGTAAAAAAACTAAAACAGCTAAACTAAACTGACCCGTTAAGTATTTCGCAATAACTCCGGATAATGAAAGACTTAGCGTAGATACAAGCATGAAAATGGTGGGTTTATATTCACTAGACATTCTACTCTCCTTTGATACGGGCATCTTAGAGAAGTGACGGCGAATAAAAAAGCGAGTATTATTAACCAAACCTGTTAGGAAAACTTACATATGCGTTCACTCATTCCATTGAAATCTATCTATGCATTTGTTGCTGTAGCTGAAACCGGCAGCATGACTAATGCCTCTGAGGTGCTTAACGTCAGCCACTCTGCTGTGAGTCAGGCAATAAAAAGCTTGGAAAACCAACTGGGTCAACCACTTTTTAAACGTATAGGTAGGCGTGTTGAACTCAACAGCCAAGGCAAACGCTATTACAAGAAAGTCGCACCAGCATTAGAGCAGATAGTCGATGCTTCTGAAGCAATGCAAAAGCCAATACATTCAAACCGAGTGACATTAAACATGAACAATTCACTCGCGGTTCATTGGTGGATACCTCGTATGCTTAGCTTTCAACAAACCGCACCGAATCTCGATGTAAGAATTTCCAATCTCGTTGGCCCATTTAACTTAGATAATGAGGGAGTAGATGTTGCTCTTATTCACGACCTTAAAGATGAGTGGCAGAATTATTATTGTGAAAAACTAGGGGATGATGAAATAATAATGGTCTGCAATCCAGATTTAGTTAGCAGCAAAGCAACTGTTGAGTCGCTGCTTAGCTCTTATCCGGCAATTTATGCCTCTAATCTCCGGCGCAAAAATGACTGGAACTATTGGTGCCAAGCTCACCAATTGCCCATTCCCAAACAAAGAAATAACTTAAGCTTTGTTGTTTCTGTACATGCTGTGCAGGCAGCGATTAGCAAGCTCGGTATATTTGTCACACATAGACAGTTTGTTAAAGATGATATTAGACTCGGCTTACTTGTAGAGGTAGGGGAACCGGTAAAACACCCTTCACAAAGTTTCTATTTTGTCTGCCAATCTGAAAAACTTAGGCTTGAAAGCGTGCTAACTTTGCGAAGCTGGCTTCGAAAAGAATTTGCGTAGAAAAACAGAGGCGTTAAAACTCTGTTTATTTAGCAGGCTCTCAATTACAGTATTAGAAAGGCAACGTAAACTCATAGTATTTAAAATAACGATAGGTTTTTATTATAGCCATTGACCAAACAGTAACGTCTAATTAATAAATTATCATTATTAATTCAAACAGAAAAGCCTACTAAAAACATCAACGGTAATATATATTAATTATCTATTATTCAGTTGTTATCAATATATATATTCTATCTGTATAATTATCGAACATATTTATCCTTAAGAAAATAAAATACAATAGTCGCCAAATGTTCATCTGACATTATAAAAGTTAATATTTCTTAACATATATCATTCACCATTATTATTAGCTAATCTCCTTCCACACAAAAAACAAAATAGGGCCTATGAGTGACAATGCAAGCTATTCTGTTATATTTATTCATTCGTCGCCTAGGTTGTTCTATTTATATTGATTTATGGTATTTTTTTGGTTTATCCTACAAACATTACTAAGACTATGGTTATTATTTTTTCATGATCCGAGTTATTCGAGATGTGCAGTTAATCAATATTAGACGTGAACTGCTCTTTCGCCTAGATGGTGAAGAGGTTCAGACAATCAAGTTCACGTCGCCAGAGTTCCGAGTTTTGGAGTATCTTATCAATCATGCAGGAGAAACAATAACCAAACAACAACTGATAATGGCTGGATGGGAAGGCCAACCCACAGGCGACAATTCTCTAACTGTGGTTATATCAAACTTACGTAAGAAAATAAAACATTCTACCGATTGGGATATTATCAATATTCCAAAAGTGGGTTACTGGCTCGATTGCTCAAATATAGAACAGACTAAAGAGAACGAAAATGCCAAGGCTGCTCTGCCGGCTAAAATAGAAATAAGACCTAGTATAGAGTACCTATTTCTATTTTTTCTTATCACGTCTAGCATTTTCCCAATTATTTATATCGCCAATAATTGGCTTTCGATAACGTGTAATTCAACTACTGTGATCACTGTTTGCTCGCTAGATAGAAATCTACTGAGTGATGTTACAGAGGAAATTCAACTTACTAGAGATGTCGAATCTAATTTTATATCTAAACATAATTTGGTTAATTTCAAATGATTGCTATTAAGAAACGAACGATCTGTCTATCCGTGGCACTACTTGTCTGGTCAGCATTGCTTCTATTTATTTCCCTAAGTTTTCTGAATGCTCTCGGATGTAAATACAAATTCACAAGTAAAAACAGTAATGGCACGAATATATATATCACCTGCAACAACGCCAAGGTAACAGTGGTAACTGAAGACATTGAAGGATCCGTTTGGCAGAGTGAGGGATTTCAATTCTCACTTTTTAATCAACTTGTTTATATCTATACCAGCTCTGAAAAGATATTTGATAGTCATACAGGTAATACAAAATTCGATACTACTCATGTACTATTTGATGATGGATTACCGAAGCATTTTTGGATCTATAGGTGGAATGCGGATAGTATCGTGATGTTAAGAGAACACCCAATATCAATGGCTTTAAAGGTTGATGTTGTTGGATTTACGGATTTCTCTGATCGATGGTTTTCAAATATAAACACGTCAAATTGACCTCGAAAATCAACCCATAAACGATTACTCTATAACAACAGACACCATGTCATTATACAAGTTATGTAAGGTAAGCTATTAAAACTGCATAAATCCGAGAGCGAATCAAATAACAAGATGAACAAGAAACCAGACAGATGCACCGCAATGTTAGAGCTGATACAACAGGTGAAAGATACCTTACCTTTGTATGAACCAGACACCTTTACCTGCGGAACAAAAAGCAACTGCACTGGTTGTCCTAAAAAACTTCTTGAACTAGTGGACTCAGAGCTCACTTACTGGGAATCAGCAATATCTCGCGGAATAACGCCACATTTTGACGATATTAGACAGTTTGGCAAGCTCTGCAAAAATGTTCGCCGAGGCTTAGTGAGAAACAACCTCATTGCATAACTAATTTTCGGTTCTATTTCTTTACATCTTCCTTCTACTTCACGCTGATAGATAATCAGTTAAGCTTCAGAAACCATTCATTTACTCTTTCTATCGTGTTGCTTGATTCTCGACTTAAAAGGTTTAAACAAGAGCATAACTAATGACGTACAAATCATTAATATTGGGATATATTTCGCGAATAACCGCTTTCAACTCAACAAGCGACATATTTTCTTGATGTGCATGAAATTCTGTCAAATCGTTGAATTTAATCGCAACTACCGAGACAATCTGCAATGTACAGAACCAACGGCCAGTCTCGAGAGTAGACACCTGAACAATTGAGTCTGAAGCATAATTTTTTTCAGACTCATCTCGAATTGTAATCGTCTTTTTACCTGACAAAATGTCAGTTTCAAAACGTTCGAAAAACGTCATCTCTGATAAACTCATTTATATTTCCTTACTTTGGTATTAAGGTCTGTTGATTTTTCGTGTTGTTAGCTAAATACAACCAATTTTAGAAACAAAAATAGCGCCATACTGACTATCGTCGTCCAAAGTACGTTCCTAGTTTTCCAGACCATGAAGGCAGCAAAGAGCGCACCCAACAGATAAGGATTGGTTGGAACAATAGACAACTCATCATCTTGGATAAAAACGATAGGCGCCCAAATGGCCGTTAATATTGCTGGGCTAGAATATGCTAACAACCTTTGAGTGGTTGTATTCAGTTTGATGGGTAATTTGGGTTCTAAAAAAAGATAACGGCTGACAAACACCAACCCTGCCATCGCGAATATAGAAAACAAAATCATAGCTTGTCCTCACTATTCTTATCTTTTCGCTTCTTATCATATAATTTGTCAACTCTACATAGCCGTTCACAAGCGAAGCCACTTAACATACCAAAAAGACTCGATACCATTAAGGCGCCTTCAATTTTCATATACTCCAATGCAACGGATAGAACCAACGCTACAATAACGGACATTAAAATAGGAATGTTTTTTATAGTAGGGACGACCAAAGCAATAAAGGTTGCGGCAACAGCAAACTCCAAACCCAATTGATCTAGATTTGGGATCTGACTTCCTGCTACGATTCCGACCAAGGTAGCAATATTCCAAACCAAATAGAAACTCAGCCCAGCGCCCAGAGCATACCAAGGTTTAAATCGTTCTGGTGTTTGGTTACCTACAACCGCAAACAGCTCATCTGTCAGTAAAAAACCCAACAATAACCGCCACTTAATCGACAGTGGTGCAATTTTACTCCGCATTGATACACTGTATAAAAAGTGTCGTGAAGTAATAAAAAACGTGGTTAAGAGCATGGTACTCACCCCAACACCCGCTTTAAACATCCCGACCGCAACCAACTGCGCAGAGCCAGCAAATAATATGGCCGAAAGCGCTTGTCCCTCAAAAGGTGTTAGTCCGACATCCATAGCAAACGAACCGACCAAAAAGCCCCATGGAATAACCGCCACCGAGAGTGGAAATATGGCTAATGCTCCCCGCCAGAAAAGACGTTTTCTAGCTATCACGCCTGACTACCTTCCACCCCTTCAATTAATGTGTCGAATTGAAGATTCCCACGTAATGACTCTAAATCGGGCTCTTCTGCGGCAAGTTCACGAATGGATGCACTGACTTGAATAGAGCGATGCAGATCATAGATAGCCTGTTCTTCTGCTCCTAAACGCGCATAGGAACAAGCCCTTTGGTATAACGCATGTGCATTGTTATCATCAACTTCAAGTACGCGATTACAAAGGCTCATAGCCCAGTGATATTCGCTCATTTCCATTGCCGCATCCGCTTTATGAGTCAACGCTTCTAAGTCACCTGGGCGAATGACTAGGATCTCATCGCAAACTTCCATTTTCTGCTCAGGCGTTTGAGCATTTTGAACTCGTAACCAAAGATTATGAACCTCATTGATGATCTCAATTTCTTGGTTATTTTCAGAAATAATACGGGTTTTACGTTTTAGATCTCTCTCTAATGCTAAAAATTTGGTTTCATACTCTTTGGCTAATTTATTCAAGCGCGCATCAGCCATCTCTTTGGTGCTTTGCTTGATCTCTTTTAATGACTGCCAGCCAACCAGTGCAATCAATGAGGCAACTCCAGCAATAATGTAGAAGAAATACGTTACCGTTACATTGGCATAATTCATGGATTTATCGGCAACTTCTAACTCTCGGTCCGTAATCTGAATAACTAACCTACGCTCCAGATCTTGCTGGTCTTGTCTAAGCGCTTTAAGCTCATCCAATATATAGCGCTCGACTAATGGACGTTCCAAAATGTCACTCTCAGAATACTTCTCTGCGGCAGAACCACTAAAAGAGATAAATAGAGCTATAAAAAGCACCAAAAAATTTTTCATCACAACCACAACCAAATTACGCGCATAAGAAGGCCTTACAATAGGAGGTAAACTCCATCCTTTCAAGTAGTAAAAAACACAACATACATTTAAAGTGTTATTTCCACTTTTCTCGGCTCGCAACTGCACGAGAATAGCTTCCATCACGTAAAAGATAAAAAGGCGTCCCCTAAGGAACGCCTTTAAGCGACTGAATTGTCGTTATTATTGAGTCGCTTCTTCACACACCTTTTTCTGTATCGCAGGGGGGGCAATCTCATAGTGACTCAATGTCATATCAAAACGGCCTTCTCCCCCTGTAATAGCGCGAATACGGCGCGAATACTCTTGTAGTTCATTTATAGGCGACTTCGCTTTAAGAAGGGTAAAATTATTCGCTTCAGGCCGGCTTCCCTCTATTAATCCTCGATTACCCGAAAGGTCTCCAGACACATCCCCAACGCAGTGTGTAGGGATATGAATATCCAATTGCACAATGGGTTCTAACACAATGGGCTCAGCATTACTGACTGCATCTAAAAACGCCTTTTTACCCGCAATAACGAAGGCGATCTCTTTAGAATCGACCGAATGATACTTTCCATCATATACCGTTACTTCAATATCCTTAATCGGATTCCCGGAAATCGCACCCTCATCGATAGCTTGACGCACGCCTTTTTCTACTGCCGGGATGAGAGAAGTAGGGATTGCACCACCAACGACTTTATTCACAAATTTAAAGCCCGCCCCTCGAGGTAGAGGGCAAACCTTAAGCTGAACCTCTCCAAACTGCCCAGCCCCACCACTTTGCTTCTTATGGCGATACATTCCTTCTGCTGGTTTTGTTACGGTTTCAAAATATTCAACACTGGGTTGACTGGTTTCTACCTCTAGTTTATAAACCATGGCCATTTTCTCTAAGGCCACTTTTAGATGGAATTCACCCTGACCACTGATTAATGTTTCGTTTGTTCTTACTCGGTGTTCTATTCGCAAAGACGGATCTTCCGCAGAAATACGATTCAATATTTCAGATATTTTTTTCTCATCTCCACGCTTTTTAGGCGTCACGGCTAAACTATACATGGACCGCGGAAATGTCAGCGTACGCATATGTATGCCATCTTCTTCGTGTGAATCATGGATCACAGAATCGAAATGCAGGTCATCCACTTTGGCTAACACACAGTAGTCTCCAGCAATGGCTTTTTGGATCTCTCTTCGTTGTTTGCCTTGTAACTGATAAAGATGCCCAACTTTGAACGCCTTATTATTTTCACCAATGTAGAGTTGGCTACCTGCATTTATCTCACCTTGAAATAGGCGAACATAAGCCAGTTTTCCCATATAAGGATCCACGCTAACTTTGTATACATGCGCGACACTATGCTCTAAAGACTCACAGTTCACTTGAACTTGCTTGCCTTTTTTTTCTAACAACGGCGGGTTACCCTCGTTAGGCATTGGCATAATTTCAGCGAGCGTTTTTAGCAATAGGTCAACTCCAGCCCCCGTATCAGAAGAGACAAAGCAGATTGGAATAACGTGACCAGTTCTTAATGACTCTTCAAATGGGTCATGCAATTGATTAGGGTTGAGTTCAGAGCCCTGTTCCAAGTAGATTCCCATTAGATCTTCGTCGACTTCTATCACTTGATCAATCAAGCGTTCATGAGCCGCTGTCACATCATCAATAAGCGTCGCTTTTTCATATTCTGGGGAAAAATAGCAATCAACTACTGAGGTACCATCTTCAGAAGGCAAATTAATGGGCAAACAAGCATCACCAAAATGCTCTGCAATATTGGCCATTAGTTCAACGATTTTGTTGGCGTTTAAGTCGATTTTATTTACCACGATCATTTGGCACTTTTTTTGTTCTTTAGCAAAAGTAAATAATCTATCGGACACTTGGTTTAAAGGGGTATTTGCATCGAGTACAAGCGCCGTAGATTCAACAGCAGGAAAGATACTATAGGTCCGGCCCAGTAGCTCTGCCTGCCCGGGAGTATCGATGTAGTTCATACGATGATTGTTCCAACACAACGAAACCGGGGTCGCTTCTATACTGTGCTTGTATTGAATGGACAGTGGGTCAAAATCGGTGACCGTATCCCCCTTATCAACAAAACCAAGCGAATTAATGGTTTTTGATTCAAAAAGAAGACGCTCAATAAGACTTGTTTTACCGGTACCAGTTTGACCTATAAAAGCGATATTACGGATTTTATTTATGGGCATGATGAACTCCTAAAATTTCGTGAACAGTTTTTAAAACAAAAACATCTTCGGAGCTGGCGGTCTCACCGCCTACTCGTCTTCCACGTCATTTTTCGGATAGCCATATACAAAGTTGATCCTTTAACTCGGTTACCTATAACTAGCTTGAACCCATTCCCTTAAAAATAATGTGACTTAATTCATAGCTGTAACAACGCTGCAAGACCAAACCACTAATCTGTCACCCGAGTAGAGCGAGGAATAAACCGATTAAGACGATCTAGGTCTCTATTTTTTGAAAACACCGCCTCTAGTTCCAGTTGAATACCCATATTTAATTTATGATCCAATTCCCGGGGAGCATCGACTTGTGGTGTAAGAGAGAGGTAAAGCCAATTACTGTAGATTTTTTGGCGCCAGGATGCGGATACCCACGAATTAGCGACTTCATCTGCCTGATTTGGCTCAATACTAACGCCTGTGGAATATTCCAATAAATGATTGTTACTCAGACGATCGAAATACTTAAGTTGAAATAATAGTTCCCAATTATCATCCTCATAAATATATTGCGCACTTGATCCTACTTTAAAAATCTTAGAATCATTTTCCGTTAAGGCGTGATAAAAGTTCAATTCGGTCAATGAACCAGATCCTAACGAGTGATAATAAAATACGTCTTGTTTAAACTGTGCTGTCCAGCTTTGAGAGAAATCTTCAACTCTACGAAGTTCAGCCCTTACGAATGGATCAAAAGGCAAACGTATTTTGACACCCAAATCAAGATTAGTACGCCAGTTGTTAAGCTCTTCGTCTTGTAATCGAACGCCTCCTATCGCGCCATCAATGCTATTTTTTGACGCATCTGACGTTAAGCCTCTTTGCTTACTTTCTAAAGAATCATAGTCGTCTGGGTCGGTTTCTAAGATTATATTCCAATTGTTTTTTACGTGAGGTAAATCAATACGAATAGAAATGCTCTCATCGGAGTTAAAATAGCCATAATGGCTATATTCTGAACGATACTTAATTTTGAAATAACTCTTATTGGTCAAGGCTTCTTCATCATCTTGCTTCGCCAAACCTTGATCCAAAAAAGCACTAAAGTCATGCACAGTCTCAGAGAAGTAATCTTCTGTATCATCAATCCAGGAGTTCCCGTCTTGATAAGAAAAATCAGTCGATAATTCTTGATGATCTTGTTCAGCTGATAACATGGTTATATCCATGTTTTGTGAAGACTGACCATGAACTTCAGGTGCGAGGAATAAAATTGACATCGTAAGAATAAATCGGTGACCGATGTTCTGTCGCCCCATCACCTTTGGACAGAATAGAATTTCATTGTTATCACTAGTACATTCTAATATCTTCAATATCTCTTTTCTTTTTTTGTTATTATTTTTTAATTATAGATGATTTGTACACAAAGCTATTGTTTACCGACGATTTACTCCGTACTCTTTTGATTCGTACATCGGTAACGACGCTTTTTATCGAACTGAGAATTAATAGTTATTGGACCTGTTCTAACAACTCATCTAGATTTAGTACTATCACTCATTCATAACTCAACTGATTATTTTATTGTATGCTAACTAAAACATTGTCAATTTGTATCGCATCTATTGCTTCATTATTCCCTATTTTCTCTCAAGCAATGGCAGGGGCGAATGGAGAGTTTACTGTTGGTCTGGGCCCAGTACCACTCGGAGACGTGGTGATGACTTCACATTGCAATGAAGACGTCTGTAACTATGAGACTCGGGTTAAAGGTTCTTTTATGTTTATTGGTGCCAAAATCAACGAAAAAGGCACATACAAAAAAATTGATAGGCAAGTCGTTCCCGTCACCACTCAGTATGCCGAAAAAATAGGGTCAAAGAAGAGAGCCTTTACCTATGATTTTTTAACACGAAAAATAAAAAATAAAAAAAATAATAAACAAACTGACATGCCTGACAATGTTTACCCTTTTATGCCTT
This sequence comes from Vibrio sp. DW001, assembly GCF_029016285.1. Classification (NCBI taxonomy): domain Bacteria; kingdom Pseudomonadati; phylum Pseudomonadota; class Gammaproteobacteria; order Vibrionales; family Vibrionaceae; genus Vibrio; species Vibrio sp. DW001. Next base: position 1,005,754 of record NZ_CP091976.1, on the reverse strand, counting down.
TAATCAATCAAGTTATTCTCGATCTACGCTCTGGTGGGCCAAGGGAATACTATGAGTTTCTTTCTAAACAAAAAATAAAGCGTGCCACTATTACGGCTTACACCAAAAAATTGACGAAAAATGGCACTCTCCACCATTTTGTTGGTAAAGGGAAAGATGACGAGCTGGAGTTTTTTTTCCTTGAACAAGGTGGCAATATTGGGCTAGAAAAAATCGCCTTTGGTAGCTTCCATATGTCTAGGAAATAGTCACGCAGCGCAATGACAACACGGTCATATTCAACGGTCTTTTCTGCCATTTAACGTTTCTGTGAAAAACCATAAGTTATTGTTAACTATGTCCAACTTTTTCATCTAACAATGCTAAACTTGCTTTGCTAATCAGCTAAAACAATTTGGGGATACGAACAAATGATCAACTTAGCCGTCATTGGAACCAACTGGATATCAGAAAAATTCGTCGAAGCCGCTAGGCAAAGCAATCAGTTCACATTGACTGCCGTTTATTCACGTCAATTAGAGAGCGCTCACAGTTTCGCAAAAGAACATCAAGCCCCTGATTGCAACTTCTACAATAGCTTAGAAGAACTCGGTGCGGATAAAAGCATTGACGCAGTCTACATAGCCTCACCTAATAGTTTGCACTGCGAACAGGCCATTTTGATGATGGAACATGGGAAACATGTCATTTGTGAGAAGCCTATTGCTTCCAATATAAACGAAGCAAACCAGATGTATGACGCGGCAGAAAAATGTAATGTCATTCTTTTTGAGGCGTTTAAGACCGAATTTTTACCCAACTTTGAAGAGCTCAAAATGAGCCTTGCCGCAATAGGCAAACTGCGCAGCGTTCATTTAAGCTACTGCCAATATTCGTCTCGCTACCAAAAGTACCTCAATGGTGAGAATCCAAATACATTTAACCCAAAATATTCTAACGGTTCAATTATGGACATCGGTTATTACAACGTTGCCGCCGCCGTCTCGCTCTTTGGTAAACCAGATGCCATTCAAGCCAGCGCAAAACTGCTAGAGTCTGGCGTTGATGCTCATGGAACCGTTATCCTTGAATACCCTAACTTCATCGTATCCATTCAACATTCAAAAGTGTCTGACGGCAATATTGCCAGCGAGTTACAAGGTGACGAAGGGGTAATTTTAATCAATCACCTATCCGAATGTAACGGGTTTACCATCCAAAAAACCGATTCAAACCCGCAAACCGTTCACGTCGGACAGGAAGAAAATTCGATGATCTACGAAGCCATCGCCTTTGCAGAACAGATCCGCGATGGTTCGATGAATTACGCCTACGTACAACGTTCGTTAGAAGTAGCCGAAGTCATCACTGAAATACGTAAGCAAACTGGCGTCGTTTTTCCAGCTGACAAATAGGCCGGCGGATATATGATCGGGTCAATGGAGAGTTTAGATAACGAAAAGTTGACCCGATAAACGGCATAACGGTATGGTAGCGATGAAAAAACAGATACTCATATTTGGCGGCTTAGGTAACCCAGAACATTCAGTCATAAAGCTCTATCGAGAACTTATGATAGAGTTATATTCGCGTTACTCATTAATCGCTATCGATCCAACTCCAGATCATGAAAGTGCACGAAAAGAGCTAAACAGCCAAACGGGTATTGCCTACCACCAGAGCTATTCATCCTTTGATAGTTATTCAAGGTCTTGGGGGGTACATACCCTTTCCGCCGTTTTTATTTTAACACCGGTAATCTACCATTTAGATATCTTAAAACAGCTAAAATCCACTGTTTCCGACAGTGATTGTCTTATCGTAATTGAAAAACCGTCTTTTTCTCTGAACGAGATTGAACAAGGTTTTAACCAAATATCTAAAGAGATGAAGGAACATGGTAATCGGTTTTACTTCATCGATACTGCAATGGTTACTCCCCCTTTAATCGACTTCACAACCAATCCGGATATCCCACACAATACAATACCCAACAAGATCATCGCTGTCGGTGTCGACAACCCAATCAATCCTCACCCTTCAATAAAGGAATTTGGATTCAACAACAAGATAGCCGCTCTTAATGAGAGGCAACTTCTTAATTTGGCCACCAGTGGCGGAGCTGGATTTGGCCTCGATATGGGTATACATGCTATCGCAGGATTCATGATGCTTCTAGAGAAGTTACCCATTTCAGTCACCAAAATTACGTTGGATAACGTAATTTTGGAAGCTCTCCATCGCCCCGACCTGATGAGGGACCGCAACGCCGAAACGTATATGCTTTGTGCTGGCAATATTATGTCTGCTGAAGCCGAGATAGCGTTTGTCATTGAGGGTGGAAAAGGAACGGATACTTGGGACCGTCGCCTAGAGCTTTATTATGATAACTGTGTTGTCGTGCTGGGATTCGGTACACTCAGACATAATCCGTATATCTGTTCATTTTCAGACGCCATAATCCATCGAAATGAATACAAGGTTCATCACTCTGGTTATGTTCAACATTTTATCGATATTAGGAGCTTGCTTGGTTTAGGTCAGACAGAAGCGCTGGTAAGCCCAGAGTTAAGCGAAAAGATTATGCGTAACTCAATGATGTTGATTAGGGATATCTATCAATTTGCATCGAATTCAACCACTCAAATTCGAAACATAAATATAGTTAATAAACATGAAAATACATTACTTAACACACAAGAAACTCATATTAGAGCACAGCTAAATCAAATGTTAGAAGCAACACTGTGACTCTATTCATCCCATCTACATTTATCCGGAAGCAAACATTCCTAAGCATCTAAAACTGCTCGGTAGCAAGCATCACTAAAGTACACCCTTCAACAACTTCGATGCCCCGTTTGGCCGCTTGAGTCATCAAATTTTGATTCTCAGTTCCTGGATTCAGGATAATACGTTTCGGTGACAACGACAGTATTGGCTCAATCATTGGTTCTAAACGCTGTGCGCCGACATAAAGCGTCAATGTATGCACATTTTCGGATAACCCATCTAGTGTATCTACGAGTTCTATCTGGGAGAGACTTATTTTTTTAGGTGATATACCAGCTAAATTTGTAAATCCATTCTCAAGCAGTTTTTGGTACGCCTTAAAACTGTACCGTTCGGCTTTATCAGAGATGCCTAAAATTGCAATCTTCTCGCTAGTATCAGTAATCATTAATACTGTTCCTTATTATTCAGTGACGGTGGCTATATCGTTTATAGCATTTGCCAATAACAGCTGTAAATACATTCGCATTGCAAACTTAGGTTAGATCGGCTGCAATTACCTTGCTGTCTACCGTGACCTTATGTAAAAGAAAGCTTTCACAACCATTGAATACCATAAACTCCGGAAGCGCTTGCTTAAGTGAAGACATAAAATCATCCACTTTCTCCAATCTCGGTTCCAGCGCCAAATGATGTATATCTAGCCTTGATTCGCTCCTAACGGCTTTACAGTCCATGCGTGCGACTAACTGCCCATTCCATAATATTGGGAGCGAGAAATACCCAAATTTTCTTTTCGCTTCAGGTGTATAACATTCAATAAGATAATCAAAATTGAATAAGGCTTGCATTCGTTTTCGCTGAATCAGTAGATTGTCAAAAGGAGACAGTATATGCAGTTTGTTGATCTGGTAACGCTTGCCGAGTAATGAAAGTGTTTCAGGAAGAGTGTAATACTCTATCGCTGCGACTTTTATTATCATTACATCACCACTCTCTACTAACTCTTCTAAAATGGCGGTGATGTGCGGCTTAATGCCTTGAAGTAAATAATTCATCTCCGCAAGCTGGCCTATGCCATTCGCCTTTAAATAACGAAATACAAGGTGCCTAGCGTACTCTTGAGCTGAAGGAATACTCTTATCTATATCTTGTGGTAATACACGTTCTGTCAAATCATAGGATTTTTGAAATTTCACTCGAGACGAAATCATCAAATCCCCTTGCATATATAGATTTTCTAACGCCATTTTTGCGGATTTATGCTGCCAAGCACCTAATTTATTCCCATCACCATCGAAGTCCCTTGCCATTAATGGGCCTTCTTTCTCAATTCTCAACAAAACATTATCCATGACGCCATGGTTACGTTTGTACCAATGACTTTGATGACCATCCAAAATGGCGTTCTTTCTATAAAGGCTGTAACGGAAATCTCGCATCGGTAAGTACGCGGCAGCGTGTGACCAATACTCGAAGACTTGTTTGTCATTTACCAATGTATCTAGGTGGCTAGGTTGGTAACGAGGATTTCTATTCCAAAGGGTGTGGTGGTGTGCTCTTTGGACAACAGAGATGGTATCCATTTGCACATAACCTAGGTGTTCAACAGCCGATAGAGTCGCCTCTAAGGCCGTTCCTTTTTGTTGCCGTGCTGGTAGTTTTTGAGATAACAGTACCAGTTTTCTTGCTTGTTGAAGTGATAGTGAGTCTGCCATGCTAATTATATAATCTCGAAAAGAGTACTCATAAATAGACAATAACAAATAACCTGTAATTATCGATCACTATTTAATATGTGGCTTAGATATGACGTTTAAGGTTTTTCAGTTTATAGTCTGCCACCTTTTATTTAAAGTGGCAGTATTCGAAAAAGCGACGACTCAAGACTTAATTTAAACTCACCTCAACATCAGATTTAATTATACAAGAGCATGCTAATACAAAACCCTTTTCTATCTCTTCTGTCGTTAACGTTTCAACACTTGTACGTTCAACCTCCCCCACTTTCACTTTACACTTACATGAACCACACATCCCACTTCGACATGCCGCGATAACGGGCACCCCTGCTTTCTCTAGCGAGTCAATCAGCATGGTGCCATATTCTGCATCCACTTCAACACCAAAGCTTGGTACCGATACCGAAACGACTCCGCTTTGTTCAACACCATTTTTCGGGTCGATGTCGCACATATTTTGCTCTGGTGAGAAACTTTCTTCAAAAAAGTTCGTCATATCGAAGCTAAGAGTTTCAAGATAAGATTTGGTATCCTGCATGAACCCGACAGGGCCGCATAAGTAAGCGCTACGTTGATGAAGATCAGGACATAATCGTTCCAGCCATTCTTGGTCAAATCGACCCTGTTGGTAATCCGTACCTTCGTTCTCCTTTAAAAGCAGCTTCAAGTGAAAATTTTGATGCGCATTTGCCAGTTCTTCAAGTTCCGCAAAATATATGGTGTTCTCTTTGTTTCTTGCTTGATGGATAAAGTCGATGTCAAGGTCGGCATTTTCAGAAAGCCACTGCCTTACCATCGATGTGACAGGTGTGATTCCGCATCCTGCACTCAGCATAACGACTTTTGATTGTGGTAAACAATCGACACTGTTAAAACTACCTGCTGGTTTAAGAACCGTAATCCTATCTCCCACCACCAAGGTATCATTGATGTAATTGGAGATCTTTCCAGCTTTCACTCGCTTAACAGTAAACTGAAGCTCATTATTCTTTGGCAACGAGCTAATTGAATAAGCACGATATTCGACACTTTCGACCAGAGAAAAACCAAGAGTGACGAATTGACCTGGCTTAAAATCAAACGTTATATCATCACCTATACTACCCAGCGAGAAGCTAACTGTATCAGGAGTTTCGCTCCACTTGTCTTTACAAATAAGATCGACAGAATCGGTATGTTGCCACGCTAACATCACTAAATATCTCCAAGAACAACAATAAAAAAGCCCGGTAATGAGGGAACATTACCGGGAAAGTAAGCAGAGTAATTAAGCTGCTAGAATAGTTTTTAGATCATCTTCTACGTTGCTGATACTGCGCATATCGAACTCTTTTTGCATGATGGCTAATAGATTATCAGTTAAGAATGCGGGTGCCGTTGGGCCGGTGTAGATGCCTTTTAATCCTAATGCAAACAGAGTAAGAAGAATGACAATTGCCTTTTGCTCAAACCAAGAAAGAACCAGTGTTAACGGTAATTCATTGATATCACAATCAAACTCTTTTGAAAGTGCGATCGCGAGCTGAATAGCAGAATACGCATCATTACATTGGCCAACATCAAGTAGACGTGGAATACCATTAATGTCGCCAAATTCACCTTTATTGAAACGAAATTTACCGCAAGCCAAGGTAAGAATAACGCTATCTTCAGGCACCTGAGCCGTAAAGTCGGTGTAATAGCTTCGTTCAGCTTTGTCACCATCACAACCGCCGACTAGGAAGAAGTGACTGATATTGCCTTCTTTGACTTGCTCAACAACCGCTGGCGCGGCCGCCATTAGAGCGTTACGACCGAATCCTACCGTAATCATCTGCTCTATTTCATCGTGCTGGAACCCATCTTGTGCTAGAGCACAATCAATAACGGCACTGAAATCATCACCTTCAAGATGCGCGACACCCGGCCAGCCAACAATGCTGCGAGTGAATAGACGATCTGCATATTGACCCACGTTAGGATTAAGAAGACAGTTAGATGTCATTACAATTGCACCTGGGAAATTGGCGAACTCTTTCTGTTGGTTCTGCCATGCACTACCGTAATTGCCTACCAAGTGTGGATATTTCTTAAGTTCAGGATAAGAATGGCCAGGAAGCATTTCACCGTTTGTATATACGTTGATGCCTTTGCCTTCTGTTTGTTGAAGAATTTTCTCTAAATCGTGAAGGTCATGACCTGAAACCAGGATAGCTTTACCTTTAACCGTCTTAACATTAACTTGAGAAGGCTCTGGGTGACCAAATGTATCGGTTTCGCCTTTATCCAGCATCTCCATAATACGGTAATTCACCAGACCGATCTGCATTGATGTATCCAGTAATGCTTTCAGATCGGTCGGGTCAGTGCCTAGCCACGCCATAATTTTGTGGTATTCACCATACACTTCGTCATCAGTTTGAGATAGAACACGTGCGTGCTCAAGGTAGGCAGCAGCGCCTTTCAAACCATATAAACATAGGAGACGAAGGCCAATCACATCCTCATGCTCACTTTCGTGCCCACGGTTTACGGCCGCTTGAGGAGCAAGTTCAATAATCGCTTGTTCGTCACTTGGTAGTTCGAATTTTGCGGCAGGAGAAAGCTCGGGAATGTCAAAACCAGTGAGCATTGCAGCTGCGCGCACTTTTTCTTCTAAACGTTGCTTATAAGCATTTGATTGTTGAACGAATTCGATAACACGTACTGGATCAAAGTTCACATTGGTTAATGTCGAGAAAAACGCCTTAGGTGCCCACTGATCAATCTCCGTATCAATAACGTTTACAGCGCGACCTAACTCAGCCCAAAACGACACACCTTGCAGAGAATACACCAACACATCTTGAAGGTCAGAAACCTCTGCGGTTTTGCCACACATACCTTGCGTATATGAACAACCTTTACCGATTGGCGTTTGAATTGTTTGCTCGCATTGAATACAAAACATTATAAAGCTCCAGTTAGTCTAGTTATTCCATCGACTCTTATAGGATTTAAAACGGTCGACGGTCATTTAATTCTTTCCAACTAAAGCACTATCCATGCCAATATTTATCTATTTGATTCTATTGATTTATTTCTCAACCACTCTCACGTAATGATGTGAAAAACACATCACAATTGATGTCATTTTCACATCATTACGAATTATCGTTACTTTACACCCAATTTTTTACCCATTCGATACAGATTTCCTCTATCCATTTGAAGGAATTCAGCTGCTCTGGCCCAAATACCATTAGATTCTAGTAGTGCGTGCTCAATAAGTTGCTTCTGAAATGACTCAACCGTTTCTCGCATCGGTTTAGATTCTCTATGGAAGAAAGGTTGTTCCTTATTCGCTTTTATCAGTTTATCATCCGCACCAAAATGCACTCGATTAATAACATACTCTTCTTGTTGAATCGCTCTCAAGCTCACCCTCATCAATGTATGCTCTAATTCTCGAACATTACCTAACCATGCTTGACCTTCCATATAATCCAAGCATCGAGGGTGTATATGCAAGTTAGGCAGGTTAAATTGACTCCGCACTTTGTCTAATATATGACCGGCTAAGACAGGTATGTCACCTGTTCTCTCACGCAAAGGAGGAATATGAATAGGAAATACATTCAGCCGATGATACAGATCTGGTCGAAATCGACCCTCCTCTACTTCTTTTTCTAGATCTCTATTCGTTGCTGCGATAATCCGAACGTCTACAAAACTATTTTTATCAGCACCAACTCTTTGAACCTCACCCTGTTGAATAACCCTAAGCAATTTAGCTTGCAAATGAATGGCTAACTCGCCTATTTCATCGAGAAAAAGTGTACCGCCATTAGCCAGTTCAAATTTTCCGGCTCGGTTACTTGTCGCCCCTGTAAATGCACCTTTCACGTGGCCAAACAACTCACTTTCTGCAATAGATTCTGGTAACGCAGCACAGTTTACATAGATCATTGGTTTATCGCGGCGTTCTGATTGATCGTGTACACCATGGGCGACAAGCTCTTTGCCCGTGCCTGTTTCACCAGAAATCAATACGGCATAATTTGACCTTGCAACCATAGATATACTGCTTTTCAGATAATTCATCTGTGGACTGACTCCCACCAACTTGCCTTGCTTGTCTCTTGCTTGCTCAATAAGTTGCTGGTTTATCGATTTTTGCTGACGATTGGATTCTTGCAGGGTTTCAAATAACGCTATATTCCTCAGCGTCGCGGCGGCTAAGGCAGCAAAGGTCTCGATAGTAATAGTGTCTATCTTCTCGAATGCGCCAACTTCCAAAGCATCTAATGTCAATATACCGACCAATTTATCTTCAACATACAGACTACATCCCATGCAATCATGGACATCAATATGTTCATCTGGTGTTGCCAAAAGTAGACCATCAAAAGGGTCAGGCAATTTAGATGATGCGCTAAATCGAGTTGGTTTTTTATTGGTGAGGATCTGCTCTAAGCGTGGATGATTCTGCGGGGAAAATTTTCGACCCAAAACGGATCTGGATAAACCACTGACTGCTACCGGAATAAGAAAACCTTTTTTATCCAATATGAACAGTGCACTAGCATCGCAAGGAAGCACCTGATTTACTGAATCTATCAGTTTTTGATAGTGTTGTCCTTTAGGTAATGAGGAGCTTAGGTCAAGTGCTATCTGTAAAAGCACTTTATCTAGGGATGGCTTCATTAATATCTCAGATGATTATTTTTTCTGGATACGTATGATGTCTTTTTTACATCAATCATGAATTGATTCAAAACAAGATTCTCTAAAAATACGCCTTGCGGAATAAAAACAGATAGCTCGACTCAATGATCGGGACAGTCCCCCCCCCATCATTGAGTCGAGCTATTTTTATACATTGGCTGTATTGTTCGGCATGTATACCGTTAACTATTGTTGCTCTCTTTCACTGTGTAAGAGTAATCAACATCAACTATAGCTCGGTATTGTACTTCGCCACGTTGAGCTGAAAATTCCTCTAGACTAACTTCTACCTCTTCAATCTCTACCTTCTGAATCTGACCATTGAGTGTGGTTGGAAGCTGAAATTTAAGCTGTGAGTTTGACGCCGCTTTCAACTCATCCGCAATATCAAAGCCCGCTTCATAAGCTTGAGCTTGAGTCGCATAGCCTTCAGAACGAAATTCTGTCTCACTTTTTAACAAATTGGTACCTGCAAAAACAGACGTACTTAATACCAAACCAGTCGTAGCAATCGTTAATAATGTTTTCATAATCTAGCCTTTTTTAATTTCATCCCCTCATGAGATGTACTCATATTAAACAACGTTAAGTAAAGAGTCCGTCAAGGAAGGTAAAGGTATGTATAAAATTGGTAAAGATAAAGCCGGCATCCGAATGCGTATACAGACTACTAATTGCACTTTTTCTCAATAAAAGTATATTTGAGGTAAGCGCAAGCTTATAAATGAAAATGGGCACGTAGACAAAGAGTTAAGGATAAATAATGGACGGCTATCGAATTACTACAGAGACATATGAAATGGATTTTGATGTGATCTATACATTCATTTCTACGAGCTATTGGGCAAAAGGCATTCCAAAAACAACCATGCAAAAAGCCATTGAAAATGCTTTTTGCTTTGCACTTTTTGATTCCGAGAACAATCAGGTTGGCTTTGCTCGCCTAATTACAGACAGAGCTACTTTTGCTTATCTAGCCGACGTTTTTATTCTGGAAGGTCATAGGCAAAAAGGGCTAAGCAAATGGTTGATTTCGGAAATTATAAACCATCCTCAACTTCAAGGGCTAAGGCGAATTATGTTAGCAACCAAAGACGCACAAGGCCTCTACCAACAATTCGGTTTTGAGCCATTGAATAACCCTGAGATGATGATGCAGATTCACAAGCCAGACGCATATAAGAACCTATAGAGCTCGGCCTGAGAAAAATAAACTATTGCTAGAGAGACTATCTATGAATAAGAAAGAGATTATCGTGCGTCATAGTGAAGCAAAAGATGCACAAGGTATTACGCAAGTTTACCAATGTGAAAATGCCTACTCAAACACATTGCAGCTCCCTTTTCCTGACGGTGCTGTGTGGGAATCAAGGATCGCGAATAAACCAGATAACATTTACAGCTTTGTAGCTGAGATCGATGGCGAAATAGTCGGTAACCTTGGGTTCGAGGTTTTTGCTAATTTAAGACGCCGACATGCCGGCTCTTTTGGTATGGGCGTGAAAGATGAACAACAAGGCAAAGGGATTGGCAGTGCGCTTTTATCAACCATGATTGAATTAGCCGACAACTGGTTAAATCTAAAAAGATTAGAGCTTACCGTTTTTATCGACAATGCATCTGCCATTGCATTATATAAAAAATTTGGCTTTGTCATTGAGGGCGAGTCAGAGGATTATGCGTTTAGAAAGGGCGAATTTGTCAGTGTCTATCACATGGCAAGAATTAAAACTTAAAATATTGAATTGGTAATAAGGAGGAACCGCAATGAGCATAGATATACATAGTGGCATTTGGATATCTGAACCCAAATCACAAACCATCACCGACCGCTCTATTCTTTTTACCACAGAGCCGAACACCGATTTATGGCAGCGTTCGTATTATGGATTTCGTAATGACAACGCACCCGCCTATCAATTCGAATCTTCAAACAATTTCACTTTTCTTGTGAAAGCAACATTCCAATATAGAAATCTGTTCGATCAATGTGGCGTGATTATCTATCTTGATAGTGAAAATTGGTTTAAAGCTTCAATCGAGTACGAAAACGAACATTACTCGAGACTCGGAAGTGTAGTTACCAATATGGGCTATTCTGATTGGGCAACGACCGATATTGAACTGCCGAAAGAGATTTGGTATAGATTAAGTCGTAGAGGGCCAGACTTCCTTATTGAAAGCTCTTCAGATGGTATAGCGTTCCACCAAATGCGGGTATTTCATATCCACGCTTTAGGTGAAACATCTTCAAGCATGGGAACGGCAAATCCACCATTACCGCCTAAGAAGTCTATTAAATTTGGTGTTTATGCATGCAGCCCTATCGATTCATCATTCACTGCTGAATTTTCCCACATTTCAGTTAAAGATTGTATTTGGAAAGCGCACGGAACACTCTAAACATGGCTAAAATCTACTTTATCTGTGGTTTCATCGGCTCAGGAAAAACCACTTATGCAAAACAATTGGTCAATACCCACTCGGCATTCCGCTTTTCTATCGACGAATGGATGATACCGTTATTCGGTGAACACATGCCTAGAGAGTTATTCGATGAGCGTATGGATACATTAACCGAACTATTTAAATTGTCAGCAATACAGATGATGCAACTGAACACCTCGGTCATATTTGACTTTGGCTTTTGGAACCAATTAGAACGAACAAAAATAACCCAATGGGCACAATCTCAAGGGTTCGATTTTGAGTTGATTTATCTAGATTCTAGTTTCGAAGTTTGTAGCCAACGAGCCTATAAACGCAATGTTGACCGCACAGACAAAGCCTACGAAATGACACCTGAAATGCTCCAGATGTTCTGGCAATGGTTTGAAGTTCCAACACAACATGAAAAAGTCACGTACATTAGATCATCCGATAACTAACCTAAGATCAAGATCATAGACATTGATAATTATCAACATTTGGAATAAACAATGACCTCTACCATCGTCGTAAATCCTTCTGCTGAAGATATTCAGGACATTAAGAACGGCCTAATAAAGCATAATTCACCCTATCTAAAAGGGTTAAGACGATACGAAATCGCCAATTTCAGTTATAAGATAAACGGAGACAAAAGTGCAGGTGTCACAGGCGAAATATGGGGTAATTGGTTACTCATTCAATACCTTTGGGTAGATGAAACTCAGAGAGGAAATAGGTTAGGTACCACCATATTATCTGAACTCGAACAGTATGCAAAAGAGCAAGGCTGCCATTCCTGTTTGCTAGATACGTTTAGTTTTCAAGCGAGAACATTTTATGAAAAAATGGGGTATACCCATGCGATGACGATGGATGATTTTCCTGTGGAAACAAAGAAGTTTTATATGATGAAATCGTTATGAAGGATCTTACAATGACAAAATGCAATAAAATAACGCTTTTTATTATCACTATTGGTTTTCTTATTGGATGCTCGAAGCAACAAATGTATGACTCCATTCACGCGCAACAAAAAAGCACCTGTAGTCGTCAGAGCAATACGGTCTACCAAGAGTGCCTAGACAGCTTAAGTAAACCATATGAAGAATATGAGTATGAAAGAAACGAGCGTATAGAGACAAATTAACCATTAGACTTAACGTGCTTCACTCAATACTCGTTTACCACTGCTTTCCCAATGGGTGATAAATGCGACGGCTGCAATAATAATCGCAGCACCTAACCATAATCGACCTGGTGGAACCCAACCAAATACCATCCATCCTAACAGTACATTTAATGGCAGTTTTGCATTGTCGAAAGGTTGAACAAATGATGCATCTGCCACCGCGTAAGCTTTTACAATCGCCCACTGTGCCAACGCGGTCATAGCGCCAGCACCAAGTAAAAAGACCCAGATAATTGACGTTGTAGGCATCGTCCAATCTGGTATCGCTAGAAGTAGATTAAAGGGCGTAATAAACAACAGAAGGTAAACCACCATTGTCGATGGAGAGTCGTCAGAAGAGAGTTTTTTCACCATCAACGAATAACATGCCCAGAAAAATGCAGCACCGATAGGCAATAAAGAGGCAATATTGAAATTCTCCCCCCAAGGTTCCAAAATAATCATGGCGCCGACGAAGCCTGCTAAGGTCGCTCCCCAGCGGGCAAACCCAACTTTTTCTTTAAGAAATAGACCTGAACCAATCGTAGCGAAAAGCGGTGATGTCATTAAGAGAGCGATACCTTGCCAAATCGGAACAGGATAAGCTAACGCCCACATCCATAATTGAATACCGATAACAGACAACAACACCCTGAAGATATGCATCTTTAAGTTCATTGTTGTTAACGATTTTTTTATACCGAGTGTCTTTAGATAAGGGAGAATGACGACAAGCGCAACACCATATTGAATCAAGGCAACAGAGGTAGACGGAAGCGAAAAATTGATACTAACATATTGAGCGAGACTATTAACTACAGCAAAAGCTAAGCCAGCGGTTAACATCCAGCTAGCACCTTGGATTGGAGAATGAGGCGACATATAAACTTACTATCTAATATTGAGTTGACCAATAATAAGTCAATTGTCTAAAAACCGCTATCGAAAACGCTGTTATGCGGCCTCGACATTCACCATTTTTCTTTTAACGATGTCATTACATGCTTGATGCACGGTAGTCAGATCTTTCAAGTAAATCCGAGCGGCCGGATCTATTTTTTGCCCATCTATCTTAATTAACACTTTCTGATACTCATTTGAACAATGAGAGATGGTATTCAAATTCTCAATTCGATTGGCAATTCGATATAGTTTGAGTAGGTTGCTTAATTTATGGCTTAGCATCGACGTTCTCCACGCCATTCTCAAATTCCATGTCCTGAGAGATAGCAAAATGTACAGAAAATTATGTTGCGACCATATCCATAGAAGCAGTTATTATTCTAGAGTACTGTTAAAACTGTTTGATTTTATCAAAAAACACACACCGTATGGCGTACTAATACTCAATATCCTCTACTCATGGCCTAAATGCATTAATATTCTAAAATCAAGCTGTATTTACGCAACGAAGATCACGTAAATAATATGTACCCTCGCGTTTTGTGCATAATTATTTGATCAATATCACTCTAAATATACATTGACAGAAAAATGCGAGCTCAATACGAAATCATGATACAACGGAGAAAGGCACAAGTTTTGCCTGAATTTAAAGGGGGCACTTGGTTTACACCTTAAAATTGGAGTAGATCAAAATACTTAAATGAGCCAATTAAGAAGATAGGTAGTCATGTCTGGTTAAAATCAGAAACTGTGATAACTTTAAATGGATTACGAACCAAAGTTATTTACCTTACGATAAAGGTCATAACAGGGAGATTAAATGAATAAACATTGGTTAATGTTAGGTCTACTATCGACAGTTGGTTACGCAAATACAATCTCTACTCCAGGTAAAGCCATCATTGTAGGGAATAGTAACAATGCACTAGCTAAACGAGTCTGCTATTACCAAGACAAAGCATACTCGCTTGGTGCGGTTTTGCAGGTTGGAGAAAACCACATAATATGCAGTGAAGAAAACGCTCGCCAATCGAATGGGCCATTGAGATGGTTTCCATTGGGTCAGGAGCGTTCAAAGATCTCAAATAAACCTAGTTACAAAGTAGATTAAGCCGCACTTTCATCATACTGCTGCTCCAAAGTAGCGGCTCTCTGCGCAGCAGGCATTTCATTTAGCGCAGCAAGATATTCTGTCAGCTTAGGGTAGTCACCAAGGAAACCTAATCCCGCCGCCATTTCTACAATAAATGACATTAATATATCTGCAGCCGTAAATTGGTCACCAACTAGCCAAGTATTATGAGACAAGTGCGTATCCATATAACCCAGAATGAGTTTAATCTCATTTTGACTATAATCAGAAACAAACCGTGTTTCTGACCCATCAACCTTCAAGAAATAATGCATTAACAGAGGCAACGCTGCTGAACTTTCTGCAAAATGCAGCCATTGCAAATAAAGTGGGTACTCATCGGATCCATGTGCAGGAACCAATGTTTCGCTTGCAAAACGTTGTGCTAAATATTCCGTTATGGCCCCAGATTCAGCCAAGACTTTGCCGTCTTCTTCTATCACCGGAGATTTACCCAGAGGGTGCACCGCGCGCAATTCAGGTGGCGCAAGTTGAGTGACAGTATCTCTTTGATACGCCTTGATTTCATAAGGTACTTTTAGCTCTTCTAATAGCCATATAATTCTTTTTGAACGTGATCTAACTAAGTGGTGTAAAGTAATCATGGAATCCTCGGTATTTCTTTATGTTTTACTTTATATGCATATTGTCCACTATTAATAATGGAGTCAAGCTCAACTCCACACTTTTGGTATCCTCAGATCAAAATCATTTTATCGAAACATACTATTAATATTTTATTAACATCTTGTTTTTAAAGAATTAAAATCACCTGATCAAACTCATTTCGTAATCACCAAGTCATTATTGTAATTTAATTACCAAATAAAGGTTGACGCAGGTCACATAAATGTCGATAATGTGATCGTCATCTGATAAACAATAACAAGGAAAACGACATGAGCTCAATATTAACTTCACAAATCGAAGCACCAAAAGTAAGCAATAAAATAGTATCTGTATTACATGAGATTGCAGCAATTTTCACTATGTTTGCTGTGACTTCTACCATTGTATTATTAACAAGCCTTACTTGGATTGCTTAAGCTACTAGGGTGCTTAGAGCACTTTAGTTGTTTAAAGCGGTTGTACAACAAGGCATTCAAATTAGCCCAGAAGTAACCACAATATCAAACTTGTTATTGTGCATAAATGACTCTTTCCTCACATGGATAGGGCATTAAACAGAAAAATTAACAATGTAATTTAATTACACATTCTAATTCTAATTCCTGGTAATGACTAGAGCCATAAGTTAGCTATCAAAACACACTTCCCATCCGTTTCGATAAACGAGATTTTTTCTCTTTCTTATTTCTTATTTCTTATTTCTTATTTCACTTAGCCTATGCTATTTTTGAGATACATGTATTTTGATGTCTTTGTGTCGAAATAAATATAGATATCTCGGGAATGTCGAATGCTTCGAAAAAAAATCAGCATTACACATGCGAAATCAAAAAAAATACTCGTGCTAAATCTAAAAGGTGGCGTTGGCAAGTCAACTTTTACGGTGAATCTCGCTTCAAAATTATGTATGGCTCAGTATTGTGTTGAAATCATTGATAGTGATAAACAGAGTTCTTCCCATTCTTGGGCAAAAGAGATACAACAGATTGAATCTCAGCAACTAAATATTAGTTTCCGCGGTTACTCAGATATTGCTTCATCGGTAAAGGTAAATAGAGATTGCGACTTTACTCTCATTGACTCACCCGCTAACTTTGATGATAACCATATCAAAAAATATTTAATGCTGGCAGATTATGTGGTTGTTCCTATTCAACCTTCACCAATCGATCTCCATGCCACTCTTCCCCTTATTGAAAAAATATTGAAGAATCTGGCTTTAATCAAGAAAGAGGTCAAGGTGGGCTTCGTAATTAATCGTTGTACCGAAGGCAACCCTCAGGTTGAACAGGTCAGGAGTCTACTTGATCATTTTCGACAATATCAAACCTTAGGGCTAATGAGCGATTCCTATCTTTATCAAGAACCATTTCAGAAGAAGACCATCTTGGATGTCGATTTAGATACACCACTTTGGAGAGAGGTTTTTCATTGGCTTCAAATAGAATTAACGGACCGAAAAGTAACGTCCCTGACCGTTAAACCGCATTCACAAACAAACAATAAGGTTAGATATTCAAATCTGTTATCGTTCCGCAACTGATAACCTACCATTCACAATGAATACAGATAAAAAAACGGATTTAGCGTTCAACTAAATCCGTTTTCTGTTTCGTTACTAGCACCTACTTATAGCTGATTTCACGAACTTTAGCTTTCACATTAGGAATAAGTGACGAGCTCGCACTTAACTTATGCACACCCAACTTAATCAATAACTCCGACATTTCAGTATCCCCAGCCATCTCACCACACATACTAACTGGAATATCATTTGCTTTGGCGGCAATACAAGTCATTTGAATTGCTGAAATTACAGCTGATTTTTTATAATCGACTAAATCAGAAACGGTTGTATTTCCACGGTCAGCAGCCATAACGTATTGAGTCAGATCATTGGTACCGATACTGAAAAAATCCGCTTCTTTAGCAAGTTCGTCTGCATTAAGTACCGCGGCTGGCACCTCAATCATAATACCCACTTTCATTGGGTATAGAATTTCCGGTAGATTCAATTCATCACGACAATCTGCAATAAGTGACTTAACCGCTTGAAGCTCTTCTACTTCCGCTATCATTGGAATCATTAATTGAACATTTGAGTTATCTTTCGCTGCACGTAATACCGCTTTTAACTGCGGTTTGAACAGCTCGCTATCCTTCAAACACAACCGAACACCTCGTAACCCTAAGAATGGGTTCTCTTCCTGAGCCATATGATATGAAGGCAGTGGTTTATCTCCACCAACATCTAAACTACGAATAGTTAATGGACGATGCTCTAAAGCAACCGCTATATCACGATAGATTTCATATTGTTCTTCTTCAGTAGGCAACGTTTTGCTCGACTGGAATACAAACTCGGTGCGAAGTAATCCAACACCTTCCGCACCTGACGCTAACGCCGCCTTCACATCTTGCAGCCCACCGATATTCGCGTGAACATCAACTTTCAGCCCATCAACTGTGATAGCAGGTTTCGACGCCTGTTCCCTTTTAGCAACGGTATCGGCGATCCAAGCATTACGTTCTTCAATTAGACATGAAGCTTTTTCTGCATCTGGAGCAAGCCATAAATGACCGCGTTTTCCATCAAGAATGACCTCTTGTCCATTGATGGTGGAGGTAAGAATTCCTTCTGCCTTCACGATGCAGGGAATGCCCATTGCACGAGCTATAATTGCGCTGTGCGAAGTCCTGCCGCCTGCCTCAAGGCAGATACCAATAACCTTCGTCGGATCAAGCTGTGCAGTCTGTGCTGGCGACAAATCACTTGCGACAATAATGCAATTGTCCACTAGTTCAATGGTCTCCGCTTCTGCACCGTCAAACGAATACATTGTCTGCTTTGCAACATCCCATACATCCGCTTCGCGCTCGCGCATGTATTCACTTTCAGACTGAGAATATTCTGCCGCTTGTATCGTCATCACTTTCATCAGAGCTGCTTCAGCGATGCTTCCTAACTTAATCTCTTCTTGAACCATCTCTAACAGATCAGGATCCGTGATCATCATGCCATGAGCACCAAAAATGTCAGCATGCGCTTTACCAAGTGTTTTCTCAGCGTCTGCTTCTTGTTGCTTGAGTGATGCAGACACGCTTGCCACGGCTTGAGCGAACCTAGCTAGTTCATCTATTTCAGATGTGAAATCACGCTGCGGTGTTTCAGGCATTGCACTTTCAAGACCAAGAATCTGACCAATTGCAATCCCCTCGCATACGGAAATACCAGAGATAGCACCGTCAACTTTTGCCACTGCTGGTTTGTCTTCGTCTAGCACAACGACTTTCATCTGCGCAATAGACTCACCAAAATGGTTGTTTGCCAGTGCTTCAAATGAGGCTATCGCTTTTTCGGCATCGTTGCCTGATGCAAGAATTCGAATATTATCGTTAAGTTTGACACCAAGTTTCGCAATGGCATTAAGGCTCTTCGCATTCACTTTCTTATCTGTTTTCTCTAATAGAATATTAGCGTCAAACTTTGCCAACAGACCCACAATGGCCGCCGCTGGGCGTGCATGTAAACCATGAGGATTCAATACCGTCCAACGAAACTCAAGCGCGTCTGCTGATACTTCAACATCTGTCGCAGATGAGATATTTTGTTCCAACTCACCTAAATGTTCACGTTTCGCTGATAAAGAGCCTGCCGCTTCTTCCAATACTGCCGACATTGGCAAGTCGGCCGATGCTGCCACTGACGCAGCCATCGTGCCCTCAACAATCGGAGCGGAACACAGAGCAATATTCGGCACCATATCAGGGTCAATGAGCTCTAATGCTGTTTCTGTACTCAAAAGGGCCGACCCCATATCCATCATCACAACAACGCCGCTATCGTCGTACACCTCTTCGATAGCCATCATGATACGAATAGTATCAGTACCTATCGGATTCTCAGGGTCGTCAATACCGCCAGCCGCAGCTATTTTACAGCGACCTTGCGTCATTTGGTTTGCTAGCTCCACAACTCCATTAGCGAGCAATTCGCTGTGTGATACAACAACGATACCTACCATTATTTATGCCTCATTGACGACTTTATTTAATGTTTCAATCATCAACTTAGTCGATGTTGCTCCTGGATCTGGGTGCCCAATACTGCGTTCACCCAAATAGCTTGCACGACCTTTTTTAGCTTGCATAGGGATTGTTTTTTCAACACCCTTAGCGGCTGCATCAGCCATACTGGTGAGTGCACCACCAACGTTTGCACCCGTTTCAGACGCGGTTTTTCCCGCCGTAATGACTTCCCACCATGCATCACACATCGTTTTGTCACCAGGATTTGCTTTACCACGGCCAACAACACCATCCACACCGGCTTGAAGTGCTTCAATAAATTCGGCTAGTGTTAGGCTCTCTTTACCAGCAGACTTTGTCGCCGCGCGGATGAAAAACGTACCATAAAGAGGACCTGAAGCGCCACCTACTTTAGAAAGTAGAGACATACCTGTAGTCTTAAAAATAGTCGCTAAATCTTTATCAGCAACCGCTGGAAGTTTAGCCGCAACTTCACCAAATCCTCGTTCCATATTCAGGCCATGATCTGCATCTCCAATAGCGGCATCCAGTTCAGTTAACATGTCACGGTTTTCAGAATAGATATCACTACAATTTGTTAGCCAAGTAACGATTTGTGCTTTAGTAATCTCAGACATATTAACAACCCCAACGTAGTGAAGGAGCATCGACTGGAGCATCCCATAATTCTAATGTTTCTGCATCTGCTTTCATCAATGTAATTGAGAAGCCTTCCATATTTAAAGAAGTACAATAGTTACCCACTAAAGTGCGAGCTACTGTATAGCCTGCCGCTTCTAACTCTGTGTGAACTTTACGATAAGCACCGAATAGCTCAGATTCCGGTGTACCACCAAGGCCATTAACGAGCACGATTAATTCATCACCTTTTTCATAGGCTTCTGTTGATTGCACTGTTTCTATCCAATCACCGTTTTCACGATCCCACGTTTTTAGTGTGCGAGAATATGTGTCTGAAGCGAGAAGCTCTTCAAGCATCTCTGCTGTCGTAGTATCAACATCTTTGTATGTGCGACGTTCAATGCCTGGCTCACCATGGATACCCACACCAAATTCAATTTCATCATCAGCAAGTATAAAAGAAGGCTTACCATTCGCTGGCACGATACATGCGGACAGAGCGACACCAAACGAACGAGCACGATTATTAAGACGGGTAGCTAATGCTTCGCAATATGAAATATCTTTACCTGCTTCCGCCGCCGCACCAACAATTTTTTCAATCAGTACCGTTGCCGCGACACCACGACGACCCGCAGTATATAGCGAATCTTTTACGGCCACATCGTCATCAATGACGACCGAACCAACTTTAATTCCTTCCATATGGAGCATTTCAACTGCCATTTCAAAATTAAGGATGTCACCCGTGTAGTTTTTGACGAAATAGAGCACGCCTTCTTCATTAGGAATCGCTTTGCCACACTCCATCATTTGATCTGGGGTTGGAGAGGTAAAAACCGCACCGGGACAAGCCGCTGTCAGCATGCCTTTACCAATAAATCCTGCATGTAGTGGTTCATGACCGCTACCACCGCCAGAAACCAAAGATACTTTTCCTTGGCTTTTTTCATGGTAAATAAAGTAAGGATCAGTCACGAGTTTAAGCGCGGGGTTCGCAAGGACAAGGCCCTCTACTTGCTCAGTCACTACGTTTTCTACTGTATTGATTAATTTTTTCATCACATTCACTTCACTGATTGTTGGATAAATTTGTGCACATATGGGCAATAAGGATAAATATTACATTACGCGCTAGACTATGTCAGAAATTGTAATATTTCCAACAATGAAAACGTTTAACGTGAGGCAACTCAAAATCAAACAAACAAAAACATACAAAAAATCACAAAATGCGTGATGGATCACTGTTGATAATACAAAATATTGTTTTCATAGCGAAGTGAACATTACTCCCCTACCCAAATTTCAAAGAGGTCTCTAAAATGGACAAAATCATTATCTCACCAAGCAAATATATTCAGGGCGCAAACGTACTAGAAAGTATTGGTGACTATGTCAAACCACTAGGTACGAAAGTTCTTGCTATTGCCGATGGTTTTGTAACTGGTCTAGTTGGTGCAACCGTAACGAAAAGCTGTGAAGAAGCAGGAATTGAGCTAAGCATGGCTGAATTTGTAGGTGAATGTAGCCGTCCTGAAATTGAACGTTTAATGGAAATCGCAAGCGAAAAAGGTGTCGACGTCGTTGTTGGTATTGGTGGTGGTAAAACACTTGATACAGCTAAATCTATCGCGTTCTATTTGAAGAAACCGGTTGTAATCGTTCCGACTATCGCATCAACAGATGCACCTACAAGTGCACTCGCTGTTATCTATACGCCAGAAGGCGAATTTTCAGAATATCTAATGATTCCAACTAACCCTAATATGGTTATTATGGATACGCAAATTATTGCAGGTGCGCCAACTCGTCTACTTGTATCAGGTATGGGCGATGCACTTTCAACCTACTTTGAAGCACGTGCAAATGGTATCTCTGGTAAGTCTACAATGGCTGGGGGAGCACCAACACGCGCAGCTCAAGCATTGGCAAAGCTTTGCTATGAAACATTGATTGAAGATGGCCTTAAAGCAAAAATCGCTTGTGATCAAAACCTCTCTAACATCGCCGTTGAAAACATTATCGAGGCCAATACTTATCTATCAGGTATTGGCTTTGAAAGTTCAGGCCTCGCAGCTGCGCATGCTATTCACAACGGCTTAACAAAACTAGAAGAGTGTCATCACTTATACCACGGTGAAAAAGTGGCGTTTGGTACGCTGACTCAATTAGTGTTGGAAAATGCAGCAATGGCTGAAATCACTGAAGTATTAGATTTTTGTAAATCGGTAGGCCTACCGACGAACCTAAAAGATATGGGCGTCACTGAAATCAATCGCGATAAGCTTATGGAAGTAGCTGAGGCTTCTTGTGCAGAAGGTGAAACTATTCACAACATGCCATTTGAAGTTACTCCAGCTTTAGTATTAGCGGCGATGCTAACGGCTAATGAACTAGGATCTATGTAATCAATCATGGGAATTTTCCCTTACGAGTTTGAAAACATTCATGCTTAGATTTACTGTAATATTTTAGATTGTATCTTTAACCCGCCACTTTTTAGTGGCGGTTTTTTATATCGTTGGCCTTATAAGAGCCCAACGTAGACGCGCGAATAGATTGCGATATTGCGATAAGTATTCAGCGAAATGGTTAGGCAACAAAGCGATGACCACACAAACAAAAAAGATCGCACAACGCGATCTTTTATAAAAAAATTCACTTGACTAGCGACTGTTTTTTGAAGCTTCCATTAGTCTTTCTGCAATCTCCTGCAATGGAATTTTCAACGCTTCATCCATTGTCTCTTCACTTACTCTATTCCCAGCAAATTGCATCACTAATTTTTTAAATGACTCAGGGTTTGTCGCACTATCATCACCTTCATACATAGGTGCACCACCTGATTTTACTACCTCATCTAAAGCCAATAAAATCATTCGTAACGCGTGCAAATGTTCTTTTGATTCATTACTCATAAACGTCAATATCCTATCAGAGTATCGATAAACAGAATTAATTCCTTGCTTCAATAATAGGAGTAATTGCAAAAAGAGGTCAATTCGTATGCGCTATAAATGTTATAGCTAACAGCCTTTTAGTATTAACCTCGTATTATTTTTCACCCACACCCATCAATACTGACAATATACCTTGCTCAGTTTCTATCTCAAAAGGAACAGAAACCGTAACAGTATCAAAGCCCGCATCAATTAAAACCTGTTCAACTTTACTCTCTGTTAACCCGTCTTTTTCGTTTTCCGCTAACCAATCCCAATGGATAAATAAACCATCATCTTCAAGTAAGGAATAAATTAACTCAGCAGCTTCATCGAAATCATCTATAAATCCGCATACTGAAGATGCAATGACGCAATCAAACTGACCACGAAACGCCGGATGTTGAGCAATTAACCCTCGAGAAAGAATATCAACAACGGGTTCAACGTTTGGCAGCATTTTTTTGTCTAGTTCTTCTATCATGGCTTCCGATGAATCAAGTGCCACTATATCTTTTGCTAATGGTGAGATTTTTTGACTTAATAATCCTGTACCACAACCAAAATCAAACACTCGTAAATTGGTCACATTAATAATGTTATCTAACTGTTCGAACGCCTTCTCTGCATAGCGAGCTGTCGTTGATTCCATTTCCCATTTTTTTGCGCGTTTATCCCAATCGTATGACATTTGGTCTCCGTTTGTACGTCCTTAATTTTCGCTACCCCATGTTAAACAAATTGTCGCTTAGCTTCACGACTAATTGTTAAACTTTTCATATTTATTCAGATTTGATGCTTTCAATTAGGCAATCTCAGTCGGTTTCGTTATCCTAACATCATGAAACTAGGAGCAAACATGAATATCTCACATATAGAAGCGTTTTGTCGTGTTGCTGATCTCGGCTCTGTTTCAGAAGCGGCTAGGCAATTAGAGTGCAATAGAACCAGCTTGAGCATGGCAATTAAAGCACTCGAAAAGGAACTAAACATTTCTCTTTTTGTCCGCACAGGAAACCAATTATCCCTTTCTGAGGCAGGTAAGGCTATCTATAAAGATTGTGAAAACTTGTTGTCAACCTTCTCAAGAATTAAGCAGACATGCTGTCAGGCTTCGGGTGACTTCAACGCGGAAATATGGATTGCTCGCGATGACGGTTTACCCGATGAGTTTTGGCAGGAACTGGCTCATAAACTCAATAACAGATACCCAGCAACTTCATTCAATATTGTTTTGGCATCCAGCGGAGATTTAGCCAACTTAGTAGAAACAAAGCAAGTCGACTATGCCTTTGGCGTGGACTTTGAACGAACAGACGACCCAAAACTCGTTTATCAACCTTTGGGTAAGATCCGCATGATGTCTGTATGCAAAAAAGGACACCCATTAAGTAAAATGCGCCGAGTATCAGATCAAGATTTACGAAACACAATGCAAGCTTCAATGGCCTACCTAAATGAAAAGAACAACCCGGAACTGCAACCTTTCTCACTGAAATATATCGGATTTTCAAGCTTTGACTATATGCTCCACACGATCTTAAAAGAAGGCGCTTGGGGGGTACTACCTGAACCTCTAATTCGGCACCTTTTAAGAAGTGAACAAATTGCTGTCATCAAACACACCTACGGTTTAACTCAAGAAGATTTCTGCATGGTTACTGCCGCAGGAATGTCTGAGCACCCCGGTATGACATGGCTATCCGATAAATTAAGTGACTTCTTATTTGACTTTTAAGCATATTAATTGGAACCAATCAGTCAGCGTCAATTTTAATGGCACCAAATTAAAGCAATAATCTATTGTTATTATTGTAATTTTCAACCACAAGAGTTATAAGCCCCCTCAGTTTACCATTTTCTCATTGAACATCTTGCGTATATGACCAAAACTTGTCCAACAGTAATAATATGGATATTGTATGTGTGCTCAAGTTAATCACAATGAAAATCGAGTATTAATCTTCTCAGCCCTTTTAGCATCTGTGTTCGCTATCGGAGGACTGTTCTTTGGATTATTAACAGGCTCACTCGTGATTATTTTTGATGGTGTATATTCAACCGTCAGCTTACTGTTAACATTGTTGTCACTGGCGGTATCTAAGTACATTCAAAAACCAGAAAAAAAACAGTTTCCGTTTGGCAAAGCCATCTTAGAACCGGTTGTAATCACAGTAAAAGCCTCTGTCATATTAGCGGTAGTCGGTGTCTCATTATATTCTGCTGTAATCGCCATTTTTAATGGCGGTAGAGAAATGGACGCGAGCATTGCGACACTATTTGGTGTGATCAATGTCGTCGGTTGTGGTTATGCTTGGTGGTATATAGTAAATCGTAGCAGAACGTTCTCTTCTGGATTAATCGAAGCGGAGTCGATGCAATGGAAAATGGATACCTTGTTGAGTGTTGGTGTCACTGCTGGTTTCCTTGTTGCTTGGGCGCTTAGCTACACGTCGTTCGCTGGATATGCTGTCTATGCGGATCCACTGATGATGTGTATCATTTCGGTATACTTTATCAAGGTACCTTTGGATATGCTAAAGGATTCAATGCGAGAATTACTGATGATGCCGCCAAGTGAAGAGATACGCAATCAGGTTGATGAAGGTATAAACAAGGTTGATAAACAAGGCACTCAGCAAATAAAACTGACCGGTTTAACAAAAGTAGGACGTGAACTTCGAGTCAATGTTGATATCAATACGCAGGAAAATCGTTCTATTAACGTAGAGGATATTGAAAAAACGCGGCAGTCTATCGCTCATCAACTTTCAACCATGCCGTTTAATTTACGCTTAAATTTTCATATTGCTCGATAACACAAGTGACAACGACGTTATTTCTTACTTTGAAAATGCTCGGCTAACGAAACACGTCTCGCAGGGCCAATACCATCTTCTTGTGGGAGCGTATGTTCATAGCCTTGTTTTATGAATGACGCTACATGGCCACCACCAGATAAACGCTTTAGCCGTTCATTATTGGCCCCAAACACCTTATATTCATATCGTTCACCACCTGCATTGAAAGAAGCAATAGAGCCATCAAACTCGAAAGTAGAAGCAATATATCTGCTGTCAACCATGACCCCTTCGGGTGTAAGTATAAATTGATCCGTTGACCAACTAGGCGCACCGATCTCTGACCAATGGCCATAGACACGTACTGGATCGATATATTCTTTATAGCTTTTAATGGCAACGTAAATACCTATAGCCGCGGTCACTAGAAAGAAAAACAACCACACATACAGAGCATATTTAGGCCCTCTTTCCAGGTCATCGTCTTTGCTATTTTTACGCGGTGTTGTTCGTCCCAATGATGCCATTACGTTCTCTTCAATTCGCCATCTTCCATTTAATCCTAACCTAGCCAACAAGATAGTGACAGTAATATCGGTCAATTCTGGGTCTGATAAAAACGACGTTGTTGTCAGTGAAATTAGGATTAAATCCTAGATGGGTAAGTACGCACGTAAAGGTATTTTAACGTAATCAGACAACTATCAGGTGACTAAGGATCAGTTATTTACGTATTCGCACAGTAGAATAACTGACCCTAAAATTGGCGCTAGTCGTCAAATTCTTTATACCACTTCCCATGAATGAGTCATGGTTACGCCCTCACCCAACATTAAGCAAACAGAACAGTATTTTTGCAATGAATCTCGAGTCACTTTTTCTACTACAGCCGCATCAAGCCCTTGCCCACTTACTTCAAAGTGAATGTTGACCCTGGTAAATATTCTTGGTGCCGTATCTCTTCTTTCAGTTGTCAGCTTAGCTATACAAGAATCTATTTTTTGACCCGCTGACTTGAGACCATCGACAACATCTACGGAACTGCATCCGCCTGCCGCCATTAGCACCAATTCCATTGGGCTTGGTGCAGATGATCCCCCGTTTCCATCCATTACAATGGCATGACCGGATTGGGAATTTCCGATAAAGGTAAAGTCATTTACCCACTTTACTGCTGCTTCCATTTAGATCTCCACTCTTGGTATTTTCTTTAGTATAAGGCCAACCAATTTAGGCTTACTACATTTATTCTTGAGATCAAACGTCGGAACTTATACAAAAAAGGCAAGCCATTGGCCTACCTTTTCTTATTTCTTTAATTACCGTGCTAATTCATTAGGCTATATGCGTCATTTCACTGACAACGAATTCTTCTACAGCGCCTTCCGTTGCTGCTACATAATCGATCAAATGCTGGTTGCTCATATGAGCCTGCCACAACTCACGTGACGCCCAGTTCTCGAAAAACTGAAAGTGCGCCAAATTATCGTTGTCTTGGTGCAAATCATAATTGATACACCCTTCTTCCGCGCGAGTTGTTTCAATCAACTTCAATAATTCACTTTTAACCAGTTCAATCTTGTCTGATTTAGCAACAATATTTGCAATAATTGTCAACTTTGTCATGTGTTATACATCCTCATAATGACGAGTGATCGAATATTCATTCAGTTCGGTTCAATTATAATAGCGCTTCTTATTAACTTTTAATTTAACCAACAACTTATATTTCAAAAATAACCGTTTGGTTATGAATACTCATCCTAAATCTGACCCTTACAGTAGGAGAACAGCTTTAGTCTAGGCAAACATATTAAGCAATGCTAGTCATCTCATTTAAAATAAACTCTTCCACTGCGCCCTCAGTCGCGACCATATATTCTTGTAGATGTGTATTGCCCATGTGAGTTTGCCAAAGCTCGCGAGATACCCAGTTTTCATAGAAGGTAAAGTGTGCTGGATTCTCATTATCTTGATGCAAGTCGTAGTTGATACAACCTTCCTCAGCACGAGTGATATCGATAAGCTTCAGCAACTCGGCTTTTACTCGATCGATTTGGTCTGCTTTTGCGAAAATATTTGCGACGATAGTTAATTTAGCCATGAAATGTTCCTCTATTTAGATTCCGTGTTTCGGTAGTTCTCTCTTTAAGTTGTGCTCATCGTAACCTTTGATTACACTCCAATAAACAGCAACATAATTGATTCATTATCAAAAATTATTAGATAATATGTTATTAGAAGATCTGAGAGTTATTCTTAAAGTGGCGGAATTTCGCAGCATTACTGCCGCCGCATCACATTTAGATATGCGAATGGCAACAGCAAGTGCTGCGGTCAAACGTGTCGAACGTTCTCTAGGCGCCGACCTTTTCATTCGTACCACTCGTCAGCTTAGGCTTTCTACGGCAGGTGAACGATATATACCTCAATGCGAACAAGCTTTGTTGATGCTAGAGCAGGCTAAACAGAACATGAAAGACGATCTTGATATTGTCGATGGAGAACTTCGTATTGCTCTATCATCCGATTTAGGTCGTAATTTGGTCGTTCCATGGTTGGATGAGTTCTTGCACACCTACCCCGAAGTTCACCTTAGAGCCAATATAAGTGATAGCAATATCGATTTTTATCGCGACGCCATCGATATAGCCCTTCGGTATGGCTCTCCAGATGATGCCAACCTCTATGGATTTAAGATCTGTAATGCACCTAGGCTCTTGTGTGCCACACAAGGAT
Organism: Vibrio sp. DW001; assembly: GCF_029016285.1. Classification (NCBI taxonomy): domain Bacteria; kingdom Pseudomonadati; phylum Pseudomonadota; class Gammaproteobacteria; order Vibrionales; family Vibrionaceae; genus Vibrio; species Vibrio sp. DW001. The sequence continues at coordinate 977,195 of NZ_CP091976.1, read as the reverse complement.
ATCTGGATGCAAATGGGACTCCAATGCATCCCGATGACCTAACAGAGCATAACGGGCTTCTCTATCAGCTATATGACGTACTGCACGACGAGTGGGTGTTCTTACGTAAGGATCAACAATATAAGATTAAAATGAAGGGAGATCGGGCCTCCAATGATGGTGATTTGGTCCGGAGATGGTGTGTCGCTGGCGAAGGACTTGCGGTCAAATCGTGCCTAGATATGTCTCAAGACTTATTGGCAGGAAATATCCTTCCTGTCATGACAGATTATCAACCTTATCCCACAGAATTATGGCTTATCTTTCCAAGTCGACAATCTATTACACCTGCTGCAAGATTGATAAGAGATGCATTAAAGACAAAATGCGCCTCTATTTTAAAACAGTTGGTCGATAACGGGATCCTAGACGTCAGTGTTCTGAAAAATTGAATTAAGGTCTTAAATACATCAATACACGTCTGTCAAGATACGAAAAAGGGAGCCGATAAATCGACTCCCTTTAAAATTATGTCTCATTCAACAAACACAAATCGATGATTCTAAATGCAGGCTAACTATTTGATTCTTTCTCAGTGCTTGATTTCTCAGAAAATATTTCAGCGACAGATTCTTTCTCTAAAGAGCCTTTGAAGTTACCTTCACTATCAACAACAGGCAAAGAGTAGTCAGAAGAGATTGTCTCGGTTAACACGTCTTCAATAGCCGATTCGGGAGAGATCGTCGGAACATCTTCATAAATGTCAGGGTGAATAGCCCCACTTGTTTCTAAAGAAACCGCTGACTCTAACTCTTTCTCAGTAATAATACCTTGGAAACCATCTTTGGTGATGTGATAGCCGTAATCATGAGTCGATTTCCTCATTTGAGCTAACGCACCTTCAATAGTTGCGGCCGTTATTCTCATCGCAGGACGCTGCATTACCGTCTCTACAGTCAACGCTCTTGCCCTGTTTACGTCCTTTACAAAGGCTTCAACATAATCGTTTGCAGGTTCGAGTAAGATTTCATCCGGCGTACCTTGTTGAACTAACTCACCATCTTTTAGAATGGCAATTCTATCGCCTAACCTTAATGCTTCATCCAAGTCATGGGTGATGAAGATAATCGTTTTTTGTAACGTCTCTTGCAGATCAATCAGTTGATCCTGCATCTCACTTCTAATCAATGGGTCAAGCGCGGAGAATGCTTCATCCATAAGTAATATTTCAGCGTCAGTACAGAGTGCTCTTGCTAAGCCTACACGTTGTTGTTGACCACCTGAGAGTTGAGAAGGGTATTGCTCTTCATACCCCTTTAAGCCAACTGTTTCTATCCACTCGCTTGCTTTCGCAAGCCTTTCTACTTTATCAATCTTTTGAATTTCAAGTCCATAAGCAACATTAGCGATCACTTTTTTATGCGGGAACAAACCAAAGCGTTGAAAAACCATCGACATTTTGTGGCGGCGAAATTCCTGTAGCTCATGTACACCAAACTCCATAATATTGGTGCCTTCCACCACTATCTTGCCTTCCGTTGGGTCGATTAGTCGGTTGAAATGGCGAATTAGCGTCGACTTACCTGAACCAGAAAGACCCATGATAACGAAGATTTCAGCCTTCTTAATTTCCAGATTTATGTCTTTAAGTCCAACAGTATGTCCCGTCTTTTCTAATATTTCATCCTTACTTAAGCCTTCCGCAATCATAGGGAGGACTTTTTTAGGGTTAGGGCCAAATATCTTATATAGACCAGAAATTTTAATTACTGACTCAGTCATGCTTCTGGTCTCCTAAATGGGCTTGAGTACGCTTTGCGTAAGCTTGTGATGCACGGTCAAAAAGAATCGCCAAGGCAACAATAGCAAAGCCATTAAGTAAACCCAATGTGAAGTATTGATTGGTTATCGACTTTAGAACCGGCTGACCCAATCCTTTTACCCCTATCATCGATGCGATAACAACCATGGATAGAGCCATCATGATAGTTTGGTTGATACCCGCCATAATGGTAGGCATGGCTAAGGGCAATTGCACCCCAGTCAACCTTTGCCATGGGCTAGAACCGAACGCTGTCGCAGCTTCGAGAACCTCTTTGTCCACGAGACGGATACCTAAATTTGTTAAACGTATTACGGGAGGGATAGCGTAAATAATAACCGCAATTAAACCCGGAATTTTACCAATACCAAGTAACATAACAACTGGAATCAGGTATACAAAGGCTGGCATAGTTTGCATGATATCTAGCATCGGTGTCACAACAGACTGCACTCGATTTGAACGGGCCATTGCGATACCAATTGGTATCCCGATGGCTATAGCCAAGAAGGTACATACGGTAATAATACTAAGCGTCCGCATCGTATCCTCCCACATGCCAAAGTAGCCGATAAGCAACAGCGAAACAAAGCACGCGACCGCAAGCTTAACCGAACGACTCGCGACATAAACTAAGCCAGTACAGAGCAGAAGTACTATCCACCAAGGTGTACTTAACAAAAGCTTTTCAAACCAAATTAGAAAGGAGAGCAACGGGTCAAAAATAGACTCTATTAAATCGCCATATTCACGTGAGAACTCTTTATAGGCACCATCAAGTGTTTTTCGTATTGCACGAAGACTTGAACGCTCCATTTCGGGAAAGCTGTACAACCAGCTACTATCAGCCATCTTTAATTCCTTAATGCGAAAAGAGTAACTTGTAGCAAGTTACTCTTTTTATTTTTAAATATTAACTAATTACAGCGCTGCTGCTACTTTCTCAGCCGCTTCTGTAGACAACCAAGACTTCCAAACCGTCGGATAGTTTTCAAAGAAGTAGAACATGGCATCTTCTGAATCTGCTTGTTCTTGTTCCATCCATGCTAGAAGTTTGTTCATATCAGAGTTTTTAAATCCGCGCTTTCCTAAATACTCCATAACCGGTTGGTTATTTTTAGAAAATTCCGTTGAGGTGACCGTGAAGACAGGGGATGCAGGATAAGATGTAACTTTAGGCGACTCGCAACCTTCGATTGTTGTGCAATTAAAGTACTCAGCTTCATTAACCTCTGCACCGAAATCGACTTTAACCATTTCATATTTGCCTAGAATGGCAGTAGGAGCCCAATAATATCCAAACCAAGCTTCTTTACGTTCGTAACTTTTTGCGATTGATCCTGAAAGACCAGCAGCAGAACCTGGATCAATCAATTCAAAATTAGCATCCGCCAGTTTTAGTGCTGTAAATAAATTCGACGCTGAAATTTGACAACCCCAACCAGCTGGACAGCCATAAAAACCACTTACGTCTTTATTTTCTGGGTGTTTAAATAATGCGGCGTGTTTTTTAACACCTTCGATGGTTTTAAGTTCTGGGTATTGCTCTACCATATACTTTGGTACCCAGAAACCTTCTTCACCACCATCAATCAATGACGGGCCAGCAAAAGTTAATCGACCTTCTTTAACACCAGCATCAACCGCTTCTTTTACCGAGTTAGCCCATATTTCAGGTGCTATATCTGGCTGTCCCTTTTCGATCATCGATGTTGTCGTAGGCATGGTATCGCCGGGAATTAATTCCGCATCGCAACCATAAGCATTTTCTAAAATAAACTTATCTACATTGGCTATTAAGCTAGCAGAACTCCAGTTCATGTCAGCGATAGTCACGCTCCCACACTCACTAGCAGATACGTTGGCACTAGCGAGTAAAGCAAGCGCAGCAAGTTTCAGTTTCATAACAATTCCTTTGAAGATATTCCCTAATTAGGTTGAATAGCATACCTACAATTTGATTAGTGTTCAAATGATTAGAGGTATTTGCATTTCAAAGGTAGTTATAATTTACTGAAAAAACGAGGCTATTATTGCAAAAATATCATGAATAATGAGATTTTCATTTTTCAATTGTCACTTCTGGATCCGTGATATTACCCAGTTCCAATACAGGTGCCACATCATACGATTCCGCATTCATCATACTGGCAATGCGCTGCACTGAAGACAGCAATAAACTTCGCTCCCATTCATCTAAGCTATGGAATTTATTGATGAAGCTCTCTTGCAAAGGTAACGGGGCATGGCTAAGTAACTCTGCCCCTTTTGCGGTAAGGTTCGCATGGACTTTACGTTTATCTGTCGTACTACGTATGCGTTCTGCTAGCCCATTTCGTTCTAATCGATCAAGTATTGTTGTCGCCGTAGCTGGACTCATATTAGTATGAGTGGACAATTGCCTAATAGTCACTTCACCTAACTCTCTAATCGAACGCATGAGTATCAATTGTGGGCCAGTAAGACCCGACTCTTTGCTCAATTTTTTTGAGTGCAAATCAATAGCTCTAATAATTTGTCTCAGTGACACCAAAACTTCTTCATGCTTTTCCAACTCGTAACTCCGTAATAATAGGGGCATCCAAAACTACAGCGAAAATAACTGACTTTATACAACTTGAAAAGCGTTGATAAAAGAAAATGCCATAATGCGCCTTAAATTAAGCTTAGGTTAACCGATGCAACGACCTGTAATGATTTGTAATCGAACTATTTATAATACACTTTAGCAGCTAAAACGGAGCCACACCGTGCATTAACAGGATATTCAGTCAGAAAAAATATAAAAATACGAATGCTATTGAACCATTTGGTAGCAATAATAACGTAAGCAGGTGACATACGCGAAAAATGTTTGTTAAAAATACAATGTACACGAATGATTAGTATGTCTGTTTCATAAAATCACCACTCGTCGCCATCCTATTAAACCAGAGACATCCAACACAGTATCGGTAGCACAGACGGCCGTATCGAGAAGGATAGTGACTAAAAAAAGCCAACAGGGCGTACCCACTGGCTCTAATACAAAATCCATTACGCTATCTTAAGACAACACACCAGCCCAATAACTTAGCTATAGATACCGAACGGATATCCCATCGGTATTGAACAGGTGTATTTTGTCTGCTGCGGCTTTCAAATGAACTGTTTCACCTTTGTGAAGATCATGAATACCCGGTATTTTGACTACAATGGCGTCTTCATTATTCGGCACATTAATGTGAAGTTGTGTCACCTCTCCTAACGATTCTACAAAAAGAACGGTACCTGAGACAAAGGCTTCATTTTCAGTTGCTAGTTCAAAATCTTCTGGTCGAATACCAAGTTGCCCGGTTGTGTCAACTAAATGGGTAGGCACAGGAAATGCGTAATCAGCTTCTTTTTTATTATCAAACCTAACTCTACCCGTTTCACCTCCGGCAATAATATCGGACTTAATAATATTCATGGAAGGTGAACCAATAAACTTAGCGACAAAGACATTCGCCGGATTAGTATAGAGCTCTAAAGGCGTACCGACTTGCTCTATTCGACCTGCAGATAAAACGACAATTCGGTCTGCTAGCGTCATTGCTTCAACCTGATCATGTGTTACATAGATCATGGTTGTTTTTGGCATCTTCTCTTTTAGATTGGCTATTTCTATACGAGTTTGAACCCTTAACGCGGCATCAAGATTAGATAGCGGCTCATCAAATAGAAATACCTTGGGATTACGGACAATAGCTCGACCTATCGCAACGCGCTGTCTTTGCCCACCAGAAAGAGCTTTGGGTAGGCGGCCTAGATACTCCGTCAGTTGCAGCATTTCGGCAGCGGACGTCACTCTTTGGTCAATATCTTCTTTTGATTCTTTGGCAATACGCATCGCAAAAGCCATATTGTCATAGACCGTCATGTGAGGGTAAAGCGCATAGGTCTGAAATACCATAGCAATACCACGCATAGCCGCAGGTAGATCGTTAACGATTGCACCTTCGATTTCTAAGTCACCATCCGTGATATCCTCTAACCCTGCAATCATTCGCAATAAAGTCGATTTGCCACAACCAGATGGACCAACGAAAACAATAAACTCACCAATATCGATTTCTAAGTCGATACCATGAAGAACTTCAGTTTCGCCGTAGGCCTTTTTAATATTTGTTAGTTTTAAACCATTCATTGAATTCTTCTCTTAAATCAATTATTTTACTGAGCCAGCCAGAAGGCCGCGTACTAAGTAACGCTGCAAACTAAAGAACACGGTTAAAGGTACCGCAATAGAAACAAATGCTGACGCCGTTAAAATTTCCCAGTTACCGCCACGGGAACCTAATAGCTCTCTTAACCGACCTGTTAGCACCAGTTCATTTTCGCCATTTCCCAAAAATACGGTTGCGACTAACAGATCATTCCACACCCACAAAAACTGGAAAATAGAGAATGATGCCAACGCTGGGAAGGACAATGGCAATACAATACGAACAAATATTTCAAAGTCTGTCGCGCCATCTACACGAGCAGATTCAATGATCTCTTTCGGTAGGTTTGAGATATAGTTTCTCAGAAGGTAAATAGCTAGCGGTAAACCAAACCCGGTATGGGCCAGCCATATGCCAAGATAGGTCTTTGCTCCCACACCAAAAAAAGCACCAATGTCGTTATACAATCGCAACAACGGTATAAGTGACATCTGCAAAGGTACCACCAATAAACCAACAACTAGCGCTATTAGTAATGGACGACCGGGCATGCGCATCCACGACAATGCATATGCAGCAAACGCAGCGATGAGAATAGGAATGACAGTAGCCGGAATAGTCACCGTCAGTGAATTAATAAATGACTGACCAATTCCCTCTGAGGTAAGCACTTCACGGTAGTTATCTAGGCTAAACTTAGGTGGGATATTAGCGGTAAAGAAAACCCGTTTTCCACGAGACCCGGTAAAGGGTTCTGGCGATGTCATCGTATACTGACCAGTAGAGCTCACTGTAAGAGTTTGACCTTTACGCATGGGCGCCAATGCCCCAGGAAGATACGCCGTCGGAGCTTTAGATGTCCAACCGAACATCCTCACATCTACATCTTTCCCATCTTCGCCAATCGATCCTTTCAAAAGATAGACACCATTTTCTTGCACCTGAGTATCCGGGTGTGCAGTGCGTCCAATGAGATTTTGATCCGAGGCCGACAATGCCGTCCACCAGCCGGATATCGCGAGTTGATCTTTGTCTCTAAAAGAAGAAATCAATAGCCCTGCGGTTGGCAGCGTCCATAAAACCACAATAAGCAAAACAGACAGGTGTACCAAAATCGTTAACGGAGAACGCCTTAATTTACTGAGGCTAAGCTTTGCACCTGACATTTAACGACCCTCCATTTGCACATTGGCTTGGCGAATGTTCCACACCATAACGGGTACAACAGCGAGCATAATCACCACTGCAATAGCGGCACCTCTTCCGAAGTCACCACCACCTCTAAACATCCAATCAAACATCATATTGGCCAATACTTGCGTGTCCCATTGCCCATTAGTCATGGCTAGCACAATATCGAATACTTTTAATACCGTTATCGTAATCGTTGTCCAAACAACCGCTATCGTCCCCCAAATTTGAGGAATCAAAATTTTAAAAAAGATCTGAATGCCATTCGCACCATCTAGTACGGCCGCTTCAACCGTTTCTTCTGGAATACCACGAAGTGCCGCAGATAAAATAACCATCGCAAAACCCGTCTGAATCCAAACAAGAATGACCATTAAAAAGAAGTTGTTCCAAAAAGGAATGGTTATCCATGCCTGCGGTGTCCCACCGAAATACTCGACTATTGCATTCAATATACCAATCTGCTCCGACCCTTCAGCGCGGAAATCGTATACGAATTTCCAGATAATTGATGCGCCTATAAAGGAAATAGCCATCGGCATAAAGATCAAGCTTTTAGCAATGTTACCCCAACTGATTTTATCGGTCATTGCTGCGATAACAAGACCAAAAAATGTAGAAGCCGCCGGCACCACGAGTAACCACAGAAGATTGTTAAAGAGAGACTCACGAAATTCACGGTCATTCACTAACCACATATAATTTTTTAGGCCGACAAAATCCTCTCCTGATCTATCGCTCAATGAAAGCATAAGCGAATCAAATACGGGGTAAACGAGATACAATCCTAAAAAGCTTAATGCTGGACCAAGAAACAACCAAGGCCGCACCGACGCTGCTAGACGAATATTCTTCGCCATTTGCATATTGGAAACACCGCGAGTCGGAAATATCAAATTCAATACTATGTTGCTACCAAAAAAGTAAAATACACAGCCAGTAACACCGAGGACCATGATAAAGAGGGAGGAATATAACTGATCCATAACAGCCTCACTAAAGAAAACAGAAAACCAAATTGGGGAGAATCTCCAACGATTCGATACTTAATCATAATGGAGATTCAACCAGTACAGATGCACGTAACGCCGAACGTTTAAAACGACCTAACTTCGTTTTTCCCGCAGATCTGGGAACCTAACGCCACGTAAGTCCCCGCTTTACACGGGATAACAACGATTTTATAAATACGTGTGTTAAACAAACAACATTAAATACAAACTGTACCAGCCAATTACTCTAATAAATTACTTAATTGCATCCCAAGTATTCTGGATTTCGTCTGCAACTTCTTTCGACGATTTGCCACCACTGTAATCAACCATTCCCGTCCAGAATGACCCTGCCCCGATTTTACCCGGCATTAAATCTGAGCCGTCAAAACGGAATGTCGTTGCACCAAGAAGAATTTGACCTTGTTTCTTCAGTGCCTCGTTTGCGTACGCATCAAGATTGGCACCTTTAAATGGAGTCAAGAATCCAGACTGTGCCATCCATATTTCGTGAGCAATTGGTAAACGAAGGAACTTCATAAATTCTCTCGCGGCTTTTGAATCTTTGGTCACACTCCACATTGTTCCAGCACCAAGAACTGGTTTACCAAGATCTTTACCTTCATAGGCTGGAAAGTAGAAGAAGTCCGCATCTTCACCCAATGTCGTCCCTTCAGGGAAGAAACTCGGTATGAACGACGCTTGACGGTGCAAATAACACTTAGCCGGAGAGCTAAACATGCCTTTAGGGCTATCACGGAAATCGGTTGCTGCAACAGCACGAGAGCCACCATCAACATATTTATCGTTTAAAAACCAACCAAATTCATCAATGGCGGCGATCACTTTAGGATCGTTAAATTTAAGTTCATTTTTTGTCCATGCATCGTAGTCAGCCGGAGATTGAGTACGTAGCATCATATCTTCTACCCAGTCAGTAGCAGGCCAACCCGTCGCGCCACCACTGCCCAACCCGATACACCAAGGTGTATCTCCATCGGCAACGATTTGCTTTGTTAATGCCTTTAATTCTTCCATAGATTCTGGAACGTCATAACCCGCATCTTCAAAATTTTCAGGCACATACCAAACTAGAGATTTCAAATCGACCTTGTAAAAGAAGCCATATAGGTGGTCTTTACCCTGCTTATCAGCGAAGGTACCTAGATCAACCCATGAAGTACCAGCTGCATAGTTGTCCTTGATCCATGGTCCCCAACTCTGCTCTAAGGGTGTTAAAAACCCTTTAGAAGCGAGATCAGCAGCCAAACCAGGCTGCGGAAAAATAGCGATATTAGGCGCACTTCCTGCTTGTACATCAATCGCAATTTGTTGTTCGAAAGAATCAGAGCCTGCGTATTGAACATCAGCACCCGTTGCCGCTTCAAAATAGGCAATGACACTTTGAACTAATTCTTTATCTGGACCCAACCAAGGGCCGCGGATAGTAATAACTTCACCTTGCAGATCCACTTTCTTTAAGTAGTCGTAGCTTGACCAGCTAAAGCGACCATCATCTCCTGGTGCATACTTAAGATCAGCAGCCATAGCAGATGAGGAAAGTATCGCCAGAGCCACTGCGCTCATTAGTAGAGTAGTTTTCATTGGTTCGAACTCCATGTCTTTAGTTACTATTATTCTTTTGTCTTCACGTTAAGACTTAATCGTTTAAGTCCATTCAAGTACAGTAGACTGCATTTACATAACCGACCAACTTTCAGTCAATAATTGCTAAATAGATCATATAATTTGGTGATATTACGAGCAATTCGTGATAAAGCTCAAACTAACCATGAATAATACAACAATCGTATTTCTAAATATTACTTAATCGTTCTAGAATCCCCTTGTACCTCAACTTTAGGTCGACGAAATTGGGAAAGCAACATGAAAGCGAATAACATAAAAAAACCAACGCTTAAGATTGTCGCGGCAAAGCTTGGCGTTTCAACCGCCACCGTTTCAAATGCGTTCAACCGTCCAGATCAACTGTCGGCTGCCTTAAGAGACAAAATCCTGCACCAATGTGATGAACTGGGATATACCGGTCCGAGCTTAACTGCTCGGAGCTTACGCACAGGAAAAACAGGGGTGATTGGGGTTTTATTAGCGGATAGTCTTTCTTTCAACTTTACCGATCCCGTAGCGACGGAATTTCTGGCCGGTATCTCTCAAACTTTAGATGCGCAGCACGTTAATATGTTATTGCTGCCTTCCAACGCCGAAAATTATCAAAGTACGCAAGTTGAAACGATCCCAGACTGCTTTATTGTGTACGGAAGGCCAGTAGATTCCAGCATAATCGAACGTATTCAACGCCAAGGTAAACCATTAATTACCGTTGATTTTACTTTAGAAAACACCCCGTCCGTCGGCATTAACAATAAAAAAGCGGCATATGACATCGCTTGTCACGCACTTAAAGACAGCCGACACAAAACGCTTATTTTGGGTCTACGACTCGAGCCCTCTTTATCGCTTTCGCTCGCGAACTTCGATAGCCTTTACACAAGCGATGAATCAATCTCACGCTGTCGTTTCGAAGGCTATAGAGAAGCACTTGCGGAGATTGGTCATGAGTTAACCACGCAAGATGTTTGGCAGATTCATCATTTAGAACCGGAATCCTTAAAAACCATATTAAGAGGCGCACTTACCGCGCCAGATCATGTTGACGTTCTTCTGTGTATGAGTGACAAGATTGCGTTGGCCGCTCTAGACATCGCCCATGAGCTAAAATTAACTATCCCAGACGAATTAAAGATCGTCGGTTTTGATGGTATTCCAGAAGCAAAAGAGAAAGGTCTGACGACCATTTCGCAACCTTTATCTGAAAAAGGAAGAGTCGCTGCACAGATGGCGCTAAACCTCATTCCATATGAATCTGTTGAGCTACCGTTCCAGCTAGTGAATCGTCACAGCAGCTAATCTAATCAAACGCCTGCTTAAGGAGTAAGTACCCATGAGTAACGAACAACTCGAAAAACGTTGGTGGCACGATGCCGTCGTTTATCAGATATATCCGCGTAGTTTTAACGACTCAAACGGGGACGGTATCGGTGACATCCCAGGCATTATTGAAAAACTCGATTACATCAAGCTGCTTGGGGCCAATGTCATTTGGTTAAGTCCAGTATACAAATCACCGATGGACGACAACGGTTACGACATTTCCGACTATATGGAGATTGCTCCAGAGTTTGGCACCATGGCGGATATGGACAGCCTTATCGCACAAGCGGACGTGCGTGGCATCAAGATCGTTATGGATTTGGTTGCCAATCATACGTCCGACGAACACCCTTGGTTTATTGAATCCAAGAGTAGTAAAGACAGCCCTAAACGCGACTGGTATATCTGGAAAGATCCAAAAAATGATGGCAGCGAACCAAACAACTGGGAGTCTTTCTTCACTCCTAAAGCGTGGAGTTTTGATGAGAGTAGTGGCCAATACTATTGCCATCTTTTTAGCAAGAAACAACCTGACCTTAACTGGGCTAACCCCGAAGTACGCGATGCAATCTATGACATGATGCATTTCTGGCTTAAGAAGGGGCTCGGTGGTTTTAGAATGGATGTTATCAATATGATTGGGAAACCCTCAGACTATCCCGATGCAACTATTTTTGATTCTGGCGTCGCTGGTTGGGAACATTGGTCTAACAACCTTCTCGTTCATCAATACCTGCGCGAAATGCATGAAAAAGTTCTCTCACATTATGATGTATTAACCGTTGGTGAGACACCATTTACCACCACGTTAGATGGTCGGTATTACTCACATCCAGATCGAAATGAAATGAGCATGATATTTCATTTTGAGCACATGGGTATCGATCGAGAAGAACACAATGCTGTGCGTAAGCCTTTTGATTTAGTTGAGTTTAAATCCATTATGTCTAAATGGCAGAATGACCTTTATCAAAAAGGGTGGAACAGTTTATATTGGAGCAATCATGACCAACCACGTGCTGTTTCACGCTACGGAAATGACAGCCCTGAATACCGTATCATTAGCGCCAAAATGCTAGGCACAGTACTTCACATGATGAGTGGGACACCTTACATTTATCAAGGTGAAGAGTTAGGAATGACCAACAAGTTCTTTGCTAACATTGATGAATACGACGATCTAATGGCAAAATTCCATTATCAAAAAATGTTGGACAGCGGTATTTCACAACAAGATGCGCTCGATTTCCTAAATTACTTCTCACGTGACCACGCCAGAGTCCCACTTCAGTGGAATAAAGAGACAAATGCTGGGTTTACAACAGGAACACCTTGGTTGGCGATGAATGAGAATTATGTTGATATTAATGCTGAGCAATCAACAGATGATGAGAACTCCATATTTCATCATTATCGTAAGCTTATCGCGCTGCGTCAGAGTGACAAATATAGTGATGTTATCGTATACGGTAAACACCAATTACTTGACGAAAATGATACTGATGTGTACGCATTTTTGCGTTTTTATGATGGTAAAACACTACTTATCGTTGCTAATTTTACTGATGAACATCAAATACGACATTACGACTACCAACTTAAAAAGGTGATCATCAACAATTACTCTGATGAATGTGAATCTATACAAAAAATCACGCTTAATCCTTACCAAGCGTATATCTTCAGCGTTGAATAACACGTAGTTCTAATGAGGAAGTCATTGGCATGGTGGATTTATAGCAGAGCAATGACTCCTCACACCAACGCAATTGATTTCACGGTCGACGGTGAGATCACAAATCATTCAATCAAACGCTAATGTGTGTCCATGTTTTGAAAAGTGAGTTGCAACACTAATAATAATCTTTATTATTCATATAATAGCAATGATAAGTTTCAACAAGTATATACACTCAGGAGTCGATTAAGTGAGTGCTCAACATTCAGAAAAAAGACAACATAAAATAGATGTAAAAGAGTCTCCGGCTATCGATGGAAATGAAAGTACGATTAATAGTACTGATGCGATTGATATGGTCGACCACGGTAGTGAACTTACTATTAATTTGACGACACCTGTTGGTATCAAATATATGGGTAAGACCAAGTTCGTCGGTACCCACTCAGATAACTTTATCCTCATGGAGATTCCAAGTATATCCGAAGAGGATCAAGACTATTTCTTTCAGGAAGGTTTCTGGATGAATATCAGGGCTATCTCTCAAAAGGGAGAAGGCGCTCTTATCTATTTCCGCACGCAGATCATGCATATTCTTAAAGAACCTATCCCGATTATTTTGGTTTCTATTCCCGGCATGATGAAAATCAACCAACTGAGAAAAGAGCCAAGGTACGATGTCGCACTCAGAGCCCACGCCGAGGTTGGTCAGACTAAAATTGAATGTGAAGTAAGGGATCTGTCTAAAGGCGGATGTCGATTCATTACCAGCCCTCTAGGGAAGAAATATGATGTCGGTGAAGAGGTCATGATCAATATCAGCACACCGCCAAACTCTAAGGTCAAACTGCTTCCACTGTACGGCACTATATGCAACTTACAATCTTCTATGCACTACGCCAAGTATGGGCTTAAGTTCAATGAAACTGGTACGACCCACGTAAAGAGTTTACTTGGTCTGCTTAAATTCGATGGTGTCAAACTTACCCTAAAATTGTAATAACTTATCCTGTAGCAACAATAAATAGAATAGAGGCCTAGGTTGGTGGCAGCAAATTGATACACATCACCCTTAGACCTTACTATTTATCGCATCATTTGCGCAAAGCATTCAATTTAGCTTGAGCGATTCCAAATATAGTATCTATTGGATAGCTTCCCTCTTCGCTCGGCTCTCCCGCTGGTTTACCAGTAAATAGCTCTATGGCTTCAGACACATGATCGATGGCCCAGATGAAAAACTCCCCTTTATCTACTGCTTGTACAACATCTTTACGTAGCATTAGGTTATGAATATTTGACTTGGGGATAATGACCCCCTGATTTCGAGAACGCCCTTTCACTCGACAAACATCGAAAAAACCTTCAATTTTCTCGTTGGCACCACCAATAGGTTGTGATTCCCCAAACTGATTCATAGAACCTGTAATCGCAATATCCTGCCGATTGGGCTGTTTAGAAAAGGCTGAAACCACCGCGCAAAATTCCGCCATACTGGCGCTATCACCATCAACACCACCGTAAGACTGTTCAAAAGTAATGTTAGTCGTCAAAGGAACCTTTGCAGTTTTACCAAACACAGAGGCCAAATAAGCAGACAAAATCAGTACCCCTTTGGAATGAATACTACCACCCAAATCAACATTCCTTTCAATATCAATAACTTCACCATCACCATAAGATGTCGTTGCGGTTATTCTATTGGCGGCGCCAAACATGTAATCACTGGTTGATAATACGGATAGAGCATTAACCTGACCAACGGCTTCACCTTCCGTTCGAATAAGGGTTGTGCCATTAACAAAGCTTTCCATTACGTCATCTTGCAAGCGACTAACACGCATCTTCTGATTATCAAGAGCCTTCTCTACATGGTTAGCGCGGATCAAGTTTGAACGCGCATTTCTTGCCACATAATTGGATTCTCTCAACAGGTTAGCAATGTGAGCAGAATGAAGCGACAGCTTATTTTGATCCCCAGCGCTGCGCGAGCTGTATTCAATAATTCTACCCATCGCCTTTTTATCGCAATGGAGCATATTATTGTCACGCACAATACTGGATATAAATCGTGCGTAGTGCAGTTCTGAGTCAGGAGTTCGTGACATTTCGTCTTCAAAATCAGCGGTCACTTTGAATAACTCACTAAACTCTGGGTCATAATGTTGCAGTAACTGATAGGTCCGATAATCCCCAAACAGGATAATTTTCACATCCAATGGAATAGGTTCAGGATCGAGCGAGACGGTCCCCGTCAGCGTCACCTCCTTCTCTAGTGAAGTAAAACTCAGTTGCTTGGATCGAAGCGCTCTCTTCAATCCATCCCACACATATGGTTGCTCCAACACTTTTATTGCATCCATCAACAAAACACCGCCGTTCGCCTGATGCAAGCTGCCCGCCCTGATCAATGAAAAATCGGTAAACACGGTCCCTTTGAACGTCGCGGTTTCTGTATAACCAAATAGGGAATGATAATTAGGATTTTCTTCAACAATAATGGGAAAAGCATCAACACTTTGGCTTACCAGAACATTAATCTTGTATCGACGAGGGAGCTTCTTGTCTAAAGAAGCGGCAGCAATTTCACCCTGCTCATCACTTTCCTCCAAAAATATTTCGACATTCTCGACGATATCTTTTTGTAAATCAGTTAGGTATTTCTTAATTTCACTAAATCTCGCGTACTCTTTTTTAAGTGCCTTAATGAAGTGAGTAATCACATCTAACGTGACGTCATCATTCAATTTTTGAATTTTTTCGCTGTATGTCTCTTCCCATTCAGTTAATTGGCGAACCATAGATCGAAGCTGTATCTCTAAGGCATCAATATTTTTACCAAACTGGTCCTGATCTTTTTTTGTTAATGCATCAAACGTTTCTTCGGTATGTTCTTTTTCGCCATCCATCGCTATAAATTGGTAATCCCCCTGCGTGGTGAGGGTTAAGCTGATATTCTTCTCTTTAGCTATTTTACTAATATCTTCTAGTTCACTTTCCTGTTTTTTTGCAAGCTGACTTTTTAACTTTTCAGCCCGTGTAAAATACATTTCATTATCAAAAGCCAACGGGATTGCTTTAATTAGCTTCTCCATCAGCTTTTCAATATCGTGCTTAAATTTGTTCCCCATACCAATTGGAAGTTTGAGTACTTTGGGTGTTCGAATATCTTCAAAATTAGCGACATAACACCAATCAAACAACGAGTTAATCTCATGTTGGTGTCGATTCAAATATCGCAATATCATGGTGCGCTTGCCTAGTCCATTTCGACCTATAGCATAAATATTGTACCCTTTGTCTTTGATAGACATCGCGAATTCAACCGCTTTCTGCGCTCTCTCTTGCCCGACTATTTCATCTAAAGGTGGTAACTCCTTGGTCGACTTGCAAGGCAACTTTTCTAGCGTCGCCACATGATAAAGTTGAGAAGAATGCAGTGGAGTTATTGGCATAATCACCTCCTGTGATAATTTATGTAATAGATCTCTTTTCAGTGTAGATGCTTTTTTATTACATTTTAGTGCGTTACACAACAATTGAGCTCTAAGTGGTTAATATTACATCAATTTAGCCTAGATAGTGGTCAATATCGATAAAAACGTTTAGTGTTAGTGTAGATTTTAAATGTGATCTCGCTTCAAAAAATATGTAACAAGACGACATTGGTCACAGTATGTTCACCTGAAATAAGACCAATTCTACCCAAAATTCACTACAATATTATCTGTCTATCTAAGGTCCAAGAAGCCGATAATATGCGTGATCAACTAAGAGGAATCAAACTCGAAGCAATGGCGGATATTCGCCAATCAAGAAAGAAGAAACTATTGATCACCTTTTCTTCTATTGCGCTTGTCCTTCTCTATCCGTACAGCATCGTAAACTATATTGCAGGCAAAGAACTGATCGCAGAATTTAATCTTGTTGCCGCTTTATTTTGCTCTGTGCATATTGTTTACCTCTTGGTGATCAAGAATGTCCAATACAGCCCGCTTGTCCCTTCTGTTGCCGTGCTGTTGAATGCGTTTATCAATATTGCTGAACCCAATGGAACCATTTTTTGGGTCTATCCTATTGTCGCTGCCGTTCTAATGATCAATGAGTTTAAAGCTGCCATCATCTACACTATTGTCTTTTTTTTAGTGACGGCAGTAATACTGGCTTTCAACGCAACCAATTCTGTCGACTATTTTTCGTTACAAAACCTATCAGAAACCACTTTTTTATTATCCATGTTCACTCTCTGCCTTATTGCGCTTATTTCAAATTATGGCTATAAAAACGCATCCGATTATCTACAAAGTCTTTATCAAGAAGGTATTGACCAACTCGCCTACCGAGATAGATTAACAGGCTTAGCGAATCGCTGGAGTTTTGAAATATGGTCAAAAGAGAAACTAAAAATAGCAGACTCGCAAGATAGTATTACCGCACTACTGTTTGTGGACATTGATAACTTTAAAGGCATCAATGACACATACGGTCACGATAGCGGTGACAAATTACTACAGCTTTTTTCTAAGCGTATCATCAGCAATATGAGAGCCGCTGACCGCATAACCCAAAAAGATGATTACTCTATCGCTCGTTACGCAGGTGATGAATTCATGATTTTATTGCATGACGTACCAACGCTTGATGACATACAGCGAATCGTACATAGGATCAATATTCTGTTTGATGATGAACTCAATCAAACAGAATTAGCCGCCCATCTTACGTTTAGTATTGGAATTGCCTTATATAAGCAAGATGCAGACAATTTAGAGGACCTCATACGATGTGCCGATAAGGCGATGTATAGCGCTAAAAATTCGGGTAAAAATCGTTATCGATTCTATCATGCCTCGCAAAATACCCCTGCAGATAAAAAAATCATTACACTGAATATTGTTTAACTTTGGTTAACTACTTGGAAACATAAACAGTATCCAAACCCAAAACGCACCCAAAGTAATAGACCACATCAACACTCTCCAAAAAGAGAGCACTGGTACCTTAATCTTCCGTTGAGATTTTTCTAACTGTGCCTGTTGTTGTTGAGCTTTAGCTTGTGCGATTGCTTTGGCTCTCAACTTCTCAGGATGAATGACCGCATCATATAACTCGCGCTGCTCCTTTTTCTCTTCAGCCTTATTCGCCACATCGGAAAAGCGCTTGCGTTGGTTATTGGTAAGTTCCTTATTTGGATCATAGGGTTTACCAGGGTCAGTATGCATGCGTGTAACAGCCATATATTCCTCCCTTAAAAAGTTATCTATAACTTACAGTATAGACACCAATCACAAGCAAAGTCATGTTACAGATAGACACCATATTAATATGGTACCAAGAAATAGTAAAAAGCATAGTTGATGCAATGAGGCGGACGTCAATAAGCATTGAAGCATATGACTACGTGCATAAGGACGTTTTGAGTGTTCTGTGGAAAGGTATTCATATTATTCACAAACTTACTTAGCTTGATATAACATAAAAATGGCACCCAATTGGGTGCCATTTTATTAACAAAGCAACATTAAAACTCTTTCTTAATGTTATGTCCTTTCGGTAACTGGTGAGCAATACCCTTGTGACAATCGATACAAGTTTGACCTTGTTCTTCCGCCAAATTATGTATTTGCGCCGCTACAGGTTTCTGCTCTACGTAATCCATGTACTCAAAGTTATGACAGTTACGACACTCTTGAGAGTCGTTAGCTTTCATTCGGGCCCATTCACGCGTCGCCATTTCAAAACGATGTTCTTCAAACTTTTTACGTGTGTCGACAACACCAAAAACTTTCCCGTATAGCTCTTTACTTGCTTGGATCTTACGGATCATTTTTGGAACCCATTCTTTCGGTACGTGACAATCCGGACAGGTTGCACGAACACCAGAACGGTTCGAATAGTGAATGGTACCTAAGTACTCTTGATATACATTATCTTCCATTTCATGGCAACCAATACAAAATTCTTCTTGGTTTGACATCTCCATACCGGTGTTAAAACCACCCCAGAAGATAATACCCGCAATGAAACCAACCGTTAAAAGCGTTCCAAGAGCCAAATGACTCGGCTTGGTAAACCACGCCCATAGGCGTTTAATCATTCCCATACCGCCCCCTACTGGCCAAATTTACCAGCTGGTTTGAAATCATTAGCGACCAGAGGTTTCGCGTCAACTTGTGTTACGTGACATTGCAGACAGAAATAACGGCGTGGCGCTACATCAGTCAACATTTTGTTATCACGATCCATGTAGTGAGTTGGACTCACACGTGGCGCTCCAGTTTTGCGATAAGTACTTACATCATGGCACTCGAGACAACCGTTATTACTTACATTCAGTTGCACTTGAACCGTTGAGTGTGGGATAAGTGGTGGTTGGTTTACATAATCCAACGCTAGCTTATCTTGTTTTTTGGGTAACTGCTTAATAGTAGATACCTCATTATTATCGCTTATACTCTGATCGCCGCGAAGTGATGTCACTTCGGCGAATGCTGCCGTACTTACAAAAGCCGCCAGCATTGCAGACACGACAAACTTACTCTTCATATTTAGCTCCAGTTCTTATTCTAAATTCGAATACTTTCTCAGCACAGACATCAATACATCGACCGCATGAAATACAATCCTGACTCATGATTTTCCTGTCGCCCTCTTTCAACGGTTGCCTTAATATTTTTGGTTCAGGACAAACGTTGTAACAGTCCATACAGTTATTGCACTGCTCCCTGTTGGTCGCAGTGACACGCATTAGACTATAGCGACCGATAACGCCATAAGTGGCTCCTAACGGACATAAGTGACCACACCAAGCATGCTCAACCAAGAGCAAGTCAATAAGAAACACTAGAAGGATTAACACAGAACCGGCACCAAATCCGAAAATAATACCTCGGTGAAGGGCAGATACTGGATCTAACCATGTCCATAAAAGTGTGCCTGATACAGCACTACCTATTAGGATTGCTGCTAATAACCAATAGCGTAGTGAAGATGGCCATTGATAACTTGCTTTAAGTCCCGTTTTTCTTCTCATCCATGCGGCCAAATCTGTTACCAGATTCATCGGGCATACCCATCCGCAGAACATTCTTGGTCCTGCAACAGCATAAAACCCTGCAACAATTATTCCGCCGAGAATCGCTGTAGTTTCAGGCCAATAACCTGTTGCCATCGTTTGAAGCAATAGTAAAGGGTCGGACATAGGAACCGTACCTAGCAACACGCTAGAAGATAAATTCCCTTCCAATACACCCCACGTTGGACCCATAATAAACAGACCAATTACCGAAAACTGACACAGTCGACGTAAGATTAAGAATCGATAGGCACTCCACCAACCGAACTTTTCTCTTGCTTCTTTACCTGCATCTTTTGCCAGATTTTTTACACTCTTAGGTTTCATTGCCATCACAAACCTCCTTTATTAATGCCATCTGGATTAATACCATCTGGATTACCAAGGGGTTTACGATTTGGTAAATCGAGCTGCTCTGGAATCAAACTTTCACCGCCATGTTTCGCTTTCTCTTCCCAACCTAAACGATAGTGGTGACCTAATTCACCTTTTGCTAACGCGATTGGAACAACTTTGATTGCCGTTTCTTCAAGCACACATGCTTGTTCGCATTTACCACAACCAGTGCATTTATCTGACACTACGGTTGGGATAAAACTTGCATGTACACCAGTACGTTGGTTACGTATTGGCTCTAGCGTGATCGCTTCATCAATCAATGGACATACTCGGTAGCAAACATCACAACGTAACCCTTGCCAGTTCAAACATGTCTCATGGTCTATGAGAACGGCGGTTCCCATTCTCGCTTTCGTTATGTCGGTGAGCCCTTTATCAAGAGCACCACTAGGGCACTCAACCACACATGGAATATCGTCACACATCTCACACGGAATATTTCTCGCGGTGAAATAAGGTGTCCCGGTTCCCACTGGAGACAACATTGTCGCCAACTTTAAGGTGTCATAAGGGCAAGCTTGGACACACAAACCACATCGTAAACAAGCGTTTAAAAACTCTTGCTCTGCTAATGCACCTGGTGGCCGAATAGGCACACCGGACGTATTAGCGGCTTTACTTTGTGTGGTTTGCAACCCAAGTACTGTCGTTGCGGCACCAACTCCAACCGCTGTACGAATGGCGTCTCGCATGAAACGCCTTCTACTTGCAGATGGCAAAGAATGTAAGATTTTCATTCTTTACTGCTCCATAACAACAACTAGGCTTTTCCGATCTTAACTGCGCATTTCTTGTAGTCCGTCTCTTTTGATAGTGGGTCAGTCGCATCAAGGGTTAGCTTGTTGGTTAACTGACTAGCATCGAAAAACGGCATAAATACGAGGCCTTGCGGTACCTTGTTACGTCCACGAGTTTCAACGTGACTGGTAACTTCACCACGACGCGAAGCAATCTTTATTGCGTCTCCACGGCGTAAACCACGTTTCTTAGCGTCCAATGGGTGCATATAAACAACAGCATCCGGGAAGGCGCGGTACAACTCAGGCACACGACGGGTCATAGAACCTGTATGCCAATGCTCAAGTACACGACCTGTACATAGCCATAGGTCGTACTCTTCATCTGGAGATTCCGCTGCTGGCTCATAAGGAAGCGCAAATATCACGGCTTTCTTATCTGGTTTACCGTAGAACGAATACTCTTCACCTTCATTTACATATGGGTCATAGCCTTCAACATAACGCCATAAGGTTTCTTTACCATCAACCACAGGCCAGCGAAGGCCACGAGCTTTATGATACATATCGAATGGTGCTAAATCGTGCGCATGACCGCGACCAAAGTAGGCATATTCTTCAAACAAACCTTTTTGAACGTAGAAGCCAAAGTCACGAGACTCATCATTCAATTGGCCTTCCGCTAATTCATCAACGCTGAATTTATTCACTTCACCATTTTCGAACAAAACTTGGAACAATGTCTTACCAGCAAGCTCTGGTTTCTTATCGATAAGTTCTTGTGGCCAAACCTCTTCTACTTTAAACCGTTTGGAGAACTCCATTACTTGCCACATATCTGACTTAGATTCACCCGGTGGTGAGACTTGTTGACGCCAGAACTGCGTACGACGCTCTGCGTTACCGTAAGCCCCTTCTTTTTCTACCCACATTGCGGTTGGAAGAATAAGGTCAGCAGCCATAGCCGTAACCGTTGGATACGGATCCGAAACAACGATGAAGTTTGCTGGATCACGATAACCAGGAAGGCGATCTTCATTCATGTTCGGGCCAGCTTGCATGTTGTTGTTACATTGAACCCAGTAAGCATTTAGCTTACGGTCCTTCAACATGCGATCTTGAAGAACCGCGTGGTAACCTGGTTTTGCAGGAATAGTGCCTGCAGGAATATTCCACTTGGTTTCACACATTTCACGGTGTTTAGGATTCATTACCACCATATCTGCTGGTAATCTGTGTGCAAACGTACCGACTTCACGAGCCGTACCACATGCGGAAGGCTGACCAGTTAGCGAGAATGGCCCACAACCTGGCTTAGAAATCTTGCCTGTTAACAAGTGAATGTTATAGACCAAGTTGTTTGCCCATACTCCACGAGTATGTTGGTTGAAACCCATTGTCCAATAAGACACAACTTTAACTTTAGGATCAGCATACATTTCAGCAAGTTCTTCAAGCTGATCTACTGGCACACCTGAAAGCTTAGAAACGGTTTCTGCATCATAATCAGCGACGAATTTCGCATAGTTCTCAAAAGACATTGGCGTCGATTTTTTACTACCTGGATTCTTCGCCGCTTTCTCAAGTGCATGCGTAGGACGCAACCCATAACCTATATCAGTCTCACCTTCACGGATATTAACGTGCTTATCCATAAAGTCTTGGTTCACCTTATTATTAGAAATAATGTAGTGAGCGATGTAGTTAAGAATCGCAAGGTCAGTTTGTGGCGTAAAGATAATCGGGTTATCGGCTAACTCATAAGAACGATGCTCATAGGTAGAAAGAACCGCAACACGAACATTCTTATCAGACAAACGACGGTCAGTTAGACGCGACCAAAGGATTGGGTGCATTTCCGCCATGTTTGAACCCCAAAGTACGAATGCATCTGCGTACTCTAAGTCATCATAACAACCCATAGGTTCATCCATACCAAAGGTACGAGCAAAACCGACAACCGCAGACGCCATACAGTGACGAGCGTTAGGATCGAGGTTGTTAGAACGGAAACCTGCTTTAAAAAGTTTGACTGCGGCGTAGCCTTCCCAGACAGTCCACTGACCAGAACCAAACATGCCCACGGCCGTTGGTCCTTTTTCTTTCAGTGTTGCCTTGAATTTCTCTTCCATTATATCGAAAGCTTCATCCCAACTTACTGGAGTAAATTCGCCTTCTTTATCGTAAACACCATCGGTTTTACGCAATAACGGTTGAGTCAAACGGTCATTTCCGTACATGATCTTCGGTAGGAAATACCCTTTAATACAGTTCAAACCACGATTTACTGGTGCGTCTGGGTCACCTTGAGATGCTACTACTCGGCCGTTCTGCGTACCGACTAGAACACTACAACCAGTACCACAGAAACGACAGGGTGCTTTATCCCAATTTACTTCATTATCTTTTCCAGCAGCCTGAGCAATCGATGTTGGAAGTATAACTCCCGTTATCGATGCCGCAGCAACCGCTGCATTTGCCTTCAAGAAACTTCGTCTACTGACACTCATTTTTGCTTCCTCAGTCAAGCTCAACTTGCTCATCCATTTGATGGAAAACCAGAGTTGCCGCTAGCACCCCTGGCAATAGTTTAATTTTATCAAAACGTTCCGCGAGGCTGTCACGACTATCACCTTCGATAACCACAACTAACTTGCCCACTTCACTTGTTCCAGGGACTTCGGTTCCTGGCATTGCCTCTATTGCAGCTTTCACCGCTTCGAGTTTGTCAGCGGCGGCATGCACCGCTAAACTGCTCACGTGATAACTCATCTATGCTTCCTGTTTTATGCTTTCCATTTTATACATACCGATTGCATCAGATGGACATGGCTTGATACAGCCTCCACATCCAGTACAATCAAATTCATTTATTAATGGCTTTGCACTGCCACCCACTTGAAGGCGGAATTTAATTGCTGAATATTCGCAATTATCACCACAAACTCGACACTCAACACCTTGTATCGACAAACACTTGTCATTAATTTTTGCGACTTGTTTCCAAGGTTTTTCAGTCCGCGAAACAAGAGGTTCAACTCGTGGAAAAAAAAGAGGTTCGGGACATGTATCTGCACATTTTTCGCAAAAGGAGCATTCACCTTTGCTAAAATCGACTTCAGGAAAACCTCCGTCTCCCTGAATAATGATGTCGGTTTCGCATACGTCTAGACACTTATTACAACGACTACATCCAGCGATAAAAATCTGTTCATCGACAAGCCATGGCATCCGTTGAGGTGCTTGTGTATCTAATTGCGCTTTTGGTATTCGGCTAAACAAACGACGCCGTGCTAAATCGACCAAAGCTTTCCTCTGTAAATGACTGTGATAATTATGTTAGTGGCCAAATTAACAAACATCTATAAGTAGACATTTTTGTTAATATTTTTATTTATTCATTATAACTTTAGTCTAAGATGTGGGTTCGGCTAATAAATACCTACAAAGAGGTAATTAGCTTGTGAACTTGAGCAAGATCAATATTTATCATCGCTTTAGTTCACACAATAACCAATTCTATTCCATGCTCAATCGGAGGAAATTTAATTGCGACGCGCTCAGATTTCTGTAACGAAAACAATTGCAAGAGCAATGATAATCATTCTCCTTTTATCAGTGATATCAACACTGATAACATTGATATCGCTATACTCCAATTTAGATGATGCCGAAGCCATAAATATTGCGGGTTCCCTTCGCATGCAGAGTTATCGCTTAGCCTTTGATATAGAGACACAATCGGTCCTATTTTATGATCATATTGTCAGCTATGAACGTTCTCTAAACTCGCCAACGTTACGTGCTATTGAAAATTGGATAACGCCAGATTCATTGGTAAATAATTATCAACAATTATTAGAACGTTGGGAGGCTCTACACCCAGCTTTGTTATCAGAAAACAAATTTTCCTACTTAGATGAAGTTGCCACATACGTCAATCAAATCGATATTTTTGTCTATGAGTTACAGAAATTCTCTCAACTAAAACTTCAAATATTATCTCTCGCTTATGGAGTGGTTTTTTTACTTATATTGACGGTTGTTTCATATGTCATTTATTTTTCTCAGAAAAAAATCGTAAAACCACTGAGACAATTAATGGTTGCAAGCAAAGAGGTCCAATCTGGTAATTTCAGTTTCAAATTGAGAATTAGGAGTCAAAATGAGCTTGGTGTATTAGCTGGCGCTTTTAACGGAATGTCCACTGAATTAGAAAAATACTATTCTGAGCTTGAACAAAAAATTTCTGAGAAAACACACCGTTTAGAGCATGCTAAAAACTCCCTTGAGGTTCTATATGGATGTCAACAAGAACTCTCTGTCAGCCATTTAGGTGAAGACAATTTTAAGAAAATACTCTCTTACTTACAGGCTACAGAAGGGGTGACTGCGGTACGTCTAGTTGTTAAAGAGGCTCATGCAGAATGGGATCTTCTCGTCGGTGACGCAGACAACTCTACTTGGCATTTTGAACCGCTAAAAATTGATGACGATATAATGGGGAAACTTGAATGGCAGTTCACCCTCCCTTGCCCTGACCAAGAGCTCATCGCTAACGTAACCAATATTCTTGCTCGCGGTCTATACTATAATAATACTCAGAAACAGACCCAACAACTGTTGCTAATGGAAGAGCGCGCAACCATTGCCAGAGAGTTGCACGATTCGATTGCACAGTCTCTATCTTACTTAAAAATTCAAACGACGTTACTCAATCGAAGTATTGCGAAGCCGAATATGGAACTTGCGGGCGAAACAGCAAAAGAAATAG
This sequence comes from Vibrio sp. DW001, assembly GCF_029016285.1. NCBI lineage: Bacteria > Pseudomonadati > Pseudomonadota > Gammaproteobacteria > Vibrionales > Vibrionaceae > Vibrio > Vibrio sp. DW001. The sequence goes on along the minus strand of NZ_CP091976.1, from coordinate 951,409 downwards.
ACACGCAACTGAGTGCGACTTATACACAGTTACGCGAACTGCTCAGTACGTTTAGATTGACGATTGGCAAAGCAAATCTAGAGGAAGCATTGCAAGAACTACTGAAACCATTAGAAGAGCAGACAAAGGCGGAGATAATTCTAGACAACACACTCGCATCAATATCTCTTCGCGCAAACCACCAGGTACACGTTATACAGCTGATTAGAGAAGCCGTACTCAACGCCATAAAACACGCAAATGCATCCGAAATAAAGATAAATTGTCACCAACAAGATCGATCAGTTAATATCAGTATTGTTGATAATGGTAACGGATTCTGCACTAGCATTGAAAAGCTCAACCATTACGGCTTAACCATCATGTCTGAACGCGCTGATCGTCTGAATGGTGAGCTCAAAGTATTTAGTAGCCCGGGCGAAGGCTGTACAGTACAGCTGTTTTTTCCCTTACAGATGTAGGTGAACCTGAACTCGGATTAAATTAGGAAAAGAAATGTCAAATTGGAACGTACTATTAGTCGATGACCACCCTCTAATGAGAAGAGGAGTGAGTCAGCTCCTATCTTTCGAAGATGAGTTTACCGTTATTGCTGAGGCCAGTAATGGTGCCGATGCCGTGACCATAGCTTGCCGAAAAGAACCTGACTTGATATTACTCGATCTCAATATGAAAGGCATGTCCGGTCTCGACACCCTTAAAGTACTGCGAGAGGAAGGCGTAACATCAACCGTTATCGTGCTTACGGTCTCTGACAACAAGCAAGATATTAAAGCATTAGTCGATGCTGGTGCCGACGGTTACCTGCTTAAAGATACCGAACCAGATGAACTCATTCGTCTGCTTAAACAAGCGATGGTCACAGGGAATGCATATAACGAGTATGTATTGGAAATAATGCGTGATAAATCTGTAAGTGATGACATGTTTAGCTCACTAACGGATCGCGAAAAAGAAATTCTTGTTGAAGTCGCGAGAGGCTTTAGTAATCGACAAATCGCTGATCGGTTATTTATTTCTGAAGCGACAGTAAAAGTACACATCAAAAGCTTACTTAAAAAGCTTTGCGTAAAATCTCGCGTTGCGGCAACCGTCCTTTATTTAGAAAATAAAGGCAAATCCTAACCCGTTTCCCAAATAACTCTTGTTATTGAGAGGTGACTTAATCAGCCGTCACCTCTCATCGGTTTCCTTCAGGCCTTAATTACCTGAAGGAAGCTAACGCTAGCCTTCTTCGAAGGTTACTTAAAACCGAACTTACCGTTTGTGTTTTTCCATTCAGCTTTAACTGGAATCGCTTCAATCGTATCCCAATGTTCAACAATCATGTCATTCTCAACTCGAAACAAATCGTAGAATGCAACATGCTTCTTCATGAACTCCCCTTCGCTAATCGCAATAACAAAGTTACCTTGACCTAATATTTTATGATTTTTAGTATAAATCATTGGTGACCCCGCTTTTGTTAGCGCTTTCATTGCTTCACTTAAGCCACTTAGACCATCAGCAACAGCTACGTTGTGTTGTAAGTAGTCGTCATCTTTAGGACCAATAAATTGACCAACTTTCGAAAACTCACCTTTGATAAAAACTGAATCAACTAAATCGGCAACCAGTGCTTTGTTTTCTTTTGTTTTTTCTAGATCTTTAATCTCAGTCGTTCCATCAAACTGAGTGCGACCACTACGGTTTATTGGTGCGATTTCTTGCAAGTTATCCCAATGCTCAACGATTCGTCCTTCTTCAAAACGAAATACATCAAAACCAGCTTTAGGGCCGAAGAAATTGTATTCAGTATGGAGAACAACATACTCACCGTCTTGGAATACACGTTTAACATCGGCTTTCGCACTGCCTTCTGGCAGCATCTGCATCACAGCGCCAAAACCTGCTAGCCCATCGCTAACGGCCAAATTATGCTGAATATATTGTTCAGGATTGATGTAAGCGATGGGGGTTGGGTCACCGGTTTCTATAGACGACACAAGTTGAACCGCTTTATCTCTATTTGACACCGTTTCTGTTTCACTCACTACTGAAGAACATGCTGCAAGGCCTAGAATACCAGCGGCGAAAAGGCTATTACCGAATACATTTGAAAGTGATAATTTGTTCATTTTTTGTTCCTTTGATTGGATGAGTGCATATTAATCACTATTTCCAAACAAGGGCAGAGTAGATATTTGCCTAAAAATGGTCAATATCGAACCCTACTACAATAAGGGCTTCAGGTAGGCTTTCTGGAATTGGCTTGGTGTCGCATCGGCGTGTTTCTTAAAAAACTTCACAAAATTGCTCGCGTCTTCAAACCCAAAATCATAGGCAATCTGTTGTGTTGTGATATTGCTGACTACTAGGTTTCTTTTGATTTCTATCATCGTGTACGCGTCAATCAATTGTTTCGCTGTTAAATCAGTGGCAAGTTTACATACCTGATTGAGTGTTTTGTACGTGGTATTAATTTGATTGGCATACCAATTTGCATCGCGTATTTTCTTAAAATGCTCAAAAAGTAAATTCAAAAATCGAGCAAACTTATTGCTCTGCTCATGAGAAAGCTTATCGTGGCGAAGCTCTGGCCGTAAGCGATGTAACATCAAAGATAGGGAGGAAAAAAGATACATAACGATAAGCGGATCCGATTTTAAATGCGCTATCTCATTTGCTATTTCACCAAGCAAGGTTTTACATCGACCATTATCTTGCTTATTTAGCTGTATCAAAGGTGTATGGTGACTATTTAGATGAGTCGGTGTGTAATTCGGCAAGCGCATATTGGCATGCAGTCGGTCTAAAAAATCTTGAGTAAATAGTATGATTTTCCCCTTCGGTTGAGAAGAGAAATCAAACGCATGAACCTGCTCTCGTTGAATAAAGACAAAAGACCCGGCAGTAAATGGATATTCTTCGAAATCCACCATATGCACACCCTCACCCTCCTCTATATACAAAAGCATAAAAAAGGTGACACGATGTGGATCTTCAGGCCTCTGCTTCAAATCCCGTTGGTAAAGAGATTCGAGCTCAACCATTTCAAACTCGGCTTGATCGCATTTATTATGTTTAAATCTAATCGCTGGAATATTCATACCACACCCCATTTATACCAAGCTAAGTAAGTTTGTAAACCACTGCTTTTCCAGATTGATGTTAATACTTTTACTCCAGTTTAATGAAAGGAATCGAAGACACAAGATTCATTCACCAAATCTGTAATACGATATATAAATACCAACTTTTATATATGTATCTATTATTCTTAGCAATTATCACCATTTAGAGCGATACTTTTAGACTCGCCAACCGAAATAGGGACGTTAAGTCTGTTATGACTGACCACATTGATACAGCATTGCCACTAGACGTCAAGACACTCTCAGTTGTGTTTGCGCATATAGAAACAGCCGTCATACTCGCGAGCTTAGACCGAAAAATTGTCAGCATTAACGACGCAGCAAAAACACTTTTCGGTTTTAGTGACAAAGAAGTACTAAACCAAAGTACTCGAATGCTATACGCCAATGAGCACGATTTTTCTGATTTAGGTAGAAATCGTTTTAATGACACAGCCGACTATATCGACGAGTCTTCTGTCGCTACCTTCAAAAATAAATCTGGATATATTTTTAAGTGCCAAGTGACCGGAGGACCTATAAAGAATGCTGCAGGAAAAAGCCTCTTCTATGTTGCGATGATTCAGGATGACTCCTCGCGCCTTAATGCGGAAGAGACGTTGAACAAACTCCACTCCATAACCTCCAATCAACAGCTTAGTTTCAAACAAAGATTAGAGGCCATACTCCTGTTGGGTTGTGACCACTATGGTTTACCTATCGGGATATTTAGTAAAATTGATGGTAATCGTTATGTCATTCAACAGGCTGTACACCCGGACAACCAGTTAGAAGAACAAATGGCCTTTGCTTTAGATGAGACATATTGCACACACGTTTTTCAGGCTAACAAAGCAAAAGGATTTCATAACGTTGCGACGAGTGAAATTGAATCTCATCCTTGTTATCAAAATTTCAAACTCGAAGCATACATAGGCGTGCCAGTGTTCGTTGATGGCCTACGTTATGGCACACTCAACTTCTCAAGTAATTCACCAACCAAACCATTTATAAGACAAGATTATGAATTGATCCGATTATTCGCGGAGTGGGTAGGCCATGAGATTGCTCGCAATAATGACCTAGATGCATTGAAGAACGCCCACGATCAACTCGAAATATTAGCCAATACTGACGCATTAACTGGATTAGCTAATCGAGGATTTCTAGAACAAGTATTACAAGACTATTTACAAAATAGATTTCGACATAAACATGGACTAGTTGTAGCACTATTTGATTTTGACAATTTCAAAGACATTAACGATAAACATGGCCATGATATTGGAGACGAGGCGTTAAAGGTTTTTGCTCATGTTGCCAATGAATTTAGCCGGAGTGATGACGTCTATGGTCGCTGGGGCGGCGAGGAATTTTTAGCCATATTTCCCACCAAAAACGTTCAAGGCGTCTCAACATCTTTAGAAAGGCTGCAAAACAACATTAGACAAGCAGGTTTGAAAATTGCAGATAAGGCGATCATATTAACCGTGAGTGTCGGTGTCACTATGTTGGAAGATGCAGACGATATTTACACCTTATTAAAAAGAGTAGATACGTTACTTTATAAGGCCAAAGATAACGGACGAGATCGCATTGAAATAGGTTAGTGCTTATCAATGCTACGATACAACCCCAAATTAGTGGCAGAGATCTGTACTTCGAGAAAGATCCTGCCTTTATACTTCACTTGACGATATTCGGTCCCAGTATGGTTCATCTCCATAGTATTCAGAAACAAAATCGACAAAACCACGCACCTTACTTGGCAGAAACTTCCTGTTTGCATAGACCATATAAAGTCCAACTGCTTCTGGTTCATAATCGACCAAAATACGCGTTAAAGCGCCGTTTGCTAACGCTTCACCTGCTATAAAAGTGGGTTGAATGACAATTCCACCACCACATATCGCCGCGTTAACTAATAGGTCACCATTATTTGCAGTCATGTTACTCGATAGCTTTAAATCCACTAATTTTTTATCAAATCGGCTAAAAAGAAAAGAGGCGTCTGTATAAGCATATTTAAGATAGGTATGATATTGCAATTCTTCCGGTGACTGTGGCGTGCCTTTTTTCTGCAAATATTCTGGCGATGCCATGATAGCAATGTTGATAGGTGCGATTTTCTTCGCAATCAAAGACGAACTCTTTAGTTTTCCAATCCTAAGTGCGACATCGACCCCTTCTTCTACAATATCTATTTTTACATCTGTAAGCTTCAGATCTAATTCAAGGTCAGGATACCGAGACTGAAAATCCACCAATAACTTAGGCAAATGCTTGACGCCAAACGACATAGGGGCGCTTATCGTCAATACACCAGAAACATGCTGCCCTAAATTTGTCAGCGAATATTCCATATCCTCAATATCTTCGATCACTTGTTGGCAACGGAGATAGTATCGATCACCGGCTTCCGTCGTACTCACCTTTCTTGTCGTACGATGCAACAAGCGAGTTCGCAGATTTTCTTCCAATGCCAAAACATATTTACTAACCAACTGAGGTGACATATTGAGCTTTTCAGCGGCTTTTGAAAACGATCCTTCCTGAACCACCATCAAGAAGGTTTTCATTGTATCGATCTTATCCATTTAACGATTACCTATTTCGCTTTATTACCAAATAACCTTTTGTTTAACAACTTGTTGCTCGATCTGTTGCACGACAACACGCAGCTTATAACACCTACATTAATAACATAAATATCATTCCATGAGTCATAACTATCGCTGCTGATCTACTTATTGGACACCAATCCACTCATCAACCTTTTGATCTTTATTTTTGTAAATCGCCAATGGGTGATCGGCTGTTTCGGCGCGGTACTTAATAATTGTTGATAAGCCACGGCGTCAAATGTAACTTCACCACCATGTGCGGCTAACAAAAACGTCGGTTTTAACTCGTATACCCTCTCAATTGAGCAGCGATATTGATTAGGGTGAAAAATCGGAAATGGAGCAATGAGTGTGTTTTTGACTTCCACAACAAGATCAGCGACATATAATATCCCCTGTTCTCTATGATATATGGAAAGGTCTCTATCTGTGTGTCCAGGCGTCTCCAGAACTTGCCAGTCTTCAAAACCTGGAATAGCATCACCGTCGAGCATTTCAACGTCAGGTTTTAGCTTACGCGAATACCACAGGTTCTGTTTTGGTTTACGCATTCGCTTTGCCACCCATAGGGCCAGCATCAAGTCTGTCAAATGCATCAACCAACCATCCCATCCACCATACCAATCTGTCTCTCGTTTTGCCGCCAAAAGAGTACAACCCGTTAGCGTCCGCAATTTATGCGCGGCACCCGCATGATCCGGATGCATATGAGTGACAACCACTAATTTAAGGTCTGTAAATGGGCGTTGGAGTTGATGCTCAATGAAATCTCTTAAATGAGGAATATCCGCTCGACTACCACCATCCAGCAGCATCAGCTTATCTGGATACTCAGCCAGATACATGGTCTGAATATACCCTTGAATTCTATGCAGTTGCAAAACATGTCCTTATGTTATTTAACGTTCGGCATCCAATGTCTTGACGCCGAATCATCTGGTCGGACCAACTATAGCAGCAGAATGCCGGAAATGTTAAATATATGTTACAGTGTTGCGAGGGCGACAAAATAGCACGTGCAAATAGAATGTATAGAAAGCAAAATCGCCACCATAACTGGTAGCGATTTTGTTTTCTATATAGACGTCTTCGATGGCAGCGACAGCACTACAAAATAGAGACACCTTCTACTTCCAAAACAGTATTGGCATTCGCACGTTCAATAATCTTAAGCAGCGTAGTTTGAATCGCTTCATCTTCTCTAGCGTCAGTTTTACTTGCGAACCGCTCTTCCATAACATCCCCACCCTCATGCAACGTAAACTGAATTGAAACTTCTGTTGCACAATCTATTTTTTCACCAAAATATGTCATCGAAATGATTGGATAGCCCTTATCACCCTTTTTAACATGCTTCGCGATGCGCTTTTTGGCTTTATCGATATTCATAAACAGTCCTTAGAGTACTGACCCGTTCGTTAATTGAAATAGTATACCTTCCACCATAATCTATTGATTGGATAAGGTATAACAAATTAAAAACGATTTATAAGCTGGCTCATGCTTTAAACCAGTAAGGTATTGCCAGAATCCAATAAACTGTAACACAGTATAAGCAAACCTTGTGTCTGAAAAAGAAACCCGTAGAATCAGCAAAAATTTCAAACGTGAGAAAGATATGCCTAAACTCGAACTACATCGTCGCGACTACGTTTCCATTCTTGGTGGCGATATCACAACACAAGAGTTGAAGCACACGTTGTCTCCAAATTACGCACCAGCCAAGAAAAGCCTTTTACCAAGTCCTTATTTAACCGAAAAAAATATTGAGCGACGTTGGCGTGATCTGGATAACCTTTCGTTGAAAGCGGAGTTACTGGATGAACATACGCGACATCAAGCGAGTGCTTATCAAAAAAATATCGAAAACTTTATTGGTACCGTTAAGGTTCCAGTTGGGTTAGCTGGCCCGTTAAGGGTTAATGGCTTGTTTGCGAAGGATGATTTCCTTATTCCATTGGCGACCACAGAAGCCGCTTTGGTGGCGTCGTATAATCGAGGTTCTAAGCTCCTCACTGCGTCAGGTGGTGTTAGTGCCATGCTACTCAATGAAGGTGTTACCAGAACACCAGGTTTCGCTTTTTATGGCCTAGCGGAGGCTGGTCAGTTTGTGGCTTGGGCTGTGACTCAATACGACCAATTTAAACACGTCGGTGAATCCACCACCGCTTACGGCAAGCTCACGGATATCAATATCAATATTGAAGGCAATCATGTGTACCTTGTCTTTGAATATCTAACAGGCGACGCTTCTGGTCAGAATATGGTGACCATCGCAACGAACGCCGTATTTGAATACATTTTGGCACATACACCCGTAGAACCAGAGTACGCCTTTCTAGACGGAAATTTATCAGGTGACAAAAAAGCCAACACTCAAACTCTGCGTAGTGTGCGTGGAAAAAAAGTGACGGCTGAAGCCCATATCTCTGCAGAATTAATCCAAAAGTATCTACATACAACACCTGAAAAAATGATGCAGTTTGGTCAAATGACCACAGTAGGGGGCGCATTAAGTGGGGCTATTGGGATAAATGCACACTATGCAAATGCACTAGCGGCACTGTATATCGCCTGTGGACAAGATGCCGCATGTGTTGCTGAATCGGCCATTGGTATGACTCGTATGGAAGTCGACAAAAATGGCGGGTTATATGCAAGCGTCACTTTGCCAAATTTGATGCTTGGCACCGTTGGTGGTGGGACGGGATTACCCAGTCAAAAAGCCTGTTTAGATCTGATGGGGTTACATGGTACTGGCAAATCACAAGCCCTTGCTGAAGTGTGTGCAGCTCTTTGTTTAGCGGGAGAGTTATCTATCGTTGGCGCTTTTTGTGCCGGGCACTTTGCACGAGCTCACCATAAACTTGCGCGAAAATAATTCGCGCGACTAATCGCCAAAACTGAGGTTAGTTTGCTAAACTCATAGACGACCATTTTATGACCATTGGATTGTTATGAGGCTCATCACTGCTGTAATTCTTACCTTTTTCTGTATTACTACCGCTTACGCCAATGAAAGTGTACAGGTAACGTTTTCGACTCCACAGTCCGTTGCTGAAGAGCAAGCAATGCAAGACATAAAGGTCAGTGGGGTAAGTAATACTATTGTCGATTTATCAAACAAATGGTTTCCTTTCAACAATACCTTATTCATTCAGTTTGGTGGTAGCGAAGGACCACTTTACGACCCAGAAAAGCACACTGTATTTATTCCCTATCGCTTCTATATTGAATCACGCGACTACTTCGATAAGAATGATTACGAAAAGAAATTTGGCAAATCGGCTAAAGATGGTGCTCTAGATACTTTATTACATACACTTTTACATGAAGCTGGCCATGCCTATATCGCAGACAACCATATTCCTGTGTTAGGTAAAGAAGAAGATGCGGTTGATAACTTTGCATCAATCATATTATTAAATTACGTCGATTCAGGCGACGATATAGCCATCGGCGCTGCCGATATGTTTGCCTTTGAATCCGATGACAGACCTGACTACTATGAGTTTGGTGAGTATATCGACGAACATAGCTTTGACTTACAGCGCTATTTTTCAACCTTATGTTTAGTGTATGGAAGTAACCCAGATAAATATAATTATTTATTGGATGAAGTAGAACAAGATTATCTAAAAGACCGCAAGGAATACTGTCTCTATAATTTCGATGCCATGACGCAGAACTGGTTGGTTTATTTAGGGCCGCATGAAAACCAATAATCAGGATATATCATCGAATCACATCCAGATAAAATAACCTGACGTGGGCTTAACGTTGACGCTTTGTGAGTCACCTTGTTCAGGTCTCCGCAACCTTCTCATTACTCAACTGTTTTGTGAATTCATGGGAAGCCTGTGGATACCCAAGTAGATAGCCCTGAAACGCCTTACAACCAAGCTTGGTCAGCAATTCTAACTGTTCTTGAGTCTCTACACCCTCAGCAATAACGCCCAACTGCAGGTTCTTCGCCATTGTTATTACCACTTCAACGATTGACGTCGTATCAGAGCCGTCGGTTAAGCCAGAAACAAAAGATCGGTCTATCTTAAGTTCATCGAGTGGAAGTTCTTTTAGGTATTTTAACGACGAATAACCGGTACCAAAATCATCGATAGAGAAAGAAAGACCTTTGTTTTTTAACTGCAGCATTTTGTTTTTAGCCAATTCAAAATTATTCAGCAGTAAATTTTCTGTTATCTCTAGTACGACGAGATTGCCTGGAACTTGATACCGTTCAAGCAGATTAATCACATAAATTACAAAATCAACTTGGAGGAAAAAGGTAGGACTTACGTTGATAGCCAACTTTTCAAGATCGCCTATTACACCGTCATCCCTCCATTTCTTTAATTGCTTGATACTTTCTTTTAGGACCCATTTATCAATATCAATAATCAGTCCAGTTTCTTCCGCATGAGGAATGAATGCCTGTGGTGTCAGTAAACCACGTTGAGGATGATTCCATCTAACGAGGACCTCTGCTCCGAAAATAACATCATTTGTATTAACCTGTGGCTGAACCCATATCTCGAACTGATTTTTATTGATAGCTTCGTAGATACCTTCTTCCAAAGCTAATAGATGTTGCGCAGCATACTGCATCTCTCTTTTGAAAAACTGTACACCATTTCGGCCCAATGATTTTGCTTTATACATGGCCGTATCTGCGCGCCGAAGAAGTTCGTGAGCATCTATAGCTTCATCTGGAAAGAAGGCAACACCAATACTACCTGTTGTGTGTAGCGTTATGTCTTCGAACTGCAATGGGTCAGAGATACGTGACAACAGACTGTTGGACATCTGTAACGCTTGCTCAGCGGCATATTCGGCATTATCAGCAAGGTCCATCAGGCCAATAACAAACTCGTCACCGCCAATCCTGCCACATAGCGCTTGGGTTCCAAAAATCTCCCGGATACGCGATGCAACTTCAATTAATACACTATCACCAACCGAATGACCGAGAGAATCGTTAATTTTCTTAAACTGGTCCAAATCGAAATAAAGCAAGGCACCATATCTATTATCATCTTTATGCCGTTCTATTTTACTCGCTATCTGCTCAGTAAAGAGCCTTCTATTGGCAAGCTGGGTCAACGAGTCATAATAAGCAAGCTCATGAATTTTTTCTTGTGCTAACTTTTTCTCTGTGATGTCTCGAGCATTCACCATGACGAATGCTTCACCATCGATGACTATAGCGGTAGCTCTGCACTCTAAATACACGCTTTTCTGCTCTTGGAGAACGTTAGACACTAAAGTATCTTCATACCCATGAACTTCTTTGGCGATTACTTTTTTGAATATGGTTTCCAGTTCACAGTCTGAATAGGTTCGACTAAAATTGGCCAAGCTATTACCGATCAAATCAGATGAGGTTTGACCTGTTAATTTTTCAGCTAAATTATTGACCAAATGGATAGTTGAGCCGTGATGGCACAAGAACATTGCATCACTAGAATTTTCCATCAACATTCGTGAAAAACGTTCACTTTTTTTCACATTATCTAACATCTCATTAAGTTTTAAAGAGGTTGACTGATTTTCTTGCCACTCTTTACTAAACCGATCAACTAATATCCCCAACTCATCATCTCTGGTATATGGAAGAGAAGAGATGCTTTGGGCTTTATTTAAATTATTAACCCAATGGGCTATACGAATGACTGGTTTGGAAATATAGGTGTAACTAAGCGTGACAAGAATGACCGTCAATAGAACAGTAAATAGGAGAGAAACACCAAAGTTAACCATCAGTTTCTTTATCAAGTCATTAGCTAAGACCGATTCATCAATGACGATCGTTAATATTGCGTGTCTCACTTCATTTGAACCGACGCTTATTTTATAAATTTGCTCGGAAGGAATGTTGACCAATTCAGAAACGAAACGAAGAGAGGCTGTCATTGGATAGGTATCCCCGCGCATCTGTTCGCCTAACACATCTTTGAAATCATCTAAAAGCAATGCACGCTTTATTAGAGGCTGTCGTATTAGCGAGGTCAATATTTCGTCGGCTTGCGTTTCATCTAATATGTAAGCAGCGCGACCAAGCGTATCCCGATGTAAATCGACTGAACGAGCGATCGTTTCTGTTTGTAGAATTCTGTCTTGCTGCAAACCAAGGTAAATCTGCGCGGCAGAAGATAACGCTCCACAACACAGAGATGCAACGAGAACGTAAATAGCTTGTCTGACGGAAATACTTAGTTTCAAATTCGTGTTATTCCTTAAAACCCCAGTTAGAAGTACTTCGCTTGAATGTTTTTATACGCGCCATTTTGCTTAATGATTTTTAGCCCACGATTAAATTCATTTAAAATGTCATCACTGTGTGGATAACCCTTGCTAATACACAAATGAAGTTTGTTCGAAGTAACATCCTCCAGATACGTCGCTTTAATGTTATCTACTTCTCCCATGTTTTTTGCATCGTGCATCGCAGGAATTTCAGGCCCGTATAAAATATCGACGCCGCGATGTAACACATTGACCAACCCAGAACGAATATCGTTAGAGTTTATATAATCAATCTGACTCATACGCAATTGATTCGCAGTTCCCCAACTGGAGACCGTCGTCACACTATAATTCTTAAAATCATTGAGATGTTTAATCTGGCTTGTATCCATGCTTTTTAGAGTGATGGCAGCTTGTCGAGTTTCACTAATATACTCGCTAAATAACATATAGTTTTCCCTTCCCTTGCGTTTACTGCAAGAAAGTCCCCCAGCGATTTCCCCTGCCTGCATCAATTTCATAAGACGCTTCCACGGAAGCACCTCAAAACTAACAGGTTGCCCACTCTCCTTAAAAGCCGCAGAAACAACATCGACATCCATACCTGATATTTCATTTTTATCATTAATGATCATATAGGGTGGATAATTGACCACATAAAAAACAAGCGCTTCTTTAGCCGAAACCGACATGCTTAACAAACAAAAACACCCAAAAGCCAATCTAGATATCAAGTGATTCACCATAATAATTATATTGATACTATTAAAATTGGCTCATATTTGCAGTAAATGCAATTATGGTACCCCAATATTAGGCATTTGCCATCATATCCCCACAAGCCCCATCGTATTGTTAATTTTTTCACCTCCTTCCCTTCACCCTAGCTAACAAATTGTTCACCGCATTAACAAAATGCTCACAGCACAATGAACAAATCGACAACACCTATTGTTATTTTCAATTTTTATCATTAATTATCAACTGGTTAAAATAACACCTTCATTTGGCATGAAATTGGCATGTTAATCAAAAATCAGCAAAACTTAACCGTCTGTACGCTTTGGTTTGTTGTTGTACAAGAGTCGCTTCTAATTGCCTCACATCATGAGGTTCTTGTCCAACGTCCGGTAGTATGTCTCTGGGAACTCAAGTCTACGAATACTGAGAAATTTAGATTTCACATATAAATACAAGGAATTTTCAATGTCAAAATTATTTTTTAATGAGCGTAAAACGCTAGTTAGTGATGCAATCGACGGCCTTATTTATAGCAACCAACATGATAATTTAACCCGATTAAACATAGACGAGCATATCCGTGTTGTCATCAGAAAAGACTGGGATAAGAGCAAGGTTGCGCTGATATCCGGCGGTGGTGCAGGGCATGAACCCGCCCACGCAGGTTTTGTTGGGGAAGGTATGCTAACGGCTGCGGTATGCGGTGACGTTTTCGCCTCTCCAAGTGTTGAGGCAGTATTGAACGCTATTCTTTATGTTACCGGAGAAGCGGGTTGTTTGCTGATAGTTAAAAACTACACAGGAGACAGATTAAATTTCGGCTTAGCGGCAGAGAAAGCGAAAAAATTAGGCTACAAAGTGGAAATGGTCATCGTCAATGATGACATCTCAATAAAGGACAGCAAACAGCCTAGAGGCATTGCAGGCACAGTATTTGTTCATAAAGTTGCTGGATATTACGCACAACAAGATGCAAGTTTAGAAGACGTTCGACGTAATGCCGAAATATGTAATGAAAACGTCAGTAGTATTGGTGTCGCCATTACTAGCTGTCACGTTCCGGGCGAAGAGAGTGAAGATCGTGTTCCTCCACACAAAGCGGAACTGGGGTTAGGCATTCATGGTGAACCTGGCATTGCCATCATAGATATTGACCATTGCAATACGGTTGTTGAAGTATTAGCTGAAAAATTATTAGAAAAAACCAATAATCAAAAACACGCACTATTGTTAAATAACTTAGGCGGAACCTCTCCTTTAGAGATGAGCTTGCTGACGAAAGATGTCGTGGAATCATCTTTGGGCAAAAGCATGCAGTATCTATTTGGGCCAAAACCTTTCGTTACCGCGATCGATATGAAAGGTTTTTCACTTTCTTGCGTTGTCCTGACCGATGACATAGAGAAAGCATTATTGGCGCCAGTGTCTGTAGAGTCTTGGTCCCACGGAATGACAGTTAATGAATGCGCACCTATTACCATAGAAAAAGTATCAAACAGTGTTGAGTTTACCCCTTCTCAGTCCGCTGGTGTTGAATCCATTGTTGGACAAATCTGCGACACCATCATTGAGCTGAAGTCGGAATTAAACCGTCTTGATGCCCTTGTAGGTGACGGTGATACAGGATCGACTTTCTCGTCTGGTGCATTAAAAGTACAGCAAGAACTAAACAATAAGAACTTACCTTTGGCCGATGTTCAAAAACTGCTTGAGCTCGTTGGTGAGCACCTTGCTATGTCTATGGGTGGTTCAAGCGGTATCTTACTCTCCATCTTCTTCACCGCAGCTGGCACTCATTTTGGTAAACATCAAGATTTACCAGAAGCATTGCTTAGTGGTTTAGAGCAAATGAAGTTCTTTGGTGGCGCCAAAGTTGGCGACCGCACCATGATCGATGCATTAGAACCCGCATTATTAGCGTTAAGAGATGAAAACATTTCTTCTGCAGTTCAAGCTGCAAAAGTAGGTGCAGATAGCACTGCGCAAATGTTAGAAGCAAAAGCAGGCCGTTCAGCTTACCTCAACAGTGAAAGCCTCCGTGGTGTTAAAGACCCGGGTGCCGTTGCGGTAGAAAACGTATTTGCAATATTTAAATAACACGATCTTTTGATTATTAAGCCAAATTGATCGAACACTTTTTTAATAAGGAAAAAATCCATGGATAAGATTATCATTTCTCCAAGCAAATATGTTCAAGGCGAAAACGCACTTGCTAGCATCGGCGATTATGTTAAACCACTTGGGCAAAAAGCCTTAGCAATTGCAGATGATTTCGTAACAGGGCTTGTGGGCGAGCAAGTAAAAGTGAGCTTTGCCCAATCAGAGGGTGAGTTGGTACTAGAGAAGTTTAATGGTGAATGTAGCCGCGTAGAAATCGATCGCCTAATTGCACTAGCAAAAAGCAACGAGTCTCAAGTTATCATCGGCATCGGTGGTGGTAAAACTCTAGATACGGCTAAATCCATCGCTTTTTACTGCAATGTACCTGTCGTCGTTGTACCGACAATTGCCTCTACGGATGCGCCAACGAGTGCATTAGCGGTTATCTACACACCAGAAGGTGAATTCAGTGAGTACTTGATGATTCCGCGTAACCCTAACATGGTTATTATGGACAGCAAGATAATTGCTGCAGCGCCAGTTAGATTGCTAGTTTCAGGTATGGGTGATGCTCTATCCACCTATTTTGAAGCTCGTGCCAATGCACGTTCTGGTGGTCAAACAATGGCAGGGGGTGCACCTACACGTGCAGCTCAAACCCTTGCAAAACTGTGTTACGACACACTCATCGAAGATGGAGTAAAAGCCAAATTATCAGCCGAAAATGGACTGACGTCACCAGCCGTTGAAAATATCATTGAAGCCAATACTTATCTTAGTGGGATCGGTTTTGAAAGTAGTGGATTGGCTGCTGCTCACGCGATTCACAATGGCTTAACCAAATTAGAAGAGTGCCATCACCTATACCATGGCGAAAAAGTGGCATTTGGAACCTTGGTTCACCTCGTTTTAGAGAATGCACCAATGGCAGAAATTCAGGAAGTATTAGCATTCTGTAAATCTGTTGGTCTACCAACCAATCTACATATGATGGGCGTTAAAGAGCTTAACCTTGATAAGTTATTAGAAGTCGCTCAGGCTTCATGTGCAGAAGGTGAAACCATCCACAATATGCCATTCGAGGTGACCGCCGCTTCCGTACTTTCCGCTATCTTAACGGCGCATGAAATGGGTAAATAAAAACCAATTAAGTCCAAAACCGGTCTCTTCACTTCACTGGGCCGGTTTTTTTTATTTTTCTTATCGCGTATGACTCTTAAATTCTTCCCTAATGGTGTATATCCCTTTCATTCCGTACTGTCATTCCTCCCATTAACTGGGCACGTATTTAAATAAAACTATTTTGACATACAACATAGCGAGTTTTGCTGGGGCGAACAAAAAGCACGGTAGAATTGGGACACTATTGCGTTTTTATCATCGCTAACGATAGGTAATGTTTACAACGGATTCTAATAAATTTTATCTTTTGATACTCGAAGGCCTTGTTGATTAAACAAATGACTACGACACGAGGAGCCGTATATAGTAATAATGTCACCAACTTTAACGGTTAGTATTTCACCCCCTTTAACGATGATCTCTCGATCATCGAAATACACATATAGATAACTCTCACTGCCTAATAATTCGACCGCAAATAGCTTAGCATCGAAAGAGAAGTCAGCATTTTCGAGCGATAATGACAGATATTCAGGACGGATACCGAGCAACAACTTTTCGTGATTACGAGCCATTTGTACACATTGAAATGACAACTCGCTGCCCTCACACAATATTGTGGTCTCTCCCTCTTTGTTGTTATCGATTGTCGTGACGGGAATAAAGTTCATCGCTGGCATACCAATGAAACTGGCAACAAAACGGTTGCTAGGGTTATGAAATATCTCTAATGGTGTGCCTTGTTGCTCAATTCTACCTTGGTTTAATATCACGATACGATCGGCTAGCGTCATCGCTTCCGTTTGGTCATGCGTAACATAGACCATGGTAGCTTGAAGTTTTTGCTTAAGCTTAATCAGTTCAAGTCTCATTCCTACACGTAACGCTGCATCTAGGTTTGACAATGGTTCGTCGAGCAAAAATAATTTTGGATTACGACTTATTGCACGCCCTATTGCCACTCGCTGACGCTGTCCACCAGATAGCTCTCTGGGTTTGCGTTCTAATAAGTGAGTAATTTGTAATGTATCTGAAGTAGTACGCACACGTTTTTTAATCTCTTTTTTATCCATACCCGCAATTTCAAGACCGAAGCCGATGTTACGTTCCACGGTCATATGTGGGTATAACGCATACGACTGAAATACCATCGCGATAGCGCGGTCTGCTGGTTCGTCATCGGTAACGTTTTCATTATCTATCAACACGCTGCCACTGGTGACTTTTTCGAGACCGGCAATAATCCGAAGCAAGGTTGATTTTCCGCATCCAGACGGGCCGACTAGCACGCAAAATTCGCCGTCTTGTACACTAAGATCTAACGGTAAGATCACTTTAGTATCACGGAAACTTTTACTCACATTAATTAGACTAAGGTTCGCCATTGTGTGCTCCATTTTCTGTTTTAACTTTTATCTCAATAGGACAAGTTCAACATGCGCCGTTTGGCTTTAACAAAGCTCGATATGATTGCCACTGCTTCCGATATTCGTCGCTAACTGGATGTCGGTCAGCCGTTTTTATTTCTATACAAGGCAACACAACATGCTTGGTTGCTATCTGTGAATCAGCAGCAAGCAAGGCAGCACCAATCGCACTGGCATCGAGCTCATCTATCTTGTAGCACTTACAATTCGTGGTACTAGCAATAATCGCTAATAAAGCGTCGATATGTGCGCCGCCACCAGAAAATACCAGTCTGTCCACAAAGATATTGAGCTGTTGGGCCTGACGAATGATATGACAAAATTCCAGTGCCATTCCGTTGAATAACGCTCGGATAAGATCGACCAACTCAGTACTTGTTGACTCATTAAACCAAGCGGCACGAACATCGTGAGTAGGTTCTGGCGCTCCAATACCGGCCATAAAAGGCATAAAATAGACGTTTGAACTCTGATCTAGAGCCGTCATTGAATGAGACTGAAATGTTTGTTTCGACAAATTATGTAAGCGCATAAACCAGTCGAGAGTGCTACCAAGTGATGGAACAGTACCAATGATTTGCTGCTTGTCATCAAATCCAATTGGAAACCAATGAAAGTCGCCTTTCCACACGTTCGGAAACGCCTGTTTATCGAGATTAAATGACAACACACCTGAAGTGCCCAAAGAAACAGAAACAACCCCCTCTTGGTGGCCTCCTACAGCACGAGCCGCGGTAGCTTGATCACCAGCACCGACGATAAGTGGGACCATTTCGCTTTGTTTACCATAATCAGCGAGGTCGAGATATCCGGCTTCTGTCCGTGCGTCTACTACTGCGGGCAGAACAGACAAGGGCAACTTGGCCATTTTGATAATGTCTGACTGCCATTGTTCATTTGCTGGGTCAAAACATTGAGTGCCTGCCGCTTCATTACTATCGATAACAAATGGCGCATTAGGATCTAGTCCAGCGCGTATGATGTCTTTGGCGCAGTATAATCGAGACACCTTGTCAGGCAGGTGCGGGTCTTGTTCCATCGCCCACAACCATTTGGCTAACGTAAAGTCAGGCAAAGGTATGTTGCCTGTCCTCTCAAGCCATTGGCGGCGAGATAAACCTATCTTGTTTAAGGCCTGAAAGCCGTCCATGTCGAGCCAAAGTTTAACGGGTGCAATCGTGTTGTTGTGTTTATCTACCGCCAAGAAAGTGTGCATTTGCCCTGTAAATCCAATAGCATCTGGTATTCGAATCTGCAATAACTGCTCCAGAAGCTGATGAGCAACCGCCAACCATTTATCAGGGTCGCGTTCCGGCGTTCCCGATTCGTTATAGGGGCAACCTTGGCTATACAACACCCTACATTGGTCGTTTGCTATCTCTATTAACACGGCTTTCATCGATGAGGTTCCTACATCCAAACCTGCAAAAATTCGTTTCTCTTTCATGGCTGTTATCCTTTCACCGCGCCTGCTGTAAGCCCACGGACGAATGCCTTCTGAACAAGGACGTAAAGAAAAATGAGGGGGATAGCAATAATGGCCAATATGGCAAACAATGCACCGGGATTAGCCATATAAAAGCCGGAATATTGCATAGGGATAATAGTGATCGTTTTCATTTCTGTTTCCGTCATAATAACTAACGCAAGAAAAAACTCGTTCCATGTCACGATGAACTGCCAAATGGCCACAAAAACTAATGCAGGACGAACCATAGGCAATGCAATATGCCAATAGACCTGAAAGGCATTACACCCATCTACTTTCGCAGCATCAAACAACTCTGTAGGTGAGTCTTCAAAAAATGCTTTGAGTACCACGACCGAAAATGGCACTCCTAATGCGATATAAGGCAATATCAAACCTAGGTAACGGTTCACCCAATCAAAGTTTTTTAAAAGGATCGCCAATGGCAGGACTAGTGACGCAATAGGCACCATCAATGTGGTCAACAAAATGGCATACAGTACCAATGAACCCGGTAATTTTAATACCGAAATAGCAAACGCAAACAGTGATGAAAGCACAATAACTGCTAACACGGTCATCACAGTGACGATAATGCTGTTAATGAAAAACACATGTAGAGGGTTCTCTACTATCACGGTAACAAAGTTGTCCCAAGTGATTGGCCACACAAATAGGCTTGGGTCAAAAACTTGCGCAGGCGTTCTTAGTGCCATGGTAAACATGTAAATTTCAGGAATCATCCAGATCATCAACAACACCAAAAGCACCACATGAATAACGATGCTTTTTCTGTTTTCTTTGCTTAGCCATTGCTTCATGGGGTATTCCTTTTATTGTCGCTTTCAAATTGGCCGCCCAAATAAACGATCTGCAGGACAGATAAAATGAAGGCGATCAACAAGACAATGACGGATAATGCAGCACCAACGCCTAAGTCACCAATAACAAAAGACTGTTTAAAAATGTAGGTACCAAATATCTCACTGGCACGGTTTGGCCCACCATTGGTCATAAGAAATACCACGGGAAACGTTTGTAAGGTGCCAATGATGCCGAGCATTAATAATGACTTGGTCGACGATGACAACATAGGGATGATGATGGATACTGCCATCCTCAACCCCTTCGCACCGTCAACTCTTGCTGCATCTAAGATCTCTCTTGGTAAGTTACTCAGCCCTGCGATATACATCAGCATCGAAAAGCCAGTCCATTGCCAAATATTGACCACTATTAAGGCGAAGATCGTATATTGAGGGTCGCCCAACGGTGAGTTGGCCAATTCAATACCAAATAATTTTAGGTACTCTTGTCCTATCCCATAATAAGGCGCGTAGATTTGAATCCAAATGAGACTGACGACAGAGACGGATGTCACCACGGGAATAAAGAATAAGGTGCGAAAAAAAGTACGCCATCTTTCGGTATAAAACTCAACATAATAGGCAATCACACCACCAATGATCATCTGAACTGGAATGGTGATTGCCGCCCACAGGAACATGTTTCTCATTACAACCCAAAAAACAGGGTCGGTAATAACCGTTAGATAATGTTGTAGCCCTACAAAGTTACCTAATGCTACCGATTCACCGTCAAATGCACTATTTGTGACCACCCATGCGATTGGGTAAGCGATGAAAACCATAAATATTACCGTTGCAGGTACCAAAAATAAATAACGACCAAATTGGCGCAATATTGAGCGTTTTCTAACATAAGAGACATTCATGTCCAAAGGTGTGGAATTCATCGATACGTCACCTTGAGTCGGTCTTTTTGATGCACCATCCGTCGTTATTAATATAAATGAATAAACGGGTTTATGACGATGCTTAAATTATCGAACCTTTTCTAGTGATGATTGCCACTGTACGTCTTCACTCAGTGGCAGATCATTCACTCATTCTCGTTACCCTGTTACTTTGTCAGCGCTTTATCTGTTGCAGCCTGCATTTTTTCCATTGCATCAACGGGCGTAAGGCTACCCGCTGCGACACCTGCCAATACGTTCTCTAATGCATCCGATATGCTTGGATTAGCGAACCTTTGATTCTCTGCTACTGCTAAATCATTCATAAATCGAGCTGAAAGTGACTCAACATGTGCACTAATCTCTCCCTTCGGCGTGTGGCCAACGAATGCGGGAAGATCATTGAGATCATTTAGTGCTTGTTGCAATGCAACACCATTAACCAAAGAGGCAAGGAACTTCCAAGCGGCTGGATTTTCTTTACCATTAGCCGTCAATCCATATCCAATATCGATACCACCAACAGGTGGAGACACTCGGTCTGAGTCTGGCATTGCAGGTAGATGGAAGAAATCAAAGCCATCCATGTTTTGAACGTATTCCGACAATGGCGGCGGAAATTTACTCTCTTGCATCCACCACGATCCTAACGCCATCATACCGACTTTACCCTGTGCAAAAAGTTGCGCTCCGGTTGGATACGCATGTGCACCCAACGCCCCTTTTTGAAAGACACCATCATCAAACAGTTTCTTCCACGCGGCCATTGCTTTAACCAGCTCAGGATCATTCCATTTCGCTTGCCCATATTGGGCCTTTTCGACCAATCCTGGCGAGTATTGATTGGCAAGCATCAAGAACACATTGATATTCTGCCATCCATCCGCTGCGCCCTGGAACATTGGGATGTAGCCCCCATCCGACAGTTTTTTCGACGCTGATACCAATTGATTGTAGTTTTCAGGTGCACTTAGACCTAATTTATCGAAGATTTTTCGGTTATACCAAATCGCCAATACCTGCGATTCTTGAGGCAAGATATAAAATTCTTCGTCCCCTGACGGATTTCCCATTTGCATCTGTTTGATATTAATAGGGAATACGCCGTTCAACCAGTCATCGCCCCATTCTTTAGAAGCGAAACCATTTAATGGGACTAAATGAGACCGATAACGTTGCGTGAATGCACCGGGTTGCAAGCCGATGACATCAGGTAAACCACCAGATACTGCGCCCGCTTTTAACGCGGTAATGTATTCTGGTGAGTAATTGTAATAGGTGTATTTAACGTCAATATCTGGGTTGGCTTCTTCAAAGGCCGCTATGGATTTTTGCATTGTTCCTTGCACAAACCACGACCAAACATTGACCGTTTCTTTCGCGAAACTCGACGTACTCAGTACCGCTATAAAGAGTGCGCACAAAGTTATTTTCCATCGACTTTTCATATTGCTGAACTCCATTTCCGTTTCAGCCACTGGCGCCTCATCTCGCATACTATAATGAACTGCCAGAGGGTAATTTTGTCAGTTTTTAAACCAGTACTGACAGCCTATTAACGAGCGGATCACCCGCTAATTCAAATGCTTCCATCAGAGCGTCTGGATGACCAGACTCACCAAATCGGTCCTCAATCCCAATTCGATGTAATAAATGTGGGTGGTTATTGTTGTCTAGTAGACTGCCTATCGAGTCGGCCAACCCACCATGAACGGAATGTTCTTCCACCACAGCGATTGGCCCTTGCCAAGATTTAATGGCGTCTGCTAATTCATTAGCCAATGGTTTTATGCACGTTATTGCCACGACTCGAGCATGGATACCTTGCTCTGCCAAGACATCGACTGCATCCATTACTTTAGCTGTCAAGGTGCCTGTCGAAAAAATCGTCAGATCTTCGCCTTCTTTTAATACTCGGTATGGGGGTCTGGTAGAGTGAGGTTTGCTTCGGGGCGACAATAATGTCGGAGAGGGGAAGCGCGATAGACGCACGTATGTTGGCCCATCGTATGCAAGAATCTCCTCTATTACCCAACTCAAATCATTTGCATCGATGGGTGAATATACTCGAATATTAGGAATCGAACGCATAATCGCAATGTCTTCCACCGCTTGCTGAGTCGCACCATCTTCTCCCAAATTAATACCGCCGTGAAAACCGAAGAATTTCACATTAAGTTTTGGATACGCCACTGACATTGCAATTTGGTCACAAGCTCTGCGAGTTAAAAACGCCGCAAAAGTATTCACAAATGGTACGAATCCCATCGTTGCAAGGCCCGCCGATATACCAACCATGTTCTGCTCAGCAATACCAATGTTGAGATGACGTTTCGGGTATTTTGATGCGAATGAGGCGGTTTTAGTTGACTTAGAAAGATCGGCATCTAACAAGTAAACATCTTCATGTTTTTCACCTACCGACATCACCGCAACGGCATAAGCATCCCTCAGAGAAACTAAGCTGTATTGTTCAAAATCCGTTGAAATACTCATGATGCTACCTCTTCGCAAGCTGCCAAATATTCCTCATCACTCAAGGCATGACTGTGCCAATCTACCTGATTTTCCATGAAGGACACGCCGGCACCTTTCGTGGTATTTGCAATGATAAATCGCGGAACATCACCATGTATTGACGAGGTAGCCCACCGCATGGCCTCCACCATCTCAGCCATTGATTGACCATCTATCTCGGTTACAGCCCAACCAAACGCTTCTAATTTCGGTCGATATGGGGTGAGGTCCTGTACTTCTGCAACAGTGCCATCATTTTGAATACCATTCGCATCCAATATCGTCACGAGCTGCGATACACCAGCGGCACCTGCATAGGCTATCGCTTCCCAGATTTGTCCGCTGTTCATTTCGCCGTCCCCTACAATAACAAACGAAAAATTTTTGCTGCCTATTCGCTCTAAGGCAATGGCTTGTCCTATACCAACTGACAGCCCCTGTCCTAATGACCCTGTTGACATCTCAATTTCTTTGAGCCTTGAACGGTCCGGATGACCTTGCAATCTTGAACCAAGTTGACGCAAGGTTTGCAGTTCTTCGACTGGCAACAGTTCAACTAATGCAAGCACAGCATAAAGTGCAGGCACTGCGTGGCCTTTGGATAAAATGACATGGTCTCGATCTCGTTTCTCTATCCAACCCCCTTGTGGTTTAATTCTGTCGCAATACAGCGCAACGAGCATTTCAATGCACGACAAGCTACCGCCTGGATGGCCGGAGCCGGCTGCATATATCTCATCAAAAACATATTTTCGAGCGAGCTTTGCTTGAGCTTCCAACTCAATAATTTGAACTTGTTCTGTCATGTTTTTTTCCTTTTCGTTTCTTTCAGGAGTTTTCCACGATCCAGTGCTCGGTTAACCTGATCGGTGACGACCATTCTTCCCGGTGAATCGACGACAAGACACTGGTAAATAACTTCATTAAACATAATTTGCATCATTCGGTTCATGGCCGCGTCCATGCCATATAACCCAGTTCCTGGCGGAGTCAGTACGGTGATATCGGCTAATTCACTCAGTGGTGAGTCCGCTTTCGCTGTCACTATCAATAGCCTGCTACCTCGCTCTTTAACGATCCGAGCGACTTCGACGATTTCACGTGTAACCCCAGAATAAGAGATGATGATGGCAAGATCGTTTTTGCCCATTAGGGAGGCTTTAACCAGTTGGGTGTGAGAGTCCAGATCAAATTGAATCGACAAGCCAATTCGCAACAGTCGTTGGTAAAGGTCCAACGCCGCAATGGCCGACTGTCCCACACCAAAAGTGATGATTTTGTTGGCTTGGTTGATTTCTTTTAGCGTGTTGGCTAACACATCCGACTGTTCAAGAATGTCGGAAAATCGCAGAGCTCGAACCGAGCAGTTACTGAATACTTTGTGGGCAATATCTAGCGGTGTGTCATCAATAGATAAGTTAGGACCGCTGTCTTGGCTACTTTCAATTTGAGCTTTCATTGCTCGGCTGCTTTTCATTATGTCAGCACGTAATTCACGTTGCCCAGAACAGCCAAATCGTTTTGAAAGCCTGCCTATTGTTGCGCGACTCGCTTTAGCACTTTGGCAGATTTCATCTGTGTTTAAGGTCGCGAGTTGGTATTCCGACAAAGACAGCAAGTATTCAACCAGTCGTCTTTCTGCTGGGCTCACTTTTGTCTGTGTCATTCTATGAATTATATTTTCATTTGGCATAGTAGAGTTCAACACACGTTTTCCTTGTCAATTTTGATGTAATTATGAGTCACTTTAACTCATACTGATCATTTTTTAACCATATGTGAACTATAGCGACTCACATTCGACAGATCAACTGTACAATAAACAAACAACGTCTCAATTTTGATATTCGTAGATAAAGATTAATATGGCCAAAAATCGAGAATAATTCTCAAAGATAGCAAAGCATTGTTTGTTCAATGAAAGAGGGGAATAAAACACGAAAACGAACTGCTGTATTAAACTCAAGTTGATAGAATCCAGTGCCATATGGCAACAGAGTGGACAGAAGACTTTGTGTGATGTGACGGTGAGGAGGATTTACCTTTCTTACGTCGTTGTTCCTTTTATTTCTGGTACGCTGAGTAAGCATTTTAAGGACTAATACGTAATGTTTATCACTTACTATAGTGTTACAGAACTTAATTGATAAAAAAACCGGCCATTTATTAGGCCGGTTTTTTATTAACACATCTTAGTGATTAACCACCAATTAGATCTTTATAAGCAATCGTTTTACCTTGAGGTTTCTCGTTAGATAACTTCGCTTTTGGTGAACCAGGTTGGCTCAACCAAAACTCAGGATCTTTCTCAGGGTTAAGCTTAGGACCACATTCGCCCTGCGCTTTACTACGCTCTAAACGCTTCAATACTTTGTCTTGCGCTAGTGCTAGACCATCCATCGCTTGTTGTGGTGTTTTTTCACCACTAGCGGCTTCAGCAACATACTGCCACCATAATTGTGCAAGCTTCGGATAATCAGGGACATTGGTACCTGTTGGTGTCCACTGCTCACGAGCATCACTACGATAAAACTCAACCAAACCACCAAGTTTAGGTGCCATGTCTGTCATCGCTTGTGAATTAAGGTCAGATTCACGAATAGGTGTTAGACCAACGATAGTCTTCTTCAAAGAGAGCGTTTTTGAAGTAACAAACTGCGCATACAACCACGCGGCTTTACGATGATCAACAGGTGTTGAATTCAAGAAAGTCCACGCGCCAGTATCTTGGTAACCCAGCTTCATTCCATCTTCCCAATATGGGCCTCTTGGTGACGGAGCCATACGCCATTTTGGTGTGCCATCTTCATTTACAACAGGTAGGCCCGATTTAGTCATATCTGCAGTAAATGCGGTATACCAGAATATTTGTTGAGCGATACTACCTTGAGCCGGTACAGGACCTGACTCACCAAAGGTCATGCCAGCGGCTTCAGGTGGCGCATATTTTTTCAGCCATTCTACATACTTGGCAGTCGCGTATACGGCGGCTGGACCATTTGTAGCACCACCACGAGCGACGCTCGAACCGACAGGGTTACAACCTTCAACGCGAATCCCCCACTCATCAACAGGAATACCATTAGGAATGCCCTTATCACCAGCACCAGCCATTGATAACCATGAATCAGTAAAACGCCAACCTAGAGATGGATCTTTTTTACCGTAATCCATATGTCCATAAATACGCTTACCATCAATTTCTTTTACTTTTACAGAGAAGAACTCGGCAATATCTTCATAAGCAGACCAGTTTAGTGGCACACCTAGCTCGTAACCATAATCGTCTTTAAATTTCTTTTTAAGATCAGCGCGTTCAAACCAGTCAGCACGGAACCAATACAAGTTAGCAAACTGTTGATCCGGTAATTGGTAGATTTTTCCATCTGGTCCAGTAGTAAAGCTCAAACCAATAAAATCTTCTAAATCTAAGGTTGGAGAGGTGACAGCTTTACCTTCACCAGCGATAAAGTCACTGATTGGTACTACTTTTCCGTAACGAAAGTGCGTACCGATTAAATCTGAGTCATTAACGTAAGCATCGTAAATATTACGACCTGATTGCATTTGAGTTTGAAGTTTTTCAACCACATCCCCTTCTTGAATCAAGTCATGATTTACTTTAATACCAGTAATCTCGAAGAAAGCCTTCGCTAAAACTTTAGATTCATATTCGTGAGTTGTAAGGGTCTCAGAAGCGACATTAATCTCCATACCACGAAAAGGTTTTGCAGCTTCAGTGAACCAACCCATTTCGTCCATTTGTTGCTTTTGACTTAATGTTGACGGTGTAAATTCTGTACCGATCCAATTCTCGGCAGCGTCACTATATTGGTCTGCTAGCGCCATGCTGCTACAACCTGCAATTAACATCGCGATGCTCAAACGGCCCAGTTTGAAAACTGATTTATTTTTATTAAACATTCGTTCTTCCTTTGTTATTTAAAGTGCACATTAACTATGTACTTACTATTGGCACAACCTAGTGCCAAACGCGTCCTTCTCTAAGACCCCTTAATATCTTGTGTTTTCACCCCCATTTCATAACAATTAACAACCAGATTATTGCGACTACAAAAGGGACCCAAATCGACATTTCTGTAAATCCGACGAACCCTAGATGAATGTACGCAGCACTTAATAAGCTTATAAACAACCTATCTCCACGAGTAGTTTCGATAGGGAAGAACCCTTTTCTTGCAACACATGGGCGCATTACTTCCCAACAAGTCATCGCTATTAATATGCAGGCAATACCCGTATAAAATAGTGCTGAAGGCAATGTCCAAGCCATCCAATTCATATTTATCTCCTATACACGACCAAGAGCAAAGCCCTTCGCCACGTGATTTCTAACAAACCAAATAACCAACATGCCAGGTAAAATCGTTAAGACACCAGCCGCTGCTAGTACGCCCCAATCAATACCAGATGCACTCACAGTACGTGTCATAACAGCCGCAATGGGTTTTGCACTCACTGAAGTCAGTGTTCTCGCTAGTAGCAATTCAATCCAGCTAAACATGAAGCAGAAAAATGCCGTTACTCCAATCCCTGAGCTGATTAAAGGGATAAATATTTTCATGAAAAATTTCGGAAAACTATAACCATCGATGTACGCTGTTTCGTCAATTTCACGCGGAACACCAGACATAAACCCTTCAAGAATCCATACGGCTAATGGCACGTTAAATAGGCAGTGTGCCAAGGCAACACCTATGTGCGTATCAAACAACCCCACAGAAGAATAAAGTTGAAAGAAAGGTAATAAGAACACTGCTGGTGGTGCCATACGGTTGGTTAATAACCAGAAGAATAAATGGTTGTCACCAATAAAACGAAAGCGTGAAAATGCGTAAGCAGCAGGCAGGGCTACTATCAGGCTAATCACCATATTCAGTGATACGTAGTAGATGGAGTTGATATAACCCATGTACCAACTAGCATCAGTGAAGATCGTTGTATAGTTAGCAAAAGTAAAATCATTAGGCCAAAATGTAAGGCCTCCTAAGATCTCTTGATTGCTCTTGAATGACATCATCAACAGCCAATAAAGGGGGAGTAGCAAAAATAATATATATAAGCTAAGGCCCAGTGTTTTTCTCTTGTTCATAATTGAATCCTTTGCGTTAATTATTTGCTATCGCCATGGGTCATAGCAGTATAGAAAAGCCAACTGACTAATAGGATTATCAAGAAATAGATAATAGAGAATGCACCAGCAGGTCCTATATCAAATTGTCCTACTGCCATTTTAGTCAATGCTTGGCTCAAGAAAGTGGTTGAGTTGCCTGGGCCACCACCTGTGAGTACAAAAGGTTCGGTATAAATCATAAAACTATCCATGAACCGGAGTAGCACACCAATCAACAGAACACTTTTTAGTTTAGGAAGTTGGATATAACGGAAAACAGCCCAACTAGATGCTCGGTCAATACTTGCAGCTTGGTAATAGGCATCTGGGATAGCGCGTAAACCTGAATAAGCCAGCAACGCCACTAACGATGTCCAATGCCAAACATCCATCAGAAGTACCGTAAACCAAGCGTCCATAGGATTAGCAGCATAGTTATAGTTCATGCCCATTTCATTTAGTGCCCAACCAAAGAGCCCTATATCTGCACGACCGAAGATTTGCCAAATAGTACCCACTACATTCAGAGGTACTAAAAGGGGTAAAGCCAATACCAGCAAAGTCACGACAGACCAATTGCCAGATTTAGGCATCATTAAGGCCACTGCGATCCCAAGAGGAATTTCTATCAGTAACACTGCCCCGGAAAAGATAAACTGACGTACTAATGAATCCTGTAATCTAGGGTCACTCAAAATTTCTCGGTACCATTCGGTGCCAACGTAGATACGTGTGTTGACGTCAAAAATATCTTGAATCGAATAGTTGACCACAGTCATAAGCGGCACAACGGCACTAAACGCCACCAGCAGAACAACGGGTAGAACTAGGAACCATGCCTTGTTGGAACGAGATTTATTCATTATTTTCACCCTTAGAGACAAGAAACTCGTCGACATAAAGCATTAACCATTGATCTGGAAAGCTAATAAAAGCATTACCTTCTGGAACAGGTTGGTCTTCTTGCAGGCGTGCTTTAATTAAAAGTCCATCTAGATTAAGGCTAACAATTTTATAGGTTCCGAGATCTTCAACGAATTCGACTTCGGCTTTGTATGCTTCACCATTTGGTTTGTCCCAAACATGTATAAATTCTGGCCGGATACCTATCTTTAAGTTGTCTGAATCACACTTTTCCAACGCTTTCAGTTCTTGTTCGTTAAGGGTAAATATCTTTTCTCCAAAACAGACGCCTTCTTCACAACGTTTTACTTCTAGAAAATTCATACCCGGGCTACCTATGAAGTAACCTACAAATGTATGGTTTGGTTTTTCAAACAACTCACGCGGCGTACCAAACTGCACAACCTGCCCTTCATACATCAAGGCTATTTTGTCTGCAAAAGTAGAGGCTTCAAGTTGGTCGTGGGTGACATACACCATAGTGGTATTAAACTGCTCGTGGATTTGCTTCAACTTTCGACGCAGTTTCCATTTTAATTGCGGATCGATAACAGTAAGAGGTTCATCAAACAAAATAGCCGACACATCATCACGTACCAAACCTCGGCCCATCGATACTTTCTGCTTCTCATCCGCGGTAAGGTTCGCGGCTTTTTTCTTCAGTACATCGGTTAGTTCAAGTATGGCTGCAATCTCGCCAACCTTGGATTGAATTTTTGCGTCGCTGGCCCCCATATTGCGCAATGGAAATGCCAGATTGTCAAAAACAGACATGGTGTCGTAAACGACGGGAAACTGGAAAACCTGAGCAATGTTACGATCCTGCGGTGGAATATCATTGACTCTTACCCCGTCAAACAATACGTCGCCATCTGAAGGCTCCAGCAAACCAGAAATAATATTAAGCAAAGTAGATTTCCCACAACCTGACGGCCCAAGGAGAGCAAAAGCGCCGCCATCCTGCCATACGTGGTTCATTTCTCTAATTGCGTATTCTGGTTCCGCTGCCGTCCTATCGTAACTATGCGCTAAAGATTTTAGGTGGATTTCAGCCATGATAGTTACCCTCGATTCTGCGACTGGAAGCTTGGATTAATTGACCATCCATTTGAAATACATTGAGTTTATGGGTTGGCACATAGATCTTGATTTTTTCATCCACGTTATAGTTATGCACACCAGATAAATGTAATACCATTTGGAAGTGGTCATTGCGCACATGCAAGAATGTTTCGGAACCACTAATTTCTGCCACTTCTACTTGGACTGAAATTTCCAAATCATCATCATTTTTCGGTAACAAACTTAAATGACTCGGACGTATTCCAAATTGATATTCCCCTTCATCTAGAGACAGAAGCTCGGATGTCAACGGAAAGTGCACTGTGTTATCGAAGGTCACCTCGGCTTTGGTTATGTTGCCTGTAATCAAATTAATAGGCGGTTCATTGAACAAGGTTGCCGCGATAACATTGCACGGCGAATGATAGGTTTTGGCGGTTGGGCCACTCTGAATTATCCGCCCCTCATGAAGAATGGTCGTGGTACCACCTAGCGCCAAAGCTTCATTAGGCTCTGTCGTTGCATAAACAGCTATGGTGTTACGCTCAGCGAATAAATTACGCATTTCTTGACGTAATTCCTCACGTAATTTGTAATCCAAATTAACCAAAGGTTCGTCAAATAAAATGATGTCGGCATCTTTCACCAACGCGCGAGCCATCGCAGTACGCTGCTGTTGACCACCCGAAAGTTCTAAAGGTAAGCGAGAAAGAAAAGGGGTGATGCGCAACATGTCAGAAATTTCCATCACTTTCTGTTTGATCGTGGCTTCCGACTCCTTAGCTAGTCGTAGCGGTGAGGCGATATTGTCGTACACCGTCATGCTTGGATAGTTTATGAATTGCTGATACACCATGGATACATTACGCTTCTGGACTGGAACACCAGTCATATCTACGCCATTCATCAATACACGACCCGAAGTCGGTTTATCCAATCCAGCTATCAGACGCATCAAGCTCGTTTTTCCAGACAATGTTCGACCAAGCAGTACATTAAATGATCCAGGCTCAAAACTGAGATTTGCCTGATTAATGTAATACTGACCGTCCACTATTTGTGTTACATTTTCCAATGTCAGGGACATACAGCGATAATCTCCATTTTGATTAACTGCAATGCAAAATTAATTTTCTGTTCAATTTTGCCAATTCCCTAACGGTACTGCCAAATTCATGCCATATTTACAAACACCACCTAATTCATTGTTATATAACATAATTCATTGTATTTTTTCATTTTCACCCTCCCCTTTGGTTGTTATTTAATTGAACAATCGTTGTTAAGTGTGTGAACAAAATGTAAACCAAACTGTTCAGATACTGCTTACTGATATTTGTATGAGTTATGTGATGGGGGTTAATGTATTGTTTCGTAAATGTAAGCACACTATGGCTACGAAAAAACACTCAGGTTTTACGCTCACTATTAAATTCATCATTTGAGAAGATGGGAAGTGATTCATGCTTAAAAAGTCCGCTGCGAAAGTTGACCATGCTACAACGATCAAACAATCTTGGATGCGATGTCGAGAGTCCGGACTTACTCATCAATCGGAACCAAATGTTGATCATATAACAGGTGGTTCACTGTCATCACTGCTTGAAGAACACCATCGCCTTATCGAAACCACTCGCAACGAAGTCCTCCCTTGTTATGAAAATTTACTGATTAATAGTAAGAGCCAAGTCATGTTGGCTGACCATCAAGGCTATGTGCTTAAGAGTTGGGGTGAACAACAGATTAAGAAGAGCCGAGAAGAATTATTTGTTCCAGGCACCGATTGGAGAGAATCTACATTTGGAACAAATGCGATTGGCACAGCATTAACAACAGGAAGCGTTGTACAGATTCAGCACGACGAGCACTTTTTGATTTCCAATCGTTTTATGACCGGTTCTGCCGCCCCTATTTTTGGCATAGACCGTCAGATGCTTGGGGTTATCGACATATCAAGCGATACATATTTACCTGATTCTCACACGTTAGGCATGGTGAAAATCATGTCACAAGCTGTAGAAAACCAAATCATTATTTCTCACTTCAAGAGTGAGTATTTTTTACTGCGTTTTAATACCAGCGTTGAGAATATCGATAGCCAATGGTCAGGATTAATAGTATTTGATGAAAACGGATTAATCATCTCCGCCAATCATCGTGCTGAGCTCATATTGGGTAGCGACTTAAAACTGGTGAACATCTCTGAACTGTTCAATATCAATGTTCACCAACTCATAAATCAACCGAAAGGTTTTCAGGTCCCGTTACTTACCGTCAAAGGGTTTAGAGTTCACGGTATATTGGATAAACCTACCCAGCCAAAATCGAAAGTATTGGACTTTAGAACTCTAGTGAAACAGCCCAACAAGCCAAAGAAACATGTATCAGAACAACACAAATTCCATCTAGATGAACTCAATTTTGGTGATCCTGTATTTGAGAAAGCGGTCGCTCAGAGCAAGCGAATTATCAACAAAGATATTCCTATTTTGATCTATGGTGAAACCGGTGTTGGTAAAGAGTTTTTTGTCAAAGCGCTACACCATTCAAGCCAACGTTCCACACAAAACATGATCACGGTAAACTGTGCCGCAATTCCTCAGGAATTGGTTGAATCCGAGCTATTTGGTTATGAAAAAGGGGCCTTCACAGGTTCAAGTCAAAAAGGGTATATAGGGTTAATCCGTAAAGCCGATAAAGGGACACTATTTTTGGATGAAATTGGTGACATGCCGATGAATGTTCAAGCACGTCTATTGCGAGTATTACAAGAGCGCAGAGTCAACCCTCTTGGTAGTACTGAATCTTATCCCGTTGATTTTAAGCTTATTTCTGCGACCAACTGTAACCTCAAAGAGGCGGTAGCTGCGGGGACTTTTCGCAAAGATTTGTATTACCGAGTCAGTGGATTAAATATAGAACTACCAGCACTACGTCATCGAAGCGATCGTAAACAACTGATCTATTTCCTTTTGGATTATTATGCAGAAAACAAACATCACGCTCAAATAACAGAACGAACGATGCAGAGTTTCTGTCAACACAGTTGGCCTGGAAATATTCGCCAATTGGTCAGCGTCATACAGATTGGACAGGCGATGTCAGATAACGAGGCTATTGACTTTGAGCATCTACCGGACGATTTTTTCGCGGATATAGAAGCGGAAGCAAACAATGTTAAACCTGTCATTGTTAATTTAGAAAACAAAACACATTCGATCAGTGCGGAACCCTCCGCAGAGGACATAGTGACGCTGTATCAATCGCTCAGCTGCAATATTTCGAAAACGGCGGCCGAGTTGGGCGTAAGCAGAAATACTGTCTATAAACGCCTACGCGAATGCGGCCATAAATAACAAGCAAAATACAGATATTCGAAAGGTTCATGACGCTTGTCTATGAACCCATCATTTAGACCCGATAAGTCGACTCCAACTCACTAACTCCCAAACCACTTTTCTTACTTACTTTAAGCTGAACTGGAATGCGCTCTTTCATCGCCTCAATATGGCTTATCACTCCAATCATCTTCCCAGACGCATTCAAACTGTCTAATGCATCCAGTGCTAAATCGAGCGTTTCTGCATCTAAGGTACCAAATCCTTCATCTAGGAACAGCGAATCGATACTGGTTTTATGGCTCACTAAATCCGATAAACCTAGTGCCAAAGCAAGGCTGACTAAAAAACTTTCGCCTCCCGATAATGTTTTGGTGTCGCGTACTACATCCCCCTGCCAAGTATCCATTACCGAGAGCTCTAATCCTTCTCCATGGTTACGTTGTAACTGGTAGCGACCATGTAATCGAGACAACTGACGGTTAGCCAAGTGAATCAAGTTATCTAAGGTCAATCCTTGTGCAAACTTACGAAATTTATCGCCACTACTAGAGCCAATCAGCGCATGCAAGTACTGAATATCGTCATAGACCGCTCTGTACTGCTCAATTTGATCAAATAGGTTCTGCTGCTCTTTGCGACGACGCTGATCCGATTGAATCTCGTTCGCCAACTCACCTTCCCTTTTCGTCGCTTGTCCTATGGTCGCTTTGAGCTCACTTAAACTCTGCTCTATGCTGGATCTGTCCGCCTTTTGATACTCTTCAGAATACTCATCCCCCATTAAAGCGTCATACTGTTTGATGGCGGAATCAGATATGGCTTGTGCTCTTTCCAATGCCATCACACATTTTTGTTTCATCTCCGTTAGGCGATGTCGTTCTTCGTGGTCCAATAACGCAAACTCAAACGCCTGTGTTGAGGAGAACTGACTGAGTTCTAGCAACCCATTCCACTGGGTCTTTTGTCCATCACATTTCTCTTTTGCCGTTTTTAGGTTGGCGTTCAGGATCTTCAGTTCCCCTTCTATCGCCTTTTGTTCCTGCTGAGCTTGTTGGAATTGTTTCTGCGCGTTAGCCAACGCTTGTTCCGCCTGAGCAAACGCATGTAGACTACGTTGTCTTTCTTGCTCCACGACTCTCTCGCCGAACAACTCAATTCGCCTATCAACCAGATCAACCAATGTTTTTTCTTGATCGCTTAATTTCTTATTCTCAGTTCCTAGGCTTATCTCTATCTCAGACAATCGATGGTGATGAGCCTCCAAGTTGGATTGAAGCGCCGCATGTTCTTTCTGTCTCTCATTGAACTTCAGCTCATTGGCTTGCCATTTCGTCAGGTCTTGCTGTTTTAATGCCAACCAAGAGACTAAGTTCGTCTCTTGTTGGGTAACATAGCCACAATCCGAGATATTGTTCAGCAGGTCACTCTGTTGTTTTATCGCTTCAGATTCTAGTTTGTGTAATTGCTGTACCGCTTCATCTTTGCTTTTCTGTTCATGGTCGACTTGCTGTTGTTGCAATCTTGCCGCTGACTCTAATTGATGGTGTGCTTGTTCAGATTGCGAAAGGCTCTCCTTCGCGTTCTGTAACTGATCTTCAATATGGCGAAATTGCACAGTAAAGTCCGACAGTTTATTACGCTGAGTTTCTCGTTCCATTGCATAGGCGTTCAACGCTTGGCTGTTTTGTATCGGCTCTCGGTAGTCAATGGTCACCGCCGTTTTTTGCCATAATTGTGATAATGTTGACTGCTCTTGTTCAAGCCAACTAATCCGTTTGTCACCATCCTCCATATGGCGAATTAGGGATTCAATATCGCCCTTTATATTTAGTCCGTTGGTCTTAATGACCATCAGTTCTGCGGCTGCTTTCTCTAACGCTGTTTGCTTCGCAGACACGTCGAACTGTTGGTCAATATTATCGGCAAATGGATGGTCTTCTGACCCACAAAGTGGGCATGGGGCGTCGTTTTTTAGCTGGCTCCGGTAGAGTGCTAAGACCTGCTCTTGTTCCAGTAACGCTTTCTCTTGCTTCACTTGTTCTTCTAGTGATTCTTTCAAGCTATCTTGTAAACGATACTGCTCTCTGAGATGACCACGCTGAGTCTCTTTCTCTTTTTTCCGGTTCTCAATATCAACCTTGGATCTTAACTTCTCTTGTTTTTCTGCCTCATAGCCCATCCATTGAGTTTGATAGCCATGCAGTGTTTGTACTATTGCGATTTTTTGATTGAGAGCGCTCAGTTGCATCTCTATCTGAGGCAGCGTATCAACAAGTTTAGACGTCGTCTGCAATGCTTGTTTTTCGGCATCCGTTTTTGTCACTCGCTGCTTTTTTTGTTCCAATTCAGCACGGCTTTCAGATAGCCTTTGTTGTTTAGTTTTACCTTGGTCAATTAGAATCGTTATCTGCTGTTCTAACTGTTCAATATGGTTTTTTTGTTGCTGAACACTGCCGGAATGACGCTCAATTTGATTCAATTGCTCACTCCATTTCCCCATATGCTGATTAAGTGACGCATCAGCTTTATGGTCGGCTTGATATTGAGTGATAACGCCTATCGCTTGCTCTACCTCTTGCTTATCTGCGAGTGCTCTTTGCTGGATACCTTGAAAACCATGGTACTGTTCTTCCTGTTCTTTCACCCTTTTCTTGATCGTCCCAAGCGCGCTATTCTCTAATTTTATCTGATTATCAAGCGGTATGATTTGTTGATTAATTAAGGTTTCTAATTGGTTATTATCTTGCTTTTCTATCGCTTGTTTTTCTGTTGCACTCACTGAGATCAATTCGAGTTCTTTCGTTCGACTGTCTAAGGTCTGAATCGCTTGTTGCTTATCCGCAAGGCGTTCTTCAATAAGCTGTAAGTGAGTATTCGCTTCTTTTAAAAGCATATATGGGGAACGAATTTTCTCTGCGGGTTCGCACGCCGCCAATCTATCGAAATCGGGTTTGGCGTGTTCTAACTGTTGTTTAACAACGTCTAATTGGGATTGCGCCTCCGCTTTCTCAGCACTGTATTTCTCGACATTAATGTACCAATTTACATTGGCCTCAAGGCCAGAAAGTTGTTTTACTTGTTCCGTCTGCTTATCGCTTAACGCATTAAGCTCTGCCGTTAACAATTGTTTCTCTTCTTCATTGAGAAGATGAACACCTTTCGCCTGAGCTTCTAGCTCTGCTAAGTCTTGTTTGGCTAGGCTATAGTGTTCATGTACTTTTTGAGAGATCTGACTGTAGATTTCTGTTCCGGTTAACTCTTCTAATAACTCTGCACGCTCTGACTCTTTCGCATTTAGAAATGCGGCAAACTGTCCTTGAGACAACAGCATCGACTTCGTAAATCGACCAAAATCCAGACCCGTAATCGCCTCTACTAGCTCACCCTTTTTCTTTAGCTGGTTTGCCAGTACTTTACCTGACTCAACCTCAGCCAACTCAACCGTAGCAGGCTGAAGCTTACCATCCACTTTTCCTCTGGCTCGCTTCATCCCCCAAAATGCTCTATAAGCCTTGCCCTTCACTTCAAATTCAACTTCTGAAAGACATTCCGTAGTGCCACGAGTCATTAATTCATTGTTCGCGGGTGTGATAGGCCCTAATCGCGACGTTTCTTGATACAGGCCAACACAAATAGCGTCCAGTATCGTCGTTTTCCCTGCCCCCGTTGGACCGGTAATAGCAAACAGGCCATATTCAGAGAAAGGCGGTTGAGTGAAATCGATTTTCCACTCGCCTTTTAGTGAATTGAGGTTTTGAAAACGTAGGCTTAAAATTTTCATTCGCTCTGCTCCCCGTTTTCAACTTCTTCAACGATTTGGTGAAAACGCGTCTTTATTCTTACCAACCTTTGAGATTCATTTTCGCTGTCTAGCGTTTCGTGTTCGACTCGCTTTTCAAATACATCGAAAGGGGTCAGCTCAGCAAGGGTTTCAAGCTGTTCCTGTTGCAAGCTTTTTGTTTGCTGTCCTCTGGCTCGACGTAGTTGCAGCACCTCAACGTTAAGGTCTTCTGTTAATGCCTGAACTCTTTGTTGTAAGTCGGAGAGGAAATCCTGTACTTCGACCTCAATGGCAAGCCAGACAGGCTGCTCATCGGTAACATTACGATACGATTCGAGCTGTTTTTCTATATAGGTTAGATCACCCTTTATCATTTCCATTCGTTGAAACGTCGGGATTTCAATAATTTTTATATCTGAGCGTTTCTCTTTTTCAAATTCAACGATTACCACCTGTTTGGTGGATTTAAGTTCATCAAAACTTAAAGGAATAGGTGAGCCGCAATAACGAATATGTTCTGATTTCGCCACTATTTGCGGGCGATGGATATGACCGAGGGCGATATAGTCGGCCGGTGGAAAACCATCGGCTGAAAAAGCATCGAGTGTGCCAATATAGATATCTCGCTCCGAATCAGTTTTAGTGACACCCATTGCGGTCAGGTGACCTGTCGTGATAATAGGAACCTTTATATCCCTCTCTTTACGACGCTGCACGGCTCTCTGATAAAGGGACAAATAATGACCCTTTATCGCCTCCCCTAACTGTTTTTGTTTCTCATTGCCAGACGACCCCGCAACGCTTTGCATGACATCCCTTGCCCGCACAAATGGCACCGCACATAGCAACGCACCGATTTCTCCAGAACAAGACAATTCTATGATCTGACTGTCTAAATCGTCTGAAGTATTGGCAATGACATGGGTATTCAGACATTCAACAAGAGGCTTAGATTCATTCAGCATAGAGACTGAATCGTGATTTCCCCCCAATACGACCAAGGTGCAGTTAAGCGAGTTCAACTGCACAACGAATCGGTTATATAGCTCTCGAGCATAGCTAGGTGGCGTGCCAGAATCAAACACATCGCCAGCAATGATTACCGCGTTTATCTGCTGATCTTTAACAAGCTCAAGCAACCATTGAATAAACGCTTGGTGTTCATTTTTCCTGCTTTTAGTAAAAAATGACTGCCCTAGATGCCAGTCGGATGTATGAAGAATTCGCATAGAAAGTTCTTATGATAAAGGCTATACACTAAAGATGATTTGATTGTGCCAACTAAGTGCAGTTCATACAATCGATCCCTTATAAAGAAGTAAGTTTTTGTATAGTGTCCGAGGGGATTTCGGCAAACCAGAGGTTTCAGAGATAGTGGTTCTCGCTTAACAATGGATAACTCAGTAGAAACAGAAAGGCACATCGTCATCGATGTGCCTTTTAAAACCGTTTATTACATTACCAAATTATTTAAGTAATCCTGAACTCAGATTAACTTAAATCGACGTCCTTTGTACCCCATAGGTAGGTCGCCGCAAAGCCAGCCGCATAAGAAATACACAGTCCAGAACCATAAACGGCCATCGCAATAAAGATACCACTATTGGACGTCATAAGCGGCAGAGCAACGATACCTGATGGTCCGAATACCGTATTTAGACCCACAGGAAGACCGAAATAGGAGATCAAACCAATATAGAACCCACCAGCCATACCACCAATACATGCCGTTATGAAAGGTTTTACTCTAGGAAGCGTTACGCCATAAATCAATGGTTCACCAATACCCAAAATACCCGGAATGATTGAACCCCTAATTTGTATTCGTAAAAGAGAGTCCTTACCGGCCTTTTTATATAGAGCGAACGCGGCACCAACTTGGCCCCCTCCTGCCATCGCCAAAATCGGAAACAGTGAGTTAAAACCTTGTGCGTCCATTAGTGCAAAGTAGACAGGAACGAATCCTTGATGAATACCAAACATGACGGAAATCAAGAATAAACCCGCCAAAATTGCACTACCAATTGGGTTACCATTCAGGTTCAAGAACAGCCAAGTCATCCCACTATAAAGATAACCACCGATAGGCATAATGATGATAAAAGTGACCACGCCCATGACCAACAACGTAAAGAACGAAGTAAGAATCATATCAAGATCGTCTGGCATATACCGACGAATAAAACATTCCACTTTGGCCCCGACAATAGCGGCAATCAAAACACCAATGATGTTCCCTCTAGGGTCAATATTATGCCCAAAGAAGCTGTCGATACCTGAATAAAAACCTTTTGTTGCCTCAGGGTCGTAACCCAGTACAAACAAGGCCGCGATGATGGCCCCATTGACACCAGAACCACCAAATGCTTTTTGTGCATTGTATCCAATTAATATGCTCAGGAAGCTGAATAGACCTTTACTAAATATCTTCATGTAGCCAATCAGATAAAGTAAGTCTTCACTGGGGCTATCCGCTCCTTTAATGAAAAGTTGTTCAAATAATGTAGCGAATCCTAGCAATAAACCCGCGGCGATAAAGCCGGGAATTAATGGGGTAAAGATTGTGGCAAATTTTGATAAGAATTTATGCACGCCGCTAGTATGTTTGGCTTTTACCTGCTTTTTCTGATCAGCGGCAATATCTGAGAGATCAAGGACAAGACCTTCAGGCGTCACTAATTCATCAACAGAATCGCCACGTTCAGCCATCATAGCATTCAGCATTTCTGCCGCTGTTTGTGCCTTTCCTGGCCCCAAAACAATCTGCAACTGATCATCACTTTCTACAATGCCTAATACTCCAGGCACACGTTTTAGTTCACTATCGTCAACCAACTCATCGTTGATCAACACGAGACGAAGACGGGTCATACAGTTACCACACTGCTGTATATTTCGTTCTCCACCGACAAGTCGAATGATCGTTTCAATCGTCGTATTATTTATCTTTACCATTATTAATTACCTGTTGTAATGATGTTTATTTCGGTTATTTACTCAAAATATTTAACAATTGATCGCCGCTCTAATAAATCCATTATTTTTTCGAAGTAATTCATCTGCGTGACTAAAATCCATTTCGGTGAGCACCATCACGACGGCCGTTTTACAATCGCCATCACTTTGCACTAACACGTGTTCTGCCGTCTGTCGGTCACACCCTGTTGCTTCCATCACAATATTCTTTTGACGTTCGATTACCTTTGCATTGGATGCCGCTGCATCGACGCTTTGGAAGGCATGGGCAATAAAGTCGACCGACTCAGCGATTTCCGGGAAGATGAGTTCGATCGCTTCCGCGACCGTCTTATCTTCACTGTTGATCACCTTCAACTCACTGTGTTATTCACACTAGATATGGAATATTCAATTCCATATCTAGTGTGAATGTAGTAATAAATAATTCCTTTCGAACATGATTTATTTTTCTATGCCTGAATTAGCGCAATCTGATATGATTTTATGAATGGCTACACTATTTAATCTGAGTGATACAACATGGCATTACTAACAAAAATAATGAATCTAAAGAACAGCTTATCGGCAAGTAGTCGCCGAATTGCTCAGATAATATTGGATACACCTTCAGAAGCACTAAAAATGTCCTCGCAAGAAATGGCCCAACAAGCGGACGTGAGTCAATCTACCGTCATTAAATTCTCACAAAAAGTAGGATTCAAAGGCTTTCCCGCACTTAAATTAGCATTGAGCCAAGAGTTAGGAAGAAAGCGGGCAACAAATGAATCTCACAACTTGCACAACGAAATCAGCTTCGAAGATTCCATTCCTGATATTGCACATAAATTATTAGAAGAAAAAATTAAGGCCATTCGAGAAACAACGGAATCTATCAATTACGACGTATTTGATAGCATTGTCGAATTAATTGATAACGCACAGAGGGTTCAATTAGTCGGTATTGGTGGTTCTGCTCTAGTCGCGAAAGACTTTAGTTATAAGCTATTAAAAATTGGTATCAATACGATCTCAGAACTGGACACTCACGTACAAGTCTCCGTGGCTCAAACCCTATCCCCTAAAGATGTTCAATTTGTCATCTCATTTTCTGGCAATAAAAAGGACGTTTCCGTCGCCGTTCAGTCAGCAAAAAGTAACGGTGTACCTATCATTGCTTTAACCTCCATACTTAGCGCTGAACTGAGGAAAATTGCCGACTATTGTCTTGATTGTGTCGCGGATGAAAGTCGTTGGAGAAGCTCGTCTATCTCGTCCAGAGAGGCACAAAATACGGTTATAGATCTCATATTTATGGCACTTATCCAAAAGAGAGGGGAGATGGCTGAAACTCTTATCAGTGAATCTAGGGAAGCCGTAAAGAAACTCGAACTGTAAGCGATGCTACAAGCCGTTACCTACTTTCACTGCCGATGATTCAACCTATTTCTTTTTCATATCGAATTCCTCTTTTAAGTGGCCGATTTTTGCTTGATACTTAGCGAGCAGTCAAAAATAATAAGGGAATAAGAATGGCCGAACAACAAAGAGACATAACGCTTCGATTTCTAGCCGAACCCGGTGATGTGAATTTCGGTGGTAAAGTGCACGGTGGTGCCGTTATGAAATGGATCGATTTGGCCGCATACGCCTGTTCGGCTGGCTGGAGCGGAAAATATTGTATCACCGCTTATGCTGGTGGCATCCGATTCGTCGCCCCCATCCATGTAGGAAACTTGGTTGAGGTAAGTGCCAAAGTTATCTATACCGGCACTAGCTCTATGCATATCGCGCTAGATGTTCAGGCAAGCGATCCTAAGGAGTTGAATAAAACGCTCACGACACACTGTATTGTCATCATGGTGGCGGTAGATGCGAATGGTAAGCCGACTAAAATACCCGAGTGGATACCTAAAGAAGAAGAAGACATCAAGCTACGTGACTCTGCGATAAGACTAATGAACATGCGCAAAGAGATTGGTGAAGAGATGGAAATGCATGTAAAAATGCTGAGATAACCATTGCGCATATCGCAATGAATTCGTCATTACTCCCATAGAAATAGTTTTAAAAAGAGCCCCCACCCTAATATCTCAGGTCGGCGGCTTTTCATTTTGTCCATTGTCATTTTTCTTTAACGCTTTTCTGTTCTAATCCTCAACTCATTGTATATAACTCAAACATCCACAATAAATAACGGTAGGCCTTCAATTGATAGATGACCGATCTCTAATTACATTAAGTGATGACACAATAGGAAACTTAAGTGCAGTAGAGTACCAGTGGGTACGTACCATGTACGTTGAAGGTTATTTAAACGAGGATATTAACCATTACATCCAAACGTGTTTTGGTGGCGACGGTATTTTTGCAGACCTTTTTAGAAAAGTGGCCCTGCATGAGGAAAGTATTTATGTATTAATGCGCTACGTTGGCTGTGCACCTTCCAGTAAAGAATTATAACCAACAAGAATTATTGCTGGTATAAAAAAAGAGCGACCACTTGGTCGCTCTTTTGCTTCTTATCCTTTCACACCGCCCGCTGTCAGACCACCAACGAGCCAACGCTGTGCTAACAAAAACACTGCGGTAATAGGAACAGCAGACAATACAGCCGCCGCCGCGAAATCACCCCATAAATAGTTTTGTGGATAGAGATACTGTTGCATACCTACCGCAAGTGTGTATTTGTCTACATCAGATAATAATAACGACGCAACAGGTACCTCACCGACAACACCAATGAACGAGAGAATAAACACAACCGCTAGAATCGGTACTGAAAGTGGAAGCAGAACCAACCTAAATGCCTGCCATGGCGTTGCACCATCAAGTGCTGCCGCCTCTTCAAGTGAGTTATCAATGGTTTCGAAATACCCTTTAATCGTCCATACGTGTAGCGCAATACCACCAAGATAAGAGAAAATCAAACCACCATGGGTATTCAAGCCTAAGAACGGTATGTACTGCCCTAACTTATCAAATAATGCATACATTGCGACGAGTGCCAGCACCGCGGGAAACATCTGGAAAATCATCATTGCTTTCAAGATAGTGTTCTTACCGCCAAACTTCATACGCGCAAATGCGTAAGCAGAAGTTGTCGATAACGCAACGATGAAGATAGACGATATTGCCGCTACTTTCACTGAGTTCCACAACCAAAGAAGAACAGGGAATGGTGGTGGTGTTATCGAGCCGTCTGCGTTCGTTACAGAAAAGCCTAATGCCAGTTTCCAATGTTCTAGAGATGGATTCTCTGGAATCAAACTACCTGTTGCAAAGTTACCCTCACGGAACGAGATAGCAATAACCATCAACAGCGGAAAGATTATCATTGATAAGAATATCCATAGAGCAACATGGGTTGCCCATACACGATATTTCACATTTTTACCTTGTACAATTGCCATAATATTGTTCCTTAGTCCTGTGAAAGTTTCGTGAATCGTAGGTTGAATAATGCCAAACCACCAACCAATAAGAAGATAAGCGTTGCAATCGCACTTGCCAGACCAAAGTCTTGACCACCACTGCCTTCGAATGCAATACGATAGGTATAACTCACAAGTAAATCTGTGTAACCAGCAGGCTCTGAGGTTCCGATCATGTTTGGACCACCACCAGTTAACAGGTAAATCATCACAAAGTTATTAAAGTTAAAAGCAAAGCTAGCGATAAGCAATGGCGTCAACGGCTTAAGCATCAAGGGAAGCGTTATCTTGGTGAAGTTTTTCAATGGGCCCGCGCCATCTATTGCCGATGCTTCATAAAGATCATCCGGGATAGCCTTAAGCAGACCCATACAAAGGATCATCATATATGGGAACCCTAACCATGTATTTACAATAACGACCATGACTCTGGCGAGAACAGGATCAGAGAACCAGTTAGGGCTCAATCCAAATATGGTTTCCAGAACCATATTGATCTCACCAAAACTTTGGTTGAATAAACCCTTAAAGATAAGAATAGAGATAAATGCAGGGACAGCATAGGGCAAGATAAGCAGCACACGATAAGCGGCACGCCCTTTCAATGACTCCCATTGAACAACACTCGCCAGTACAAGGCCAATGACCAGTGTTAAACCAACACTCAGCGCCGAGAACGCCACTGTCCAAATAAAGATGCTAATAAATGGTTCTTTGATGCCATCGTCCTTCCAGACACGCTCGAAGTTTGCAGTATCAATATTGACGATGAATCCGGGTGATATGGTGTTACCAATAAATGCACCTTTTCCATCAATGACTTGATAAAAACCGAC
Organism: Vibrio sp. DW001; assembly: GCF_029016285.1. NCBI lineage: Bacteria > Pseudomonadati > Pseudomonadota > Gammaproteobacteria > Vibrionales > Vibrionaceae > Vibrio > Vibrio sp. DW001. The sequence continues at coordinate 906,849 of NZ_CP091976.1, read as the reverse complement.
ATCCATATTTGGCTTCAATGTCTCACCTGATTTGTTGTTGATCATGGATTCACCATCATCTTGCAACGAATACAGGGATGCGACAGAAGCAAACTTACGCAAGCCACTCATGCGGACATCAGAACCATCAGGCATATGCAAATCTACATTACCGAGAGAAGCTTTGTTCTGAATAATCGTTTTAATTTTCTCTTTTTCACCCTGAATGTCTGACACGATATTCAAGTCAAGGTCTGTTTCCGCAAAGCCTTCTAGGGTGAACTTATCAGTGGCGAGTAGTTGTTCGCCTTTCGTGACAACAAGTTGATGACCATTGTCAGTTTTATAGAGATTAAAAGGATAGCTCTCACCACTCTGGTAAGTTCTATCGAGTAATACAGTCTGCGCTCGTTCTAACGACAACTGATTTTTAGCACTATAGTTTGTAAACGCTAAGCCGACAGTATAAGCAAGTGGGAAAAGAATGAATAAAATCATTCCCGCTATACCCGGGTAAATATAGCGATGTGCGTATGTCTTTTTACTACCAAAAATATAAAGAGCTAGAGCGGTAAGCACCACTGTAAGCAGAGCGAAAGCGAGTTCACCGCGAGAATACATTAGAATTGTGGCATAGCCATTCACTATACCTACTGATGCCAATAATGCCCATTTGATAAACACTTTTTGGCTTGAAGGTAATGCGGCAGATGCCGTTGCACCTGAACCTTGAACTGACTGCATAAGAAAACCTGCTAGCGATTAAAAATAAAAAATATTAAGGAGAGGTTACCCTCTCCTAAAAATGAATAGGACCTTCAACTGCTTTCGTGATTGTGCAATCTATGGGCCCTATCTGTTTACTGTTACTTCGTCATTTGCTTGTCTGCGTCTGCAAGTGCAGCATCAACGGTTTGGCGACCGTCTACGATGTTAATGATTGCATTTTTGGCACTGCTCCAGAACGCACCCATTTGTGGGATGTTAGGCATGATTTCACCATTCATTGCGTTATCCATTGTTGCCGCTATACGCTTGTCACTATCCAATTCTTTCTGGAAAGAATTAAGAGCAACTGCACCCAATGGTTTGTCGTCATTGATCATACGAAGACCATCGTTAGTAAGTAGGTAGTTTTCGATAAACTCTACGGCTAGATCTTGGTTAGGTGACGCCGTGCTGATACCCGCCGTTAACACACCAACGAATGGCTTAGAAGATTTACCGTTAAATTTCGGAAGCGTCGCAACGCCGTAGTTAATACCTGATTTCTCGATATTGCCCCAAGCCCATGGACCATTAATAGTCATGGCTGTGTTGCCTTTGTTGAACTCTGCCTCAGAGACCGAGTAGTCCATATCAGGAGAGATAATACCTTTATCTATAAGACCTTTAACAAAATTCATCGACGCTTTAACGCCATCGGTAGCAATACCAGCATCTTTTACATCATAACCAGATGACGTATATTTAAACGCGTAACCCCCATCAGCCGCCATTAATGGCCATGTGAAATACGGTTCTTTTAGGTTCCACATAATGGCTGTTTTGCCATCTTTTTGCAGTTTCGCGTTTAACGCTTCAACTTCTTCCCAACTCTTAGGAGGAGTCGCCACTAAATCTTTGTTATAAATAAGAGAGAGAGACTCAATCGCGACTGGGTACCCTATTAGCTTGCCGTCATATTTAACCGCATCCCACGCAAAATCTACAATTCCATCTGTTACTTCTTTCGATGGCTTAACTTCTGCTAATAAACCAGCTTCTGCATAGCCGCCAAATCGGTCATGAGCCCAAAATACGATATCTGGACCATCGCCAGTTGCCGCTGTTTGAGGGAATTTGTCTTGAAGTGCATCAGGGTGAGCAACCGTCACTTTAATACCCGTGTCTTCTTCAAATTTCTTACCCACTTCCGCCAGACCATTATAGCCTTTGTCACCATTGATCCAGATAGTTAGTTGACCTTCTTCAATGGCTGCGTTTGCACTTAATGAACCAAGAGCGGCTAATGTGCATACAGCAACAGTGCTTAGGGCTTTTTTCATGTTTAATATCCTTTTTATATGTGAGATGTAGGGCTCTTTTTAGACGATAAGCCATATTTCGAGTTGTATCATCTTAAAATACGAGTAAGTAATCATCATCCTATATTCTACGCCCCGTATGGTATGGGAAATTTTCGTGATCGTCATCTGCATTAGATAGAGAAGCCCATCACACAATCGTCGCAATATGAGATACGAGTCACGTTTTGCGTATCCATTTATTTGAAGTGGATCTTGTTTTGTATTTCTACGCCTCCTACGCCTCATCCCCCACTACTCCCCCTGGAAATTAATTCTAATGGAGGATGTGTAAATAGCATTAATACAGGAAACTAGACACCATCAAGAGTAGTGATTAGTTGTTAATAGCAAAGCACATATCAAGATAACCGTAAGTAAGCTTACTAACTCTCTCTTTTTTTTAAACATTTAGTCAAAAACTGTTTCCTACTTTTTATTGTCTACCGTAGTATTTATATACTGTTAGACGATAAGACAAAAAATTAATCGAGGACAAGCTACATGGCGAGCGTCACGTTAAAGAATGTATGTAAAGCTTATGGCGACTTACTGATCTCCAAAAATGTTGATTTAGAAATCAAAGAAGGTGAATTTGTTGTTTTCGTTGGTCCATCAGGCTGTGGTAAATCTACGCTATTACGCTGTATTGCTGGTTTAGAAGAGATCACCTCTGGTGACCTCTATATTGGCGAAGAACGTATGAATGACGTTGAGCCATCGAAACGTGGTGTTGGTATGGTTTTCCAATCCTATGCGCTATACCCGCACTTGAATCTTTATGACAACATGTCGTTTGGCCTTAAGCTTGCAAAAGCAAGCAAGACTGAAATCGATAAACGTGTCTCTCATGTTGCTGAAATATTACAGCTTGGTCATCTGCTAGAAAGGCAGCCTAAAGCGCTTTCTGGTGGTCAACGTCAACGTGTCGCAATTGGCCGTACTCTTGTTTCTCAGCCGAATGTATTCCTACTTGATGAGCCCTTGTCCAACCTTGACGCCGCGTTGCGCGTAAATATGCGTAGCGAAATCACCAAGCTGCAACGTCAGCTTGGTTGCACCATGATCTACGTAACGCACGACCAAGTCGAAGCAATGACAATGGCCGACAAAATCGTTGTACTCGATGACGGTATTGTCTCTCAAGTAGGTAAGCCTCTCGAACTGTATCATTACCCTGAAAATCGTTTTGTTGCTGGCTTTATTGGTTCACCAAAAATGAACTTCATGAGCGTTAATATTGAAGAAGTCGAAGCAGAGCGTGTACAGGTTCAACTTTCTAATGGCAATACGCTTTGGATCCCAGTTGATGGTAGAACCGTCAATAAAGGCGAACGTATGTCGCTAGGTATTCGCCCAGAGCATCTACAAAATGCTGAAGAAGCCGACGCCGCCATCGAGGGTGATATTCAGATTGTTGAAAAACTAGGTAACGAAACCCAGATCTATCTGCATTTAGACAGCGCAGATGCGGATGTTATTTACCGCGCTCCTGACACGCTCGCGGTAGAGGTTGGGGACAAGTTCTCTATTGGTCTAGCAGCCAATCGTTGTCACCTTTTTCATAGTGATGGTAGAGCATGTAGAAGACTGCACAAAGAAAATGGAATAGATTTTGATTAAGGTCTAATAACGTCGCTCTAACCGTAACCACTAAAACCTTGCTCATACTTAGCAAGGTTTTTTATTTTCTCCCCCTAATCTATCCTCTAAGAAAGTACTGAGCGTCAAATCGATTCTCATATTGAGAATACGCAAGTTTCTCATTTTAATATCAACATAAAATCAATATATTTCCAATATTTCAATGACTTAAAATATGGCACATAAAGTGTATTTACCTATCTACACACAACCGCATAAAGAGTCATTGTCATGGAACTTAGAAAAATAGACGCAAGTGAAACACTCCTTACTCTTCAGCTTTCAGGAGACTTAGACGCAAATGGAAGCAAAGAAGCCCTTCCTCATATTGATCAGGTCCTTTCAGAAGATAACCATCCAGAGATCGAGATCGACCTAAAGCATGTTTTGTTCTTAGATTCCTCTGGTGTAGGCGCCATCGTTTACATGTACAAACGATTAGTCGAGCGAGAAAGAAATATGCGAATTGAAAACGTACATGGACAACCTCTCGAAATTATTACGCTGCTTCGTATCAATCAAGCGATATCTGTAAACCAAAAGAGAGAGGCCGCATAGATATCATCTCTATGCGAGACTTAAGGAGAAGCCAGCATGAAAAACAACACCTATAAACACCTGTTAATCCTTTTTAGCATCAGCTACCTAGTTGCATGCAGTAGTAGCTACCCAGAAAGCGGTCGTGGTGGCTTGGCAGAAAATGATTTTGAATCTGGCTTCTCCCCTGTTTTACCTGATGAACCACTCGGCCCAGAGCACGGGCTAAGATTTGACTGGCAAATAAGTAAGCTTCATCTCGATATGTTAGTACAAGAAGGCGCTATATGGTGCTTCCCTGCGGCGGTTGTACAGAACCAAGAAAGACAAAATAGAATCGCCAGAGAGCTTGAAGGCAACCTGTTACTCGATGCCGCAAACGACCTTATTGTCCAGAGAAAAAGTCTTAACAAATTGGAGCAACGGCTGACTTATGTCACCAATCAGGCCGATTGTACACCGCCAGAAAGTCAGCAAGACCAGCAGCAAGAACTGGGTATCATTAACGAGTTATTCGCGATGCTCAACGTTGACAATCAATTTGCCCAGAACTCAAGTGAGATCAATCCAAAATACATGGGAAACCTAGCACAAGCGGCCAACATGTTGAAAGAAAACAAGCATCTAAAGCTCGCCATAACGGGTCATGCCGACGCGTCAGGTAGTGTCGAATACAATGAAACGCTAGCATTAGATAGAGCAAATCAAGTGAAACGATACCTAACCATTTTTGGCTTGAACCCTACTAGAATTAAATCCAGTTCTCTCGGTTCAAGCGCACCACTTTTCCAAGGTGATACCGCTGCCGTTCAATTAACCAATAGAAGAGTTAGCGTTGAGATTATCTCAAGTAATAGCTCGACCGTAGCCTTAAACACAAGGGGCTCATTATGAAACCCACAAATCTATTTTTAGTCACATTAACCTGTCTATTTGTCTTACTTTTTACCTCTACCTCTCAAGCAAACTCAAATGAGACGGTTAACATCGGTGACAACATACAGGTTAACCTTCCTGGGGAAAGCAGTTTAAATAAAGGTTTCCAAGTCGACCAAAAAGGACAAATAACCCTTCCAGAAATTGGTGCTGTCTTTGTGGCCGGATACGATGAAGTACAGCTCAAAAACATCGTACTCGAACATCTTTCTGTCGCTTTTAGAGACCTGCGTAACGCCGAAGTATATGTCGCGAAGAAACAGCTAATCGTCATGGTACAGGGGTATGTGAAATCACCCGGTCAATTTACTATCCCTAGCAATGCAGGCGTTCAGGCAGCGATCACTTCCGCTGGTGGTCTTCGTTCGGGTGCTCAGTTAGATAAAATACTGTTAAAAAGAGGAACCGAAAACAGCGTCTTCAACTACAAGAAATTTCTTGATACCGGCGACAATAACGTTCTACCTAAACTTCGTTCGCTCGATACAATATTTGTCCCAGCATCACCGCTTGTTGGCAATATAGAACAAGAATTCAACCCACTTTCTCAGGCAAATTCAGGGGACAGTTCAGACCCTAAATCTGCCATTAAGGTTTTTGGGGAGGTCAATTCACCAGGGTCTTTCTCTTATAGTGCCGAGGCAAACCTAGTCGATATATTAATGCGTTCCGGTGGTGTCACTCGCTACGCTAGCGTTGAACAGATTCGTGTAATTACTGATAACAACCCTATCCTTTTTAATCTCAAACGGTATCTAGATTCTGGCGATAGCAAACTCCTTCCTATCTTATTACCAGGATCCACCATTTTTGTTCCTAAACAAGAAGAGGAGATAAAATCGGGAGCTAACACCGTTTACGTAATGGGTGAAGTTGCCGCACCCGGTGCATTTGAAGGAAAACCAGGTGCAAGCTTTATGGACATTCTTGCCAATGCTGGTGGCCCAACAAGGTTTGCAGAATCAAGACAGATACGCATCATTAAAAGTGGTGGTCAAGTCATTAAATTTGACTTAACCGCCTACACAGAAGGCCTAGGAACTAACCGACCGCCATCTATCATGCCCGGTGACGCTATTTTTGTACCTGAAAAAACTGACATGAATGAAAAGTCTTGGTTGAAAGTGTCACCTAACCGAGCCGTTAACGTGATTGGGGAAGTGGTTAGACCCGGTAGGATTGAATGGTCAGATGAGATGGACTTTATGGACCTACTCGCTCATGTTGGTGGGCCAACACGTAGAGCCGACACGACAAAAATAGAAGTCGTATCAACCAATAGATCAACCGGAGAAAAAGAACTACAGACCTTCAATTTGGATGATTTCATCAAAAAAGGCGCGAGACGTTCAGATCAACCCATCATCTCAGCTGGCTCTATTGTTCGCGTGCACGACCTACCGCAAGATCCATCAGACAACAAATCCCAGTGGGTGAGGCAAAGTTCTGATGCTTCTATTTACATATTTGGACAAATAAACGCACCGGGTCGTTATCGATTCACTAACGAAATGCATTTTTTGGATATATTATCTGCTGCCGATGGCCCAACGAAGGACGCCGATATACACAACATTCGAGTCACCCACAGGGACAAGAGTTATTCTAAAGTGAGCAAATTGAACCTAGCCTTATACTTTGAGACGGGCGATGAGTCCCTACTACCAAAGGTAAAACCGGGCGACACAATTTATATGCCAGAGAAAAACCGCAATTGGTTAGATCGCTCTAAAGAGAGCACAGTAAGAGTACTAGGGGCTGTAAATGATCCTGGACGATACGTTTTCAACGATTCTATGACGATCCTCGATATCCTTGCAGAAGCTGGGGGACCAAGCGAAGACGCATACCTAGAAAAAATCAGCGTCGTCAATATTTCCACTAGTCAAAGCCAAGCGAGAACCTTTGACCTCATTGAGTTTAGCAAATCAGCCAGTTTTCGAAACCTGCCTGTCATTCGAGCTGGGGACACCATTTATATCCCTGACAGAAGAGAAAGCTTAACGGAGAAAATACGCCTTGGCCTTAAAGACGTTCTTCAAATCGCGACCACCATTGTTTTAATAGGAGCGATCTAATGACCATTCCCGCAATGCACGCCGAAATAGAACAGATTTTTATCGAAGCTGAATTCGCTGACTGTCGTTCACTATGTATCACTTCATGCCAATCAGGTGAAGGCGTCACGTCACTAGCTATCGCCTTAACTGAGCGGTATCTGCTGGCAGGTTACCGCACGTTGATCGTTGATCTAAACATCCACAAACCCAGTTTTAATGTGCTGGAATTACCCTCATTAGAACCCAACGAATTTTGGCTAGAACACGCCAGCTCGGCCCAGTGTTTTACTGGCGTGTCTTCTCCTATCAATTCTCCTGCTCAACTCGCGTATAAACGTCCTGGGCATCTCAAAAAGAACATAGAAGAATGGAGCACACAATTCGATCGCATCGTGATAGATACGTCTCCAATACTCAATATCAATAAGAGCAACATTCCTTCTCAAATTGTTGCGACAGCCTGTGACCAAACCATTTTAACGGTACTGGCTGGAGTGACAAACAAACATGACATCACACAAGCGATGAAGCTACTTAATTCATCTCAGATACAGCTACTAGGCACCGTTTTAAACACCAAGGAACAGCCTAGTTTATTATTCGAACTCAGCAGAGAGGTAAACAGACTGGTCTTTCTTCCTCATAAATGGCGATCAGCCATTATAAATAAATTAAAAAAGAATCAATTTCTCTCCATCACGGTATAGTAAATAGTGGATTATTACCTAAGCTAGTACTACAACCATTTGAAAAGATAAAGATTATTGATAGGAACAAATAATGATAATAATTAGAACAATCCTAATATCCTTGATAATGCTCATTTCTACGCCTATTTGGGCACACCATTATACGTTTGGTATTGTGCCTCAGCAGTCTGCAAGCCGACTTGCAAAACAGTGGGCGCCCATATTAAAGGCACTTTCAGAAGAGACTGGGCATGAATTTGTATTCAAGACGACGAGTGATATTCCTACCTTCGAAAAAAACCTCGCTAAGGGGGAGTATAGCTTTGCTTACATGAACCCTTATCATTTTGTTGTATTTAACCAATCACCGGGATACCAAGCTGTAGCGAAAGCCAAGAACAAAAAGATAAAAGGCATCATTGTCGTAAAGAAAGACAGCAACATAACGCAGATAGAGCAACTCAATAACTCCGAAATGGCGTTCCCTGCACCGGCTTCATTTGCGGCCAGTATACTTCCTCAAGCGTATCTAAACGCCGCCAACGTTAACTACACGCCTAAGTATGTTTCATCCCATGATTCAGTCTATTTAGCGATAGCGAGAGGATTCTTTCCTGCAGGTGGAGGAGTAATGAGAACATTCAATGCGATGCCCCCAGAAATAAAAGAACAACTTAATCCTATCTGGACAACCAAAGGTTACACACCCCATGCCATTGCCGCACTCCCTTCTATAGACTCAAAATTATTAGAGCAAGTTCAACACTTCTTTTCTAAACTTGCGAGTACTCCAGAGGGCCAAAAAGTATTAGAACCATTGAAAATAAACGCATTTATGCCCGCGAAAAATAGCGACTGGGACGACGTGCGAGCCCTGGATATTGACCTCATTCAAACGAAATAGTAGGACAATAAGATGAACCTTCGCAACAAGACTATCATTGGTATTGCGGCTATTGAGACTTTTCTCTTAGTCATTCTTGTCTTCAGTGCTATGTCTTTTTTGGGTGATTCGAATGAGAAACAATTGATACAACGAGCCCATGCGACAACAACTATGTTTGCACACGCCATCAAAGATGCGGTATTAACCACCAATCTCGCGACACTCGATGACCTTGTAAATGACATTATGGTGCTCGAAGATGTGGTCTATGTTCAAGTAAAGAGTTATGGGCAAACACTCTCATCTGGTGGCAATATTGAGTTGCTTGAAAATGGTGTGAAAATTGATGAAGACTTACGGTCCGTCGACGATGGTGTATTTGATACCAAAATCGACATTGAAAGCGATGGTACCGTATATGGTTCTATTGAAATAGGTTTTGCAACCACCGCTATTAGCAAGATGTTGGATGATGCTCGCAAGGCCATAATAGGCATCGCCTCTTTAGAGGTTCTGCTAGTCGCACTGTTTTCCTTTGTACTTGGTACCTACCTGACCAGAAACTTAGTCAAATTAAGAAAAGCAGCACACACGGTAAGTAAGAAAGGGCCTGGTTATCAGCTGAATCTACAACAGAATGACGAACTAGGTGAGGTTGCAAACGCCTTCGATATCATGTCTAAGAACCTTGAAGATAGTTACACAGACCTTCAGGCAGCCCGAAAACAGGCAGAAAAGGCAAATGAAAGCAAAAGCCTTTTCCTCGCCTCGATGTCACATGAAATCAGAACACCAATGAATGGCGTTATAGGGTTGCTTAATTCTCTCAAGCAGACTCCGTTAAATGACGAACAGCAAAAATTGGTTAATGTCGCCACCGACTCCGGACTATTTCTCCTATCCTTAATCAACAATATTCTCGACTTCTCCAGAATGGAATCGAATAACATGAGCATCGATAGGAGAATATTCAACCCTTCAGATGCGACTCAGTCGGTCATTGACAACATTAAAACACTAGCGCTTGATAAAGGCCTAAACTTAAGTTTTAAACCCAACCATCTCCTTGAATACCTTGTCGGAGATGAATATAGATATAAACAAGTGTTACTTAATCTTATCGGTAACGCATTAAAATTCACCGAAGCAGGGGGGATTGATATTGAACTTTTCACGACAAAAACATCTGAAAGCCATGCCAAAATCGCCTGCAAAATAAAAGATACCGGCATCGGCATTTCTGAAAAATCACTGCCTTATCTATTTGATGAATTTACCATGGTAGATCAAACCTTCTCTCGTGATTATGAAGGGTCTGGGTTAGGTCTTGCCATCTGCAAGAAATTAGTCAACCTAATGGATGGCGAGATAACAGTAGAAAGCACGGAAGGCGTAGGGAGTTGTTTTACGGTTCACCTTCCTATGGAAATTGCAACGCGTGACGACTTCCAACAATCCAAAGCATTGCCAAACAATCTACATCCAAAGTGCTTGCACAGTCGCATTCTAGTTGCAGAAGATAATAAGGCGAATCAGCTCGTCATCCAGAGCCTTTTTAAACACATTGGATTAAATGTTGATATAGCCAACAACGGTATTGAAGCGGTTCAAATGGCTCAAAGCAACATATACGACATTATTTTTATGGATATCTCAATGCCCGAAATGGATGGATTAGAAGCATGCAAAAGGATCCGCGACGTCGACAGTAAAACCAGAGCTACATTACCGATTATCGCCTTTACAGCGCATGCATTATCTGGCGATAAGGAAAAATTTATTCGCGCAGGCATGACGGATTACTTATCGAAACCCGTCAATCTTTCAAATTTAATCAATACATTAAACAAATATGTCGCACAGGAAAGTGAAACAGACATTCAAATTAAACCGCCAACTATCAAGATAATACCAAAAACGGCAAGTAACACCGCACATTCAAAACCACTTATTAATGAGTCAACGCTGCGACAGATGATTAAAGATACGAGTGCCGAAGTGATGCCAATGTTGATTGACCACTATATAGACGAAGCGCAAATAAATGTCCGCAAAATGCTTATCGCATTAGAAAAGTCCGATTATGCCGCACTCAAGTTTGAGGCACACACGTTAACAAGCTCCTCACTCGCATTGGGCAATACGAGCTTAGCCGAATTAGCTGAAAAAATAGAATCCCTCTGTATCAATAATGAACTCACAAAGGTAAAAGCGATCACAGAAAACTTAGACTCGATTGCACAAGACTCTTTAGATGCGTTGCAAAGAAGAAAAGAACAAGGATTTTAATAAGATAAAACAGAATTAACGTCGTTATAGTCTATTCTGTAGGAATGATGTTCCATATGAAAAAACAAAGGTATAGGTATGCGACCAAAAGTATTACTTGTCGAAGACTCAACCTCTCTCGCTATTTTATACAAACAGTACGTCAAAGATGAACCCTATGACCTGCTACATGTAGAAACCGGGAAGGAGGCAAAAGCATTTATAAAGAACTATGCTCCCCAATTGGTCATTCTCGATTTACAACTTCCTGATATTAGCGGTCAGGAAATACTAGACTGGATTCAAGAAAACGAAATCCCTTCTTCCGTTATCATTGCAACAGCTCATGGTTCCGTGGATGTTGCTATAAGCCTAATTCAACGAGGGGCCAAGGATTTTCTAGAAAAACCGATTCAAGCAGAGCGGCTCAAAACCTCTATTCGTATCCATTTAGAAAATGCCAAACTAGAGCATCTTGTCGAGGATTTAGAGAACAGCCTAGACCGTTCTAAGTTTCATGGATTTATTGGCTCAAGCGTGCAGATGCAAGGGGTGTAATAAAATCATTGATTCTGTTGCCCCAACCAATGCCAGCGTATTCATCAATGGAGAGAGCGGCACAGGAAAAGAAGTGTGTGCGGAAGCTATTCATCACCAGAGTGATAGAAAAAACAAACCATTTGTTGCGATAAACTGTGGCGCTATCCCTAGAGACTTAATGGAAAGCGAGATATTTGGTCATATCAAAGGGGCGTTTACCGGTGCTACAGCGGATCGAAAAGGGGCGGCAGTGCAAGCTCACGGTGGTACACTTTTTCTCGATGAGCTTTGTGAAATGGAATTGGAAATGCAGAAGAAACTGCTACGGTTTCTTCAAACAGGTACGTTCACTCCCCTTGGTGAAAGCAGAGAAAGAAAGGTGGATGTTAGGATCATCTGTGCGACTAATCGAGACCCACTAAAAGAGGTCGAAGAGGGAAGGTTTCGAGAAGATCTCTATTACCGCGTCCATGTAATCCCTATAGAGATGCCACCACTTCGAGAACGTGGCAAAGACATCATTACGTTGGCAAACCACTTCCTTAAGATTTATGCCAAACAAGACGGGAAGAAATTCACAGGCCTAGACAAACCAGTTCAACAACTTATGAAGCGCTATCGTTGGCCCGGAAATGTTCGTCAACTTCAGAATATCATCAGAAACATTGTGGTTCTTAATGATGACAAACTCGTTGCAATGGAGCATCTCCCCTCCCAAATAAGTCATGTTGATATAAGCAGTAATGTCGAGAGTAAAAAACCACGACAACCAGAGATCGTCGAACAACTAGAAAAACGACAATACGAGGAATCTAACGTCATTGAGTCACCGCCATCAGGTGAACCGTTCGAAGCAAACAAACAAGCGTCAACGATAATTCGGCCTATGTGGCAAGTTGAAAGAGAAACGATACAAAACGCTATCGATTTTTGTGATGGAAATGTTCTGACTGCCGCGGTACTACTGGAGCTGAGCCCATCGACGGTTTACCGTAAGAAACTGGCTTGGGAAACAGAGGATGAATATAGCGAAACCTAACACTAACACCTTGTTAAGGGAGGATATTTGGTTAGCAGTGGACAGCCAAATTTTGGGTGGTATTGAGAGCCATATTTTAGAATTGGCTTCCGGCCTTATACAATTTAAACAAAAGGTTAGAGTGGTACTTTTAACCGAATATTCAGACTCACAACCGATTTTAAGTAAACTAGAATTGGCGAAAATACCGTATAATTTCTTGTCAGAATTGTCTAATTGTAAAGGTAATACCAATGTATTTACGCACTTGCGTTGCGCCCTAAAATTACACCGGCCTGCGCTTATCCACGCTCATGGGTATAAAGCCAGTGTTGTTAGTCGGTTCGCATGTTTACACTGTAAATGGAACGAACCTCCGAAGAGCACGGTTCAAGTTTCGACCTATCATGCAGGTGAAACCCCAGTAGGAAAAGTGAAACTCTATGACATGATTGACCGTTTTACCGCTTCTCTCTCTGATCTGAACTTTGCCGTCAGCAAAGATATTGCCAACAAAATACCTTCTAAAACGCATGTCCTAAATAACTTTGTCGCATTGCAATCTTATCCCACACGCTTTGGCAAAAATATCGCCTTTGTTGGACGATTGAGCCATGAAAAAGCACCGGATCGTTACATTGAACTCGCCAAAAACTTTCCGCAGCATGATTTTCATCTCTACGGCTCAGGGCCAATGACGTCGCAACTGAATAAAATGGCGGGGGGAAATATTCGGCTTCACGGCCACATCGATGATATGAATTCCGTTTGGAGCGATATAGATGTACTTATTATCACATCGAGATTTGAAGGGTTGCCGATGGCCGCTTTAGAAGCAATGAGCAGAGGTATTCCCGTTATTTCAACCAACGTTGGTGCTTTGGAGTCACTTATCATTAGCAATGAAAATGGATGGATTGGTAACGATATGACAGAACTGAGCCACTGTCTAAACGACTGGTTATTCGCGTCAGAATCCACGCAAAATACCATGCGAACAAAAGCCCGCCAGACGATTGAAAGTCGTTTCTCTCTGCTGGCGGTTATCCCGCAATATTTGGAACAGTATCAAACCGTTTTAGATCGATCGTAGATATTCTATTGAACCAAGCTAATCTGAGCTCAGTAAGTTGTAACTGCCGGAAGGCAATAAAATTTGATAATCAGTAAACTGTAGTTAATAGAGCATAGAACCATCTCGTATGTTTTGTGCAACTTGGGAGATAAGTGTCAAAGCATCTATCAATAAGCAACATAATGAGGGTATATCAAGGCACTTAACAATTACTGAATCATCTTTGGACAGTTCTGCGTTATGAATTTTGCGATAAGTCCATCTTCATCTTGCAGACAAACTACGTCGTATTTGCCCATAGCACTAATCACAAGTGCCTTTCTTTAAAAGAACATGTGTATGGAGACCGAAAGATGACGTATTTTGCAACACACAAACTTCTTCGTTGATTGCAATACCACTATCCGCAACACTTTTCATTTTAACTTTTGAACGATTAGGTAATTCTACAAGGAAAACAACCATGTCGCCTCGATGGCCAGCACTGGCTATTCCTTTGCTCACTATTGTAACTGTTATTTTTTTTGACGGCTTTGCGGGGCTAAATAGCAGCGGTGTAGCAATGAGTATAAGTGTTACGATAATCCCAAAAGATGTACCAGTAATATATTCTTTATGGCATCTTAACCAGACCAGATATTTTCTCATTTGAAAATCCCTACTTAACCACATAATGACTGACTGCCATAATCCTGCGGTCATCGAGACTGTCCTCAATACCACATTAACCATGGTAAATCTAAAGGTACTAACAACCTTAAAGCCTAATCGAACAAGCAGCTAAAAAAGAAGCTGCGGACTTTTTTAATATTTAAGATAAACACTGCTCACTAAAACGGCAATGAACACACAAATCAAGACAAGGGTGAATGAGGTGAATGAACGGCTAAACCTTCCATATAAGAGAGAACATAGTTTGACACGTTGTAATGACTTTATTTTACTTTAATTAACGTTATAGCTCATTGTCATGAAGTGATAATTAATACAATGGGTCATAAAGTACTAGCCCTTACTGTATTCTTTTTCGTGTTCAATAAGCCAACGTTTTCTCTCTAGCCCACCACCATATCCAGTTAGTTTGCCATCTTTCCCAATAACCCTATGACAAGGTATTATAATAGCAATACGATTATAGCCATTTGCCGAAGCTACAGCTCTGATAGCTTTAGGTTTATATATTTTTTCTGCTTGTTCTTGATAAGTGAAAGTTTTCCCAAAAGGAATTTCACTTAAGCATTGCCATACTAAGTTTTGAAATTCTGTACCGGGAGTAAGCAATTCAACTTCAAACTTTTTCCGTTGACCGAGAAAGTATTCGTTTAGTTCTTTTTTTACTTGTTTTATATGTCGATTCTCACCAGCAATGATTTTAGCCTTTAGTGATTTTTGTAAATCTTTAAACTCAGTTTCAAGCATTCTTCGATCTACAAACTCTAGTAAACAAACCCCATCATCAGATGCACAAACGAACATTGGGCCAAGAGGTGTAGTAACACGACTAATCAAAATTACGTTATTATTTACCGTATGGGCTGGGGAATAACCAACAATTTTCTTAAACGTATACCCAAAACCGCTAAGTGATTCATATCCAGAGTCAAATGCAGCATCAATAGTTTTTCTTCCACTTTTTACCTCTTTATACGCATTATTTATACGGTACATTCTTTGATATGCTTGAAATGTCATACCGTAGTGCTTTTTAAACCATCGACGTACTAATTCGGGGCTTATTTTCAGTTGACGGAGTTGAAAATCGGTTATTTTTTCTTTCGGATTATCCCGTACTATTTTCATTGCTTGAGCTACTGGCTCAGGTGCTTCATGAGCATTTTCCGTAGGCTTACAGATTTTGCAAGGTCTAAATCCCGAGTTTAAAGCGTCTTTGAATGTACTATAAAATACCACGTTTTCAAATTTAGGCTTCCTTGCACGACAAGTAGCAATACAAAAAACAGATGTTGTTTTTACGCCAACATAAAAAATACCCACATAGCTTGAGTTTCTCTCAAGCAATGCTTGGTAAAACGTACCTATCTTTTCTTTATCAGTTATTTGCATAATTAAAAAACAGATTCAAAAGATTGATTGTTCTGTATAGAACTTAGGTTAGCCTGTAGATCTTTAATTATTTTATCAAACAAGAAATTTCCCATACTTATACGCCTTACACCCAAGTCTTTTAGTTTACTAAAGTCGGGGAGCTCGGGCATACACATGACATTAATCGGCAACTTAGTTTTCTTTACTAGCGTTTGAATGTCCATTTCTTTTGTAACACATGGTACGAATATTCCGTCTGCTCCTGCTTCATCATAAAGTTTGATTCGTTTTTCTGTTTCTAACAAAGCTTCAGATACATTTAAAAGAAAAGTATCTGTTCTAACATTTATGAAAAACTTTCGACCACCTTCTTTCAACCTATCCTTTAAATATACTATGAGTTTTGCGAATTCTGTAGCATCCACAAGCTTACGCTCTTCTTCAACAATACTATCTTCTATGTTTATACCTACTATTCCTAAATCTAACAGAGATTGAATATAGCCATAAACTTCTGAAGGGTTTCTGTTGTAACCAGCCTCTATATCAACAGTTAATGGTAGGGTTGTATTAGCTGAGATCCTACTAACCACTTGATACAAATCTTGGAAGAGCATATTTTCGCCATCGTTATAGCCAAGATGAGTCGCAATAGCGGCACTTGAAGTACCAATCGCTTGATAACCTAAACTTTCTGCTATCTTAGCACTAGATACATCCCAAACATTGCAGAGTAAGAGAGGTGTGTTTTGATTGTGTAGTTCATTAAAAGTCATATTTTTTACCAATGTTGAAATCTTATGAGAAGGATATAAAATTGATGGTTTGTCACAACCGAAAAATTGACAAGTATTTTTAAATATGAACAAGACCATTTATCAATTATAAAATCAATCCGTTCCTTCAAGTGAACAATCATCGAATAGATAGACACTTCATTTTATAATAATTACATTAGACAAATTAGGTCAAAGATTACGCTCTGGAATTACTGTGAGTATTGACTCAAATGCACAATGGGGCAGAACTTTCTTAGCGGTACCGCTGATGTAACTCATTTTTGACAATGCCTTTACTAAATTAGCAATTCATGAATAACCACAGATATGGATATTCACTTAACTTGGTGTCCAGTATGGATAGCGCAGATCAGTTTGGAAGGAGAGTTATTTATCAACTTTTACAAAGTTAGGGAAATCTTTCATATAATCAATAAATTTGTCACCTAGTCCCTGTTGACGGAGATGATGTGCACTGACAGGAAGTTTTGGGGGTTGATAATTAGAATTGCCCATAGCCTGATTCGGAAAATCGCAAGCAACAATGGCTCCGCGTCCTACAAGTACAAAATCAGCTCCGCTGGCTAAACACTCAGCTGCTAGTTGAGCACTCATTATTTTTCCAGCAACTCCAATACGTGTATTCGCCCTTTCCAAACTCGTAAACCAAGACATTGTTGTTTTTCCTTTAAATGCGATGTCTTCTGGCTCTTTGTTAACGTCCCAAAGAGATAAGTCTAGCCAATCGATTAATTCGGATTGCATAGATTGTCGTGCTAGTTCGAGCATTTCTGGTAACTTTAACCCAAACCTTTCGGGAGACAGTCGCAGTCCAAGCATAAATTGAGATGAACACGCTGAACGTATACCCTTTAAAATGGAGAAAATAAGCCTCGAACGGTTTTCTAGAGAACCACCCCACTTGTCAGTCCTTGTATTAGTTTCGGAAGAGAGGAATTGAGTTGGAAGGAAGCCATGTGCTGCATGAATCTCAACACCATCGAACCCTGCTTTTTCTGCTTTAAGGGCAGCTCTAACGTAATCGCCAATAAGTTGCTCGATTTCTCCATTTTTTAATGCTTTAGCGTTACTTTTTATATCCGATGAAGGGCTGACTCGAGTTTTAATATCTATTGCTTTTTTTCCAGAATGCGCTAATTGCAGACAAGCAATAGCCTCGTTGGATTTGATAGTGTTCGCTAGCTGGGTTAAACCTGCTAAGTGCTGGTCATCATATGCACCTAACTGACCAACATATCCTTGCCCGTTCTTCTGGATGTGAGCCGCTGCTGTGATGATCATACCGAAGCCACCTTTGGAGCACATATCGAGCCAACGTATCTCATCACTCGAAACTGTACCATCGCTGTGGTTGTGAGTATTGGTTAATGGGGCCAATACGAATCGGTTCTTTAAATTAGGGCCACGATTAAAATTGAGGGCGTCGGATAACTTTGCTATGTCAGGGATTTTTAATTGGGTCATATTGTGTATTCCTTCGTTGAGATTTATTAATTCCTAGAGTTTAAGTTCGGGTTTTTGTGAGTTTTTCTATTACAAGTTCCAGTCCCAAATAACAAGAAACTGCTAAGAAAATACTTGAACTTAAAATAGCACTACGTTGAAAGGCAATTTGATAGTTTTGGGAGTTTTGGATTTCAATTAAAAAAAGCTGTCCAACGGTACCTATGCTTATAGCCATTCCTATATATTGCAAAGCTTGCATGGCACCCGATGCGCTTCCTGAATCATGTTTGTTAACTGTAATCATTGTTTGATGCATTAATGCGATAATTGCACTTCCCATTCCAAATCCAGAAAACACTATTAGAAACATTATCATCGTGACTCCCGATTCCTTGGTTACGTGTTCTACATTTATAGCGACGAAAAATATAGATAGACTAAGTAACTGGCCGCCTAGAAATATTCTAAGTTTGTTCCAGCTAGAATCTAGCTGCTTTAAGATCATAGAGGCACTGAAGGCGCCAAGTGGAAACACCGAAACTGCTAAGCCAGTTTGGAACGCTGAAAACTCTAAATGTTGTTGTAAATAGAAAGCTAAAGCCAAAAATAATCCAGGTATAGAACTACTGAAAATCATTAAAACTATTAAATTATAAATAAATTCTTTATTTTGATATAAGCGGGCAGGAAGTAGACTTGAATGGTGTGTCTTGTTGCAATGAACAACCCAAAAGGCGAGCGTTATAGTTAGCGGGAAAGCCATAAACAGCAAGCCTTTAATCCAAAATGGCCAATTCAAGTTATGTCCCTCTATCAAAGGGAATATCAAACTAATTGATAAACATACAAATAGCGCAATACCTAACCAATCAACACTTTCATTAGTAAACATAGAATGTTTTTCAACATGATTGTTTCTTAGGCCAACTAAAGAGATTAGACCTATCGGAAAATTGATTAAAAATATGCTTCTCCAATCAAGTTCAAACAGATTTAAAGAAATTAATAGACCTCCGACTAAAGGGCCAAGCATTGAAGCTGTGCTGCCTACTCCTCCAACAACACCATACATACGACTTTTTTCATGATCTTGAAAAATAGAATTAGCTATACCTAATACTTGTGGAACCATTACAGCGCTGAATAGCCCTTGAAAGAATCGACTTGCTAACAGAAATTCTATGCTTGTGGCAAAGCTACACATCAGTGAGGACAACATAAAACCAATCAAGCCAATGGTAAATAAATTTTTCTTCCCCTTTAAATCTCCAAGTTTTCCAAAAGGAAACAACCCAGAAGCGAAAGCTAATAGGTAAATAATCGTTATCCACTGGGTTTCATTTACGGTCGCTTCTAAATCCCTGACTATGCTGGGTATAGCGACATTCATTATTGTTATATCTATAAGATTTAACGAATTGGCTAGCAACAAAAAAAACAGTGTTTCCCAACGTTTTTCGTAAACTCTTTCCTTCATGATTTTCGCCCTTAATGTGTAACATCAAAAGTAACGTGACTATTACCTTATATTCATGTAACTTTAAAAGCAACAAGATATTTCGGAGGTTATATGCGAGTAGATAGTCGGCTTTCACGGGTAATTCACGTCTTACTGCATCTAAGTAAAATGCAAGAAGTTGCTACATCGGAAACCATTTCAAAAATGCTAAATACCAATCCAGCTGTCGTACGAAGAACAATGTCAGGGTTGAGAAACAACGGATATGTTGAATCAACGAAGGGGCATCGAGGTGGTTGGAAACTCACAAAATCATTGAATGAAATAACGCTATTAGGTTTATATAACGCTCTTGATATACCCCATCTTTTTGCTATTGGAGCAGAGACCAACACTTCGACATGCTTGGTGGAGAAAATCGCAAATGAATCTGTCGACTTAGCGTTAAAGTCAGCAAAAAAAGTATTTCTGATGGAATTGGAAAATGTGACTCTCCAGCAATTAAGTGAAGAATTTGAGGTTAAATATGAGATTTATTGCAACTCTGGTGAGTAATTTTTAGTAATAAATTGATAATACAATTATTCTGATTTGCACTGTCAACGTTGGACATCGAGTGAAGTGAGTTCAGTCACTAACAAAGTGAAAGTTACGAAAAACTAATACTTTGAGGAACTACAGTTACACAAAAAATCAACGAGTTTCCTTCTAATTAATGGTCAATTTACTCCATTCACTCTAATCGAAATGTTTGCTTTTATGAAAATGATGTTAAGTTGGATATTCATGTGATCAGGTGATAACTGCCTTTCAACTATTCGCTACTAATGAGTACTGTATTATAAGTTTTTGGAGTTATTTCAGAATGAAAAATGGCATCATAAAGCAACATTTAAGACCGGTACTTATCTTCGCAGTAGGCCTCATAATAATGCAAACTCTCAATTCCTTATCGTTTGGCTTCGTATCAAATTGGGGGATCTTACCGAGACAACCTATAGGACTTTTGGGTATACCACTAGCACCTTTTATTCACCATACTTGGTCCCATCTAGCCTCTAACCTAATACCCATTTGCATATTAATGCTGCTGGTTCGTCAATTAGGGTTAGCTATTTTCTGGCAGGTAAGCATCGGTATTACTTTATTAGGAGGAGGATGTGTATGGATTATGGGGAGCTCCGGAGTACATGCAGGGGCGAGTGGACTTATCTTTGGCTACTGCGCTTTCTTGATAAGCTATGGTTTACTGAATAGGACTTTAAAAAACCTATTTATAGGCTTGTTGGTTCTCATGCTATACAGCGGTTTGTTATGGAGTCTATTTTCATTTCAACCTCATGTCAGTTGGGCATCGCATATCTATGGAGCCGCAGCAGGCGTAGTGATGTCTTGGATAAATAGGAACTCTACAAAAGGGCACACACCGTAAATCTGAACAATATGAGAAGGATAGCTATTTTTAACCATTTCTACATGTAACTCGTATGTGGACGTGCGACGTGAAGTCGTATGAAGCGCTGTTCACCGCTCAATGAGTGAACCATCTGTGTCACCAGATGAACCTAAGGCTCTGAATAAAGTAGCGAGCCTGACAATGTAACGAAGATTGGCTATTAGAATCGTGAGAGAACGGTCCTCCTGATAACCACAATCGGGTGAGTGCTAGGTAGTCAGTATGATGAATATAAGTGAATCCGTTTAAGGTGCGTTATACGATGAAACAGCGGAAGTGGTTAACACGCTGTGGCCAAAAGGCAATGAGAGTAGGAAGAGGTTGTCCAGTACTCTTTCGTGATCAATAAAGCTCTCCGCACCATAGCGGGCATCTACCCTGACATTGCGCAACATACGGAACACGGTAAGCCTGTATCACTAAAGCCTATGTGGCCGATAGTGATGCAGGTATAGGAGGTTGGAAAAAGCGAAGGCTGCATTGTAACGATGCAGATACACGCCGTATGAAAGCAGTGTATCAAATGAGTCGAAAAGCTTATCAAGCTAGACCGCTCAAGCGTATCTATATCCCCAAAAAGAACGGCAAACTTCGATCACTGGGTATCCCGTGTATGATAGACAGAGCGCAACAAGCGCTGCACTTATTAGCGTTAGAGCCCGTATCGGAAAGCCTTGCAGACCCTAACAGTTATGGTTTTCGACCAAAACGTAGTACGGCTGATGCTATCGGGCATCAATGGCTGATGGACAATGTTGCCGTTGATAAGCGTATGTTGGGACAATGGCTAAAGTCTGGCTTTGTAGACAAAGGGCTGTTCTATGACACCAATGAAGGCACGCCTCAAGGTGGGATTATATCCCCAGCCTTGATGTTAATGACGCTCTCTGGTCTCGAACAGCAAATTAAGTCTACCGCTCTCAAAAAGGAAGCAAGAGCCAACTTTATTGGATACGCCGACGATTTCGTCGTCACTTGCGCTTCAAAGGAAGTGCTTGAGAACGATATCAAACCGTTGATTGCTGACTTCTTAGCGGAAAGAGGCTTAACACTCTCCGAAGAGAAAACGCACATCACTCACATCAACGATGGCTTTGATTTCCTAGGTTTTAATCATAGGAAGTACAAAGGGAAATTGCTCATTAAGCCGAGTAAATCCAACAAGGCCTAAAACTTGGATCGCCCTAAAATACTTCTTCAACCGCAAAGGCCAATGGCAGTTTCACGGTTGGCAGAAGATCATGGATATGGATTGCCAATTTAATCTGTTCCAAATAGCTAAAGTGCCAATAGAAAGACATGTAAAAATCCGAAGTGCAGTGACACCATTTGACCCTCCATACCAAGAATACTTGGCAAAGAGAAAGTCCAAAAGGCTAGCCCGTAACTCTTGGAAAGAGCCTGTCCCGACTGCGTTATAAGTTGCTGGGTATCATTTGATGCCTTTGTGGAGGCTTGAGCCTAGTGCAGTGAACGTTGCACGCTGGGTTCTTAGGGAGACGGCACTTGGTAACAAGTGTCGTCCACCCGACAAAAACGATTTAGGAGCTTGAACGAAACCTACCTCTGAGATAATTAGTCCTTTATAAGCCTAGTGTTTTTTGCACATCATCAAAGCTATCCACTATAACCATATCATTGGGGAATTCGATTTCCTGATGAAACCTTCTCAAACATATCACTTTTATTCCAGTACGATTAACACCTATTGCATCTTTAACAGGGTTATCATCTTTATAAACACACTCGTTTTTTCTTAACTTATCACGCAGCACAACGCAGTTCGTCTTCCGTAGTCAACTCATTCAAATAGTTAATCATCGGTTTCACTTCTAATTCGTTTATATACTAGCAGGCGGCGTAAAGCATCGAACGATCTCAAGCTTTTAGGTGGTGAACTTAACAAGGTTGAGAACGGCCAGCTGAAGCTGCCCCGTGCAATCCGCCATAACTTAATAAGCGGGAACTTGTCGTGTCCCTATCGGGAGTGAAGATATAAGTCGACTAGAAAACAAGCCTAGTCAAAATATCTATCTAGAAATAACAAGAGAGTTTCCTTAGTACTAATTGTGTTTTGATACTGTCATTAACTCATGCTTGTTAGTTTCTGGGCAATCAATGTGCAATTACATTCATTATATGAATATTTAATGATTAATATCAAAGAGATATAACTACAACTATCTGGATAATAACCGTTTTTTAATACGCAACGTCAGATGTAAACGCAAACTAACTAAATACAAAAAATAAGGGAGCGACAATGAGACCAAGATTCATTTTGGGGTTGATGTTATTCAGCCTATCATTTTTTTCTTTTGCAACCGAGGAAGGTGCTAAGTCAGAAGAAGAGGAATATATCACTTGGGCAAGGGACATCTGGGAGTCATTAGACAGACAAACAGGAACCATAAAAATAGAAGGAACTGGTGCAGTATTGAACGTTCCAGACAGTTTCTATTACTTAAATGCCGAAGATTCCAAAAAGATAATTGTCGACGTTTGGGGGAACCCACCCAATCAACCTATACTTGGAATGCTGTTCCCTGCTCAGATGTCACCGTTTGATAGTGAATCATGGGCAGTCACGATCAAGTACGAAGAAGACGGGTACGTTTCTGACGAAGATGCCGACGAAATTAACTATAGCGATCTTCTACAACAGATGAAAGAAGACACCCTATCCTCCAGTAAGGCAAGAGTAAAAGAAGGCTATGACCCGGTAGAGCTAGTAGGTTGGGCCTCCCCTCCGTACTACGATGCCAACGGAAAAAAGCTACACTGGGCCAAGGAAATTCGATTTGGCGAGCAAGAGATAAATACGCTTAACTACAATATCCGTATCCTAGGACGAAAAGGCGTTCTGGTACTCAATTTTATTGCAGACATGGAACAGAAACCTGAAATAGACTCAAGTATTGAATCTGTCCTCGCATTAGCAGAGTTCGACCAAGGCTCTAAATATAGCGACTTTGATCCAGATCTAGATACAGTAGCGGCCTATGGGCTTGGTGCACTCGTGGCTGGCAAAGTAATAGCAAAAACAGGTTTTATTGCGGTCGCCTTTCTGTTTTTGAAGAAGTTTGGAATATTTGCTCTTATAGCGGTAGGTGCCTTCTTTAAACGATTTCTTTCTAGGAAAAAAGCGTAACCGCATTAAATGTGTACGATTATTTCCTATGGAAGGTCCCACTAAGATAGGACATATATCTCACGAGTTGAAATGTATGTCCCTTTTACTTTCTTTACTTTTTAACTGAAAAGGTGAAGTAAGATATGAGGCACTCTAAATTTTCTGGAACGACACTGTGCAATATATGTTTAACCAAGCTCGCCAATAGATGAGATAAGGTTAGATATGCCTTTGCCTATCATTATTTTTTTGTATTTCAAATACTAGCTTACGATCTGGGAGTATACTTCGGCGCGTAACAAACAATGGGGCATTTTTGTGTTGAAGTGCTCCCTTAAAGTTGGATATGTTGGCGCATTTGGAGTCACATATTATTAACAATGAAAACGGATAGATGGATATTATTTTGATTCTCAAATTGAGAACACGATTTTATTGTCAGAATTAGAACTATTAAAGCTATTGATATTCAACATGTTAAATCAGGTTGACATTCTGGCACTGAGATTGCTGTTTAACCATACTGCTCAATAATATGGACGTCGGTATGGAACAGAATACGCATCAAGAGAAATCAAAAAATCATTGCTTAATTTTTGATCCCATACCGTTCTTCGGGGGGTCAAAGCTTGCCACGCAAGAAGCGCTCAACCAGTGTAATAACGAGTCCGTCTCATTCACTGTCCTTACCGTTAGCCCGACTTGCTGGAAGAGTGAGGTTTCGTCAAGTACCCATCAAATAAAGACCATTCACCTTCGAATGCCTCCCTTTCTTTTCACCGCCAGTCACGGGGGGCTTTTTTGGGTCAAGCAATTCTATTTTTCTATCATGATCTTCATCACTTTACTTCGTATCCCCCCCGTAGACTCAGTGGTAGGCATGTCAGGTCCAGGCGTTGATATGTCGCTCTATCTCGTGAAGGTAATCTGGCGGTTTCCATTGATTCAGCTTATCCATGGCCCTGTTGCAAAATCTCGATCCATTGGCCATTGCTTAACAAAAGCAGACATCATCTTTGCGCTTGAATCCTGCCACCCGTCAATACAGTTAGCGTTTAGCCATTATTTTAGTTGGAGAGTGCACGCTCATTCCGCACAGGAATTTACACAGTTTGCCCTCACTTCTCCACACTACCTTTTTTTTAACAATGGTATTAGTTCAAATCAATGGCCGACTTCGTGTACCTATGGTGAACCGCGCCTTTTTTGGGCCGCATCTCTACTAAAATGGAAGGGGCTAGATACGCTGATTGAAACTGGAAAACGCTTAGGAAATACAACCCCTGTACCTACAGACATTTGTTATATAAAGCCGGAACGTACGCAGATCTCGACTACACAAGCACCTGTTCAAATCCCACTTTTTTCATGGCATCAAAACCCAAGAAATCTGGATGAAATAAGAGCACGAAGCAATATATTTGTTTCTACTAGCCAAAATGAACCCTTTGGCTTATCGATACTAGAAGCGATGGCCGCCGGTATGTGCGTTGTCATTCCCAATGATGGTGCTTACTGGGATATTGTATTAACTCATAAGGTTGATTGTATCAAATACAAACCCAATGATTCTGAAGCTCTCTTTCTCTCTATCCAAACACTTATTTTTTCTCCTTTCTTGATTCCAGCTATC
This sequence comes from Vibrio sp. DW001, assembly GCF_029016285.1. NCBI lineage: Bacteria > Pseudomonadati > Pseudomonadota > Gammaproteobacteria > Vibrionales > Vibrionaceae > Vibrio > Vibrio sp. DW001. Next base: position 881,178 of record NZ_CP091976.1, on the reverse strand, counting down.
GGTCAAAAAGCAAAAAAGAAAGCTGAGAATTATCACGCAGAACAATGCTATAGAAGGATCGCTAGGGCCATAGCGCAATCGCCCAAACAAATCGCGAAAGAGGGTTAACGTGATGATCCGGTTATCAGTGCCTTCAGGCTTCAGGAATATATTCTATTACGGAATAGGTCTATTTCTGATGAAAGGTTTATCCTTGTTTATGTTGCCATTTATTGCCACTAACTTGTCTATTGAAGAGGTGGGAAAACTTGAAATTCTCGCCAGTATCGCGGCATTTCTCGGCTTGTTCATCAATCTATCCATGCATGAAGCCCTTTATCGTTATTCAGGTGTAGAGGATAGCCCGTCGAACAAGAAAAAAGTCGCGGCACAAATCTATACGCTGACGGCACTCATTGCGTTACTCACTCTTCCTATATTGCTTTTATTCTCCGGTTATTATCTTACTCAACTTACGCTTCTGGTTACGCACACTGAATTTTCAATATTAGCCTTTGGCTTGTCTATCGAGGGCGCTCTGGGAATATCGTTGGCGTGGTTACGTATGCAAGATAGAGCAAAGTGCTTTGTCACTGTCACCGCCGCAAGCGCAATTCTACAACTAATTTTGGTTATTATTGCGATACGATTAGATGCTGGTGTCTCAGGAATTTTACTCTCCTCTGTTATTTCACATGCGATTCAACTCGGCGTACTTCATTGGCTCAATAGATGGTCTTTCACCTTTCCTAGCGCTGAGAAAACAAAGATTTTTGCACGCTATTGCCTACCATTGGCTCTTGCAAGTAGTATTGGTTTCGCCTTGAATGGTGCCGATAGATGGATACTTGCCTATTCAGGATCGCTGGCGGATGTTGCGGTGTACGCCATCGCACTGAAGTTCTCGTTAGCAATGTGTATTCTGGTTCAACCTTACGGCCTATGGTGGATGCCCAAACGGTTCCAACACATTGAGAGCTTTGGTCGCCAATCAACGGCGCAATTGTCCCAATACGGTTTTGTCTGGGTCGCTATGCTCGCCACGTCGGTCTCTTATCTAGCGCCTGTTTTTATCACCTTAGCGCTTCCTGAGGGTTATTCAGAATCAACCAAGTATGTGCTGGGAACACTCTCTATTGCACTGATGAAAGAGCTGAGCGAAATAGGCAATATTGGTCTCCTTTACCGTCGTAAAACTGGCACACTGCTCGCCATCAACATCGTCGCTTCAACCGTAGGCCTTTCTGTTGCTTGGCTGCTCAGAGAGTCAGGTGTTTGGGGAATAATATTAGCCCTCAATATTGCTCAATTGCTTAAACTGATTCTGATCTTCGCTCTAAGTCAAAAATACTATTTCATTCCTTACCAGGCTCGTCCTATCCTATTCATTTTTTCCCTTACCGCACTGTTTATTCTAGGTTCCTATTATTTGAACGATTTAACCGCCCAAATGTTCTTAACCATCGCCGCGCCATTAGTGATTTTAGCGACAGCTATTATCTCTGGCCTTACCCCCTCCCTTTCTCTACCAAAATTGAACCATAGCAAAGAGCTCGGTCGCTTATGAAGCTCTCACCGAAAACTCACATCCTATACGACCGTCGTTACGCAGGCATAACACTTGTTACTCTGTGTTGCGCCGTTATATCACTTATCTGGATCATCGCCCCCAACCCCGTTGTCGTCCTCATCTTATGCGCTTTACCACTAGGAATACTTTTTCTTATTAACCATATGTTTGGCTTGGTTTTTCTCTTTGTTATCTTCTCGTTTTTTCGCATTCATGAGGTTATCCCCGTACTTTATCCATTGAAGATTCCATTGCTATTATCGGCAGGTGCTCTGCTTGCACTTGCATGGCACAGTGTCATTAGCAAGACACTCACTCCCTATTGGCATCCCTCTCTTTCTTGGTTGGTGGCGTTTTGGGTTCTCATATTGATCGGCATCGCGCTTGCATCAAACCGACCTATTGCCATTGAGTACTTTAAGAACATCTATTGGAAAATCATAGTCATGACGTTAGCTATCATCTGGATAGTCAATCAGGCCAAATACCTCTCTTATATTACGCTGCTAATCAATTTATCTGGATTACTGGTAGGCAGTGTTGCCATTTATAACTCAATAAATGGCATTGGGCTTGTGGAGGGCAGCCGTGTCACTATTGGTCGTGATATCGGTTCAATGCTCGGTGACCCGAATGATCTGGCGCTCGTTTTAATGTTCCCACTCGCATTCTCAATATCGACCTTTATCACCAAAAACAATCCATTGATGCTTCGAGTTTTTGCAATAGTCATTAGCGCCATACTTATCTACTCTATTATTGCAACGCAAAGTCGAGGTGGCCTATTAGGGACGCTAGCCATTTTCTCCGTATTGGCATTTGGTAAAATCCGTTCAAAGACCTTGTTATTTTTCCTTGGTATTGCCGCAACGCTATTTCTTTACTTCTTTGCCGGGATCTCGGAAAGAGCCTCTGGTGGCGCAGCTGAAGCAGGCGTAGATGCATCTGCAATGGGACGCTTATATGCATGGCAAGCCGCATTTCGCATGTCATTAGAAAACCCCTTAACGGGTGTTGGCCTCAATAATTTCTACTCAAATTATTTCTATTTCAGCTCTCATTGGGACGGATTAAACCATGCCGTACACAGCACCTGGTTCGGTGTCTTAGCGGAAACAGGAATGTTAGGTTTATTTATATTCATCAGTTTCATCGTGTCTTTAATCAGAACAGCAAAAAATACCGTAAACAAAGTTAAAAGGCACCCTTACCCTGCAAGTGTAGAGACCATGGCAAATGCCGTTTATGCAGGTCTAATTGGTACTGTGATTTCTGGTACTTTTTTAACTCAAGGATTCAATTGGCCAATCTACATTCTTGCTGCACTCACCATCTGTGTCGCTCAAATTGCTAGTCAAAATGAGAATTCAAAATAAGAAAATATATAACTAATTGATTTTTTACAACTTATTAAATGGCACATTCTGTGAAGGTCTTATTGAAAGAAATCAAAAAGAGACTCTACCATGATGACACTTTCCCCCAACAATCTAAAAAATTGGTTGAAGCAGAGCCCGAACCCACACCATCAAAAACTGTTCAGCTTGTTAAAAAGCATACGAACCTTCGACATACCTACGCCTAAGATTCTCAATAAAGCACTCTACTTCTTGCTCATTCTGATCAGAAATTTTTTAAGTAACGTGACTCGAATTTTTCTTTATACACCCGCATTTAAAGGACGAGTACATTCCTGTGGCAAAAATCTTTACCTTTACACTGGTATTCCATTTATCTCCGGTCCTCTATCCATCGACGTAGGCGAAAACTGTCGTATTTCTGGACAAACCACGTTTAGTGGCCGCTCTACTAGCCATAACCCTAGCCTCACTATCGGTAACAACGTTGGTATTGGTTGGCAGACCACTATCGCCGTCGGTACTAAAGTCGTTATTGGAGATAATGTAAGGATTGCCGGAAGGTCCTCTCTATTTGGTTATTCTGGCCATCCATTTGATGCGATAAATCGGGCGACTGGAGGCCCAGATCTAAGCAGTCAAATAGGCGAAATTACGCTAGAAGATGACGTATGGCTAGGTTCAAATGTTACCGTAAACAAAGGCGTCACTATTGGCAAAGGCACCATCGTCGCCACTGGAAGTGTTGTGACTAAAAGCCTGCCTTGCTTTGTACTCGCCGCAGGCAATCCAGCAAAAATTATCCGTGCTATTGGATAGCACAGGCTTTCATATAATCGAGCAAGAGGTGAGTTATGCATGATCTTATCGTATTTGGTGAGGACCTAGGTGGTTTGCCGTCTAGTACACAACATCTGATCACCCGATTGGCTGAAGATAGAAAGGTTGTGTGGGTTAATTCTATTGGGCTAAGACAACCCCATTGGAATAGCAAGGATCTAAAACGAGCGTGGGCAAAACTGCTACCCAAAAAAAATCGTGCACAGCATTACGCGAAACCAAAGGTTCAGCATCACAACATAATAGAGGTCGACTTACTGACCATTCCTGCCCCTAAGTCTACTTTCGCCCGATATATCGCAAGAGATATGATGATAAATCAGCTCAAACCCATCATCGATAGAGCGAAGCTTAACCAACCTATCCTTTGGTCATCTCTGCCGACCACGGCGGATCTTTGCGGCAACTTGGGCGAATCTGCTGTTGTTTACTATTGTGGTGATGACTTTAATGCACTTGCTGGTGTAGACCATCACACAGTTAGCAACCATGAAAAAAGACTCGTCGATAAAGCAGACCTGATTCTGACCGCAAGCGAAAACCTTAGACACAAATTCCCTGCGTGTAAGACCCACTTACTGCCTCATGGCGTTGATACAGAGCTATTTACAAAGCCGCAGCCAAGAGCGAACGATCTTCCTTTAGGTAAGCCTATTGCGGGTTTCTATGGCAGTTTATCAAACTGGATAGACTACCCTCTTATCCAGTTTCTCGCTGAATCGATGCCAAATTGGAATTTTGTTTTTATTGGCCCTAACGAGTTAGAACAGCGAAAGCTGCCTAATTTAGACAATATTTTCTATCTAGGGAGTCGTTCACACCACGATCTACCTAGTTACAGCCAGCACTGGGACGTCAGCATTCTTCCCTTTATTGATAACCCGCAGATAAGGGCATGTAATCCTTTAAAATTGATGGAATACATGGCTTCGGGCCAACCCATTGTTAGTGTCGATTTCCCTGCACTTGCGCCCTATAAACCGCATCTTCACGTTGCCCATTCTCATCACGATTTTCGTCAAAAACTCTATCAGGCAGCAAGGTCAGCCCGCATATCAAAAGACGCCATTTGTCATCAAAGTTGGACGGAACGCAGCCAATTTCTCAATTGGCTATTGGAGCTATTATGATTGAACTAAAGATAAAGTTGCTTATTTTGTTACAAGGGGCATGGAGACGCCGATATATACTGTTGATGCCTGTTCTTATTATGCCTTTTGCAGGCTATATCGTAAGTAAACTGGCACCTGCACAATACCATTCACACACCAGCATGCTTATTCAAGAAACGGCAAAAATGAACCCATTCCTTGAAGATATCGCAGTCTCAACTGGTTTCAAAGACAGAATAAATGCGCTAAGTACACTACTTAAAAGCCGACACATTTTGCAATCTGTCGCTCTGGATCTTGGCCTCATTGATGCCACAATGAGCACCAAAGAGTCAGAAAAAGTGATCAGAAGCTTATCGGATAGGATTTCTGTTCATTTGCTAGGTAAAGAATTTGTACAAATAAAGCTCACCGCTTCAGCGCCTCAGGGAATGAAAGCGCTACTAGAATCCATAAGTGATCACTTTATCGACCAAGTCCTTGCGCCCGAAAGATCGTCTATCAAAGATTCCGCAGAGTTTCTTACTTTCCACATAAACAAGCGATTAGAAGAGCTCAATAATGCCGAACAAGCCCTCGCGGATTTCCAAAACATAAACCCAAATGTGTCGCCTGAAAGGCAAAACGAAAAGCTGTCTAGACTTGCCGCATTAAAACAAACCTTATCCGAGAAAAAAGCGACCCTTGCAGGGGTTGAAAAAAGTCTGGGTAGCCTTGATCAGCAACTATCTCGAACCAACCCTGTTGTAGGAAAAATTGAAGAACAAATTATCGAAGCTCGCAGCCAACTCACCCTTTTGAGAGCAAACTACACTGAAAACCACAGTGCTGTACAAGCAAAAAATCGAGAACTTTCTCGATTGGAGAGCGAACGAGAAACAATGGTCAACGTAAATTCATCCAATCTTTCTAGTGAACAGTTATGGGATATTGCAAGTAGCATTCAACTGTCTCAATTAGGCAACATGCAGCCTTTACTCATCACTCAACTACAGAGTTTACAGTTGATTAGAAGCCAGTACGAATCACTCCAAGAAGAGAGCAAAAGTTTGAAGCAGATGATATCTGTTTTAGACAAAGAGACAAACCAATTTGGCGACCAGTCAAAGATCTTATTTAACCTACAGCGCAGTGTCACCAATAAAAGACGACTCTACGATGAGCTTGTCGAACGATTTGAAATGGCGCAACTAACCGGCTCACTTGGTAATTTTGAACAAAACAAACGCGTTAAGATTATAGATTTACCCTATACCCCTAGCCAGCCATCTAATTTCCCTAGCTGGGTATATGTACTCTCTGGACTATTTGCAGGTATCGCTCTTGGTGCCGGAATGGCCACTCTGCTAGAGCTCTTCGATACCACTATTCGTCGACAGGATGAACTGATTTCTATCACTGGTGTACCAGTATTGAGTAGCATACCTAATGTCAGTTATTAATTTCGTTCTCATATTGAGAAAACCGACCCGCCTGTAAAGGAATAACCATAACTAACTGTTATTAAATGAAATAATACTTGGCACATTACCTGCAATTTATCTATTCAAACAAATAGCCTATTCAAACAAATAGTCTATTGAACACAGAGAAATCCCACATTTATAGAGAAGGATAGCGTTATGGATATTACCTCAACACGCAGACACGGAAAAAAAGTTATCCATGTGGTTCAACACCTCGCCCCTGGAGGACTCGAAAGCCTAACCCTAGATCTGCTGAGTTTTGCCAACCCAGATGACCAAGTATTGATTGTCAGTCTGGAAGGCACGAAAGAAGAATCACTTAAAAACTGGCCTAGACTTGAAGCGTATCAAAACCAGTTGGTTTTTTTAGAAAAAAAACCGGGCGTTCATTTAGGTCTAATTCTTACCCTAATTAAGGCTTTTAGAGCGGTGAAACCCGATGTGGTCCACACCCATCATATTGGTCCTTTGCTCTACGCTGGATACGCGGCACGCATGGCTGGTGTAACAATTAGAATTCATACCGAACATGACGCTTGGCACCTAGAAGACAAAAAACACCGACGCATTCAAGGCATGGTTCTTAAGGCCGCAAAACCAACACTGGTTGCCGACGCCTCTCATGTCAAAGAGAAACTTACTGCTTGTTTTTCTGGATCCAACTCGGTCGTCATAAAAAATGGCGTTGACTGCAAAAAATTCAAACCCGGTTCAAAGCAACTGGCGAGAGAACTGTTCAAATTACCTAACGATAAAAAAATAATTGGAACGGCTGGTCGCTTAGAACAGGTAAAAGGCCATGACTTAGCAATTAAAGCACTCGCTCTGTTAGAGAAAGAGGTGATATTGGTTATTGCTGGTGATGGGTCTCAACGGAAAAGCCTTGAAAATTTAGTCGAAAAATTGCACCTAAAAGAGCGAGTGTTGTTTCTCGGTTTAGTCGAAAATATGCCGCGATTTTATCAATCATTAGATCTGTTTTGTTTACCTTCAAGGTTCGAGGGTTTACCTCTCTCACCGCTGGAAGCGCAGGCGTGTAATATTCCCGCCGTCGTCACTAATGTTGGTGCCTCAGCAGAAGTCTTATGCCCAAAAACAGGGGTATTGGCAAAATCAAACGATGTTGCTGACCTTTCTCATTCATTAACAAGAATGTTGGCAAATCAATCCACGCACCTCCCGCGAGAATTTGTGGTCACAAACAACAATATTCATCAGATGGTTAAAGCTTACGATGATCTATCAATGGGAGAATTGGCATGATGGAACTACTGTTGATCGTATCTAGCGTGGTAAGCGCTTGTTTAATTGTCTATAGCCATGTTGGTTATCCTATGCTGCTAGGCTGGTACAAAAATAATAGGCCACTAGAACCGATTTCTATTTCATCACGGAAGTTTAAAAAAAGTGCAAGTGACGGAGATTTACCAACGGTAACGCTTATCATTCCTGCTTACAATGAAGCTCAATGGATTCAGGGCAAAATACGTAACATCGCCAGTTTAGATTACCCACGACAAAAACTAAATGTCATCATCGCCTGCGATGGATGTACAGACAACACCGCTCAACTGGCACAACTGACGATACAAGAAGCCATATGTGAAAATGTCCATTTTGAAGTCATCAATTTTGCAACTAATCGGGGAAAAATCGCCGTCATTAATGAATTGGTGCCTAAAGCCGCATCCGATATTGTGGCACTAAGTGATGTATCTGCACTCCTATCTATAGATTCGCTGCAGATAGCATCCCATTCGTTTAATGACAAACGTGTTGGTGTGGTCAATCCTAATTACTGCATGACGTTATCTGACAATCTTGAGGAAACAAGCTACTGGGAATATCAAGCTAAAATCAAAAATGGCGAGGCCTGTTTAGGTGCGACTATTGGTTGCCACGGTGCATTCTATCTATTTCGACAATCACTTTTTCAACCCCTTGATCTGGACACCATCAATGATGATTTTGTCCTACCGATGAAAATCGTTGAGCAAGGGTATTCGATTGTCTTCGAACCGAGAATTAACGCGATAGAGCTAGAAGAAACCAATCACAAAGACGACTTTGCACGACGACTAAGGATCTCGGCAGGTAACATGCAACAGGTCCTTCGTTTAATCCATTTGTTCAACCCAAAATACGCGAGCACTGCCTTCACATTCTTCTCTGGAAAAGGGCTAAGGTTACTGACGCCATACCTGATGTTGCTTTGCCTTATATGTTCACTACTTCTCATTGAACATCCTTTATTTCTTTTCGCTCTCGTCATCCAGATTACCGCGTACAGCGTCGGATTAATCTGTTGCTGCCTACCTTTTTTAAGGAAGAGTAAAGTGTTATCCATATTAACTTACCTACTGTCCGGTCATTTGGCGAACCTCGTTGGTGGGCTCACTTATTTATTCACCAGCAAACGGTCTCCCAATAAGATATCTCCCAGAAAACCATCGCCTCAAGAACATGCCAAGAAGAGACATTTCAACTTTTAAGATTCGAGGGCAAAACCATGACCAATCACCATCGAGAAATTTACATCGGCAAACGCATCTTTGATGTCCTGATCGCAACCTACACTTTGTTACTGTTGTTGCCACTGCTTCCTGTCGTTGCACTGTTCATTAAGGGGACATCCAAAGGGCCAATATTTTATAAGCAACTGCGCGTTGGTAAATGCACGTCAGAAACCATCACGTTTTTTGAGATCATTAAGTTTAGGACAATGTATCAAAACGCAGAAGCAAGTTCTGGCGCTGTTTGGGCCGTTGACAACGATCCGCGTATTACGCCTGTTGGCCGATTTATGCGTAAAACACGAATAGATGAAATCCCTCAGCTCATTAATGTATTAAAGGGGGAGATGTCACTTATTGGACCACGGCCTGAGCGACCTAGCTTCTACCAAAAATTGAATCAAGCCATTCCTTTCTTTGTAGAACGAACCTATGGCGTACTACCCGGAATTACGGGGCTTGCTCAGGTAAACCAAGGCTATGATACCTGCATTGATGACGTAAGAAGAAAGGTCGGTTTTGACCATAGCTATGCCCTTGCAATAACCTCGGTATATCAGTGGGTGGTGATAGATTCTACTATTCTGCTTAAGACTATCGCGGTGGTATTCAATGGACGAGGCCGCTAAATGACAGAGCGAAAGACGATTCTTTTTGTTCACTATGGTGATGACTGGATTAGAGGCAGTGAGCAATCACTACTCAACCTTATTGTTCACATTGACCGTCAGAAATTTCAGCCGATCGTTTGGACAAATAACCCCTCACTCCACCGGGCACTAAACAAGCTCTCGGTTCCAAGCCAACTTGATACCTTCTCGCTACTATTTGGATGGGTTAAACCAAAACTTTCTTTTGTTAACTGGTTCAGACTCATTCGAAAAGGACTACGTCTTATTCGTGAAAACAGAGTAGACATTGTACACGCCAATAGTGGTGGTCCTGTTCAGTGGATGTCACTGGCTTGCCGACGGTGTAACGTGCCTATGCTCACTCTATTGCACTGCGATTACCCGTTAAGGGATAGAGTCAGTTTAGGTCTGCATTTTTCCCAAAAAACCGTTGTCGTAAGTAAGGCTATCAGTTTTAAGCTTAATGGGGATGGCTACCCCAACGAAAAGATCAAAGTGATACATAATGGTATTGATTTTTCTTCGCTTGCTCATGTTCCAATAATCAATGTCAAAGAGAGATTAAATCTGCCAAAAGACAGCTTTCTATTTGTCACCATTGGCTCACTCATTTCAAGGAAAGGGATAGATAAACTTATCGATGCGATGCAAGCCATTCATTGCCAATCCCGTAATGTGCATCTGCTTGTGATTGGTGAAGGCCGTGAGAAACAACCACTACTCGATCGTATAAGCTCGCTAAAATTAGACAATAATGTTCACCTTATAAGTGAACAGGAAAACCCCGTCGGTTGGTTAAAAGGAGGTTGCGACGCCTTCGTTAGTGGTGCACGCAGCGAAGCATTTGGTCTTGTTATTGCAGAGGCGGGGTTTTCTTCGCTACCCATTGTGGCACCAAATATAGGAGGGATACCAGAAGTGGTCAGTCACAATCAATCCGCCATCCTATATAATCCTAAGAACAAATATGCCTTGCCCAACGCCATGCTTAGAATCATTCAGTCAAAGCCATTACAACGCTGGCTAGCAAGTAATGCTCACAAAAAAATTCTCAGTCAATTTTCCTTAGAGAGACAAGTGAAGGAAATGGAGCTGGAATATTTCGCCTTGATAAACCATTCTCAAAATGAGATTCAATTTAGACAAGTAAACAGATAAAATATTTTATCTTTATTTATCAATAACATAAAAATGGCACAGAGATTGATACACCTTTAATAGTATTTCATTATTAAGGGACGTTTCAATGAATAAACTACTTGTACTTTTCCTCCTTGTCATCTCGTCACAAGGTGTCTATGCACTACCATTCGACACCTGCCCTAGCAGAGCGTATCTATTCCAGTCGAAACCCGTTCAAGTCTATGGCGTAAATCTTGTTACCGGCCAGACCTCGCTTTTACAAGGAGACACGGGGGTCAGTAGCAACATTAATAGCGTCGGATTTGATTTTGAAGGGCGTTATATTTATGGCTACGACACGACACGTAAAGAGATTGTCCGCTTGGGCAAAAATTTCCAAGCTGAGACCGTAAATAGCTCTGGTTTACCGAGTGACTATACCTTTTATGTCGGTGATGTCTTCAATAAGCACTATTATCTTTATCGCCAAGGTAAAGGGCTATTTAAGATCGATCTATCCCCTCTAGACATAGACAGTGACGCCACACTGGAAGTGGAACAGATCACGAACATTGCCAGTCAAAACCTGACTGATTTTGCCTTTCATCCAGGCAACGACCAGCTCTATGGCATAGATAACAATTCCGGCTACCTTTATCAGTTTGATACCAGCTCAGGTGAAAGCACCTATATTGGAGACACTGGTCAAACCGGCACGTTTGGTGCTGGCTACTTTGATGTGAACGGGTACTACTATGTGGCACGAAACCAAGACGGCTATATCTACCGAATAGATCTATCGAATCAAGCCAATATTAATAACGGCTTAGTGACAGCAGTAAAATTTGCAGATGGTCCAATGTCGAATCAGAACGATGGTGCTCGCTGTGCTAATGCCCCGGTCATCGATGAAGATTCAACGATCGATTTTGGCGATGCACCAGATACTTACCAAACCACACTCGCGAACAATGGGCCGAGACATCAGCTCGACAACCTGACTTGGATGGGCTCTCAGGCGCCAGATGGCGAACAAGATGGGTTGGTTGCACCACTGAGTGATAATTCGGTTGGTATCAATGATGAAGATGGTATTGGCTTTGTTACCGCTATAGAGGCGGGACTAGACGCGATAATAACAGTAGAAGCATCGAGCCAAGGTTATCTTTCCGCATGGATTGACTGGAACCAAGATGGTGATTTCACTGATGATGGAGAACAAGTGTTCTCCGATACCGTGCTAGAAAAAGGAAACAATACACTCTTCTTTATTGCCGATATAGACGCGGTTGAAGGGTTAACATGGAGCCGATTTCGATTCAGCCAACAAACTAACCTATCCCCAATGGGCGGTTCAACCTCTGGTGAAGTTGAAGATCATCAGATCATGGTTATCTCAGAAGGGATCACCGTTCGGCACTTCCCAAATGAGACTGGATACGCCACGTTAGCCTACGAAGATAACTGGCCCTATACCGCCGATTACGATATGAACGATGTCGTCATTCATTATAGGATCACTGAAGTTCTTAAAGATGGAGAGATTAAAAAATCCTTTATCAAAGGGAGACTCGCTGCTTTTGGTGCGGATTATCACAACGGATTTGCAATCAGATTACCTAGATTAAGCCGCGACAACATTGATACCTCCCTTACTCGTCAAATACACAATGACCGTCAACAGACAAACAGTGGCCTTGAGCTTGATAGCAATGAAGCCATCTTTATCGTCTCAAATGAGCTAAACAAAGAAAAAGGGACAGACTGTCGCTATTTCAGAACCCTCTCCACTTGTCTAGAAAATGAATCATTCACATTTGAATTGCATATCTCAATCGTCGATGGCATTTCGGTTGATGACATAGCAAGTATGCCCTATGACCCCTTTATCTTCTCAACGCCAGGATACTATCACGGAGAAGGCCTTCCTCTCCACCCGGGCAGAAAATGGGAGGTTCATCTACCAGACCAAAGCCCAACCGAAAAGTTTGATGGTGATTCAATGTGGGGGCTGGGTATTGATGCCAGTGATGCCAGCAATGCGATCTATTTTAAGACCGCAGACAATCTTCCATGGGCATTATTGATTACTGATGAATGGCAATGGCCATTAGAGAGGGTTGATCTGGTTAACGCCTACCCAGCATTTGCGACCTACGCCGAAAGTGGCGGTACGTTGGAAAAGGATTGGTTTATATCAGACAAAGCCGTCACAAACAAAATCTATCAACCATAGGAGCAGCGTTATGAGAAAATTATGGATAATGTCATTGGTTTTACTTCAAGCTTGCGGCGGTGGTGGTGGGTCAGATAGTGGTTCATCTCCCTCAGCAGATACGCCTGCTGAATCAGACACGGGTTCAACCCAAGATATCGAACTCGTCGTGCTTCGAGATATGCAAGACCTCTCGATTCCCGATGGGTTCAGTTACAAGGCTATTCAAACCTATCAGTTGGACGTGAGTTTATCCGGACTGTTCTCCACAAGAAGTTATCTGTCGATTTACTCGGGCTTTACGACGAGATCAGATGGCACTTATCAGGCCGACAATGGTAGCAAGGTGACAGGGGGACCGTTAACATCAGGAATAATAGACGTTTCATTTTCGTTATCAAGCTCTACTTCGGAGTTCCTAATAGAGGTTTGGACCTACGATGGGAACCCACCTTTGCAAAAGGTATTTAGTACTACAGGAAATCGTTTTGTATGGGAAGAGTAACGTCAGTTCTTCAATGAGATATCAATATAAACGTCAGAAATGACGTTTATTCAGGCACACAATCCACACCAATTACAAACTGGCTTTCTTTTCCTTCTGCATCGTATATAACGGTGAGAGGGAATTGCTCTGCGTTCATACGATAATTAACCGTCGACCCTTTATTGATAGTGCTAGACAAACGGTTACCTGAATCGGATAAGAGCTTCAACTGTCCCCTCTCATCTTTGGAAGTGATAAGCAGACGTATTTGAGTGTCTTGTTTACTGCAGTCGATGGAAAGGCCTCTATGTTCTATCATAGATTCACTTCCTATAGCGGAAAATGGGATGAGTAAAGCGGCGCATAGCGCCGCTTTTATTAACGAATAATACATATCAAAGATAGTATTTATTAGTTTTGGTTAATGTAAACAGAGTTATTGTTTGAAGATACTAGGTTAACATTAGCCCAATCTTGAGACGTCTGTTGAACATAAATACCACTACCTCCATTATTCGTATTATTACGATTAGAGTTGATTAGTGAAATATTAGCACCTGAAGTACTAGAGTTCTGAAGTACTTCGATATCGTTATTGTCAGATGATCTTAGGTAAACATCAGCAATATTATTTCTATTTTGGTCAACAATAACCATGTTACGGTCAGAATTAATCAAATCTACGTCTGCTGTATTATTTATATTTTGTTCAACGCCAATCACATTACCGTCAGAATTAGTCAAGTCCACATCTGCACTGTTTCGACGAGATTGCGTAACCGCTACATCGTTGCCGTTAGAGCTTCTCATATTGACGAATGCACCGTTATCTCCAAAATAGTTACCTCTATTTTGCTCGACATCAACCGTATTACCATCAGAGTTTCTAAGGTCTACTTCAGCAAGGTTCCAAGAATCAGAATTTTGATCGACTGTTATACCGTTGTTATTAGAGTTCATTAAGTCAATGTAAGCTTCATCACCGCGATCTTGGGTTACAGTAATTGTATTATGGCTAGAAGCACCCATATTCAACTCTGTAAGGTTCCATTCCTCTTGAGTGATTGAAACGTTATTTCTATCTGACCCATTACGGATATCAACATACGCACCGCCCCAGTAACCATCGTTACCAGAAGCCTGTGCAATCGTCACTGTATTTCCATCTGAATGAGCGACTCTAACACCCGCATTGTTACTCTGCCCTTGCGTAATAGTCACATTGTTTCTATCAGCAGAAACCAAATCAACTACAGCTTCATTCTTATCAGATTCTGAAAGACCTGCTTGAGTAATAGTTACTTCGTTGCCGTTTGAGCCAGCACCTTTCACTTGCGCATCATCACTTTCGCCATTCTGCATCAGGCCAACCGTGTTTCGGCTACTACCATTCAACTGCACATAACCTTCATTACGTGAGCTTTGTTGCGTGATGGTGACAGCATTGCCGTTACCATTTGTAACACCAACAACCGCCGTGTTACCTTCAAGACCGTAAGGAGAAACGCTGTCTTGGTTAATCGTCACAGTATTTCTATCAGCACCCGTTAGGCTAACATCGGCTTGATTGTCACTATATTGGCTATTTACAAAGCTGCTTAGATCGTCAATGGCGACTTCAGTTCCTGATGAAGCCATAACGCTGCCTGTAGTTAATGCTAATGAGATAGCTATTGCTAATTTTTTCATAATAGACGTCCTTTATCCTTAGATATTATTAATATAGTTTTCAGTTACTGCTCAATACTGATATGTCGGCCCATGCTGCTCCATACAGCTATTTTGGACCCGCCATTCTGTTTGATGCTGTAGTTGGAACCACCACGATCCACAACTAACGCAACGTTGTTATCATTCATTTGTTCGATACTGATACTGCTAGAGCGACGGTTTTTGTATTGTTGCTTAAGAAACGCTAGATTATTATCGCCCTCTTGCAAAATGTAGCCCTCTTGACCATTGCCACTTTGAACCAATAAAGCAGTATTGCCGTCTCCATCTTGTGTAATTAATCCCGTATTATTAGTACCGTACTGAGACAAATACACGTTATTATCTGAGGAGCCAGTTTTTATAATCACTCGTGCTTTATTAATTCCGCTACCAAAACCATCTTGATCAATCATTACTTGGTTATAACTTGCCCCTGTAATTTGTACATCGGCATAATTATTGTAATGGCTATCAAGCTCAGAGCCGGCTAATAGGTCAAACGAATCCGACCTGTCAAACCCCCCATCAACAAACTTGTCTGATGAAAAATCAAACGACGCTAAGGTCTCCATTGGAAATATCAGAACAATAGAAAGGGCCAAGACTTTAGGTATAACCTTAACAATCCTCATATTGCACTCCCTGCTCCGTTGTTCCCTATGAACGCTTACATTATTGGATTTTGAAGAGGATTCGGCAATAAACTTTAAATTGATTATCTAAGTTATTTATTTAGCTTTCGCATGAGTAAATTAAAAAAATACAGACAAATTTAATTAGATTTTCCTGTGCGGACTAATACGAAAGTTTACTTATACTTTATATATTAGTAGCGGCTAATTAAACTAATTTTTATTAATCTGTATTTGACACAGAATTGACAGTCTTACTTTTAAGACTTATATACTTGACTCATGAAACTAAACTTTCGTGATTGATAAATTTTCAATATAAAATTAAAATATAGCTATTAGATGGTTACCATTTATGTCTAACCTGAAAGCCTAACGTGGAAATTAATATGACAATTAAAGTAGTCACTGTATTAACACTGTTTTCTACTATTTTTCTCATCTCGTCGGCTCTGGCTAAGATAGAAGATACAACACAGAAATTGGAACATGATAAACCGCTAGAAAACAACCAGCAGCTTGAAGTGAAAAAACCAAGCTTTCAAAATTTTGATGAGGTTTCAGGATTAATTGTAGATAGGACAATGACGAGATTAGGAGAGGATTTCTACTTCTTTTTTTCTCAGAGACTGAATGAGCGATACGAAAATGTAAAAGAGAACTTCGAGATTAGAGAAAGACCGACTGCACTCTCTGGAAGCATAGTCGGTGTTTATCATTCTGGAAAACCTATATATAGAGCAGCGCTTTCTCCTGGTCGTCGACAAGCACAAGAAAAGGCCGATGAAGCAGTGAGTGCAGTAAGTGATTACATCATTAGATGGGAAGCTGAAAGACTATTTCAGGATACGTTTGACTTGGACCATGATGAGTTTTAATAGAAGAGGCAGGGATGAAAATTAAATTTACAATGAGTTTGCTGGTCTTTTTCGCATCCAGCACGATGGCATCAGAGATGATCTATACACCCGTAAACCCCAGTTTTGGTGGATACTCAGGGAACAGTACTCACCTTTTCGGTGTTGCCAATGCGATTAATGATTACAAGGCGCCAGCGTCAGAAGACTTATACGAAGAAGAATCTGCATTGGACAGATTGGCTTCGAGTCTGGAATCAAGATTATTGAGTCAACTTTTGGCAGACATAGGAACGGGTAATACGACCGGTAGCCTTGTAACCGAAGACTTTACACTAAATGTTCAAGAAGAAGGTTCCGGGTTGGTTGTTATTATCGTCGACAATGAAACCGGTGAATCCACCAGAATCAATGTTAGCGGCCTTAACCCTGATTAATAATTTATCACAAGGAAGTACGATGAAAAGACTAATTACGGTCGTCACACTGTTGATTTTAGCGGGATGTTCTAACTCTTTGAGCATTCCTGATGCAGATGAAACGCCACGTCTTATGCCACGAGGAGCAACGTATTCGGATCTCGTTGCCTTACCTAGGCCAAGAGGAAAAATATTAGTATCAGTGTATGATTTTAGGGACCAAACTGGTCAGTATAAACCCTCTCCAAACAGTAATTTCTCGACCGCAGTTCCTCAAGGTGGTACCGCTCTATTAACAACGTCTCTACTCGACTCCAATTGGTTTATTCCTTTAGAAAGAGAAGGATTACAGAATCTACTGACAGAACGTAAAATTATTCGTGCCGCACAGAAGAAAAACCAAAACCTTTCTAATCATGGTTCCGAATTAACGTCTTTAAGTTCCGCAAACGTGGTCATTGAAGGTGGTATTGTTGCCTACGACTCAAATGTCAAAACCGGTGGTTTTGGTGCTCGTTACTTAGGTATTGGCGGTGCGAGTGAATACCGTAGTGATATGGTAACCGTAAACCTTCGTGTGGTGGACGTAAGAACCGGCCAGATATTATTAAGTGTAACCACCAGTAAAACCATTCTCTCTCTACAGGTGACGGGTGATGTATTTCGATATGTTGACTACAAAGACTTGTTAGAAGTGGAAACCGGTTTTACAAATAATGAGCCTGTCAATGTCGCGGTGATGTCTGCGATTGACGCCTCAGTCATACATTTAGTGGTTGAAGGTATTGAACGCGGTATGTGGCAACCAGCGAATCCAGAAGAAATGGACAATCCAATTATTAAAAGGTACTCGCAAGAGAAACCTCAATTATTGTAATAAATATTGCTTAAAAATGTAATAATGAAACATATTAAAATAGATACTCATGTTCATTCATGGGCATCTATTTTAATAATTTAGGGGTTAAGCAAGCTCTTCAGTACCTATATTTCCCTTCGCCCAGATAAGCGCCTGAAGTCTATTTTTTACATTGATTTTTTTAAACACATTGTGCAAATGTGTCTTCACCGTATTCTCGCTGACAAATAATTTTTCAGCAATCTGAACATTAGAATCACCTTTGCCGATCAGCTTAATAATCTGTTGTTCTCTCTTGGTTAGTTTCCCATAAGAGGAACTGGTTTTTACACTGGTGGTCTTACGGTAATGCAGTATATATTGTTGCGCTAGCTTGCGACTTAACCAGAGTTCTCCACGCAATATCTTATCCATCCCCTGAGATAGCAGATGAATGTCATCACTGTTATAAAATACACCCACTAAATTAGTCCAGTTTTTGAGGTCTGAATACTGGCAAGATTTATCACAGTTTATCAACGCTTCCCCGCTGTTGGGAAAGTAAGCATCTCGACATGCAGCATACCTTTCTATTCGTTCTTCAGAACAGACACTCATATCAATCACAACCAAGCCCTTCACTTTTTTACCTTTAATGAATAGTGACTCTGATAGATTATTAATCGCAATAATATCGATAGAGGTATCGAGTGATTTTTCTAACGCATCCTTTAACAACGAGGACTGCAGACTATTCTCAGTTATGAGTGTAATAGTCTCATAGACTTTTTCTTCATTTTTCATAACTTCACTATTTTTATTATATGGTTCATAGACAACTCATTCCCCCACTAGGGAATACATCCAAAATATGAATAGTTAGGATGGAAGTCAAGTTTCATATTTATTAATTATTTGGTATTAGAAAGCAATTTCTTAATGATACTTTGTATATCAATTAGTTACATATCAATCTCATACTTGAGAAGGATAAAACATAGTTAATAGAGCAAAATTATTGAATTAACTAAACCTAAAGTTAAGGATTTTCTTGTGGAAGTACTAGTCCTAAAAGCACCAAGTTTATAAGAACTATCGCTATCGTTTATCTCACTCAAACAGATGAGGAAAAAGTCGGCGTTTTTCTTCGTCACTTAAAGACTCTACCCGTTGGATATTGTTCTCTGGAATGGATTCTGGGTCAGGATAATGCTTCAATACCCGTTCCATGCTCTGCTCTCTGATTAGGTGAAGTACGGGAAACGGAGAGCGATTGGTTAGATTCTCATCGTCATCTGGATGTGCTCCACCAAAGCAGTAATCGGGATGAAACGTGGCGACTTGAAATATTCCTTCCCAATTTTGTTGCTTAATAAGGGCATCAACCCAATCTAAAAACAAATTGTAATCATAAAAATCTTGCAACATATCGGGTATCACCACCAGAGTGGTTTCCAACTGCTCTGCAGTTGTCGAATCCAAGGTCATCAGTTGCGCCAAAATATCTTCTAACAGCTTCTCTTCAGTTTCTGCATGAGAAACCTCGATTTTAATCTGTTTGTTGCGATTCGGTTTCGCCGCAAAAGGGCAAAGATTAAGCCCAATAACGACCTCTTCTAACCAGTGTTGAGTTTGCGTTATTATTTGGTTATCGTTCAAAGTATCTCCTATGAAAGCGTTTTGTTCTGGTTATGTTTCAGCAAATAACACAAAGAAAATATAGCCGAGCAAAGCAGTGTACCACCCGCCATCACGGCTAACCACGCTCCATGCTGCCAGCAATAAATAAGAAAAAATCCCCCTAAACTACCACCTACGTAATAGTGGACCAAATAGAGTGCTGTTGCTGTTGCTTTCGCCGTTATCGCTTTTTGACTCACCCAACCGTAGGCAAGTGCATGCGTAAAAAAAGCACCACTGCTGATCAACAACAGCCCGCAGAGCATAAATGGAATGCTATCAAAGTAAGCCAAAAACATGCCTAAACCTGTGGTAATAGTACCTAAAATCATGCCGGTGATTGGGTGTTTTTTTGCTGCCCATTTTCCACTATAGCCAGAACTTAGTGTGCCAGATAAGTAACAGAGAAAGGTAAGAGAAGTAAGACTAGAGGGTAAATTATAAGGTTCATCAGACAACCTAAACCCGATCACTGAAAACAGATTAACAAAAAGAGCAAAGTTAAAACCACCGATGAGCATGGCGAACCAGACTTCTCGATTTCTCAGATGTTGTATCAACTGGCGATTGTGGTGAAAAAACACACCTCGTTGCGGTTTAAAATGTTTTTGTGCAGGAAGGTTCTTCAGTACTGCAAAACCGCCAACTAACGTTGCTATTGCAATAATAATCGCAGCGACTTGCCAACTGAAAAAATCGGTGAGTACGCCACCGACAATCCTGCCAGTAATACCACCTAGAGAGTTAGCGGCGATATACCCTCCTACGGCTTGTGTTAGCGCCGCGGGAGACATCTCCTCTGCCATATACGCAACGGCAACAGAAGCGAAAGCAGCCAACGCTACCCCCATGGATGCTCGTGCGATAACCATGCTATAAAAGCTCGAATCTACCAGCATGATGATATTGATGATAGGTGGGACGAAAAGCCCGATTAACATCACTTTCTTTCGCCCAAAGGATTCAGAAACTAATGCCCAAGGTACTAAAAATAGAGACAAGGTTAAGGTCGTTGAAGCGAATATCCAATTAACCTGAGTCGCACTGATAGCAAGTTCTTTAGCAAGATGGGGCAGAATAGGTTGGAAAAGGTAAAGATTACAAAAAATAAGAAACGAGCCCAACGCCATGGTAACGCTGACCTTTTTGTACTCATTGCTACCAAATTCGATCATACAGAACCGTTACCTAAATCAATCGATCAAAACTATCCATCACTTGCTGGCATTTCATCACTCGCCCATGACCTTGGCCAGTTGTTGCAACTAAAGTCACTTGCCCCCCTTCTTCAGACGCCTGCTTTGAAACCGAAAATTTCGTAAATTTATCGGCCTCATCGTGCACAATAACAGTTTGAGCATCACGGTTCAGTAAGTGTTGATACGGGTCAATAATATGGATAGGGTAATGGTATTGCTGCGATATTTCTGTGACAACGTCTTTGAACAACTTTATCGAATAACCTGATCGCTCAACGCTGCCAAATAGATTGTCTAAATAGTCTAATACCGGAGCGATGAGAAGCATTGGACAGCTTGCTATCTTTACATGTTTACACTCAAGCGCTGATGCCGTTCCCATACTGTGGCCTACAAGCCCAGCCACTTCATTCACACTATCTAATACCTTCTCTAGACAAAAAACAAACACGGGAATATGCCCATAAGCGCCGCCGCTTTTTCCATGTCCTGGATGATCGTAAGCAAACGCAGTAAAGCCTTTTGACGCGATATGTTCCATCAGAGGATAGAACTGGCTAGAGGTACCGGACCAACCGTGCGTAAGGACCCATGTTGGGCCACTTCCCAACGAATAGGTCTTAATTACCCCTTCAGACGTTTCTACTTCTCCGTGCACCAAACCTTCTGGTTCATCATTGAATGGCTTGCTTCTTATGGGAGTAAGCAGCAACTTTCTGGCGGTTTTTTTTGCATGATTAGGAGCAATAGTATGGTGAAGACGGGTCGTTACATTGATCAGTTTTTTCTTAATACTAAACTTGCCTGCTGTATTGAAGTAAATTTTCCCACTCACGTTACTACCTACTTTATTTCCGCCAATTTAGACTGAATGCACTATATCAGTTTAGCTTTAAAGTTCTAGTAACATTTTCGAAACATCTTGATTTTCGATCTCAGTTTTCATTCGTTGATAGGTATGCAACAATAACTATCCGCGATAACTCTCTCCCCCAAAAGGATTTTTATGGGCAGCTTTATTGAACAGTTACTGTTTTCCGTCTCTATCACTGGGCCTATTTGTCTTATGTTATTGCTTGGTGTGGTATTCAAACGCGTCGCACTTATCAATGATTCATTTATCGATGTTGCTTCAAAACTTGTCTTTCAAGTTACACTGCCAGCCCTTTTGTTTTTAAGTATTGTTGGCTCAGAACACGATTTTTCCAATAGTACTGCGCTCATCGGTTATGGCATCACAGCCAATCTCATCTTCTTTATTCTCGTTTTCACCTTAACGAAACGTCTCTTTCCGCATTCGGACGACAACGGCGTAACAATCCAAGGGAGCTACAGAGCAAACACAGCGATTATTGGGCTGGCTTATATCGCTAACGCTTACGGCGACACTGGTGTCGCCCTTGCCGCTATTTATGTGGCACCAATGACTATCTTGTACAATATTCTTGCGGTTATCGCATTAAGCCCTAAACAAGATGAAGGCAACCGCTTTCAAGCCGTGGGTGTCATCATTAAAACCATCACTAAAAACCCACTAGTGATCTCTATCATGCTTGGTTTAACTTTCTATTTCTTAGCCGTACCAGTGCCAAATATGGTCATGGATGCTGGTCAGTATTTTGCTCGAATGACACTGCCCCTAGCGCTGCTGTGTACAGGAGGGTCATTGAATATGAAATCCCTCAAAAACGATCAGCTAACTACCTGGTTTGCGACAATAAATAAACTTATTATAGCCCCGATGTTGATAACCGTTACCGCCGTATTTTTTGGTTTCCGAGGCGTAGAGTTAGGCATTGTCTTCTTTATGAGCTCTGCACCAACTGCCGCAGCGAGTTACGTCATGGCGAGAGCGATGGGAGGAAACGCTTCGTTAGCGGCAAATATCATTGCGCTGACTACGGTCGCTTCACTTTTTAGTTGCACTTTAGGAATATTTATTCTTTCAAGCCTAAACTTGATGTAATACCAAGCCAAGTACATGTGTGATCAAACGGATACCGCGCGACCGACTTAGACGATATCCACCTACAATTTCAGTAACATTATGCAAGGATAGGTAAATTTGCGCAGTCGAGTTGGTTTGATTTGGTTAATACTTCTTTCCCTTTTTCCCGCATCCAATGTGCTCGCTGAAGAGCCCTGGCAGCCAGTATTGACCGATAATGACATCATAATCCATAAGCGAGAAAGACAGATTGGGTTAATTGAGATCCGAGCTCAAATGGTCACCATGACCTCTTTAGAAGCCTGCATGAGATTATTGAGCGACGCAGAAAGCGTATCGAAATGGGTTGATCACGCAAAAGAAGCGACTATCTTAAAAAGAATTTCACCTAACGAATATTTGGTTCAAACCATATTTTCCGCCCCGTGGCCTAGCTCTAACAGAGACATGATTACTTATTCCACGATCTACCAACCTGATAAAAACACACTGATACTTACTGTTAAAGACGCCCATCAATCCTTACCTAAACAAACTGGATTAGTGCGAATTACCGATGTGCAGGCAAATTGGACCGTGCAAAAACTCAGCAATGGTATGACTCATATCTCTTATACTGCTTATGCAAATCCTAATGGAATAATACCCGTGTGGTTGGCAAATGAAATCACGATAAACAGCGTGTCCAGCACATTTCAAAACCTAAAAAAACGCCTCCCACTTTATCAGTAGAAGGCGTTATCAATACAACACAGTGCCGATGTTATTCGTATACTTACGCTAATTTATAAAATAGCGTCGACAACGGAGGAAGATGTAAAGACAGTGAGTCATCTAAACCCTCGCTTTCTACCTTATCCGTTTTCACTGACTTAAGTACTTCAAAACCACTGCCATTGTATTTCTCATCATCAGTGTTCAGCAATAACTCGTACATACCTTTATTAGGAACACCTAAGCGGAAACCCTCATGCGGTACAGGAGTAAAGTTGGTGATCACAAGTATGCGCTCGCCAGATTCACTGATACGTTCATGTGCCAAAATACTGGCATCGTCTGCATCTTGCAGACGCCACTCAAAGCCTTTTGGGTCACAATCTTGATCGTGCATCGCGGGCTCACCGCTATACAAATGGTTTAAATCACGAGTAAGTGCTTGCACACCCTGATGACGAGCAAATTCAAGCAAGTGCCACTCTAACTGTTCATCATGATTCCACTCTGAAGTTTGACCAAATTCAGTGCCCATGAAGTTCAGTTTCTTACCTGGCTGACCATACATATAGCCCAAATACGCTCTTAGGTTAGCGGTCTGTTGCCATTCATCACCCGGCATTTTGTTATGGATTGAACGCTTACCATAAACCACCTCATCATGAGAGAGTGACAACACGTAGTTCTCACTGTGCGCATAAATAAGAGGGAATGTTATGGTGTTGTGATGATATTTTCGATGAACAGGATCTTCTTGCACGTAAGACAAGCTATCGTGCATCCAACCCATATTCCATTTAAACCCGAAGCCCAAACCACCCATAAATGTAGGAGCGGAAACACCTGGAAAGGCCGTTGATTCTTCAGCAATTGTCATTGCATTCGGGAAATGTCTGTAAACCTCTTCGTTTACCCATTTAAACATGGCTATCGCATCGTAGTTTTCGTTACCGCCATCTTGGTTTGGAATCCATTGATCATGGCTGCGAGAATAATCTAGGTAAAGAGTCGAAGCGACCGCATCCACACGAATACCATCAATATGGAATTGTTCAAACCAATAGAGCGCATTCGATACTAAGAAACGACGAACGTGCTCGCGACCTACGTCATAGATGTATGAATTCCAGTCTTGATGCCAACCACGGCGAGGATCTGGGTCGTGGTACAGTGGCGTACCATCAAAATTAGCCAAGCCATGGCTATCGGCAGGGTAATGCGCAGGAACCCAATCGAGTACGACACCAATACCTGCCTCGTGACATGCATCTACGAAATACTTAAAGTCATCGGGTGAACCAAAACGGCTTGTTGGGGCAAATAGGCCAACAGGTTGATAGCCCCAAGAACCATAGAATGGATACTCTGAAATAGGCATCAACTCAACGTGGGTATAACCTAAGTCACTCAGATACGGAACCAATTCAGCCGCTAGTTCACGATAGTTGAGAAAATTACCTTCTTTATTTCGTTTCCATGAACCAGCATGTAATTCATAAAAAGAGAGCGCTTCTTTTCGTTTTTCAGTTACTTCTCTGCCCTGCCATTTCTGATCTTTCCAATCGTAGCGATTGTGATCGTAAACTACAGAAGAAAAGGAAGGGTACTGCTCTGCATGAAAACCCCATGGATCCGCTTTGTGTGGTAAATCTTCACCATTAGGACCTTTGATCTCATATTTATATTGAGCACCTTCTGGTAGATCAGGGACAAATAAACCCCAAATACCATAATCTAAACGCTGCATAGGATTGCGACGGCCATCCCATGAGTTAAACGGACCGATAAGGCTGACCGCGGAGGCATGCGGGGCATAAACTAAGAAACGAGTACCGTTCACTTGTTCGCCATCACGCTCCATGGTAACTAATTGTGCACCCATGTAATGATACATTTTGACAGGGGAATGCAGCTCTTCGAATTCTCTATATAATCCGTGATATTGGTAAGGGTCATCAAGGATTTGCTCTGTTCCATTCCAATCCACAGCCAATTTATAATGCGTAAATCTTAAATCCCTGTCTTGCTTTAAGATAAAACCATCGCCACTGATTCTTTCTAGTTCTACGCGAGGCTCATCACCCACAACTAACTCAACTTTACTCGCGCCTGGTATCCAAACTCGTAAAGGAACATTGTCGGCATGATGATACGGCCCTAAGAATGAAAACGGATCCGCAAATGCTGCTTTAGAAAGCTGATCAAACGTTTGTGTTTCTTTTGAAATCTCTGTTTTTTTCAACTGTCGTCTCCCGATGCAATAATATTTATTCTCATATTGTCTTCTTCAATCATTAATAATAGAAGGATAAAGTGAGAATTTCCCATAACTGATAAAGCACTAACAACTAACGTAGGTTAATATTTCTTACTTACCAAAAAATACCCGCTAAAAGCGGGTATTAGCGAGTCCCATTCTATCGGACTCTCGGAAAATGTGGAGTGACTTGATCGATATTTTCTACGAGAAATTGACCTATCTTCCAGCTTCCTGACGCACTTCTGTAAGTCTTCTTGCAATCCTATTCACTTCTTCGCGAGCAAATATGTCATCCAACCCAACAGAAAGCTTCCGACGCCAGTTAGGATATTCATTGACCGTACCTGGAATATTGACGGGCTTATCCATTTCTAGCCAATCTTCTAACTGAACACTCAACAAGGTTGAAGAGCCAGAAGCAAGGTGAAGCTGCAATGCCTCACTTAAGTGTTGATCCATTGCGACTAAGGTTGCATCTCTTCCTACGCAGTCCGGCAAGCGGCCATGCCAAGCGACACTATTAAGTATCTCTTGCTTACATTTTAAACGGTCATCAAATAGAACATCAAGCTGCTTTTCATCTGGATATAAACCAAGTTCTTTGCCCATTTTGAGGTCATCGCAGTGCCAGAAACCACGTAATGTCGGCATATCGTGCGTACAAAGAGCGGACATAGACTGATCTTTGTAATGCGCTGGAGAATAATAACCGCCATCCTCCGCGACTTCAAAGAAGAACACCTTGTACGAATGCACACCCGCATCAGCAAGAATATCCACTATTTCATCAGGTACAGTACCTAAATCTTCGCCAATCACAGAACACTGATGTCGATGAGATTCAAGCGCAAGAATGGCAAGCATATCCTCTACTGGATAGTAGATATAGGCCCCTTCTGTTGCACCTTCACCTTTAGGAATTAACCAGAGGCGTAACAGCCCTAATACGTGATCAATTCGAAGTGAACCACAATGCTTCATATTGGCTCGAAGCAGTTTTATATACGCGTCGTAGCTGGTTTCTTGCAATACCAGAGGGTTAAGTGGTGGTAGCCCCCAGTTTTGGCCAAGCGGCCCTAATACATCAGGTGGAGCACCGATGCTTGCACCTTGAACGAGTACACCATCGTCTGCCCAAGTTTCGGACCCAGAATCAGCAACACCAACGGCCAAATCTCGATAAAGACCAACGGCCATTCCTTTTTCTTCAGCCAATACTTGCGCTTCATGGATCTGGCTATCTGCCACCCATTGAAGATAAAAGTACAGCTGAACTAATTCCTGATTGTCCGCAATAAACTTTTGAACAGCGGTGTTATCAAAATGACGGTACTGTTCAGGGAAAACAGGCCAACCCCAAACCGAAGAGTCTTCTTTGTGTAGCTTGCTGTGTAACGCATCAAAAACAGCTTGATGTTTTAAGCTTGCTCCACCTTCTTCGATAAAGGCCAAAAACTCAGCTGCACGCTCACTTTCTTTATCTAAGTGACGTGTTTTAAATTCGTCATAAAGAAGAGGTAATACACTCATCTTTAGATCTGCAACTTCAGTATAATTGACCCAATGAGCATCGCGAACTCTTTGCAATCGATGTTGGAAATCAGTGCTGCCAACTTTTTGCTGAGCTTCAACACTTAATACGAACTCAGGAACGGAACTTACGTCTATGTAAAGCACGTTCAACCAACGACGCGAAGATGGGCTGTACGGGCTAGCACCCTCTGGGTTAGCAGGAAACAGTGAGTGAATAGGGTTTAAGCCAACGAAATCACCACCACGTGACGCCACTTCAGCGACAAGTTGTTTAAGATCCCCAAAATCACCAATACCCCAATTGTGTTGAGTACGTAGAGTATATAGCTGTACACTCGGCCCCCACATTTTTTTACCCGCTTCGATCTGCTCTTGTTTGTAACAAGCCGTCGGGGTCACAATCAATGTCATTTCATAAGGTGTCTTACGACGTTTACGGCTAACAATCAGCTTGTGATAACCCCAAGCAAGATTCGGCAATTGAAATACCAATGACCCGCCTTCAGCGCGTTCATCTCTAACAATTTGAGATTGTAAATACCCTTCAAGTACTTCACCTTGCTCTGTTTCCAAACGCCAGCTAAATTCGCTTTCGCGTGCACTTACACCTAAGTTCAAACTCACTTCAACAGGTTGATTACTACCACGAACAACAAGCACAGAATCTAATACATCTTTCTTATGCTTTTTTTCGGCAGATTTGAGTAACTTTTCGTCACTCGATGTATCGTAACCTAGAGACGCGAGCAGTCGACAAATGGTCTCGTCTTTAACGGTCGCTTCTTCTCCCCATGCACTGACATAACTATCTGCAATTCTAGCTATTTCAGCGACTTGTTTTAGTGCTGATTGTTGTTTCATTATTTTCTCCGAAGCTGCATTAGCATCTTCATTTCAGTAGGGGTACGCATTAGATACCAAATCCAGTAGAAGTCTTTATCCAACAACTCAACAAGGTGAAAACGGCTAATGGATTGGGTATCAAAGCCAAGATAATCTCTACCTTGGCTTTGATCTTATAACTAGCGCTTAACGGCTTCTAGTTTCCAGATATTATTTACATAGTCACGAATTGATCGGTCAGAACTGAATTTGCCGACCAGTGCTGTATTCAATATCGCTTTACGTGCCCAACCTTCTTGGTCACGGTACTGTGCATCCATATCTTCATGTGCTTTCACATAAGAAGAGAAATCAGCAAGACATAGATAAGGGTCACCACCATCTAACAAGCTGTCAAATGTCGCACGAAGCTTGCCGGGTTGGCCTGGTGTGAACTCATCGCTCAAAAGTAGATCCAATGATGCTTTCAATAATGGATCTGAGTTGTAGTAGTCAAATGGGTTATAGCCACTAGCTCGTAGAGCTTCCACACCATCAACATCCAAACCAAAGATGTAGATATTTTCATCACCTACTTCTTCACGAATCTCCACGTTTGCACCATCCATCGTACCGATAGTTAACGCGCCGTTTAGAGCCATCTTCATGTTGCCTGTACCAGACGCTTCTTTACCTGCGGTAGAGATTTGCTCGGAGACGTCAGCAGCAGGAATAATGATTTCCGCCATGCTTACACGGTAGTCTGGGATAAATACAACCTTGAGTTTGTGATTAACACGTTTGTCATTGTTGATCTTCTCTGCCACTTTGTTTGTCGCGTAAATAATCTCTTTAGCAAGGTGGTAACCCGGCGCCGCTTTTGCTGCAAAAAATACAACACGTGGTGCCATATCAAATGTCGGGTCGTTCAATAAACGATGATACAAAGATAGGATGTGCAGCAAGTTTAGATGCTGACGTTTGTATTCATGAAGACGCTTAATCTGGACATCAAAGATGGCATTGGTATCAAGTTCAATACCCATGTTTTCTTGTACCCAGTTGGCTAGACGCTGCTTGTTTTCTTTCTTAACAGCCATATATCGTTTTTGGAACGCTTTATCTTCTGCAAATTTTGCTACTTGTGTCAGTTGATCAAGATCGGCTGGCCACTCAGTACCAATTTTCTCAGAGATTAAGTCCGAAAGTCCTGGGTTACAGAACTTCAACCAACGACGAGGAGTCACACCGTTAGTTACGTTTTGTAGCTTGTTTGGATACAGCTCATTGAACTCAGGAAATAGATCGCGCTTAACCAGTGCAGAGTGAAGAGCCGCAACACCGTTGACCGCATATGAACCAACAACACATAGGTTTGCCATACGCACCATACGGTGGAAACCTTCTTGAATAATAGAAAGCTTACGTTGTTTTTCAACATCACCAGGCCACTTAGCACGTACATCGGCTAGGAATAGGTGGTTAATCTGATAGATGATTTCCATATGACGAGGAAGAAGACGCTGAATAAGTGATTCACTCCACGTTTCTAGTGCCTCTGGCAATAACGTATGGTTAGTATAAGCAAACGTTTTTGAACAAATAGCCCATGCGGCATCCCAAGAAAGATCACGCTCATCCATCAGAATACGCATCAATTCAGGAATAGCGATTGTTGGGTGCGTATCGTTAAGCTGAATGGTTTCATATTTAGGTAAGTCGGTTATTTTATGACCCGCCGCATCATGACGACGTAGAATGTCTGCCATTGATGCAGCACTGTGGAAATACTGCTGCATTAGACGAAGTGTTTTACCCTTTTCGTGGTTATCGTTTGGATAAAGAACTTTAGTAATGTTACCCGAGTCGATCAGCGCATGCTGTGCTTCAAAGTAATCACCATTATTAAAACTTTCCAAGGAGAATGGTGCGATTGCACGACATTCCCAAAGGCGCAATGGATAAACTGTATTACTTTCGTAACCAACGATTGGAAGATCCCAAGGCATACCTTGAACTTGCATACCTGGCACCCAACAACGTTTTTCTATACCGTTAACAAACTCAGAATCAACATGGCCATAAAAACCAATTTGCTGCGCATATTCAGGACGAGCAACTTCCCATGGGTAGCCTTCAACACCGCGCCACGCATCAGGCGCTTCTTTTTGATGACCTTGTTCAAAAGATTGTTTGAATAGGCCATATTCATAATGAAGGCCATAACCAATTGTTGGAAATTCTTGAGCTGCGCACGAATCCATGAAACATGCAGCAAGACGACCCAAACCACCATTACCTAGTGATGGGTCTCGTTCTTCTTCAAGCAGGTCAGAAAGGTTCTGACCAAGTTCAGTCATCGCGTCCGTAATTTGTCCGTACAAACCCATACTAATCAGGTTATTACCTGTTAGGCGACCGATTAAAAATTCTAGAGAAAGATAGTTAACGCTCTTCGCGTTTTGAATAGCCTTGTCATTTTCCGTTTCTAATAGGTCAAGTGTGGTCAATTCAGCCAATGCGCGTCCCATTGCTAGGTACCAAGCTCTAGAGTCAGCATGCTCTATTGTGGTCGCATAAGTTGCACTTAGATGTTTCTTAACACTAGCTTGGAAAGAGGCTTTATCAAATTTCTTTTGTTGAGTTGGTTTCATAGCGAAATCTCATTAATTATCAATTTATCTGTGGCATATCCTGCATTGACTTAAGTAGCAGAACATCCTCCCATAAACGTGGTATCGGAGGAGGAGTAGTTAGGGCGTAGATATCTACTCCTACACAATTCAAGATCTAAATCACACTACTACGGTTAATTTAATAAACTTAAGTGATTCAGGTCACGTGTACATCTCTTTACCTCAATTAGCCATAAATCGGCTAAAAATGACCTATCGAAAAAAGTAACTGAAATATGTCGATTTGGTCACAAAATAATTAAAGCTTAGAATTGTTTCAGCCATACTAATATGTACAGATGAAATAATTAATTACATCATATCCTAGCCGTAATGTGACAGGACACGCAATTGTGGGGCGTAGATGATCATTTACATGCGCTGGGTCATACATATTTGAGAATAGTCATGTACGACAGGGGGACCCTTAACGTAGGATTAACTTAACCGAGAAAAATAAGCGTATAAGTAGCCCTTTCTACTGTCTAAATACTAAGAGCGGGGTGACTCACCCAGTTCAAAATAACTCATTGAATATAAATATGTTGATACCTTCAAAATTAACTAGACCCGGTCGTTTGCATAACGCGATAGTCAGACCAAGAGTGCTAGATTTACTGCAACAAGCGCCTTTCTATAAGCTTGTACTTTTTCGTTCGCCTGCGGGATACGGCAAAACCACCATGGCTGCCCAGTGGCTGGCAAATAAAAGTGCCGTAGGTTGGTATAGCATAGACGAGAGTGACAACGATCCATCTCGTTTTGTGAACTATTTCATTCAAGCTATCAACAAAGCAACAGATGGAAGATGTCCCAGTTCGCAAACATTAGCAGAGAGGCGACAGTTTTCTTCACTTCACTCTCTCTTTGGAGAAGTTTTTGTTAAACTCTCCGATTATTTCAACGAGTTTTATGTGGTGTTAGATGACTATCATCTTATCGATTCAGATGAGATCCACGAAGCCATGCGTTTTTTCTTAAAAAACATGCCTGACAACATGACACTTGTTGTCACTAGCAGAAGTACACCACCTTTGGGAACGGCTAACTTAAGGGTTAGAGATCTCATGATCGAAATCGACAATGGTTTACTCGCTTTCGACACTGAAGAAACAACCCGATTTTTTAATCAGCGCGTCTCTGAAGGTATCGATGATGCCACAGCCTCAAACTTACAAACCTACGTCGAAGGTTGGCCTTCGGCTCTGCAATTGATCGCCCTACAAGCACAGCATCATAAGCGAACACTTGCGCAGTCAGCAGAATCTGTTTCTCAATTTAATCATGCGCATTTATGGGACTACTTGATAGAAGAAGTCTTTGATTTGCTCGATGAAGATACGAAGCATTTTCTGATGCAATGTTCGGTGCTAGAGACATTTAATGACGCCTTGGTGACAGACCTCACCGATCGAGAAGACTCCCTCGGTATGATTGAATCACTCAATCGTTTTGGACTCTTTATCTATCACTTAGAAGGTGAACAAGATTGGTACCGATTCCACCACCTCTTTGGCGAGTTTCTTGCGCATCAAAGAAAAGCACGCATTGCAAATGAAGAAGTTAAGTTGCACCAAAAAGCCGCGATAGCCTGGCTTAAGTTAGATATTCCATATCAAGCTCTTCGTCATGCTCAAAAGGCAAAAGATGACGCTCTTATTGCTAAGATCATAACCAACTCTGGCTGGAAGATGTTTAATCATGGCGAGCTGATTATATTAGAAAATGCAATAAATCAATTAGATAAAGACTTTTTGTATAGCAATATGAAGCTATCCCTATTGCGAGCATGGTTATCTCAAAGCCAGCACCGATACAATAAAGTAGAAGATATGTTAACCGTTTCTCTTTCCGAGATGAAAAGTAGAAAGATAATTCTCAGCACTAATGACCAAGGTCAAGTAAACGCCTTACTCGCACAAGTTGCGATTAATAAAAATGATCCTGTACTTGCTCTTGAACTGGCTGAATTAGCATTGAGCCAGTTAGATACCACTATCTATCGTAGCCGGATTGTTGCCACTTCCATTGTTGGTGAAGTTAACCACGTATTGGGTAAATTAGATCGCGCATTGCCTCTGATGCAACAGACCGAGAAACTGGCCCGTCAACATCAGCTATACCATCAAGCATTGTGGGCACTGTTACAACAGAGTGAAATATTAGTAGCACAAGGGTTTGTACAAGCCGCATTTGAGATGCAAGATAATGCCTTTAAACTCATTGAAGAGCAGAAGCTTCAACAACTGCCTCTCCACGAGTTTCTGTTGCGTTCTAGAGCGCAAATACTCTGGTGTTGGAATCGCCTGGACGAAGCTGAAGAGTGTGCTTTCAAAGGAATTGATGTACTAGGAAAGGCGGATCCTAGCAAACATTTACACAGCTATTCTATGTTGGCTCGTATTGCCATTGGTCGAGGTGAACTGGATAAAGCGGCAAGGTTTATCGAACAGATAGAACACCTATTGGAACAGTCAACCTATCACCTAGACTGGACAGCTAACGCATCGCTTTCCCTAATACTTTATTGGCAAGCACGCAACGATGTCGAATCAACGGAACAATGGCTAATAAAAGCAAATCGACCAACTGAAGCAAAAAACCACTTTTTGCAGCTGCAATGGCGAAATATTACCAGAGCGCAGATCTATGCTGGTCAATATGATGAGGCAAAAATAAGCTTAACATTTTTACAAAATGAAGCCGAAACTTCAAAACTCATCACCGATATAAACAGAAATCTTATTGTGGATGCTATCCTTGCCATAAAACAGAACGATGAAGAACGGGCTAGCGATATGCTTAAAGCCGCATTAAGCATGACAAATCAGACGGGAATGATAGGTAACTTCTTAATTGATGGTGCTTCTATTGACCACCTACTACAAAAGCTGATGAGTAAATCAACGTTAGGCGATCTCGAAAAACATAGAGCACAACAGCTTGTAAAAGATATATCGAGTAAGCAGCGCAGCCGCTCTATTCATTTTGATGAGGAGTTCATCGACAAGCTTCTTAATCATCCGAATATTCCGGAGTTGGTTAGAACCAGTCCATTAACCCACCGAGAATGGCAGGTCTTAGGTTTGATCTACTCGGGTTTCAGTAACGAGCAAATTGCACAAGAGTTAGATGTGGCAGGGACAACAATCAAAACACACATTCGTAATCTTTATCAAAAGCTGAATATAGCCAATAGAAAAGAGGCAATAGAAACTGCCGAAAATTTGCTCAATTTAATGGGTTATTGATAGAATCGTTCCCATAGGTAGACTCGGCGTTTTCTTAATTCGTTTCGTCATTTTTCTATTTGATCCTGTCATCCCCACAAAAGTGGGGATCTCATACCACACGATTTCCATTTTCACGGGAATGGTAAAGCGGGTAGAAAATAACTAGAAATGAAGGTGTTTTGAGAAAACGCTCCGTATTGTGATACAAAGCCTCTAAATAATCCGTATTGCACAGAATGGGAACGCTAATTTTACTATCACGGAAACCAAATGATTCTAAAGGAATGGACATCAAATAGGCTATGGTATGCCGATATGTACTACACCAAGTTTGGTTTATCGCACCTACACAGAATGGTGGTTATCCGGCTGATAGACGGGTCAATCGTAATACACAACCCTATCGATTTAGGCATACAATTGCAGCACGAACTCTCTAGGCTTGGTTCTGTCAAATCTGTCATTTGTGCCTCTCCAAGCTATCATCAGTATCTATCCGAATGGTGGCTCACCTACCCAGACGCACTTTTTTATGCGACCCCCACTCTGATACAAAAACGCTCAGATATTAATTTCGACGGCGCGTTATCTAATTATGCACCTTTAACATGGAAAAATGACCTATTTCAAACTGCGCTATTGGGATTTGATCAACCACGTAAGGTCATGTTCTGCGATCCAGACAGTCGTACTCTCATATTAAGTGACCATTTATTTGCAGTACAAGACATGCTTCCTATTGGTCAGAAAATACTCACTTGGGCTCATGGCATAAATCGAGATCTTAAAATTTCTTATTCTGATAAACGTCACTTAAATAACATGACGGCATTGAGAGCGTCGATACAAGAGGTCATGACTTGGCCTTTTGATAAATTGATATCCAGTAATGGGTTAATCATTGAAACAAATGCAAAGAAGCATTTTTATCAGGCATTTTGGTGGGCGTTCTAATAAAAAAAACCAACCGCAATAATTGCGATTGGTAAATAGATATTGTGAACAATAGTTATTCACTAACAACGTCAGTTGGCTAGGTGACCCTCGGCTTTAAGAAGGGTCATTACCACTAATGCATCATGCGTGCCAAATTTATATATATCGTTTGGCTCTAAATTCAACCTAGCTAAGACACATTTGACTTGTTAATTCGCATAATGCAAATTGCATATTGCAAATCAAGGCAAATTGCTATGAGCTAGGTTGCAGAACGATAAAGGACGGACTCTTTTCTCTCTAGCAAAAATTCTTGTATACTCTTTGGCTACTTAAATCAGAACCTATCAATTAATGAATTACTTAATCACCTTCTTCAAAGGTATGGCGATGGGTGCAGCGGATGTGGTACCAGGCGTATCTGGCGGCACCATTGCATTTATTACCGGTATCTATGACACTCTTCTTGAGAGTATACGACGAGTAAATCCAAGGCTACTTATCCTATGGAAACAACAAGGATTTAAAGCCGCATTTAACCATATCAATGGCTTTTTTCTTATCAGCCTTTTTGGTGGGATAATTACCAGTATTTTAACCTTTGCCAAACTTATCTCTTGGTTACTCGTTAATCATCCTATCCCTCTCTGGTCATTTTTCTTTGGTCTCATCTTAGTTTCTGTCTTCCATATCCTTAAACAGGTTGAAAAAAAGGATATTGTTCGCGGTATTATTGTCGTAGTCGGTATCGCATTTGCGTACTTTATTACCGTACTTAAACCACTAGAGATGGACCCAACCAGCATCAATTTTGTCTTCGCTGGCGCCATCGCTATCTGTGCCATGATCTTGCCCGGCATTTCAGGCAGCTTTATTCTTTTGTTACTAGGTATGTACACGCCGATACTCGCTGCAGCAAAAACCATACAAATAGACATACTTCTGTTATTCGTTGCTGGCTGCGTTTTAGGTTTACTTACATTTTCTCATCTACTCTCTTGGCTGCTTAAATCCTTTAGAGATTCAACCTTAATGTTTTTGACCGGGCTAATGATAGGAACGTTGCCGAAGATATGGCCTTGGAAAGAAACCATCA
The DNA here is from genome assembly GCF_029016285.1 of Vibrio sp. DW001. Taxonomy (NCBI): domain Bacteria; kingdom Pseudomonadati; phylum Pseudomonadota; class Gammaproteobacteria; order Vibrionales; family Vibrionaceae; genus Vibrio; species Vibrio sp. DW001. The sequence goes on along the minus strand of NZ_CP091976.1, from coordinate 845,329 downwards.
GCTGGCGTATAAATTCACACGGTGAACAAGTTCCTTTAGTACAGGAAAACCTGTCACCCTTCCAATTTGAGGCTCTGACTTCTCAGCCACATCAATTGTTACTGTCCATTGCGATGATGTTTCTGGCTATAGGGCTTGTTTTAGTGTTCGAGAAGGTTTCCAATAAAAAATAATCCATCATTTTGAGAGAAGTAGAGCGTACCGTTTAAATACGTTCTATTTTCCATCAAAATTCACAACTTGTTCACAACAGTTATCACTTATCTCTATCATCATGATAATATATTAACTTATTCAACACGATAATCCCCACGATGAAGATTATTCAAATACTATTAATATTTGGCGCGATTGCGCTTGGTTATGTTGTACCAGATTTAGTCAAGTCAATCAGTCAAGAAGCAGAGCCCATCAATCTCGACAAATATTGTATGGTCTCGACCACAGCATGCCAACAAGACGGTGTAACAATCACTCTCGAACATGACCTTGCCAAACCATTGGTGAAAAGCATGATTGAGGTTAATTGGGAAGATACCACTAGCGATACTTTACTGCTCTCTCTTCAAGGTTTCGAGATGGATATGGGTATCGCTAAATACCAGTTAACTAAACAATCAAGCGGCAGATACATAGGCAATATAATGTTGCCCGTTTGCACACAAGATAACATGACATGGATAGGAACATTGACCGACGGTAATAAAGAAGTTTATACCGCAATTAGGATGGAAAGATGAGTAGAAATTGGTCTTTAGCTATAGTTATCGCCTTTGTGCTTGGCTACAGCGTAAAAGTATATATGGATATGCAAAACGACGTTGCTCTAGAGAAACAAAATGAAGCGGCGATGCAGATCATTAAGGACCCCGTATTCAACGGTAAAGATGATACTGAAACACACATATTCGACGTCACCGACAACAGAGTTCGAGTCGTATATTTTGGTTACACTCGCTGCCCAGATGTCTGCCCAACATCGCTGGCGATGTTATCCGGAGCGCTTAGCAGCATTAATGAAGAACAATTGGCGCAACTCAGACCTATGTTTATCTCCATCGATCCTGAAAGAGATGAAGCAAACGCAGCTCATCAATATGCACAATACTTTCATACCAATATTGAAGGTTTTTCTGCCCCTATGGCAACAACAAAACCTGTTGCGGATCACTATGGTGTCATTTTTAGAAAAACAGAATTAGAAGATTCCGCTATCGGTTATGTCGTGGATCACAGCTCTTATTTCTATTTCTTAAAGCCGGATGGGACTTTGATCACCAAAGTCGCCCACACCATGAACCCAAGTCCAATCGTTGCCGCGATAGAAGATGTACTCAAAACCGAATAACTGAAAATCAAAGCAATCAGAAAATCATATAGAAGCGAAGGTAACATTCGCCAAATTATAGGGAAATTAAAATGAAAAAAACACGTGTACTTTTAGCCTCAACCTTATCGCTATTCTTCTCGTCATTTGCCTTGGCATCTGATGTAGAAATTCAACACCCTTACGCCAGAGCAACACCGCCTAATGCACCTACAAGTGCCGTTTTCTTAGTTGTCACAAACAAAGACTCAACCGAAAAAAGCATTATTTCAGCGTCGACACCAGCCGCAGGGAAAGTTGAGCTTCATACCCATGTTATGGACGGTGACGTAATGAAAATGCGTCAAGTAGACACGATTAGTATCCCAGCAATGGGAACGACCGAGCTAAAGCCTGGTGGTCTACACATAATGCTCTTTGAACTCAAACAAGATTTTAAAGAAGGCGGACAGATCGACGTAACGATTAACTTTGCGAACGGCGAAAACCAAAGCTTTACTGCGAAGATTAAAAAGGTAATGCAAGGGATGAAGATGAAGCACTAATGACATCGTTTTTAGTAAAATTACGATAAAATAAAAGAGAGGTTTTATAATGCACCTCTCTTTTGCTATCATTCCCTTTGAATTAAAAACAAAGTCACAAATGGAGGACACACAATGATTGTAATCAGAACCCACTCGGTAATGGCTAAGACTTAAGCGCTTTTATTTGCTCAATCCTTCCTATTATCCGGTGATGTAATTTTACCGGGGTTAAGCTTCTATATTCAATACTCATCTTTTGAAATTATCAAATGAGATTGAAGTAATCGTTATTCACCCCTGATCAATAAAACAGATACTCATAGCGACATCCAGGGTTTATATAATGAATTCAAATTTCACTTTGCCACAACTTGGTTGGCAACCATATTTCCAACAACAACTTACGTTAGAAGACTACGAACACCACCGTATAGCTCGGGTCTCAGCACACCATCGCTCCGGTTATGAACTATTGTGTGAAGTAGGTTTATTATCATTACCTATTCATCATTCGCTTCCTCAAATGACCGTTGGTGATTGGTTACTTCTAGATAGTTCGGATCAATTTGTTCGACTGTTAGATAGGCACTCACTGTTTCGACGTAAAGCTGCAGGACCAAAGGCACAAGAACAGTTTATCGCAGCGAATATAGATACTATTTTTGTTGTTTGTTCACTTAATCAAGATTTCAATCTTAGCCGAATAGAGCGGTATTTATCTATCGCCCATGATGCCGAGGTTGAAGCTGTCGTCGTGCTTACCAAAGCCGATTTGTGTCATGATACCGACGAGAAAAAAGCACAAGTCCAAGCACTTGATAATATGCTTATGATCGAAGTGGTTAACGCATTAGATAACGATAGCACCGCCGGATTACTTGATTGGTGCAAACAAAGCAAAACGGTCGCATTTATGGGCTCTTCCGGTGTCGGCAAATCGACCTTAGTGAACACCTTGTTAGATGATCACCTACAATCGACGGCCTCTATTCGAGAAGACGATAGCAAAGGGCGGCATACGACGACATCAAGAACACTGCACATGATGCCATCGGGTGCATTACTACTAGACACACCTGGAATGCGAGAGTTACAACTAACAGACTGCGAATCAGGTGTAAGCGAAACGTTTTCAGATGTAGAGAGCGTTGCCAAACAGTGCCGTTTTTCAGATTGCCAACATCATGGAGAACCAGGTTGTGCCATTCAAAAGGCGCTCGATTCCGAATCAATCGATCCACGTAGAGTGGACAACTATTTCAAGCTGATGAGAGAACAGGCAAGAAATAGTGCGACAATATCGGAGCAAAGAGCACACAACAAACAACTAAGTAAAATGTATCGAACCGTTCTAAACGAAAACAGAGACAGAAAGAAAGGCTAGTATTTAGTCTGTTACGACACAGCAAATAAAAGAAACCCGAGCTGATAACTTCAACCCGGGTTTCTTTTTATCAATTTATTAACCATTACTTAACAGTTAGAAAATATAAACATCTAACTTACTCACAATTATCATCATTATTTGATTAAAGTATGACTTAATTATAGACAGATTCTCTATCTAACATAATATATGTAGGTCGATTACCTATGCGATAGACATTGGGTTTCGACATAATAAATTCTAAATAATAATTAGGTAATTCCATGCAAAACAACAACAGCCTCATCACAAGATTTGCTAGTGGCAATCTTGTGCTCCAAATTTTAGTCGGTATTGTACTCGGTGTGGTACTCGCGACTATTTCGCCAGAAAATGCCAAAGATGCCGGTTTAATAGGTAGCCTATTCGTAGGTGCACTAAAAGCTGTCGCTCCAATTTTAGTATTCATTCTTGTAGCAGCTTCTATTGCCAACCAAAAACAAGGACAACAGACACATATGCGTCCTATCATTATTTTATATTTGATAGGTACATTCTCAGCAGCGCTTACTGCCGTTCTACTAAGCTTTGCATTCCCAATAACCTTAACTTTGGTCGCAGGTGCTGAAGGTACGACACCTCCACAAGGTATCGGAGAAGTTCTTCATACTCTCCTATTTAAGTTAGTTGATAACCCAATCAACGCGTTACAAGAAGCGAACTATATCGGTATTCTTGTATGGGCTGTTGGGCTTGGTCTCGCATTACATCACGCATCTGCAACAACCAAAGCGGTATTTGAAGATTTAAGTCACGGCGTATCACAAATCGTTCGATTTATTATCCGCCTAGCACCATTCGGTATTTTTGGCCTAGTGGCGAGTACTTTTGCTACAACTGGATTCTCAGCGTTGGCAGGGTATGCTCAACTTCTCGTTGTGCTACTAAGTGCTATGCTCATTATCGCGCTTATTGTTAATCCAATCATCGTTTGGGTCAAAACCAAGGAGAATCCGTATCCACTGGTATTCAGATGTTTACGCGAAAGTGGTGTGACCGCATTTTTCACACGCTCTAGTGCTGCAAACATTCCAGTAAACATGGCTTTATGCGAAAAATTAGAACTAGACGAAGATACTTATTCCGTATCGATTCCCCTAGGTGCCACCATTAATATGGCTGGTGCAGCAATTACCATTACGGTATTAACGCTTGCAGCAGTACATACAATGGGCATTAGTATTGACCTTCCTACTGCATTACTTCTAAGTATTGTTGCCTCTGTATCGGCGTGCGGTGCATCTGGTGTAGCGGGTGGTTCTCTATTACTTATCCCATTAGCGTGTAGCCTATTCGGTATCTCAAATGATGTTGCCATGCAAGTTGTCGGTGTTGGCTTTATTATTGGTGTTATTCAAGATTCAGCTGAGACAGCACTAAACAGTTCAACAGACGTTGTATTTACAGCGGCAGTATGTAAATCAGAACAAGCGTAACCGTTTACGCTTAACACATAAAAAAACCAGCCATTTGAGGCTGGTTTTTTTTACTCAACGTTCTTTCAACTCAATGGTTGTACCAAAAGAAATATTATTTTTTGTCCATGAGAGAAAAAGAGAAATCTAGTCCATCTCCATCGTCTTTATTCCCCTCAGCAGACTTTTTCTGCTTTGGTTCATTGTCATTTTTCTCGTATACCAAAAACTCATTGCCATCTATCTCAGGAAAATAAGTTGTTCTTTTATACAATTTATTTAACGCTTTGATCATCGCATGCTTTTCAATCGCACCATCTGCTAACTTTCTCAGCAGAGGTTTGGCCATTTCTTGAAGCCCTACAACGGCATCAACACCAAGAATATTCCCAACATCATCTCTTCTCGCTTTAGCAGGTTCATATCCAAAGTACGCGGAAAGAAACAACCATAGGTAGGCAATAGCATTACCTTTCGCTCCTCTTCCTATCCAGACATCTCCTGCAAAATATTGGGCTCTCGGATTGGCTTGCTCAGCGGCAAGTTCATACCAATACGTCGCTCGATGAATATTTTTCTCTACACCGATGCCATCGCGATAATGCTCTCCGAGTTTTATCTGCGCCTCTGGGCTGTTTTTCTGAGCGGCTTTAAAATGCCACTCTGCTGACAATTTGGGGTTGGGATGCATATTCATTTCCGCAATATACCAATCACCCATATATATCTGAGCTTCAATATGATCATTATTGGCGACCTCTTCAATAGTCTCAATACCTTTATCTATATTTGGTTCGATGCCTTGCCCACCAATTAATGCTTTGCCCATTTCAAATTTAGCAAGATGATTTCCATTGTGAGCTTCAATCGCAATCTGCCAAAACTTGGATTTTTCAATAAGAACAATATCTTCTTTTGCACGACTACACACTCGAACCACACCGTACATACCCATCTCATTGTCTTGCGCTGCGGCTTGCTCATACCAATGAAGCGCCTCTCTAGGATTATTAATCTCTGCTTCTTTAGCCAAAAATAGCTGCGTCGGTATATGGCCAGTTTCTGCCTTAAACAGCCGTTCTTTTTTCTCTTCCTCACGTTGTCTTTCTATAGCCCTTCGATATGCGCGCTCGCGCTCTATTTTCTCTTCAGAAAGCTTTTTTTTCTTGACGGACAGTGACGTCATCCAGCCAACAATTAGGATAAGCGATATACCTGTAACCCCAACAGCAATGGTCATAAAATTCATAAACTTATCTGCAGCCTTTTACAACATGAGCAATGATACGTTGACGATGCTCCTATCAACTTATCTTTCGTATGATTTATTAAACGCACAAGGCATTATTAACAATAGAAACACTATAAACTATTGACGACTTTTTCTATACCTAGTCATGCGGGTTTCGTGCCAGAACCACTGCATTTTGTATATAAATAGTATTGTGCCATTTTCGCATAAAATTAGTTTTTGACACAAATACACCATAATTAAAGGAATTGCACTGAACACATGAACGATATAGAGAGACAGAAAGTGTCCAATTCATTAAATAAAAAAGTTATTTATCATGTCTTTACCCGTCTTTTTGGGAATAGTAAAAACGAAAATATTGCGTGGGGCACAAAAGAAAGAAATGGGGTAGGTAAGTTCGCCGATTTTACTGAATTAGCACTAAAAGAAATCAAAGCACTTGGTGTTACTCATGTCTGGTTTACTGGCGTACTTCATCATGCTCTGATAGGCGATTACGCTGATAAAGGTATTGGTGATGACCACCCATCAATCGTCAAAGGACGCGCAGGTTCTCCTTATGCCATAAAGGATTACTATCAAGTAAACCCAGATCTTGCTAATAATATTGAAAAACGAATGGGTGAGTTTGAAGCCTTAATTGAGAGAACTCATCATATTGGTCTTAAGGTTATCATCGATATCGTGCCGAACCATGTTGCTCGACAGTACCATGGCCTCAATAACCCCAATTCTGTTTTAGATTTTGGTGAACATGACAATACAGATCTTGAGTACCACAGAGATAATAATTTTTATTACATTGCAAACGAACCATTTCAATGTCCGGATGAGCAAATCCCTTTAGGTGGTGAAGCGCATTCATCATTGACGCGTCCGTATGTTGAATATCCCGCTAAATGGACAGGTAATGGGTCTCGCTCTGCCAAACCAAGTTGTGATGATTGGTATGAAACTGTAAAGATTAATTATGGAATTAGACCTGACGGCAGTAAAGATTTCCCCATTCTTCCAACTGAGTTTGCCGATAAATGTTACCAAGAACATAATGAATTTTGGCAGAAACAATCGATTCCTGATTCATGGAAAAAATTTAGAGATATTGCATTATTTTGGATAGACAAGGGTGTTGATGGATTCAGGTATGATGTTGCGGAGCTCGTACCCGTTGAATTTTGGAGCTTCTTGAACTCCACAATAAAAAGCAATAAACCGGATGCTTTCTTGTTAGCGGAGGTGTACCAACCAAAGCTCTATCGAGAATTTATTCATTTAGGCAAGATGGATTACCTTTACGACAAAGTGGACCTTTACGACACGCTTAAAACCATAATACAGAAAAAGAAATCGGTACAATCCATCGTTCAAATTCAGAAGGCACTGGCGGATATAGAACATCATATGTTGCACTTCTTAGAAAACCATGACGAGCAACGCATTGCTTCACCCGAATTTGCAGGCAATGCTGATCTGGCTCGTCCAGCAATGTTAATTTCTGCGACAATAGGCAGTTCGCCTACTATGATTTATTTTGGCCAAGAGGTAGGAGAACCCGGCGCAGAAGATGCAGGGTTTGGGCAACCCTCACGTACCTCTATTTTTGACTATATTGGCGTGCCTTGTCACCAACGTTGGTTCAATAATGGTACATTTGATGGCGCTCTATTAAGTAAAACAGAGAAAGAGCTTAGGGGTTTTTATCGCTCAGTCCTCAACTATTCCCTAAACAGTCCAGCACTGTTGGGTAGTTATATCGACCTATACAGTCCCCTTTTTGACCAACTGGGCCCAATGAAAGATCTCATCTTTCTATTCGCCAGACAGAAAGACGAACATACCGTCATTGTCGCGGTAAATTTCAGCGCAGATTTACACTGTAAACAAACATTGGTCATCCCTAACCTTTTGATACAGCAGTTATCGTTGACAAATGGGCTCCATATTTTCAGGGAAAAGATTGAGCATCAACGAACAATTGAAATAAAAGTGGCTGGGGGCATAGGAAAGATAGCGCTACAACTGCCACCTCTTGCCGCCTATGCATTTGAAATATAGAAATTGGTGCTAAATTGAGGGGCGCTTTACTCATCTGACGGTTGTTTTTTTAACGTAGATTCAATCATTTTTTACAATTTCAGGCTGATAACCGTCAGATATAATGTGTACAACATAACATGGCAGGCGTTTTTATTATTTGTTAAGCAGTGACACCATCATCGTCACCGCTTAACGAGTCATTTGAGCGCTATTTTTTCTGGCTATTAATCGCATTCACAAAGGCTTCTTGTGCACCTTCGATATTTAATGCTTTAGCTTCTTCAAGAAGTGCGAGCGCTTTAGGGATGTCGCCAACTTTTACTGCTTGCTTAATTGCTGTTTCATAAAAAAGAACAGATTCAGGTTGAGCGACAGAAATCGCCTTCGGAGTGACCTTCTTAACCGCGTTATTTAGGGATAAAGTTTTGAGCTTTATTTCCAACTCACCTAAATAACTATGTTCATATTTGAGGTCTGTGACGATAGGTAATGGATCGCCACTATTGATTGCTCTCACTTTCGCAGGATGTGGGATAGTGATTGTATGGCCAATCTGATCCTGAGGTGTATATATGATGAGATACGGTGTTTTACTTGCGTCAAAGGTAATCGACGCTTCATACCTATTTTGACTAAAAGCATCAGAATACTTTATCTTGAAATCGTCTAACTCATATTCGTCAACGACATTAAAGCGGTTGTCCAACGTGACGACTTTCGGTGCTAATACCGATTTTTCTTTCATTTTGCTGCTTAACGTTATTTCCACTGTTCTAGATTTCTCAGAGAAAACAAATGAAGCAAAATGACTCTTACCTTCTGGGAAGCGCCACACCGGCGTTGAGTCGTCGATTTGAAATTCAATCTCTTCCGTTGTGCTTAGTTGAGTCCATGAAAAATCAGAATAACTAGAACAACACACCTCTGCATTGATAACTGGTAAATCAGTTTTATTCACTTCGTCTGAACTAGAGGCGCAACCAAAAAGTACACTACCAAATAAAAAAGCTAATACTGTTTTTTTCATACAAACTCCTAAAACTCATGTAGGCAGCCTTCTCAGGCCGCCTATTAATACTCAATTTATTCTAAATACCTTAGAACCAAATCTCAGCTTCGATACCAACACGAGTCTCGCTATCGTCGCCACCTTTAGACCATTCGTAACCGCTGTCGCTTGAAGACATGTATGTTACGTAAGGCTTAAGTTGTGGACGACCCCAGTAATCTGAATTTACAGTAAATACTGGCGCTAAAGTTGCTGAATAAAAGCTCGTATCTGCGTCTTCACGACCCCAGTTTTCAGCTTTACCGATACTTTCGACTGAATATGTTAACACGGCTTCCATACGGAAGTTTTCGTTAACTTTATATGATGGTGTTACACCTAAGAATAAACGAGACAATCCATCATCTGAACCCCAAACCGAATCTGTTTTTGAGTTAGATAGATCCCAGTAAGTAACTTCAGTACCTAATTGTACGTTTTCAGAAATATTTACAACACCGTAAGAAGTAAAGAAGATCGACTCATCATCTTTCTGCCAGTTACCACTCCATTGACCAAAGTTGACACCGCGGTTAGCAGCAACCCCTTGACCATAAGTTAAAGCCGTCGTCGTCCAACCATCCAAACCGTAGTAGTCACGAGAATAAGTAATTGCTGCACCTACACCGTTTTCAGCCGTTGATGCCTCGTCTACGTTTGTACGAGTCATTAACTTAAGGTCGAAATCAAAACGACCCGCTAATGCTTCAACACCATAGTAGTAAAAATCAGCAGAAGTAACCGTTGTGCTAGCGCCATCTGCATCTAAATTACATTGCTTCGAGCTCGTTTCTGCACCATTAGGATTAGTACAGCTTCCTTCGCCTGGATCAGCAGACAAAATTGCAACACCAGCGTTGTTATACTCAAGACCCGTACCAACACCAGAGGATTGTTTCCAGAATTCTTTTGTTATGATACCCGCTTGGCGGTTTAGGTAACGCTGACCTGCCCACATGCTCAGACCTTCAGCAAAATAAGATAAATCGCCTAGTTCAACATAAGCTTCTTTAAACTCAAGTTGTCCAGATTCTAAATGGCCTTCGTTACCCGATGACGATGTATAGAAACCGCGTCCATTACCACCTTCGTTGTTACCGTATTCTGTTTTCAGAACATATTTAGACCAGGCACCGCTTTCGTAGTTATTACCTTTTGTCACAGTAAACTCTACTTGAGTAGGGTTACCCGAGAATGCGGCACCCGCAGCGCGGTAATCGCGACGATGGTGGTAAGTCTCTTCTAGAGCCAAAGACTGGCCTACGTTATACAGAAGATGACCATAACCATTTACTGTCCATCCTTCAGTTACTTTATCTTCTGCTAAAGCAGAACCTGCAAATAATACACTTGCCACTGCTGTAGCAATTACGCTTACTTTTTTCATCTCGTCAACTCCTGAACGAATAATTATGTTTCTTATACTTCCTAGGTTTCCTTTGAAAGGCAGAACAAAAAAAACCATTAAAAAAGAATTTGTTTGGGAGTCGCCTCCCGTTTTGTTTCAACGATAGGCATAATAAGTAAGCGAGCAACGGATGACTTCCTCCGCCCTACGCGAATTTTCGGGGGAGTAGAGAGGCGTAGAAAATTAGATTAGAGATGATTTTGTATACTGGATCACTAAATATGGGGGTAGGAGAGGCTGAATAGGAGCCAAACCACTGCACAAAGTGTTAATGTCATCATGTTTCAATATATATCTGCTATTACCCATTAAGCAGAAAAAAAATAAAATAAATTACTATTGAGACATAGAATTAATTTACTATGGATACATATGATGTGTTGACTATTGTTCGACATCCCTTTTTACTTGAAGTTCGCAACAAGCCAACAATTTATAAAAAAAGAATAAATAATGACAGACACGCGCTCACGGCCTCACCCTTTAGGGGCTACATTAGACGGCAATGGATGTAATTTTTCCATCCATGCGCCCAATTGCCCTGACATATCTTTGGCCTTATTTGCTAACGATGATGAATATGAATTATTTCCGCTCGTCAATGAGTATGCCGGCATACGACATATCTACATTCCGACTATAAAAGCAGGCCAGAAATACGGCTATGCAATTACTACTCACGATGGAGAAAGCCTTCTTTTATCAGACCCTTACGCGAAGGCATTAGAGAAACCATTACACTACGCTACACCTTATTCAAACCCAAAAAGTTGGGGGATGAGTAAATGTGTGGTGATTGATCCTGCATTTGACTGGCAAGGTACTGAGCCACCTAGAATACCAAGAGAAGAAACCGTCTTGTTTGAGACTCACGTCAAAGGTGTGTCAAAACTAAATCAAGGTCTAATAGAATCCGAACAGGGAAGATATTTAGGTTTAGCAAGCAGTACCATGCTCGATTTTTACAAGAAACAGAATATCACTACGCTTCAGCTCCTTCCCGTTGCTGCCTGTATGCATGAAGAACATCTTCTAAAAATGGGAAAAGTGAACTATTGGGGTTACAACCCCTATCTGTTTATGGTTCCTGACCCAAGATATGCAAATAGCGATGCGGTTGTAGAACTAAAAACCGCTATACGTGAGTTACATCGTAATGGTATTGAGGTCATTCTCGACGTCGTATACAACCACACGGCTGAAGGAGGAGAAGGTGGGGTGATCTTTAATCTTAAAGCACTCGACCCTCGCAACTATATAAAGCATGGCCCTCACTACGCCAATTACACTGGCTGCGGCAACACCACTGACTTAATGCACCAACCGATGCTTAATTTGGTAATGGACTCCATGCGATATTGGGTGGAAGAGTTTCATGTCGATGGATTTCGCTTTGACCTTGCGGCAACGTTGGGTAGAAATGGCGATAGCTTTAACTATCACTCCCCATTTTTTAAATCGGTGGCGCAAGATCCAGTACTAAGGGAAGTGAAACTTATTGCTGAACCTTGGGATATCGGCCCGAACGGCTACCAAGTGGGTGGGTTTCCAGATGGCTGGAATGAGTGTAACGATAAATTCCGCGACATTACCCGTAGTTTCTGGCGTGGTGATGATGGATATTTAAAAGAATTTGCCACCAGAATTATGGGTTCAAGAGATCTCTATAGTGCAAGTCGTTGGCCTCAAAAGTTAACCATCAACTACATCACCTACCATGACGGTTTTACGCTACAAGATCTTGTCTCGTATCGCCATAAGCACAACGATGCAAATGGCGAGCATAACCATGATGGGCATGGTGATAACCGTTCTGATAATTATGGTATTGAGGGCGATACCGACAACATGATGATAAAGGCCGTTCGCGAGAAGCAAAAACGTAACTTTATCGCCAGTCTGCTATTTGCGTTCGGTATACCTCATATTATGACCGCAGACGTTCAATCCCACTCACAGAATGGTAACAACAACGCTTATTGCCAAGATAGTCCGCTGAGTTGGATTAATTGGCGATCATGTAATCGTATCGATCTATTTAAGGCTTGGATCAGCGATATGTTAGCAGCACGCCAACAGTATATGGTTCCCTTCATCAGGGCATTTAGTGGTGAACAACGAAACCAAAACAGAGTCGGCTGGCGTCGAGCTGATGGCGAACATATGGAACATGACGATTGGAACACGCAGAATTCCGTCGCTCTGCACCTTGGAATCGAGCAAGAAGGTGATGAACTGATCTACCTGATCAACCAAGCCACCGCTCCAGCTCGTTTCAAACTACCAAATAACTACAATCAATGCTGGGTGACGATTTGTGATACCAGTATGGATAAAGTAGTCAATCGCCACGCAGAGGGTGATGTATTAATGGCACCGATGTCGTTGGCGATACTGCATTCAACCGCAAAGTAAAATGCCATTGCTCATCAAGTAAAAAACACCTGCGAACGCAGGTGTTTTTATTTTTATCAACGTTGAGTTTAGCGCACAACAATATATCCTCTATCACGAACTAAATTTACTTACCCTCTTGGCAAAAACACTTCACCCAACATGCATCGAACACTGCCACCACCTATGTTTTCGATGGTTGAGACATTAAAAGGTAATAGTTTGCCATGGGTCGACAGTTGGTTTCTCTGCGCAGAAGTAAAGGCGTCGTATGCTGACTCAGACATCGCAATCACTTTATCGCCATTGGCATTTTCTAGTTGAAGAATATTGCCACAAAAATGATTCATTTGGTCAGGTGAAATAGAGATCACTTGCTTATCTTTCGCTAGAGACTTAATTACAAAACGACGTTCAAATTCAGGGATAAGCTCATCACAAATGACACAAAATGACTCCCCTACTGCCATCATCACATTTGTGTGATAAATCGGTTGGCCGGAAGGCAACGCGGTTTGGAATGAAATAACACGCTCATACCCTACCCTTTGAGTGTATTCTTCTAATACTTCTCTATCACAACGGTGAGACAACGCCGCGTAGATGGTACGATTAATGTGGTCCATCACCATCACGCCAGTACTTTCTAAATAAGCATTGTGCTCAATAAACGAAGTCAATGATGAATGAGAGGTTACCCTTCGACCTGAATCAACAAGTGCTTTAACCAAGGCTTCAGGACGGACCTCCAACTGACGGTTTGTGCACGCCATAGGGAAAACAAACAACTCACCTGTCGACGTCGTACTAAACCAATTGTTTGGGAACACCGCATCAGGCGTCTCTCTTTCCGCTACAGGGTAGTCAAATTCAACAACCTGTACACCTTCGGCGCGCAAACCAACCACCATAGAATTAAATTCCGCCATTGCGTTTTCACGAACCTGCTGTGCACTCAATTCGCCCCGGTGTTGAAACTCATTATCCCCTGCTGTTTCTGCGTTATAGCAAAACTCTTTCGGCGGCACCATCACCACACAATTCGCATTTTGAAGTGAACGGACACCTTGCAAATACTGCATTGATTGAGTTGAGTTCATTCATAAATATCCATTTTAGATTCATTACATCGATTGTAAACAGAAGGTTAAATGTCATTTAACTGAATTTGATACCATTTACACGAGCAAACTAGGCGATTTCGCTGCCATAGAGAGCAAAATCGGTAACTAACATAGGCATGCCTTGTTAATACAGTGTTACACCTAAGCATATCTATTCACTAACAATGTTATCAATGCCCTTTCTCGCTCTGGGTTTGGTTTAATAAATCCATAGGTAAGCATAATTATTACGCAAATATGCACATTCAAAATGAAATGGAAAATAATGTCCTTTTTTTTTAGTTTGGGGTAGTGTGTGTTGATAAATTAACCCATCTATTATTCAACGAATTCTTCTCGTGATTGAAGATAAAACAACAACAAGATGGGAAGAGGATGAACGAATGTATAAGTTTTTTGAAGGGCTAACAAAAGCCTTCCCAGAAGAAGAACCGCAACAACCGCCAACCGGTGTTTTTGCTTTTTGCCGGCACTATACTCGCGGTTTCGAAAAACCGCTGCTATTAATGGCGTCACTCAGTACCATTGTTGCCATTATTGAAGTTTCACTTTTTGGTTTTATGGGTGAGCTCGTCGATTTACTCTCGACCAGTAACCCAGATACCTTTCTTGAAGAAAATAGCAGCACGCTTTGGGCGGTTGGTTTAGTGTTACTGGTTGTGATGCCAATACTCGTTACCATCTACTCACTGACGATCCATCAGAGCCTGCTTGGAAACTATCCAATGTCCATTCGTTGGATGGCACACCGATATTTGTTAAAACAAAGCCTCTCGTTTTATCAAGACGATTTTGCAGGGCGTGTCGCCACAAAAGTGATGCAGACTTCCCTTGCGGTGCGAGAAACCGTGATGAAAACCGCGGATGTTTTTGTCTATGTAATTGTTTATTTTACCTCTATTGTGGTCATGTTGGCTCAAGCCGATTGGCGATTAATGTTACCTATGTTGGTTTGGTTAGCCGCCTATATTTGCATTCAATTCTACTTTGTTCCAAAACTCAAATCCGTCGCTTCCGAACAAGCCGATGCCCGTTCTACCATGACGGGTAGAATTGTCGACAGTTATACCAATATAGCAACAATCAAACTCTTTTCTCACAGTAAACGAGAAACCAAATACGCAGAAGAAGGCATGGACGGTTTCTTGGATACGGTCTATCGACAAATGCGCTTAGTAACAGGCTTCAATATCTGTGTAGAGATCGCCAATTATTTCCTAGTATTTTCGATCGCTGCTATTTCTATTTTTCTTTGGATGGAAAACGCGATCACCATTGGCGCAATTGCCATCGCGATCAGTTTGGCTTTACGGATAAACGGCATGTCGATGTGGATAATGTGGGAAGTCGGTGCGCTATTTGAAAACATGGGCACCGTGGTAGACGGCATTTCCACGCTTTCTAAACCAATTGATATAGAAGACAGCAAAGATGCAAAACCTCTAGAGGTTGATAAGGGTGGCATTCAATTTGATAACGTAAGCTTCCATTACGGTGAAAAAGATAAAGGGGTTATCAACCACCTGAACCTGAACATAAAGCCGGGAGAGAAAGTAGGATTAGTTGGTCGCTCTGGCGCAGGAAAATCAACACTAGTTAACCTTTTGTTACGCTTCCATGATGTGGAAGGCGGACAAATAAAGATTGATGGTCAAGTCATATCAGAGGTTACCCAGGACTCTTTACGTGCCAATATAGGCATGGTGACCCAAGACACCTCATTACTGCACCGCTCTATTAGAGAAAATATACTCTATGGCAAACCAGATGCGAGCGAAGAAGCGATGCTAAAAGCCACCATTCAAGCGCAAGCACATGAGTTTATCGACACCTTAACGGATCCGCATGGAAACAGCGGATACGATGCTCAAGTCGGTGAACGAGGCGTGAAACTATCTGGTGGTCAACGCCAGCGAGTAGCGATTTCGCGAGTCCTTCTAAAAGACGCCCCATTGCTTATTTTGGATGAAGCCACTTCAGCACTAGACTCGGAAGTAGAAGCAGCAATACAGGAAAGTCTGATCGAGCTAATGCAAGGTAAAACCGTCATTGCCATAGCACACCGCCTTTCTACCATCGCAGCAATGGATAGGCTAATCGTATTAGATAAAGGGCAGATCGTTGAACAAGGTTCACACCAAGAGCTGATTCAAGGCGATGGTATTTACGCTCAGCTTTGGGCTCATCAAACCGGCGGTTTTATCAATGATGACACGAAAAGCAGTTAAGATGTTGATTTGTAAATAAATTAAATTTAACTGATTTTACAAAATGGCGACAAATGGCGACAAAAAACGAGGGTTATTGAGCTCTGTCGCCACTTTGTCGCCATTTTTTTCATTCTAGTTTTCTAAAGGGTTCAGCTCGACAGCTTGGATAAGATGCTCTGGTGAGAAGTGAGCATAAGCCATCGTTTGTTCTATTTTACTATGACCAAGAATTCGCTGAAGCACCAGAATATCACCCCCATTCATCATAAAATAACTCGCGAATGTATGTCGTAAAATATGCGTCGCCTGCCCTTGCGGAATGAACGCTGGTAATGACCTTTTCACGCACTCCCATGCTGCGTAATATCGAACATCAAAAATATCGTGACCAGATACCGCAACCGCGAGTATTTCATCATGAAGAACTTTAGAGATAGGAACGCTTCGGTTCTTCTTACCTTTTGTGTCGATGAACGTCAGTTTGTTTAAAGTGATATGGCTCCGCTTCAAGCCTAACGCTTCACCTACCCGCGCACCGCTTGCTAGGCATATTTTGCAAACAACGAGTATCTGATCGGCTTTAGGGCTGTTATCTGCCGCTAACTTATTTAAGAAAGGCTGAATTTTGTCTTTAGTAAGATAAGACAACTCCCGTTCGGACGCTTTAATAAGATCAATACCCAAAACTGGGTTTGGCAACTTCCATTCACCATACTTAACTAGCGTATTAAACATGGCCTTAAACGTTTTAAGTTCAATGTTATGAGTAGTCGGAGAAAGCGTAATATTTTTTCTGGTTGGATGATGGCTAATTCGGTTCGCCCGGTAATTGAGGTAATCCTTCATCGTAAAATGAGAAGCTATCGGATTCCCAAGCATCTCAACGGTTTTCTTAAGCACAACATACGAATGACTGCCGGTCTTAACGGTGCTTCCATGCACTACCCACCAACGTTCAAGCAACTCGGAAAGCCTACGGTGATCGGGTTTACCACCAAGCCAAGGCTTATCATCAATTTCTCGCATAACATAGCGTTCATAGGCGACGGCTTCACCTTTAGTGGCAAAGCTTTTTCGAACACGCTTGCCGCTGCGGCCAGCTGGATAACATTCGCAGAGCCATGGCTTTTTTGAACTGTCTTTTAGATTTCTAACTGACATAGAAAACCTTGAATAACTGTTTTTTTATACAGTATTTTAAGTTAAGAATTTTAACAATGTTTAAGTTTATAGCGAACAAACATTGGTGATTTTTTTGAATACTCGGAGCTGTCCTGCGAGTACTCGGAGCAAACTACTGAGTACCTACAGAAAAGACAATAAGTTGTTTCCAAACTAGAGTTGCAAGAACAAGTTGGCTGCACTGAAATATGAACTTGTGCAATATATTGCACCCGTTATACTGTTTATATATACAGGCCATGTTATGCGATAAGTTTGAACTGCACCGAAGACAAACGAAGACAAGCGCTGTAAATTGTAGGCGGAAGCCGATTGATCATATTGATAAATCTAACAAATATAAGTAAGCAGGTCTCATGGAAATTAAAAATGTCATTTTGCATAACCTAATCAAAACGGAGAACAGTACAAAAACAGAGTTGGTCCCTCGTACTCAAGAGAATGAGATAGACGAATCAGCTTCACAATTAAGTAAGGGGATCAACGATAAATTTAACTCCACGGGTTTGAATACTGGGCTTTTTCGTAAACCAGAAAAAGACGAACAGTTGACTCAGTTTGAGCACCTTCTAGAGAAGTATTACGACGATGGATTTGAAGATTACGTAGATTTTACTAAATCAGCAGCAGCACATCTTCAGAAGCAACTAATGGGGGCGCAGTCAGCTAAGGGAGGGCACCTCTGGTTCAATCATTACATACATAGTGGTGAGCATTTTTTGAGTGTAGTGTTGCTTCGCGAAAAGACAGTAATGCGAATAGATAAACTGGAATTGGCGCAATTCGATAGTGTTGACCTCGACAAACTTCACATGGCAGCTCGGATAAACTTAACCAAGTGGAAAAATGCGGACGAGCTATCCAATCGCTATATATCATTTAAAATTGGTAAGGACGCGAAAAAGGTCACAGATTACTTTGCTGATTTTATTGGCTGTGAGGAGTTTACCCAAGCTGCGTCAGATACAAAATCTCTAGTAAAATCCGTAGAAGCATACTGTAGTCACCATTCCTTCGATGATGTAAAAACGGAGATCGTGAAGAGCAAGGCACATGATCAGATCGTTGAATGGAGGAAGGAAGATAAGCAAACAATACGATTAGATACACTGTCCACAATTCTTGATGCTGCATGCTTGCCAGAAGACGCAGAGGAAAAGGATAAAGGGCACTTTTTACTCATCTCACAAAGTGATCCTTATAATCTCAATAACGAGCTGGCAACAGATGCAAATGCTCTGAGGCGTTTGAAGAAGTACTCGGGGAAGAATAAACTTATTTCAATTAGCTTTGACGCGAAATTATTAGGAAATGCAGTAGCATATGACCCTACCAACGGCGGTGTTTTAACAATTACTGAAATTCCGAAAGCGCTGAAAGAGCAGCTAGATAGCAGAAAATAACAATGGATAAGATAGAGCTTCTAAATCAGATATCGTTATTTATTGACACATATAACCTCGTTTCAGTCAACGAGGATGATTATGCGTGTAAAATAAAAATGACGATTGAAATTAAGCAGCTGTTGTCATCTTGGGAAGATGAAGGTCTGCTTTTAACGATTGAGAATCTTGCCACGAAAAACTCACCAGACGCAGTTGATACCGTTGTGGATGGCGAGTACCACGTTTCGATATCAATAGTCAATCTTCGTCAAGATGGAGTGTATATCTATTCTGACTGGGCTCAGTTTTTAAAGTACAGCGAAAATCAAAGCGCGATACCAGAATCATTTTATCTGATCGGTGATAAATCTAAATATGATGGTCAAACTGAAGCTTTGACTGGCGACTTGAAGCACTATATTAACACAGTGGCATTAATTGACATATTACGTGCACTAGCAGATCACACCGAAGTCGTAAAAGGGGGAAATCTCCCAAATTTAGTAATGCTTCATAAAAACAGACTGGAGATTCCATGCCACTACAAACTAGAGGATATTCAGTCTGGTTTAGACGGCATCACACACATTAGTAACTGGATAAAAGATAAAGCTCACAAAGATCAAAAAGTAAGCATATTTAAAACAGCTTTATATGATTTTCTTAAGTCAGTTCAAAAAGAAAAGCGCTTTGAATATCTCCTTACACATTTTGGTGAGTTTTCTTCTCAGGTAACTGAAAATTACGAGCTTTATGTAAGTGAATTTTCTTTCGATGATGTTCGCTTGGAATATCAAGAAAAGAAAAGAGACTACATGTTAAAGATTAATGAGACATTCAGCTCTATTCAAACTAAGGCCTTGGGTATTCCCGTATCGATAGCTTTTGTTGCATTGAGGCTATCTACTGCAAAGCCGGGTAGTTTTGCAGAACCTACCAACATGCTTCTATTTGTTGCAGCGTTTATTTATGGATTAATGATGTGGTTGTTAATTCAAAATCAGAAGCATTCATTAAAGTCTATTGAGATTGAGTATAAAGGTCAGATTAGCCGCTTAAGAAAAGAATACCCAGATCATCATGAAAAAATTAAAAATGAATTTGAAGATCTCGATAAGAGGTGTAGCACCCAAAAAGCACAGCTAAACCTGTTTCTGTTTTTAATTGTAGGGCTTATATTTATTTCATATACACACCTTGATGTCCCTTTAGACGTATATTGGAATGCCTTTGTTGATTGGTTTTTAGATTTGTCATGTACAGGATGGGAAATACTAATAGCCATGATGAATAGATCTGGTTATTAATGGCTGTGTGAGTGGTATTTAAATAATCGCGAACAGTCTCCGTGGCAAATAACGGTACTTCGTATGAGATATTTGTTGATAAACTGCAACAACCTTGAGAATAAAAATGGAAAAAATACTTAACCAACACCTAATCTGAACCGGGATCCGCCAATTCATTAACCGAAGGTTTAAGGTGCATGTCCCCGTTAAATTATTATGAGTTTGGGAGATAAATAGAAACATGACAGAAATGAATGGTGTTGATTTAAAGACTTCTATTATTGAAACGTTCAAACAAAAAGACCCTGATATGTATGAAAAAATCATGCAGTTCAAGCGTATTTTCAATATTGATGAGGTTTTAGGCGGTAGGTATAGTGTCTCTTTCTTGCTAGATGTATTTTTTGCATTTGAAAAAGGTTTAATAAATATTTCAGCAGTTTTAGATGAAATCAAATATTTAGAAGGAGTTGGTTCTAAAACTCAGACTAAGCCTGCATCTCAATTTAACCGCAAACCTTTAAAACATTTATGGCATAAACATTATTCCGATGGCAACATTCCTGAGTTAGCACAAAACGTCAAAAATGCGTTGAAAAATTACAGCATTCCATATTTAGATGAACAAGTGCGAGACGCTGAAGCTAGTGACGAAGTAAGATATATAACAGAAACCGATATATCAGCAATTTTTGATGACGTTGTCTCGGGAAGCTTAGCTAGACGAAGAGCCGAGCAAAAAATGACTGGTGAGTGGTTGGTTTATGCGTCCCACGAAGGTCAAAATTATTATCTTTGTCTAGCAAAACATGACGACGGCGATGACAATATCAGGAAGAAAATTGATTCGACAGGGATGTATGAATATCCGTTTTTAGAAGAAGTTTTGTCATAACAAATATATACAAGCATTTTAGATTGATTACCAACGCTTGGAATTTTCAACTTAGGATTGGGTTTACTGTGTATAGGTTTAGGTTGGGTGGTCGTGTTGACTTAATGCGGTGTTAGTTTTTCGGAGAGAGCTGTGGATAAAGTTTTATCTTATGTAAATCAAATTATGGATAGAGCAGATAGTTTAAACTACTTTGTGTTTCTATCTACGTTTGTCATCTTTTTGGATGGAGTTTTACTCTATGACCAAGGAATTTCAATTTATGAGCTGAATTTTAGCCATATCAAGTCCAATATCACTGTCGGCAGTTTCTTAGTTTTTCTTTGTGTTTATAGCTTGTTTATGGTGGTTGTTGTTAGTGGTCTAAAGCGTATTATTTCTATAGTAGTACTCGTGTTGCCAACTATTGAGTGGTTACAAAACACCGAGTCTAGTGATTTACGCCAGTGGCATGCCAAAAACTATGTTTCTATTTCGCAGATGCGCACTTATGCAATAAAGAATGATAATGCTGTTGCCTTAGGGATCGTTTCTGAAAAAAATCAAGAAATAAAAAATCTATTGAACTTAGAAAAGAATAGTTTTGCCTTCCTTCTAGCAAGTATTTTAAACCTCGCTGTGTGCTCTGATGGGAATGCTTCATTAGTTGTACAAATGTTTACGTTTTCAGTGGATGCCAGCATACTCTCATTTGACACTCTAAAAGCTATTCTGGTTGGCTCAGTCTACATTACTATGTTTTATGTTGGTGTTATTCGAGGGTGTAGTTTTCAAAATACATCTATATATAATAATAGTATCTATTTTCCTGACAACGATATAAAAAACTAACAAAGCCTTCAAGGCTAATTTGTAAACTCGTGCGCAACTAGCTTCGCTAAAACATGGTACACGCTCACTTACAGCTTAAAGCGGCGTTAACGACTATTCAGAATGTAATGGTAGACTGAATTTAGCCATCTGATTAGATGGGTTACCTGACCATGCTTTCAGGTTAATGGCATTATTAAAAGTAAGTCAAATTATGCTTCTATGCACTGAGTTGCCGTTCGTTTGAAACACACAAAGAGGCAGAAACTTCTTAGCCGATCTGCTGAACCAACTAATTTCTGGACAAAAACGATTTACGACTACTGGCAAAAAATTTCTATCCGATTAGAAAAAGTATCCTGAAACCTCAAGCTCTTGTAAGTTCGGGTCTAAAGACTATACGACATATACTCCATAGGAAGAGAAAATTTGCTTTTTATACGCTCTAGGTATTCAGTATCTGCGCTTTTTAACTCATGAGGAGAGACTATGACAAGCTTATCAATATCAATATTATCGTTATAAAATGCATATTCCATTAATTGCCCCAGAGCTTCACGGATACAACTCTTTGCACTATTCGAAGTCTTAATTTCATATAACGAATAGCTTTTCTCTTTTTTAACAACCAGATCTATCCGATTTCCAGAACCACAGCCAAGCTCTGTTGCTACACTAGCATATCCATATAGTTGAGAAAGCTCTTCATATAACGCAGTTTGAAGTTGGTTGTGCAACAACGAAACTTCTTTGGTGTAATCACTATATGCACGCTTTGTTTTACTTTTACCCTCTCTATGACCAGCAATGAACTGAAAACCATTTTGCCTTTCTAAATTCGGTTCTAACTTTTTATTCTTCAGATTGTAATAGTTAGAAGTGACTGCTGGGTCGTCCGCACTGAACTCTTGAGGTTCCTCTAGTAAATTCAGGTCTTCCGGTTTGTACCTAACAACAGAGAAAATATCAGCAGTTACGAACTTTTTAAATTCTTCAATATTAGCCCCAACTAAGTTTAGCTGAGCGACCATCTCTTTGTACCAGCCGTTTTTCTTGTATTTTTTATATACTCGTTTTGACTCTTCGGCTGAAACGACTTCTAAGTTCTTTATTTCTCCCAACCACCATCGTTGTTTTGTGTCGCTATTGATTGAGTATAAAGAAACATCGAAAACTTGGTCTAAGTATTTATCTCTATGCTTACCAATTGCTTGGATATACCCGTAATGATAGCCATCAACTAATTTTGTTGTATCGAGCAACCACTCTTCATGACCATATCCATTTTGGTACTCGTAAGAGTCTTTATTACTACTTTTTCCTAGACGACCCGATGGAGTTTTCCAACCATTGCTGCTCCAGCAAATTCTTGCAATTTTCTTCATGTTTCCTCCAAGGAGCTTAACTCCCTGCTAAGCGGAAAAGAACGGTTGGATATAATCGTGAAGCGATGGTCAACTGTTATTTTTCCGTTTGAGCAATTTGTTAGATTTTGTTATTTAGCAAAGTACTTATAAACCATTTGTTTATATCTTTTGCTAAATCTTCTTCATTATTAAAAGTAAGAATTCTCTGATGTTGAATATCAAACGGTATATCTGCTATGGATTCTGAGATTAACAAAACAGGCTTTCCAAGAGCATGAGCTATACCTAACTCATAAAAAACATTCGCATTTCTGCCAGACAAATTTGCTACAACGACTTTCGCGGATAACATTTCTTCCATGATATGAGCAAGAATATTGGAAGATACTGTAGAGTCATCCCCGCGAACACACTTAAGTCCAAGATTATTAAGCGTCTCTTTGATGGTGTTATATTGGCTAGAGAACTCTTCATTAAATGGAGTTAACACAAACACTTTCTTAGGATCTACTTCTGGTAAGCTAGTAACCCCCAAATTTTGTAAAAACTCTTTTGTGCCATTGTCGTCATTCTTATGATGCTTTTTAGCATCTGAATATTTAACATCATTAACCAAGTGGTTAATGCTATTAAACCTATCTTTATTTAGACTCAATTCTTTGTGTAATGAATACAACTCTTTTTCAATAGACTTTCTAAAATCATCATGTTTATAGTCTTCGTACTTCTTTGCCATGCTTGCCATTCTTGTATTGAAATAAAGAACTGCAACAATTACTAATGATATAATTGGAGTGATATAAAAAACCAAATCTGATACTTCCATTCTCATTCTCCAATCAACTTTGAAACACTAATAATTAGCATAGTAGAAACCAACACGTAATTTACAATGACAAGCGCCGATGCGGTTAACATTTTAGATCTCGTGAAACCAATAGGTGATACTTTAGTCATTACAATAGAAACCACAATTAACCCAACAAAAGTAAACATTGTAGCTAATAGACCATTTGCACTGCTTGGTTCCCCCATAATAATGGTCGCAATAAATGATAATGCTAAGAAACCAACATCTGTTGGTGAATGAATAAAACTTTTCCAAGCTTGGCGCAAGGATGGTGCCTCTGCGACAAATAATTTCAAAAGAAATTGAACAGCCACGAGAGTCAAAGGAACGAGCCAAATAGCCTGTGCGCTGGGATCAAATGAATACCATTCACTAGAATGGGCGACAGTACTCGAAGCTTCAGAGACAGCTGAAATTTCAGAAGAAACATCCAAACTCATAAAACAAACCTGTGTGAAAAACTAGTGGGCATATTCTAACAACTTATTGTATTAGCTACTATTTAAAAATACCAAACACTTATTAGACAGAATAATTTAGCCTAATAAACAAGAACCAATTATTAGCTAAATTTAATTAATTTTGGGTGATAGAAAAGCAGTAAATTGAGCACTCTAAGAAAGGAGAAATTCTGAGTACTAGATACCAACTGTTCCGAATCTAGACTAGAGTGGGACAATTTGTCCCACCAGCACATTTTTGGACATAAATGTACTAACAGAAAGTGCTTAACCCACACCTAAGACACCCATCACCCCTTCCTCAAATCCAAAACAACCTTACCAACAATCTTCACACTCAACTCGTCCACCGTAAGAACCGAGCCAGCAAAAGAGATAGCCAACTGCTTACCCGGCAACCTCTGAATATCATTCAATGACAACAAACCATCCATATCGACAAGATAAGTACCACTTACCGCCTGATCGGTTTCTTTATCAATGATCACAGTAGAGTTTTCAGTAGTGACGGCCATTGGGCTTCGCACACCCATTTCTTCCAATAATGCTTTATCAAAATTAAGCAATGGCTTCTCTACAAGTTTGCCTTCGACCAATCCAAATCTAGCTAGAGGAATGGAACCTTCTGTTTGGGAAATGATATCAACCGCTCTTGGTTTGGCATATGGAGTGCCTGCTGCCAATTTTTTTTGAGCCTCTTCATCTAATGCGAGCTCTGCAATCGGAATCCCCAGAACTAAATGAAGCCTGATGATCAATTCATGAGATGTACGTTCATGCAGATTCCAAGCGCTAAATGTCGCTTTAGGCACATCCAACACTTCTGATAGCTCCATAAGAGTCGAACATCCAGTCGCTTTTTTTAGACCATCAGTGAACTCATGCCCCTTTATATAGTTGGGCGCAACTATTTTTTGCCGTTCCATATCGATAATTTTTGATATAGATCGCTCAATACCGCTTTACAGATCGGTAATTGTCGATCTAATATGTGTTTGTCGATGAGCATCAAGCCGACCAAGACTATAGATGCTCAAATAAATATGAGTCACTTTAAAGGATACCACTATGCTTTCTTATTCTGTAGCCCCACCTACGCCATTTGTTACCCACGACAAATACATGGAACTAACAGGCCTGCCAAAAAGCACGCTCGATGACCTCATTCGAGACGGCAAAGTCATTGTTAAAAAGAAAGAAAAACGCGGTCAGAAAATTTTAATCAACATGGTCGCCATGCATGAAATTGCCGCCCGTGAAACCATCGAATTTTTGGGGTAACGGCTATGAACCATTACCTGAATTCTGTGAAAAAAGAAAACTGGCACCTAGTGTATGAATTGCTTGGCTGGTCCATTTTTCTTTATTCCATCTTCCCGTTTATCTTCTTTTAGGATTGTCGTTTATGGACCAGCATATCGCTATGTGCAGTTTACGTGAACGCAAACAGCGAGATTACGACGCCGTTTGTTGCGACTTCGCGGTAAACAACAATATGGAAAAACTTGCCACTCAAATTGGGGTAACAAGTGGAACCATGTTGCGAAATAAGCTTAACCCTTCACAGCCGCATAAATTAGACCCGGTTGACTTAGCGCTACTAAGCAAAGAGTCAGGCGACTTCACCATTCTAAACACCCTTATGGCCGACATGGGCGTGGTCACCGTCCCCGTTCCTGAAGATAAAGACAACATCAACCTACTACAGCGGTTCTTAAACCAATCAGTTTATACCGGAGAGTTATCTAGCGACGCATTAGAAATGTGCAATGCCGACCGTTTACCCAGAAGCCGCAAGCGCAAAACCTTAGCCAAGGCGCAATTGGCGTTGGGAAATCTGGTTTTGCTTATCTCTGATCTAGAAGGTCGCACCACAGGCCTTCAACCACTTGTGCAGTTGGGTGCCGACTTTCTAGTTAACGGTTCACCCATTCCCGGACTTGCTTAGGAGTTTACTTATGTCAGTAGCCAACGTTATTCCTTTATTCCCAGGTCGCGAACCTGTCATGCATGAGCCCACTAACCCCGCGCACATGCCCTGCCCTGACTTGCCTTGTTATTCATTAAACCAAGCGCAAAAAGAACAAGGGTTAGCCAACCTTGCCAACGTACGCAAACAGCTAAAAGAAAAGCAGCTAAAACCCCTTCGAGAGGAAGGCAAGCAACTGCAAACCAAAGGCAAAGAAACCGAAGACGTAGCCGAGCAGCTGCTCATAAAGCAACAACTTAAGAAACTACAAAGCCAAGCTGAGCAAATTGGCCAGCGTTGGTCTTAACTGAGTAAAACCTTAACCAACTGATATGGCCTCGATGGCCACGCCCTTGAAAGAGGACGATTTTTATTATCCTGAATTTGTGTAGGAGCAGATGATGAATAAACGACATATACCAACTAAACCAACGCCACCTAAAACTGAATTAACTTTAGCTAATGAAGCAAAAGAAGACGCCAAAAGTTGCCTACAAAAGGCAACCCAAATTTTAGACAAAGCGCTTCAAGTTCACGACTCTACATTGTCGAAGCAGCGAAAAATTGCCTTTGCGCTTAGTGAGCTCATTGGTAAGCCAGTAGCACAGCTTGGAAACTGTGTTGCCGAAGATGTTTTGAAAGCGGTGGTAGAAATTGATGAACAGACTAGAAACCGCCAAGAAAGAGAAGCAATTGATACCATCATGGACCTAGCGGTATCGAATAAAGATATTATTCATATAACTGTTAACTACAGCCCTATTCTCCACAATATCAGCGTTCGAGTATGTGCAGCGAACGCTAACTATTTAGCACCCGCAAGTTATGAAGACCTACTTAGCATTACTGCCTGCCTTGGGGAACGTGATGAATGGCAAGAAGGAAACGCGATTTCAGAATTACTTGCTATAGAAGACCAGTTAATAGACCTGATCGCCGAAGCCCGAGACAAACAAGAAACGGATAGCGATGAGGTGGCCGCATGATGTTTGCCGCCGTTCAGTTATGCCCATTAGGCGGCATCGTCCGCCATGAAGAAACCCAAGAAGTTGCCAATGTTCCTATTGGCGATTTCCCCTCGATGGAAGATGCCATCAAACAAGCCTGCGCAAATTTTCAGTGTACCGAACTGCACAACGGCGTGATCTCGAAAGGTTACGGAAAAAGCGGGTACATGGTGGTTACAACTCAGGAACTGGAGGAGATATGAGTTTAACCGCAGCGTTGAAAGAAGCAGGTACACGACCAGTTAAAGAGATAGCCGCCTCTTACGGCATTTCGCCAGACTACTTAAGGTCACAAGCCTCAAGACGAGGTATTTCAATGGCGTTCACACTGGTCGGTGTAACCAAAAAAGCGTGGAGTGGAGCCGATGTTACTTTTTTACGTCGTAACGCTAAAAAACTAACCGCTAGGCAGATTGCTGAAAAATTATCTCGAACTGAGATTAGCGTGAAAAGTAAGGCGACAATGCTAGGTATTTACTTTCAAAAACATGGAGAAACTCATCCTCAAGCAATCGTCAGTAATCATGACGTAGAGCTTTGTAGGCAGTTAGACGATGCGGGTCTACGCCCATATCAAATAGCTGAAAAAATGGAATTGAATTATAGCTATGTTCAGTACGTTTTGAAGTACCGCATTCGTTGTAAAGGATAGTAGATACACGCTTATGCTACCTACCTACGCTAACAAGAAAAACAGGCGCTCAGACACTAAAGTTCAAACTAGTGCTCAGCGTCTTATTTCGTGGTACCAAAACATTGATACCGATAGCCTTGAATTTATGGAGTGGGAGCAAGAACGAGCGCAACAGCTTGCACTGGAATGGGCTGCTGGAGATTTCAAACCAACTTGTTTAGCCGATGATATGGTACTGGCAGCAAGACCGAACCCAGAGAGAACACCAGAAAATCTTTCCATTATTGAACACAAGCTTTATGAACTAAACCCCCTTGATCACGAATGGCGTAAGCAGTTTTTTGCAGGGCTTCCCATCTATCTAGTTAAGTACTTTGCCAATCGCTATATCGATATCTTTCGCAAAGACGGTGCAAGCAAAGCCAATACCTTCTTACGTGAAAGAATGTCGCCAGCGAGTGATCGTGTTCGTATGGTGTTACGCCGATACAAAAAGCTACCCACAACCCAAAAGGTTGCTTTGCTAAGTGAGGAATATTCCGACACTTATCAAAGCGAACAGCCTAATGAAAACGAGCAAATGAAGTTCGATTTCGAACAAGCAACAAAAAACAGAAAACCGATAAAGAGCCGAATTCTCGCCGAACTAGAACGTGGTGAAATCCGAGACATGGCGTTTAAAATTGCCAGTATCGTGGTTAAGTATCATCAACACATATCAGCAGATTATGAAGCTGAAACCGATAAAGAATTAGAAAAGGCGGCATTGGATGGGTATGAGCAGTTAGCTGAATTTACGGAACGTTTTGGCGTCGTTGCCCCTAGAAAATACAAAAAGAAACAGACCGAACTTTCCGCGCTTCAAGATATATCGCGCATGCGTAGCGAAAAATGGTGGTATGGGCGTTTAGTTCGTGGCCGTAAATTGATGCGAGAGCATTTAGCCATAGCAATGGGCCAAGTATCTAAAAAGGCCTCGGCTTACTGTTCTTGGGATTGCCTACGTGAACATAAAGAACAAAAAGCGAAAAACTGGGAATTCATCAAAAACGGCACCTTGTTTGATGAAGAAACAGAAGAAGAAATAACACTGAAAGACATGGTACTAAAAAGCATTTCTAACCCCGCAATACTTCGTCATGAATTAATGGTCCGTTGCCGTGGTTGTGAAGATATTGGCGAAATGCTAGGTCTTCAAGGTTTGTTCTTAACTCTGACCGCTCCGGGCAAATACCACAATAGCTACAAGAAAGGTGGTTTTGTGGCGAAGTGGAACGGCGCCAACCCAAAAGAGACACAAACCTACCTCAACAAAGTTTGGTCACGAATTCGAGCTAAATTAGACCGAGAAGGGTTACGCTGGTTTGGTGTTCGTGTGGCCGAGCCTCACCATGATGGCACACCGCATTGGCATTTACTGATATGGGTAAAACCACAACAGGCGCTAGAGGTAACGAACATCTTCATTCGCTACGCCGTTGAAGAAGACGCATTAGAGCTTTTCCCAAAAGCGGCGCTTTATTTTCCCTATCAACCTAGTTTTCCTGTTGAAAGTAAAGAAGTAACGAATGCTTTCAAGATACCTAGAAAGCTATACAAAAAGGACTTCCCTTGCGAATTGGCAAACCTACGGCCAGAAGTAGAACTGCCAGAATCGGTTAAACATCAACAGCCGATAAGCAGCCAAGTCACGACACTAAATATCAATTATAAAGCCCGTTGTGATGTGGGATTTATCGACCCAGAACAAGGTTCGGCTACCGGTTATATCGCCAAATACATATCAAAGAATATTGATGGCTATGCGATGGATGATGAAGTGTCCGACGAAACGGGAGAATCAATCAAAAGCATGGCGAAGAATGTGTCAGCGTGGAAAAGCCGATGGGACATTCGTCAGTTTCAATTCTTTGGTGGTGCACCTGTCACCACCTATAGAGAGCTGCGCCGTTATGCCAATTTAGATAAAGCCAGTTTCATGGATTACCTCACCACGTTAAGCCGAGCAGAAATGCTAGAAATCTATAAAGAAATACCTAAACGATATAAGCGTAAATTCGTTGGCCCACCGATACCCGATACGTTACTAACGAACAGAAAGCTGTTTAATGCCAAGCGGCTTTTTGTCATGTTAGGCGAGCACTACCAACCGAGTATTGAAAGCGAAGAAGGCAATGTAATTGCGACAATGCAAGCCGCCGACACAGGCGATTGGCAAGGTTACATCATGGGCCAAGGTGGCCCGTTTGTAACACGTGACGAGCTGCTTATTACCAATGTATACAAAGAGCTTCCCTTTGCTTCTCCCCATGGCGAAACCGTTAAAAAAATAGACGGTTTTAAAGCGTGTGGGGAGTTTACTAAAACACGTTTAAGAATATGGGTTATTCAGAACAAGCCTGTACCTAAAGGTGACGTGGTTTACGACATTGAGAAGCCAACGGCCAATCCAAAAGATTGGCGGGTTAAGGGTAAAGCCAAAGCCCAAATAAGTGGTGATCAGGTTGACGGTGTTGCTCTTGGGAGCGAAGCGACTAAAACGGGCGGCCTTGCCGCCTCTCGGAGTTCTGTCAATAACTGTACGCGGAAGCAATTTACACCGTTACCGCTACAGGATACCCATCAGGTAAATAGACCTTTAGATCCCTTAATTGAACATGAAATACGGCGGCTTTCTATCGAGTACGAGCTCGATGATAGTTTCAGAACGGAGCTGTTGAAGGGCAAATGGTTAATTTTAGAGAAGAACAAGAGCATAAAACTGCATCTTGGGGATGGCCACGTCCGCCCAGACAACCTGGCATACCGAAATGACGTGCCTTTAGACCTGAGTTGGCTAGGTGATGACGAACCAGATGAACCAATTTTGCTCACTGATAACGATGAAGATTACATACAACCAGACTTAAGCTGGTTCTAGGAGTAAACAACCATGCTAATTACCTGCCCAATCTGCGAGAGCAAAGCCCGAATCGCTACATCACGGGCAATGAGCAAAGACACGCGCGAAGCCTATTGCCAGTGCTTGAACTTAAATTGTGGTAAAGCGTTTACCACCTTAACCACCGTTCATAGGATTATCGAATCGACAGGGACAAAACCAGACCCAGAGCTTCAGCCTGATTTGTGTAAGGGTGATGTGGACCAGATGGATATTTTTGATTCACTAATTTAATAAATAGGAAGTCTAGACTTCGGGAAATAATAAAAATGAATCTAATCCCCAAAAAGCGTCTTGATGCTTTATTTGAAATTCTACCCAGCAGAGAAATGCCAGAGAAAACCAAAGTGGCTGCGAGGTTGGTTTTTGAATCCGGGTACTCTTACGAACTGGCATCCTTGAAAACTGAGGTTTCAAGCAAGCGAATTTCACTGGCTGTACGTAAACTTAACCGCATGGATGCGATAATGCGAGAGGCTTATCGACTGTAAAATAATACAAGGATCGCGAAAAACACTAAATACGAACAAACGCGATCTTGGACGATCTCTAAAATGCCTACCTAGAATAGCCCTGAGTTCAATTCCCATAAGGGCTGTGGTCAAATAACCCTACCAACAAAATGTGCGTGTTAAATTTCGCAAAATTGCCGTGTTGAATTGTAGCGCGGAGGGGAGGGTGAGCCCGAGCAACGCCTGAGCGCTCGTTTTTAGCGCCTATATTTCTCATCCCTGCCTATTGCGCTATTTTCTGAATGACTGGGAGATAACCAACTGATGTGGGAACGACAATACAAGCGCGGTCGATGGAATGGGCACACCCTCAATATCGTCTCGACCTCCATTGATGGCGGAAAACGCCTGCACGTCAGTGAAATACCTTATGCTGATTTGCCTCATATCAAAGTAATGGGCAGCAAGTCCCGAACCATCAACTTAGAGGTGGTGTTTGTTGGCACCAGTTCGTTAGCAGAGGCCAACGCCTTTATCGAAAGCTTAGACGCCTCGCCCGTTGGTGAGCTAGAGCATCCGTGGCTTGGCGAGTTGTCATTGACGTTTGAAACCGTCTCGCAAAGCATCAACACGAAACGAGGATTAGTCTCCCTTTCCCTGGCATTTGTTCGATCTGGTGTGTCTCCTACCATTACCACTTCAACCGATGTCAGGGTGAGAGAGCAATCGGCTATTGTCGACAGTCTATCGAGTGCTTCCTTTAGTGAATCCATCACTAATATGACCGTATCAGAGATCAATCAAACTCAAGACAACATCATAGACACATTGAATGTCCTGGTTGATATCACCAATAGACTTAACCTAGCGGACGACACGTTGCAAGACATCAATAACGCTATTAACCAGGCGTTCTCCTTCGTCAGTAGTTTAAGCGGAGCACCAAGTAACGTGGCGGTATTATTGACTACGGCCATCAATGCCGTTGCCGATGGTGTGCAAGCGGAGCCAACATCTGTCAGTGAGGCTGTAGATAATTCACGCTGCGCTAGCGCATTAATGCTGGGGCTAGTGAAAGACAATGCCCCAACAACGCACCACAACGTTCAGGTGGTGACGGGTGCGATAAAAATGAGTAAGGATGTCACCGAGTTAGAGGCATCAGATAGTTTTGATGTCACTCAAGGGAGTAAGCAAACGACCATTATGCAAAGTGACGTAGTGACGTTGATAGAAAACATCGACGACCGCGTGACCCAAGTGACTCATGTCTCGACATTAGAAAGCATCGAACTTTACGACGCACTGGTGGTACTAAAAAACAGTGTCCAGGCACAGTATGACAAAGTCGTTGCGGGCTGCATTTCTCATCGTGTCGTCCAAGCACCAAGGGCAAAGCCCGCGCTGGTTGTCGCGCATGATGAGCGAACGGACGAGAAAGTCATCACTGCTATCAATGCCCTGCAACACCCACTCTTCATGCGTGGTGAACTGTCAGTGAGAGACGTCTGATGAAAAAACTCGCTTTGTTGATTAACGGTGCTGAGGTTCCTTTTTATCAAGCCGACTTAAACTACTCGGTAGAGCAGCTTGCGCATACGTTCAGCTGTCGAATTCCACCGATGAACATAGATCGCCCTCTGCCCGTTGAGTTCCGTCTCGATAACATGCCCATCCTAACAGGCCAGATAGATCAGGTAGACGCGTCAACCGAGTCAAGCTCTCATGAGGTGACCATTACTGGCCGTTCGAGCAGCGCCAATATGATTGATTCCCGAATCACGATGGATGCACTCTATGATCAGAACGTCGAGAAGTTGCTGCGCTCGTTGGCTAAACCCTTTGGTTTGGGCGTCAAAAGTTTAGTGGCATCGATGCCGGTCATTCCTGAGTTTCAGATCAACGCCGAGTCGCCAGTCGAGAACATCGCGCAACTCATTCGTGAGCAAGGTTATATGCTCATCGAGCGCAATGGGGTATTAACCATTGAAAATACCGCCCATGCGACGATTCAAGGCATTGGTCTAGACGTGGGCAATAACCTTGAATCACTTAATATTACACGCACCTTTAATAAGCAGTTTTATCGCACCGAAGTACAGGGCGCATGGGATGACGCCAGCGCCGTCATTACGTCCCCGACCATTAATAGCGCGCGAACCATGGTCATTATTTGCGACCAACTTCAAAGCGAAGCGGCGTGTTTATCTCGCGCCACTTATGAGCGCAATTTATCTATAGCCGAAAGCCTAACCACATCGGCCAGTATCGCCGACATATTCCAAGTGCTCGCCATAGATGGTTTAAACCGAGTCATCAGGGTCATCGACGAGAAACAAAACTTCAATGAAATGCTCGTCATCAAAACGTTAGCATTATCGGTATCGGAAAGCTCAGCGAGTACTTCCGTTGAATTATTCAGGCCGTTCAAGGAGCAAAGCTATGCGTAAAGAAGCGCAACAACGATTAATGGCCAGAATCAAAAACGTCACAGGAACGGGCATGGTCACTGGTGCTTCAACCGGTATTCTGCAAATCAAAACCGCCACTGGGCGCACCAATGATCGCATCAAACGCGTGCATAATTATGGCTTTATGAGTCGTCCTCTGGTTGGCGCCAAAACCTATAACTTGTTTATTGGTGGCGTCACCGCAAGAGGATTCACCGTCAACGTGGAAGATGAACGCCATCAAATAGAACTTGAGCCTGGTGAAGTTGCCATGCTCGATGACAAAGGCAATCTGGTTCATTTTACCGCGCAAGGTATCAAGATTAATTCTATGGCAAAGCTCGAGGTTATCTCTGCAGGTGAAACCAGTGTTACCGCGCCAAAAGTAAACGTCACCTCACCAGAATCCACCTTCTCTGGCAACGTGGCGATAGGCGGAAATCTTGATGTCGAGGGCAGTGTCGGCGGCGCCTCTGGCAACTTTGGCGGGGTCACCGTTGAGACGCACGACCACAATTATGACGACGACAACGCCACCAAAGTCAGCCAAGGACCCAATAAATCATGAGTTACTTTTCCTTGAATGCCCTCACCGCGCCCATCACCTCGAGCGAAGGCATGACTCACGCCATACAGCAAAGCATTCATAACCATGGTGAGTCGACTCAAAATGACCGCGCGCGGATGGAAAGGAACGAACGCGGAGGTCATTGGAGTGATGAACTGCTTTCAATGGTGGGCTCTCGCGATTGGACACTAAGGCGCGAAAAAATCACCGAACAAACCCTAAGCCTGGCAAAGCGCTTTTATGACGATGCGCTCAGTTGGTTAATCACTGATGGACACGCCAGCGCCGTCGTCGTATCGGTCTGGGAAGATGGGCCGAACCAGATGGGCCGTAACGTAACCATCACCTTAGTCGATGGAACAAAATTTGAGGTACCACTATGAGCACACAACGCAGCTTGCAAGAGCTCATCGACCGAGCAAAATCCACGTTGATGGCCAAAACAGGCCAAAACAATCCCGCCATTGATGCGATTGCCAGTGCCATCGCAGGCGTGAGTTATGGCCAATATGGCTATCAAGACCAGCTGTTTCGAGAGCTTCACCCAGAAACCTGCTCAGAGCCTTGGCTATATCTGCACGCCAACAGGCACGACGTGCCTCGTTTACTGCCAACCTTTGCACAAGGTTTAGTTAAATTTGAACAGCTTGGCGGCGTGGTCGTTATTCCCAAAAGCACACGCTTGACCTACAACAGTCATGACTATGAGACAACCAATGAGCAATACAGCGACACACCCGTTGAAGTAATGGCATTGGTCTCTGGTGTAGACAGCAATTTACCTGCAGGTAATACGCTAACCCTGTTTGAGGGGTTAAGTGGCGTCAGCCCCAATAATGTGCAAAGCCTTGGCATTGAAGGCGGCGCAGACATTGAAGCGTTGGAGCATTGGCGAGCGCGTGTGATTGTCGCATTTGAGAAAAATGAGTTGGTAGGTAAGGCGGAAGATTATCAAGCCTGGGCGGTGTCGGCGCACTCCGATGTGGATTATGCCTGGGCGCTGGATAACACCCCAGAGCGTGGCATGGTCGAGGTTTATATCGGCACACGACAAAATGACCCTACGTTAAGTAGTGAAATCGTCACTTTAGTACAAGCCATCTTTGAAGCAAACCGCCTTGCAGGTTGCCATCCTAGCGCATTGTTGCCTGAGCAAAGGATGCTGGATATCGAAATTCAAGGTATTGAAGATCAGGCCGTGCGTGATGATGTCGTTCTTGCACTTGAGGGAATGGTTAAAAACAAAATGGGAAGTATTGACCCCATCAGCGAAAAGCCCGAGTCCATTACCCCAACCCAAATCGTTCTCGCCATCTCAGCTGTGACCAATAACTTTATCGTCAAAGCGCCGACAGAAGAGACCGCCATCGAGCGCAACCAAATTCATGTACTAGGAGCCGTATCGTGGACACCACCGACGTAATCATTGACTACAGCGCCGCCGATTTTGCCGATGCTATTCGGTTATTGTTGCCCAGAGGCGACTATTGGCAAGAAGCCGATAATCAAGCGCTCACTAATACGATAGAAGGGATGGCAATCGATTTTAAAGCCACGCATGACGATATCGAACTGTCACTGTTAACCAATTTTGAGGCGCGTCTGTTCGGCTGGAAAATTAGCGATTATCAAGCCTTGCTGTTTAGCAAGGCAGGCAAAGAAAGTGGTCAGGTTTATGACTCGGCACACACGCCAAACTTGATTTATGTCTCGCTGAAAGACGGTGCCCGTAATAACGCGCGGCAAGCATGGACGGCCTTTGAACAAAAGCGGCTACCGCATACAGAAATCACATGGATTTATAACTCAGAAATGGCGCATTACCATCAAATCGCCAATGCCAGACATATTCGAAATTTGCATCAATACGAGGTAACACAATGAGCTTAATCATTACCGATGCAGGCATTCAAGCTTCCATCCAGGCAGGTGAAATGGGGGTTAGCTATAAAATCACCCATATCAGTATTGGCAGTGAGGGTTATACGCCGACTCAAGACCAAACCACACTGCAAAATGAAATACTGCGTAAACCCATTACCCGAGGGGCCATTATTGGCCTAGGTCAATTGCACTTTGAAACCGTCTGGGATGGTGATGAAGAGTTTGATGGTAAAGAGCTCGGTTATTGGCTAGAAGATGGCACCCTGTTCGCCGTGGATAGCCGAGATGGCGCGGTCATCACCTTTAAACGTAAAGACACGGTGGTCACCGAAGCGTGTGAGCTAAACCTTGCGGCCTCAAGCATTGATAATATAACGATTGAGTTACTCGGCACGCCCTACGCGACAGAGGAAATAGCCGGCATTGCCAAGATAGCCAGTAATGACGATGTTGAGCAAGGCACCAATGACCGATCCTTTTTGACCATCAAAAAGCTGGTTCACGCGTTAGATATCTCCCATATCATCGACAAACTCGTCACCAATTTGTGGTTAAAAATGGCGGCGAAGATATTCCCAGTAGGTGCTGCTATCCCGTGGTTTACCGATACGGCGCCAGAAGGGTTCGCCATTATGAAGAATCAAGCCTTTGATATCTCGCTTTATACCGAACTATCCAAAGTGTGGCCTGATGGCGTAATTCCTGATATGCGAGGCTGCGGCGTCATTGGTAAAGAAGATAATGAAACGATAGGTGTATTTGAAGAAGGACAAGTGAAAGAGCATGGTCACCCGGGATCTAGTTCCAGTTCAACAAATCTAGGCAGTAAAAATACGAATACAACCGGAAATCACACGCACGCACAAATTGCGAATGGTCGAGATACAAACGTAAACACGAGCAATGCAAACTACATTGCAGGTTCAAAATATATACAAACGGCTAGAGCGGCGATTGCAACGGGGGCAGCGGGCAACCACTATCATTCAGTATCAATCGGCTCTCATGCACATACACTCGCGATTGCTCTTTTCGGCGCCGCTAAAAACACAATAAATCACAGAAAAGTAAACTGGATTGTAAGGATGGCCTAATGACGACATTTTTTTCAACATCTCAAACCGTTAGCGTTTCCCGCCTTTCAGAAGAAGGATGGTGGATAGAAAACACCTCAGAGCATGTCGCCAAAGGAACGGCGCTAGGTGAGGGTTTTACCGTTAATGTATACACGCCTTCAGAGCAAGGCATGATTGGTCGATACGATAAACAAACCGACAGTTGGGATGAAATAGAAAACCAAGCACTAAAAGCGTTCTGGAACGAAGTCGGACAAGGCTTTGTGATTGGTGTTCCGGATGGCGATTACCCAGAGGGGGCTATCAAAGAAGCGCCGCCCGAATTCGATACGAGCAATGAAACCGTGCTCCATAAAGACGGCGCGTGGAAGATATACGATATTGAAATTGGTAAGACGTTCTATGATGCAGAAGGCAATGAATTTGTTGTCTCTGATTTCAATTTTGACCTACCTGATAATCACTCTTTTGACGCACCACCGAAGACCGAGCAAGGTTTTGCTGTTCGATTGGTGGACAATGAGTGGATACAAATCATCGATCATCGTGAGAAAACCATTTTTGATCAGACCGATTGCACACAATCAAAAGAAGTCACCGAATTGGGGGACATTCCGCAAGGTTGGACACTGGATGAACCTGCCACTCAATTTGATGAATGGACAGACGGTATATGGGTAACCAATCTAAGCGAGCAATACATTGATGACTATGACGAGGTGGATAGCACCCGCCGAAGTTTGTATAGCCAAATGTGCGATCCTTTAATCTCAGAAGCCAACATCAAACGGCTACAAGGTGATGAAGCAGGCGCAAAAATGTTGGAAGTACAAGCACTCGCCGCATGGCAAAAAATCCACGACGAAAACCCATGGCCAACGAAACCAATCAGCTAAGTACGCCCTCTATTCAAACCCAGTACCGTACTGGGTTTTCTACATCTACCATCTAGAACTAGCCTAAATATCCGTCACTCATCACGCGCGATACACTAAAGAAAACCAACCATTGAGAGCGCTAATGAACATCGGTAAACCAAGCCTAATCACCAGTATTACGGCCACTTTGGGCTCTATGTCAGTTAATGACATTGCCCAACTTATTGCCTGCATTGTGGCTATCGTATCGGGCTTAATGGCCATGCGTCATTATTGGGTCAGAACTAAATTAGATAGCTTACAAATCCAGAACATTGAGGACAAATAGCATGGGCATGAAACAAAAGGTCATCTCCAGTACGGTATGCTCTGTCATGGCCGTTCTGGCCATTGTGTTTGGTCAATCAACCGTTCTAAAAACCAGTGAACAAGGGTTAGCTCATGTTGCTAATCAAGAGGGGTGTCGACTCGCCGCTTATCAATGCTCCGCCGATAAATGGACGGCAGGTCTCGGCCATACCGAAGGGATAAAAAAGAACGCGAAAGTCACCCTAGAACAAGCGGCCGACTATTTCATTCAAGATGTGGCCATCGCTGAAAAAGTGGTGACAAAGGCCATCACTAAGCAAGCCAGTCAAGGCGAATTCGATATGATGGTGAGTTTTGTGTTTAACCTGGGCGCGGGCAACTTCAAACGTTCAACACTGCTTAAAAAATTTAACGCAGGGCAAAACAAACAAGCCTGCAATGAGTACTTACGGTGGGTGTACGTAAACGGCAAAAATTGCAGGGTAAATAAAAGCAATTGCGCCGGTATTGTGAAAAGGCGCCAGACAGAACGCGAGGTCTGCTTGAATGGTTACTAAATACCTTACTTTAGCCAAAGCGTTGGGCGCCATACTTTTGCTTGCGCTTACTTCGTATTTCTCTTACGACTACGGCGCAACCAGTAACGAGCGCGCCAATCAAGTCGCACAAAATAAGCTACTGGATAAGTTAGAGCAGAAACAAGACGAGGCTTATGTATTGGCCGTCGAGCTCGCCAACCAAGAGCCCATTGTAAATATTCAATACCGAACCATTGAAAAAGAGGTGATCAAATATGCTCAAGCCAATAATGACAAGCAGTGTGTTGCTACTGACGCTCACTGGCTGCGCATCCGCGCCGACGCAGTGCGAGCGCATAATAGAACAATCGGTATTTTCCAACCCGCCACCGTTCCTAATGACTCCGCCCAAACCACTCGAAGCTCAACACCCTACCAACAAGACGTCGAAGTCTTAGCGGAAGATGTAAACAATCTGAAAACATGTGGGGAAAATGCGAAAAAGCTCCAATCCTTGCAAACATGGATTAAAGCTCAGTTACCGGGTTATCCCACAGAATAAGAACCTTACCCCTCTATGATTTAGAAGTGTGCTAGGCTTTAGCAAGCACATTTCTGCCCCGAAGCTTGCTAGGAAAGTTGTGATTCATGGCTAGCCAGTTTGAGTACGATACTTCAATGAGCTATTTCTCAATTAACTATTATGGTTACGAATGGTTCAGGACAAACAGTCTCAAACCATCACATTTTGGCTTACTCGACAGTCAAAATGATCTTTCCGTTTAAAGATTTTGACTCAGATTCAATATGTTCAATCGCTGATAGAACGCTATCTAAGGGAACATAGCGATCCACATCTAGCTGTACTTGGTTCTCAATGAAATGGTCTAACATCACCTTAAACTTACCTTGACGAATATCTCTTCCGACCGAATCCTCCCAGAACCGTAAGAAAAATGTACTAAAATCAATACTCTGACGTTTAATGCACTCGAAAAATATAGGTTCATAAAACTCGAGAGAGAGGGTGCCATAGTTGATATAACGTCCCTGCTTACAGACTGTTTTAACGAGCTCAGTTCCCGCTTTACCGCCAATAGCATCAAAAGCCAAGTTTGGTTTGGGTACGCCAATCTTTTGAATTTGGGACAATAAGTCATCTCTTGCATCTAACACGTGGGCGACAGAGTAGGGGTAGCCTTCTGGTTTAGAGGTTACAACAACCAGAGTAAATCCTAGTGATGCGGATAATTGAGCGAAGATCTTGCCTATTGCAGAGCTACCAGCATTGATAATAACTACGTCTTTTCTTGTCAGTTGGGCAATTTCCGTAGTAAGAACCCAAGCTGTCAACGCATTAATATATAGCTGACATGCATAACCACTTTCCAATGTCAGGGGAATGTGGAAAAGATTCTCGGGTAATACATCAATATACTTCTGCCACGTTCCACTTGTTGCCACGACAACTCGTTGACCAGATATAAATTCCGTTTGATTAGACTCAACCACTGTTCCAACGGCTTCAAACCCTGGAACCCTAGGTGTTCGGTGGTTATGTCTATATTGACCGATACCACGAATAGATAATAAATCACTAGGATTAATGTTGGTTGCTTCGATTCGAACTCGAACTAAACCTTCAATAAGAGTACCTAATG
Source organism: Vibrio sp. DW001 (assembly GCF_029016285.1). Lineage (NCBI taxonomy): Bacteria > Pseudomonadati > Pseudomonadota > Gammaproteobacteria > Vibrionales > Vibrionaceae > Vibrio > Vibrio sp. DW001. The sequence continues at coordinate 804,572 of NZ_CP091976.1, read as the reverse complement.
GAACATTTTCTAGTTTCAGTGAGCTTTGGGGATGTCCAAAGCAAATTTGGTTAACTCGTATATTTCGCTCAATATTTGTCATGTATAGATTACTTAAAAATTTTATGAAAAGTGTTGCTGTTGATAAGGTGACCTAGCCACTCGTTTACAGTCAAAGAAGAATCTTTGACTGTATAAACTAAATTCGAGCACGAGTATTTCATAGACTGGTTAACAAAGAAATGTCCACAAGTGAGTTTGTTCAGTAGATCCGCTAAGAAGGTTCTGTCCAAAAGCTTCTTAGAAACGAGCTAAAGCTGATTTTAGCCTAACCAGCTCGTTCTTAACCCAACTAAGTTACTGACTCCAACCCCTCATACTCATTTGCCCCAATAACATCCAGCCCCACAAATTCATTCAATTCACAAAGCGAATCAATCAGCGGCAACAATTCATTCTTATGGAAGATACGGTCGACTTTGCTTAAATCAAGGCTAGCCGTAATGCCTTCACGCCTTACGCTCATTAACTCTAGTGGAACGCGGTGAAGGGAAAGCACATCATTGGTGGTTTGGTTCATTACATCTTTAAACGCGTCTTTAGCTTCAACCTGTCCAATCGGTTTCAGCTCAGGTGCTTTTGAGTCTTTACCTCTGCTATTCACAAACAGGTTCTTGAACGCCATACCTTCTTTTGCGGTAAGTTTATTGCGAATATCCTTCTCGGTATCTTCCGTCATTTTTGGCTCGTTCATATACAATAAGTAACCCGCATGAGAGCCATTCCGATAATATTGGCGACGAAACAAGGTCGCATCATCATTTAGCCAAATCGAGGTAAGCCCACTCACATGCTGCGGCATACCATAAATCTCTTGAGCAATATCATATTCAGCCAGATGAAAAACTTGATCACGTTTAAAATTAATTCGCCCGTCATCGTCATACGCTCTTGGCTTGTAACTGTAACCCAAATCCTCACGCCTACGCATATACAACGCAGGAAGGTGTTTAATTTGTACAACATGGCCAAGAAGGTTGCGCACCACCTGAAAGTAGCCATTACCAAAGGTAAGGTAGTCCTGGATAAAACGTTTTAGATCACGACGAGACAAAATCTCATTAACCGATACCGCATAGGCCAATGTATTTCGCTTAAACTCGATGGCGCTGGAATGCATGGGGTTTACGCGCAACGCCTTCGCCAAGGTATCCAATGCTATCGGTGGCTCATATAAACCGTCAATGAGCGCCACTTCAAGATAACTGAGAATGTCGCTATTCATCACACTCACAGGGTTGGAAAATTCAAGATCGATCACTTTGCCTCTCTTAGAAAAACGCTACGGTCGTATCGTCTTCATTATGAATATCAATCGGCTCCCAACGCATCACGTGCATCGAAGCCCAAGCAAGGTCAGCGTGAGAGCCTATCTTGCTTCGGTTAGAAATAAAGGTTATCTGGTTACTGGCTTTGGTGGTTTGCTGGCGTATCATCAAGAACGAGTGCACCAGATCATCCCACTCGCCATCAAACTGCAATCGACCATCGTTAATGATTTCGCGCGCCTTATAGACCATCATTCGCTTCATTTCTGGTGAGTAATCTAGCTCTTCAAGGCCCGGATAAAACTTACGTACTAATTCGGCAACCGCCGAGCCTACGCCACTGACGTCCATGGCCATGTAGACCACATTGTATTTTTCGGTGATGCCTTTGATAGCTTGCGCCTGGTCTTCGTAGCTTGACCCTTTCAGCCGAACCCGCTCAATAAAGCGAAATACGCCGCCTTTACGTTTCGGTTTAAGTGAAACAACCAGACCCGCATCATCAGAGCCTTCACCTTGACCGCCGCCTCTTGGGTCATAACCAACCAACACTTCGGCATCACTGACAGGACGAGCTTTGTTATGGTCAACGTCTGTCCAGTTGTCGATATCTGTTTTACAAGCCAGTAGTGATTTGAGCGAGAATATAGACGCGGAGTCATCCAAAAATAAGCATCGTAGTAGGTTATTAAACACCTCTTTAACCGGATATTTTCGCTTGAGTTTATCCATACTAAAGAAGGTTGCCCCTTTAGCAATTGCATCATCCACGGTGATCATTTGACGAAATATAAAGTCCGCACCCAGTTGCCCATTTTTTAAGGACTCATGGCTAAGGTCGATTTTTAGCTCTTTTTTGCCCCGCCATTTGGGATACGCTTCGTGCGCTATCGTTGATGGTGTCGAAATATAGGTCGTTCGGTACTTCGATTGGATGGACATACCGCCCGCGTAATCATCTAATTCTGCAAAGCGAGGTATCCAAAATACTTCATCCCAATACATATGGCCGTTAAAGCCCTGAGAGGTTGCTGCGTTGGTCGACATAAAGCCCAAGCTAGCACCATTGCTGAGTGTAAGGTCGTCTTTACCCTTTAGGTCTATGTCACCTATCTCAAGTGCAAACTTACGGATGTAGTTTTTGAATATATACGCCTGTTTTTTAGATGCTGAGATAAATACTTGATTATCACCATTGAGCACCGCGTCCTCGAATGCTTCAAAGGCGAAATAGAAAGTAAGACCGATTTGCCGTGATTTAAGATAAAAACGAGTTTCGTTGATCTCATCATTTAATTTATGGTCATGAATCTCTTTCTGGTATGGGAAGAAAAGTTTTTCGCGGTATTCGTCCAACATTTCTTTGGTGATGTGCGAAACATCATTTTTTACTTTATTCGGTTTTCTGCCTCGCTTGTTGTCACCATTGCGATAACTTGCCGCATTCCGCCTGTTATCCGCATCATCTCGCTTGCGCTTTTGTTCAAGCAGCAACTCCAACTCTTTGAGCTGAGCCTCGTGCTTGTGATCAACCCACATTAGATAAGCAATACGTTGGCGCAACATCAGCTCAACAGGCGCATCGTCCCGCATCTCTTTCCAACCAAACTTAGCAATCCATTTTTGAATCGTTCTGGGAGAGACGTTCACATTCTTCGCTACTTCGGCGATTTTGTGTTGACGTAAATAGAGATTAAACGCCTGCGTTTGGGCGGCGGTATACATTGGCTCGTTTGATGGTGTGACAACATTCGTATTCATAACGGCATAGTGCTACAGGCGTTGAAATTACTCAGCTTGCACCGTTTCTATATCCAACTTCTAGAATCAGTATGAATACAAAAAGGTAAGGGTATTCGCTAAATTGGCATCATCAGATTTAGAAGAGAAAACGGTATGTTTCAATCAGAGCCCATTTGTATTTTACAGGCAGGCACCACGGTAGATGGACGTGTTATAGAGCAAAAACTCATTGACGAGATTGCAGAAACGTATAGCACCGATATTTACACCGCTCGAATCAATGAAGAGCATTACGATTGGAGCTATAAGTTTGGCTCGGTGCAATCGCTAGAAAAGAGAGAAGACAAGCTATTTGCCGTAATTAAACCAAACTCAATGCTACTTCGAGCCGTTGAACAAGGGCAACTACTGCATACCTCATGCGAATACATTGAGAAGTTCTCAGATACGGAAAAAGCCTACCTCACAGGTTTAGCGCTGACGGACAAACCTGCCTCGTTAGGAACAACGCAAATTCACCTTTCTGGCAAAGATGAAGACAAGATTTATGTAAATACAAACTTCCCCATCAAACCTGAACAGTTCTCTTTACAGAGTACCGAGGATGAAACCTCGATGTTCAACAAATTTAAAAGCTGGCTCAAAGGTGAAAAATCCATAGAGCAGCTTTCTCAACAAGAGGAATCAGAAGACATGAGTAAAGAAACAGAAGAACTACTCAAGCAAAGCGTTGAACAAAACAAAGAGCTGAACAGCAACCTTGGTGTGCTCATCACACAATTATCGAAGCAAGATAAAGAAGACGCTTCCGAGCCAAAAGGTGATGAGCCTAAAGGCGATGAAAACACGCAAGTAACCGAGCTTACTGGCAAGGTTGACCTGCTTTCTACTCAAATGACCGACTTGACCGAAAAGCTAAGCAAAATCACCGACGAAGATGCTCGCCAGCTCGCGGGTCAAGGCGGCGAAGACGACGCTTATTTGTAAGTCTTTTCGTTAAGGCAATAACCGATTTTTAAAGGTAGACACATGCAAAAGAATACCCAAGTAAAGCTTAATGCTTACGTTAAACAAGTCGCGGCACAAAACGACGTGGATGATGCGACAGAAAAATTTAATGTAACCCCCAACGGGACGCAGAAAATCATTGCTCAGATGCGTGAGAAAAACTGGTTTCTTAAAATGATAAACGTCATTTCAGTGAAGAACCAGAAAGGTGAATCGATTGGCCTTGGTGTCACAGGTATGATTGCCAGTCGTACTGATACCTCTGGAGCGGGTAAACGTACGCCGAAAGACCATTCAAGCATGGGCACAATGCCGTACATGTGTGAACAGACTAACTTCGATACGGCCATACGCTACGCCAAACTGGATGCGTGGGCACATGACAAGCGATTCAGTAGCATCATTTCATCCCATACACGTGAACAAATTGACGCCAATAAAATTACCATTGGCTGGTATGGCGAAAGTGTGGCAACCAATACAGATGCACAAGCCAATCCGAATGGTGAAGACGTCAACAAAGGCTGGTACCAAGCGATGCGTGCTGACAATGCTGACCGACTCATTACTCGAGGTAAAGTTGAGAACGAGATTCGAATTGGTGAAGCGGGTGATTTCATCAACTTAGATCTTGCGGTATTGGAAACCAAGAACCTATTACACGATGCATGTGAAAACGATGCAAACTTAATCGCTATCATCGGCTCAGACCTATTGGCTTATGACAAAGCCAAATTCTACGAAGCACATGGCAACACGCCAAGCGAAAAAGGCAAGATCCAAGAGCTGCAGGTCATTGGTACTTATGGTGGCCTACCTGCGGTAAAAGTACCGGGCTTCCCATCAACTGGTCTTATGGTGACTAGCTACGATAACTTGTCTATCTACATCCAAGAAGGGTCGGTTCGTCGCTCTGCTGGTAAGAAAAATGAAGAAAAAGACCAGATTGAAAACTTCGAGTCAATGAACATCGCTTACGTTCTTGAAGAGCTGGGTAAAGCGGCAGCCATCGAGTTTAAAAACGTCAAGCTTTGGATTGAAGGTGCGTGGGTATAACCACACGCCATTAACACCCCCCCAATGCAGGCACTATCGCATTCTCAGCAAAGCCTCGGTTTTCACTGTTATTTGCGTGTGTTGCCTGCGTTCTCCAGATTATTTATTAAGGTGCCGTGATGGAATTTGTCGGGAATAAAAACGAAGCTTTTGCATCCGTTCTACCAGCAACAAGCAAGTACCCTGAGCTCAAACTCTCAGAGTTTCAATCTGTGTTTAATTTCCTTAGCAATGAGACAGAGATTGGCATTCTTCAACAGGCCAAAGTGTCACGTATCAAAGTGCATCTAGAGCTGAAAGACACCATTAGGCCGTACTCGACCCTGAGCGAACTATCACAAGAGCGGTTTGGTGATGAAGATTCGGCCAACACACTCTACAAACAAGCCATCTTTGCCTTAACGGCCAGTGAATTAGTCGGCATTCAAATGAGCACGGACGCCACGGCAGAAGCGGCCGACAGACAAGAAGCATTAACCCATAAAAAACAGCACTGTGATGTGCAATATCGTCAGGCGATCGACCTACTTTTGAATGGCCGCGAGACCTACTGTTTTGAGGTGGTGTAATGAAAGCGCTGCAAAGTCTCACTGACCTATTCAAACAACATGTAGTCGATGCCCATAGCCTCGACGTATGGGCCGAAGATGGCGCCATGTTTTGTGGGCAAGGGCCGTTTGTTGATGGCTATGAGTTGGAATACACCGCGATAGTGTTTATCCAGAACACCAAAGTGGCGCCACATATTATGTTTATGCACCTGGTCAACTGGCTAAACCGATTCGATCCAGAGCGCCTTGAAAAAGGCTTACCAGCACCAACGTTTGCGACCGAGCTGCTCGATGGCGGTAAGTGCGACATTAAATTGAAAATTGACCTGCGTGAAAGCTATGAGCTCAAAGAAAACCCGCAAGGTAACTGGAACCAACAAGGTTCGCGTTATGAATGCATCAGTGAATTTGAAGCAACCGTTAATACCGCAGATTTGAATGAACTGGTTTACCTTGTCGGGCATCTGGATGACTTGCCATGCAACTAACGAATCCTGAGCAATTGACTCAGATGGTCGACGCTTTGGTGCTTACCGCCAGTGACAAGTTTGAATTAAACAAGCGCATGGCCAATCGTGCCAGGCAGTTCTTTCGCGCGCAGATACGAGCTCAAAAAGACATAGAGAACAATCCTTATCAGCCGAGAAATACGCGCAAGGTGTCATTGGTTAGCCGTGGAGTCCGAGGTAAGCATGGTGACAAACATCAACGCACTCTGATCGCACTCAATACCGTGAACAATAAAAACATGTTGCTCGGTTTTAGTAAGGCGCTGCGCACCAGTGTGACACATGACAGTTTTGAAGTGGGTATTAAAGGTCTGGCTGGCCGAATGGCGGCCGAGCATAACGAAGGGGCGCAGATTTCATTTACCACCCGAGTTAACGGTTTCTACAACAACAAAACAGGGCAATGGGAAGGTGGCGTCGCGACAAAACGCAATTACAAAATGCCGAAGCGAACACTCATTGGCTGGACGCCCGCGCTCGAGCGCGAATTGATGGCGATGGCTGCCGAGCACTTTACAACCGAGATGGGAAATTAAATGGCAACGTTCAAAGTAAAACCAAAACAAGGGTTACTGGTGCGCGATCCCGACACCCGCACGCCGCTCAAGGCCGAAGGGGAAGAAAAACCGCGTGATACATATTGGCTACGTCGAATCAAAGACGGGTCAGTGACTCAGATGACCAGCAACACGAAAGCCAGCACCGTTAGAGCGAAAAAGGAGACGGCCTCATGAGTATTAGTTTTTCAGAAGTACCGAGTAGTGCTCGCGTTCCCGGCATGTACGTTGAAATAGACAATAGTCTGGCCAACAGCGCCGAAGAGCAACAGCTTGTTCTTGTTATCGGCAACGCGGCGGATGGCGCCGCCGTTGCAGAAAATATCGTCAAACTGTGCATGGATGAAACCATTGCAGCAACGCATTTTGGTACCAGCGATATTGTTGAGATGGTTGCCTTCTTTCGAAAGCAAGATGAAACAATGCCAATCTACGCCATTAGTGTGGCAGACAGCGACACGGTATCTGCACTGGCGGCGTTGGGTGATACGCAGTACCACCATATCCTTTGCTCTCTTAACGATGAAACCACTATTCGAGAGTTGGGCGAGTTCTTAGAAAAACGCTATGACGCGCTCAACCAGATACCCGGCTTGGCCTATCTACCAAAGAAAGGGAGCAATGCCGAGCTGGTCACCTTTGGCGCTAAAAGTAACTGCCCGTTAATCAGTTTTATGGGTATTGATAGCCTCGGTAATTCAGCCAATGAAGCGTTGAGTGATGCCGCCGTCATTGGTGCATGGGCGGGACAAATCGCGCCATCGCTTGCTAACGACCCTTGCAGGCCATTGCAAACGCTCAAGCTCAGCGGTGTGTATTCAATTGCGGAAAGTGAATTTGATTGGGCGGAGCGTAACTTATTGCTGTTTGAAGGCATTGGCACTTACACCGTCACTTCAACCAAAGAAGTACAGGTAGAGCGCCCAGTAACCGCCTATACCGAAAACGCGTCGGGCATTGCCGACAACAGTTATCTGGACATCATGACCCCTGCGACCGCGATGTACTTTCGTCAAAAGCAGCGTTCACGCATTTTAAGTAAATACGCCCGTTATAAAGTGGCCGCCGATGGCACCAGTTTTGCGCCCGGTCAGGTCATTGTTACGCCGAGTCTTTTTAAGACAGAGCTATTAACCCTTTATAAAGAGCTTGAATATAACGGTATCGTGCAAGATTTTGACGGCTATAAAAAGTCGCTCATTGTTGAGCTCGATGAAACCAATAAACAGCGCATCAATTATCAAGATTCACCGCAGTTCGTGAACGGCTTGATTATCGTTGCAGGTAAAATTCAATTTAGGAAGTAAGCCATGAGTACAAAAATTACCAGCCGTGGTTTTTTAGATGCCGGCTCTTTAGGTCGCCTACCTACCAAAGAAGGCGCCACAATAAACTTTGGCAACCTGAAACGCGAAGCGGTGATGGGTGACGAAGGTGTGCTGGGCTTTAGTGAGGCTTATGATGGCGCGCCGTTTATTAAAGTCACGATAGCGCACGCCAACAGTACCGATGAAGACACGATTAAGGATTTTGTGGGCGAGAGTCTGACCTACCAAACCAATAGTGGAAAAATCTATACCTTAATGAATGCCTGGACCGTCGACCCGCTTGAGCTGTCGGTAAAAGATGGCCAGCTTGATGTGCTGTTCAACGGCACAGAGCTTATCTCACAATAAGGAATGGCTATGTTATCCATACTATTAAAACGGCAAGCCAAAGCGAAGCGAGCGCAGGACGAGAAGGTTAAGACAGAAAACGTCACCATCGCGCCTGCAGGTAGCATCGTTAACAAGACTCGCCTCGCACTGCTTGATAAGCCGTGGGATGAAACCCAGAGCATGTTAAAGCAAGATTTATCTCGCTTGCGAACATTGGCCGGCTCTCAGGAAAAAGAGCCTTACAAAAAAGAACTCGTGAAAAAATACCGACCTTTGGTTATTAAACTGGAGAGCTCGCACGACAACCTAGACGGATTAGACGTTGTTTGGTGGTTCTATCAGTGGCAAGTCGATATCGGTCTATTGCCTTTGGTGCATGGCAGACTAAAGGACGCGGTCTTTAAAGGACTAGAAACACCGCACAACTGGAAAGCCAACGGGCAAACCACCTTTTGCGATATTGTCTTCAAATACTCACATAACGCCTACGCCAACAAAGCGGATTTTTGTCGTGAATACTTGATTGACGCCGTACAAGGTTTACTTGAAGGCAAACTTGCCACGAACGCCCCACTCAAAGTGAAAATGTTCCGCCTGGTCGGGGATTGGTATTTTGATGACGGCGAGAACGAGAAAGCGTATCACCTGTTTGATTTAGTGATGAAACTCGATCCTAAAAAAGGTGGTCGCAAAACCAAACTAAACGATTTGAAAGAGGAGCTTGGCTATGGCGACCCCCATTAAAAACCAGAAACAGACGAGAATAGTTGCGCTCGCGGTGCCGATTGAAAAAAACGGTAGTGAGTTTACTGAAATTGAGATCAGTAAACCCAACTCAGGCCAGTTGCGTGGGCTCAGCCTGATTGATGTGTGTGAAATGAAGTTTGAAGCCGGTGAAGTTTTGCTACCGCGTATCACATGCCTGAATGAACGAGACCTGCTCAACATGGCCCCAGAGAATTGGGCGCCATTGCTGACCACTATCGCCTCTTTTTTCGTCAACACGGAACAGTAATAGAACGAGTTGAAGACTATTACGCTGATATCGCCATGGTGTTTCACTGGCCACTCAGCGAGCTAGATAAACTCAGTTACGACGACTTACTGTTGTTCCGTGAACTCGCAAGGCAAAGGCACGAACAAGAAGAGAGCGAATAGGCTCTCTTTTTTTATTTATAAAGGTAACCCTTATGAAAATGAATCTATCTGTGGTTATGGGTGTCGTAGACAAAACGACCGCACCATTGAAAGGCATGTCGAGTGAATCGGACCACTACGCCAAAGCCATCAAAAAAATACAGAAAGCACAGGCCGATGATTCAGCGGCACTAGGCATGATTGACTCATTCAAAAATTCTCAAAAGGCGATGAAAACAAACACCGTATCCATTGCGGCGACCAGTGAGAAGCTAGAAGAACTCAAAGAAAAAGAAAAAGCCGCAGGTAAGCCTAGCGCCGCCTTAACCGAGAAAATCACCAAGCAGCAAGAAAAGTTAGACAAACTAAACAGCGAACAAGATAACTATAAAAACCACTTAACCAAACTTGATCAGCAGCTTAAAAAGACAGGCGTCAATACTGGAAAACTAGACAGTGAATATAACCGGCTAAACAAGAGTTATAAAAAGCACGGCGCCGAAATAGGCAAACTCAGTAAACGCTATAGCAAGCTGCAATCTGTCATGAAGCCCATTCAAAAGCTCAGTGGAAAAATAAAGCTGCCTAACGTTGGCCGAGCGGCCGTAGGAAAAGGCGTCGCATTATTGGGCGGAATTAGTCTTGCGGGTTTATTTAGCGAAGTAAACCGCACCGCTGAAGAAATGGATAAACTGGCGAAAACGGCGGGTAACCTGCAACTACCGATAGGCGAACTGCAGGCGATGCAATCACAAGCGGAACATGCTGGTGTCAGTTCAGATTCGTTAGCCAATTCAATGATACGTTTCAACAAGCGGCTCGGTGTGTTGCAAGAAACAGGCTCTGGTGCATTGGGGTCGTTCTTAAAGAAAAGTGGCAACTCGCTTCATAGAGAGCTTCAAAACGTCACCGATAACCAACAAGCTTATGAGATGCTACTCGATTCCTTTTCTAAGTTAAAAACAACGCAAGAGCAGATGGCCTTCGCCGATGCCGCGTTCGGTCAAGACGGTCGCAGAATGTTGATCATGCTGCGTGAAGGCACCGAAGGGTTAACTGCCGCACGTACAGAACTTAATGAACTGGGCGGCGGAGCAAAAGCAGAAGATGCCGCCAAGGCCGAAGCCTATGACGATGCCTTACAAAAGGTACAAGAAAGCATTCGTTCAATAAAGTTTGCAGCCCTCGCGCCGGTCATGGAAAAAATCACCAAAGCGTTTACCACGTTTTCAAACAAGTTTAAGAACGCAAAGTGGCGAACCGCTTTTATAGAGAAAATCATTACAACCGTCGATGGCCTGTACCAGGGGTTGAAATTTTTGGGAAAAGGGCTTATCTGGGTAGCTGAAAATTTCAAAGGCATTATTGCTACGGTCGCCATATTCAAAGTGGCACTCATTGGTTTGAACGCAGTAATAATGCTCAACCCAATAGGGCTGATCGTTACCGCCGTTGCGGCCGCCATCATCGCGATTACCTACTTAGTCGATAAATTCATTGGTCTGGATAACGTAATAAAGTGGGTGGGTGAAAAAATCTCGTGGTTATGGGATAAGTTCAAGCGCCTGATCAACAAACTACCAGACGCCTTGATTCCCGATGGATGGAAGATAGAAACGGAGGAAGCAGGTATCGAGGTCGATAACCTGGCGAATAAACTCGATAGCATTAAAGACAAAAACACCAAGCTTGGCATTACGACTAACGAGACTAAAAACCAAACCGAACGCAACAGAACAGAGCATTCCTACGGTGGTTATCAATCGGGCAGTTTTAGTTCACCCAAGTCTTCAAGCCAGTATCAGCCATTGGGCAACCAAACCATAAAGAGTAAATCCGAAGTAGCACTCACCATAAAATCTGATAAGCCAGTTACCGTAGATAAAGCTAAAAGTGAAAAAGGAATTGATTTGAATCTGAATGTGGGGAGCTTGGGGTTTAGTTATTAAAATGGCATATACACTGGAGGAGGAAAATTCATAGCCTCCCCCTTTTTACTGCGAGTAATCAATGAGCAGTCAGTAACTCTAAAATATTGTCATATCCCTGCTTTGGTAGCGGCTTAAACTCACACAGGTATTCATAAATTAGTCTTGGGTGAACAATCCCCCTTTGCTCCCCAGCAAATAACGTATAAAGATGGGTTATTTTCTTTAGGCATACCGCTGACTTACTAGAGTCAAAAGGGGAAAAGTGCATTCGTAGATAAGCGACATCCTCAGACGAGGCCATTGCCACATGGTTTCTTACAAAAGAATCTCTCTGATCGTCAACTAAATACATCTTATTTTTCCACATCATCTGTCATTTCAATAAGGCTAGATATGATTTTTATTTTGTTTGAGTCCAACCTACCTTTGTTATCTACGATTAGTAAACCAGCAAGATAAATTCCCGCCTGCGCTCTTTCTTCATCCATTTGACTCTGAGCGACCCCATCAATTATTACCTCAAATGCGTACTGGAAAATATCTTTTTTTATTAGTGTCATAGCCAACCCTCCCCACAAATACCTGTATAAATGTACAGTATTTTTATTCGTGTTTATATAGGCATTTTTAGGATTTTAAATTTGGCCCATTTTCTTCGTTAAAATGTATTCTCAGGATAATGAACAGATACGGAGAAGAGTCAGAGATCCACTACATCGGGTTGCCATATTAAAAAAAAATGGCGACAGATTTTAGATCTGTCGCCACTTTGTCGCCATCTAAGTTAACAATCAAATGTAACTACTTGTTTGTTATATATAAAAAATAAACCTCCATCAAACCGGCGGGTTCATTGGTAAGGAAGAGAATCCCGACAAGCCCGAGTAAATATCACAATGAATGGCGACCTAAATAGTCGCCTTTTTTAACAAGGTATAAAAACTCTATGATTAAATCACTTCACATCTATTCTTTTACTCTCTAAAATCTCGCTCAATCATTACTTGAACAACAGATTCTTGAGCAAAATATGAACAAAAGTTTTATAACTAACTTTATTGCATTGGGTTTACTCGCTGCTGGCTACCAATCTGATAATCAAATCCTACTGTATGCCGGGCTTTTTGCCTTCTCAGGCGCGATCACCAACTTGTTAGCCGTACACATGCTATTTGAAAAAGTCCCAGGGTTATATGGCTCAGGTGTCATACCTGCACGATTTGAAGAATTCAAAATTGCGATAAAGAGTTTGATGATGGAACAATTCTTTACGACTGAGAACATCGACCGCTTTCTCACTCAAGAAATTATTGGCGGCAAAAAGCTCGATTTGGCACCCGTCATTAGCCATATCGATTTCGAACCGACCTTTGAATCGCTCGTTGGCGTTATTGCCAATTCCTCATTCGGTGGCATGCTTGCCATGGTTGGTGGTACCGAAGCACTATTGCCGCTGAAGCAACCATTTGTTGAACAAATGCAGCAATCAGTGATAGAAATCAGTCAAAGCGAAGAGGTTAAACAGGCACTTAAAGACCAACTCGAACAACCACAAATGATGGATGAGATTCAAGCGAATATCGAAAACATCATTGATCAGCGCTTAAACGAGCTCACTCCGAAACTGGTTAAGAAGATGGTGCAAGATATGATCAAACAGCACCTAGGTTGGCTTGTTGTCTGGGGCGGCGTATTTGGTGGAATAATTGGTATTATCTCTTCTTTTATAGCCTGAGGCTCCAACTCTCTACAAATTTGAGCACCATAAGTGACGGTGCTCAAATTATCTGTTCCTCACAAAACAAATAGTGTTTTGCTACAACCTAAATTTATTAATCAGTTGCTTAAGCTGTAAAGTCATCTGTACCAGTTCCTTATTAGCAACAGATAATTGTTCCATTCCCGTTGCCGACTCTACACAAACTTGATTGATATCAGCCATATGATGGCTAATTTCATTGCTTGTTTGGCTTTGTTGTTCCGTCGCAACCGAAATTTGGTTATTCATGTCAGTGACGACTTCGACAGATTGGGTAATATGCATTAACGCATCGTGGGCTAATGTTGCTTGATGTACGGTATTATTCGCCTGTTTTTCGTTATTCGCCATAACCTTAGTCGCGCTTTGCGCATCAATCTGAATACTGTCAGTAATGGTTGCAATTTCTTTCGTTGCATCCTGAGTTCTCATTGCAAGCGTTCTGACTTCATCCGCCACAACAGCAAATCCGCGACCAGACTCACCAGCTCGAGCGGCTTCAATAGCAGCATTAAGTGCGAGTAGATTGGTTTGAGCTGCAATTTCTTGAATGACCGTCAATACGCCTCCAATATCGTTACTATGAGTAACCAGTTTTTTGATAATGTTCGTTGTACCGCCAACATCCTTCGCTAATTCAGTTACATTATTGATACTGAGATCAGACGCCTCACACCCTTGAGAAACATCGTGTCGAGCTTGCACAGCTGCTGCTTCCGCTTGCGTTGAGTTAAGCGTTATATCCTGTACAGTGACATTCATTTCTTCAATGGAAGCTGAAATCTGGCTTATATCTTGTTGTTGTTTGTATACACCGGCTTGAGCTTGATCCATCACAACCGACATTTCTTCCGAGGTAGAAGAAAGCTGTTCAGTCGATTTTGCAACCGTACTTACCGTATGATGAATTTTACTAACAAATACATTAAAAGCTCGTCCTAGCTCTGCAATTTCATCGTTCCCGCTTGTATCAAGTTTTACTCGTAGATCCCCTTCCCCCTCAGCAATATCATTCATAGTCAGAATTACAATTTTAAGGCGGCTGGAGATCTTAGTGGCAATAAAGATTACTAACAAAGCAATAACCAGAGTTATTCCTAAACTCAGCGAAATAAGAGTCAATTTAGTTTCCTTTTGAACCGCTGCGATCTTATCTTTTAATACTTCGGCTTCTTCTGATAGTAGCGACTCGCTCTTCTTAACTGCGCGGCGGAGCGCTCCTATAATGCCTTCGTTTTCAGTCAATCCTTTTTGTTTTGATAGCGAAACAAATAGATTAAATGCGTCTCTATAAACTTTTAAACTAGAAACGAGTTCGATGTTTTCACTGTTAGTTGAATCGACATCGGCCGTCATTTTTGTCAACTGATGATTAAATTGGGTTGCGTACTTTTCATCAAGACGCAACATAAAATCCTTTTCATAACCGCGTAATAAAAGCAGTTGCATCTCCAAAAGCTTGTTATTTTTCTCTTGCGTAATACTTTGGATAGTATGCGCAGCTTCTCTTAAAGAACCATATGCCCCACCTTTTTCATTTAAGCCTATTTCTTGTTGGATACTCACCAGCTTATGAAACTCGTTGTCATACTTATCAAATGCGGAGGTCAAAGAGGACAAATTAAAATTCGGAATATCAGCCTCTGCTAGCATTTGTTCCAATAGGTCTATTTTAGTATGAAGTTTTTCTACATTATTTTGGAATATGTCACGATAACTAAGATCTTTTCGTGACATAAAATCTTTTTCATTTTTTCGCAGCATCAACATATTCACTTCGATATTGACGACGTGTTTAGAGGTTTCGATGGCACCTTCAATTTTTTGTACTAAGTGTTGGGTGCTGAACATTAAAACCGCCATCCCAACAACCAACAGCCCTACTATTGAGCAAAGCATTTTCTTAATTGACACTGTGTAATCCTATATAAATAGACATTTTCGATGTATAGCTAGCTAGCCAAATCTAGCTATAACCCTGATTTTATTATGGATAATATAGTGAATTGCCGTTCATATGAAAGGAGATTATGGGAGTTTTCGGATACTCAGAAAGCAATCGATTGCTTTTTTGGTATGGTGATTACTTCAAAAAAACAAAAGTTGTTATTGATAGAAGGTTAAATCTACTTACAAAGCTGTACAAACAAAAAAAGAGAACTATCTTTATGACAATTCTCTTTTTATTCACTAGCGGGATCCATTTACAGTGTAAAGTGAATTCCATCGAGAAAAACACCCTATTGTCATTTTCGGAGTTAGACAATGTACGTTCATACCAAAGCAATCATCATCTCAGCACTGTTACTTCCATTTTCAACCCTTGCCGAGGAAGCCGACATTATAGATGTACAGGTGAGTAAAACGAGCAAGGATACCTATAGATTTGATGTTACTGTCTCTCATGCTGATAGCGGCTGGGAGCACTACGCAAATAAATGGGATATCGTTGATAAAGATGGGAATGTTCTCGGTACAAGAACTCTGCATCATCCACATGAAAATGAACAACCATTTACGAGAAGTCTTTCAGGTATTCACATCTCACCCCAAAACCACTCTGTTACGGTTAGAGCACATGACTTTGTCCACCAGTACGGAGGTAAAACCATCACTGTCGATCTTCCATAAAAACGATATTGCCAGACTAATACTATTCCGAAGTGATCATATCAGCATTGACGCCGAAACTATCTTTGTGGTCACCGATGACGACTTCACTACGAGTTTGTATAACACCGGGTAAAGTACCTAGCTTCTGAGACATGAAAACTTGATACGTTTTCATGTTCTTAACTCGAATCTTAATCATTGCATCAAAATCGCCTGATAGTGAGTAACACTCTTCTATCTCAGGCATCAAGTTGACCGCTTTGGCAAACCTATCAAATATAGAAAAACTAGATTGGTCTAAACGTATATGAATAAAGACCTGCACGTCTAAACCAAGTTTTTCTGCACTAATTTCTGCGTGATAGCCTTTAATAAAACCTTCTTTTTCAAGACGTTTAACTCTATCGGAACATGGTGAGGTTGTTAAATGGACTTGTTTCGCCAACTCGACCATTGAGAGGCGACCTTTTTTATGCAAGATACGCAATATTTCGCGATCGGTTCTATCTAAGTTTTGAGCCATATCCTTGCTCAACCTTCTTCATCCAAGAATTCATCCATTCAATATAAAGATTTTCCCTAGAAACAAAAGAAAAAAATCCAGATAACTCGTTATCTGGATTTTCTTATCTATTCTGTAATATCTAAACATCGAATCTTATGATATCAATTCAGGCTCACCTGAGTTGTCGTATTCATTTTGGTTCCGCTCATATCACTTTCTAGTTTTATGTGTTGGCAATTGCATTCCCTGCAAAACAGTTGTGCTTTCATATCACAGTAATGATTACCACGGAATATCTGTCCGATAGAATTGAAAAACTGCCCAATAGATGAGTCAGGAACGATCTCGTTTCTGCACATTATTGATTTATGGGCGGTTGTTCTTTTACATGCGGAACAGTACAAATCTGGCATGGTCGATTCCTAAAATCTAAACTTATGAATGAGTTATAAAAAGCGAATCAATAGTAAACCTAAAAAGTCCAGATTTATTAGATTAATGTAAAAACTTTAAATTTATTTTCAATATGTAAGAATTTGATCACAAAAAAAGGGCAGACTACTCTGCCCCTCTACTTCTCATTTTTACGATGTTTGAGCTAGATCAAATTTACTCAAGCTCATCTAACAGTCTTTTATACTTGCTGTGTTGCTCTATCACCGCTTGTTCTGGCTCACTAGATGCTAAGCTTCCAACAACAATCGCGATCGTTGAGAATATAATACCTGGTACAATTTCGTACACATCAAACCAACCGCCAGATAACTGTTTCCAGACAACAATCGTAATACCACCCACAACAATACCCGCTAGAGCACCATTTCTGTTCATCCGAGACCAATACAAGCTAAGCACGATTGCCGGGCCAAATGCAGCGCCGAATCCAGCCCAAGCATAAGAAACAAGACCTAAAACAGAACTGTCAGGGTTTGCAGCCAGAACCAGTGCGAAGATAGATATAAAAATCACACCGATACGCCCTACTTTGACCACTTCTTCTGATGTGGCATCTGGTTTGAATACTTGCTTGTAAAAATCTTCCGCCAGTGCCGATGATGAAACCAGTAGTTGGGAATCAGCAGTACTCATTATGGCAGCAAGGATTGCCGCTAATAAGATACCCGCGATGACAGGATGGAAAATAGCATTCACTAACACCATGAATATTTTTTCACCATCAGCCAGTTCACCCATTGGCGAATTAGTGACATAAATTAAACCCACTAAACCGACAAGTAATGCACCCGCCATGGATATACCCGTCCACACCACAGCGATGCGACGCGCGATGGTAAGATCCCGATTTGTGCGCGTGGCTTTAAAACGTGCCAAGATATGAGGTTGACCGAAATAACCTAGCCCCCACGCAACCAATGAAATAATGGCGACAGCCGTTAAAGGCTCACCCTTGGAATCATTCCAAAGTGTGAGTAATTCAGGGTTAATAGTGGCAAGATCTGCAGTTAGCTGACCGAAACCGCCTTGCATTGCCGCAATCGGCACAATGAGTAACGCCGCCGACATCAATAAACCTTGCACTAAATCAGTCCAAGATACCGCAAGGAATCCACCAAATAAGGTGTAAGAAACCACACAAATCGCACCAATTACTACTGCATAGCTATAATCAAGGCCAAAAACAGTCTCAAACAATTTACCACCTGCAACTAAACCAGAACTGGTATAGAAAAGGAAAAACAACAAAATAAAGAATGCAGAGATACTTTGAATAAGCTTAGATTTATCACCGAAACGACGAGCTAAAAACTCAGGAATCGTCAGTGACTCCGTTGTAACGCTATACGTTCTTAGGCGTTTCGCGCAAATGTACCAGTTTGCCCAAGTACCTATAAGCAACCCTCCGGCCAACCAAAATGCTTCAATACCTGCGGCATACGCGTATCCCGGCAGACCTAATAAGAGCCAACCACTCATATCGGATGCACCCGCAGATAATGCCGCAGGCCAAGGACCTAACGAACGGCCACCAAGAAAGTAATCGCTAGAATTCGATGTACGTTGATATGCATAGTATCCAATCGCCAACATCATGATTAAATATGCAGCAAATGTTGCTGTAATAGCAAAGCTATTTTCTATCATTAAAATATCCTCTATCTCAAAAATCTTCCATGCCCCTCCGTCATTAGAGGAGATAAAAAAGGTACGGGGGATTACCGGGTCTCGCTACCTAATTCAAGTAACGTGGCATTACCACCAACCGCGGTAATATTGATAGTACGAGTACGTTCTGTAATAAAACGAAGTACCAATTTAGGATCTTGCGACTGTGGAAGCCCATCGAGATCCGTTTCCGATACAAGCGCCGTAATCGCGCCAGTACGTAAAGCAAGCAACGTATTCATTTCTAATTCCGCTTGCGTATTACCTACAAAAGCAAAACTTTTAATATCTTTATTCATCAACGCTTTAAAGCTGTCGAAAGGAAGACATTGAACAATATTACTAAGCAAACTTTGTGTTACTAATTCCGTTGCTAATAGCTGCGTCAGTGTTACGTCATCGCAACAAACGATAACGCTATTACCTGCAGCCAACATAGAAACAAGAAAGGCAATGGCAGCGCAATGGGCTCTGTCGTGGGTAGAGTCCATTGCTAATATAGCGACCCCTCTTCCTGCTACATATAGTTCATTCGTTTCGCCTGTTGGCCCAACAAGTTGATAAACCGTGGACGTCACTTTTTGACTTTGATTTAATTGAAATCTACCCGCGGCAGTAACACGACTGGGTAAATTGTCCACAAATTTACTAAGCAACTCAGAACGATATTCTATATTCGTTAGGTTCCACTCTTCCCAAGCCGTGAAAGAGTGATCAACGCTCTTTTGTATCTCGCCCATTATGCGACTCCTCTTTCTGTTTTCGCCTGAGTAAATCGGTAGAGATAATGTGGCCCACCAGCCTTGGGTCCAGTGCCAGATAGCCCTTGTCCACCAAACGGTTGAACACCTACAACCGCACCGACCTGATCTCGATTGATATAGCAGTTACCAACGCGTACGTTTTTCTCAATCCAACGATAAGTAGTTTCATTTCGACTATGGATACCCAGTGTCAAACCGTATCCAGTTTGGTTAATCTCATTCACAATCTGTTGTATTTCATCGGCTTCAAATCGAATTATGTGCAGTACTGGGCCAAAATGTTCTTTCGTCAACGCGCCAATACTATCGATCTCAAACGCACACGGCGGTATGAAATCACCTGAATCACACGCACTAGAAAGGCTGAGTTCTTTGACCAATTTCTGGGTTTGTTTCATATTATCGATATGCTCCAACAGCTTCTTTTTCGAAACAGTATCGATGACTGGGCCTACATCCGTTTTGTGTCGATAAGGTAACCCAACGTATAGTTCATCCATCGCGCCTTGAATAAGTTCTATAATCCTATCGGCGATATCTTCTTGCACATAAAGTACACGCAAAGCTGAGCAACGCTGCCCTGCAGAAGCAAATGCTGAACGTATAACATCTCTCACCACTTGTTCCGGCAATGCCGTACTGTCAACAATCATCGCATTTTGACCACCCGTCTCGGCTATAAATGGAACCGGAGCCGCGTCTCTTTTCGCAAGCGACTGATTGATGCGCATTGCCGTTTCCGTAGAGCCAGTAAAAGCCACACCTGCAATAGCTGGGTGACTCGTCAGGGCTGCGCCTATATCGGCTCCTCGACCAAGCAGTAATTGCACCACACCATTTGGGAAACCGGCGAGATTAATCAATTCAAACGCTTTCGCTGCAATCAAACACGTCTGTTCAGCTGGTTTAGCTATCACTGTATTTCCAGCCATCAACGCGGCCGTAATCTGCCCTAAAAATATGGCTAATGGGAAGTTCCAAGGACTAATACAGACGTAAACACCACGACCACCACGAGTAATGGTCTGCATTGAACCATCGAATCCGGTAAAGGTTTCCGGTTCAAATACGTGATGCTGTTTCGCATAAAAACGGCAAAAGTCTACTGCTTCGCGAACCTCATCTATGCTGTCATGAATCGTCTTGCCCGCTTCGTGATGACATAGAGCGACGAGTTCCGCGAGGTTTTTCTCTAACAAATCGGCTAAGTTTTCTAGATATTGTCCACGCTGGCTAGTTGAGACCCCTTGCCACATGTCGAAAGCATGCTCTGATGCTGCAATCGCCTTGGAAACATGATCAAGGCTGGCAAATTGAACGTTCCCTACTAACTTGCTTCGATCATAAGGTGTTGTCACCTGAACATTGTTGGTTTCATCCTTGATCATGCTTTCGTATATTGAATATCCATCAATGACCGAACCTGCGGTCCATTTCTCGTCAAAGTAAGCGCTCACTCTTCTTTCAAATGGTATCACTTGGCTTTCAATATCAACATTCACTCCTGACGAGTTTTGACGCCCCGGAAATATATCTAACGGTAACGGAATCTTATTATTATGTAATGTGGCGTAACCCAACAACATGTCTACAGGGTGTTCAGTCAAAGAATCTACAGGGCATCGGGCGTCAACGAGTCTATGTACAAAAGAACTATTGGCTCCATTCTCCAATAAGCGCCGCACTAAATAAGGAAGCAAATCTTTATGGTTACCTACCGGTGCATAAATACGAACATTCGATTTATACGTATCGATAACATGATGGTATAGGGATTCTCCCATCCCGTGTAATCGCTGAAATTCATAGTCCGTATGTTTCGCCATCACCGCTATCGAGGTGACAGTTTGAGCATTGTGGCTAGCAAACTGTGGGAAGATATTTCCATGAGCATGTTCACTCAATAAGAAACGCGCACACGCAAGATAAGACACATCTGTCGCCTCTTTTCGTGTGTACACCGCGTAATCTTTATAGCCAGATTGTTGAGCCCATTTAATTTCACTGTCCCAGTAGGCACCTTTAACCAAACGTACTGGAATAACATCTCCTTGATCTTTTGCCAGTTTATTAAGCCACACCAAAACAGGCAACGCACGTTTAGCATAAGACTGAATCACAAGACCAAATTTGCCCCACCCTTTTATTTCGGTACTTTGGTACAGCTTTTTAAACAGGTGTAACGAAAGTTCAAGCCTATCCATCTCTTCGGCATCAATGGTAATAGCCACACCCAACGCTCTGGCCTGCACCGCAAGCTTAAGAATCGAGGCATAGAGTTCACTCATCACACGGTTTTCATTGGCGACTTCGTATCTTGGATGTAACGCAGAAAGCTTGATAGAGATTGACGCGGTAGTCAGGTCAGCGCTAGGGTTACTATTTCCGATAGCTTGAATCGCACTCAGGTACTCATTGAAATATTTCTGTGCATCCCGGGTTGTGAGCGCGGCTTCACCAAGCATATCAAAAGAGAAATCATAGCCTTTGTCTAGATTCGCCTTACCATTCTTCTGCGCTTCTTTGATCGTTCGACCCAATACGAACTGATGCCCCATGATCTTCATCGCTTGGTGCATCGCTTGTCGAATAACAGGTTCAGACATTTTATTCACGAGCCTTGATACCGCAGTTGCTGGACTTTTGGTTTCTGATTGCGACAAACCAACAACCTTACCCGTCAACATAAGTCCCCATGTTGAAGCGTTAACAAATACAGAATCTGAGTTTTGTAGATGGGACTTCCAATCAGCAACAGTCAATTTGTCTTTTATTAATGCATCTGCGGTTGCGCTATCTGGAATACGCATCAATGCTTCTGCAAGGCACATCAACAATATACCCTCTTGAGTATCTAAACTGTACTCAAGCAATAGAGCATCAACCATTTGAATTGATTTTTTGTCTGCTCTAATAGATTCGATCAAATCGGTTGTTTTCTGCTGAATTTGCTTTTTTTCGTCTTCCGAAGGCGTGGCCATTGGAAGTAGTTCTGTTAGCCATCTAGATTCGTCCACCATATAAAGTGGAGAGATAAGTGACCAGATCTCGTCAATAGGTTTATCAACGAGGCCTGTCGTCAGCACATCAGTTGCTCTAAACATCCACATTCCTCAATATCAACATCAGAAAAATCTCTAACGTTTCTTTAGATAGCCGCAGTGTATTTTGCTGAGGAAGGCAGTAGTTGTCAAAAACTCCTGTTTATTTGTCAAAAACTTCGGTTGTTAACAAAATTTGAACAAATCTCACCTGAGTTTTTAATTTATTCGATACAAATTATTTATTATGGATGCGCTTTTTATACTGTGAAGGCGAAAAACCGTGAAGACGAGTAAATACGTGGGTAAAGGTACTTTGACCAGAAAAGCCAGCCAAGTCGGCAATATGACTTAATGAATACTTACCTTGCTCAATAAGCTCTTTAGCAAAATCAATCCGCTTGTTAAGCACATATTGGTGTGGAGTAATCCCTGTTTGCGATTTGAACAGCGTGTGAAACTGACTCTCCCCCAGAAAAACGCTGCCTGCAAGTTGTGTTACCGAGATTTTTCTTCGAAGATGATGAGTGATGTATCTATCGACAACATCGATATCTAACCTTGCGTCTCGATTACTCGTTTGAAAGGTCGACGAATGTCTTTGCAATAACGCCAAAACCGTATCGTTACATGCACGGCTCAACAATAAATCCTGTGGGTACTCTTCCATCTCCATAACCAACATCTTTATTAGCTGACGAATTTGATTGTCTAACTGAAAATAAACATCCGACTGAGAAAGATGGTTTAGTCGTTGCAGTAGAACAGGACTGTCATCGGTTAAAGTAGGTAGATTTAGAACCAAGATATCAGAATGATTATTCACACCACCAAAAGCATGATCCGTCGTCGCGGTAACGACTACCCCCTGCCCCGGTTTTACTAAGTTGCCAACACCGTTAACATTAAATTCGGCCTGCCCCTTTAACCCAATAACAACCTGAGAATAGTCATGGTCATGGCTATTCATATAATTGGGTAACGTCACTAATTCAGCAGGTTTAGGCGCAAACTCAGATGCTGACGTTATCAACGCCTTACGTTTCTCGTCAGATATCGCCACGGTAAAAACACCTTAAAATCATCAATCGTTTTACAGTATAGTCCTGCATTCTAATCATGAATTAAATAAGGAGTCAAAAGCGTTACGGTTGTTCAACATACGGAACGATGATCAAGTGCACATAATTTACGGCTAATGTTTGCTCTAATCTTAAGATAGATATTTTGTGATGGTCAACTCGTAATATATTCTCTACAGCTCAAAAATTAGCATAAAGCTTTAAAGAATATCATTAATAATGCTATGCTTATTGACTGTTATTGAAGAGCTCAGAGAAGTGAAAGCTGAGTAGCAATTTTAATTATTAATCTAGCTCATTTTGCCTTAATCTAAAATGTTATGCAGGGACTTATGATCACACGCCGTATCCCAGCGCTTTTTCTTGCGCTAATTCCCTTTTGGTCGCCAGTATCCTTCGCAGCAGAAGAAACACAACAAGTGGATCCTGTCATTGCGATAGATGGAAAAATTGACCAAAAGAAGGCCGACATCGATGCTGTAAATCAAGAATTTGATTCCGAATCGGCAAATCTCAAACGCTTACAACAAGAAAGTGCGTCTCTAAAGCGAGATGCATCGGATAGAGAAGCGAAGAGAAATCGCTCAAAAGTTGCTCTTGATAAGCAATATTCGAGACTTCTTGATGATCCCGATACTGATTTAACCTCTTTCCAAAAAGAGTATCAAGAATCTTGGGCAGCGCTAAAAGAAACCCAAGCAAGTCAACTGGCTAACCGTCAAGAGATAACGGAAAGCGAAGTGAAGCTTTCTCAGGTAAAACAGAAAAAAGCCCGCTTTAATAATGAATATGAGAATTTACAAGAATCTCATATTGAGGCTCGTGTAAAACGTATTAATGCGGAGCTTCGAGAAAGCAATGTGTTAGAAACAAGCTACACGACAACCTGTTCTACCACAATGACACTTGGCGAATGTGCGAATCAGGGTAAGTACCTGACGAAGCAAAAAGCAGTTAAAGCCTTCAAGTCTAAACTATTGGTAGGATTAACAGAAACGACGCTTGCTAAGCAAAATCTTGATGGTGTTCAATTGAACATCCACGTTCAAGAGAGCCAATTGATTAAAAGTGGCTTTGCTGGTAGCAATTCTTACAGCACACAGATGCAAGCTCAGTTGCAAGCGAAACCAGAAGCCGTTGCGGCATGTAAATTATTGAACGTTGAATCGAGATATTGCTTAAAAGGCCAAGCATCAACGAAAACGGACAATAAAAACAAGCAATGGGCAAATGTGACGGTTCGTTCAGATCAATACAATGATTCGGTGACCATCAATGGTGTTAAGTACGGAAGTACGCCTGTCGAGATCGTATTACCAGCAGGTCGTCACCAAGTCACTGTATCAAAAGAAGGCTACGAAACATACAATCGTGTCATCACGATTAACGGTAGCGACACGGTTTGGGTAAAACTACTCAACAGTAAAGAAAGCTAAGTTAGTTACATTACCGCTATTTTATCTGTGATGTTAACGCTGTGATTACCTGCCGGAATTCACAAAGCTGATTATTAAGCGCCATTTTGTCCAATATCATGCAATGATATGTTCTGACAAAGTGGCGTTTTCGTATAGAATGGATAAATTACCCGATTAATCATTAAAGTAATTACGATCATGCGACAAGGTTTACCTGCATTACTACTAGCATTGTCTCTGTGCTTTATTCCTTTTGCGGTGTTAGCAACGGATAACGTTGCTACCGTAACAGTTCAGCAAGCAGATGATACGCTACAGTCCAAAAAAACAGAAATGGACGCTTCTGCCAAACAAGTAGCAGAGCAAAAAACAGCTATCAAAAAAGCTCAAGATGAACAAAGCCGACTTGAAAGGCAATCTGTTCAACTGAGCAAAAAGCTTGATCAGACAAAAAAAGCGCTCGATCGAGATTACAGTCGAGTCACTAATGAACCTGATTTCGACTTAAGACCAAGCCAAGGTGCTTATCAAAGCGCATGGGCAGATGTCAAAGCGAATCAACAGGTTCGTCTCGAATCCGAACAAAATTTGCAAGAGCTATACGCTGATCTGTCTCTTTTTGAAATCGATCAAAAAAGATTGAATGCCGATTTGGATAAGCTCGCGGACCAGAAAGTAAGGGCACGAATTGAGCGCTTGCGTAGAGAGCTTAAACAACAAGACGAGCTAAAAACCAGTTTCACTAATGTCTGTCAAGAAAACATGACCATTGCACAATGTGCAGACCAAACTAAAAATCTCGCCTTGCAAAAAGCAGTCGGCAAATATCAAAATCAACTCATTGCAAATACGACCGAGCAAAAGCTGATCAAACAACATTTAACCAATGTGTCGCTAAACATCCATGTAGTAGGACAAAAAACATCTAAAGATGGTTTTGCTGATGACAGTCGCTACCAAACCATCTTAGACGTCACCATGGAAGCGCGTCCTGCTAAGAACATTCCGTGTAAATTGTTGGATGTAGAGTCTCGTTACTGCTTTGATGAGAGCGCAAAGCCAAACAACGAACAGAAAAAAGAGGTTCAGTGGGTAACACTCACCATTCGTTCAAACCAGTATGAAGATAAAGTCGCGGTAGATAGTGTCCGTTATGGCAGTACACCTCTCGACATCATGTTACCTGTAGGCAACCATATGGTGACTGTTGAAAAAGAAGGATACCGATCTTTCCATCAAGAACTGAATGTAACGAGCGACCATACGTTAAGAGCTGTATTGCGAGAAAAAGAAAATGTTCCTCATTCAGGTCGAAAGTTTGCCGACGCATTACAGAACAAATCCAAAGCACCAGAAATGGTCGTTATTGGTTCAGGTCAATACCTCATCGGTGAGAACAGTGCTAAACAAGTAAACGTTAACAAAGCTTACGCCATGTCTGCAACACCAATAACGGTTGGTGAGTTTGAAACCTTTGTCAATTTTACAGGTTATCAAACCGACGCAGAGCTTAAGAAGATTTGCACAACGGTAGAAGAGTCTCAAATTGTACCAATTACAGATAGCTACTGGCGTAATCCAGGGTTTAAGCAGAAAGCAAACTCTCCTGCAGTATGTATCAGCCAGACAGATGCGATTTCCTACACTAAGTGGTTATCAAAGCAAACTGGATTTAAATATCGACTACCGAGCGAAACTGAGTGGGAAGTTGCAGCACTTGCTGGCAGTCAATCGCCCTACTGGTGGGGTAATTCATTCGGAGCAGGTCAGGCGAACACAGGATGGGGAGGTACTAAGTGGTCTAATACAAGTACGTCACCTGTTAAAACCTTTGCTCCTAATGGTTTTGGGCTCTATGACGTAGTTGGCAATGTTTGGGAGTGGACGAACGATTCAAGGGGTGTCACTAAGGGTGGGTCTTGGAGTTTCTCTCCAAATCAGGCCACAAGCCACAGCCAACTCTTTATTGCACCTAATACGGCATCAAATTACGTTGGTTTCCGGATACTGCGCCAACTTTAAAGAGACTCACTCTTAATAAGGGTAGATAACTTCAGAGAATCTCCCCTTATTAAGAGGAGATTCAAAAACACATTACCTAAGGGGCTAATCGATCAACTGACCACGAGATCTCATCTTGAGAAGCATCGCCACCTGAAGAACCATCCCTATCGTTTATAAAGATAAATCTATCGTGTAAACGGTGCTCACCACCTTGCCAGAACTCAATACTTTCAGGAACAATACGGAAACCTCCCCAGAAACTAGGAATAGGTATATCTCCGTTTGCAAATTTCTGTTTTAACTCCAAATATTTGCCTTCAAGTAGGCCACGTGCCGACAATCGACTACTCTGCTTACTAGCCCACGCCGCAATCTGACTCTCTTTAGGACGCGAAGAGAAGTATTTCATGTTCTCTAGTGCCGATAATTTGACCGCCGTCCCTGTAATATGAACCTGCCTCTCAATAGCATGCCAAGGGAAGTGAATACTCACTTTATCGTTCACCCCTATTTGATGTGCTTTACGGCTACCTAAGTTTGTATAGAAAACGAAACCATCATTACCGACATTTTTCAGTAACACAATACGTTGGAAAGGTTGACCATGCTCGTCTACCGTTGCGACAGTCATCGCAGTAGGATCAACCAATTCAGCTTTAACCGCTTGCTCTAACCATAGGTTAAACTGATCGATCGGATTTTTTTTCAAATCTTTTCGGCGTAAACCACCTTTAGTATATTCACGACGAATATCCTTCAGTTCCATATTATGTCCTCGATTAATTTTTACTAATTTTGCGCTTATCACACGATGAAAACAAGAATCTTCTCTTCTGGCTCAGCGAAATTTGAGAACACTCTTTGATAATCAAATAAATACTGAAATCCTTTACTCTATCAACAATTAAACTATGCTACTCCCTACTTGGATTCACTCTAACTATTTGAGTAAAAAAATAAAATTGTATTATTGCTTAACATTCTACCCAACAGCTAATAAAATCAATGTTAAATGTCGTTAAAATAACCACCCGTATTTTCCGTGTATTGCCAAGGAAAGCAGATGAGCAGTAAGAAGTTTAAGATGCTAAAAGATGCAGAGTTAGACTATGTGGATGACAAAACCGCCGCTTTGCTTCTAAACACACCAAGTAGTGCCCGAATACTTCTTTGGGTCATGGTGCTGTTTTTTATTGCCGCCATTGTATGGGCTTCTTGGGCTCAGCTAGACAAAGTCACCGTAGGACAAGGTAAGGTTATTCCGAGCTCTCAACTTCAGGTCGTACAGAACCTAGAGGGCGGGTTGGTAAAAAGCCTTTTAGTTCGAGAAGGTGAATCGGTAGTAGAAGGTCAACAACTCATCCTGATTGACGACACGCGATTTCGTTCTGACTTCAGAGAACGAGAACAACAAGTATCAAACTTAACCGCGAGTGTCTTGCAATTGTCTGCCTCAATCACCAGTGTACAAATTCAAGAAGAATTTGATAACTCTAACTGGGAAGATAGCGTAACCATTGATTTCGACAAGCTCGCCTTTCCGCCAATCATAACCGAATTACGACCTCTGTTAGCCAAGCGTCAACGTGCTGAATACCGACAAGACTTAGACAATCTAAATAATAAACTTTCCGTTATAGATCAACAAGTAAAACAAAAAGAACAAGAACTTATTGAGTTAAGAGCTAGGGCGAAAAACCTACAGACCAGTTATAACTTCGCCAAAAGAGAGTTAGATATAACCAAGCCTCTGGCCGATGAAGGCGTTGTTCCAAAAATTGAATTGCTTAAATTACAACGTCAACTTAACGATACTCGCAGAGAGCTTACCTCTACTCAGCTAAAAATCCCAAGTCTGACCTCTTCCGTTAGAGAGTCTATGTTGGGTAGGATTGACGCAGCATTGAAATTTCGTTCAGAACAGCAAGAAAAATTAAATCAGGCACAAGATAAATTATCAGCGCTGACGGAATCGACCATCGGCTTGGAAGACAAAGTCAACAGAACCGTCGTCGTGTCGCCGATAACAGGCACAATCAAGAAACTACACATCAATACTGTTGGTGGGGTTATTCAACCAGGTATGGATTTGGTAGAGATAGTACCAACAGAAGATACACTGTTGGTAGAAGCGAAAATTGCGCCACAGGACATCGCATTTTTACGACCAGGCTTACCTGCTATAGTTAAGTTTAGTGCCTATGACTTCACTCGTTATGGCGGTTTAGAAGGAACCTTAGAGCATATCAGCGCGGACACTATCCAAGACGAAGAAGGGAACAGCTTTTATATGGTAAAAATTAGAACAGATGACCATAAGTTTGGTACAGAGGCTGGCCTGCCTATTATTCCTGGGATGACAACTTCTGTCGATATTATTACCGGAAAACGCACCGTTTTAGACTATCTGTTAAAACCTATTCTAACAGCACAAAAAACCGCACTTAGGGAATAATGACCATCATGCCGTACGACACTCAGACAATAAGCAGTGAATAAGTAATCGTGAGAACCATTATTCCGCTATTAATATTGATGTTTTTTTCTATGACATCATCGGCTCTCAATACAGAAGAACAGCGTTGGGTTAACGCTGTTTCAAAAATATATGGAGCAAGAGCAGGAAAGCGGACAGAAACTTGGCGTTCCGAAATGGCTGCACTTAAAAATCAGTCTGAAAACAATAAGCTTACTGGTGTGAACAACTTTTTTAATCAACTTAACTTTGTGAATGATATCGATTTATGGGCCAAGAAGGATTATTGGGCCACACCACTCGAATTTATCGGCAGCAATGCAGGAGATTGCGAAGACTTCACCATCGCAAAATATTTTTCGTTACTAGAGCTGGGTGTTTCCGACAAAAAGCTACGGCTCGTTTACGTAAAAGCGATTGAATTGAATCAGTTTCATATGGTTCTAGCCTACTATGAAAAATCGAGTTCAGTTCCTGTAATCCTAGACAATATTAATCCAGTAATTAAGCCCGCTACCCAGAGGCGAGATTTACTGCCAATTTATAGTTTCAATGGTAAAAACCTATGGCTAATGAAGGAAAAAGCGAGCGGGCAATTAGCAGGTAACTCTTCTCGCTTAAGCTTATGGAATGATCTTCGCTCACGAAATAAGTCATTGAAACTTAATAAACCAAAACTAAATTACAATGAGTAACCACCATGACATTACATAAACAACTTGTCGCAGGTATGTTGGCTGTTTTCTTGTTACTAGTTGGCTCTGTCTTAGCGATAGAGTTTACGACAACGCGTAACTTTCTGATGCAACAACAGCGCTCAGAAATGAATAACACCATCAATACCGTTGGCCTTGCACTTGCTCCTTATCTTGAACAAAAAGATAGCGTTGCTGTGGAGTCCGTTATCAACGCTTTGTTTGACGGTAGCTCATACTCAATAGTGAAATTGACCTTCTTAGATACAGAAGAGGAGATAATTCGCTCCTACCCAGTAAAGGCTAATGGCGTACCCGATTGGTTTATTAATATGCATTTTTTGACCAAGCTCCATGACCGACGAGTCGTCACAAGTGGTTGGTTACAACTGGCCGAAATAGAGATAATTAGTCATCCCGGTGCCGCCTATGTGCAACTTTGGGGGGCGCTCAAAAACCTAGGTGTCGCATTTCTTGTCGCTTTCACTCTGGGTATGTTACTGATTTCTGCCATGCTAAAAAGAAGCCTACGTCCACTTTCGCTTATCATTATCAAGATGGAAGAAATTGCCCAGAATAAATTTGGTGAACCGCTTAAAAAACCGAAAACCAAAGACTTAGTTGCTGTCGTTAACGGTATAAACACGATGTCACTGCAAGTCGAAAAAAGCTTTAGGGCACAAGCGAAAGAAGCAGAGCAGCTACGAGAAAGGGCTTATATGGACCCGGTATCTCAATTGGGGAACCGATCCTTCTTTATGGGACAGCTCACTCAATGGCTGACTGAGTCTTCCAAAGGTGGTATAGCGCTATTACAAGCTAAGTTTATTAAAGATGCTTACGACGAGTCTGGTTATGAGGCTGGAGATACCCTAATAAGAGAGCTTGCCGATCATCTAAAACTCACCACACACTCTCCCGACGTAACTATTGCGAGAATTAGCACGGAAGAGTTCGCCTTCATTTTCCCTAATATTGAAAATGAAGAGTTGCATATGTTGGCCAAGAATATTGTTGATAATGTGCAAAGTGTGCGTGCAGATCCAACAGGCACAGCCCCTGTCGATATGGCTCTGGGCCTTGTATACAACGAGGTGAGCAAATCATCATCTGAGGTACTCTCTCTTGTTGATAACGCACTATCTCAAGCCGTGGCGCATCCAGAGAGAAATTATGCCATTGTCTCTGACGTAAATGACCAAATTTTACTAGGTAAACAACAGTGGAAGGAGTTGGTTGAAGAAGCCATCAGCAACCGCAATGTCGAATTCAAGTTTCAGTCAGCAAGCAGTAACGACGGTAAAACGTTCCACCGCGAAGTATTCTCCTCAATTGAAAAAGACGGTATTCGCTATACCGCGAACCAGTACCTGTTTGCTCTTGATCAACTCAACGCTGGCTACATATTTGACCAATTTGTCATTGAAACCATGATTGGCAACCTAGAAAACCGGATTATCAACGACACACTCGCAATCAACCTGACCGTAAGCAGTATTTCTGAGCCAAGCTTTATTCGCTGGCTAACCAAAATTCTTACCAAATTTCCTAATGCAGCCAAAAAACTCCATTTCGAAATACCCGAAATATGCTTTATCTCCCATCAACACCATACTGCATTACTTTGCCATGCCATTCGCAGTAGTGGTTCAGAGTTCGGTGTCGACAATTATGGGCGTCACTTCCACTCGCTCGATTACATCAATGAGTTTAGACCTAAGTACGTTAAGTTAGATTATCTCTATACCCATCAAATTGAAGATGAAAAACAACGCTATACATTAACGTCTATCTCTCGTACAGCGCATAATTTAGGTATAACAACTATCGCTTCTAGGGTAGAAACCAAGACTCAATTAGACTTCTTATCTGAGCACTTTATTGAAGTATTCCAAGGCTTTATTGTCGATAAATAACAAAAATTATATTTGAGGTCGCATTGAATGCGAGATCCACTATTAAATTCACTGATTTATGTCAGTCGCTATTATGGCTTAGCAAATTCACCAGATGCTCTTATCAACGGGTTACCGTTATCTGATGGTTTACTGACACCGTTTCTTTTACCTCGCTCTGCGGAACGTGCAGGATTGGTCGCAAAGGAGAACCGATCCCCTTTTAACGAGATCTCTGATCTAGTTCTACCGGCTATTCTCCTTCTCAAAGAAGGTGATGCATGCGTATTAGTCAGTATCAACAGTGACGATGGTGAGGCTGAAATAGTGACCTCTGACTCAGACATGATGCCCGTGTCCATTCCCGTGGAAGAGCTGAACCAACAGTATATTGGCCGATATTTCTTGGTGAAAAAACAGTTCAGATACGACGAGCGATCACCAGAGATATTGAAAACAAGAGATGGGCATTGGTTTTGGGGCACATTATTTGCGTCAAAACATATCTATAGAGATGTATTAATCGCTTCGATACTGGTCAACATGTTTGCCGTTGCGGCACCTATGTTTACTCGGCTCGTTTATGACAAAGTAGTGCCAAATTTAGCCTTTGAATCATTATGGGTTTTAGCTTCGGGTATCTTTGTTGTCTTCATTTTTGACTTTGTGCTCAAGCTACTTCGAAGTTATTTCATTGATGTGGCCGGAAAAAAATCAGATATACTCATTTCGTCAAAGCTGTACAGCAAAGTGTTGGGTATTCGTATGGAGTCGAAACCTCCGTCAGTAGGTGCCTTTGCCCGACACTTACAAGAGTTTGAATCTATTCGTGAATTTTTCACATCTGCAACGATGTCGGCTTTGATAGACTTGCCGTTTGCTCTGCTTTTTTTAGGCATTATTTGGTTATTAGCTGGAAACTTGGTCATCATCCCAATCGCAGGGGTCACCATTTTGATCATTCATTCTTTGATCATTCAGGGTCCGTTGAGAAAAAGTATTGAAGAGGGGTCTCGATTAGCCTCTCAGAAATACGCCAATCTAATCGAAAGCCTAGCAGGGCTTGAGTCCGTTAAGTTATTTGGTGCACAAAGTCAGTTTCAATATCGCTGGGAAGAGTCTGTTGCCCATATGGCAAACTGGAACATTAAAACCCGCAGAATTACCGACACTATCCAGAACATGGCGGGGTTTGTTCAGCAGTCTTGTAATATCGGAATGATCATCCTCGGCGTATATTTGATTGCTGATGGCGAGCTAACAATGGGCGGGTTAATTGCTGCCACTATGTTAAGTGGACGAGCAATTGGTCCACTCGTGCAACTGTCCCTTCTCTCGACTCGTTACAATCAAGCTAAGTCTTCAATGACCATCATCGAACAAGTCATGGCGATGCCCGACGAGCAAGAAGAAGGCAAGCGCTACATCCATAGACCGATAATTCAGGGTAAAATTGAACTTGATAAAGTGACCTTCCACTACCCAGACTCGACGATTGCGTCTATTCGGGATCTGAGCCTAACGATTCACCCCGGTGAGAAAGTGGCGATAATAGGTCGTATTGGTTCAGGCAAGACCACTCTAGAGCGCCTTATTATGGGCCTGTATCAACCCACAGAGGGGCATGTACGCATAGATGACACCGACATAGCTCAACTACATCATGTCGATGTACGGCGCAATATAGGCTGTGTACCTCAAGAAAGCGTCTTATTCTTTGGTTCGATAAGAGACAATATTACGTTAGGACAAACGCTCGTTGATGATAGAGAAGTTATGGATGCGGCTAATCGCGCTGGTGTGACTGTATTTACTCAGCAAGATCCTGCGGGCCTTGAAAGGCAAGTTGGTGAAGGAGGCTTGTTGTTATCTGGTGGACAACGACAATCTGTTTCAATTGCTCGGGCATTACTGGGTCGCCCTCCAGTACTTCTGATGGATGAACCAACAAGTGCCATGGATAATCGTACCGAGATGTATATTAAAAATCAGCTTGGGCAGATGAATAAAAATGAAACGCTCATTTTGATAACGCATAAAACCTCGATGCTGGATATTGTAGATCGAGTAATAGTGATGGAAAAAGGTTCTATCATCGCGGACGGTCCAAAACTTCAGGTATTAAAAGACCTTAAGCAAGGTAAAGTTAGAGCCGTAAGTTAAAGAAGCAGAGTAGCAAAACAAAGAGGAAGCGCAATGCTTCCTCTTTGTTCATTCATTATCTCGTATTGAAAGATTTAAAGTTCTTCGTCTTGTTCAACACCTTCAACCATTGTCCGACAATGAATCTTATTCCGATCATATGAAAATACGCTGACACCTTTGTCTTTTTTGGTCAAGTATGTGTCATCCCCATACTGAATTGAAACACGGGTAAAGACCTTGTTGGCTTTTATCGTATTTAGCTCCAATAACCTTTCAAGCTCAGATTCGGCGTTCTCTATTTTAATTTTAGTTTGTTCAATCAATACGTTGTTTTTTTTCTTTAGATTTTGAATCCCGACGATTTCTCGTTCTGAGCGTTCTTCCTTAGGCCTTTTCATCAACTCCATTTCTTGCCGAATCGCGTCCATGGTTTTGTCTTGCACAACTTTGTAACGTTCTCTCAGCTCGGCCAGACCCTGCTTATACTTATTATATTTAACGAAGGCCTGTATCGTTGTCGCGGTGTCACCTTCCACACCCAAATTGAAGCACTCTACTTTACCGCCCACTCGTGCAATACCGCCACTAAGCGTACCATGTTTGTTGTTCGCGTCTTTGACGGTTAGGTCACCCGTACACATCGTTGTGCAGCTCATACAGTAAAGCTCTAATTCAATGTTCCCCATCGCCTGAAGAAAAGCAAATTGACTATATTTTGATTTGATGTTCCCGTTTGTTTTAACAACACAGGCTTTATCTTCACCTTCGTCTACGGCGTGTCCAATAATACCCTTACCTACAATGATATCTTCTTGAGCTTGAACATCTGCTGATTCTATAAACCCACCAACGGTCACAGAACCAGTAGCACGAACGACCATTCCTGCCTCGATGTTTCCAGAAACAATCAAGCTACCTTTAAATTTGATATGACCAGTTGTAACATCAACATTTTTCAATATAAGAGAAGGATCAACGTCGATTGTCGACTCCCGAATAATTGGCATCCCTGACTGACTAGCACGCAGCAAGTTTGGGTTGTCCCTATCGATATTGGAGCCTTTACCTTCTTTCAATATTTTATCATTGCCGGCTTGAGGTGGAATGGAAACACCAACTACCGTATAACCTTGTTTGCCATTCGTCGCAGGGATGCGTTTCATTATCGCTTGATCTTGTTCAACAGTAATGGTTTCACCAAGGTCACGCATATCAACTTTATGGGTTTTATTGTCTTTTTCTTGGGGAGCCAGCACCCGAGTATTCGCGTCTTCAACCATAGGGACAAATTGCGCGTCTTTACCATTTACTGGTTGTAACCCTCGGGCGACTGGTTGTTCAACGACTTCACCCTTCGGCAAGTCAGTACTCAACGAAAGTATTTTCTTAAGCGCTAGCTTATTTATACCCTTCGTTACATGTGCATTAGCAAGCGCCTGCATGATCTCTACTGGGCTAATTTGTTTTCCCCCAAAAGGGCCAGTGACATGCATTGTCGCGAGCATGTCACTATCTGATAATTCAACTTTAGCTTCTGCATCTTTACGAAAGGCGACAGTAACGCCTTCAAACGCCGATTTTTTATTTTCTCTAGCAGCTCGCACAAATCGTCCAGCAGCTTCATCATCATAATAAAAGCTGCTAACTTCTAGCTCAGTTAAGACTTTTTCTAAGCCGTCAATACTAAACGTAGGCCCAACTTCCTCGCCTCGGGGCAGTTGAGCAATGACGCTGTTGGAGTCTTCAGATAATCGAGTTAACTCTTTCCACATTTTAGAACATAGCTCATTTCATTTGATATTAAGAGTTTATCTTAAAGTATGAGACACTTTGTCAAACTTTGCGAAAAACCCTGTTTGAATCACTTTTTTATTGACAATACAGATAAAAAATAAGATTTACAGTGTAAATCAAGCAACAGTTTACAGTGTAAATTAAAGCAATATGGCGGCACTCCGCCTAAAAAGTTGTTCGGATCGTTTTCTTCCATTAAGTGAGTAAATCGTCGCAATCTCATTCCATGATTTTTTTTGCAACAACTTAGACACCAATATTGGATGAACCTCTTTCGTGTCAATGTACTTTAACAACAACTTGGTCAATGGATAAACGACGTTCTCATATCCGCTACCGCCTTCAACATAAAACTGAACTAGACGAACTTGAGACGGACACACAGAAGCGGGTCTCATATTACACGAACGCAATAAATCCAAAACGAAAGAAGCAGATAATTGTTGAAACATTTCTGGTAGTAAGGCGATAAAATCTTGGTAAAAACGATCTTCAGCCTCCCCTAACCAGCTAGTTTCAGCATCAGAACTGAGCATCAATAAAGAATATGTACCACTAGCATGATCGAGACTAGAGCCCAAACGTACCGGGTAAAAACAATTTCTGATCCAAAAACGATACAACTCTGAGGTAACACCGAAACTAGTAGAAAGGTAATCAAAATGAATTTCGTTTTGAGACCTCAGGTCGCTCAGCATCTGGCTACCGATACCAGAGTGTTGAAACTCCTGTGCGACGGCGATGCGCATCACTCTTAAAGAGCGACAGACGGCGGCTTGTGAAAAACCCATTTGCCCCGCAAGTATAACCGGCGCTAAATGCCCTTTAGGTCTTCTAATTCCTTTCATCACACTTTGAATTAATTCGGGGCAAAGCTCACCTTCGACTTTTGCCACTATGCACCCAACAACATTGTCGCTACTCATTCGAACAAACAGGAAAATAGACTCATCATCCAATATCTGCATCATGTCATTTGGTGAGGTCTGATAATGAGCACTAACCAGTAAAGAAAAAATCTTTTTGAATAGAGTAGGGGAACTCAGTAACTGTTCCTTATTGATAATCGAACTCTGTGTCTGACCAATAAGGCGTTCAGCGCTTTTTGGATAAACTTCTGTGTTCAATAAAAATGTATCGAAAATCCATGCTTCAAGTGGGTCGCCTGTATTCCACCGTATTGGCTGATGAATATGACATTTATTCCAACCAGGTCGGTTCTCGTCAAGCCACTTGAAAAACTTAAGCGTAAATCCTCTACCACAACCTTCGTAACCGTGAATTGTCGAGGAGAACACAGTGCGATGATAGAGAGAAGTGATACGCAGTAACATCGAAACGGGTATCGCCGACGCCTCATCTACTAATACCAAATCGCATTCAATATTCGACCTGATTAATTCATCAGGAGAAACAAACTGAATGAAAGACTGGTTTGACGAAAGCGAATTTTTGCTCTCGTTAGTGATAGTCGTTAAATGTTGTTTAGCGTGAATAAACACAGGATCGACCGCTTTTCGGGAAGGTGCCGTAACAACGATACGGACATCTTTACTGTTGATCAGTTGCGCAGCGGCGATACCTAATGCCGAACTTTTTCCTCTGCCTCTATCAGCAGTAAGAATAAGTGGTCTCTTTCGATGCCCACTTATTACTTTTTTTATTAGTGATATCGCATTTTCTTGTTCATAGAACTGGCTTTCAAGAGCAGAAGGGTTTGAAAATATGGGTAACGAAGGCGTTTTTTTATGTTCAGATATTGTTATCGAGTCGACGAGAGCCGCCTCCAACCATCGACTCGACATGCAGTCATCTTTATTTGACAGCAAGAAGAACAAAATCCCACCATAGCGAAGCGCGCCAGAAGCAGCGGTAAAACTATTGGCGTCAAAGCCATCATTATCATCATAAATAAGGCATTCAACTTCTCTACCTAATAATTGACCACCTTGCTTAGCCGATAATAATTTGGCACCAGCTAATGCTTTTCCTCCCAACTTATAGCATAAATCTTGCGGACGACTAGAGAGATAACTTTCTAACAGTTCATCTTGCCAACAATCATCACCGTTAAGTCTTACTAAATAACGGTGCCCATTTGCTTGAGCTATAGCGGACAAAGATTTTAGATAGGATAGGGGAGAGGTCATTTGATAAACACCGGAGAGAAACAATACTTTATGTTATCACAGCAAAAAAAAAAAGCCGCTAGCGCGGCTTTATTGTCTTAATTTAATTTCGACTCGATGAACACTAGGATATCTTGCATGGCTTTATCATCTACTTTTTTAAGGTTTATCGCTAAATTACTGCCTTTACGCGTATACATGGCTCTCCCCTTTATCAACTCTTTCTTTGTAATAATCTCATGTTTTTTGGGTGCCAGTTCTTCGATCCAGCTTTCTATATGCTCTGTTACATCCTTGGTTAAGCGAGCGACCCCTTGAGCTTCGCTACGTTGCCACGCAAAACCTTCTTTAGACTTGCACTTATCGAGCAATGACTGTCGTCCATTCTCATCCAATTCGTTAAATTGCTTATGTAGTTTAACAATCGTCGGTCGCCCTAATTCACTCACATTAGGATACGCTTGTAATAACTCTAAAGGCAACGCAGCGGCTTTTAACGCGCCACTCACAAGTGCTTCACTGCATTGAAAAATTTCAGCCAAAGTTTTCTGATCATTGGCTTCGCCACTCTCCAACTTATTCAGCATCTCTTTGCCACGTTCATATAACGAAAGTGGCTTATGAGCGTTTGCAACATCAGAAAGAAACTTAGCGTGTTCTGGACCTATCGCCTCTGCCACATATATTAGGAAGTGTTTTTTTGCTAAAATACATGACATTCGACGACGACTACCGTCGAGTACTTCTATCTTGCCATCTTTAGTTTTGCGACCAACAGCTGGATATTGCTGACCACGTTCTTTTAACGTCACAAGAACATCGGATAAAGCATGTTCATTTAAGAATGACTGCTCACGTGCGTTTTGAGCAAATACGGTTGTTCGGCTTTCTATATCTTCAGCCGGAATCTGAACGAGCTCGAACTCGACCATTTCCTGACCAGCAACACTGAGCTCTATAGTTTGCGCTTTTTCCTTAGCCGCTGTCTGTGCTTCTTGAGGAGTTGTCGCGCGGCGCTTGTTGGCTTTGCCAAATAATTTCGCGTTTAACTCAGAAGTTTTTATCGCCATGGTTTATTACTCCTGATTAAGTGAGTTCCAGTTACTATGTAGTACACGCTCTAGTTCTAGAGCCGCTTTTTGTATTGAATCTTGAGCGTTATGAAGTGTTTTCTTACCACCTTCAAAATCACCAACGGTAAGATCAAATACCGTGCTGTACGTATCTGCACAAGTTTCGAACGCACGGCTCCTCGGTATGGTTGCCATCATTACCTGATCATTGAGAAGATAGTTCATCTCAGTTAATACAGACACCTGCTTTTTGTTATCATCTTCAAACATCGTAGGCATAAGTCTTACGAATTCTAAGCCTTTCCAATCATCAGGAAACATTTCATAAACCGTCGGTAGATGTTGAAAAAAGTTCACTGTCGATGCCCAATCCAACCGCTTAGCGGCGCAAGGTATCAGCAATGCATTAGATGCATACATCGCATTCCAAACAAGTGGATCAACGTGAGGTCCCGTATCGATCATAATAATATCGAAATCTTCAGAAATAGGATCAATAAGTTTTTCTTTAAGCAGACGAACAATATCTAAAGATTGGTTTTGCGACAAATGCTGCCAAGCTTCTGCATTAAACATCGCATCTTCAGGGAAAGCAGAAATAGTCTTTAGATTTGGGTATTGCGTGGGTAGCAAAACATTTTTATTGAGAAATTCTCGATCAACAACGGTATTATCCGGTACATTATCTAACATGATATCGACAGCTGAATATATGTTATCGTGATCTTCCATACTGATCTGAGGGTTCAAAAATAGCCTTAACGAACCTTGCGGATCCAAATCGATTAGGCAAATTCTATATCTCTTATCTATATTCAGCGCCAAACACGCCGCTAGGTGAACAGCGGTCATTGACTTACCTGTTCCCCCTTTCTGATTTTGCACATTAATAACCCAAGGTTTGTTGCTCAAGTTAGATTTGGACGCTCGCGTTAGTTTTCTCTCGTGAAACTTAGGTACACCTGCTGCATCCATCAGCATATGAGCTTCAGCCAAAGAAATGGAGTAATGATTCGCGTTATTCTTGGTAAACTGGTGACCAGCGGCTTCTAACTTGTTAATCGCATCATCTAGTTTTCTACGCGTCAGCCCTGACCGAGTTTCCATAAGCGCTTTCGACATTGGAGGAAAATGGTCCTCACTTCTTTCTTCAAGAACAATCTCTATTCTGTCTGCTTGAACTTGTTTCGTTTGTTCAGCTAACCTGTAGAGGTTTTCTATGGTTTGATCTCGTTTCATCGGCAATCATCCGTGCAAAATGGTTTGCAAATATTGTACAGGATTTTAGATCATAAACAATAAATAGCTGAACATTCATTTTAGAGCAATCTCACATTTATTAAGCAGAAATCTGCTGTAAAAGCCGACTAAATGCGATAAATAGGTGCAACATTAAACTATTTACTACTCCCAAATAAACTCAGATTAAAAGTGTTACCACGTCACGCATTTACAGTGTAAAAACATCTATTCTCCGGAACGATGTAAAATAGTCTTCAACTTACGGCTTTTGTCATATAGATAAACGAGTATTACCGACTTATAACCGAATACACCACATCCGGAACGATGATCAAGAAAGTACCTTGATCATCGTTTCGAGGAATTATTGAGGAGTGGAACGATGATCAAGGTAAAATACGACCGTATAAACATCGTTTTCGATCGTAACTAAACTGATCTGCGTTCGGATCAATGATCAAGCTATGTAAAACTCCGGAAGAATGTAACTAACCGTATAAGTTACGGAGATTGCTTATTCAATATAGGATAGAGACCACAACACCTTGCGAATATCAACCAGGCGAAACGGTCAATCTACAAATACGAACCTTGATCATCGTTTCGTTATTGACGTAGGTAACGCATTTTACTTATGTCTATTTTACTAATTGGTATAAGTAGTAAAGACTGGTTAGATAACCATCAAATAGAAAAATTCAACAACCTTGATCATTCTTCTGTACATTTAAAACTCGACTTTCGAGGCCAATTTAATAAATAGGTACACAGTAGAACCATTATTTTGTGGATAACCTGTATAAGAACGTTGATCATATTTCCGATCGAGTGATGATCATAGGTTCGACAAACCAATGATCATCGTTTCACAATACTTTGATCATACTTCTGAAGCTACGTTGATCATAGGTCTGCTGATTACATGATCATGCTTCTAGGCTCACGCAAATATTATCTTTTTATAAACAATAAGTTACAGGCAATTCAAGACTCGGATCATTAGATCATATAATCAATATAGATCACTTTAATCATTAAGATCATCTATTTAAATAACCATAAAAAAGCCTTTATTTATGATCTATTTTTCTTTATTCTTGTGGAACGATAGTAATATTACGGATAATGATTAGTGAACCCGAAAGTCAAACCAAATGACAAATTGCTCATAAAATTACCTAGAACTCATAAAGATGGGCATTTATTTGCCGTATCAGAGCATGCGGTTGATTGGATCGAACAATATCAGCACTTCAAAGGGGTCACTAGAAGCATCATTGAACTACTCAATCTTATCTCTTTAAGAAGCTTTTCGAGTAAAGATGGTTACGTTTCAACAACTGAGATTGTTGAAGCTACGGATCGACATTTAACGAGAGCGGCAATTCAACAAAGACTAAGAGCGGCAGTAAGTATTGGTTTATTTCAACAGATCCCCGTGAGATTTGAAGAAGGGTTAGCCGGTAAAACGATGCTTCATATATTCGTTAACCCAAGCCAGCTTGTATCCGTCTTGGGTGCAACAAGTTTAATGACAGAAAGTTCTAAACAGAATGAGAAACAAAAACGATCTAAAGCATTGGCTCAAACTCAAGTAAATAAACGTCTCTTAAGCGAATACGGCCTACAAACACCTCCAGCACTTAAAGATGAAGCGGATCAATTTATCGTATCTCCAGCAAACTGGGCTGGAATCATAGACCAAGCATTAGCACCACCTAGAACTCGAAAAAACTATCAAAAATCAATGGTTTCTATCTCTGGATCTCGAGCTATCATCGAAACACGGTCATCGAAAAACATCATGACTGTCGATGATCTTATGACGCTGTTCGCTCTGTTTACTCTCACGGTGCAGTACCATGAACATCACCAGGAAGAATACCAGATCAATATTAAGCAAGCCCCTAATAAAACCCCATTGTACATAACGGATATTCTTTCGATGCGTGGGAAGAAAGATAGTGGACCAGCTCGAGATTCTATCCGTGAAAGCATTGATCGAATAGAGTACACCGACTTTCAACTGCATGAGTTGGCAGGTCGTTGGCTTAGCGACAATATGCCGGAAGGCTTTAAAAGTGATCGATTTCGATTTTTAGCACGAACAATTACCGCGTCAGAGGAAGCACCTTCGGAAAATGCGGCGGGTGAAATAAAAATAAAGCCGAACCTTTATATCTTGGTGTGGGAACCTTCATTCTATGAAGAACTACTCACGAAAGATTACTTTTTCCTATTCCCACCTGAAATACTTAAGCAACACACATTGGTATTCCAACTCTATTCATATTTCCGTAGTCGCATGTCGAGAAGATATACGGATAGTATGCTGTTAAGTGAGTTGAATCAAAAGCTTGCGAGGAATATCGAATGGAGACGTTTTTCATCTGAACTTATTCGTGAGTTAAAGAAAATATCCGACGAAGAAAAAAATGACACCCATTTTACAGTGAACCTTTGGGGTTATCACTTAACGATCTCGATGATGGAAGCAAAAGGTAAGGTTTCAGACTATTTAGTTGATATTAAATGTGATGTAGAAGAAGTCTTGCGTTTCTCGCGTGCAAGAACGACCAACGCCGGGAAAAGGAATATGGCACCAACGCTCCCTAATCCATTGCGGAATGAAATGGTTTCAAAGCAAAAACTTGCAGAGTTGTCTGAAATAATCGATGGCGAGTTTGAACCAATTCAACGCAAAGAACGTCAGCCCAAAGGTAAATTAGGACGTCGAGTTAAAGTTCGAAAACACCTTGTAGAAGTGAATGCGGATGAACTAACGATAACTCTATCCAAATATACCTCTTCAGAAGCTCTAGAAAGAAGTATAACGGCTCTTTCTGCAATGACTGGTCATTCGCCATCATCAATTAAAGAAGAGTGTGAGGAGCTTATAGCTAAGCTTGATTGGCTTCGTGTTGCTGATGAAGTGGTGAGCTATCAAGTATTGAGTAAGACGATAGAACTGTATAATTCTCAGACTTCGTCGAAACATCTGTCTATCGAAAAGCTCATTTCTGCTTTGGCCGTGCGTAAAAAGGTTTGTAAATCCGTATTCGAAGGTCATATTGACGAAGAGGTATTTCGTACATTAGACGATGTCGCAATAGGTATTTGATTAACTTCGGACAGAAGATTGACATTAGTCTGACAGTAAATAATCCCTGTTAGCTATAGTTCAATACGAATAGACAACCTTTTATCCTTTCTGAGGAAAGGTATATATTAGCTCATAGAGTTACATTCATTTATGAATTTTTTAGCGAGTAGCGATACTCGCTATTTTTTTGCCTAAAATTCAGTAATATCATTTACATGTACCTTTAAGCCGCCTTGATCATCGTTCTGACCGTATCCGTTTTAACACCCACCGCCCCAAATTGTTCAATACTACCAGTGCCTTTCTTAGAAAGGCCTAACTACTGATGCCATCCATTGAAAACAGACTACTATCTCTAATCGGTAATGCGATGCGGAACGCGACCCATTTTTTTAAGGTCGAGCAAGTGTTTGTTGAACGATTCTTAAGAATAAACGTGGAAAATCTGATAATCAAAGCCATACTGATAGAAATATAATTTTGTTGTCATAACTCTGTAGCAGTTCACACTCTAAGATTGTTCTTCTTAACAATGATCGTGGTATTTGCTACAAAAGTTATGTCCTCGGACATGGTTTTAATCGGAGGTATTTATGTCTATTAATTCTATTGACCATGATGAAATGGCAAATATAGCATCCCATTGGGACTTCAAGGAAGAAGACGCCAAGCACACAGAAAAACAGATTAAATCAGCCGAAGCTCGTCGTCGTATTGAAGCGATGCGCGAAATTCGTGAAAGCGGTTTAACATTGGAAGAAGCCGAGGAACTAGGCTTATTCCATTAATGATCTTTTGAATGCACATGCAAGGGCGGGTTATCACCGCCCCTGATTTTTCTACAC
The DNA here is from genome assembly GCF_029016285.1 of Vibrio sp. DW001. NCBI lineage: Bacteria > Pseudomonadati > Pseudomonadota > Gammaproteobacteria > Vibrionales > Vibrionaceae > Vibrio > Vibrio sp. DW001. Next base: position 760,408 of record NZ_CP091976.1, on the reverse strand, counting down.
TAAATCCGCTTTTTGCCATTAAAGAGGATTGATTACGATCATTTCTCTGTTTCGTTAATCTTGAGCCTTCACTCGTTTCTATTCCCTGTGATATATTGCAGCACCACAAAATAAACTCTATTGAGAACATCATGCCAGTTAATTTATCTTTGCTCTCTGTGGAAGAGAAAAACAAGATTGAGATTGATAAACAAGCGTCGTATTTGGTTTGGCAACTAAAGCAGACTAAAATCGGCCCAAATGAGATGTTAATTCAAAGAGATAAGCTCAAAAACGAAGATGAAAAAATATGTTTTGAGCAATCAGTAGCAAAATATAAAAGAGCCATGGGAGTGGTATAACCTTCCGGCTCCTTAGCAAATTGAATTTACATTTTGCTAAAATTCGTCAAATAAATTGAAGCAGAGAGAAGACCCCAATGGGAAGAAGTTTTGAAGTGCGCAAGGCCTCAATGGCAAAAACACAAGGCGCGAAAATAAAAGTTTATTCCAAGTATGGTAAAGAGATTTACATGAGCGCCAAAAATGGCGGCGGTGATCCGGACATGAATCTCTCTCTAAAACACTTGATCGCTAAAGCAAAGAAAGATCAAGTACCAGCACATGTAATAGACAAAGCGATTGATAAAGCAACGGGTGGTGGTGGTGAAGATTACCAAGCCGCTCGTTACGAAGGTTTTGCCCCTGGTGGTGCAAGCGTCATAGTGGATTGCCTAACCGATAATGGAAACCGTACTTTTCAAGATGTACGTCAGTGCTTTGTAAAAACAGGTGCTAAAATTGGTAGTCCAGGCACCACGGCACATATGTTCGATCATCAGGCAGTGTTTCAATTCAACGGTGATGATGAAGATGCCGTTTTAGAAGCATTAATGATGCAAGATGTTGATGTAACCGACATCGAATTAGAAGACGGTGTCATTACTGTATTCGCGCCGCATACTGAATTTTTCAAGGTAAAAACAGCCTTAAACAGCGAGTTTGCAAACCTTGTTCTTGATGTTGAAGAAATCACCTTTGTTTCCCAAACAAATACACCTATCACCGGTGACGATGCGATCAAGTTTCAGAAGTTCTTAGATTTACTTGACGAGTGCGATGACGTACAACAGGTCTATCACAATGCTGAGTTAGACGCAGAATAGAATTGTACTTGTAGGCTATTACAACAAAAAAACCGAGCTAATTAATCATGCTCGGTTTTTTTATCTTCGAACGAAAGTAAATGGCATGGTTTACATTGAAACTGAATTCGTTGTATGGCGGTAGTGGATGCCCATTGTTAGGTATAAGAGGTTTTAATGATCAGCATGTTGATCTCGAACGTACTTAGCTTTGTTCATTGTCTGGAAAGCTTTGTTACATGGCAGCCCTGATCATGTTTCCGTAGAATCTAAAGATGGGTTAACTAACTTATTGATTAAGCATAGTTAATTAAAAACTGAATTTTTGCTCTCTTTTTGCGGAGATTGAAGAGAAAAGGATGAATAATGTTGATGGCTTTGTTAACGTGTTATTCCATTGTTCAGCTTAAAATAAGGAAATGTAATGAAGATTAGTTTTATTGGATTGGGTGTTATGGGTTACCCCATGGCTGGACATCTTCAAACGGCAGGATTCGACGTAACCGTATATAACCGTACGACAAGGAAGGCACAGGATTGGACCAAATTGTACGGTGGTAATTATAAGGCCACTGTTTCTGAATGCGTGCAAAACGCGGATGTGGTTATAAGTTGTGTGGGGAATGACGACGATGTGCGCAGTGTTATTACAGCCAGTAGTGGTGCAATCTCTGCCATGAAACAAGGCGCGATCTTGATCGACCATACGACGACGTCAGCAAATCTAGCTGAGGAGCTCTTAAAAGCTTGTCAGACAGCTGGAATTACATTTATGGACGCACCAGTATCAGGTGGGCAAGCCGGAGCTGAGAATGGCGTTCTAACCATCATGTGCGGTGGAGATAGAGCGATTTTTGATACGTTACAACCTATATTCAATACCTATGGAAAATCGTCGGTTTTGATGGGGGAAGTTGGTCAAGGTCAACGTGCTAAGATGGTGAACCAGATTTGCATCGCTGGTGTACTTAATGGTCTTTCGGAAGGGTTGATACTCGCTGAAAAAGCAGGATTGGATATTCCGACACTCGTCGACTGTTTGAAAAACGGCGCCGCGGGCTCTTGGCAAATGGAAAATCGTGCAACCACGATGGCACAAGGTAGCTTTGATTTTGGTTTTGCTATTGATTGGATGATCAAAGATCTAGGTTTTTGTTTAGATGAAGCAGATAGACAAGGTATATCTCTGCCGTTAACCAACAAAATAATTAAACAATATGAAGAACTGTCTGAGCAGGGGTTGGGTAGGATGGATACCTCAGTATTAATGACTGCGATAGAAAAAGAAGCCAATTAGTTATTGCTCTACGTCGGAATATTTAACCACCTTCTTAGAAAGTGGTTAAATATAGTTTTCTCTTCTAAGCCCTCGCCTTTAATGTATGGAAACCATCAGAACGATGTACTTATTCCAGATTCCCATTTTCATGGGAATAACGGCATTTCAGATAACGATTTACACTGTAAAAAATTAGACCGTGAATCGACCAACGAGATGAGACAGTTCCGTCGCCTTGGTATTTAATTGACCACTACCCGCTTGGTTTTCCTTGGCAAACTGTGCCGATTGATGGCTCTTATCAGAAATAATAACAACGCGTTCAGATATCTCATGGCCCACTTGACTCTGCTCTTCTGTTGCCGTCGCTATGAGTTCATTCATGTCCATGATGACATTGATCGATTCTTGTATCTTGCTTAACGCATTACTTGCCGCGTTAGCTTCTGCCACGGTGTCTGCACTTTTAGATTTGCTCTTATCCATGGTTTGTACCGCGGCATCGGAAGCGGCTTTAAGCTGATTAATCATCTGATGGATTTCGAGTGTGCTCTCTTGTGTTCGGCTTGCAAGCTTACGAACTTCATCTGCTACAACAGCAAAGCCTCGACCTTGTTCGCCAGCACGTGCGGCTTCGATCGCAGCATTCAGAGCGAGAAGGTTAGTCTGTTCAGCGATATCTTGAATCACCTCTAATGACGTTGAGATATTCTTCACATCGCCTTCCAATTTGGAGACGACCTCGTTGGCTTGTTCAACGTCATTGGCTAATGATTCCACCGAATGAGCGGCAGATACTACGATTTCCATTGCTTTATGAGCACTGCCTTCAACTTCCTTCGCTGACTCTGCCGCTTGAACTGCATTACTCGAAATTTCAGTTGCTGTCATTGTCATCTCTGTCATTGCAGTCGCTACTTGCTCGGTCTCTTCTCGTTGCTGGCTTGCCAACGAATCTACCTGCGTGGCTCTACCTATCATGTTACTGGTTTCGCTGACGACTTCACCGCTGACTAAAGTGACGTTTTTGATGATTGACTGAAGGCTTGCGACAAATAAGTTAAAATTGTTGCCTAGACGGTTGTACTCAGGGATCTTAAATTCTTCCATTCTTGCCGTTAAGTCGGCATCACCATTCGCAAACGAGGCAATAGAACGATCGAAGGCGTTAAGAGGGCGAATAATGCTCTGATTTACAAATACAGCAAATAGACCAGCAATGATCACGATGATAAACGTCGCTATACCTATGCCGATTAAAGCATCGTCGACAAGAACTTGAGATGTCTTTTCCATGTCGACAACCGTTGCTTCAATATCATCAATATAAAAGCCCGTACCAATAACTAGATCCCATTTAGATACATAGATTGAATAGGCCAATTTCGGCGATGCTTCATTCTCACCTGGTTTTGGAAAGTAGTAGGTTGTATAGCCACCACCACTTGTCCCTTGTTTAATAATATCTTGCAGTAAAAGGAAGTTATTAACGTCCTTTAGATTCCAATAGTTCTTGCCTATACCACTGGTGCTTTGGCCTAACAACAATCGGTCACCCTTACTGTTATAGCCATATACATATCCATTTTCACCAAACTTAATTCGGGAAAGCTCAGATATGACATCTTCAATTGGCGCGTTACTTTCTTTTAACGGGCCGAGTACAGAATCTACTATTTCCATGTAAGATTTTAATTCAATCTTCTTGTTATCAGTCATGTAAGCTCTTGATGAGTCCATGTGAGCTTGATTTAGGTTGAAAAGTTCAACGCGGGTAAAGTACATGGTCCCAATTGCAATAATCAGTAACGGAAGGATGGCTAAAATGTATAATCTCGTCTTTATCGTAATATTCATAATGATTAACTCAATTTGACAGGTACTGATAGGTGCATTTAGTAGTTGTAGCGAATATATTCGGCGTTATGCAGATATATGTTGCATGTATTGTTATCGACGATCAGGCCAAAATCTTTAGCTATTATTGATCTAGTGCAACCAGTTGATTGATTGGGATTTCTTTACCAGAATTTAAAAAGAATGGTTAAGGTCGTGAAATAGTTATTCATTTTTTGGCTAGATAGTGGTAGAAAGAGCGTTGATTTTTTATAGGTGCAGACAAATGAGCGTTAAGAAAGAGATACAACAACTGAATGATCGTCTAGATAAGTGTAAAAATAAATTGAGTGCAGCGGTTTCTAGACGAGATCAGCCAGTTATCGCTCAATTTGAGAAAGAAGTAGAGCAACTAAATAAAAAGCTTAATCAGATAAAGCATAAGCAAAGTTATGACCTTAACAAAGAGCGTAAAAGTCTACTTGATATGCCTTTTCAACGAGAGCTGACCAAAGAAGAACAAGCGGATTTGGGGCTATTTAAGAAGAAAATCAAAGGTATTGTGGTTGTTCACCCACTCACTAAACTCGGCAAAGAGTTAAAACTAGACGCAGTAACAGGGTTTGCACCTAAAGAGTTTTGATTTCTGATCGATATATAAAAAAAGCAGCATTTATGGGGTCACTTCATTAACGCTGCTTTTTTTATACGTTGTTTCGTTAAACGTACTTCTGCTATAACCAATATGTTAAAAATAATAACGGATTTAATGAGCTTTAATCCCCAGCTTTCTTAAGGCATGGGGAAGCAATTGGTCAAGTTTATCAATCTCATCGCTTTCTATCTCAATTAAATTGAAACCATGATCAGTATAGGCAAGGCGCTTTTTCTGTTTCGTTATTGCATCAATTGGTCCTGTATCACTTCCCCAAAACTGAATATAAACCTTGCCGTTAGGAAGATAAAAGTTGCTGGTAAACTCTTCCTCTATTGGAAGCTTTCTCTCGTACGCGTGGACTAACCCTGCCATATAAAGCCAGTTATCAATAATTAACTCACCTTTAGAACGCACATAATGACCATCCGAGGTTCTATGCTTAGCCTCAAACTTCTGTTTAAAACTTGAAAAAGATTTGTCGGTTGAGAGAGAATCAGAATCTGCCCCCGAGAACTCTCGAATGGAGTTTTTGAAATTGCGATTCTTAAGTATCGTATCGTGCCACAATGTATAAAGAGCTGAGGTGTTTTTGTCCTCTCGCTGTTCACCACCCGCTCTTAGACCAAGCTCAGATAGTACCCATCCACTTGCTGTTTTATCTATCCAGCCTAATTCATTCAAAATTTGATTGATTTTTTTTGCGTGTAGACCCACTTTGTCACCTACTTGTGTCGCGGTTAATCTCGCTCCAGCGCTCAAGTTTTTATCAATAACAACGTCTTTAGGCCAGACAATAAATTGTCCGTATTCTGCATGTGTAACGTACTCGCCACCAAAACGCTTACCTAAGTCGGTCAATAACCATTTATTTTCATGTCTGACGATATAGCCATACTGGTTAAACTCAGAAAATAACGCCTTTGATTCTACGTTATTCTGTTTTGCTAAGTTGGTCGTCGAGATCTTGTCTTGCATAGTAAATCTTTCCTAAAAATTAACTGAGCGTAAAAAACTGAGTGATCTAAACGCTATCATAAAATACTAACGTTATGAATTAACTTACGTTCTGTTTAGCAATGAAAATTGTGGGTTAAAAATAGATGATTCAATGGCAAATTCGGTTAGTCGTTACCATACTTATTTTATCTGCATTTCATATTAATAGGGTATTTATTGTGAAAAATGAACTGGATCCTAGCAAAGTATTGCGCGCGTACGAAATGGTGATGAACAATGGTACGCCGACTGAATTCGGAAAAATGTATGAAGGGCTAGAAGCCTACTCTGATTACGACGGCTATAATGTTTTTATTCGTGGTAATGGCGTCGAGCTCAAGGTTGGATTCCACAATACCTATCATCTTGAATATGATCAGGAACATCTGAGAGACAGTTTTCTGAAAAAAGTAGATACATTAAGTAAGTAAGCACTAACTTTACAGTGCTTACTTACTTAATCGGTTAGCCTATCAGAAACTTGCACTGTTAATTAGTAAGTGTAGGCCGATACTGACTATGTATCCGATAGCAATTATCGGTGTCCATTTTAGGTGTCCAAAGAAGGTGTATTTGCCGTGAGCGGCTCCCATTAAGGCAACACCTGCTGCTGAACCGATGGACAGTAGGCTACCACCAACACCGGCAGTTAGCGTTACAAGCAACCAATTTCCTAAAGACATGTCTGGATCCATGGTGAGTACAGCGAACATGACGGGAATGTTATCGACCACGGCAGAGAGTAATCCAACGACCACATTAGCCCAAACCGGATCCCATTGGTTATACATGATATCGGAGACTAGGCCTAGATAGCCAAGTATGCTCAAACCTCCGACACTCATTACTACGCCATAGAAGAACAAAAGTGTGTCCCACTCGGCATGAGATACTCGCCTGAATACATCGAATGGAATAATTGAACCCAATCTTTTCAGTGCTGCTTCATCATGTGCAGCAACGGCTTTGGCTTTTTTTCTAGCGATAGAAGCGGGCAGTGTTTTGCGTAAGAAAAACCCAAAAAATTGTAGATAGGCAAGGCCCATCATCATGCCTATCACTGGAGGAAAGTGTAAGAGTCCATGAAAACCTACCGCCGTTAAAATAGTGAGTAAGAATAAGCCAACGATTCGTTTCCCACCTCTTTTCAGTTCAACGTATTCATGAATGGCTTCTGGCTGATCTTTCGGAACAAAATAGGACATCACCAGAGCCGGGATGAGATAGTTGGCAACGGAAGGAATAAAGAGTGCTAAAAATTGTGAGAATGAGACTAAACCAGCCTGCCACACCATCAAAGTAGTGATATCGCCGAAAGGGCTGAATGCGCCACCTGCGTTTGCTGCGACGACTATGTTGATACAGGCAATGTTGATAAATTTAGTGTTATTTCCACCCACTTTCATAACCACAGCACACATTAGCAATGCTGTGGTTAAATTATCCGCGATAGGAGATATGAAAAATGACAGGATCCCTGTTAACCAAAAAAGTGTTCTTAGATTGAAACCTTTCCCGACCATCCATGACCGCAGTACATCAAATAGGCGTCTCTCCTCCATCGCACTGATGTAGGTCATCGCCACTAATAAGAATAGCAAAAGTTCTGCGTACTCTAACAAGTTGTGTTCTATTGCTTGCTTGGCGACTTCTATTTGACCATGTTGTTGATAGACATAACCGATCATTATCCAGATTAGGCCTGCAGCCAGTAACACAGGTTTTGACTTTCTCAGCTGTAGGTACTCTTCCGCCATGACTAAGCTGTAAGCTATCGTAAATATAACTAAAGAGGCATAGCCAACGGTTGATGAAGTTAGTCCTTCAATAACATGACCAGTTGATTCTGCTGCACTGGTGGGAAGAGAAATGAAATAAAAGAGGATGAAAAAAGATGTTGGTTTTAGTTTCATAAGTTCCACTGACTCCATCATAAAATACTTTAATTCTAGTTTAGACAATGAAACAACAACGTCAGGAGAAAAAACGCTAACTAATAGGAATAAAAAGAAATAGTTTGTTAACAATGGTCTAAATTGTGACATTAGTCCGTTAAGTTTCTACTCTTTGGTCGCCAACCTAGCTCAATTCTATACAGGGTGAGGAATGATCGTCGTTGTGAATTAAATGGGTGGATATCGTATTATTGGCTGTATGAAAACCTTCATTCGGAAGTGGGTAGTGTTGTGTTATTACCTGCTATATCTTTATTGCTAAGCGGGCAAAAAAAAAGAGCCATAAGTAGGCTCTTTAATGACGTAACAAAACGTTTAGATAGGCATGACTCTATTTTTGCCTAAGCTTTTCGCTTTATACAGTTGTTGATCTGCACTATCTATTAAAGAGATAGGGCTTTCTGTCTCTTCGAATTGAGCAACCCCAAAAGAAGCTGAAATATTTTTAACTTGCTCACCAGAACGTTTATCTTTGACGGAAATTCGTTCTATAGAGCGACGAACGGTCTCAGCAAATTGCCTTGCAATTCTAAGTGGTTTATTGGGTATAAGTAGAGCAAATTCTTCGCCACCATAACGGTAAGCGGCAATGCCATCTCTACAGCTAGATTGTAGGCGTTTTGCGATGGATTTAATCACCGTATCACCAAATACATGGCCATAGTCATCGTTTAAACTCTTAAAGCTATCGATATCAATTAAAACTAAGCAGAGAGGATAGGATTGTTCTGAGGCACAATAGGCGGCGATATCTTTATCAAAAGCACCTCGGTTCAACAGTCCAGACAGACTATCGTGAAGTGCGTCTTTTTGAACTTTTTCCAGTTTTTCTCGTAGGTTGGATATCTCTGAACTTGCGGTATTAAGTTGCTCGTTGAAGTGGCTAGTAGAACTTCGTATTGCTTCTGATTCATTGACAAACTTTCTAACAAGTGAAAGCAGCTCATCGAATGTGAGCCCTTCGTGATCAATTTTCTCGAGATTGGAGAAACTTTTTTCAATCGATTTCTCAAACGAACTTGTATCGGCAAGGGTGTCTTTCATGGAAAGAAAGATCTCGTTAACCAGAATCTCTAAGTTAGACCTTAACTCGTGTATATCGGATTCTGTTTTCCCTGCGATGTATCTTTTATAAAGGCTTTTATTGTGGCTTGGGAGACAAACGCCGTACTCAGCGATGATCTCGTCTAATTCAACATTAAGCTTTGGTTGCGTTTCTTCAACATAGGTGTACCACAAAGCATAATTTGGTGGTGTTGTCGGTACCTGATGTTTGATCATTAAAGGTACTGCGGTCCTGAGTATTTCAGCCGCTTTTTGGAAGTCTTCTTTTGTCATTTTTTAACCAAACTGATTCGAGGTAGTTATAAATTTGTACCATTATTCTTTATGTTAGCGAATTTATACAATAGTGTCCTGTTTGATGACCAATAAACTCGAAAAAAAGTCATCTTCAAATGGATTACCACTTCATTATTGATAATTACGAATAGTTTTGTTACTGATACTTCTAACTATCCCTAATCTAGGGAAAAAAAATCCGCTTGTATCAAGCGGATTTTGAACACAATACATTTCAAGAATGATTGATAAATAGTTTAGTGATCTAGGTACAAATAGTTTTGCCAGCTTTTCATGCGAATCAAAATTTTCCGCATCATTGAAACATGCTCTAGGTGCTCTGAATAAACAGCAATTTCCGCGGCACTACCAAGTGGAAGATTAAATTCAGATAGGTCATCGTGGACCTTCAGTTTAACTAATAGTCGACCCCCAGTATCCAGCGTTTCGCTACTGATTAATGAACCGTTAGCTTGTACTTGCCCTTCCGCGATCGCGGGTAACATTTCGATGACTTCACCTTGGAATACTCTGCCTGGTAAGGCGCGAAATATAAAGTCAGCTTCATATCCTGGTTTTAATCGCTGTGACGCGTTTTGTCTAAATGCTCCGATATAAAATTTTTCCTCAGAGTGGACAAATGTCATTACAGGAACCAACGGCAATGGTACCGCCATCATACCAGGCCTTAATGCTACTTGAGATACATAGCCGTCTGTAGGAGCGAGCACAACCGTTTCGTCGAGTTTGAACTGAGATTGTTCTAATTCAGATTGTGCGCTGGCAACAGTGGTATTCACACCGTTTATTTGTGATTCAAAGGCTAGTTTTGCTTGGCTTTCACTTGCTTTAGCGGCGAGTAATGCGGCTTCTGAAGCCAAATAAGATTGGCGACGAGTATCCACTTGTTGAGCGGTGAATGCGCCTTTTTTATAACCAGCAGCGTATCTTTTGTATTCTCTATCAAGTTTATCTCGTTGCGCGGCGGCTTGGAGGCTTGTTGCCTGAGCGCCACGATAAATGGCTTCCAGTTGTAAGACGTTCTGTTCTGCTGCTGCTAATTGGGCAAGCTTGTTGATGACATCTGCTTCAAATGGCGTTGGATCTATTTTGAATAGGATGTCTCCTTTCTTGATCGGCTTATTGGCCTCAATAGGAACCTCAATAACTTTACCTCGCACACTAGACACGATTGGAGTAGTGGTAAATACTTGACCGCCTGTAGAGGTAAACGGGTGGTTATAGTTCATAGCCAGAGTAAGAAAACCGACTATAACGATACCACCGAGTCCCGCGGTTGGAATGGTCCATTTATTTTGAGGAATTTTGAATATCTTAAATATCGCAATACACAATGCGGTATAAGTCAGTATCAGTAGTATTTCCATCAGTTAGACTGCTCCTGATTTGTATTATTACCTTCTTGAACAGAAGGTTCTTTTGCGGGCATTGTCTTCGGAGTAGTTCTATCATTTTGCAATTGACTCACTTGGTTTTGGAGCGTTGCTATTTGATCGGACAACAGCGTGATCTTATGTTCTAGGTCGTGTTGCTCTTCAATGAGTTTGGTAAACCCCCAACCTCGATCTTCTCTCCATAGCGTTGCCCATATCCACAAAAAAGGCCATAACACATGTAAGGTGAATAGACTTACCCAACCAGATATGTGGATGGCATCTTGATGAGGGTGATTTCTTTCTTTGGCTATCTCATAGGGGATATCGTGTATAACGATAATACCGTAAAAAACAATCAAAACAACACACACCAGTATAACTAGCGCCACGGTCTCAAGCATTGTCTATTCCTTGTGTTTGTTAATACTTTACTATTAAAGTTACGTTTATGTTTAATTTCTAGTTTAACAGAGAAAACCGTATCATTTATAGTTATTATAGTAATGTTTTTGAATATTTATGATTGATTTAATTAATAAAAATAAGGGATTCTATTGCAATATATAGGAGAAATTGCGGCCATATTTGCTGCTTTGACATGGGCGGTAGCGACATGGATTTATAGCCAGTTTAGTCATAAATTTAGTGCGATGCAGATGAATATTGTAAAAGGTATCGCCGCTTCTACTATGATGTTGTTCGTTCTTCCTGTACTGCCTCTTCCTGAACTTGTACTGAGTCCGTCGCATTTTTGGATACTGGCGATATCGGGCGTTATTGGTATCGCTATTGGTGATAGCGCTTATTTTGCGGCTCTGAAACGAATAGGTGCCAACAAAACGCTTTTACTGGAATCTCTTGCGCCACCTTTATCTGGGATTTTGGCTTTAATGGTGCTTGGCAGTGCACTTAGTGGGCAGAGTTGGTTAGGTGTCTTTGTCACGACAGTTGCGGTGACCTACGTTATTTTTCAACCCAATGTGAATAATCAACCAACCTCTATTAGTGGTATCGGTTTTGGGTTGCTCGCGAGTGTGTGTCAGGCGACAGGGGTTGTCATCTCTCACTATGCATTGGTTGCTGGAGATATTCCTCCTTTATTAGGCGCGCTGATCCGTTTGAGCATCGGGGTTATGGTGGTGTTTGTGGTGGTGGTTTTTGTTGAAAAACGCCCAGTGGCTTCGATGTTGGCTAAATTGAAGCAGCTTAAAAGCAGAGATAGAAGGTGGCTTTTAGCGGCTATCTTTGTCGGTACATTTTTAGCTTTATGGCTACAACAGATAGCCTTAAAGCACGCTAACCCTGCCGTAGCACAAACGTTAATCGCGACGAGTCCGTTGTTTATTTTGATGATCTATGCGTGGAATGGTGAGCCAATAACCAAGAAAAATGTTATTGGCACATTAGGTGCGTTATTTGGAATTTCTCTTTTCTTTCTGTGATGGAATAGAACGGATTAATCTTCAAGGCAGACTTGATTTCTACCATTAGCTTTTGCCTTATATAGCGCTTTGTCTGCGCGATAGAATGTTCTTTGAGTGTTTTCGCCATCTCGATGTAGTGTGATACCGATACTGACGGTTAACCCACGTTCGCCCAGTATGGCACTCCAGCCATAACCATAGATATGCTCTCGATAGTGCTCTGCGTGCATTACCGCTCTTTCTGTGGTGGCGTGCTCTAAGATAACGAGAAACTCTTCGCCGCCAAAGCGCACACATGATGCCCCCTTAAATCTAAAGTGAGATTTAAGCTCAGAAGAGACACATACAATGGCTTTATCACCAATTAGGTGGCTAAGTTCATCGTTGACTGATTTGAAGTGGTCTATATCAATAACCAAAAATGCAAACGGAGTGTCGTGCAGTAACAGGTCTTTCAGTTTTACATCTAACCAACGACGGTTATGTAGTCCAGTTAACGGATCGGTAAATACGTCTTGTTGAAGCTTGGCTACCGCATCTTTTTGGCTCTCAGTTGTTTCTTTTAGCTCTTTATTTTCTTGTTCAGACATAATGAGTTTTAGCTGTAGCTCGAAGCGAGACAATCGACGCAACTGGTGGGAGCCAAGATCCGTAATTGGGATGCTTTTGATCAAATCGGTCGATACTCTATAACCCAGTTTCTCAAAGGTTAATGCTTTTTGATACTGACCTTGATTGCGAAAAACATGACTCATAGAATCATACAATTCTTGCAATAATAAAGGTGATGAGGTTTGCTGGATTTTCTTGGTCGTGCTTCTTAGAATGATGCTCGCATAATCGGTTTTACCCAACTCAGTTAAGTTGTGAGCTTGCTCAAGACGAAGCATATTCGCTAACCAATGAGATTTCGATCGGTGAATCAAGTAATAGGACTTAGCCAGTGTGGCCAATGCTTGATGATGCTCTTTACGGCGACTAAGTAACTTTGCCTGATAAAGAATGATCTGACCAGCTAGCCCTTTATCGCTGACTAAAATACTGAGCTCTTCACACTCTTTTAGAAGCTCATTTGCGGACGTAATACGATTTAGTGATATTAGGCATGCCACCATATTGAGTTTACAGCGTAGCCTTAAAGAACGGCTATTAATGGCATGATCAATGCTGTCTATTTTTTGATAATAGCGATAAGCCTTCGCGTGATCACCATAAGCATCACACAGACTGCCCATGCCTAAAACCGCGATGGCATATTCATCTATCGAGCTGTATTCCACCGCAAGAGAGGAAAGATCAACAAACTCTTTAAGAGCTTCATCATATAACCCTGCATTGACAAGCCTTTCACTCAAGCTGGTTTTTATTGTGATGATCTCTTCAACATCGTTCGGCAGTGTTAAAAGATCTAATGCGTTTTTGAGTTCAGATATGCTTTGTCGATGTTGATTGAGTAAACTTCTGTATTCAGCGCTTATGAGGAAGCAGTGTGCTTTCTCATTTTGAGATGCTGCAACATGATTACGGACGTGATCCCAGAAAATTATGGCTTCTTCACCGGTAACAGAAGAAGGGTCTAAACCCGCATCGGATACTTTACTGAGAAGTTTATCCATTTTGACTATCCATTTGCTCTTGATCTTCGAGCTGCTCTAATGTAAACGGGAAAGAAAGTATGTCGTGTAGGACGGCGACGGGTATTTGACCCGTTAGTCCTCGTCGATCCCAAGGGTAGTTATTTAGTGTTTGAAGGATGAACTGGAAAAGCGCTTCTGCTTGTTCTCCTTTTTCGGCTACTAACATACCAATCCTATCTTCACTCAAACGTGAGATAAGGTCATTTCGATTGCAGAGACATTGCGCTATTTCAATACAGACTTCAAGGTATGCTGCGTTGTCATGTTGAATAAGAATGATGGCATGAGTCGATGCTTTTAGTTCGCTCTTAAACAGAACCATTTGCTCCCACCAATAGGTTTCTGAAACTAAATTGGAGTAGCCTTTTTCACCGTGATGGAATTCGACCTGACGTCTGATTCGGTTAATTAATTTACGAGCGCGATTATCCAGTTGCCTTTTAGATGCACGAGCTTTATCCAAGCCGAGTCTATTGGTTTTATCTTTTAGTAACTTAATCGAGTATCGTCGATATTTTTGAAAGGAATCCAGCGCGTCTTGAAAGTCACCTTGTTTTTCTGCAACCGCAGATTGTTGGTAGCAAATCTGTGCGAGCAAATCACCATCTTGGAACTCTTTTGCCGCTTTTTCAGCTTTACTTAAGAGTTGTTTAGCATCACTCAGGTTATTACGAATAAGTTCTAGCCGCGCTCGGTTAATGTAAGCTTGAGTTTGCAACCAAAATAGGTTGTGTTTCATCGCAAGGTCATACGCTTTGAGCGTTGCCTCTTCTGCGTTTTTAACCCTTTCTAATCCGAGCAGCGCTAACCCTCGGTATTCCCATATTTCCGCTTTCCAAGTGGCATTGCTATTGTGCTGTAGTACCTCTTCAGCCGTATCTAATACAGAAAGCATCGCGATATAGTTGTTGAGCAGATAATAGTCTCTTGCGAGTAAAATCCTTGCTTTGCCTTCTAGCCAATTTATGCGGGCATTGTTTGCCACATTGACCGCTAATGAGTGGGTAGACATGGCCAATTTATGCTCATTGGTTACCCGCCATACGTTTCCGAGGCCGATAAGGCTCTCAATCTCAATGACAGTCTCACCAACTAGTGCGGCTTGTTCTAGCGCGTTTATCCAAAATTGTTGAGCAGAGTAATATTTTGCTTGGCCCCAGAACTGTAAGGCGTGCACATGTAAAATTTCAGGAAGGAATAGATCAGTATCGAGTCGGTTCAGCCTCGCGTGGGCATCTTTAATCGCTTTGAGACCCTGAGTGTAATCCATCAGGTACCAATAACATCGAGAAATCAGGATCGCAGTCTTGATACCCCCTTCAGGGTACAAAACTTGATCGGCTCTAACTAAGGACTGTTTTGCTAGCTGCAATACAGTCTCAGGCTCGGCTTCAATTCGTGAGGCGAGCTGTTCGATTTCGTTTTCTAGAACGGCGTGGGCTTTATCCAAGGCTAAGTCCATGATGTTAATTACATAAACAACGTACTCATTATATGAATACTTTGGCAGGAATCACTAATTAAAACACAATAATCGATTCGCATTTCTATAAAAGTTAGCGCAGACTCACAATCTAGCAAAGCGATTATATAGTAAACAGAGATCTCATTAGGAAAGCAACTGCTTTAAAGTCAGTGGATGATCGGTTAATCCAAGTCTTTGAGCTGGTGTATTCCCATCCTTATCTTGGTAGCATAAATTATGCCATGCTCTAAATATGTCCAACATTGGCAGAATGCCACCGGGTCTGAGTTTTCTGCGTGGTTCGTTAATAAAACTCCCAAATAAGGTTTGGAAACGATCTTGATAAAACTTGGTGTTTCGTATGCTGGCCTTGTGAAACCAATGGTCGGGCGAAGGGTTGTCACCTGCTAAGTAACATATTCCCTTACTTGCGTTTTCTTGAAATGACATGGCCCAACGATCTTTCCACCAACCCATATGAATAATATCAATTTTTTCAAGAGCTTTACTGTTATCCCAGCTTTCATCCTCTTCGACGTACATAAGGTCAACATTTTGACGCTGAATTCTTTTCAAACATAGAGTCACAGCTGCTGAGCGTAACACAGGGTCTTGAGGGAGGTATATGGAGATACGTTTGTCGTCATTACACATCTCGAGGATATGCAAAAAGTGCGCATATGAGGTATAGGGTGCGCGAATAAGCGCTCCTTTTGACGGATAATCAAAACGTGTCATGTTACCCATAGGATCTTCCACATTTCCTCTAGCAAGAATCACCTGATATTTTTCATCAATACGTTCGCGCAGATCGTGGGACTTAACCTTAATGTCTATATTCGCTTCGGATAGATAGCTTCGAGACACATAACGAGCTGCAGAGCTATATGGGTCATGATCTACTGAGCCGGTAGGCTCTTCATTTGTTGAATAGTTGATATGCTGGGAAAGAATATACCCAGATTGGGCCTCGCCTGTTGCAAACCATAGCACGCCATTATTGCTTTTTGGTTGTAACGGCATAAAGTGCGAAGCGAGGTGATAATGTTCTTCGTGGTTTACCCAGCGAGCATCAAACATCGCTAACTTTCGGCGACATCGACTTGCAATATGGTCTACATGGTCATAAAAGGTTTTAGGGTTAATCTGTAATTTACGGCACACTTCTCGGACTGAAAAGCTCATAAACAGAAGGCCGAGCAGATTTTCTTGAAGCTGAAGCTTGTTGTTCGCGCCGGACCACTTGTCTACAAAAGTCGATTGGCACTCTTTGCAGCGATAACGTTGCCTGTCACCGCTATATCCAAAAGCATGATAGAGGCTTTTATGGGTATGAACGGAAAGACCAAAGTTATAACACTCTTTGTTGCGACAAGCAGGAAGTCCATCACTATGAACTTGGCGTAGACGCGTCAGTTCATTTAGGACTTCTTGATTATTAAGTAAGGGGGGGAAAGCACCACATTCCCGACAAACCATCGTTGGACGCTTAGGATTTACGTGTTGTAGAACGTATCGTTCTGCATCACTCAAACCAAAGTTATCACACGCCAATGTTTTACAAAAGTTGAGTTGTAAACCATCTGCATCCTTGGGTAGTTTGCCGTTTGACACGATCGCCCCCTCAGGAAATACTGGAGCTGTCAGAAAACACTGACAGCGATTAAATTAGATGTTGATTGCAGTTTCTAATGCAACTATCATCATATCGTTAAATGATTTTTGACGATCTTCAGAGCTTAGCTTTTCGCCACGAATAATGTGGTCTGATACGGTAAGAATCGTTAACGCTTTAGCATTTAGATCGGCTGCCACACCGTAGATACCTGCGGCTTCCATATCCACACCGAGGATACCCAGTTTTTCCATTTTTCCGAAAATATCGGCCTCAGGTGTGTAGAAAAGATCGGCAGAGAAGACGTTACCTACTTTTACTGGAACGTCTTGAATACGAGCTTGTTTTACCGCTTCTTCAAGCAGACCAAAATCGGCGATAGCCGCAAAGTCATGGTTGTTAAATCGGATACGGTTTACCTTGGAGTCAGTTGATGCACCCATACCAATAACAACGTCCATTAATTTAACGTCGTCACGAACCGCGCCACAGCTACCAACACGGATAACGTTTTTCACACCGAATTCTGCAATCAATTCGTGTACGTAAATGCAACACGACGGGATACCCATACCGTGGCCCATTACAGACACTTTCTTACCTTTGTATGTACCGGTATAACCGAACATATTACGGACATCACACACTTGCTTCACATCATCTAAAAATGTTTCTGCAATATACTTAGCACGTAGTGGGTCACCAGGCATCAAAACTGTCTCTGCAAAGTCACCTAGTTGAGCGTTAATATGTGGGGTTGCCATGTCGATTTCTCCGATTAAAATGGGGATAAAATTAGTAACTTATTTATCAATTACTAATTATGTTGAAATTATTTGTTCGCTTAATTGAATATTAGCGGCAATAAAACCATCCACATGAGATCCAGATCACATTATTTGTGAGAATTTAATATGCTGGACCATTTGATAACTAAATCTGTTGAATGAGAGAGAGCAATCGATTTGCTTTTGTTTTTAGGCCAACTAAAGCAGCGTTACGGCCTTAAAATGGAAGGTAGCACACTGCCCATTTATTGCTGTCGTCACCGATTAGTTGTCTCTGATATCAATTAATTCTTCAAGTAATTCAGTAAGCTGATTGTATTTCTCGTCACCAAGTTTTTCTTTTAATAACACATATTGCTTGTCGACATCGATACGAACTCTTTTCACTAACTTTTCTGCTTTGTCGGTGAGACGAATATTGACACGTCGTTGATCAACTTCCGATTTTATTTTGCAAACATAGTCTTGTTTTTCTAATCGATTGATCACGCCTGTTAGACTGGGGCTTAATATACAAGAGTCACTCGCGAGAGTCGTAAAATCTATTTCGCCGTAAGCAAAGATGATTCTCATCACACGCCATTGTTGGACTGTTAAGTCGTTTGCTGACAGTACAGGACGAAAGTAATCAAGGGTTACGTCCCTCGCTTTTATCAACTGCAGTGGCAAAGAGTCTTTAAATTTTGTCATGTTTTACCTTTCTAGTCTTTTATAGATCGTAATTCTAAGTAGACGTTGTTTTTAATTCAGAATCTTGAAGATGATTGCGGTACTCCGTTGCAGTCATCTGTGCGTATTTTCTAAAAAAACGTGCAAAATAGGCTGGATCTCTAAACCCAAGATCGTAACCTATTTCAGACACACTTTTTGGTGTGAACTGTAAATGGCGTCTTGCTTCTTGCATCAACCTATCAATAATGATCTTTTTAGAGGAAAGCCCACTGACTCTACGGCAGATATCATTAAGCCTAGAAACAGAGATCCCTATACTGTCTGCGTACTGGCTTAATGCCCAATGTTGGTGGTATTGATTCTCTACAAGGTGGTTAAAATTATGAAAAATGGTGACATCCACACTGCGGTTTCTGGTCTCGCTCTTATAACTATTAGAAAGTCGCATTACCTCGATAAGTACAAGTTGCAAAATAGATTGAGTTGCACGCTCTTTCATCATCGCACCAGAATCCATTTCTCTTTTCAGGTGAGTTAGAAAATCTAATATAGGATTGTCTGTTTCAAGCCTAGTACAAAATGGCTTCATTTGATCCACCATAATATTGTTTATCCCACTCTCCATGTCTAAAAGTCGCCAAACCAGTTGCTGCTGAATAGTGAGGACATACCCTGTAGAGGTCGCTTCGGTCACAAAAGAGTGGGGGACTGCTGGAGGGGTGAAAAACAACGTAATACCTTTGAAAGAATAGTGTTTATCATCCAAATGAACGTGCGTTTTTCCTTCCATTACGATATGCAGTTGATAAAATCGGTCGTGATAATGGACAGGCATATTCCGACCAAAGAAACTCGCCAAATTGTCCAAGTATTCAAAATGTAATTCCGCATCTGCGTACTTTTGATCGTAAACTTGCCCAATAATAATGTTAGGGATTTCTCCAGCCACCTTGTAACTCCAATTCACGTTTAGTAATCACTCGTGTTGCCGTGTCAGATCACATTTTCGTACAAAACAGTTAATATGTTAATTACTTTCTGCGAAAAGTGCAATTGTTGTCGTGCTTAGTCCATTTTATAACTATTTATTTAACATGATAATAACAAATGTTCAGAAGCCAAAATTATTTATTTCGACCCACTAGGTGAATTTGTTGGGTAAGTTGCAAGATTAAAAGGAAGTAACCATGAAACGTGAAAACTCATTATTAGAGCAAATCAAAGAAATCCTACCTACGATTGCAGCCAATGCTGCTCAAGCTGAAATGGATCGAACACCACCTGAAGAGAATATCCGTCTCTTAAAAGAAATTAAGTTTTTCCGAGCATTTCAACCTAAAAAATATGGTGGCCTTGAAATATCGTTACCTGAGTTTACCGATTGTGTCGCAGCGATTGCTGGTGCATGTGGTGGTACAGCATGGGGCGGAAGCCTACTTGCCACGCATAGCCATCAAATGGCGATGTTTTCTGAGAAAGCACAGCAAGAATTTTGGGGAGAGAATCCGGATGCAACAGCAAGCAGTAGTATCGCACCGTTTGGTAAAACAGAAAACACAGAAGGTGGCGTCATCTTTAACGGAGACATGCGCTGGAGCAGCGGATGCGACCATGCTGACTGGGCCATCCTCGGATTCCACCGACTTGATGCGGATGGTAACAAAGTCTACTGCTTTGGTGTGGTACCAAGACATGAATACACAATTACTGATGACTGGCATGCCGCTGGTATGAAATCGAGCGGTACTAAAACATTAGTACTGAGAGATGTTTTCATTCCTGATCACCGTATCGAGACAGCGAAAGGCATGATGGAAGGCGAATCGGCGGGCTTTGGTCTGTACCCAGATAGCGATATTTTCTACACCCCTTATCGTCCATATTTTGCTTGCGGGTTTGCAGCGATAAGCTTAGGCATTGCGGAGCGTATGTTGGTTGCTTACAAAGAGAAGACTAAGAATCGTGTCCGCGCTTATACCGGGGCGAATGCAGGGACAGCGACACCAGCTCTCATGCGTATTGCTGAATCGACTCATCAAATATTTGCGGCTCGCGCCATGTTAGAAAAAACGTGGCAAGATCATAAAGAGCACGGTGAGCGTAAAGAATATCCAACTCGTGAGACATTGACCTATTGGCGCACTAACCAAGCGTATGCAGTGAAGATGTGTATTCAAGCTGTGGATCGTTTGTTTGAAGCGATGGGTGGTATGAGTTGGTTCCTCGACAATGAAGCTCAACGTCTCTTCCGTGATTCGCATATGACAGGTGCGCATGCATACACTGATTATGATATTTGTGCACAAATTCTAGGGCGAGAGTTGATGGGATTAGAACCTGACCCAACGATGGTGTAATCGATACAGAGATTTTTATTCGCGCCAATAAACGAAGCTCTACCGTTAATAAGTAGAGCTTTTTTAATGCCTTACATTAGTTACCACCACTTGGATATAGACTAAAGTCTACCTACTAAAAGTAAACTAAATGTTACAAACATGATCTTGTTAACATATTAACTAAATGTCTTTTGGTAGATTATTAACATGTTATCGAATTGTATCTAAAAAGTGATATTTAGATAACGAATATAAATAAAATAACGACGATAAGTAAAACAAGGAAGTGTCATGATCAAATCTAAAATATCCCTTATGGTAAGCACTGGTTTACTGTTACTCGCTTCAACAGGTGCTAATGCCGCACCAGAGAAAATACTAAAAATAAGCTCTTGGGCTTCGCCAAATCACGGGATAAATAAGGTCGTTTGGCCAACGTGGGGCAAGTGGATTGAAGAAGCGACAGAAGGTCGTGTAACCGTAAAAATTGAATATGATTTGGCTCCACCACCGTCACAAATTGATGTCGTTACGGATGGTATTGGTGATGTAACGTGGATTTTCCACGGCCATAAAGCTGGACGTTTCAAATTAACACAGCTTCCGGAAATTCCTACTTTTAAAGAAGGTGTGAGCTCTGAGTTAGCGTCGAAAGCTTATTGGAACACCTATGAAAAATACCTTAAACAGGGTAAAGAACACCGTGGTGTAGAAGTTATGGCAATGGGAGTGCATGGTCCGGGTCAGCTTATCACTAAAGAGAAAGTTGAAACCCTCGCTGACCTGAAAGGTAAGAAAATCCGAGTTGGTGGTGGTGTTATTTCTACCATCGCGAAAGGGATGGAAGTCACGCCAGTGTTTATCTCTACCACTAAGGTGTATGAGTCGCTTTCTCAAGGTGTTGTTGTTGGTACTTACTTACCTGTAGAAGCTCTAAGTAGCTTCCGTCTAGCGGAAGTTGCCAATAATACACTTATGTTCCCAGGTGGTCTGTACCGCGGAAGTTTTGCCATTGTCATGAATCGCGATGCACTAGAAGGTGTTTCAAAGAAAGACCAAGAGGCGATTAAAGCCGTATCGGGCGAAAAGCTCTCTCGTCTATTCGGTAAGATGATGGATGATTACGATAATAATGCTTATACCAAAGCTAAAGAAGGTGGTCATGTGTTTACTGATGCTTCGCCAGAGCTCGTAGCAGAAGTAAAAGGTATGACAACCGCTATTATTGAAGACTGGTATAAAACAGCGAAGAAACGCAAGGTTGATGGCCCTGCAGCATTCGATTATTACCAAGAGCAAATTAACAAAGGCTTGTAATCATTATGATAGCTGAAAATGTTTCGATAGCTGTAAGGCGAGGGTTGGAGACCCTCGCTGCGCTCAGCTTGTTTCTTATGATGGGTATTACATTTTTCGATGTTTTCGGACGCTATTTTCTAAACTCACCGATCGATGGCTCAACTGAGATGATTGAGGTTCTACTCGCTGTCATGGTCTTTATGGCTTTCCCTCTTGTGTCTTGGAAAGAAGAGAATATTTGCGTAGACCTACTCGACGCTTATTTTCCAGACCGCTGGATTGACGTTCGCCAAGCAGTAATAAATCTTATTTGTGCGGTATCGCTGGTATTGGTCGCGATGATGAATTGGAAACTAGCGGGTCGTTCTCTTGAGTATGAAGAAGTATCTGAGATATTAGAAATTCCATTAGGTTACGTGACCTATCTAATCTCAATTACAGGGTTTGCTGGTGGTTTTCTTACCTTTATGAATGCCGTTGTATACATGGCCAGATTACCATTCTTCCGCTCAGGAACGCCGATATCAGAAAGGAGTAGCAGCGAATGATGGAGTCCATTGTAGGTTTTACCATTCTTATCATCATGGTGTTTTTAAGGTTACCACTTGCCTTTGCCATGGGGGTTGTTGGATTTATTGGATTTTGGTATATCAATGACTATAACTGGACAGCGGCCATGTCTATGGCTGCTCGCCGAATCATTGATACTGGGCAAGATTATGGTTTGTCGGTTATTCCACTATTTATATTAATGGGGAACTTTGTGACGAAAGCGGGCTTGTCCGCTGAATTATATAGAGCCTGTAATGCGTTTGTTGGGCACCGTCGCGGTGGTTTATCCATGTCGACGATACTTGCTTGCGGCGGCTTTTCAGCCATTTGCGGTTCTAGCCTAGCCACATCGGCAACCATGTCTAAAGTCGCCATGCCACCGATGCGAGCCTATGGGTATGCAGATAGTTTAGCTGCCGCGTCAATTGCTGCTGGCGGTACGCTCGGCATTTTGATACCACCAAGTGTCATGCTGGTTATCTATGGGCTTCTGACCGAAAGTAGCATACGTGAATTATTTGCGGCGGGATTTCTTCCTGGCTTACTAGGTATTTCACTTTACCTGCTTACGGTTCGTTGGGTCGTTTATCGCTCACCAGAAAGTGCACCACCGGGTGAACGTTCAGACTGGAAAGAACGATTGACGGCATTAAAGGGCATTTTTTCTACGTTATTACTTTTTGTCTTGGTTATGGGTGGTATCTACGCAGGTGTATTTACGCCTACAGAGGCGGCAGGTATCGGTGCTTCAGGTGCTTTCTTTTTAGCACTTTATCGAAGAAAACTGAGTTACGACATATTAAGAGACATTCTAGTTGATACAGCTAAAACGTCGGCGTCACTCTTTGCTGTCGTTATCAGTGCATTAATACTGTCTAATTTCGTAAACCGTGCTGGTTTACCAACCGCGTTGATCGAGTTGATCCAAGTCGGAAATGTGTCTCCGATAGTGGCGATGGGGATTATCCTGCTCATCTATATTATCTTGGGCTGTGTATTTGAAAGTATGTCAATGATGCTGCTTACGGTGCCAATCTTCTTCCCGGTTGTTGTTGAGCTTGGGTTTGATCCAATATGGTTTGGTATCGTTGTTGTGGTAGTGACAGAAATCAGTCTGATTACGCCTCCTGTTGGGTTGAATGTATTTGTTCTCTCAGGGTTAGTAAAAGACATCAGTACAGGCACCATCTTTAGAGGTATTTTACCTTTTTGGGTTGCGGATATGGTGAGATTAGCAATTATTGTGCTGTTCCCATCTATTGCACTGCTATTGCCCAGTTTGATGTATTAGATCACAACGAATCCGATAGTTTCGTTTGTTTTGGCTTTGAGCATTTGCTCAAAGCCTTTTCTTTTTAGAAGGCGGAATAACCGTCGGGCCGTGGTTAGAATGCGCCCTAACCGATTACAATAAGATCAGACATTTTAAAGCTGATCTTTGAAGCAAATTTCCTTACACTATCCTCCTTCATTGTATCTAGAATTGAGTATAAAAATGATTGAAAGAAAAGAGACTAAGCAACGTATGAGTCGCGCTGTTATCCATAACGGTACGGTATACTTTTGTGGTCAGGTTGCAAAAGATTCAACTAAAACCATTAAAGAGCAGACCGAAACCATGTTAGATAAAGTGGATGAGTTGTTAGAAAGTGTCGGTTCATCAAGAGAGAAATTGCTATCAGCAACGATATACCTTAAAACGATGGAAGACTTCGCTCAGATGAACGAAGTATGGGACAACTGGGTTCCCGAAGGCCATGCACCCGCTCGAGCTTGTGTCCAAGCGCAGATGGCTAGAGAAGCTCTACTTGTCGAAATTTCAGTCGTTGCCGCTGTATAATGGGCATAAAAAAACCTACCCAATAGGGTAGGTAAGATAATTATCTTAAGAAATAGCAGTGTTTGATTTGGTATAGCGTAAATAATGTCAGAATAATTTGACCGTCTTACCAAAAAATCAGCGCGAATTATAGGCGTGTTCTGCTATTTATCAATACGTTCATATGCCCATTCACAATGGACATATTGTCCACAATATAACTAGCTGTACATGGAAGAATAGTTATCGATATAGCTTTCCCAAATTGGGGGCGTTCCAATAACTTCCTGTACTGTTTCAATAAAGAGTTTGACGATTGGGGTTTGATTCCTATGGGGATAAATAGCGTGTATATCACCGTATGTTTTAGGCATTTTGTAATCTGTTAATAACGGTACAAGTCCCATCTCCTTAATGTTTTTCTCTAAAGTAAATAATGGGGTCGCAGCGTAACCGAGGCCATCTTGAGCTGCAGAGAGGATAGCTTTGGCTTGGTTTACTTTGTACCTGCCTTTCATCGTGTACGTTTGCATTACATCACAACCAGGTGATTGGCAAAAATCGATTTTGTTAATGGTTGTTTCACCATTAGTGTAAATTATGGCCGGTAATTTTATTAATTCTTCTGGTGTTTTTGGTTCACCATATTCTTCGATAAAAGATTGAGATGCCAAAATAGCAATTGGGTTACTGGCTATTTTTTTCGCAATGAGATTTGAATCTGACAACATACCAACACGAAATGCAATGTCGTACTGCTCGCCAATTATATCTGATCGCCTATCGTCCAAATGCAGACTAATATGAATGTCTGGGTATTTCTTCATAAAGCAATTGATCGCTTTGGTAAGATAAAGGTAACCAAATGGTGTCGGTCCAGTAATCTTTATTTGGCCTTTTGGTTGGGAATGATAAGACTCGGCCAGCCTTTGCGTATTTAAGAGCAGTTCGCGCATTGACTCTGCTTGTTTTAAAATCTCCGTGCCTGCGTCAGTTAAAGAAAGGGAACGAGTGGACCGATTGAGCAATCGAATGCCCAAATCTTCCTCTAACGTTTTAATCTGTTTAGATAACACTGAGCGATCAAGGTTGCGTAAATCAGCCGCTTTAGCAAATGAGCCATGTTGAACAACATCTAAAAAAAGATCGAGTCGAGTTGCCATATCCATAGAAAGGAACCTGAAATAGAGAACGTAATTATGCATATCATAGCGTTCTTTTTAGGTATAGGTATCAAATTTCTTATACATAGTAGTGATAACTTATAGGCTAGTGTGACAGGTTCGCTAGGCATTTTCGCAGTAATCGGACTCCATATTCAGCTTGCGAACGCGTTGAGAGAACATAAACCATGCCGTGGTGCCTGCAAGTATATTGGCAATAAAGACCCCCCATAAAACGCTTTCGATGCTACCCAGCGTTACACCGATCACGGTGGCAGGGATATAGAATACAAACAAACGGAAAGACGAAAGGATGAGCGCTTTTTTGGGTTCACATAAAGCATTAAATACCGACACAATCACCATACATAAACCAAGGGGCCCATAACTCAGTGGGACGAATACCAGTGCATAGGTCAATGTAGAACTTAAGGTAGTATCTTCGGTGAGCAGCTCCGAAATATAGGAAGCACCAAGCATCGCTGCGATAGCAATAATGATGTGATAAACAAGAACAAAACGAGCAGCAGTAAAAACGAGTTCGGCGACCTTATCGGTGTTCTTCTCACCAATATAGCGACCTACCATAGGTGGAATGGACATGGTAAGTGAGAGCGCAAGCACTAACGAAAACATTTCCAATCGTGTTAGCAGCGTCCAAAAGGCAATACTCGTTGTACCTAATTGAGCGATAAAAAAGGTGACTGTCATCGCACTCACAGAGGGTAATATCTGGTTAGCCGTCGTCGGTATCGCCATGTTCATCAAGGCTCTACTGTAATCTATGGTTTTTCGCTCAAATAGGGAAAAGCAGAACCATTGCTTTTTTTTGACTCGAATAACCATGATAAGAATACAGATGGCAAATGAGACCGAAGACGCCAATGCCGCCCCTTTTATACCCATCTCAAAAGTGAACATAAAAATCGGGTCAAGAACCAGATTGATCATGCTAGCGAGAATTAGGAAGTATCCTGGCGTTTTGGTTTCGCCATTAGCCCGGTATACACCAGAGATAAAATAGAGCAAGGCACCGAGTACCGCACTTATTAACCAAACAGACCAATAGTCATCAAGCAGCGCGTTAATAACACCTAGACCTGATGCACTATTATCAAAATCACCAAACAGAGAAAGGAAAAATGGGCGTTTTAGCCATAATGTCAGGCTGAGCATAGATAGAACAAGTACACCGATAATGACACCAATGGTCGCTGTTTTAGTTGCCGCTTCAATATTTTTAGATCCAACCGCTTGGGAAATGATACTGGTACTCGCGACGCCAAGACCGACTTGGATCCCTATAATAACTGTATGAAATGGTAGCGTTAGCCCTTGAGCAGTCAGAGCATCGATGCCTAATCTTCCGATGAAAATACTGTCTATAAGTTGAACCAACATGATAGATAGCACGCCAAAGGTTAGGGGCAGAGTGTTATCAATTATTTTGCGTAGCATGTAAGTTCTCTTTTTGATGTATTTTGGGTTCCGTCACGCTTAAATTCTAAGGGTTTTAGGCCAACAGAGATAGATGAGTCTGAACATTTCACTGTTGCTTTATTTACCACAATTATGACGTGGAATAAAATAGGCGCTTGATCGCCGCATTAATAAGGCAGGAATCGATATATTTACCGTCAAAATTAATGATTGTCTGTGTCGTATTCGCAAAATTACCGCAGAGTACAATTAGTTAACAAGTTTTAGTAATTCCTTTCAATTACGTGTAAGTTTAGGGCATTAAAATCCACCATCTAATAAAAAACTCAATATATGACAAAAACTCTGTTGATTACGCTCTCCTCGATAATGTTGGCCCTTCTACTTTCTGGATGCGACTCAACGCCAGATAGCGTGCCACTTTTAGAGATCAATTATTGCGAAAACCAAGATGTGATTGAACGAGAGCCACTGACTAAGTACAGTTCAGTCTTCGAATCTAGAATGAAAAGTCAAACAGGCGTTTATGTACTAGAACAAGGTGCTGAAGCTATGATGTCCCGAGCGTGGTTAACGGAACATGCGCAAGAAACCATCGACATTCAATACTTCATTTTTTCGACGGATAATGTTGGTTTAATTGCGAGCGATTACTTGGTATTGGCTGCTGAGAGAGGTGTCAAAGTTCGTGTCCTAGTTGATGACATCATGATCGAGGCGAGAGGGGACGAATTATTGATGCTTTCTGCTCACGAAAATATCGAAATTAAAATCTACAATCCCAATGCGAATATAGGCAAGAACATTGTCGATAAACTCAGTACATTAGTGTTCGATTTTCATGGGTTCAACCAACGAATGCACAACAAGGTTTTTATTGTAGATAAGCATGTTGCGATTACCGGAGGTCGGAATATAGCGGATGAGTATTTTGGTTTCGATCACCAATATAATTTTCGCGATCGAGATGTATTCCTTGCAGGAAAAGTGATAAGCGATCTACACGCTTCCTTTGAGCAGTATTGGCAGTATGATCTAAGCGTACCTGTGGAAGATCTCGTCAAAGATAATCCTTTTGAAGAAAATCCCGATTTTACTCGGCTACACTCCTATGCTTGTAATCCTAAGAACTTTCATTCAGCTATCCGAGCAGAAATAGAACAAGTACCTAATACGTTTGAACAACTAAACAGAGAAGGCAAGTTTGTCTGGCTTGATGATGTTGAGTATGTGTCAGATATACCTGGTAAAAATGATGGTAGTCAGTTTCTTGGTGGTGGAGGTTTAACTCGAGATCGATTAATTGAGTTAACTAAGAACGCAAAAAAATCGATCATTATGCAGACGCCGTATTTAGTGACCACAAAGGCAGATAGGACATATCTGAAAAGTTTGGTAGATAAAGGCATAGAAATAAAAATTCTCACCAATAGCCTCGCTTCAAATGACAACCTAGAAGCATTCAGTGGGTACCAACGAGACCGACAATCACTTCTAAATACTGGCGTTGAAATCTTTGAGTTTAGACCGGATGCAAAGGTTCGACAGAGGGTGATGACGGGGAACATGTACGAAACACTCGCTACAAAACCAATCTTTGGTTTGCACGCGAAAACAATGACTGTGGATAATGATATTACCGTGATAGGGACATACAATTTTGACCCACGCAGCGCGAATTTGAATACAGAAAGTATGACGATAATCCGATCCGCTGAGATTACGAAAGATGTGA
This sequence comes from Vibrio sp. DW001, assembly GCF_029016285.1. NCBI lineage: Bacteria > Pseudomonadati > Pseudomonadota > Gammaproteobacteria > Vibrionales > Vibrionaceae > Vibrio > Vibrio sp. DW001. The sequence continues at coordinate 731,875 of NZ_CP091976.1, read as the reverse complement.
AGTCTTCAATTCTATTGGAGATGGAACCAGACAATGCATGGCGAGTCACCCAAGATTTCAACCCTGATGATAGGGTTAGCATGTCGAAGCAATTGGGTGTCAAAATTCGTCGAATTGTGCCTAAAAACATTCTCTAGATCAGTATAACACATTGGCCCCACTTTCTTGGAATGCTGTTCAGTTAAGGTTGTCTAAACCTGTCATCCCGACGAAAACCAACGTTACCCCCATGACTATGGGGATCTAATATCACCAAGATTCCCCGTTTGCACGGAAATGACGAAGTATTAAGCAAGCGTACACTTGACGAGTTGTATACGCCCTAAAGAAGCTGTTTTGAGGCTCCTTGACTTTTTAATATTTCTTATAAAGTTTCATCTTACCTTGTCTATCAAAAGCGACAACATTGAAGTCCTTGTACTCAGCGCCCGGCGCAGCCATTCCTGGAGAGTGCTGAGGCATACCCGGTGCAGAAAGCCCCGAGATATCCGTCGGTCTCTCACTCAGTAGCTTAGCGATGTCAGATTCTGGTACATGGCCTTCTATCATATAGCCGTCAATGACGGCGCTATGACACGAGGTTAGCTGGCCCGGCATACCAAATTTTTGCTTAACCGATGTCCAATCACGGCTGTGGTGAACGTTAACCTTGTAGCCTTTCTCTTCCATAATAGCCGCCCATTCAGTGCAGCAACCGCAGGTGGGTGATTTGTATAGTTCAACGGTGGGCTTTGCGAATACCGAAAAGCTCAGCATGGCGACAAGTATGAGGGTGAATTTTACTATTCTGGTCATATTAGTGTCCTATTTTAGTTCGTTAATTGTTTGAATGTTTAGTTCATAATTAGATGGTTTTAAATCCAGAGAGTTACCGTCTGGATTCCATTGAAACGCCTTGGTCTCATACGGGTTAATTGATACGGGATTACGGCTAATAACACCGAGTAGATTTAACTCAACGGGCTCAAATGTCTTATTCACTATAACCAGTTGATTCTCTATATTGGCGGCGAATTCCCCGTTCTGGAGAATCGCCTCTTTCTCGATCGTCCATTCAACAAGGTTCAGTGTTCCGAGTTCGCCAACATAGATGGAAAGTCGTCGTCGATCCTCTGAAGTAAGCGTTGGTCCGAGTAACTTCATTGTCGGTTCTTTATCTAAAATAAGATTTAAGGCGTCTAGCCCTTTACCGCGAATATTGCCACCAGCATTTCCTCCTCCTTGCGCAAAAAGTCCGTGGCAGGTAGAACAACCATAACCACCAGCGGTTCTGAAAAGGTGTTGGCCTTTCTCAAAATCAGACGAGTCTGGCGTCGGTATATCGGACGTGTCTTCACCTGAGGAAAAGGTAGAAAAGCTGATTAGTGCAGCGGCATATATAGTTGATTTATGTAACCAGTTCATCGGCTTACTATTCTCGTTTCGTTTTATAAATGGACCTTAAGTCATCATTATTTGTCGCGATAGACTAAATCAACGGAATTTCAGTGTCGTAAATCGACATCGTCACCGTATTGGTTTTTCAATAGGTACTCTGTCACTTGATTTCTGTCGGTTTAGGTTTGAATAGTGTTATGAAATAGGGGGTCTGAAGGGCGCCTGAAACCAAGATGGAGGAGCACTTTGGGGGATATAATGTATTCGAGGTGATCGACTTACGGAGTTGCTATGAGCAATATGGTTGGTTGTCGTTGAATATAACCCAGAGCAGGCCGTTCCACAGCACGTGTGAATAATACCATTATCATCACAACACTCACCTTGAGAGACGTTGCTGACGACGAGATGATCAGGACAGTTGTGGCTCGATGCCATGTTTGTGTTTGCATACGTAACATTCTCAGTAGATGAGCTACTCAGACTGTGAGGCATTGTTTTTGTCGAAGAATGAACAGGCATCACCGAAAACATTGAAAGCATGAATGCACTCAATGTTAGTAGTAGGGTGAGACGGTTTATCATTTTCTTCAATGTTATCAACTCTTTTAAAACTCTCTATTCATTTTCTTAAGACACTGGATCAACACTTTTTCTGCAGAAAAATTGATATTTCGAGTGAGCTCTCGCACCAGATTCAAATGTAGTTGATTGTGCTGTTCATGCAACTGGTTACCTTCGTCCGTGAGACAAACAACAATTGATCGCCGGTCTTCCGGGTGCGGACAACGGTCTATTAAGTTTGCCGTCACCAACTTATCAACCTGAACCGTGAGTGTTCCGGTGGTAATGCCAAGCTTTTCTGCCAATTCCTTCATGCGCAAAGCGCCATGATTGCCAAGCACTTCAACAGTATGGACCTGCGCTAAAGTATAACCTGTTTCTTTTACAACGGATTGCTCCCAAGACGACATTTTATCATAGAATTCGGTCAGTAATTGGTTGAGTGAAGTCAGATCATTCATGCAGGTTTAGCGCTATGCAGTTCAATAGTGAGGTGATGAATCTTATCAAACTTACTTAGTAATTGCCTGTAATCATCAATATTTTTATTGCTCCTTGAACTTAAAATGAGACTGGCAGCATGGTGGTCGGCACTCACTTTCCAAATATGTAAGTCGATAATATCCGCATGGGGCTGAATGGCTGCAATGACAGAATCGCGGTATTTTTTGTCAATAGCGATATCGAGTAAAATTGGACTGGTTTGCTTAAGAAGTCCTATTGCCCACTTGGTGATCACGATAGCGCCAACCATTCCCATAACGGCATCTAACCAGTTCCAGCCCACATATTTACCTACGATGAGTGCGATTATGGCCAAAATCGACGTAAGCGTATCGGCTAGTACATGCATATAAGCCGCTTTGAGATTATGGTCTTGATGGTTGTCATCATGATGATCGTGAGAATGGTCATGATGATGGTTGTCGTCATGCAATAGCATCATACTGGCAAAATTAACGATTAAACCAATGATCGCAACAAAAATAGCCTCATTAAACTGAATTTGTTGAGGGTCAAAAAGACGAACCAAGGATTCGGAAAACATCATTAACGCAATAATACCGAGCGCGACAGCACTACTGAAGCCACCTAAAACGCTGACCTTTCCTGTCCCGTATGAGAAGCTGTTGTTATGGGCATGTCGTTTTGCATAACGATAGGTGAACAGAGTGATGCAGAATGCTGCAGCATGCGTACCCATGTGCCAGCCGTCGGCAAGCAGTGCCATAGAGCCAAAAATCTTACCGGAGATGATCTCAGCAAACATCGCGATAATGGTGAGTAGAAGGACATAAAAGGTTCGTTTTTCACCATTAGAGTGGTGGTGAGAACCAAACTGATGGGAATGTTTTAAAGGCAAGATGGCAGGAGTATTCATAATGTTTGATTGTCAAAGTATTTGAATATGATTATATTTGATAGTCAAACTATTTGTCAATCAAGATATATTCGTGCCTGTTGTATCAGTACTTAAAATGCTGAACAGAGACTAGTTTGTTTGGATAGTTAGTACGACGGGTATTATTTAACTTGGGTTATAAAAAAGCAAGCTAACCTTCTGTTTAATAAGATGATTAACTTGCAAGCTCGCATTGGGAATTAAGGGATATATTTAGGGGCGTTATGCGGCCACAACTTCTTTTTCTTTCGCGCATTCTACGGTTTTAAATTCACGTGCAAAGTAGACTAAAGCGTCTTTGTCTTTATTCACGATAATGTTGTCAATTTCGACAAAGAAAACTGTGTGTGTACCCATCTCCAAATTTTCTGAAACATGACCTTCTAAACTGGTTAGACAGCCATTGAGTACAGGTACTTTTGCCTCGTTTAAAGACCATGCTGGGTCAGCGAAACGCTCTTCCATTGTTAACTCTGTCATACCTGCAAAATCGAGTGACATCTTTTGCTGTTCCGCTGCACATACATTAATACAGAGATTCTTATTTCTCTTGATTATATCGTTGGAAGCACTGTTTTTATTCACACATACCATAATGGTTGCTGGAGTATCGGTGATAGAACAAACGGCGGTTGCGGTAATACCAACCGTTCCAGCTTCGCCGCCTGTGGTCACAATGTTAACAGCTGCTGCTAGGTTTGCCATTGCGTCTCTAAATAGTGGTTGATTAGACATTTTTTCAATTCCATCTGGTTAATATATTGTTAAGTTTCCACGTGAAACGGGTGATTGGAAATAGACGAAAACAGGAGATGCTTGCACTTTTCATAGGTTAATAAAAACGTACATTTTATGTAATTGATTGTTTAATAACGCATTAACAAATAATTGTCCTGCTTAATTGTACAAAAACCACATTGCCATAAATCGATAAATGTCACCAAAATGTGATCGAATACGCATATTCGTTAACAAGTTGTTAGTAAGTTAAGCGCAAATTACTTATTAATCAACTGGTTAGTTTTTTTTCAAACCATTTGGTTATATTTTGCGCTTTTTGTTTCTGGTATTTAGTTAAGATGTTAAGTATTATGTTTAACATGTTAATTAAAGTCGTTTTTTAAGATAATCGATAAAGACAGAATAATTTGGCAAAGGAAGGTCAATCCATGCTCACTCCAGAACAAGTACAATCGGCAGCCGATAAACTTTATGTAGCAGAAAAAGAGCGCTATCAGATCCCCGCATTTACGCTAGAACACCCAGACATGACGATGGCAGATGCTTATGCGATACAGAGCGCATGGGTAGAACGCAAGAAAAGCGAGGGGGCGAAGGTTAAAGGTTACAAGATTGGTTTAACCTCACGAGCTATGCAAATGGCGGTAAACATTGATCAGCCAGATTATGGTGTATTGCTAGACGATATGTTTTTTGCTGACGGTGCACAAATTAAGGCAGATGACTTTCTTGACCCTCGTATAGAAGTAGAACTGGCGTTTGTATTAAAAGATCCTTTGAAAGGCGAAGATGTCACTATATTCGATGTGCTAAACGCAACAGATTACATTATTCCTTCCTTAGAATTGATTGCTGCACGTTGTCATCGTACTGACCCAGAATCGGGCTATACACGCAAGGTTTACGACACGATTGCTGACAATGCAGCGAACGCTGGCATTGTTGTCGGTGGCCGTCCAATTAAACCCATGGACTTTGATATGCGCTGGGCCGGAGCAATGCTTTATCTAAATGGCCAAATTGAAGAAACCGGATTAGCTGCAGGTGTACTCGGTCATCCAGCGAATGGTATCTGTTGGGTATGTAAACGTTTCGCACCTCATGATATAGGCTTGGAGCCGGGTCAAGTGATTCTATCGGGCTCGTTTACTCGACCGGTACCTGTTAAAGCTGGTGATACTGTGCACGCTGATTTTGGTCCTCTTGGCGGTATATCCGTTAAGTTTGTATAGAGGCGAATTATGTCTACATTGAATCCGGTGTCTGCGTTACCGATAAACAAATTTAAACGCGCTCTGCAAGGGGAAGAAGCCTTGTGGGGTTTATGGTTAGGTTTACCTGATACAAGTTGTGCCGAGATCTGTGCCGGTGCTGGTTTTGATTGGCTACTTATAGACGGTGAACACGCGCCCTTTGAACTCAAAGATATATTGCATCATCTACAGGCATTAGCACCTTATGATGTTTCTCCTATCGTACGTCCAGATGAGGGCAGTGTAGCCAAAATCAAGAAGCTTCTTGATGTAGGTGCTCAAACCTTGCTTATCCCTATGGTGAATACAGCAGAACAGGCAAAAGAGTTGGTCTCTGCTGTCCGTTATCCTCCTCTTGGTATAAGAGGGATGGGAAGCTCACTAGCTCGTGCGGCGAAATGGAACAAAGTTCCTCAATACTTGCAGAACGCAAATGACGAAATTTGCCTCATTGTTCAAGTAGAGACTTTAGAAGCAATGGATAACCTAGAAGAAATAGTGCAGGTGGATGGTGTTGATGGTGTTTTTATAGGACCGTCTGATCTTTCCGGTGCAATGGGCTATGTAGGTAACCCCGACCATCCTGAAGTGGTTGAAAAAATCCAGTGGGGAATGGACGTTATCCACAACAGTGGCAAAGCATCGGGAATCTTGTGCCTCAACATCGAAAAAGCTCAACAATTTGCCGCAAGTGGAACTAAATTTGTCGGCGTTGGTGTCGACACGTTATTACTGCGCTTATCGGCTGAGCAATTAGTGAATAGAGTAAAGAACCCAGAACAGAAAACTGAACAAACTAACCCATCTAGTGGCTATTAGTTTGCTTAAAATAATGAGAGAAGGACTTCAGATGAATTCAAATCAGTTAGTCAAAGAGAAGTTTGTCTGCGTGGCACTTAATGATGCCAAGCAGTTAAATGAACTCAACGGCACTTTTAGTGAAAAGCCTTATGTAAAGCCACCGACTCAGCCGGTACTTTATTTTAAAACAAGAAATACATGGTCATCGGATGAAGCCAAAGTCAGCTATGTTGGTGATTCAATGGTTGTTGGCGCGAGTATTGCGTTGGTAATAGGTAAAACGTGTTGTCGCGTAAGTGAAACCGATGCACTGGATTATGTCAGTGGATTAACCCTTACACACGACTTCTCTTTGCCAGAGCAAAGCTACTACCGCCCTGATATCAAAGGTAAGTGTTTAGATGGATCGGCGCCAATCGCTCAAAATCCAGTGCCACTTTCAGATATCGCTTCATTGGCTGATTTAACCGTTACAACAAGTGTTAACGGTGACGAAAAAAGTGTGCTGAGCGTTTCTCACTTCCATCGCAGTATCGAACAGTTGATTCATCTCATTTCCACTATTATGACGTTAAATGTTGGCGACGTTATTGCCGTCGGATTTCCCGGTGACCGTATAGCGGTTCAGGTGGGTGACCAAGTCAGCTCAAGTATGAGCGGATTACAGCAACTTAATAATACTTTGACGGGAGAGTAATGATGAAAAGAGCACGTATACTCTTTCAAGAAGAGATTTTAAATGTAACCGTGAATCAAGCGGGCGAGATTCAATCGGAGTCGGGACAATTACTTCCAGAAAGTGAGGTTCAATGGCTATCACCTGTTCAAAATCCGGGTACCATTTTTGCGCTTGGTCTTAACTATGCGGATCATGCTTCAGAACTCGCGTTCGCTCCCCCTACCGAGCCATTGGTTTTCATTAAAGGAACCAATACGTTAACGGGCCACAAGCAAGACTCGTATCGCCCAGATGATATCGAATTTATGCACTATGAGTGTGAGTTGGTCGCGGTGATTGGTAAAGAAGGCAAAAATATCGATCGTAAAGACGCGATGGATTACGTCAAGGGTTACACCGTATGTAATGACTTTGCAATTCGAGACTACTTGGAAAACTACTATCGCCCCAATCTTCGTGTGAAGAGTCGTGATTCACTTTGCCCTATCGGCCCGTGGATAATTGATAAAGAGGATGTTGGCGATATCAGCAACCTGAAGATAGAAACACGAGTAAATGGTGAACTGACTCAGGAAGGCAGCACGGCTGACATGATCTTCGATGTGCCGTTCTTGATTGAGTATCTCAGTGCCATTATGACGCTTCAACCAGGCGACATGATTGCAACAGGAACACCGAAAGGGCTAAAAGATATGCAGCCGGGCGATGTCGTCGTTTGCTCGATTGAAAAAGTAGGTTCGTTAGAGACCCATATGGTTTCTGAACAAGAATTCTATTCATCGCGAATTACTGGCGACAACAACTCAAAAGGGACGAAATGATGAGTCAGGATCTTCAAAACAATTTAGACAAAGCCACAACGTACCTCGCGCGTTTCAAAGAGAATACACTAGGCCATTATATTAATGGGAAATGGACACTAGGCAGTGAAGGTGAGACGTTCGATAACGGTTCACCAGTGAACAGTGAATCATTAGGTAAGGTCGTTAAAGCGAGCGTTGCCGATGTGGATGCAGCTTGTAAAGCGGCGGCGTCAGCTCAAAAAGAGTGGGGAGCAATGAGTGGAGCAAAACGTAAAGCGATTTTGCATAAACTAGCCGACAAAATTGAAGCACGCGCTGAAGAGATCGCATTAGTAGAGTCTTCAGACTGTGGTCAGCCAATTCGCTTTATGCGTCAAGCGGCCGTTCGCGGCGCGGCTAATTTTCGTTTCTTTGCTGATAAAGCACCTGAAGCACGTAACGGACTCGCTTTGCAACAGGAAGAACACACTAACTTTACGGTTAAGTCGCCTATTGGCCCGGTTGGTGTTATTACGCCTTGGAATACGCCATTTATGTTGTCGACTTGGAAGATTGCACCCGCTCTAGCTTCGGGTTGTACGGTCGTCCACAAGCCAGCAGAATTTAGCCCGCTTTCAGCCGCGATTCTTGCAGAATGTGCAGACGAAGCCGGCTTGCCACCGGGCGTATGGAATATGATTAACGGATTTGGAGAAGTGGCGGGTAAAGAGCTGACACAGCATCCAGATATCAAGGCTATTGCTTTTGTCGGAGAAACCGTTACAGGTTCTATGATCCAGAAACAAGCGGCAGATACGTTGAAGCGTGCACACTTTGAATTAGGTGGAAAAAATCCCGTTATTGTCTTTGATGATGCCGATTTTGATCGAGCGCTTGATGCTGTTGTCTTTATGATTTACAGCTTAAACGGTCAGCGTTGTACGAGCTCAAGTCGTCTACTTATCCAGTCAGGTATTAAGGACAAATTCCTTACAGCATTGAAAGTGCGTGTTGCGAACCTTAAGGTTGGTCATCCGCTTGACCCCGTGACAGAAGTGGGTCCGTTGGTACATACATCTCATTATGAAAAAGTATTAAGCTATGTTGATGCTGCGATTGAAGATGGCGCAACCGTTGCTGTAGGTGGAAAACGTATTACTGAGCTTGGCAATGGTAACTATCTAACACCAACACTCTTCACTGATGCGGATAATTCGATGCGTATCGCTCGCGAAGAGATCTTCGGGCCCGTGCTTACCACCATCGAGTTCGAAACTGAAGCAGACGCTGTCGCCATTGCTAACGATACTAACTATGGCTTGGCTGCGTACATTTGGACAAGCAACACCGGCTGTTCAATGCGTATGGCCCATAATGTTGAATCGGGTATGGTTTGGATTAACTCTGAAAATAACCGTAACCTTCCGTCACCATTTGGTGGTGTGAAAATGTCGGGTATTGGTCGTGATGGTGGTGATTGGAGTTTCGATTTCTACATGGAAACGAAAAACGTCTGTATCGCGTTTGATACCCACAGCGTGCCAGTATTAGGGCGTTAATCTTTCATTATAATACAGACACCAGTGTTAGCGAATATCAAAGGAAGAACTATGCCCCATTTTGTCGTGGAATACTCCGCCAATATTGAACAGGAGTTGGACCTGCCAGAGCTATTGAAAGTGCTCAACGAAACGGCTGTATCAACGGGCGTGTTTCCGTTAGGGGGCATTCGTAGCCGGGCATATAAAGCCGATGACTTTCGAGTCGCAGAAGGTGATCCAGAAAATGGGTTTATTCATCTTACGGTGAAGGTCGGTAGTGGACGATCAATGGAGACATTGAAAGAAGCCGGAGACACTATCTTTACCGCCTTCACTGCATGTCTACAGCCGATATTTGATGAACGCTATCTAAGCATCGGTTTCGAAATGACCGAGCTGCATCCGACACTGAATTATAAAAAAAATAATATACACGAGAAGCTTAAAAACTTAGCGAGTTGAGCTGAGCTTGTAAGCATTAAAAACTGAAACTGAATAAGAACGTAATGAAGCCAACTCTACTATTTTAATCGGAGCGCTTTTGTTACCCAAAGCAAGGAGATACACAAGATGGGCGAACTTGTTGTTGCTGCAAAAATTACACACGTTCCGACAATGATTATGTCTGAGCAACCTGGCAGAATTTTCGGCTTGCGTCAGCACGCGATTGATGGACACAGAGAGATTTCAAGAATCGCGCGTGAGAAAGGTGTCGATACGGTGGTTGTGCTGGATACGCACTGGTTAGTTAATGCGGGATACCATATTAATTCAAATACGCATTTTGAAGGACTATTCACCAGTAATGAATTTCCACATTTTATTCAAAACCTGCCTTACGAATACGAAGGCAACTCTGAACTGGGTGATCTAATTGCAGACATCGCGACAGAGAAGGGTGTCTTTACTCTTTCTCATCAAGTCGATTCGTTAGCGTTAGAGTACGGGACCTTAGTTCCGATGCGTTTTATGAACGAGGATAAGCAGTTCAAAGTGGTTTCTGTTGCCGCCATGTGCACGGTTCATAGTCTTGAATCATCTCGTCGATTGGGTGAAGCTATTCGTGAAGCGATTGAAGCTAGTGACAGTAAAGTTATGCTGCTTGCTTCCGGCTCACTTTCACACAAGATCTGGGCCAATGAAGACTACGTTGCCAACAACGGTACGTTTACTATCTCTAGCGAATTTAACCGTCAGATGGATCTTCATGTACTGGATATGTGGCAGAACGGCGATATTGAAACCTTCTTGAAAATGCTTCCAGATTACGCCGCGAAATGCGATGGCGAAGGTGGTATGCACGATACAGCAATGCTGTTTGGTGCCCTAGGGTGGGACAAATACGAAGGCAAAGGTCGTTTAGTGAGTGAGTACTTCCCAAGCTCAGGAACCGGACAAGTCAACGTTCTGTTTGAGGTGTAATAAGTATGGTCGTGACTGATACGAGCCTGAGTTGGCGAACCGCACATCTGATCGCGCTTGCCGCGATAGAGTATGCGGAAGCGCGTCAACTTAAGGTATGCGTATCGGTTCTCGATCGTCATGGTTACCCTCTTGCTCAACTTAGAATCAACAACGCCGCATTTCCCTGTATTGATATCTCCGTTAACAAAGCGTTTACGGCGGTAAGCTTTGGTTTTTCCACACAAGATTGGACTCGGCGTTTAGAGGGGAATCCCCATCTATTAAGTAGTCTTTCTCAGCAAGACAGAATGGTCTTGTTTGGTGGGGGTATTCCAGTGCAGTTTCAAGGTGAAACCATGGGTGCCATTGGTGTTTCTGGTGCGAGTGAAAACCAAGATGTAGAATGTGCTAACGCGGGAATTGAGGCTTTTCTAACACTTTCTGAACATGCAAAGTAACCGACATGAATAAGGATACTCAGCTTACCTATTTCTTGATACTGATGGCGATGGTTAGTCCTGTGGCTCTTAATATTGTTGCCCCAATTATGCCTATTCTGGCAAAAGAATTTGGTGCCTCTAACAGCGTAATCCAACTCAGTTTTACCGCCTATTTAGCCACGCTTGCTATCGGTCAGTTGTTTGGTGGCCCATTGGCGGACCGTTATGGAAAACGTAATTTACTGTTGTGGGGATTCGGGCTTCACGTTGCTGGTGGCTTAGTAGGGGTATTTGCTAGTTCTGTTGAGCTGATATTGCTTAGCCGAGTGATGCAAGCCGCTGGTGGTTGCATTGGTATGATGCTCGCACGTAGTATCTTAGTGGACATGTACCCTTCAGAAAAAGCGGTTGAGAAACTGAGTTATGTCACCATGGGTGTCGCTGTTTCACAAGCGATAGCACCGACTGTCGGTGGCGTTGTGTCAGAATTTATCGGCTGGCATTCTGTATTCTATCTGCCAATGTTAATGGCGACAGCGGTTTGGGTAGGTGTGTTTTTCCAATATCCGAAACCAATAAGCGACGAAATGAGTTTAGGGAAAACAACTTCTTTTATCGGTACCTACAAAAAACTGGTACAGAATCAAGCCTATATCAGCCTTACTTTGTCTAGTACGCTTATCGCCTGTGGGTTTTTCTCATTTGTTACCTGCGCTCCTTTTATAGTAAGCGCAACCTTAGGTGAGAGCCTAACCCAATATGGCTTTTGGTTTCTTTTTGTTGCCTTTGGATTTATGGTCGGCAGCTTTACGAGTGCGCAACTATCAACACGACTATCTCATTCTAGCTCAGTAATTATTGGTCATAGCCTGTCACTCATTGGTGGGCTGTTGATGCTGGTATCTTTTACGTTATTTGATATTAGTTATGAAAACTTATTCCTCACTATGGCCTTGTTTACCTTTGGTCGTGGATTGAGTCAGCCCCATTTACAGTCATTATCTATCGCGTCGGTAGAGGAAAACCGAGCGTCGGCTTCGGGACTGCTCGGTTTTATACAATTACTATTAGGTGCATTGTTGGCGCAACTCGTTGGTGCATTAGTCGAACAGATCGGGTCAATAATGCTGCCACTGTTTCTTGTTGGCTATGGTGTATGTGCGTTGGCACTCTATTTCCACTACCATCAAAATGACATAACCCGAATTCAGGTGACGTAAAAAAGCGGACGCCGTCAAACATTAACCCTATCAATCAGATAGAAGAGTTGAGCTATCTAAAAGGAAGTAGAAGATGAAATTAATTGATAACAGCCTGTTTATACAACAAGCCTACGTTTCAGGTGAGTGGGCGGATGCGTTCGACGGCACAACGACAGACATTACCAATCCTTCTACCGATGAAGTGATTGGCTCGGTGCCAAATATGGGGGCAAAAGAGACCGCCCAAGCGATTGAAGATGCACAGGTTGCCTTTAAACTATGGAAAAAAGAGACGTCTGAACATCGCTCTAAAGTACTTCGTCGTTGGTATGAACTCATGATGGAAAACGTCGATGATTTGGCGACTATAATGACGACAGAGCAAGGCAAGCCATGGGCAGAAGCGAAGGGTGAAGTGACCTACGCAGCAAGCTTTATTGAATGGTTTGCAGAAGAAGCGCGTCGTGCATACGGGGATATAATACCAAGCCACAAGCAGGATGCCCGCATACTGGTAACTAAGGAACCTATTGGTGTGGTTGCCGCGATCACACCTTGGAATTTTCCTGCCGCGATGATCACTCGTAAATGTGGCCCCGCGTTTGCCGCTGGTTGTCCGGTTATTCTTAAGCCTGCACCCGATACGCCATTTACCGCGTTGGCGCTTGCTGAATTGGCGCAAAGAGCCGGTATTCCCAAAGGGTTGTTTAGTGTTATTACTGGCGATGCCATTGCGATTGGTGGTGAACTAACTAAGAGTAAGATCGTTCGTAAAATTTCGTTTACTGGATCGACGAATGTCGGCAAGATTTTGATGGAACAGTCGTCCTCAACCATTAAGAAACTCTCATTGGAGTTGGGTGGGAATGCGCCGTTTATCGTTTTTGAAGACGCCGATATCGATGCCGCTGTAGAAGGCGCAATGATCGCTAAATTCAGGAATGCAGGTCAAACTTGTGTCTGTGCGAACCGTCTGTTTATTCATGAAAATGTATATGACGAATTTGCTAAAAAATTGGCCAAAAAAGCCGCCGAACTGAAGGTAGGTGATGGGTTTAGTGAGGGTGTAAATATTGGACCACTTATCAACGATGCGGCTGTAGCTAAGGTATCTCAACACATTCAAGACGCCTGTGATAAAGGAGCAAATGTGCTTTACGGTACATTACCAGAGCCAGGAAGTCGCTTGGTTACACCACATGTTATCACGGGTGTGACAGATGATATGTTGGTGGCAACAGAAGAGACTTTCGGGCCAATGGCCGCGCTGTTCAGTTTTAGTGATGATGATGAAGTATTGGCACGTGCAAACGATACGGAGTTTGGTTTAGCTTCGTATATATATACTCAGTCTTTAGCACGAGCATGGAAAGCTGCAGAGGAACTGGAAACGGGTATTGTCGGTGTAAATGAAGGTTTGATTTCGACTACGCTTGCCCCATTTGGTGGAGTGAAAGAATCGGGCCTAGGACGCGAAGGTTCGTATATGGGTATGGATGATTATTTAGAGGCGAAGTATATACTCATGGGTGGCTTAAAATAGCGTAAATTGAGTCGCCTTCACATCATTGTGGTTTTGAGCCCACGAGTCTTAACCCCCTCTTAACCACAAGTCTTCTATTCTTGCGTCAATTAGAATAGGAGACAGAAGATGATGTCTTATCGAAAAATGAATTGCAGCTTACTCGCTATGATTATTGTCGGCTTGGTAGGCTGTAGTTCATCGTCAGACAAAGATTTCCAAGAACTTGCGAAACAATCCCTTAAGCAACAACTAGTATGGAATGCTGAACAACCGGAAGCGACAGAGGTTATTCAACTTACCGAACTAATGAATATTCCAGAGCTCGACATTCTTATCAAACAAGCCATGGAAAATAACCCAAGTTTGCAACAAACCTTAATGGCTCTGAAAATTGTTTATGCACAACGTGATGCAACAAATAGTGAACGAATTCCTTCATTAACCGCAGGGTATGACGCGAACAAAGTAGAAGATTCTGATGCTCAATATAGTGCCGATCTCACTGTAAGTTGGGAATTGGACTTATGGGATCAGATTGGCAACACCACCAGTGCTGCGGATAAAGATATTGCCAGTAGTATAGCCACTTATCAAAGTGCGACTGACACATTAGCGGCCAACATTATGCGAACATGGCTGCAAATAAGCCTGCAAAAACAGTTGGTTGATATAGAAATCCAGCGGCTGCGGGTAACGGAAAATAACGAAAGTATCATTTTAGAAAAATATCGATCTGGTTTAGGGGATTTGGAAGATTTAGATACCGCTAGAACGGATAGTGCTTCAACACGTTCAACTCTGGTCGAATACACAGAAGAGCTTGCTCAAAATCAGAGAAGCCTTTCCTTATTGCTAGGGCAGTTGGGTGGAGATCAAGGTTTTGATGTGAGTTCTGAGTTTCCCGCCGTGATAACACCACTTATCTCATTTCCTGAGCAGGATCTCTCGCGGAGACCCGATCTTCAAAGTGCTTTTTATGATCTAGAAGCTGAAGAATTTCGAACCAATGCGGCCTATAAGGCGCTTCTTCCTTCTATTAGCTTATCTGTTGCGCTTTCCGATGCGGCTTCCTCTCCGACATCGGCCCTTCTAACAAGCCCGCTATGGAGCCTGCTCGGTCAGTTGTCTGCACCGATTTTTGATGGTGGTTATTTGCAATCACAAGCAGAGATATCTGAAATGACAGCCGAGAACGCGTATTGGACTTACCAAGAAACGTTACTGAATGCGGTCAACGAAGTAGAGAATGCTCTTGGTCAGGAAAAATCATTAGCCGAGCAACAGCGACATTTAGAAGATGCGCTTGACAGTGCAAAGCGCAGCTTTGCTAATTATCAGGAGAAATATAGAGAAGGCTTAGTCGATATTACGGATTTGATTTCAGTTCAAACCAATGGCTTCGATGTAAAAGTAAAGCTGACACAAGTCATTTATAACCGTTTAGTAAACCGAATTGATTTAGGCCTAGCGTTAGGCTTAGGAGTATCCTCATGAAACGAAAATCATTACCAATCCTTGTCACGCTAATTTCCGTTGCATGCCTAGCCAGTGCTGTTGCGTATAATGGTTCTCAAATGTCAACTAAAGACGAAAAACCTTCTCAAAATGGACAAGCTTCTGTCCATGTACCTAGTAAGGTAAAAGCCGAACTTTTAACCGCGAATGCACCCAGTGTTGTGGTACTTGAGGTTAAGGCAGATACATATAAAGCGTTGGTGAAGGGCTATGGTGAAGCTTCCGCTCATTATGCAATTACATACAGTTCGGAAGTGAGTGGCAGAGTTGAAAGTCTGATGCCTAAATTTGCAACTGGTCAGTTGGTTAAGCAAGGAGAAGTCCTGGCGACATTGGAAAATACCTCTTACTTGCAAGCGGTAGCGGCGGCAAATTCTAACCTGGCACAAGCTGAATTGGATCTTCTTGAAGAACAAAGAACCGGAGAGCAAGCGCGTTTAGAGTGGAAACGTTCTGGTATGACAGGAGAACCTAATTCCCCTTTGGTATTGCGAAAACCTCAGCTAGCAGCGCAACAAGCGGTAGTAGAAAATGCCAAAATTAGCCTTAGAAAAGCTCAGCAAGATCTAGAAAAAACAATAATAAGAGCCCCATTTAATGCTTTGATAGTTGAACGTTACATTCAGCCGGGAAGTTATGCGCAAGTAGGGACTTCGGTTGCTGAGTTATACAGCACAGATAGGGTCGAAATTGACATCCCATTGTCGATGAAGCAGTGGCAAACGCTACCAAAACTGACGAATAAGGATCTATCAAATCAAGATCAGCCGCCATGGCTGGTTACTCTGTATAGCGCAGATGGTGAAAATAGCTGGCAGGGTTATGTTACTCGAGTAGAGCAGCATGTGGATGCGACTTCTCGTCAGCGATCACTAATTATTGCGGTTGATAAGCCATTCGAACAAGATATTGGTCTTTTCCCAGGCACCTTTGTACAGGCTTATATAGAAGGCGCTGTACTAGATAATACGTGGGAGTTACCGGCATCAGCTATCTCACAACAAGGTGACCTCTGGTATTTGACCGAGAATAATCAGCTAAATAAAGTACCTGCGAATAAGGTATTTGAAAAATCTGGTTCTGTTTATGTATCTCCGATAGAAAATCTGACCGCCGTTAAGATCATAAAAAGACCGCTTAGTAATTACGTAGTCGGCATGCTTGTGACACCTAAGGTTGAAGGATAATCGAAATGCAAAATTCAACGTATAGTGAAGGCATTATTGGTTGGTTCGCCCGTAATTCAGTAGCGGCAAATTTACTTCTTATTGCAACCATAGTGATGGGTATACTGTCATTAAGTGAGCTTCGGAAGGAAGCCTTTCCTAGCTTAGCCCCAGATCGAGTAACAATATCCGTTAATTACGATAGTGGTAATCCTGATCAGGCTGAGGAAGGAATCGCAATAAAAATTGAGGAAGCGTTGGAAAGCGTAGCGGGTATTGATGTTATAACGTCAACGTCGGACGCAAGTGGTAGTCAAGTCGTCGTCGAGAAAATGAACGATTACCCATTGGATACTCTATTCACAGATATCAAAACTAACGTAGATGCGATAAATGATTTCCCATCTGATGCAGATAATCCAGTTATTGAAAAAGCCACTAGGCAGGATCATGCCATTTGGGTTCAACTTTATGGTGATGCCGATAGAGCCACATTTCAAGATCTAGCAGAGAAGTTAAAATCAGATTTGTTAATCCAACCGGCTATTCGTGATCTAGAAATTAAAGCCACGGCCGATCCCATGATTGCGGTCGAATTGGACGAGGCCAAGTTACAGGCGTATGGACTCACGTTATCGGATATATCTGATGCGATTAACGCAGAGTCTTCGAGCGCGATAACAACCAGTCTTCGGAATAACGAAAAAGTGGTCAGGCTAAAAGTATCTGAACAGGCTTATGAGCAGCAAGAATTTGCCAATATTCGTCTACTTACCTTATCTGACGGAACCCATGTCTATTTAGGCGATATTGCTAACGTTCAAGAAACGTTTGAAGATGATACCTATACGTTGTCTCGCTATAACCAACAAAGTGGCATGGCGATAGAGATCGTTATGGATGAGTATGGTGATATTACTAAGATCGTCGATCAGGCCAATCAGGTTGTCGATAAATGGCATGCGTCGAACTATCTTCCACAGGATGTGCAACTGACTACTTGGTATGACTCAAGCACCGTTATCAAAGATCGTCTTAGCCTGTTGGTAAAAAACGCCCTTTCGGGTATTGCTCTGGTTTTCATTATATTGGCCGTTTTCTTAAACCTAAGCGTCGCTTTTTGGGTGGCGGCAGGTTTGCCGTTTGTATTTTTTGGCACGCTATATTTTATGACAGATAGATTTACTGGTTTAACTATCAACGAAATGACCACATTCGGCTTCATCATGGCATTAGGCATTGTCGTCGACGATGCCGTTGTGGTGGGGGAGAGTATTTATACCACCCGGTGTGAAGAAGGAGATAGCGTAGAAAGTACGGTTAGAGGAACGTTAAAAGTGGCAGTACCGACCATTTTTGGTGTCCTAACGACCGTTGCTGCGTTCGTTGCTATTGCGAATGTGGAAGGGCATATGGGTGAAATTTATGCCCAATTTGGTACGGTTGTGATGATTTGTTTGTTGCTTTCTGTGGTCGAGTCAAAGCTGATATTACCTTCACATCTAGCGCATCTAAATACACATCGTGCAGCGGGTAAAGGTATCTGGTCAAGAGTTCAACAGGGCGCGGATGCAGGGCTTCAATGGTTTAGTAGTAAAATTTACAGAAGAGCGATTGGTGTTGCTCTGGAATATCGTTACGCCGTATTGGTTCTGTTCTTGTCTCTTTTTGTTTTGGTCGTCGGTATGCCACTCACTGGTAAGGTCCGTGTTTCATTCTTCCCAGATATCGTTGGTGATACTGTGCGCGGCGAGATATCCATGTATGACGATGCGAGCTTTGGTCAAACAGAGGCGAGTTTATTACAGCTTGAAAGCGCCGTTATAGCAGCAGATGCAAGCCTTGTTGCCAAATATGGTGAGCAAGAGAGTGAGATCCTCAACCTACAAGTCATCGCTGAGAGTGACGACAATGGTACCGTTACCGTAGAAATTGACAGCAATAGTGTTTATCAGTCAAACGAATTGCTTAAGGAATGGAAAAGATTAAGCGGTATTCCGGAAGGGGTGAAAAAGCTTAGTATTGAAGCTAAAAAGTCGATGGGAGATAACTTCAAAGTTGAACTTAAATCGTGGAATACCGATACTATTTTTGCCGCAGGAGCGGAGCTAAAGGCGAAACTTCAAAGCATTGATGGCGTGAGTGGAATTGATGACAATATGAGCCCAGGAGAGCCTCAATATCGATTTGAGCTTACAGAGCAGGGGCGTTCATTAGGGTTAGAAACATCCGATCTAGCATCGCAAATATTGCGTTCGTTCGGTGGTTCAACCGTTCAGAAATTCCAGCGGGACAGCGATGAAGTTAAGGTAAAGGTTCGCTACCCAGAGGATCAAAGACAGACGTTGGCTGATATCATGGAAGCGCATATTCGAACAAGTGATGGTAGCGTTGTTCCATTAAGTACGGTTGCGAAAGTTTACACTGAATATCAACAATCAGAGATTACTCGAATTGATAATCTAAGGGCGGTATACATTACGGCAAGTGTCGACAAAAATATTATCGCGTCTAATGAATTAGTGCAGAAAATAAAGACAGAGGTAATGCCTGATTTATTGGCACAGTATTCAGGACTAACGATTGATTTTTCTGGTGAGGCAGAACATCAGGAAGAGACGACTAGTTCCATGAGTAGTGTGTTTGTAATGGCATTAATTGCAATATATGCATTGCTTGCTATTCCATTAAGATCTTATGTTCAACCGATTCTTATTATGATGGCTATCCCTTTCGGTATTGTTGGCGCGATTCTAGGGCATGTTGTGAACGACTTGACCATTAGTATTCTATCTTTAAACGGTGTTCTGGCACTAAGTGGTGTCGTAGTGAATGATAGTCTTCTATTGGTTTCTCGATTTAATACCTTGGTAAGAAAGAAGAATATGGCGGTAAAAGAGGCGATATTTGAGGCCTGTACTGGTCGATTAAGAGCGGTGTTGCTTACCTCGTTTACCACTTTTGCAGGGTTAGCCCCGCTACTTGGTGAAACATCCGTACAAGCACAATTCTTGATCCCAGCCGCTGCGGCTCTTGGCTATGGGATTATTTTTGCGACGTTGATTACTCTGGTGCTTATTCCTTCGCTATTGCTGATTAATCATGAAATAAGTACCGTGTGTGGTAATTTAAGAAATAAGATTTTTTATTCTAAGAAGGTAATTAGCGAGTGTTAAATTTACTCTTAGTCGAAGATGATATTGATCTTGCGACCGCAGTGATTGATTACCTTGAACTCGAAGGTATTCAGTGTGACCACGCTGCAAATGGCGTGATTGGACTGAACTTAATCGAGAGGAACGATTATCATGCGATTATTCTCGACTTGAACCTACCGTTAATGCATGGGTTGGCGGTATGTGAATCAATGCGTTCGAAAGGGATCGATACACCAGTTCTGATGCTGACTGCGATGGATAGCTTAGATGATAAATTAGCTGGGTTTGCTAAAGGTACGGATGATTATTTGATTAAACCTTTTGCAATGGAGGAGCTCATTGTTCGAGCACGAACATTGGCGAGAAGACGCAGTGGGCAGGCGACGCTGTTGTCCGTCGCAGGTATTAAGCTTGATGTAGAAAAGAAGACGGTATACAGAGAAGGGCGCGAATTAAAACTATCACCTACAGCGATAAAAATATTGGAGTTGCTGCTACGAAATAGTCCTAATCCGGTGTCTAGAACAACAATCACCCAAGTAATTTGGGGAGATGAACAACCGGAAAGTAATAGCCTTAAAGTTCATATATTCAACTTAAGAAAACAGTTGAACTCTGCTGGAGACAACACGTTAATTCATACTATTCCGGGATTTGGTTTCTCCATCGAAGAGACTGAAAAATAGCGATATACCGATGATTGGCAAGAGAAAGAAAACGAGACAATATTGAGAGTGAAATGAAGATAAGACCAAGCCTTAAGATCCGATTTATTGTCAGCATGATTTTACTTGCTTCGGCAATGGCCATTTTTTTTTCCATTTTAACACTCAGTTATTTTGAGCAGGGGTTGGATAGAGGACAAGAACAAACGATGCGTGATTTTGTTCATGCCAAAGGTATTGAAGAAGGTCGATCTCTTAGTGTCTGGGGGTATCATGTCTCAAGTCGTTGGGAAGATATGCCAGATAACGTGAAGGTGTCATTTAAAAATCGTCCACCGACAGAAGCATTTAAATTAGATAAACAAACCTACGGCGGAGGAATATTCTCACCACCAGAAGAAGTAAACCTCATAATGAAAGGAATCAATAAGCAGGGAGAAGTTCGTTATGTCTCAAAGACTTTACTTTTAAGGGAGTCGTTTAAGAGGGTAGGTGAGGCAAAGTTATTTCCCCATTTTATCTGGGTTATTATTGTTGCGGTAGGCGCTATCATCGTTTTTTCATTGGTATTGTTTGTTCTTATTAGTAAGGTAGCAAGCCCTGTTGAATCGTTAAAAAACTGGGCGAAGTCTATTGATGAGGAGAAATTAAAACAACCAGTCCCTGATTTTCAATACGGTGAACTAAATACGCTTGCAGATATCATAAAGACCAGTCTTAGTTCGGTTCAGGAAAGCCTCGAAAGAGAGCGACAGTTTTTAACCCATGCCAGCCACGAATTAAGAACCCCTATTTCTGTGATTAGAACCAATACGGAATTGTTGAATAAGTTGTATGAAAAAGAACAGGGAACGCCGAAGCAATTAGCGGTCGTTGAAAGAATAGACCGTGCAGGCCGAACCATGACAAACCTCACTGAAACGCTGCTGTGGTTAAGCCGAGATGATCTGAATTTACCTCAGAGTGACAAGGTTAATCTGAAATACATGATAGAAGAGCTTATTGTAGAGCTGACTTATCTTTTAAAAAATAAGCCCGTGGAGCTGAAAGTGACAACGTCTGATCACATACTTTGTATTGCGGAAATACCATGTAGAATTGTTCTGGCTAATCTGATCCGTAATGCTTTTCAGCATACCATGGTGGGTAATATTACCGTAATTCAAACAGGAGGTTCTATATCTGTAGTCAATAGCAGCGTCCAGAAAGCCGCTGAGTCAACGGACTTAGGCTTTGGATTAGGCTTGAGATTGACTAAAAAACTGGCTGATAGATACGGTTGGCATTATACAGATAGTTTTGATTCTGCTACCTATAAAGCACAAATAGAATTGCAACCTTGTTGATTAATAAGTCATCATTTACTGATGAGTTAGAGACTGTAAAAATATAATGAAGCGCAGTCTCCAATCTAGAATGATGTGAATACTTGCTAATTTATAACACGATTTATTGTATCAATGAAGCACCAAACACTGATGAGGGATGATTTGGACACTGACCAGAAACGAGTTAAAAAAGCGACTCGTATTGAAAGCGTGATGAATTCGGCTATGTGGCATTTAGGGCAACGCGATATGACAGAAAGCGAGTTGCTAACGAAGTTACGCATCAAGACCGATAACGAAGTTTGGATCTCTGAGACTCTCGATAAGCTTCGTGGATTCGGCTATCTGAAATCCAATAAAGCATTCGCGGAGCAGTTCACGGAACGGTCTTTTATGAGTGACTATGGCAGTGGTTATATACAAGAGAAACTCAAGAAAAAAGGGATCTTAGATGATCAGATTCGAGACGCTATTGAAAAAGTTAAAGCCGATAGGGAGATCTGTGAGCAGTCCATGCTTAATGAGTATGTAAACAACTATTATCATGAATTTACGCTAAGTAAAGAGCGGCTTCAAGGGGCGTTAAAAAAGAGAGGCTTTAGTTATTCACAGGTTAATGAAGCGATCAGTCAGCACGCATCATTTTCACAACTAAAATCGAACCTCGAAATCAAAGCGTCTAAAGCGGATATTGAAAAAGAAATATTGAAATATGCACGAAAAGGTAAAGGGGCGACCGTTATTCGACAGGAGCTACGTCAACGAAAAATCGATATTACCGATTTTGATGTAATTCTCGAAAGATTGGTTAATTCAGAGGATGTGGATTTTTTCTCATTGTGCTTAACACAGCTAGAAAAAAAATACGACGATTTAAGTAGCCACAAAGAGCGTGGTAAAGCCTACGCCATGCTGAGTCGCAAAGGATTTTCATCAGAGCAAATACAGTTTGCTTTTAGTGAGATGGAAAATCATAAAGGCAGTAATGATGATTAACATATTGCGATTTAATCAGCTGCCTATACTCGAAAAATAGTTTATGTTACTTCACGGCATCTGTGACAAATCAGGTTCAATCGATATATGAATGTTGTCACGGTATTCTCCGCCTCTTCTTTCTTTGGTTTCACCCACCACGAAGTTTATTGGTAAAGACGAACCAGACGTTGAGTCACCACTACGCCACTGACGGCCTGTCTTATGCATATCAATATTTTTATCCGCTATCGACATTCTATATTCGATATCCCATTTAGGATTAAGTGAGTCATGACGTAAGTTTCCATCATAGTCTGATTCAATGGAGATATAATATCCACCGGTACTCTGAATCCAGAGTCTTGGGGAGGAGCGTATACTCTTACCCGTCTCTAGTTCTCCAAAATCGAGGTCATAATGTCGTTGAGAAAGCCCGTAAAACTGAACCTTAGAAGTCGGCAGCACTTCAGCGTTAATATCCAAATAGAATTTTTTGCCAGTATAGCTTAGTAAGTTACTGCCATTTTCAATGACCGAAGCTTCTAACTTGTTTTGATAAACCCCAGCGCTCACCCATTGCTTACCTGGGAATCGTAACTGAATTTTACCCGTGGCATTGTTTTCAGTTAACGGGATGTACCATAATCCGTTTTTTTCAAATCCACGCTCTGCATGCCATTCAAATTTTAAGATCTCAAAGTTGGGGCTCTGCAAATGGTTAGAATTTCCACCGATATCGAGTTCAACAATTGCAGTGCAGTCCTGACCTTCAATATCTGCTCGTACTATATAATTTTGAACTAAAGGCGTATCACTGACAGAGAATACGTCATATCTGGACAGAGAAAACTGAGGCTCGATGCTTATTAATCTCGCATTACAATCTCCGTAAGCGTAGGTATTTACAGTCAATAGCAGTAAAGCTAAGAACCATCGTTGGCTATTATTATTCCACATATAAGTCTCCCAAGCGTATCAATACATCGCTTTCTTTAGGTAAAGTAATTTCAATCGACTTCGTGTCCTTTAGAAAAAGATCCAATCGGTACTTTCCCGGACGTAATCCGGAAATGGCGAATCGACCTTTTCTATTGGTAAAAAACTCGACTGGTTCGTTTTTACCGTCAGTTTTACCAAGATATATTGCTTCTCCAACAATCAGAGAAATCGGCTTACCTGTTTTCTTTTCAATGACGTTACCCATCACGGTTAACACTGAGTCTGAACCGACTTGTAGTTTGTATCCGCGTTTATACCCAGGGTATAGAGAGAACGCACCGTCGCCTAGGTCATAGCCTGGCGGTAGATCTTCTACATCAAATCCGATCAACTGAGGGTTATACGCAACCAGATCAGGTATAAGTACATTATTGGTAGAACGACTGATTACCCTCGCATATTCTGTGTTTCTTATTGGGTCTATTGCGACATTGTTTTCTGCTAAACTTGGATGTTTAGTCACAACAGCAAAGGCCTCACCGACTTGACGTCCAATAGCCACAGAGGTACCAGAAAAGGCGATCGCACTTGATAATTCTATTTGGCTATTGTGCGTCTGGGTCTCAAGATCTGTGTCGTCATAGCGAGTGTTATGGCTAGCGCTTACCGACATTCGATTGGCGGTATAATCTACCCCTGCATCGATATCTGCATCTGTATCTCGTTCTCTTCCCACTGAGGCATATGCAGATATACCACCAGTATTACCTATGCCTTCTCGGTAACTTGCTTCCACAGCCGCATAATCAGTATCGCTCTGGTAACGGGCAACCACTCTGGTTGCTTTACTAAGTGGCCAACTCAACGTAAGAGTAGTGTAGAACTCATCGTCTTCATATTCGTTCATTTGATAGTTAAATCGGGTGCTCCATGATGCGGGTGTCGCGAAAAGAGGACCGGAAAAGCTCGGACCGACAACGGCATAATTGTCGCTCTCTTCAGAGCCGGAGCTATAAGATAGGGACAACGCTGCCCGCATCCGGAAGCTGATATCCATCGAGCTGAAAAGAGAGACATAATGTTCAACAGTATTTAATGGTGTCGTCAACGAATCGAAGTCCCTAACACCAGAGAAATTTTCAGTCTGATAATCATAAATAAGACTGAAGTCGGGATTATATTCGTTATCACTGTCAAAACTTGCGTCGAATGCGAAGCGAAAAGCTTCCCCTCCTCCAATATCTGAATGATGGCTACTTGACGCCCATAGCTCTGTGGTTCCAAGTTCAGTAGCAAACAGAATCGAGCCGCCGTATTGATATAAATCTTCACGAGCTTGCCCATTAATACCCAGAGTTAACCAAGGTGTCACGCCTGCTTCTATGTAACCATGAAATAGTTGTTGGTCTGTAAAGTAATCTATTTCGTCACCGTTTATCTCACTGGGTAAACCATAGGCGATGCTGTATTCGAATTCGCCGCTATCAAGAAGGTCATTACCGGTAGCAACAGAAAACTGAAGTCGTTCTTCCTGACCGCTTGAGTCAGTAATAATTAATTCGACATCATTGTTACCTTGAGCGAGGGGAATATCATTTAGATTATAGCTCCCGGCATTCAAGGTCAGCCGCTGTACGACGATACCATCAAGCACTACGTCTACATTTGACGTACGTTGTAACGTGAAGCTCTGTGTTGCTCTTGGCCGAACATTTCTTGTTGGAATAAGAGTGAAATCTCTTGTCAGACCGACACCCAAAAGGTCAACGCCGTCCTGAAAAGCCGCGCCAGAATTATACATATCGCCCAAAACAAAACGTGTCCCCTGAGAAGGGAAGTCCATATTGAATCGGGTGCCTTCTCTAAGATAATATGATTCAGCGATATCGGAACTGACATATTCTGATTCGTACTCTAGGTTAGCCCTGCCTATATTGAATGCTGAGTCAAAACTACTTGTAAAACTGGTTTCACTCGTCGACTGATCATCTTTTTGAACCACCTGCGAGCCAGAAAGAGTGACATTGAGATAACCACTGGCCAATGAAGGTTCCAAATAGTTACCATAGTCACCTGCACCTTCAAAAGACAATTGCTGTGTTTGCAGCATTTCTGTA
Source organism: Vibrio sp. DW001 (assembly GCF_029016285.1). Classification (NCBI taxonomy): domain Bacteria; kingdom Pseudomonadati; phylum Pseudomonadota; class Gammaproteobacteria; order Vibrionales; family Vibrionaceae; genus Vibrio; species Vibrio sp. DW001. The sequence continues at coordinate 706,298 of NZ_CP091976.1, read as the reverse complement.
GGTATAGATATGACACTTTCTAGCGTTGAAAAATCAAATGTTAGGTCGAGTCCTACGCTTCTAAAATCTTTTTGAGATAGCTTATCATTTTGGCTTAGATCAGATAGTTGGTTGGTGGTTTCTTCTGAAATAAGACCTTTTAATATAAGCAGAGTATCGTTTTTAGGCAGTAATATCTCATCATCAGCGGTGATGATGAGCTGCGCTTCACCGATGACGCTATCACTAACTCTTAGAAGTGACATAAGTTCTATATCTCTTCCTGTTGGATTGAGTTTTGCTTGGTTTTCCTGCGCACTAACGAACGAAGAAAGTAGTACGACAGAGAAAACGAAGATGATCCTTGTTAACAGGTAATTCACTGCATCTGTCCATAATATTCCCCTGGCTTCACTTGTGTTTGTAATGAAAACTCAAAGGAAGTGGATGGGGCGATGAATCGTTCACCTAAAACACGGTCAATGGCATCTGCACTTTTTCTCTGCAGCCCTTCGAAACGAATGAGACTTAAATATGAGAACCGATCGCCTGAGTTTGTAATGACGGCTGTACCGTCTTCATCAACGACCAAAGTAATCTCAGCGGCCTGATTTTGAGAAAAAACATGTATCAAAGCGTTGTAGTGCATTTGCACTGAAATGCCTGATGCGTCTGTGTTGGCAGAAGCGAGAGGAGGCTGGCTAAAGCGGACAAAATAACTCTCGGATTGCGGCAACTCTTTGCTGCCTATCCACTGCAAACGAAAAACCTGTGATTTTCCCGGTTTCACCATGGCTGCAGGGGGGAAAATAACGAGGTTATCCTCATTGTTGTCGTGGGTTACAAATTCACCATTTGATAAGAACTCTAGTTTCTTAACACTGATTTCAAGTGGTATCTGCTGCGTCGAGTTATTCGTCACAACAACCTGTGCCATTCGTCCACTTTGAATTTCCATGTCGAGAACGGTGGGTGTAATAATAATGGCGATTACACTCGGACTAATTGTTGATATTAGCAACAGCCAGAAAGCGCGCTTCCACATGGCTTAATTCGCATTTTCTAGTTTGATATCGACTGTTTTGATATCAAATCCATCAAGCGCTTTCATAGTAAAAATACGTTTTGAGTTAGGCAGTACTAATGATCCACCAATTAATTCACCGATCTCAGAATTCTTGACGAATAATGAATGACTTTTATCTGAAATGGTCCAATTTGATCGGGTGATACGACCATAACTATTGCCTGAATTCTCTACCGACACTAACCAGTTATCTTCTTTTTTTGTCACACTATTTACGCTTAGATTTGGGTTGGTATTTTTTGGTCTGACATTGAGCAGGGTATCAAATTGCAACAAAAGGCCCAAAGAGGCTTGTTCTTGACCAGAACGTGACACTTTTACCTGACGGACTGAAATTCGATATGGTTTTGAAGTCGTGATTGATGGATTGCCTAAATATCGTACGATGACTGCTTGAGAACGTCCCGGTGCAACGATAGCGCTGGAAGGAATGACGAGCAAGTCATCCTCGGCAGATTCGGTGGTTTCTTTGCCATATTCATCCATAGTGAATGAGAGCGGGACTAATTCAATCGTTAGGGGGGATTCACCGGTATTGTCAATTCGCATGGTCATCTGTGATCCTTTCCCGATTGGCGCGATTTCGGCCAACATCGGTTGAACCTTATAGGCCAATGCAGATTGACTCACTAGAAATAGAAAACTAACCAAAAACAGCCTTGTTATTGTCATCCTAATACACTCCTTGTATTAAATGGGAGGCATAGCCTCCCATTGGAAAGTAAGGTAAGTATAGAACTAGTTTTGCGTTATTTGTATGGTCAGCGTATCAGAATAACCGCCTGAGAAGGTGGCAAGTTCTGTCGTGTCTACTTGCAACGTTGCAGGAACACCAGTGGCAAGAGTACCAGAACCACCATAAGATTGACTTGCAGACACATCATTTAAACCAGGGCCGCCAGGAGCGTTAAGCGTTAGAGGCGCTAAACCAGAAGGTGTAAATACGGCGTCATAAGTTAATGCAAAGTCTTCTTGATCATCTGATTCTAATCCACCTTCAGCACTGATTAGAGTTACTGTTGCACCATCGGCATCATTACATTGGATCCCCAAAGGAACATTAATAGTTTGGAATCCGGCATCAACCATACCGAAGTCGACCAGTTGAGAATTCATACCGGTAACTTCACACACCGGAGCTACAAAACCGACCAATTGAACATCACCCGCGTTCGCATTAACTGCAAAAAGAGCCGAAACTGAAATTGCACATAGAGTTAGTTTTTTCATTGAAATATCCTTTATCAATTTTTGATGATTAGCTGTTACCACTGACTGTAGTCTGAGGTCTTCCATATTCTGCCTGTTGCAAGTCGATTACGGGTCAACACCATGGATAGATGGGTATACATCTATCTCAATAATATCTTCGTAAAGCCCTGCATAGTGCAGACTTTCTTCTAGTGTCACTCTCATCACTCCTTCCGTTGTAAATGGAATGACACTGGAACTTTCAATTAACTTTGGTGACGATAGGTCTTTACTTTGCAATGTTCTGTTAATGCCTATCGAAGCCACGTCAATATTTAACTGGTACTGCACAACCACAGGGGTTTTACTCTGTTGCAAGCTCAAGCCGCCGTTTTGTGAATATAGCGACATACCCATGGGCTGATTGCACTGAATTTCAAATAAAACGCTTTTCTGAATGTCATTTGAGAAATCCAATTTGTCACCGCGATTAAAATTGATCTCGCAATGACTTTTTATGTGTCCGAATACGCTAAGAGAGAGGTCTCCATCTGATTCTGCGAAACCCATAACAGGTAACATCATCAAGAACGAAAGATAAGTTGTCTTCATAACCTTCTCTCTCCTAAGTTGCTTCATTGTTTGAAAGTAAGTGTAGTGGCGAACAGAAAACCGAAGGTATTAAGTTAGTTTGATGAAAATTTGAAAGTAGTAGTAAGGTATGAAGGAATTATGAAATTAAAGTTGTAGGCTGATAAAAATATCATTTAATTTCAATATCTTATATCTAAATAAAAATATTGTATTTCAAGTATCATTTTAGAAACAGATGAGAGTACTAATGCATGCTATATTTTCCCTGAAGGATTTATAGTTTATTAGTACGCGAAAAAGAAAAACTTATGTTGCTGGTTTAAAGGTATAATATGAACAAAACAAACTCATATGCTCTTCATCCAAAAAAAAATATATTGTTTTTTGGTCGAAGGAATATTCAGTCAAGTTTAATCAAGAAAGAATTAGAGAGTGCTACCAATATCCAAGTTACACAGTTTTCACATAACTCAGTTGTAAATTCGTTTACCTCTAACAAAATCGACGTTGTATTAATCGGCTATCATTCAATCAGTGATAGTGCTTATAGTGAGTTTATGTCATCAAGTACACCGGGACTCAGTGTGGTCATATACGACGTACCTACAGACCTGAAAAATGAAACAGAGTTGATGTCTTGGAACAGTCTAAGAGGTATTCTGTATGAAGATGCCCCGATAGAGCATTTGGTGCGTTGTGTTGTTGACGTAATCGATGGGGAACTTTGGTTACCTCGTCAGCTAATGTCTAAGATGTTGCTTCAGTTCAAAATGTTGTCTATTTCCTCCCCCACTTATGCTGATGATTTAACAAAACGAGAAAAAGAAATTTTAGATATGTTGGTGCGAGGACAAACCAATTTGCAAATTGCCGATCAACTTTATGTGGCGGAATGCACAGTTAAAACTCATATCTATAAAATTTATAAAAAACTTAATATTAAATGTCGCAAAGAAGCGATTACATTAGTTAATCGTTGTAATAGCCTTTATTAATCTAATATTCAATAATTAGGATAACCTCCAATATTAAAGTTTCCAACTCGATTTTGAATCTCCTCTATTACTTCAGGTTTGCCCACAATAATGTGTAGACATAATGCTTTAAGATAAAATACAGCTGCTTTATCCATACAATCCAACATGATTCATCGTTATATTGATCTCGCCTATTGCGTTGTTAGTCCTTGTTTGTTTTTGTAGGTATCTTGTGATTGGATAAAATTATCAAAAAGTAGCGTTTTAATAATTTCATGTGATAAATGGAGAAAAATGAGAAAGCGAAGAGGTGGACGTTACCACTTATTTTATGGCCTAACCCCCGCTTTATGTTAGTGATTTGTCGTTAACTAAGAGAATATCTGCATTTAGTATTCTATTACTCTATAAACCTCCGCTATAACAGCGTAGGATCAGGTAACTTTGGATAAAATACTAGGCTTGCACTCTGGTGCGCTAACAGAAAAAATTATGCAACTAACAGAAAATGCATCACTCAATCACGCGTTACTTATTTCTATTTGCACACCGCAGTTTAAAGGTGATGAGGCAGCAGAATCACTTGCAGAACTTGGTCGATTAGTGACTACACTAGGGTTTAAAGTGGTTGGAACGCAGTCGCAAATGCAGAGTTCGGGTCAAAAACAGAATGTACTTGGTTCAGGTAAACTGGCTGAGATAGCGCACCTCACTGGTAACAAGGGTATGTTTGAAGAAGAAGATTTTTCTGATGAGACGGATTTTGCTGAACTTCCTACAGAAGAACTGCCGTTTTCATGTGCGGATGTGGTGGTATTTGATTGCGATTTAAGTCCATCACAACAACGCAATGTGGAAAATCAATTAGGTGTAGAGGTGTTTGACCGTACGGGGATCATAATTGAGATCTTTAGTCGCCATGCTCGGACACGAACAGCACGCTTGCAAGTGGAAATCGCTCGTCTAAATTACTTAGCACCGAGGCTTAGAGATTCCACCATTGGTAATAAAGAACGCCAAATGGGTAAGGGTGCAGGCGAAACTACACTAGAGCTAGATCGTCGTAAAGTTCGTGACCAATTAGCTGAATTAAGGCGTGACTTGGCTAGTGTTCAAGATGAAATGAAAGGCCGGCGTACACAACGTTCTGAGATATTTTGTGTTGCTTTGGTTGGTTATACCAATGCGGGCAAGTCATCAATGATGCGAGCGATTACCGGTAGTGAGGTATTAGTAGAAAACAAACTTTTCGCAACACTTGATACCACGGTACGTGCATTGCACCCCGTGACTCAACCTCGAATACTCGTATCAGATACCGTCGGTTTTATTAAAAAACTACCCCATGATTTAGTTGCCTCATTTCATTCAACCTTAGCAGAAGCACATGATGCTTCGTTGTTGTTGTATGTGGTCGATGCCTCAGATTCTACTTTTCGTGCTCAACTTGATGTTGTTCACGAGGTATTAGAAGAAGTGGGTGTTGAAGGTATTAAAAAATTACTGGTACTGAATAAATCAGATCAACTGAATACTGAGCAACAACAGGCACTGATGGAAGAGTTTCCTGATGCTATGATGACTTCAACCCGCAATCCTCTTGATATCACTAAACTGCATAAATATATCGTTGGTGCCGCCGAGCATGACATGATTGAAGACGAGATTATTGTTCCTTACACCGCTAAAGGTATCATAGGTGAAATTCGTTCTAGCATGAGTGTCACTAAGGAAGAGTATGAGTATAGCCATATTAAGTTCAACGTACGGTCAAACGCTATTGACTTAGCACGGTTAAAAAAGCGAATGCTTAATCTATAACTAAGCAGGTGTGAACGGAGCCTCCAGCATAATATAAACCTCTCACTTTACGATGGTCATTCTTCATTAGTGAGAGAGATCTGGCTTATCAATGGTTTCAATAAGTTTCTTGTATTCGAGTGAATACAGTCGATAAAACAACAAGGTGAATCAATCGATTCGCCTTCTCATCTTCAAATTACAGTCTACTTCACGCCATGATGTCGTTAATCATGTTCAAACTAGCTCCATGATTCGCACATGGATGTTGACCGTTCTTAAGCCAACCTGATTATACTTTTCTTGCCCAAATACGTGATGTTTCGCCCGTTATTGCCCGCTTTTGATGCTTATATCAAAATACGGGCATCTAAGTGGCCGATAGCAGTCATTTGCGGTCATATCGTGACCTGTATCTAATTTTTACTCGCTTCACTTATTTATATTGTTCTCAACAAAGGAGCGAGGATATGCGGAAAAAACAAATTGTTAATTTGGTCAATAATGTAAAGCATATCTCTGTAGAAGAGCTGTCTTCTACTTTCTCAGTGTCAGTAGAAACAATTAGGCGAGATTTAAAGGCGCTTGATACAAAAGGGTTATTGGTACGGGTGCATGGTGGAGCGACGAGTAAAGAAACCAGTGACGTTGGAACCTCGTTTGCACATAGAGCAAAAAGTAATGTAGAAGACAAACAACAACTTGTTGAGATGGCAATTAGCTTGATAAAAGAGCAGTCGGTCATCGGTCTGGATGCGAGTTCATCAAGCTGGTTGTTAGCTCAATCAATGCCAAACATTAAATGTACTGTAGTGACTAACTCTATAAATATCATTAATGCCTTAGAGAAAAAGAACAATATAAACATCATTAGTTTGGGTGGTAATTATTCAGAAAAATATAAGTCATTTTATGGAATAATTGCTAGGAATACCTTGAGTAAAATGTCGCTTGATTTATGTTTTATATCCTGTGTTGGGGTCGATTTAAATAGTGGTGTGTGGGATTCAAATGAATATAATTATGAAATAAAACAGTCGCTCATATCGGTGTCAAGTAGAACTATTCTTATAGCAGATAAATCTAAAATAAATAAAAGAAGCTTATTAAAGGTTTGCGATTTGGATGCCCTAGATTGTTTAATAACTAATGCGGAAATAACAAAGAATGAGAGTGATAATCTCGAAAGTAAGTCGATTATAATTAATCCACGAAATGATGTCGATGCCGAGATTATTCTAGGTGCCCTATAAAAATATATCAAGTATATGGTTTAACTAGTTGTCCATCTGATTATATAAAACGATCTAACATAATTAGGTGGCGAAAGGGAATTAATATGGATAATGGAATTACTTTTTTTATATACGAAACAAGTTATTTTGTTTTTAGAGAAAGTTCAAAGGTAAATTTAAATTATGAATCTCAATCTTTGCCCAGCCAAAGAGTAGAGAGTTTACATTTGCAGGTCAATAATGGGTAACTTTATGGACACTACAATTTTAAAAATGGATAACATTACAAAGCGATTTCCTGGAGTGTTAGCGCTTGATAATGTGAGTTTTAACTTAAGACGTGGCGAAGTGCATGCTCTTTTAGGTGAAAATGGTGCGGGAAAATCGACGTTGATGAAAGTGCTTTCGGGAGTCCATATTCCGAATGATGGTCAGATTAGTTTCGAAGGGCAACAAGTTAAACTTACCTCGCCTATCTCGGCTCAGGAAAAAGGCATTGCTATTATTCATCAGGAATTTAACCTTTTTCCTGAACTGAGCGTGGCAGAAAATATTTTTATTGGTAGAGAGTTTCGTGGTAGCAATCAGTGGTTACTTGATGATGTATCTCAAGCTGATGCCGCTCAGGCGCTTCTAGATAAACTCAATTTAAAGATCAGCCCTCATACACTAGTTGAAAAATTAACTGTTGCTCAACAGCAAATGGTCGAAATTGCTAAAGCACTTTCAGTCAATGCCAAGATACTTATTATGGACGAACCTACCGCTGCATTGACAGAAAGTGAGATTAAAAGCCTGTTTAAGGTAACAAACATGCTGAAGTCTCAAGGCGTTGGTATTGTTTATATATCCCACCGATTAGAAGAACTTGTACAAATAGCCGATCGAGCAACGGTCATGCGGGATGGTTGTTTTATCGGAACGGTTGATTACGCGGCAACGACCATTGATGAATTGATTGCGATGATGGTTGGAAGAAACTTAGGTGATATTTTCCCTAAGCGAGGCAATAAACCCAGCAAGGAGATCGTACTAGATGTCAAAAATCTCAATCGTAAAGGGGTTCTTCACGACATCAACTTCAACTTGAGGCGTGGTGAAATACTCGGTTTTTCAGGCCTAATGGGCGCTGGTCGTACGGAAGTCGCTAGAGCATTATTTGGTGCCGATGCTATCGACAGCGGTGAGATTTCTCTCTTTGGTAAACCCGTTACTATTACCAATGTTCACAAAGCGATTGAACTGGGTATTGGCTACTTGACGGAGGACAGGAAAAAAGAAGGTCTAGCATTAGGGCTGTCTGTCAACGTCAATACAATGCTCAGTAGCTATAAACAGTTTTCAAATAAATTTGGAATTATTGATGAGCAATCCTGTTTCAATAAAAGTAATGATTTAAAAGGAAAGCTTAAAATAAAAACGCCAGATTTAGATCAACTGGCAGGGAATTTAAGTGGTGGTAACCAACAAAAAATAATCATAGCGAAGTGGATTTGTAAAAACACTGAGATACTTATATTTGATGAACCTACACGTGGTATTGATGTTGGAGCGAAGTTAGAGATATATGAATTAATAAATAAACTAACTGAGCAAGGTAAATCAATTATTGTTATATCGTCTGAGTTGCCAGAAATATTGGGCATGTGTGACCGAATTCTGGTAATGAGAGGTGGAAGGATTACCGGAGAATTAGAGTCAGAACGTGCTACGCAAGAAAATATTATGAAATACGCGACATTAGAAGGGTAAAATGATGCTTAGTAATACAACAAAACTCACCGCTAAAAAAGATTTCTTTTTAAATAAAGAATTGCTAATGAAACTAGCACCATTAATTAGTTTAGTGCTATTGATGATATTTTTTAGTATAGGAACACCTTATTTCCTTAATCTGTCCAACCTTTTAACTGTGGCATTACAAACTGCTGTTATAGGTATCATGGCCATTGGTGTCACTTACGTAATAATTACCGCGGGTATCGACTTGTCACTAGGGTCTGTAATGGCCTTCTCTGGTGTCGCTGTTGGACTTGCTGCCTCTATCGGACTTCCTCTTTGGTTATGCGTATTAGCCGGTGCATTAGCAGGATTCCTTTGTGGTTGCCTCAGTGGTTTCTTAGTCACTCGAGCGGCGATTCCTCCTTTTATTGCAACGTTGGGATTGATGATGTCGGTTCGTGGTATCAACTTAGTGTTGACCGATGGCCGAGCGCTATATTTCCAAGACTATCCTACTTTTCGAGTCATCGCACAGGGCCGCTTATTTGATTTGATCCCTTACCCTGTTATCTATTTTGCCGTAATCGCCCTTATTTCTGCTTACATTTTGAAGCGTACTGTTATTGGCCGGTATATCTATGCCGTAGGTAGTAGCGAAGATGCAGCGCATTTATCTGGTATTAAAGTGAATCAGGTAAAAATGTTTGTGTACTCATTTTGTGGCTTATTAACCGGTGTAGCGGGTGTCATTTTAACGTCACGATTGAATTCAGGACAGCCGACAGTGGGTGTCGGATATGAATTAGAAGCTATTGCCGCAGTGATCATCGGTGGCACCAGCCTTATGGGCGGAATTGGGACTATCGGTGGAACCATTATCGGAGCACTGATTATGGGCATTCTGAAAAATGGACTTAATTTAATGGGGGTATCGCAGTTTTGGCAAATGGTTGCAATGGGCATTGTGGTTGTTGCGGCTGTATATCTAGACACATTAAGAAAGAAAATGAAATAACAAAAATAACAACTCTTATCCTACGTACACGGAGAAACACCAATGAAATTTATAAAAGTACCATTGATATTAACACTTGCCGCTATTGGGTTTGGTTCTGCTCAAGCGAAAGATGACATCTATATTCCAGTGGTCAGTAAAGGTTATCAGCACGAGTTTTGGCAAACAGTCAAATTGGGTTCGGATACGGCAGCAAAAGAACTCGGTATAAGAACTAGCTTTGTTGGCCCAGCAGATGAAACACAGATCTCCCAACAGATTCAATTAATGGAAGACATGATGGCTCGTCAACCTGACGCTATATTGCTTGCCGCTCTGGACGCAAATGCGCTTGTGCTTCCTGTAGAAGAAGCAACATCGAGAGATATCAAGATCGCAACATTTGATTCTGGGGTTAATTCAGATATACCGAAAAGCTTTATTGCGACGAATAACGTAAAAGCGGGAGGCGATGCCGCCATGGCGTTAGGCAAAATGCTTGATGGCAAAGGTAAGGTAGGAATAGTCGCTCACGTGGCTGGTACGCAAAGTGCGATTGAACGTTCTGAAGGCTTTATCAACGCGATGAAGCAGTACTACCCGGATATCTTATTGCTTGATGTCCAATATAGTGACGGAGACCCACAAAAATCAATGGATAAAACGATTGATATGTACCGCGCTAATCCGGATTTAGCAGGGGTTTATGCCACCAACGAAGGTGCGACTCTAGGAGTAGGTAACGCGATCGATAGCTTGAATCTGTCTGGAAAGGTTTTAGTGATGGGTTTTGACAGTACGGAAGGCATCATCAGTTTTCTAAAATCGGGCACCATTCAAGGCTTTGTTGTTCAGGATGCGTATCAGATTGGCTACCAAGGTTTGAAAACCCTTTATAGCGTACTTGAAGGCAAAGAAGTACCAGCAGTCATTGATATTCCGGTAAAGGTTATTACTGCTAGCAATATTGACAGTCCAGAAATGCAAACGTTGTTGTTCCCATTTGGAAAATAAGCACGCATTAATTCCACGGTAGTAAAAAGGGTGGCATTGGCCTCATCAGATACCAGCCTTCCTACCGTGACAGTAACGGCAATGATTAAATACCGTCGGTCTAGGCTTCACTATATTGAACGGCATTGGTACCCCACTCGAGATAAATTTATCACGTTGGAAATGTGATAAAGCGGGAAAACAAATTTAATCCAACGATGTTGGAAACGAGAAATTAAATATGACAAATCTAATTAAAATCGGTATTCGTCCAACGATTGATGGTCGCCAAATGGGTGTGCGAGAGTCATTGGAAGAGCAAACAATGAATATGGCTAAATCAGCTGCATTATTTATTGAGAAAAATCTTCGTCATACAAGTGGCGAGAGAGTGGAATGCATCATTGCTGATTCTTGTATTGGTGGTGTTGCAGAAGCTGCAGCCTGCGCAGATAAATTCAAAACAGAAAATATTGGATTAACACTTACCGTGACACCTTGTTGGTGTTACGGCACAGAAACCATTGATATGGACCCGCACTTGCCAAAAGCCATATGGGGTTTCAATGGAACTGAACGTCCTGGAGCCGTATATCTTGCCGCTGCGATGGCAGGACACACGCAGCTAGGACTACCCGCATTTTCTATTTATGGTCAAGAAGTTCAAGACTCTGATGACACGAGTATTCCATCGGATGTCCAAGAAAAAATATTACGATTCTGCCGTGCAGGTTTGTCGGTAGCGTCAATGAGAGGGAAGTCATATCTCTCAATGGGGTCGGTTTCAATGGGTATTGCCGGCTCTGTCGTTAACCCTGAATTCTTTCAAAAATATTTGGGAATGCGCAACGAATATATCGATATGACGGAAATTAAACGTCGCCTTGACCGCGAAGTTTATGACAAAGAAGAGTTTGAATTGGCCTCAAGTTGGGTGAAAGAATTTTGTCCAGAAGGTCAGGATTATAACAGTACTCCATTTACTGAAGAGCGAAAATCCGAGGATTGGAAAACCGTCATTAAGATGACCATGATTATGCGTGACCTTATGCAAGGAAATCCCAAATTAGCCGAGCTTGGATTCAGTGAAGAATCTCTTGGTCATAACGCTATCGTTGGTGGGTTTCAGGGACAACGTCACTGGACAGATCATCTGCCTAACGGAGACTTCAGCGAGTCTATTTTAAATTCCTCATTTGACTGGAACGGCATTAGAGAACCGTTTGCCATCGCTACTGAGAATGACAGCTTGAATGGTGTCAACATGCTATTTGGCAAGTTATTGACCGGTGAAGCACAAGTGTTTTGTGATGTTCGTACGTATTGGTCTCAAGACGCAGTTGAGCGTGTGAGTGGCTATCGACCAGAAACAGGTTTCATTCATCTTGTTAACTCCGGTTCTGCCGCATTAGATGGAAGTGGTGAAGTCACCGATGGACAAGGAAAGCCTTGTATTAAACCACATTGGGACATGAATGAAGAAGACGTTAAGAAATGTCTTGGTGCAACGGTATGGCCACCAGCGGTAGAAGAATACTTTCGAGGTGGCGGCTTCTCTTCTAACTTCCTGACTAAGGGGGCAATGCCATTTACCATGCATCGCATTAACATCGTTGCTGGACTAGGCCCTGTTTTACAAATTGCGGAAGGGTATTCAATTGATTTGCCAGAAGAAGTACACAGCACATTAGATGAACGTACTAATCCAACATGGCCAACGACATGGTTTGTTCCTCGCTTGACAGACAGTGGCGCTTTTAGAGATGTCTACTCCGTCATGGCTAACTGGGGGGCTAACCATTGTGTTATTACCCACGGACATATAGGTGCTGACCTGATCACTATGGCGTCTATGCTTCGTATTCCCGTCTCTATGCATAATGTCAGTGAAGAAAACGTTTTTCGTCCACACTCGTTCTCTGCATTTGGTCAAGATATTGAAGGGCAAGATTACCGTGCCTGCGCCAATTTTGGTCCGCTTTATAAGTAACTTGTATTGGCATCCGCGGTTGCGGGTGCCTGTTTTAAGGAAGAATTATGTCGATTGTCGTAATACTTGATTGTGGTGCTACCAATGTACGAGCTATCGCCGTGAACAATCAAGGCGATATTGTTGCTTCACATCATCTTCGTAATGAAACGGTACAAAGTACCGACCAACCAGTTAAGCATGTGTGGGATTTCGACCGAATATGGAACAAATTAGCGGAGTGTTGTCAAAAAATCACTACGCAAATAGATAGCGATGATATCTGTGCTGTATCGGTAACAACCTTCGGTGTTGATGGGGCACCTTTCGACGTGGACGGACATCAACTATATCCAATTATCTCTTGGAAATGTTCTCGAACGCTTCCTGTCATGATGACGGTTGAGCAAGATATTGATAGAGCAGAGTTGTATAAAGAGAACGGTATAGGTGATTACAGTTTTAATACTTTATATAAGTTGAAATGGCTTAAAGATCACGAACCTGACGTCTATAAAAAAATGGACAAGTTTGTGTTTATCTCTTCGATGATCGCGTATCGGCTTACGGGAAATCTTACGACCGACCGTACTATGGCGGGTACATCGATGTTAACGGACCTAAAAAGTGGCCATTGGCGATCCCGCACCCTTGATTACCTCGGATTAACATCGAAACATTTTCCTCCGTTAATCAACGCAGGGGAGGAAATTGGTCAGCTAACAGGTGAGATAGCACAGCAGCTAGGTTTACCGAATAACATACCAGTAATCTCTGCGGGTCATGATACTCAGTTTGCTCTGTTTGGTTCTGGTGTTGGAGAAAATCAACCGTTCTTAAGTTCTGGTACTTGGGAAATACTGATGGCTCGAACTCTGTGCCCCTCGTTAAAAAGCGAGTACTTGTTGGACGGGCTCACCACAGAGTTAGATGCGAAAGCCGACCTCTATAATCCGGCAATACAATGGTTATCGAGTGCGGTTATGGAATGGATTTCCGGTACTTTATTCAACGATATAAGCGATCAAAGCGATAAGTACGCGTTGATGATCAGTGAAGGTAATGCGATACCAGTTGGCAGTAATGGTATCCATTTTAACCCCCACTTTTTACCCAATAAAGAGGGTTGCGGAAACGGCAGCATAAAAGGATTGTCGATCAACACGACCCGCGGTGAAATTTATCGCGCGGCATTGGAAGCTTTGGCTTATCAACTTCGACGAAGCCTTATTAGGTTATCTGAAGTTAGTGATTTTAAAGCGGAAAATTTAGTCGTCGTTGGTGGTGGTTCAAAAAATGCGCTGTGGAATCAAATTAGAGCGGATGTATTAAACATGCCAATACTCGTGGTTGATCAGCCAGAATCTACAGTGATAGGTGCCGCTATGTATGCATTTGCAGGTACAGGCATTTTTGATAGTGCAGATGGTGCCCAACTCGCGATGAAACCATCGTATACAACCATTTACCCCAGCAGTGATGAAGCCTTATACCAAGAGCTATATGAGGAGTTTTGTCATGCTTAAAGGTATTCATCCGGCGGTGAGTCCAACTTTACTAAAAGCGCTGAGTGAGATGGGGCATGGTGACGAGATATTACTGGCAGACGCGCACTTTCCAGCCCATACCTTTGGCAGAAGGGTAATAAGGGCAGATGGGGTAGGCGTCAACGTTTTGCTAGAAGGTATCATTCCCTTATTTGAGTTAGACCAATATAGCGAAGCCCCATTAATAATGATGCTAGCGGTAGAAGGCGATAGCCTCGATCCATTGGTTGAAGAGAAATATCGAGCGGCAATACACAAATCATTGGATCCAATTCCCAGTGTAGAAAGAATAGAGCGCTTTGCATTTTATGAACGCGTTAAAGATTGTTATGCCGTTGTATTAAGCGGAGAAACCGCAAAATACGGCAACATTATTTTAAAAAAGGGTGTAACCACCTACTAAGGACTAATCATGACACGTAACGAATTATCACAACAAATTATTGATACTTGTATTGAAATGACTCGGCTTGGCCTTAATCAAGGAACGGCTGGTAATGTCAGTGTGCGCTTTGATAACGGTATGCTTATCACTCCTACTGGTGTTCCATATGAAAAATTAACACCAGAACATATTGTTTATGTAAGCAACGAAGGTGAGTTTGAAGAAGGCAAGTTGCCGTCAAGCGAGTGGTTATTCCACCTTACTTGCTATAGAACTCGAGACGACGCTGATGCGGTGGTCCATAACCACTCCATTAATTGTGCTGCTGTTTCTATTCTTAATAAACCGATCCCGGCTATTCATTATATGGTTGCTGCATCAGGTGCTAACGAGATCCCTTGTGTTCCTTATGCCACATTCGGTAGCGCTAAACTTGCTGACAATGTTGCCGAAGGGATGGCAAAAAGTAAGGCGATTTTACTTCAACATCACGGTCTTATAACCGCAGAGCAAAACTTAGACAAAGCACTTTGGTTAGCGCATGAATGTGAAGTGCTTGCAGAACTGTATTTAAAAACGATGGCGATTCAAAAAGATATTCCAATTCTGGACGACGCTGAAATGGATGTTGTGCTAAATAAATTCCAATCTTACGGCCTTCGCGTAGAAAAATAATAAATCAAAGCCTGCTCTTCGCAGGCTTTTTTAACTCTTGAGGTATATGAAATGGTATTTTCTCTAAATTTACCACGGTTAGCGATGTCTGGCGTTGGCGCGGTGGCAGAGTCCGTTGACGTGCTTACACAGCAACCCGTTAATAAAGCGTTGGTTGTGACGGATAAAAATTTAATCGATTTGGGTATATTGGATTCGCTTTTTTTATCGTTGGATGAGAAAGGAGTAAGTTATGTTGTATTCGATAAAGTAACACCAAATCCAACCGCGAGTTTGGTTCGAAGTGGTCATCAATTTTATTTAGAAAATCAATGTGATTGCTTTATTGCTGTTGGTGGAGGGAGCCCTGTCGATTGTGCCAAAGCCATTCGTATTATGGCTTCTAATCCGGGAGATATCTGTGATTATGATGGTGTCGGTTTGGTCAAGAATAGTGGCGATTTCTTTATCGCTATAAATACAACCGCAGGCACGTCAGCTGAGATGACATCTAATTCGGTTATCACCGATGAAGAACGTGCAGTTAAGATGGTCTTGGTTGATAGCAAACAGATACCTGACGTTTCGGTCAATGATCCTTCTCTTATGGTTGGATTGCCGTCAAATGTTACTGCGGCAACAGGCATGGATGCATTAACTCATGCCATAGAATCTTATGTCACACCAGGTGCGCATACCTTAACTCAGCCGACAGCATTAGAAGCAATAAGACTGATTAGTCTCTGGTTACCCGTTGCCGTTGAAAATGGCAAAAATATTGAAGCTCGTGCAAAAATGGCGGACGCACAATTTCTCGCGGGAATGTCGTTCAATAGTGCAGGCTTAGGTTTGGTTCACGCTATGGCCCATCAACCAGGCGCAACACATAATCTTCCGCATGGTGTATGTAATGCAATTCTACTTCCTGAAGTCTGCGAATTTAATGCTCAAACTCAACCAGAGCGTTTCCGTGCAGTAGCGGAGGCCATGGGAGGAAATACGAGTCAACTCAATGATAACCAAGCTGCCGAGTTAGCTGTAGAGCTGATTCGTCGCCTATCTAAGCAGGTCGGTATTCCATCTGGATTTACGGAACTTGGAATTAAGGCGTCTGACTTAGGGCAATGGATAGATAAAGCGATGCAGGATGTCTGTCTAGGTGGTAACCCTCGCCAACCGACACCGGATGAAGTCAAAGCGTTGTACGTGTTGTCTTTATAGTTCACCTCTTTCTCTCTAAAGGTAGTCGGCATTTCAATTGCCACTACCTTTATTTCCTCAGTAAAGACCAAAGGTATGTCGTTATGTCTATCGTTCAGCGTACTGTGTTCGGATTTGTTTTAATGTTTACCTTGATGCTCATTATCGCAATAACGAATTATTCAAATACGATCAAGTTGAACAACCAAATAGAGCAGATAACAAGTCGGTCAAATCCGATTTTACTTGCCACATTACCGCTTCAAAAAATAATCCAAAATAGTCATCAATATTTTTCTACCTATATTTCGCAAGTAAATAGTTCTGAGCTTGTTGCAATACGTAATCAGGTTCTTGAGCAAAAAGTAAAGTATGTAAAGGCGATAGAGCATCTACAGAGCTTTGATCCGGGCACGGATGAGATTGACCAAATTAATGGTATTAATGTGTTGACCGACCAGTACTTTATCAATGTATTGCAAAGTATGTCCGCACATGAAAAATTGATCATGACGAGAGAGGCGTTAATGGTGACCAACAAAGACCTGATCAAGCTGGAAGATACGTATACGTGGGCAAAAGAGCAGATAACGGATGAGTCATCGACAAGCCGTGTTATAAAAAACAAAGTAGAATTTATTATTAGTAGTGTTGATCAAGGTTTAAAAAATATTCGTAGGATCGATAAGAATATCGATATTGCCATCGCAAAGAAAAAATTGGAGAACGATACTAAAATTGCTATTCAACGTTCTCAAGGTTTGGAAATATCAGCTCGTACTAAAGAGCAGTTTATTAGCATCATTGAGAAACTAAGAGCGATCACGCTGACGGACCATGGTTTGTTTAATAACCTTATTAAAGAACGTGCTTTGCACGAGGAAAGTACGGCGTATTTTGAGCGCGCGTCAATAGATATAAACAAGATACAGAATCAGATTCAAGGGCTAACCAATCTGGCTCAAGAAAAGGCATTAGAGAGCACTTCAGAAGCGGAGACAGTGGCCAATAGAGCGATCATGACCACGATCTCAGTCGCCGCGGTTTCAGGGGTCATTGCTTTAATCATTGGCTACACCATTGCAATTAGTATCAAGAGACCAATCGGAAAAACCAGTCCGGTATTAATAAAAATGGCAGAAGGCGACATGACTCAGAGAACCAACTATGTTGACAAAACAGAGTTTGGTGTCATCTCCAGAGCGATAGACACATTAGCAGACAATACCTCATCGATATTGAAGGAGATAGGAGAAGGCTCGACGGTGTTAGCGAAAGAGGCCTCTCGAACCGCAGAAATCAGCGAAAGAACCCTCGATTTGGTGGAGCAGCAAAAGACAAAAACTGAACTGGTCGCAACGGCGATAGCTGAATTAGAAGTGAGCTCAGGCGAAGTCTCTAACTATACGCGTAATACATTAATGGAAGTTGAAAAAACCAATGAAGCAACATTGATGGGTCAGAAAGAGGTGGTAAAAAACAGAGAAATCACGATGACGTTAGTCAACTCTATAGAAGAAGCGGTCACCTATTCTGAGCAATTAGGGAAAATAACCTCAAACATCGGCAGTATATTGGATGTTATTCGCAGTATTGCGGAGCAGACGAACCTACTTGCGTTAAATGCGGCTATTGAGGCTGCTCGGGCCGGTGAGCAAGGAAGGGGCTTCGCCGTTGTGGCAGATGAAGTTCGCGCCTTAGCGACCCGTTCGCACAATTCAACAGAAGAGATTCAACGCATGATTGAGAGCCTTCAAGAGAGCTCTACACAGATAACCAATGTGATGGTTAAAAGCTTGCAACAGACGAACAGTTGCGCGCATCAGACTCAACTCACAGAAAAGTCACTAGACGTCGTCACGTCTAGAATGAAAGATATATTTGATATGTCGAGTCAAATCGCCCACGCAGCACAAGAGCAGATTTCGGTGAGTGGTGAGGTTGCCATGTATATCAATGGTATTGCGGAAGGTGCACAGCAAACGGGTATGGAAGCAAAACAGTCTGCTGATAGCAGTGGGGTTCTGGTTGAGTTAGCCCAGCGGCAACAAACGTTAATCGAACAATTTAAAGTCTAATGGATATTCAAATTATTATCCCGTCAGATCCAGTTATCAATTTAGGGTATTAGGAAACGTTATTATGGCAAAAATAAGCACTAAGTTATTTATCTCTGAAGGGAAAGCGATTCTTGGTATTGAACTAGGTTCAACTCGAATTAAAGCTATATTAATTGGTGAGGACCAACAGCCCATCTCAAGTGGAAGTTATCTCTGGGAAAATAAACTTATTGATGATAATTGGAGCTATGACCTAGATGATGTCTGGATCGGAATACAGGCTTGTTACAAAGATCTTTACGAGAACGTTTACCAACAACATAACGTTGAGTTAAGGAAGTTAGCAGGGCTGGGTATCAGTGCAATGATGCATGGTTACCTTGTTTTTGATCGTTCAGATAAGTTGCTTGCGCCTTTTAGAACATGGAGAAATAACAATACGTTAGAGGCATCGGAAAAACTGATGTGTGTCTTTGAACACCCTATTCCTCAGCGTTGGAGCATCGCCCATCTTTATCAATCAATATTGGATAATCAAGAACATGTTCCTAACATTGACTTTATGACAACACTATCTGGTTATGTGCATTGGAAATTAACAGGATGTAAGGTACTAGGCATTGGAGATGCGTCTGGTATGTTTCCAATTGATATCGATGAAACAGCATTTGATTCAGAGCTGATGATGCGCTTTGATCATTTAGTTAAAGGTGAAGTCCTGCCTTGGAAATTTGACCAAATTATTCCTGAAGTGCTTACTGCAGGGCAGAATGCTGGTTTCCTAACAGAAGCCGGAACTCTGTTATTAGACCCTAATGGTCAGTTGCAATCTGGTTGCCCGATGTGCCCACCGGAAGGTGATGCGGGTACGGGTATGATAGCAACGAACACCGTTTCAATAGGTACTGGTAACATTTCAGCAGGTACATCAATTTTCGCTATGGTCGTACTTGATGAGAAGCTTAAAAAAGTACACTCGGAACTCGATCTGGTCACGACACCAGATGGAAAACTAGTTGCGATGGTTCATTCTAATAACTGCTCATCCAATCTCGATGCTTGGATGCAGTTATTCAAGGAAGTCGCTCATGGACTAGGAAGTAATGTTTCTCAAGATGAACTATATGAAACGTTGTTTAAAACCTCCCATAAAGGTGATGATGATTGCGGAGGTCTTATGGTGTATGGCTATTTATCTGGTGAACATTTGACCCACTTTGAAAAAGGGTGTCCGCTCTTTCTAAACCCATCAGATAGCAAATTTACATTAGCCAATTTCATGCGAGCAAATTTACTGTCTGCTTTTGGTGCAATGAAGATAGGTATAGACATCTTAGTTGAAGAAGAAGGTGTAAACCTTGAAAAAATCTTGGCTCACGGTGGTCTATTCAAAACGAAAGGTGTGGTTCAACATCTTATGGCTACCGCTCTAAATGTACAAGTGGCGACAGTAGAGAATGCTTCTGAGGGTGGGGCTTGGGGTATTGCTTTACTCTCTTCTTTTTTAATAGACGAAGAGGTTAATCTTGATTCGTTTTTAAAGCGTAAAGTATTCTTAGCAGACGACGAGTTTATAGTCGGCCCAGAGAAAAAAGAATTCGAAGGTGTGCAAGAATTTATGAGGCGTTATAAAGATTGTTTACCCGTAGAACGAGAAGCCGTAAATCGCCTCACGTAGCTTTGAGCCAATCAGGAAGTATTCTGCGTCAAGCAATGGTGGTTGCTGATACTGCTTCTAGCGCCTATATGAGCCAAGGATGCTTATCGGAGTGACTGTTTACATTCCTGAGGCCCAGATATACATTGGTTTTCCCAATGTATATCCAACCGAACCTTCGTAATCAAATCCCTCTTTCAAATGTCTTTAAATAGTTTTTAGCTATCAAAATTATAGTTTTAATCGATTTAACTTATCGATTCAATCGATATATTCTGTTGTTATTGAGTGGATTTGGATAGAGTAATGGATATGGCAACAAGTGCGCTAATTGTTGAAGGTGGGGCGATGAGAGGTATATTCGCCAGTGGGGTGTTAGATGCATTTATGGAGAAAGCGTTCCTGCCTTACGATTTTGCTATTGGTGTTTCTGCCGGTGCTACTAATTTAGTAGGCTACCTTGCCAATGCACCTCAACGCAGTTTTAATATCATTACCACATTGGCAGTAGACAAAGGTTTTTTTAACCCAATACGTTTTACTAAAGGTGGGCATCTCGTTGATGTGAAATGGCTTTGGAATGAATCCAACCAACGTTACCCTCTCGATTCAGAAGTGCTATTTTCAAGTATCCCTATGTATGCCGCGATCACAAATATTGATACGGGTCGTGCGGACTACCATCAGATAAAACCTGACTCACTGTCTAACATTATTGAAGCGACAACCGCACTCCCTGTGGCTTACCGTGAAATACCGTGTTTTTCAGGTGGCTGTTATATCGATGGAGGTGTCGCTGACTCCATTCCAGTAAAAGAGGCGTATCGACGTGGCGCCCGTGATATCACGGTGATCCTATCCCATCCCCTTAGCTATCAAATGCAACCCAATAAATATCCGTGGTTAATAAAAAGGCTGCTATCTAAACACCCAAATATTGTGAAATCTATGATGGTAAGAGCCAATAATTATAATCAATCTCTTGAGTTCATCAGAAACCCACCCAAAGAGGTGATTATTCGAGTGATAGCGCCACCAGAAAACTTTGCTGTAAAGAGGTTAACAATGAATAAAGCTACATTGCATGACGGCTACCAGATGGGGATAACTGCCGGGAAAGAGCATCTATCCATTAGAAGTGGTACTTATGGGTTGAACGAAGAAAACTGCCATTTTTGTGTTTAATTATATGATATTAAATAATTAGTAATCGATTCGAGGTCGGGTTGAAAAAGTTGTTGTTTTAGTCTGAGGTCTAAACTGATTCTAAACCACTGCATTTTTCTGTTCTGTTCACCTCAGGCAGTAACAGTCAAAAAAATGCCCTACAAAAAATGGAAATAAAATGATGAAACAAAAAAAACTGACCACAGCCAATGGCTGCCCTGTTGCAGATAACCAAAATGTACAAACCGCAGGTCCTCGCGGACCTATGCTTCTGCAAGATGTATGGTTTCTTGAAAAGCTGGCTCATTTCGACAGAGAAGTTATTCCAGAAAGACGCATGCACGCCAAAGGATCTGGCGCTTATGGCACCTTCACCGTAACGCATGACATTTCTAAATATACTAAAGCCAAGCTATTTTCTGAAGTCGGCAAGAAGACCGATCTTTTTGTCCGCTTCTCTACCGTCGCTGGTGAGCGTGGTGCCGCAGATGCTGAACGTGATATTCGCGGGTTTGCAATGAAGTTCTACACAGAAGAAGGGAATTGGGACTTAGTTGGTAACAACACTCCCGTATTCTTCCTTCGTGATCCTTTGAAGTTTCCAGATCTAAATCATGCTGTTAAACGAGACCCTCGTACAAATATGCGCAGTGCTAATACGAACTGGGATTTCTGGACATTGCTTCCTGAGGCGCTTCACCAAATTACCGTTCTAATGAGTGAGCGTGGTATTCCTCGTACTTACCGCCATATGCATGGATTTGGGAGCCATACCTTTAGCTTTATCAACTCTCAAAATGAAAGGTTCTGGGTAAAATTTCACCTACAAACGCAACAAGGTATTGAGAACTTAACCGATCAAGAGGCGGAGGAATTGATTGGCAAGAACCGTGAAAGTCATCAACAAGACCTGTATGAGTCAATTGAAAGTGGTGAATTTCCTCGTTGGAATTTGAAAGTTCAAATTATGCCCGAGAACGAAGCTGGAGATTACCGCTTTCATCCGTTCGATCTCAGTAAAGTCTGGCCACATGAGGATTACCCACTGATTGATGTTGGTGTCATGGAGCTTAATCGAAATCCAGAGAACTACTTTGCCGAGGTAGAGCAAGCCGCATTTAATCCTGCCAATATTGTGCCTGGAATTGGATTTTCTCCTGACAAGATGTTGCAAGGACGATTATTTTCGTATGGAGACGCACAGCGTTATCGCTTGGGTGTCAACCATGCGCATATTCCAGTCAATCAGGCCCGTTGCCCTGTGAATGCCTACCACAGAGATGGAGCAATGCGTGTAGATGGAAACTACGGAAGTACAAAAGCATATGAGCCAAACAGTTTAGGTTTATGGCAAGAGCAACCGGATACTAAAGAACCGTCAATGCAACTTAATGGTGATGCGCATAGCTGGGATTTCCGTGAGGATGATAGTGATTACTTCACGCAGCCTAGAGATCTGTTCAACCTAATGACATCGAGTCAACAGAAAGCGCTCTTTGAAAACACGGCTCGCAGTGTTGGTGGGGCATCGATTGAAGTCCAACACCGCCATATCTCCAACTGCTCCAAAGCAGACCCTGCTTATGGTAAAGGTGTCGCTAAAGCGTTAGGAATTGCTTTAGAAGACAGTAAACAATAAGAAAAACCGCTCTTAACGGCAGGCCTTAGCTATTGGCCTGCCGTTAATTATCACTGACTTAACCAGCGAATGCTGAAAGGGGTATGGTATGAGAAACTGGAATGATTATAAGACAACCTATCGCAGTGAGTCAGATATCTTTGATTTCGCAAGAGTTGGTGACTTTAGAGGGCTTGTAAATATTTTATCTCAACATACTGAAATAGACTTAGATGCTAAAAATAACAGAGGCTACTCCCCACTTATGCTTGCCGTTTATAATGGAGAGAGAGATTTCTGTGAAGCGCTCTTGAGAAGTGGCGCAGATGCAAACTCGATGGACTTCATGAAGAATACAGTGCTGATGGCTTCAGCTTTCAAAGGTAATGTAGACATTATAAAGCTTCTATTACAATTTGGAGCAATAACCACGAATAGAAATAAGACCAACATGAATGTGCGAGACTGGGCGTTAATGTTTGGACGAACAGAGGTTGTACAATACCTTGATAATACATTTCCTAATTTAGTTGCTTCATCGAAAATTAAAAATTTCATAAGGTTTTTAGGACTTAGCTTTCTGATGATTAAGCCGAGGATACAATCCCAAGATAAGAGTGAATATTCTTAACGTATGTAAAATATGTCATCTGAATTAATCATGATACGTAATATTGTCGGGTGGATAGGGAGATAAAGGGCTTTTTTCTGAAGTGTTCTAACGAATATAATGACCTCAACATAAAATATTGATGAATGACTGTGATCCCACAAATTAATTGTGTGAAAGACCAGCGAATGTAAGTGATGCCCATCTAACTATTCGTATTCTTGCCTATCTCCTATAATTTTATAGGAGTAGTGTGGTGTCTCAAATAACCGGTTGAACACGAAATTTCAGAGGTAATTATGAGTTTGTTTTATGTTGATAAGAAAGCGCAAAATAATGGCGATCATGAGATTCACACAGCAACATGCACTCACGGTCCTGGGGTGCAAAATTGTGATCCACTTGGCTACCATACAGCATGCAGTACAGCACTGAATGCAGCTAAAGAAATATATCCACAATCAAATGGTTGCTATTACTGCTCATATTCAAGTTACAATTCTGAAGAAAAGTAAAAATGATGAAGGGCAATTAAATCTACTAATTGTCCTTTTTTAAGAACTACCGGCTTGTTCTTTCGCGTCTAGATTCACCACAATGTAACCGTTAATTTGTAAAGCGTAGAAGAATTGCTGATACCATTCCCCTTCAAAATATCTGAGCGACCGAACCTCGTTCAATCAATTCAACCGCAACACTGGAGCGCGTAGCAGCCTTGTTTGGGGTACTAATAGTTGTTAAGAGTTTATGTAACGCTGTCTGAGCAATTTTGTTGTAATCAGTACTGATCGTTGTAAGGGGAGGCACTGATATCGCTCCCACATCAAGATTATCAAAACCTATGACAGAAATGTCTTCAGGTACTCGAATACCGACACTTGATAAAGCCTCAATTAGTGATAACGCCATCATGTCGCAGATACAAAAAACCGCTGTGCACTGTTCGAATACTTTTTCTTTTATTAATAAAGGTAAAATCTCACGTGCACCAAAATCACCTGACGGATTGGTAATTAATGCCTTACCGACTAAACCTCTGTTTGACACTACCTTATCGATATAATCTATGAAATCGATCACCGTATCGGCTCTTTGATAGTCAACGCCAGCCATGGTGAGTGCTCTTAGAAAGCCTTCTGTACGTTGGAACGTAGAATGTCTGTCGTTTGCAGTGAGTATCTTAATACGTCTGTGTCCATGTTGGATAAGATAATCTGCCGCCATGAATCCGCCAAATTCATAGTCAGGAGAAATGCTTTGGGTTTTCATATACGGATCGACGCCGTTGATGATGACAACTGGAATACGTTTTCGCGCCATTAATTGAACAATATCTTCATTAGGGTTACCTAATATTAATAGGGCTTCTGTGTCGGATAGTCTTTGGCTCGCTTGGCTTGGAGATGTGAGTTGATTGAACATCGACATTTCTAACTGAATGGAGAGCTTGCTTGTCTCTAGCTTAAGCTCGCTAAGTAGGTTGCCATAAAAGGTATGCGGAGCAAAAGCGGAATCATCACAGACAACGGTTAATTTTTTGAAACTTGAGGGTATCTCAACGCTCTTACGCTTTTTTACGTAGCCAATCTCTTCAATCACCTCTAGCACTCGTGTGACAACATCAGGCTTCACAAGGGAGCTATCGTTTAATACCCGTGAAACGGTTGCTTTTGACACTCCAGCGAGCGATGCAATTAGATCGAGTGTTGGTTTACGTTTAATTACTTGTGTTTTATCCAAGGTTTTATCCATATTTTGATTTATCTTTATTCTGCTCTAGATCTGACAACGTACATTCATTTACCGGAATTAATTTGAATATATAGTTTATCACTTTTTTTGTACTGATCGTCATTTATGAAACGTTTCATTTAATATGAATGTTTCATGGCGTGATTTTAATCACAATAAGCTAATTTGTGCCGATATACTATAGATTTTAACATGTTTAATGCAAGTTCTAGTTCGTGAAACTATTAATAGTTGCAATAGAAATGAAACGTTTCACTAAATAGGTAAATGAATAAAGACATTTTTGAACAGTTGAGGCTTGATAGATGAACCATGCTTTCGAACAGATAAAGCTAGATATTATTAACAGTGTTGAGCGTAATGCGCCAATTATCGGTTTGAGAAATCCGATGGTTGGTGCTGGAGCGGAACAATACCAATGGCTATACCCAGAAGAGTATTTTTGGACAGACTCTTTTTGGACTGGTGAGCTTTGGCTTGCTTATATGATTACCGGTAAGCAAGAATTAAAAAATATGGCTCGCATGCGTTATTCACATTTGGCCAAAATCTTAGATACCCCGCTTTGGTTAAATCATGATTTAGGATTCGAATTTAGTCTTTCTGCGGTGGCAGATTACAAATTGACAGGCAATTTGAAAGCTCGAGATTTAGCGCTAAAAGCGGCAGAGGCATTGCGAAATCGTTACAACTGGAATGGTGAGTATATTGTCGCTTGGACTGCAGGGGCTGAAGATAAAGTTCATGCTGAAACCGTGCAAGGTAAGATTATTATTGATTGCATGCAGAATCTGCCTTTGTTGTTGTGGGCTTACGAAGAAACCAATATTGAATCATTTA
Organism: Vibrio sp. DW001; assembly: GCF_029016285.1. Lineage (NCBI taxonomy): Bacteria > Pseudomonadati > Pseudomonadota > Gammaproteobacteria > Vibrionales > Vibrionaceae > Vibrio > Vibrio sp. DW001. The sequence goes on along the minus strand of NZ_CP091976.1, from coordinate 680,267 downwards.
AGCAGGTTGCTATTGGTCAGGCAGAAACGTCACTTAAGCATCTTGTTCGCGACGATTTCAGCACTTATCACACCTTTGATTTTGATCCTGTAACAAACAAACCTTTACGCGGATGTACGCACCAAGGCTACAGTGATGAATCATGTTGGAGTCGCGGACAAGCATGGGCAATACATGGCTTTGCGCAGTTAGCCTTGATGACTGGCGACATACGTTATGCCGAGCTAAGTGAAAAACTAACCGGTTATATGTTAGATAAAATCACGGATGACATGGTACCAATTTGGGATTATCTGCTTCCTGAAAATGAAATCCAATTTAAAGACACTTCTGCTGGTTCCATTACCTCTGCAGGTCTTTACGTTTTGTCAGAGTTCTTTAATAAATGTGGTCAAAAAGACAAGTCGGAACGATACGCAAAAATTGCAAGCCAGATGCTACTAGCATTACGTGAAAATTATGATCTGACGCAACAATTGGATGCTCAAGGTTTGCTTTCTAATTCAGCTTCGTCGGTTCCGCATGCGATGGATAGAGATCTACCTTATCTGGCAAATGCGATGCTTCCTTATGGTGATTATTACTATTTTGAAGCGACTTTGCGAGCAGCAGGGCATACCCATTTTTTTTGGTAGACAATAAAAATATACAAAATAATAAAAGGTGATATATGAAAGGATTTAACACAAAACTTTTACTTGTTAGTGCCTTAGTGCTGGCCTCTAGCGGCTTACAAGCAAAAACCTACAAATTTGCCACAAACATTCCAAGTAAAGATGCAGCAGGCACACTGTTGACTGAGCTTGGTGATAATATAAAAAATCGTACCGAAGGTCGCGTTAAGATTCGTTTCTTCTGGAATGGTACGTTAGGTGGACAAGCACAGTACTTACAACAGGTTCAAAGTGGGGTTATCGATTTAGGACTCGTTAATAGCGCAACCTTAGAAAATTTAGCGCCAGAAATTACTGGGGTTAATTTACCGTATGTGTTTAGAAGTTTAGAAGAGTATGAAGATACGATGCTAAATCCCGAAGTGGCGAAAATCATTGAAGATTCGGTTGCGGCCAAAAAGGTATACCCTATGGGTTTTCTTAGCAACGGATTTAGAAGTATTTACACCACGAAACCTACTTCATCACTTGAAGAGCTTGAAGGACTAAAACTTCGTACATCACCTAGCGATACTTACATGACGCTTATCAGAGCTTTAGGTGGAGTACCTACACCAATGGATTTTGGTGAAGTTTATCCTGCTTTGCAGCAAGGAATTATTGATGGTGCAGAAGGCGGTTTAGCTGGTCTTTGGGAAGTGAAGTTCGGAGAAGTATCTAAATATGCTTTGCGCACAGAACATACACGATTGACTGATTTCCTTATTGCAAGTGAGAAATTCACAACATCAGTAAGTGCCGATGATATGGTGATTGTGAAAGCAGAATTCTTAAAGACAACTAAGAAATCATTTGGTGCAGTAGCGGCTCAGATTGAGAAATCGGAAGCATTAGCAGAGTCAGAACTTGGTGTACAGTACACTGAAATAGATAAAGTGCCGCTTATCAAACGCATGCAGCCAATGTATGACGACGCACTTTCCAATCCAGTTAAAAAAGAGTTGCTGGAAACTATATTTAGAATCCAAGGACGTTAACGTTCAGGACTGGCAAGCTATCTATCGGTTTGTCAGTCCTCTCATTTCTAACGTATCGCAACTAGGATATTCAAATGAATCAGTTAGAGTCAGAAATTCCAAAGGTTTTCAAATGTAAGCCTTGGTCTTTCAACCAAGCCGTGGAAAAAACATTAAAGATAATTTTAGTTTCATTGCTTGCAGTAATGAGTATTCTCATCGTTTATCAAGTTGCCGCTCGTTACATATTTAACTCGCCTAGCGCAATGTCTGAAGAGTTATTGCGATTTTCGTTGATATGGTTGGGCATTTTAGGCGCTGCTTTGTGTTTTATGAAATCGACACATTTGAGTTTGCCGCTATTACTAGATTATGTCGGACCATCTACAAGACAAAAGATGGAACTGTTCAATCAGTATATGTATGTACTACTTGGTGCGACAATGATGTGGGGTGGTTACGTAGCATCCGTAAAAAACCTGAGTATGTTGACCCCAACGTTACAAGTTCCACTTGGTTTGGTACAAAGTGTTCTCATAATCAGTGGTGTTTTGATTGTTAGCAGTCAATGTTACAAAGTACTGCAAGAGGTAAAGCGTAAGCCAAGTCAGGCCATTATGTTGGCTATTTATGTCATTGTTTCTCTAACCACCTACTTTGGCTTCTCTTATGTAAAGGGCTTGGATGACTTTGATACCTACCTATATGACAATATTGAGATAATTTCCTTTTTCACGTTGTTTATCTCGTTTTTGTTCTTCTTGCTTATGGGGACATCAATTGCCGTAGGCCTTGCTTTTTCAGGAATATTTACATTATTTCTACAGATTGAATTTGTTGATCTTATCGGCACAACCAGTGAGAAACTGTTTAGTGGACTAGATAGTTTTGGTTTTTTAGCTCTGCCATTTTTCATCCTTGCAGGGAATATTATGAATCAGGGTGGCATTGCAAAGCGGCTTATTGTTTTTGCGATGTTAGTCGGTAAACGCGTGCCGGGAAGCCTTTGGCAAACAAATATTGTTGCTAACATGATGTTTGGTTCATTGTCTGGTTCGGCTATCGCAGCATCAACAGCAATTGGGGGAATCATAACGCCAATGGCTAGAGAAAAAAATTATGATATGCCTTTTTCAACGGCTGTTAATGCTAGTTCATCTATCGCTGGTATGTTGATTCCACCAGCGGGTGCGTTTATTGTTTACTCGATGATTACTGGTGGAAGTGCGTCAATAGCTGCACTATTTTTGGGCGGATATATCCCAGGGATTATCATCGGTCTAAGCGTTATGTTGGTAGCTTATCGCTTTGCTAAAAAGAACAATTACCCAGTAGATACCACTCATTACTCACTTGGTGATGTTACGCTCATTATTGGACGCGCACTGCCCAGTATGTTACTTGTATTTGTGGTTATTGGAGGGATTATTGGTGGCATGTTTACTGCCATTGAAGCCTCCGGTATCGCCGTTATTTATAGTTTGGTGCTGGCGATTTGCTATAGAACTTTGACCATCAAAGGTTTGATTAAGACTCTTTATGATTCCGCATTAAGTACCTCGGTTATTTTGTTTTTGATTGCTTGCTCTGGTCTGATGAGCTGGTCGATGACGTTTGCAAGTATCCCAGAAACTGTCGGCGAAATGTTGATTGCGGTAAGTGATAATAAATATGTGATTTTGTTAGTGATTAATATCACCTTGCTGTTGGTTGGTGTATTTATGGATATGGCACCAGCGCAGCTCATCTTTACACCAATTTTATACCCTGTGGTCACGGAAATGGGTGTCGACCCAGTGCATTTTGGCATCATTATGATTTACAACCTTTCCATGGGTATTGTGACACCACCTGTAGGGACCGTATTGTTTGTGTCGTGTGGTATCAGTGGTGAGAAGATTACCAATGTGATTCGGCCCCTTCTACCTATTTTCTTAGTGCAGTTTATCGGACTTTTACTGGTAACTTACTTTCCTATAATTAGTCTGGGCTTGCCTAGGTTTTTTGGACTTATTAATTAACAGGTAGTAGCAATGAAGTATTCATTATTTTCAGAAAATCCTCTGGTTAGCAAGGCTGATTTTCAACAGTTGGTGAAGGACTTATTTGAGCCATTAATACCCTATTATCAGACACAGGGTTCCCGAATAGATTTTGATGAAGGGGGGGCTTGCTTTGATATGGTTGCCGCTTCACTAGAAGGTGTCGCTCGACCATTATGGGGGCTGGTACCTCTAGAGATTGGAGGAGGTAATTTTGAACACTGGGGTTTGGTTCGTAAGCTCATTATACAAGGAACAGACCCCAATTCCGATGGGTATTGGGGTCTGTTACATGATGTAGACCAACGCAGCGTAGAAATGGCAGCGATTGGATTTTTTGTGGCTTTGTTACCACAACAGGCTTGGGAACCGTTAAGTACAACCGAGAAAGAAAACTTGGTGCTTTGGTTATCCAGTATTCAAGATAAAGAAACATCTCATAATAACTGGCTCTTTTTTACACTAATCGTTCAGCAAGCTTTAAAAACAGTTGGGCGCAGCGATCTCGTTGATTTAAAAATGGAGCAGAAGTTTTTAGAAAAGTTAAAGAGTTGGTATTTAGGTGATGGTTGGTATGGTGATGGTGATATTGAAACTGTTGACCACTATGGTGGCTTTGCTTTGCATTACTATGGCCTTATTTATGCAAAAAAATTTAAGTACAAAAATGATGATTTTTCCTCGATTTTCAAATCGAGAGCGGATGCCTTTGCCATACCATTTAGTTATTGGTTTGCAGATAATGGTGACACACTAGTCCAAGGACGTTCGCTAACTTATCGCTTCGCTTGTTGTGGTTTTTGGGCGGCGTATTCCATCAGTGACAATACTGTTTTTAGTCCAGGTCAAATAAAAGGGCTGTGGGCAAGGCATCTACGCAGCTGGAAACATAAGCCAATTTTCACCTATGACGGTATTCTTACCCGTGGCTACGATTATCCAAACCTACAAATGTGCGAAGTATATAATTCACCAACATCCCCGTATTGGGCTATGAAAGCGTTTTTACCTTTGATGCTCGCTGATGATTCTATTTTCTGGAGTAGTGAAGAACAAGCGATAGAATATCCTGCAGTCGTACAGCCTATGCCGGCAAATAAAACTATCGTTCAACGTATTGATGGCAATTCAATTGTTCACTATGGAGCGGCTATCCATCCAGGTTTTCAACTGGATAAGTACAATAAGTTTGCTTATTCAACCTTTGGTGGGATGGATGTTAGTGCTTTGTTGTATGCAGAAAAGTTGAGTTTTGGCGACAATATTTTAGCCTTTAGTTTTGATGGTGGTTGTAATTGGCAGATGCGACAAAAGAACATCGAGGTAAACGTCGATCAATCAAGGCTCAATATAACTTGGACATCAGGGAAAGTTACAGTCACAACCACCATCGATGTTTATGACAGTGGGGAGTGTGTTCGTACGCATCGGTTTGACAGTAGTGAGGATTTATGGGTAGTAGAGAGTGGTTTTGTGGTCGGAAAATGGTATCAAGAAGAATTAATCTTGAATTCAAGTACAACTGATGGTTCAGAGATCATTATTCAAGGTAGTAACGGGATATCTGCGATAAAAAGCCTAGATAATCACCTTAAATCTGCGCACGTAACCACACGGGTTAACAGTGATGTGTCGTTTCCCCGTAGTGCGGTTCCATTTTTATTAACCAAGCTAGAATCGGGAAACCATACCATATCAAGCCAATTTAAAATGTGTAAGTAAGTTGGCAACGATAGCTTTTTCACGGTTGCCCGCTCACCAACTAAACAATCAAGAATCAAACAAAATTTGTTAATAGGAAATATCATGACTCAAGATTCATTCAATTTAACTGGTAAGGTGGCGATAGTTACTGGCTGTGATACTGGTTTAGGACAAGGAATGGCATTAGCTCTGGCTAAAGCTGGGTGTGGGATTGTGGGTGTCAACATTGTTGAGCCAATAGAGACAATGGAAATGATGGCAGAGCTAGGGACAAAATTTGTTGATGTTCGCGCTAACCTGATCATAACAACCGATATCCCTAATATCATCAAGTGCAGCTTAGATGCGTTTGGCCGAATAGATATACTAGTTAATAATGCTGGCATCATTCGAAGAAACGACGCTATTGAATTTAGTGAGCAAGATTGGGATGACGTGATGAATATCAATTTGAAATCGTTGTTCTTTTTATCGCAGGCGGTTAGTCGTCAATTCATCGCTCAGAATGAAGGTGGAAAAATCATAAATGTAGCATCGATGCTGTCCTTTCAAGGGGGAATTAGAGTGCCTTCATACACGGCATCTAAGAGTGCGGTTATGGGGATTACTAAAAGCATGGCAAACGAGTGGGCAATTCATAACATCAATGTAAATGCGATTGCCCCAGGCTATATGGCGACCAACAATACTAAGGCATTGCGTGCAGACAAAAAACGTAATCAGGACATTTTGGACCGCATTCCAGCGGGCCGATGGGGTATACCTGAAGATTTAGCTGGTCCGTGTGTCTTCTTAGCGTCTGCAGCTTCCGACTATGTTAATGGCTATACCATTGCTGTCGATGGCGGATGGTTAGCGCGTTAACATAAACTCTATAAATAATGCATATATTTTAGTTGTTTTAACAAAAAAAAATTTTGAAGCGGTATTATCCGCAGGAGCATAGAATGAAAATCGCATTAATGATGGAAAATAGTCAAGCTGCAAAAAATAGTATTGTATATGGCGAACTTGAAAGTGTTGTTAAAGAGGAAGGTCATCGAACTTACAACGTAGGAATGTGCGATGAAAACGATCATGCATTAACTTATGTTCATCTTGGAATTATGGCAAGCGTGCTTATTAACTCAAAATCCGTGGATTTTGTGGTTACAGGCTGTGGTACGGGACAGGGGGCGTTGATGTCGTTAAACATCCACCCAGGTGTAGTTTGTGGATATTGTTTAGAGCCCTCGGATGCGTTTTTGTTTAATCAAATTAATAACGGAAATGCGTTGTCTTTGGCGTTTGCAAAGGGGTTTGGTTGGGGGGCAGAGCTAAACATTCGCTATATTTTTGAAAAAGCATTCACTACAGGGGAATGTGGTCAAGGATATCCTATCGAGCGTGCAGAACCACAAAAGAAAAACGCTGTTATTTTAAGTGAGGTTAAACAGGCTGTCGTTAAAGCTGATTATATTGATACGCTACGTTGCATCGCTCCTGATCTTTTGAAGACGGCTGTTAGTGGTGAGCGATTTCAGCAATGCTTTTTTGACAATTGTCAGATTCCAGAATTAGAGCAATACATACGTGAAGTGTTGTCATAAATCGAACGGAAAAACGAGTCAGTCGATGACAACCATAGTGATATTCCAATAGTCTTCAAACTGTAGAGAATGTTGTTCGCCCTGCTATAAGCTGCAAGGGCGGTCTTTCTCACAAAAGGTATTGCCTGTAGTTAGCAGTGTTCTGGCTTTGACTATTCGTTTCGTGTAATTGGCTAACCAGTTGAATAAGCGAAGTTTCCTTTACTTTGGTTATTCAACTTAGTTACGCGATTGTTTCACGGTATGTTCGTTAATCGAAAAAAACGTAGACGACTGTTAATAAAAGCTCTGTGGACTGTTTTCCGTTCGTTTTATTCCACTTCCATAAGTTGGCCATCGAAGTCATTTAAGACAGTATGAACATCACTCAGCTCTGTGAATCACTAATCCATACTATCAAACCTTTTCAAGATATCTATGTATACGTAGTGATAGTCGTCACCATGCAATTAATTCAAAATAAACCTTTACATTATTTTATACTCAGGTATTATCCATCTCGCTCTGTTGATCAGAGTTATTAATGAAACATAAGTAAAAGTAAAGCCTCAGAATTTCTTCGTTATTGTTGTTATCCTCAGTTTTTCCCTTACGCTTCATCGTCACATTTAATAATTCAGCTATCAGCGCATCGCACTATTGCGATAACTTATTAATCTAAAATATTAAGGGACACAACATGTCTAATAAAACAACTGGTATAGTAAAATGGTTTAACGAAGATAAAGGTTTTGGTTTCATTACTCAAGACAATGGCGGCGCTGACGTATTCGTTCATTTCCGTTCAATTGCATCAGAAGGCTTTAAAACGCTTACTGAAGGCCAAAAAGTATCTTTCGAAGTAGAGCAGGGCCAAAAAGGTCCTCAAGCGGCTAACGTTACAGCGCTATAATTTCGTAAGACGACGCAAATAGTATCATTACTATTTGCGTCATCTAAACCACTAATAATAATCAATTTATACCATATATTCGAAAATATAAACATTTCAAACATCTGCTTTTCCATATGTCGTTACGTTTCTTATTCACTTCGTTATATTCTAATAAATAAAATCATTAACATTAAAAATTTGCAGTATAAAACCATATGTAGAATTACTCTATTTTGGCTTAACATGCTGATAATAAAAATAAGGATACTTATGTCTCGTTCAATCGGTCGTAAGCGATTTTGGTTTCAAAATAGCCGAAATCAAAATAATAAAATAACTAAATAATTAGATAATCAAATAAAATTAGAGGTAATTAAATGATAGTGAGCTTTACTATGTTAAAAGGCGAAATCTCTTGGGACGCTCCCATCCATCAATTGAACAGTGATATATTATTACGACATATTCGATTGAATGGCAATGTCGATAGTATTGATATTGAGCTTTCGTATTGTGAACAAACCTGCGAAGGTGATATCACCAATAGTAACAATCAACTTATTGGTAATTTTTCAATTTCTTTTTAATAGCTCAGTCCATTCTGAATTTCGTTTATTGTAACAAATAGTAAACCTGTCATTTGGCTCTTACTTAATTACCTTGAATATTTTGTCACTCTGTAAGTCGTAGTGTTCTAACATCCTCTTTTATAACAATAATGTTTGATATTTTGGAGGAATAAAATGCCTCTCTTTTCGTTGGAAAAACGCTTCAGTTATATATCTATTCGCTCTAATTATACCGTTTGGCTTCTATATACATTAATGTCAGTCGCATTAATTATGTTATTCAAATGAATGCGATTCTACGGACACACTTCATCAGGCCAGTTATATCAAGCTAAGTAAGTCCATGTTCAACATGGATGTCATTCCCCCTACGATTCAAGACATCCTTGTATGCATTGTAATAGGCCTCCCGGCCCATTGATGTCGGCCCGATAATAATCCTATTGCTGATCAGTTAATTTTCCAGATGGGTATTATTTGGTGGAATTGGTATAAATCAATATTCTACTCTAAATGTGATCGTTCAACGCCTCCCTTACGTAATGATAATATCAAACAAAACAAGAGAGTCGTCGTGAATAACTCCAAACAAGAACGTAATCAAAGTAGAAGTGAATCTACTCAATATCCTGTATTTCCACTCCCTATCTTTATACTCCCTGGTGGCATGCAAAGACTGCGTATTTTTGAGTCTAAATATGTCTCAATGATCGCTAACGCTCAACAGACGGATGGTTTTGTTGTCGCACTCTATCAAAAAGAGAGAGCTTTTTTAGTTCCTGATTGGGGGGTTCATGTTCAAATCGTCGATTTTGATCAAGGTGAAGATGGCATATTAACGGTCGATGTACTTGCCGACGGTATGGTTAGCATATCCAATTTCGACGAACAACAAGGCGGGTTGTTGATCGCTCAGACTTTTTCTCTGCCGCATTGGTCTTCTAATAAAGGTGTTATTTCAACAAACTATGATTCCTCCGATAATGGCCCCATTGAGCAGGTGCAATTCAAGTTATCTTCTGTTTTAAAAGGAGTATTTAATTCACATTATGAACTCAGTAACCTATACCAAATACAATTCTTTGACTATCCTGAATGGGTATGTGCACGTTTGTTAGAGATTATCCCTCTGTCCCTGACTGAAAAAGAGAGGTTTGTTCAACAACTAGACTATACACAACTTACAACGCTCCTCAGTATCTTATGCGAAAAAGAATTAAATAAAGATTGATCCTTTTTATCCGCCCCAACGTAATGGTTAGTATCTATTTTAAAGGGGTGTTGTTCAGATGCAGCAGATTGAGGTAAAAATCGAACCGATAGCGAGAGGATTTCCCATTACTCAGCCTACCATTACGTCGGCGCACCCAGAATTGTCCGACTGGTTATCCTTGGTGGCACAAGACCAAGACAAGGACGCATTTACTAAGCTGTTTCGCTTTTTTTCACCTAAAATTCAACGATTTGGCATCAAACAGCACGGCAACGAAAGCCAAGCTAATGAATTGGTTCAAGACACAATGACGAATGTTTGGAAAAAAGCGCACCTTTATGATGCTAGTAAGGGGGCTGCAACGACATGGATTTACACCGTTATGCGTAATGCCTCATTTGATCAACTTAGAAAGATAAAAAGCAAAGCCGAGCAAAACCTTGGTGACGATATTTGGCCGATAGAGCAAGAATTAAGTAAGAATGACGACCTGTCAAATCCATTTGGTGACCACCTGATGGCAAAGCAACTGGAAAAAATGGTGGGTAGCTTGCCGGTTGCTCAACGGGTAGTGGTACAAGGGGTTTACTACCAGGAGCTTTCGCAAGAGCAGTTATCACAACAGTTAGGTGTTCCAATAGGAACCATAAAATCACGGTTGAGGTTAGCATTGGAAAAAATTAGACAGCAAATGGGAGAGCAAGACAATGATTAACTATCACCCAAGCGAAGCTGTATTAAAAGAATTTGTAGCAGGCGAACTGCCAGTCTCTGTTTCTGTTGTTGTCGCAAGCCATGTAGAAATGTGTAGTGAATGCCAGTCTCTCGTGAGTCAATTTACAGAGAAGGCAGCAATGGACGCGTTTGATGTGAATGAGGAGACGTTGAGTACTGAAGATTTTGATTTCAGCTTTGATGAATCTGGCATCGATATTGTTACGCAGCAAGAAGAGATAGTTTCACTAGAAATGCTTGAAACGATTACGGCTCAGCCAGTGGAACAGGCACCAATTTTACCCGTCACAGTGACGGAAATAGAAGTATCGAACACTCGTGTAACCTTGCCAAGAGCAATTAGATCCATCTCTTTAAAAGAGTGGCAAGGGATAGGGAAAATTTCGCGTGCGAGGTTGAAGCTTGATGATGATGAGCGACGTATGAGCCTATTGCATATCGCTGAAGGAGGTAACGTTCCTCATCATACGCACAAAGGTTATGAAATAACCTTATTGCTTGAAGGCAGTTTTGAGGATGAAATGGGCAGCTATCACGCAGGCGATTTTATCTGGTTAGACGGTAAGCATACCCACAATCCAATGACAAAAGAAGGCTGTGTTTGCTTAACCGTTTCAAGTGATGCGCTTCGATTTACTCAAGGGGTTAGTAAGCTGATTAATCCACTAGGAAAATTGATTTACTAAGTGAGTTTTAAATTATATGAGGCGGGACTTCCAATATGGATAAAAAACTACAAATAGGCATCAGTGCGTGCGTCGTAGGGCAGCAAGTTCGGTATGATAAAAGCCATAAGCGTTCGCATTTTTGCATGGAAGAGCTGAGTGAATTTGCCGATTTTAAGCCCGTCTGTCCCGAGGTCGCGGTTGGATTACCTATTCCACGACCAACAATAAGGCAGATTTCTAACGGGGATGTGATAACCGTTTCTCGTCCCGATGGTACAGGAGATGTAACAGAAGCACTTACCCAGTTCGGTCAATCCCAAGCTAAACAGAATGATGATCTGGCTGGTTTTATCTTCTGTGCTAAAAGCCCAAGCTGTGGTATGGAAAGGGTCAAGATATATCAGCATGATGGTAAGGGTTCCAAGATGACGGGCGTTGGTATGTTTTCGAAACAGATAATGCAACATAACCCATTATTACCTTGTGAAGAGAATGGTCGCCTCAATGATCCTATCATTCGAGAAAATTTTATTACTCGTATCTTCACCTATCAAAAATGGCTCGATTTAAAAGCCAGTGGTTTTACCTTACATAAACTTATTACATTCCATAGTGCACACAAGTATCTGGTCATGAGTCATCATATTGAAAGCTATAAAGGCCTAGGTCGGCTTCTTGCTGATCCACAGCAACCGATTAATGAGGTGGCGGATGAATATATATCAATGTTGATGGAAGCATTAACCATCAAGGCCACTCGACGCAGCCACACTAATACTCTGCATCATTTACAGGGTTATTTTAAGAAGCAGCTAACCAAAGAAAAACGCAAAGAGTTGAATGATCAAATTGATGCTTATCGAGAAGGCCTCTTGCCGTTATTGGTTCCTTTAACCTTGATTAATCATTATTTACTCGAATATCCCAACGACTATCTATCAGAGCAAACCTACTTAAATCCACATCCTAAGGCGTTAAAATTGAGGTATGGCTATTGAGTACACTGCTTTGGTTGAGGCGAGATCTTCGCATTCACGATAACCCAGCATTATGTAAAGCCCTTAAAATGGGGGCGTCTAATGCGGTCTACATATCGACACCGAAGCAGTGGCAACAACATAACCTTGCGCCCATTCAAGCTGATTTCATCCGAAGACATCTACTATTGGTTGCGAAACAATTGGCAGAGCATGGTGTGAAACTGCATTATTTGGAAGCTTCGGATTATTGCTCTCAGGTGCAGGTATTAAAAGAATTTTGCGATCAGAATGCTATCGACAGTGTCTGCGCTAATCGAGAGCCAGAGATCAATGAGCTCAACCGAGATACACTTGTTCAAAACACGGGTATAAACCTTATTCTCTCTAACTGCGATACTATCTTGCCGGTAGGCAGTGTGCTTAATAAACAAGATGAGATGTATAAGGTATTTACACCATTTAAAAAAGCGTGGTTACAGCGCCTACAACTTACCGGTGTTGAATGTGCTATTCCCCCTGTAAAGAATGCTGAGACCTTCATTTATAATTCTTTGACATCGATTGAATTTGATTATCTCAAAGCGGATTCATCACGTTGGCCGCTCAGTGATGAGGTCATGCAAACAGTGGTGCCTACTTTCTTCGAAAATAAGCTTGAGTATTATGCTGAAAAGCGAGATTTTCCCGGGATTAAGGCAACATCTGGTCTTTCGCCTTATCTTGCTATTGGAGCGATTAGTTCACGATGGCTTGCGCTACAATTAGTGCAGAGGCAACCGGAGATTGTATATGATTCAGCTACGCCCGGTTTTGCATGGTTTAATGAACTAATTTGGCGAGATTTCTACAAACATCTGTTATTTCACTTCCCTGAACTAGCAAAAGGACAGAGCTTTCAGCTCAAATACCGAGACATGGATTGGCAAGGTAATCCCATGCACTTTCAAGCATGGTGTGATGGTCGAACAGGTTACCCGTTAGTTGATGCCGCCATGAAGCAGTTAGTCCAAACCGGTTGGATGCACAATCGTTTGAGGATGGTGGTAGCAAGTTTCCTAACTAAACACCTGTTAATAGATTGGCGACTCGGGGAGGCGTTCTTCATGTCACACCTTATTGATGGGGATTTAAGTGCCAATAATGGCGGCTGGCAATGGGCAGCAAGCACCGGTTGCGATGCTCAACCATACTTCAGAATATTTAATCCGATCACTCAAAGTGAAAGATTTGATCCTAATGGCGACTTCATCCGTAGATATGTTCCAGAACTGTATGATGTGCCCAATAAACATATCCATTTTCCACATCAATATTTGCAATTAAATGGCAACACAACGCAGTACTGCAAGCCCATCGTCGATCACAAAGAAGCAAGGCAGAGGGCGTTAGATTTTTTCAAACAATATTAAGGATGATCTTAAATGCAACGCTCATTGTGGTTACAAAAATTTGTTGATGTTTACAGCGAGTTAGGGACAGATAATCTCATTACTTTACAATCTATTTATCATCCTGCGGTTACGTTTATCGATCCGCTTCATCGAGTCGACGGTGTAAAAGATCTTATAGACAGTTTCGAGAGCAGTTACACAAATATTATTCAGTGTGATTTTGTCATTCAACATGTGTTTGAATCGGACAATGAAGCGGCTGTTTATTGGAATATGACGTTTCGTCACAAAAGCCTGAATGGTAAAAAGCCTATCTCTGTTATTGGCCACTCCCATCTTAAAGCGCAAGATAACCTAGTGATATTCCACCGCGACTACCTAGATGCCGGGGCGATGATATATGAACACGTCCCTTTTATTGGTGCATTCGTCAAAATCATAAAGCAGAGAGCGGGGCAATGATGCGTATTTTAATTACAGGTGCTACATCAGGTATAGGGAAGGAATTAGTCTTAAGCTATGCCAGCAAAGGGGCTGAAGTGATTGCTTGTGGCAGAAACCAAGTGAAATTGCAGCAGTTAACAGTTGATCGGCCATTCATTACACCGCTCTGCTTTGATTTAACAGATTATGAAAACTATCCCACAATGGACGATGATTTTGAGCCGCTTGATATGCTCATTTTTAATGCTGGTGACTGCGAATATATTGATGATGCACTCAACTTCGACGCCAAGAAGTTTGAGAGGGTAATTAATATTAATCTGATTTCGATTGGTTATGGTCTTCAAGCGTGGCTTAAACACCTCAAGCCCGGTGGTCGTTTAGTCTTGGTAAGTTCCAGTGCCGGATTATTGCCATTGCCTCGAGCTGAAGCATATGGCGCATCAAAAGCGGCGCTAAGTTATCTAGGAAAAACGCTGTCGATAGATCTAAAAAAGCACGATATTAACGTCACCGTGGTTCACCCTGGTTTTGTAGAAACACCACTGACCGATAAAAATAGCTTTGATATGCCGATGATTATCTCTAGCCAAGCGGCAGCAGAAAAAATCATAGAAGGCATAGCCAAAGGAAAACCAGATATCAGTTTCCCGACATTATTTATATTTATTATGAAATGCCTTCGCGTATTACCTTCGTCACTTTGGAATAGACTCGCTACAAGGATGGGTTAGCAATGACAAATAAAAAGATCGCTATTATTGGTTCAGGTATTTCAGGACTCACTTGCGCTTATCTATTAGACAAACAGCATGACGTTACCGTTTTTGAGAAGAATGATTATGTAGGTGGTCATACCGCAACAGTTGATATCGTTCACCAAGGTCAAGAGTATGCCATTGATACTGGCTTTATCGTATTTAACGATAGAACTTACCCTAAATTCAACCAATTGCTGTCACAGCTAGGCATCAAAAGACAAGCCACGGAAATGAGTTTTAGTGTGCACAACCGTCAGACTAAGTTCGAATATAATGGGCATGGTATCAATGCGCTTTTTGCACAACGAAGTAATGTGTTCAAGCCGACGTTCTGGCGTCTAATTTCAGAAATTATTACGTTTAATAAGCTTTGTAAAAAGGCGTTTCGAGAAAACAATATTAATGAGAAACTTACCCTAGGTGGCTTCTTACAACAGCATCAATTTTCAGATTTTTTTTGTCAGCATTATATCCTTCCAATGGGAGCGGCGATTTGGTCCACAAGTTTGGAAGAGATGGAAAAATTCGAACTTAAATTTTTCATCCAGTTTTTCTATCATCACGGGCTACTTAACATTGTTGATCGACCGCAATGGTATGTCGTTCCCGGAGGCTCACGAGTTTATGTTAACTGCATCCAAGAGAAACTCAGTAATGCCATAGTGACAAACGCAACTATAAAGCATGTTACACGGCATAGTGGCGGCGTGATTATCACTATGGAAAACGGCGAGGTACAGAGTTTTGACGATGTCATTTTTGCCTGCCATTCAGACCAAGCTCTAAACCTTATCGCTGACCCCACTGAACAAGAAGTCGAGGTTCTTTCTGGTATTCCTTATAGCCGAAATGAAGTGGTACTGCATACCGATACTCGGCTACTACCTGATAGAAAACTGGCATGGGCGAGTTGGAACTATATGCTCGATGGCGATTTATCGCGGCCTTCATGTGTTACCTATAATATGAATATATTGCAGGGTATTCAAAGCAACGACACGTTTTGTGTCACCCTGAATCAAACGGAAGCAATACAGCCAAGCAAGGTGATACGTCGTTTTATTTATCACCATCCGATACTGGACGAGTTAAGTGTTAAGTCACAAAAAAAACGTCACTTAATATGCGGTAAAAATGGTTGTCATTTTGTTGGGGCGTATTGGTACAGCGGTTTTCATGAAGATGGTGTACGCAGCGCAATTGATGTAACTGAACGGTTTGGACTGTCGTTATGAATGATCACAGTGGTATCTATTGGGGACATGTTCGTCATCGTCGATTTGGCGAGGTAGCACATGAATTCAGCTATCAACTTTACATGCTGGCTGTCGACCTAGATGAGTTAGCCGAATTGTCACGCCGTAGCCTAGTATTTGGTCAACATTGGTATAACCCAATTCGATTCTATGAAAAAGATTATGTAAAAAATGAACCTGGCACGTTGAAGCAACGTATAAGTCAAAAAGTAACACAATTAGGGGGAGATTGGTCTGAGAACAATAGAGTTACTCTACTGGCACAAGGCCGATGTATGGGGATCTATTTCAGCCCAATTAACTGCTACTTTTGCTATTCAGAAGCGGGCGAGTGTCAATATATGTTAGCGGAAGTGAGCAACACCCCATGGAGACAAAGACACTACTACTTGGTGGATATGACCGGAGACATGAAGGTGAAAAAAGCTTTTCATGTCTCACCATTTATGGAGATGGACATGAATTATCATTGGAAGATATCACCACCAGAAAAGAACACCTTGGTTCACATAGAAAGCCACAATCAAGGGAAAGTGTTTGATGCCACTCTGGCGTTAACTAAACGTGAATTTAGTGCAAAACAGCTATGGAAGACAATCAGCGCGATTCCGATGATGACCTTGAAGATTGTAAGCGGTATTTATTGGCAGGCACTAAAGCTGTTTTTGAAACGAGTTCCTTTTGTCGTGCACCCAAATAGTTAATGAATCGTTTTTCAGTGAATATTGGAAATATTTAGACTCGCAAGTGAGGTTTACATGCAACAAATAGCAAAACAGGATCAATCTTTAGCCTACCAGAATGCCACTAGCCGCAATGACGCTATGGGGAAGTATCGACGTTTGATTTTTGCTCTACTAAGTAAACTTGATGAGGCGAGTGTTGAAATTATCGAGGGTGACGAGCATCTTATTTTTGGTGAGCGATCGGCCACATTAAGTGGGAAAATTGTGGTGCATGATCCGAGTTTTTATAAAGATGTCGTACTCAATGGCAGTATTGGTGGAGCAGAGGCCTACATTGACGGTAAATGGACGAGCCCAGAGTTAACCAACGTTATTCAAGTTTTGGCGAGAAATCAATCACAGCTAGACCAGATTGAGAATAAGGTTCAGTGGTTTAGTCGATTAAAAAATCGTTTACTTAGCCGTAAGAATGCCAACACTGAGCAAGGTTCAAAACGCAATATCCTGGCTCATTACGATCTCGGTAACGAGCTTTATACACGCTTTTTAGATCCTGCAATGCAATATTCCTGCGCAATTTATAATGCACAGGCCTCCACATTGGAACAAGCCCAGCAACTTAAAATGCAGACCATCTGTGAGAGACTGGACTTACAATCGGGCGATAGCGTAATAGAAATTGGCACGGGATGGGGAGGATTGGCGATATACATGGCTCAACACTACGATTGTCATGTTACCACTACCACTATTTCTGATGCCCAGCATCAATATACCGCAGATAAAATTCAGCAGCTTGGCCTTGATGACAAGATTACTTTGTTGAAAAGTGATTATCGCAAACTCACGGGGCAGTATGACAAGCTTGTTTCAATTGAGATGCTTGAGGCGGTAGGACACGAGTATCTTTCGACATTCTTCAGCAAGTGTTCAGAGCTGCTTAAATCAGATGGAAAAATGCTTGTTCAATCCATCACTATTGCTGACAGTCGCTACGATAGCTACCGTAAAAGCGTCGACTTTATCCAAAAATATATCTTTCCGGGTGGATGCCTACCCTCTGTAGCGGTCATGACCGAACAGATGGCTAAAAATACCGATTTGGTGGTGCATGAAATGCATGATATAGGCCTTCACTATGCACGTACATTGGCGGACTGGCGTTTAGCTTTTGAACAACAATGGGATCAGTTAATCGACCTTGGCTACAGCGAAGAGTTCAAGCGCTTATGGTTGTTCTATTTATGCTATTGCGAAGGCGCTTTTTTGCAAAGGGTCATAAGTACACATCACGTGGTTGCTAGAAAGCCACGTTTCAGAGGAAAAAGTGATGAAATTGTTTTGGATTATTAATCTTTTTTTATTCCAAGCCAGTTGGCTATGTGCGGCTTTTTTTACCGAATACGCCAATCAGATAATGCCATTATTGCTTATCCTTCATTTTGCATTATCACCAACACGCATCAAAGATCTTAGATTACTAATGCTGGTTCCTATCGGATTGATTGCCGATAAATTTCAGTTAGAACTCGGTGTATTTAGCGCTGGTGACAGCTTTTTTCCTATCTGGTTATTGCTGCTATGGATAATGTTCATTATTAGCTTGAACCATAGCTTACGTTGGTTAGATAACCGTTCGATTCCAATGCTTATGTTGGTGGGTGCTATTGGCGGCGCGAGTAGCTACTGGGGAGGCATAAAGACGGGTGTTTTGGTTCCTTTGTTGCCAACGAGCAGTGTTGTTCTTTCGTTAATATTGGTTTGGACGCTTCTTTTACCGGTGTTTGTCATTCTTAAACGCTATGTAAATCAACCGGCCAAAGCACATGTTTTGAGGTGATGTATGAAAATATGGACTCTAATATTGCTACTGCTGACGGCTAGCGTAACGGCCTCTCCTATTAGCCATTTAAATAAAGTAGGTGAAGGTGAAATGACTTACCTGTTCTGGACCATTTATCAAGCGGAGTTTTACCGGGATGTAGAACAGGAAAAAGACAATGCGATGATGGTGATTCTAGCAAAAGGTGAAAATGAAAAAGCGCTTAAGATTGAATACTTTAAATCAATAAGTAAGCGGGCACTTATCGATGCGACTATCGACCAATGGCAACATTTAGGTTATCGACAGAGCAACATAGACAAATGGGCCGCGCCACTTGAACGAATTTGGCCAGATGTGGAACCAGGCAATACCATTACTATTCGCGTGCAAAAAGATGGCCAGAGTCAGTTCTTCTTTAATGATGCACCGATAGGTGTGATAGAGAGCCAAGATTTTGGGGATGCTTTTCTTTCAATTTGGTTATCGGAGAACACGTCAGAGCCTAAACTACGTCAACAATTATTGGGGCTTAATCAATGAAGATATTGACCATTTTTTCTCTCGTACTGTTACTTACTGCATGTGGCAGTGCCAGTTTAGAGGAACACAAAAACACCACTCCAGAGCTGAAGTTAGAACAATTTTTTGATGGAGAGCTTAAAGCCTATGGCATGGTGCTAGATCGTTCGGGAAACCTATTGCGCCGTTTCAACGTTAAACTTCTCGCGTCATGGCAGGGAGATGAAGGGGAAATAAAGGAGTGGTTTGAGTTTGATGATGGTGAGACGTCGACGCGTATTTGGCAACTGAAAAAACTTGGAGATAATGAATATCAAGGTACAGCAGGTGATGTGGTCGGTATTGCGAATGGCAAAACGGAAGGGTCGGCTCTCTACTGGGAATACGAATTAGAGATCCCTGTGGATGGCACGATCTATGAAGTTACTTTAGACGACTGGATGTTTATGATTGATGAAAAGCGGTTGTTCAATAAGACGGATATGTCTAAATGGGGCTTTCATGTCGGCGAAGTGATCCTTTATATTGAAAAGTTATAACGGTTTGACAATGATGCGTTTGTTTATCTTGGCAACTATTTGAATGATTGCGTTAAAATGTGTGGATACCCTAGCGACCATGTTCGAATGAAAATTTATTATGAAGCTGACCGATATTCAACAAACCATCTCGAGTTTTACCTCTATCGAGCAAGCGCTAACCTATTTTGAGATCGACTTTGACCGGCGGTTTATAGAGGAATATGGTATGCAAGTGATTAAGCGCTTTAATGGTTACTTGCTCCTAGAAAAACCAGAGGACTGGTTTGCAGCCCGTCGCGTACTAAGAAACGCTTACTGTAAAGTGCAGCGAGGCCGATTAGACGCGAGTTCTCGTTCTGCATGTCGAGGATGTACATCCTGTCTGCGTCGCTAAACATGGCAAAATAATGCGCCTAATCAAATAAGATAAGCCATCAGCGAACTATGCTTGCTTATCCGGCCCTTTCAAGAAAAGCATCGCCATGAAAAAAAACCATAAGTTTTCGATTGTTCTACTGCTTTTTTCTGCCTGTCTAACTTCGCATACATATGCCCAAAGTGACCACGACTATTTGCTACGTCATGTTGAGGTCGTAAGTCGAGATTATTTCTATATTCATCTTGATGAGTCGACTAGCGATCTTATATTGTCTGGTATGGTGGGTGGAGAGCATCAGACACACTACCGATTATTGGGCTTTTTAGGCGATCATTTTCAGGTGAACATTGAGTCTATCAGTGGTGTTACCTATTCGGCTATAGATGGTGAGGGGTTGGTTTTTCAAGAAAGCAATGACGGTACCGAGATAAGGGTAGTTTGGGATAGCGTTTGGATAGATATTGCTGTCTCAGCTAGCTCCTTTACCAGTGATTTTGTTGTGACAATAAAAAAAATCGACGATCGCAGTGAAGAGGCAATTGTGAACGTAGGTAATCAATAGAGAAAATGCGACACAATGTCGTTAAGCTGACAGCAATCTAACGAGGGTCTTCATTTTATTGTACTAAAAGTGTAGAGTTCTCTTATAACCATATTAAAATAAAGGTTAATTGTGTTCATTCATAAATGGCTGCTATGTGGCTTTCTTTTTGTTAGCGTTTTATTGCCAAGTACCTCCTACGCCTCTGAAAAAGTACGTTATCGGGGGGTGCAACAGATGTTTATAAAAGATAAATTCGGTGAAATAGATAATGATTGGTGTATCCCATGCGCTTGTCAGTTTGATAAGAATAGAAATAGAGAGGCAAAATATCTGCCCTACAATGGTTACTTGTGGGAATGTACGAAGTTTGACAACAACGGTTTTTGTTTATCCACAGAACGAAACAGTGTGATTGGTAGTGACGGTTTTATTGATGAAGAGTGCGCATTGTATGCTCCTACTAAAGAGCAAATCGCGAACGAAATGGAGCGAGAACGTTTAGTTGCATTGGACGCAGATTCAGCCTTTGCGGAATTGAGTGTTAAAGAACTTAAAGAACAGCTAGAGTACTTGAACAAATCGAAGGAAGAATATAAAGGAAAAGGCGATACGTCTCAGGTACTGCTAAGTGAATATTTGATTAATGTTTATGAGAATAGATTAGGTGAATTAAAAAGGTTAGAACTACAACCATAAATTTTCGTTTTTCGTATCGGTAAAGAATAGCTCGGGCAGGAATACAAGCTTTGATATGGGGAAGCTTTCAGCCAATTCCCCTAGTTTGCAGTCCATCATTGATGGTTTGACTAAACCATGGTCAGATACACTGACATTCAACACATATTTCAGGACAAACCTTCCATGCTACTAGGTATCACTCTTGGTTCCAACGACCTTACTAAAGCGGGTATTTTTTATGACCGACTTTTAGCGACTCTTAATATGGTACGTACCATGGAAGAAGATGATGAAATTGGTTACGGGCCAGAAGGCGGACCAAGCTGCTTTTGGATATTGATACCGTTTAATAAACATACCGCAACGAGCGGGAATGGTACACAAGTTACCTTTAAAGCGGCCACTAATGAAATGGTAGAAGAGTTCCATCGTGTCGCGTTAGCTTTCGGCGGCACAGATGAAGGGGCTCCGGGGTATCGCTACCGACCAGATTATTTTGGAGCGTATTGTCGTGATTTAGATGGCAATAAGTTGCACGTGATGCATGAACCAAATCTCGTAGGGCAATAGAATAGTAAACAGGCTCATTGACTTTTAAGTGAGCCTGTTTTGTGTTGGATCGACCGCTTAATAGTTAAGCTCAACCAATCCTAGTTGTTGAGATTGTTCATAAGAGATATTTTTCGAGATTAGGTTACTTAGTGCATACTCAGAAATCACCAAGACGTGCTTATTGTCTTGCGGAGCTAATGCATGTACTTCTACCTTGCCCATTTTGGTGAACTTGCTCCATAAATGGCTATCCGCTAAATAGATATACCCTTCTTCAGGTAGTACTTCCTGATTATTTTTAACAAACAGCTTTAGCCACCAAACTGCGCGTTGTAGACCCTGTGCGCCTTCGACATTTTTTGGTTTAACTATTTGATTATTTGCTAACGCTTTTTGTGTCGCAATAACCACATCTAGAGAGCCAGGATAGCTCTCAGTAAATGGATTAATAAACTGACCATCGTAAGAGCAAGCCCAACTAGGGCTTGCTCCTAGAACAGAAAGTATCAATAATATTTGCGTTAATACTTTCATATCTGAGGCCTTACGGTGTGACAATATTGAACCAGAACTTGAATTGGTCCAGCATACCAATAAAGTCTTTAAACTTGCTTGCGTCACCATCGATGACAAGATCACCGTCGGCAATTGCTTTCTCAAGCGTAATACTACCTATTTGCACATCATCTAGAACGGCCTTTGAGATTTTCAAGCTGACACTAGGATCGTCAATGAGTATCTTAGAGTAGTTCAACACGGAGTTCTCGATGGTTAGTGTGTATTGCTCATCTAAATCAGTGAAATCGATGTTCATTGAGAAGTTCATACCTTCGGCTTTTTCTGGAAGGATTCGAACGGATAGATAGTCGAATAGCATCTCTGGAGGCATGTTTCGGATGATATCCGGCGACGCTGTTGTTAACCCGCCGGTTTCTGGCGTGCCGTTACGCAGTTCGTAGGCACCTTGTAGGTACACAGAACGCCATGGCCCAGATTCTGATTGGTAACCTAGCTGCTCGTAAGTATCAGCCAATAGCTCTTTTCCTTTGGTGTTTGGGTTAGCAAATACCACATGTTTAAGAACCTCCGCAACCCAACGGTAATTACCTTTGGCAAAATCCTCTCTAGCTTTGTCTAGTATGGCTTTCTCTCCGCCCATATATTCAACGTATTTAATAGCAGCATTGGTTGGCGGTAGGTTGTTCAAGTCGGAAGGATTACCCGTATACCAACCCATATAGCGTTGATAGACTGCGCGGCTGTTATGACGCAATGTGCCGTAATAACCACGTGTGGCCCAGTTGTCTTCTAGTGACTTAGGTAGTTGGATGATTTCTGAAATCTCTTCACCCGTGTAGCCTTGGTTCATCAATCGAACAGACTGGTCATGGGTGTACTTGTAGATATCACGTTGTTTCTTAAAATAACTATTGATGTCTTTCTGGCCCCAAAGTGGCCAGTGGTGGCTTTGAAACTTAACCTCTACTTCGTTACCCCATAACTCAATGGTTTCATTTAAGTAACTAGACCATTTTAGTGCATCTCTCACTTGAGCACCGCGAAGTGTTAAGATGTTATGCATTGTATTGGTGGTGTTTTCTGCCATCCAAAGGGCTTTTTTCTCTGGAAACCAAGTGTTCATCTCTGTTGGGGCTTCGGTTCCTGGTGTATATTGGAATACCATTTTAACGCCGTCTACCGTGCGCTCGTCACCTGTTTTGTCAATAAAGTCGGTTGGTCCAATTAACGTAGCGACACCGGTGGACGTTGTTTGTCCAAGCCCACCATTAACGCCACCAAATTCATTACGTGGTAGTAATGCACCGTACATATAAATGGCACGACGCCCCATGGCGTTACCTGCGATAACATTTTCTGATACGGCGTGTTCTGTAAATCCTTGCGAAGCAATAATTTCGACCTTACCCGAAATAACATCTTTTTCATCAACTAAGCCACGAACACCACCAAAATGATCAAGATGACTATGGCTGTAGATAACGGCCTTAACTGGGCGTTCACCCAATTCTTGATTGACGAAATCCAATGCAGCTTTTGCTACTTCTTGAGATATAAGCGGATCAAAAACGATCCAACCCGTTTTACCTTCGATAAAGGTAACGTTAGACAAGTCGTAACCACGTACTTGATAAATGCCGTCGGTAACCTTAAACAGTCCATTGATCATATTTAATTGCGCGTTGCGCCAAAGGCTAGGATTGACGCTGGCAGGGGATTCCTTATCTAATGAAATATACTTTTTATAAGATTCTAAATCCCATACAACGTCGCCCTTTTCATTTTTAACGGTGACAACGTCTTGTGTTGTAATCAAACCGCGTTGAGCGTCGTCAAAGTCCTTTTTGTCGCCAAAGGGGAGAGCATTGAGAACGTTGTTATTCGCCTCTATCGTCGATTGAGTCGCTGGCTTTGAATCAATCGCCATTGCATTAGCAGAAACCGCTATTGCAATGAGTGTAACGACATTTTTTATCATACCTAGGTCCTTCTTTCTTGTTGCTAGTAAATGTGACATTTAAGAGTTTCGTCTTGGTCGAAAGTGAAAGATCCAACTATCCAATTATTTATTTTTTATATGTAAGAATAGAAAGTTAGACGTTATTGTCAACTAATTAACACATTAGCAACATCATGGGTGATTGATATGCATATTCCGCAAGATGTCTTGCATTCGCAATTACGGGACAATTTAGCAGGGATCTAAATCTGTTTTCGAAGGGTTTCTGATGGTAGTTCGTTAAAGAAGGTTTGATACTCGCCAGCAAAGCGGCCTAATTCTAAGAACCCCCATTTTAGTGCAAAATCAACAACTTTACTTTTAGTCGCGCTAGCAGCAATAAGATCGCTATGGACCTTGTTGAGACGGACTATTCGTAAGTAGCGGTTTGGCGTCATGCCTAAATATTCCTTGAAACCGTATTGTAGGCTACGCTCACTCAACTGTGCCACAACACACAGTTCAGATAATGTGGGCATTTGATGGGCATGGTAGTTCAGGTACTCAATAACCTTATGTACTCCCTTAATTCGTTGGGGTTGCGGTCTGAGTGTTTCTTCAATTTGGTTGGTTGGAGCTAAAACATCCAGTGTAAGCTGCAATATCGCTTCATTGAGTACGCGACTAACAGACGGATAGTTAAGTAAGCGGGGATTGTGTCGGACCATCTGCATGACTTTTTTTGAACCCAATGTGTATCGCTTGAGTGCCAACGGGTCTGAAACGGCCGCTTTGCTTGATAACCAGTTTTTAGGGATATCCTTTTCGGTTAATTGACGGATATTTTTAATTAAGCTTTCACGATTGAACGCGGTGCAAATGTAATCGATATGGTTAGAAAAATTGATATCCCATACACCACCTGTCGCCTGTATAAATGAATTTTTCGGTCGGGTTTTTCCACAATAGGTTCCGTCTGTGTCATGGGAGTTGATAACAGCAAAAGGAAGAAAACGACTTGCAGGAGCGGCCTGAATCCTAGACCCAACATTGAGTTGTTCCCTAAATATCTGAACATCACCAAAATTGAACTCAACATACTGAGCATTCAACTCTCCAGCATGAAGCTGGATGTAGGATCGATTTTTATTTGCTTGAAAGTTCGCTAACTGGTCAATGTCTGCGGTTTCTAATAATCGAACGTCTTGGCGAGTGTGTTGGTTATCATTCATAATCATAATGGAAGCATTCAGAATTAATACGTCAATAAACGGAAGTATTGAAAAACTATATGCAACACAATGTAGCATATAAATATGATCAATTCATTTACATTTGAAGCTTCAATTTTGTATGGTTCTTTGACGATCCTTTCTTGTCAGCTCATGCGCCGATAAGAAAGGACTCTGCGAAAGTTCAGTGGAGTGATTGATATTTTGATGTGACTAAGACCAATTAACGGCTTCTATTTTCGCAATATTTGAATGGGATACTTTGATTCTATACCGTTCTATCTTGTCGTCATTGAGGCGAAATACAAGGTTAATATCGTGCAGCATAGAAAATTTATTTCGAATCAATTTCCCATTTTCATAGGAGGTATGCCTTAATGTGGTATCGGGTAATAACACCAATAAGGTATGTAGATTTATATCCATTGTGTCTCTAAGTTGGGTGAAGCCATTCATGAAACTGTCATTAATCTCGTACTTTTTTTTGTAGTAAATTACGACTTCGTCGGCGTCTTTTTTTGTGTATTTCCCTTTTCCTCGCACAGATATTATCTCATCATCAGGTATGACAAATTCGGCTAACTCGTAACATTGACCCACAATTTTATTGTAACTATCGTATAACACGGTTCTACCACTAAATTTTCCTTTGCTTAGTTTTTTTGCAATATAAATCCGGAATAGCTCTTTAAACCGATCTTTAAATATATAACTAAAACAGAGTGCCATCAGTAGAGCAAACGAAACCGTGCCATATCCCAATTGAACATAAAAGACGACTAATGTCGTCAATAGCATAGACAAAAATGCACTGAGACTAAATGCGGCCTGTTCTCGTAATACACCTAGCGTACTATTTTGTTGGGTAATATTGATTGATTTGCAGAAATAATCTTCTTTTCTGCGTATATACTGAGCCTCTTTTGATTTTAAACCATAGTTGTCTCTTCGGTATTCTCGTTCAGAGCAAGCGAACTTAATCAGTTCATCGTAAATAGCCGTGTTTTCGTTATTTCCTTTACCAGCATGGCAAAAGGCGAGCGTTATTTGTTCTGCGTAATAAGAACAGAGCTCATCTGCACTTCGAAAATCTTTAATATTATCATCGGTTGTGGGTGTATTTCGTAGATCATTGAGTAGTGTTCGCGATACGTCTAGAAACTCACTCAAATTATTTTTGGTTTTGTCCGTTTTTTGGGTAAGCCTAGACAGTTTCAACTTAAATGTTTTCAGAAAAATTGGAAAATCGATCGTACTGTCGGAGTTTGCTCTCTTTTGTTTAAGGAGTGGAAATTTGGCTTTTGAAATTGAATAGTGATAACGAGATGCCTTAAGATCGAGCAAGACGTTAGCACCGATGTCTCGCTCTCTTATTCCCATATCATCAGGTAAAAACATGAACATTTCGAGTGAGGAGATTTTATTTTTATTGACGGTTGCTCTTATTTCCATCGAGGTATCGAGTATCTCAAGATCTAGTTTCACGCGATAGATACCTCCGTATGAGTTGTGTTTGTCGGTTGGAATATTGAATATTGGTGGTTCTAGATAAATCCTTTTAACTGCAAAAGTTGTTGTGCAAATTCGGCGAAACCATAGCCTCCTGGTTTTGTCATCATGACAGGAGGAGGCGATATCAATCTGTCCCAGTAATGGGAAAGATTAGCAACCCCGACACTGTTGGGTAGGGTTGCAAACATATGTTGGTCATTGAGTGAATCGCCAACATAGCAGCAGCGAGAGAGGATATCTGCGTCGGTTAATCCCTTCTCGTGGAGGAATCGCAACGAGGTTAATTTTTTGGAGTGCTCGCCATACCACGCGTTAATGTGGATAGAACTGGCGGTTGCATGAGCACCCAATGCCGTTATTTTGGAGACGACCTCCTCGATAATGACGTCGCTTACTTTAGGACAGTTTTGTCCTATATCGATGGATACTTCGCATAGACGGTAAGATTGATCAAGCGTCAAATTGAGAGCTGGATAATCCTTTAGAATTTCTAACACCTGATGTTTCAATTTATCCTGCAGGTGTTTTAACTCATCTAACTTCACATCGGCTTTGATAGTAAGATAATTGTCTTTTTTCTCTAATATAAATGCCCCGTTTTCACCCAGAACTGCGTCTACAGGCCAAAGTTGAGCAATGTGATCACACCATCCAGCACAAGCGCCTGTTACGGCAACAACTTTTATACCTGCTTGCTGTAAGTTGTCGAGTGCTATTAAGGTCTCTGGGGGAAGCTTGCCTTGCCAAGTCAACGTATCATCGACGTCTGTTAGGACCCAGCTTACCGTTTTCCATTCTTTGGTTAGCTGATTCGTTACCGATTTCATATTCTATTCCTTAATGAATTATAGCAAATTCGGTAAAAACATGACCAAACCTTCTGAGTAGGTCAGAATCATGAGCACGGTAATAAGTGCGAGCAGCAGTGGCGCAACTTCACGAACAAAATCGGCCACCCGTACTTTAAGAATTGAGCATACTGTAAACATCATGGAACCGAATGGCGGTGTGACACCGCCAATCATGATATTTACAATAACAATGACACCAAAATGAACCGGATTAACACCAAGATTAAGCACCGCAGGTAGAAGCAACGGCGTCAATATAATCATGGCTGCGCCACCTTCTATAAACATACCTACAACCAGGAGTAGCACATTAATTAATAGCAACAGTATTAGCTTGTTATCCGTTAGTTGAATCAATGCGGACGCCACGTTTTGTGGTATCTGCTCTAGGGTCATATAATAACCAAATACCATCGCGCCAATAATGATGAACATGACACTACTTGTGCCCTGAATTGTCTCTTTCAGAATCATAGGAATATGACGGAATTTTAATTCTCGGTAGATTAATGCGCCTATTATAGTGCATAACAAAACAGCGATAGCACCCGCTTCCGTTGGTGTAAATAAACCAAAACGCATGCCGAGAATGATGCCAAAGGGGATAAATAGAGCAGGGATGGCCTTGGCAAAAAAGTGAAAGCGCTCTTTTGCAGGTGCGGGTACTGAACGAGAGGGTTTATAGCCTCGTTTTTTTGAAATAATGGCGATGGTAAAGATCAATGACCCGGCCATTAATACCGCGGGCACATAGCCGGCGATGAACATGGAATGGACAGACACGTTTGCCAGCAATGCAAAGATAATCAGGTTTATACCCGGTGGAATAACAGGCGCAATGCTCGAAGATGCCGCCGTTACGGCTGCGGTGAATGGGAGATCATAACCACGTTTGGTCATTTCTGGTGCCAATATCTTTGACTGCATCGCCGCATCGGCATTTGCAGAGCCTGATATTCCGCCCATCAACGTACTAAGTAATACATTCACATGTGCTAACCCACCCACTTTATGTCCTATAAGTGAATCTGCAAAGGATAGTAAACTTCGGCTGATCCCAGCGTAGTTCATGATTGAGCCAACCATGATAAAAAAGGGTATCGCCAATAAAGGAAAAGAAGAGGCAGAGGATATAAATCGCTGCATCACTAAGCTAACTGGAATGGACGTATTAAGAAAAAGAAAGTAGACCAATGATGATGCGATTAATGAAAACGCGATGGGTACATTCAATAAAAATAATACAAACAAGAGGATAATCGGTAAATAAATGTCCACTTCAACCACCTAGTGCGTATGTGTCGACGAATTTTCATCTGAACTTTTCAAATCATCTTTGATAAATTTCAGGGTATGAAATGCCATTAGAGAAAAGCAGACAATCAGTACACCATTAATGGTGAAATAAGACATTCCCATCACAGGTGTAACTTTGGTCGACAGCATGGTGTAATCAAAACTTAAATAAGCCAAAATTACATTCAGTATTAATAAGAAACAGGCTATTACTAGGCGGAACGGTCGTTTCGCGCTGTCGGGCAACAAGGTCATTATGACATCGACACCCATGTGTAATTTGTGTTTGTAACAAGAACTGATGCCAAAATAGACGGCCCAGATAAAACAGATGACAGATAGCTCTTCGCTCCAGGGCACAACAAAACCGAAGCCGTAACGTAAGAACACGTTAATGATGACCATTAAAACCGTAATAGAAATGGCAACTGAAGCTAAGATTTCTTCAATGTTAGTTATAAAACGCATTTGTACTCCAAGAATCTATCTAAACGAACTAATTACAACGCCTTGTTGGGCTTTATTAGTAACAAGGCGTTGTAAGTCGTTTATTGAACTATTTGTTAGCGCGGATTTTCTCCAGTTCGCCATTAATCGTTGCGTGAATACCTTTGCTCCATGATGGGAACTGGTTATACACGTCAGCGGTTAGCTTACCGAATTCAGCCGTATCAACTTCGTTGAATGTCACGCCTAAGTCTTGAAGTTTGTTCATGTACTCTTCATCAAGTTTCACTAATTCGCTGGTATTCGAAATCGCGCCAGCTTCTAGCTCTTCCATCACAATTTTCTGTTGTTCAGCCGTTAACTTGTCCCAAACTTTTGGCGAAATGTATAGGCCAACAGTACCTAAGAAGTGTTTAGTAAATGACATGTTTTTTGCCACTTCATACATCTTAGTTGAGTACATAGTTAAGATTGAACCTTCTAGACCATCGACAACACCTTGCTGAACGCCAGCATAGGTTTCTGGGAATGGTAATGAAGCAGGAGAAGCGCCCATAGAGGCGAGTGTACTGATGAACAGCTGACTTCCTGGTACACGGATACGCATGCCTTTCATATCTGCAGAAGATTTGATCTCTTTATTAGTGATCATATGACGGAAGCCGAACATGTAGTCTGCGGTTAGAATTTTTATGCCTTTTTTCTCAACTTGAGCTGATAGATCAGCAACAAAGTCGGTTTTCATCATGGCAAGATATTCATCATATGAGTTGTAAAGCATTGGGCCGGCAAGCGCTGCAAAGTCAGGTACAAAATCGCCAAGGTAGCTTAGATCTTCAACCGCAATCCAATCGGCACCATTCACCACCTGCTCTAGGTTATCTTTGTATACCGGTAATTGACCACCTGGGAATACTTTAATATTAACGCCACCATCCGTACGTGTACGGATTTTATCCGTCACTTTGATCAGCTCTTTTGTTAGCAGTTCGTTTTGGGTAAACACCAAGCTCATATTGATATTCACTGGCTTTTCTGACGCCGCCATTGCGGTTTCACTTCCAATGACGCCATATCCAAACAGCGTTGCTGCTGTTAATACAGTACCCAGTAGTAGCTTTTTCATTATCTTAACCCTCTAGTAGTTAGGTAAAGTGTTCCTGTTTTTACCGCGCTCGTATGTGAGCTTTTGTTCACGTTTGTTATTTTCTAATTGTTAGATTACTTACTTTATAGTATTCATTATTACATTCATATGAACATTAAAACATTCATATGAATGTTGTGATCATGTTATCAAATTGAGGTCTAATATGATTTTTTCACATCTTAAGCTTGAATTTAAACAGTGTATTTGTAAAATTGCTGCTTAAGATTGTGTGGTTATAAAATGAAAGTATAGAAGGTAATTATGATTGTAGGTCATCGTGGCGCAGCGGGTCTGGCTCCGGAAAATACACTCGCTGGAATTAAAAAGGCGGCTGAAGTTGGTATTCGTTGGATAGAAATAGATACTCAGCTAACTGCCGACTGCATCCCAGTGATATTTCATGATGAAATTTTGGAACGTTGCACTAACGGAACGGGCAAACTAGCCTCGTTGACACTCCGTGAATTAAAGCAACTTGACGCCGGTAGTTGGTTTGGCGATTCATTTAACAATGAGACCGTTCCGACGTTGGAAGAAGCGTTACAAACCTGTTTAGATAACGACCTAAATATGAATCTAGAGTTGAAGATTCACCATAGCGAACAGGTGGTACCTTTGGCTAAAAAAGTGGCTGAGATAATTAAGTCTTTCGGTTTCCCATATGACCGATTATTACTTTCTAGTTTTTCCCTGCATGCTTTGGAAATGTGCCAGTCATTATTGCCTGAAATATCTCGAGGCTATATCACCAAAGAAGAATCGACTGACTATCTGGACAACGTGAAACATCTAGGTTTATATAGCGTTCATGTTAAGCAAGATCTTCTCACGAGTGATATGGCGAAATCGATCACAGACGAAGGGTATGTTCTCAATATATGGACACTCAATGATCCGGAAAAAATGACCACGTTTGCACAAATGAAGGTAAAGAATATTATCACGGATAACCCGGAACTTTTTTAACAGGATTGAACCACTATGGAACTGACCTTTCGACAGCAGGAAATACTTGGTTATCTCAAACAACACAGTGATGTTCAGATCGATGAACTATCAACTATGTTTGCGGTTACCACACAAACAATACGTCGAGATGTCAATTCATTGTGCGAGCAGGGTTTAGCTCGGCGAGTGCATGGTGGACTGAGCCTGCCTGCAAATTTGACGAACACGACCTACCAGTTTCGCAGGGAAGTGGAATCTGATATCAAAATAGCGATTGGTCAAGAGGTAGCGAAACAGATCCCTGAAGGTTCAACGGTAATAATGGGTATTGGTACGTCGGTAACCTACGTGGCTGAGTTTTTGACTGGCTTGAAGGCGCTTAGAGTGATTACTAATAACTTGCAAGTAGCTAGAATATTTGAAAATAATCCGAACGTTGAAGTGTATCTATGTGGAGGATTGGTGCGTTGTGATCATCAAGATGTGGTTGGTCATAGTGTTTTAAAGTTCTTTGGTGATTTTGAAGCTGACATAGGTATTATTGGTTGTGGCTCAATAACGCCAAACCTGTCTGCTATGGAGCATGAACCCCAAGAAGCAGAGATTTCAAAAGCGATTCTTGCCAATTCTCGACAAAGCTGGTTGCTAGCTGATGCAAGTAAATGGGGTCGTTTTGCTTCGGTAAAAGTGGCAAACCTTACTTCTTTTTCTCGTATTTATACCAACAAAACTGGCTTACCTTCTGATTTGCCGATTTATTCATCGAATGCCGCTATTGGCGTTTAGTCGTTTTTGACAACTTCGTCACTATTCTTGTCAGACTAAATTAACAAAAGGGCACGATGAGTGCCCTTTTAAAATTCAGGCTAACTTACGCGGTTGCTTTGGTGCTGGCACGGCTTTTTGCTTTGTTTCTCTGAGCTAAAATTAATGTTAAGCCAAAAGAAATAACGAAAGCTATGATCATACCAATAATGTAATAACTAAGATCTCCGGGACGAATAGAGATGATGCCTGGTAGACCGGCCGCTCCTAGCGCGGCAGCTTTAACATTAAATAGAGTAATGAAGGCACTTGATATTGCCGCACCAGTTATTGCTGCAATAAATGGATAGCGAAGTTTTAAATTAACACCAAACATAGCCGGTTCTGTAATGCCTAGTAGAGCCGTAATGCCAGATGGTATTGCAATCCCTTTTGTTTTGATATCTTTTGTTGAGAAACCAACAGCTAAAGCGGCAGCACCTTGAGAAATATTAGACATTGCTGCGATTGGGAAAATAAACGTTCCCCCTGTAATGGCAATATCCGCTAATAGTTGGGTTTCTATAGCAATGAAACTGTGGTGCATACCAGTGATAACAAATGGAGCATAGATTAGGCCCATTACTGCACCACCAACAAAGCCCGCTGAATCGTAAAGCCAATTTAAGCCATCACCCAACAAGAAACCAATATCGCGAGTGAATGGTCCAACGATAGTAAAGGTTAAGAATCCAGTAATAAATATCGCTAACATTGGTGTTAACAAATTATCCAATACAGACGGAATAATCTTGCGTAGACCCATTTCAACCTTAGCCAGAATAAAAGCTGACACAAGTACTGGTAGAACAGAACCTTGATAACCGACTTTTTGAATTTCGAAGCCAAGAATATTCCATACTGGAATGGTTCCGGATACGCTTGCTCCGCCGAATCCCCAGCCGTTTAATAGGTCTGGATGAACCATTAACATGCCAAGTGCTGCGCCCAAAAATGGGTTTCCGCCAAATTTGCTACTTGCAGAGAATGCTAACAATACTGGAAGGTATACAAAAGGCGCGTTAGCAAAGGTGTTTATCATATTGGCCAAATCAGCTAACCCAGGATAGACATCAATTATCGATTGTCCTTCAATAAACAAGCCTGTTGCAGTCAGTAGGTTAAATATTCCCATTAATAAGCCGCCAGCAACGATCGCTGGAATAATAGGAACAAAAATATCGGATAGTCCCTTAATTGCCTGTTGAAGAATGTTCTGTTTTTGAGCGCCTGCTGAAGCGACTTCACGAGTGGACATCTCTGACATACCCGTAAGTTTTGCCAGTTCAGCATGAACTTGGTTCACGACTCCAGAACCGAAAATGATCTGGTACTGACCCGCAATTTTAAACTGCCCCTTAACGCCATCAAGTGAATCAATGGTGTCTTCATCTATAATGGACTCGTCTTTCAACGCTAGACGAAGTCGAGTAGCACAGTGTGCTAAAGCTTCGATGTTTTCTTTGCCGCCAAGCAAGGTTAGTAGTTCTTTTGCAATTTTAGGATAGTTCATTATGTACTCCAACCAGTTATTGGTCTTTCAAATTGTTTTTTAAAAGTCGGGAACGTTTGCAGAAATGATATTTAAAGATTTATAGCGTTTCGTCAAAAGAAATGCTCTTTAAATGTGATTAAGATCTATTATTTTGGTCACAAAATCATCAAGTAGACAATTTGCACACTATCTATTCCCGAATTTTGTTGAGAAAATTGGTAACAATTGCAATTCTGATAGGTATTGAGGTAAGAATGGTTGGATTACATGATGTAGCCAAATTGGCTGGCGTGTCCAAATCGACAGTTTCTCGAGTCATTAATAATGAATATGGCGTAAAGCAAAGCACCAAAGAGATGGTGCAGAAAGCGATTGATGAGTGTGGTTACCTAGTGAACCAAGTAGCAAAGGATTTAAAGTCTCAAAAAACCAATCTTATTGGAGTTATTGTACCGACACTCTCTTCGAACTCGACCGCTCAAGGCGTTGATGGCCTCAGCTATATATTTGATAAGAATGGAAAACATGTTCTTTTAGCGAACAGTCAACATCAGCATGATAAAGAGGTCGAATATATTCGCCTTTTTAATCAAAAACGGGTTGAAGGCATTATTTTGTATGCGACACATTTAGGTGATCCGCTAATGAAAGCCATTAGTCAGTCTCAGGTTCCTGTTGTTCTCGTCGGCCAAGATGGCTCCATTTATGATATACCGAGCGTGATACATGACGATGTGCGAGTTGGTTTTTCTGCTGGCCAACGATTAGTAAAATCTGGATGTAAAAATATTGGATTTATTGGCGTTTCGAGTGAAGATATTGCTGTAGATTCAATGCGTTATCAAGGTTTATCGCAAGCTCTGCTTTCATTGGAAATATCGGCACCAATTTTTCATAGTCGAGGCGAGTTTTCTATCGAATCTGGGTACGAACAAATGAAGGATTTATTATTAAAAAACAAAGATATAGATGGGGTTTTTTGCGCTACGGATAGAATTGCAATCGGGGCGATAAAGGCAATTACAGAGAGTGGAAAAACCGCTGGTAAAGAGGTCAAGGTTGTTGGTGTTGGCAATGATGAGCTTGGAATGGTCTCTAGCCCGTCACTGTCTACTTTTCATTACGCCTTTGAAGCAGCTGGAGAAACAGCCGCAACAGTGATTCTTGATTTAATAGAAGGAAAACAACAGCTTATGAGTAAGATAGTGTTAAGTTTTAGAGTGGTTGAACGTCAATCCTGTTAACGTGTTCTAACTATTTTGTGACGCTGGTCTCATGAGAAAAATATTTTCTTGAGGTCGGCCAATTTTTTATCTATGGTTGCAAACGTTCCCAATTAATTATGGTCACGTCATGTTAGATGCTTATATTGAAAACTGTGGTGGTATTTCTAATGTTAACCGTATATTGAGCACTCAAGGGCGGTTAATATTAGAAATTGATAATGATGAATGGCTATCGGAAGGGCTCACTGGGCGATATTGTTCAAGTATGTCCCAAGTCAGTATCGATATACGCGATAAAATCGAACCATCTGAATTTATTCGAATTGGAACAGAGATTAGAAAGAGGCAGCTCGATGCAATCACGAAACTGGGCAATCCGAAAAAATGCGAATTTAGACCAGATTGGCATATCTCTCCTCCAATGGGTTTGTTGAATGACCCAAACGGTTTTATCTACCACGGAGGAACCTATCATCTTTTTTATCAATGGTATCCTTTCGGGTGTGTACACAAAGACAAATTCTGGGCGCATCTAACCAGTACAGACTTAATTAACTGGCAGCAGCAACCCGTCGCGTTAACGCCCTCCGATTGGTTTGATAGCCACGGAGTGTTTTCTGGGCACGCCATTAGCACTCCACAAGAACTGATGATCTTTTACACGGGTAACGTGCGTACTGGACCGGAACGAGAGCGACACACTACGCAATGTCTTGCGGTGTCCACTGATGGAATAAGTTTTGAGAAATTGGGCCCTGTTATTACAGGTCTACCGGAAGGTGTCACCTCTCATTGCCGCGATCCTAAAGTGATTAAAATAGGTAAAGAATGGTGGATGTTAATAGGTGTTCAACGCGAGGATTTGGTTGGTCGCTTAGCTGTCTATAAATCGTATGATTTGCATCATTGGGACTTCGATAAACTGTATGGTGATGAACTAGGGAATTTTGGGTACATGTGGGAGTGCCCTGACCTTTTTGAACTTGATGACCAGCTTCTTGCCGTCATTGGTCCTCAAGGTATTCAATCCGACAGCCATTATCATACGGTTGCTCATCACAATGGTTTCCTCAAGGCATCGATTTCCGAGCAAGGTGAGTTGTCGATGAGTGATTTCACTAATTTAGACCACGGATTTGATTTCTATGCCCCACAGACACTTGAAACACCAGATGGGAGAAGAGTGCTCACTGCGTGGATGGGTCTGCCTGATGAGATAAATCAACCAAGCGTTGATAGTGGTTGGATCCATCAATTGTCTTCACTTCGTGAGTTGACCCTTGCTGACGGTAATCTTATTCAAAAACCAATTAAAGAACTTGAAGCTTTACGTTCATCACTATTGGAATTTGAACTCAATAACGCTTCACTCGATTTAAAAACCAAGTCGTTTGAATTACAGGTTGAATTAGCTTGGGGTAGCGAGTTGTCTTTGTTCAAAGATAGCCTGAATGAGTGCCTAATTTCTCTTGATGAGAGCAGTAAAACGTTGTTTCTGAACAGGGTGAATACTTTGATCAGAGAAGGCGACACGATAAGAGAGCGTAAACTGAATAGCGATACTGTTACGTTGCAAATAATGGCCGATAACTCATCAATCGAAATCTTTATTAACGGCGGAGAATCGGTAATGAGTAGCCGTATATTTACGCCAGCAACAGCAACCGAACTAGCGCTAAAAGGGCGTGCGACTTTCCGGTTTTGGCAACTATCTTCTGCGAAGCTGGGTATAAAATAATGACAGAGAGAAAGGATCAAGAGATGAATCGAATTTGGCTTTCGGGCGACGCCGTTGTTGACCTTATTCCTGATAGCGAAACAACATACCTAAAGTGCCCGGGAGGCGCGCCAGCCAATGTTGCGGTTGCAACGTCAAGATTGGGTAATGATTGTGCTTTTTTTGGACGCGTAGGCAATGATCCGCTTGGTCGATTTATGAGACAGACGCTGCAAGACGAAGGGGTTAATATTGAAAACCTGCTTTTAGATGAAGATCAGCGAACATCTATGGTTATTGTTGACCTAGATGACAACGGTGAGCGCAGTTTTACTTTTATGGTAAAGCCGAGTGCCGACCAGTTTTTGCAGACCAAGGATATTCCAAAATTTCAGGCGAATCAGTGGTTGCATCTATGTTCAATTTCTCTTGCAAATGAACCCAGTAGAAGCTCTATGTTTGAAGCGATTGAAAGAATTAGATCTGTCGGTGGAAACGTGAGTTTTGACCCTAACTTACGGGATGAAGTGTGGGCGGATCCTTCAGAAATTAAGTCAGTGGTATTAAAGGCGTTGGCGAAAGCCGATGTGGTCAAGTTTTCTGAAGAAGAACTATTGTTCCTGACAGATGCTAAGACCCTTGAACAAGGAATTAAGCAGCTCGAAAAATTTGATAACACACTGGTGCTTATTACTATGGGTGCAAAAGGCGCATTGGTCATTCATGATGGCTCTGAGAAACGGATCTCTGGTAGAGCAGTCAGTCCAGTGGACACCACTGGGGCAGGAGATGCCTTTATTGGTGGACTGCTCGCTCGATTAGCTCAGAGTAACAACTGGAGTGACTGCGAAGTAGTAGCAGAAGCTGTGTTATGGGGCAATGGTTGTGGTGCCTTAGCCATTACCAAAAAAGGGGCAATGACAGCATTGCCAACCAAGGAAGAGTTAATGAAAACCATATGAAATTAAATGTTGATAGTTAGAAGTTGCACAGCATCAATCATAGGGTGCTAAGGTACAATAATTGCTGCACTAGATAATTTGCCACTAAAATATCAGTCACATTTGCCAGTTGTAGTTATTTAAGACAATTATTGTGAGTATCAACAATGAAGAGCTTTACCCCGCTAGATTTGGATAATGAACTTCTACTCGATGTGGTCGATGAAGTTGATCTTCTTTGTGAAGATAGTGCCAATACATTAGTTTTGCTGAGCCATGACCCGAAAAATAGAGACCTGTTAGATAAATTATTCCGTTCTGTTCACACCATCAAAGGTGATGTTGGCCTTGCGAAGTTCGCTCCTCTTATTCCTCTCTTATCTGCCCTTGAAGATATTCTTGGATTAATGAGAGAGGGAGAAATGCAGTATGATGATTTAATATCAGATCTTCTGCTTAGTATTATTGAAGAAGTGAAATCGTTTGTTGATGACATAGCGAATTTAGGTAGCGTTATGTACGACGCGCAGATGTATATTGCAGCAACTCTAATGATGGCCAAAGTCCAGCCCGATAATATAGGTGACCATGAAGAATTGTTGACCAATTCGTTACATATTATTGAGCCACCGTTTACCAACAACATTGAACCTGCGCTTTTTTCTCAGGAGTTAGATGATCTAAGAATTGACTGGTCAGGTGAAGTCGAGCCTGATTTGATTTTTTTTCATAGCATAATGAAGCCTGTTGAAGATCGAGTAGATAATTGGGAAGGACGCAGTAGTCGCCAACTAAAATTAGCATTGCTGCTAAATCAATTCTCAGGAAAAATTGTTGATGAGCAACAATTAAGAGCGGCGGTTTATCTGCATGATTTAGGTATGTCCATTCTACCTTTGGCATTACTGAGACAAAAAACAGCCCTACTTGATTCAGAGGTCGCCTGTCTTCGAGGTCACGTACAACGCAGCGTTAGCTTTCTTTCAGAAATGCCACACTGGACAGAAGCACGGCAGTTTATCCTAGAGCATCATGAGCGTGCTGACGGGAAAGGTTATCCGCAAGGGCTCAGTAATGTTGATATCTCTCACGGAGGGAAGATTTTGGCCCTAGTGGACGCATTTGAAGCCATGACACATGCCCGCGCCCATCAAGTTCATACAAAGCGACATATATCCCATGCTCTGCAAGAAATTAATAACGCAAGCGGCAACCAGTTTTGTCCTTACTGGGTAAACATCCTCAATAAAGTTATGGCGTCTATTATGACCAACTAGTACTACTTGCTAGTTCAAATTAGGATGCAAACTTGTAATGGGCTATTTTTACTTGGTGACGGTTATCATGGCTTAATGATGATTAACAAGAAGGTGGGGAAGGAGTCCATATGAAATTAGCCGCAATCCTGTGGGACTACGATGGCACATTAGTCAATTCTGCGCCTAAGAATATCGATATAACCAAATCCATACTGTCCATTGTCGCCCCTCACTTGACGGGAAATAATCTGCCCAAATATTTAATGAGTGAGACGGCTTACCATATAGCGAATCATGCCGCTAAAAACTGGCAGGAATTATATTGTAAATATTATGGGCTGACAGAAAGTGAGATGCTAAAAGCAGGGTCACTTTGGGCCGAGCATCAAAATAGCAATCAAACCGCCGTGCACTTATTTGATGGAATTGATCATACTATACGGCAGTTTTCTCACATTCCTCATGGTATCTGTTCGCAAAACTCGCAGCAAAATATCTGGCGTGTATTAAGAGACAACGAACTCGATGATTCATTCCGGGCGATTATTGGATACGACGACGTAGATAATGAGTCGCAGAAACCACATCCAAGTGGTGGGATAAAATGTCTTGCGAAGTTGTTTGATGACGTTGTAAACAAATGGGTCATGTATATTGGTGATCATGAAGCTGACGCTGAGTTTGCAAAGAATATTGAAGCTGAGCTAGGGAATGGTTTGAAAGTTGTCTCTGTCGCAGCAGGTTACAGTGGAGCGAACCCGGATGAGTGGCGAGTAAAACCTGATCACGTAGCGGCAGATGTTTCTGATTTACAAGCGATAATACTAAAATACAGCGAGTAAAATACAGTCTAAATACTGAAAACGCAGAGATCAAAAATGCTTTAACTGCGTTTCCTCCTCTGCTTAAAACCATTCATTATGATGGTTACAATGACAAGGAAGAGAATATGAAGCCGTCATATAAAGGTCAATGTTTGTGCGGATCTATTAAGTTTGAAGTCGATGAGATTCAAAAAAAGATGGGGCATTGTCACTGCAGTATGTGCCGTAAATTCCATGGTGCGGCATATGCCACCTATGGAGAAGCTCGTAGTGAGCATTTTAAATGGCTCTCAGGAGAAAAGCTGCTTAAGACATACGAAGCTTATAATGGTACGAGAAGACAGTTTTGCTCGACGTGTGGATCTAGCCTACGCTTTATTCCCTCGAACGATACTGGGGAATTTGTTGAGTTTTCTTTAGGCGCGTTGGATACGGATATACCCCATAAACCTGACGCTCATATCTACACTAAATATGGTGCTAATTGGTGTGAAATATCCGATCAGCTTCCA
The DNA here is from genome assembly GCF_029016285.1 of Vibrio sp. DW001. NCBI lineage: Bacteria > Pseudomonadati > Pseudomonadota > Gammaproteobacteria > Vibrionales > Vibrionaceae > Vibrio > Vibrio sp. DW001. The sequence goes on along the minus strand of NZ_CP091976.1, from coordinate 640,035 downwards.
AGGTTTGAAGAAGGGCGAAACCACTGAGTTTCTAAAAGCGTTAGTGAGTAACATGAGTCTCTATGGCTATAGATATCGGTTGAGAAAAGCTGTCTCAACCGATATCTGGTAACAAAATGGTTGTCATTAAGGAATCATATATTCGGATCATGTGGGTGCGGCTGTCCGATTTTGGTTTCTAAGTATTGTTTTAGACTGATAACTAGAAAGAAACCCCATTTAGCGTTGCAGTGTTGGTAGAAATCATCCGGTTGTTCCCAACCGTGGTGAGCGAATCTAAGGCATGATCCGCGATCATCTTCAGAGATTGAGAAAACAAATTCACCGGTTTCAACCCATGGCCCACCAGTACATTGCCATCTCACTTCTTTATCGGTTATCGATGAGAGTAACGTCATCACGACTTGATGTTCTCCATTCGGGCCAAATGAAAAGGTGAGTTCATCACCTTGCTGTTCCGTTTTCGTCCACCAGTTCGATAATCCTTCTGTGGTCGTTAACGCCCGAAATAGTTGATTAGGTGATGATTCGATGACTATTTTGTGAAGTATGCTATACATGCGTATCTCCTAGTAAGATAAATAGTTAACCATTAGGTGTACTATTTATCCGTAATAAATGAGCGAATTGCTCATTTTGAGTTTATGTTTAAATATCTAACACTCTAAACAAGTTCATTGCGATTTTTTATAGGTGGAATGAATTTAACGTTGTTGCTCTAAGAGCGTACTGAGACTGTCGAAACTACTCATCCAGCCAAATCGATGCCCATTAAATGCAACGTCGTCAGGTAATTTTTCATGTTTAAGTTGTAACAATGTTGTTTGTCCTTGAGGGATGAAGTTTAACTCAACGATGGTGGTCGCTTTGTGTCCAACACTGCCTTGGCAGGACTGATTCTCAATCTCCCATGTAAAGATTAGTGTGGTTGGTTTATCGACTTCAAGGTACTCACCGTAGTGCCTTATGAGGTTTTTATCTGGTGACTCAATGGTGATGTCATAGCGGCCATTTTTTTGACAATTTGATTCAACTTTCACAACCGAGAAGTGTTCCGGTCCAAACCATTGCGCGAGCATTTCGGCATTTGTCCATGCGGCAAATACGCGTTCTATTGGGGCTTTGAATACGTGTTCCAGTTCAAGGGTCTCATTAAACGTTAGTCCGCTCATTATGATTGCTCTTCCTTCGCCAAAAATACATCCAGTGCATTAAATTTGTTATTCCAAAACTTCTCGTAAAATTTCATCCAGTCAGAGGCTTGCTTTAACGGCTCGGGGTCGAAGCGGCAGTGGTGTACTCGACCATCAATGGTTCGTTTTAATAGTCCTGCATTCTCTAACACTTTGACATGCTTAGTAATCGCCGATTTTGTTATGTTGAAGGGTATAGATAAGTCTGCAATAGACATCTCGTCTTGACCTAGTCGTATTAACATCTCGCGGCGCGTTGGGTCAGATAACGCTGAAAAAACCTGAGAGAGTTGTTGTTCATTATAGTTAACCATATGGTGTACTATAGTTACTGAATGTATTTTGATCAAATTTTTATTTTCTTGTACATGACGCTTGATGATGCTGGTATATCATGCTAAATCAAACACTCTCATTTTCAAAAATGTATTTAGAGGTTTCCCATGAATAAACTTAGATTGAAGGCTGCAGAGCGTGATTTTTTGTTGCAGTTCCCTCAAGGTTTTTCTGATCCTGAAATGGCCAAAATTGCTAAGAAACATCGAGTTCCTCAGATGATAGAGCAGTGTCAGGGTTTGTTCTCTGCGGAATCCTTCAGCAAACCACAACTGATTGCCGAAAACATGATCAAGGTGATCAGTCGATCTTCGATGGTTTCCTTGTTCGAAAAGCCTAAACTGCGAGATTGGGTAAAGGGAATGACACATGATGAAAGAGAAAGCTATGCATACGCGCTGAAAGATATGTTGCACGGCGACCAAGAATACGGCTTTAACATTATGGGCGATTTGTTAAGGCCTGCGCGGTTAGCCAAATGGTCACTGATGACCATTATTCCAAACTACTATGCGCCGCTTGATGAAGTTTTTGTAAAGCCGACGACGGCGAAAGGCGTAATAAAGTATTTTGAACTGAAAGACTTAGAATACAAACCTACTCCTAGCTATGAATTCTATGTAAAATATCGCTCGCAAATTATTGAAATGAGGGGGCTTGTCGATGACTCCCTTAAGCCGAACAATGCGGCTTTCTGTGGTTTTTTAATGATGACCACGAGCCAATAGAAATAGATTCAATTATTGGATTGTATCGACGCTCTATATTGTCAATAAAGCGTCGATAAGAACTTACGTTACCGTGTATTAGCCTATGTTTACTGTTTATGTCTAAATTAATTAAACGATTGTTAACGTGGATAATTCATGGTTTAGAGTGTCATTTTTTTTATCATTCCAGATTCAGCATGCCCCGGAATATTACAAGCTAACTCTACGTTTTTTTCTCCGTGGAAGTGCCATAAGAGTTGTTTTGCTTTTCCCGGTTTAACGGTGACCGCATTGCCACTATCGTGTGCGTGATTACCCATGGTCTTCATCATTTCACGATGCTCAATCTGCTCACTCGCACTACCGATAGAAAACTCATGGTCAATTTCTCCTGTGTTCATAATCACGAATTGAACCACGTCATTGGTCTCAATTTTTACCTCTTTCTTGAATCGGATTTTCATATCGTCAGATAAAAGAACGTGTACTACCTTCGTCGGTTTTGCACCTACAGCAGGCATGCCAACATCCGTCATTCCTTCCATTGCCATGCCATTAGAATGATCCATCGTCATTTCTGTCGAGTGGCCCATTGCGCTGTGATCCATCTTGTTATGTCCTGAATTTGAATCCGCTATTGCGGCACCAGTAATGGTGATAAGAGCTAAAGTAGTCAGTGATTTTTTCATGTGTATTCTTCCTATAATAATAATATTCGCTTTGAGCACAACCAATGAGAATGCGCTCGGTAAATGAGATTTAAGATGGTGTGATTGATCTCGGTAATCGCTTTATTTCGCGTTGTTTCCAGAGCTTAAATACGGCTGGTAATACCAACAATGTGAGAAGGGTTGCCGAAACCATACCGCCAATCATTGGAGCGGCAATGCGTTGCATTACTTCAGAGCCAGTTCCCGTTCCGTACATGATAGGGATTAAGCCAATGATGACGGTTGCAACCGTCATCATTACAGGACGTACCCGCAATCCAGCCCCTTCGATGATGGATTCGAATAAGTCCGTTGATGTGAGAATTTGGTCTCGTTCAGCAAGATCAAGTTTACGGTGGTGCCAAGCCTGATTGAGATAGACCAACATGATCACACCTATCTCAACCGCGACACCGGACAGGGCAATAAACCCAACACCAACTGCAATTGAGAAATTGTAATTGAGGTAATGCATGAGCCATAGCCCTCCAACCATTGCCAATGGAAGTGTTGCCATAATGATCAACACTTCTCCCACTCTTCTGAAGCTTAAGTAGAGTAAAAGCATGATGATTGTGAGCGTAATAGGAGTAACAACGCTTAATCTGGCTTTTGCTCGTTCCATATATTCATACTGTCCAGACCATGCTAATGAATACCCTGCAGGTAGGTTAAGCTGCTCAGCCACTACTTTTTGTGCTTGAGCAACATAAGAACCCAAGTCTCGCCCTTCAATATCAACAAACACCCAGCCATTCGGACGGGCATTTTCTGTTTTTATCATTGGAGGGCCATCTTCAAATCGTATGTCCGCGACATCAGCCAAGGCGATACGAGCACCATTTGGAGTTACTAAAGGGAGGCTTTGGAGCTTATCTACCGAATCTCGGTAAGATTGTGGGTATCGTACGTTAATTGGGTAGCGTTCCAACCCTTCCGTTGTTTCACCGACGTTCATGCCTCCAATCGCGGTTGATACCACCTGCTGAACCTGTTGAATACTCAACCCGTATCGGGCTGCCTGCTTACGTTTGATGTCTATCGTCACGTAACGCCCCCCGGCAACACGCTCTGCATAAACAGAAGCGGTTCCTTCAACTCCGTTTAATAATGGTTCTAATTGTGCCCCAATTTGTTCAATAATCTTTAAATCGGGCCCGGCTATCTTTATTCCAATAGGTGTTTTTATGCCTGTTGCCAGCATATCGATACGAGTCTTGATCGGCATTACCCAAGCGTTCGTCAGGCCGGGAAATTGGATGAGACTATCCAACTCTTTACGCAGTGATTCTGTTGTGACGCCTTCACGCCACGCTTCTTTTGGTTTTAACTGGATGACGGTCTCTATCATCGTTAATGGTGCAGGATCGGTTGCACTTTCAGCGCGTCCAACTTTCCCCCATGCGGTTTCAACTTCCGGAACGGTTTTAATTAATTTATTGGTTTGTTGTAAGAGCTCTCTAGCTTTACCGATAGAGATACCCGGATAGGTTGTTGGCATATACATGAGGTCGCCTTCATCCAGTGGCGGAATGAATTCACTGCCCATTTTGGTTAATGGAATATACGCTGACGACATGATGATAAACGCAACGATAACCATGGATTTAGGGTATTTCAGGCTAAGATTTAATAGTGGACGATAGAGTGCAATAAGCGTTCTGTTTACTGGATTTTTGTGTTCAGGTAAGATTTTACCTCGCACAAAATAGCCCATTAATACAGGTACTAAAGTTATTGAAAGCCCTGCAGATGCGGCCATTGCAAACGTTTTGGTAAAGGCAAGAGGGGAGAACATCTTCCCTTCTTGACCTTCTAGCGCAAATACAGGCACAAAACTAAACGTAATAATGAGTAATGAGAAGAAAAGTGGCGGTCCCACTTCTTCTGCTGCACGCCCAATGACTTGCCAACGGTTTTTGTCTGTTAATGGTGTACGTTCGATGTGCTTGTGTACGTTTTCTATCATGACAATAGCGCCGTCTACCATGGCGCCAATGGCGATAGCAATTCCACCAAGTGACATAATGTTGGCATTTATTCCCTGTGAATGCATAACAACAAATGCCGATAAAATCCCCACCGGAAGGCTTAACGCAATGACCAAGGAAGAGCGGATATGAAACAAAAATAGCGCACATACAACAGCAACAACCAAAAACTCTTCCGCTAGTTTTTCCCATAGGTTCTGTACCGCATTGTTGATCAATGTAGAGCGATCATAGGTTGCGACGACTTCAACCCCTTCAGGCAAGCTCGATTGAAGTTGAGTGAGTTTCTCTTTCACGTTGGCAATAACGTCACTCGCGTTCTCGCCGAATCGCATGACAATTACGCCACCAACGGCTTCCCCTTCACCATTAAGTTCTGATATTCCTCTGCGCATTTGAGGACCCAAATTGATATCAGCAATATCACCTAAAAGAAGCGGGGTTCCTGTACTGGTCACTTTTAGCGGAAGGGACTTGATGTCTTCAATACCAGAAAGGTAGCCTGTGGTTCTGACCATGTGCTCTGCTTCAGCGATTTCGATGACAGAAGCACCGGTTTCCTGATTACCCGTTTGAATAGCCTGATTCACTTGTTGTAGCGTTAAGTCATAGGCTCTAAGTTTCGCGGGATCAATTTGAACCTGATACTGCTTCACCATACCGCCGACCGTTGCTACTTCGGAAACGCCCTTAACCGTTTGAAGTTCATATTTTAAGAACCAATCTTGAATACTTCTTAATTGGGCAAGGTCATGTTGACCGGTTTTATCTTGCAGTACGTAACTATATACCCAGCCGACACCAGTGGCATCCGGACCTAATGTCGGTTTTGCATTCGCAGGTAGCTTTGGAGCAACCTGACTTAGGTATTCTAATACACGTGATCTTGCCCAATACATGTCGGTATCATCGTCAAAAATGATATAAACGTACGAATCACCAAAAAATGAGTAGCCACGAACTGTTTCGGCTCCCGGTACGGCGAGCATAGCGGTCGTCAGTGGATAAGTTACTTGGTCCTCTACTACCTGAGGTGCTTGTCCAGGATAACTGGTTTTTATAATCACCTGAACATCTGACAAATCGGGCAGGGCATCAACGGGTGTATGTTTAACACTGTAGAGCCCGGAAAAGACGAGGAAAAAGGTGGCCACCAAAACCAAAAATCGGTTGTTGATCGACCATCTTATAATGGCAGTAATCATTATTGGTCTCCTGCCTGTTCAATCAATATCAACTGTGTTTCTGCACCTGATTTACTGACTAGAAACCGAATGACCTGCCCTTCAGAAAATGGTGTTAAATCGATGGCCTCATCCACAGAAAAGTTCATTTCTCCCGCTTCCCATCCCCATTCGGTGACTGCTTCATGGTTTACAGTAATCATGCCAAAATCAGCCATTAACATGCTAATACTGCCATCTATCCATACGTCGTTAGCGATAACAGTGTCTCCGACTTTATAGTCAGTTATCTCGTATTGTCCGCCCTCGGTTTTTTGAATTTCAAAATCGATGGCTTGCCCTTTTTGCACACCTTCAATATTGATACCATCAGCGAAGGTGAAGTTCATCACCATTCCCGGCCATTGCCACTCTCCAACGGGTTGGTGGTTAATGGTTACCATGCGGTGGTCGATCATGGTATCGGTAATCTCACCAACTGCCCAAACGCGGAGCTGGTTTGCCTCTTTTAAACCGTTAATTCGTGACAGGTCTGCACGCTGACTAGATTCGGAATCAAGCATAAATTGTGCAGAAGTGACAACCTTATCGCGGTCAGATAATCCAGCCAGTACCTCTATCTGATCGGATGTTTCACGCCCTATCTGAATGCGGGCAGAGCGATATTTACCATCGCCCTCAGCTAAAACCACACGAGTCATCCCCCCAGAACGAATTACCGATTCTCTTGGTATGGTCAAAACAGGCGCTGCTGAGCGGGCCTTCAAAGTAACGTTGGCAAACATGTTTGGTTTGAGTTCGTCGTTATTATTAGAGAATTTCAACCTGACACGCAGTGTTCTGGTTTTAGGATCGAGAATTGGATAAATGAAATCGACAGTGCCATTCCACGCTTTACCGGGAAAGGAGCTTAATGTCATTTCTGCTTCTGCTCCTATTTTTACCCAATGAGATTGGCGTTCAAAAACCTCAACGTCAGCCCAGACTTCATCAAGAGGTCCCGCACTAATAATCGTTTGTGCAGGTGAAACATAGCCACCTTCTCGAACCTTCAGAGACGCTATCACGCCATTTTCTGGTGCTTTTATGGCTACATTTTGACTTGCTCGTCCTGCTTTGAGAATTTGTTTCACTTGAGGCTTGTCTATGCCCAAAGCGGTTAGACGATCCGTTGCTCCGCTGATAAGAGCTTTTCTCCCAGAGCGATAGGCGTTAAGCAATTCTTCTTGAGCCTTAACGAGTTCTGGAGAGTAGATAGTGAAGAGAACATCGCCTTTATTAACGGTTTGCCCTACTGCATCTATGTTCAGCTTTTCTACCCAGCCGCTCACACGTATGTTGGTTTGCCATAAACGACTTTCATCAAAATTAATGTACCCTACTGTTTCAATTTCAGGGGTTAATACATTGAAACTAACATTAGCGGTTTTAACGCCTAAGTTGTTTTCAACCGCAGGATTAATTCTTACCGTGCCTTGTTTTTCACTGCCACCCGCCGTGTTGTTATCGTCATAGACAGGGATTAGGTCCATTCCCATAGGTGATTTACCGGGTACATCACGCTGATAGTTAGGGTCCATAGGAGCAACCCAATATAGGGGAGCTTTTTCAGTAGTTCTAGACATGTTCTCTGACGTCATATCATGGTTGGAAGTTAGATATTGATGACCGGTAAATCCTAGAACGCCACCGATCAAGAGCGTTAGCGTTGCTATTGGTAGTGTTTTCATTATTTGTTTTCCCTAGAAGCCACATCAACACTGAGTTCGATGATATTTTGGTCGTATCGATTTAAGGTATATGCTAATTGATTCATTGTTTTGTCTAGATCTGAGAGCAATTTGGCCTCTTCAACGGCCATCGTCAGTTCGTCTCTTGTTGCTAAGATCAGCTCATTAAACTGCACGGTATTATTTTCGTAACCACGCTCTATCGCTTTCGTTCGATTGTGGGCCTGTTTTATGAGCACACTCTGGTATCTTTCGATTCGTTGCTCTAAATTACTTTTGTCAATGAACAGCGTGTTTACTTGCGCATTCATCTGCACAAGGAGTAAGTCTTTTTGAGATTTGGCTGCACCAACTTGATATTGGGCGGCAGCATGGGATCTATCTTGTCGTTTATCCGTGAAAAGGGGGATGTCCATGGTTAAATAAGCACTGACCAAATCAGACGCTGGCTTACCATTCATTCCATTAGATTGACGATAGGCATAACCCACTTCTACACCAAATTGAGGGGCATAAGCCTCTTCTGCGATACGAACTTGAGTCTCTTTTGTTAAGATATTTTTGTCGGCGGCCAGAACTTTAGGGTGCTGCGTGAGCAAGCCATAAAAGTGAGTAGTATTTTCCGGAAGTTGGTTTAGTTGCGCTTTTATATTTGTCCATTCAAGGCTAAGTTGTTGTCCAATATCAATATTTTCTACGTACTCAATTCCAACCCATTCTGATAGTTGGGTGCGAATTCGCTGTTGCATTTGTTGGTTTTGCTGTAATTTTTCATCTAATTTACTGACCTGCATTTCTGCAAACAAAAGGTCTTGAGCTTCGCTCTTTCCCAATGAATAGTTGGTCTGAATAAATGTTGTCATGTCACCCATCAAATCACGCATTTCTTCTGTTAATTGATTCGCACGTCCAAGATATTGAAGTTCGATCCATTGACGAGTGATATTATTGGCTATATCCAATTTACGTAACTGCAATTGTTGTTCGACCACCTGTGATTGTTGCTCGAAACGCTGTTGGGACAAGTTTAACGTCGAGCCACGGCTGAACTGCTGTGCTAATCCAATAGAAATATTGGTCATTGGATCGTCATCAAATTGAAAGCTGTCAATCGGTAAACCACCGACACCAATTTTCATTTTTGGATCCATAAGAGTGGAACTTGCTATTCCAGTTTCTTTAAGGGATAAAACGGTAGAGTTAATCTGGCTGAGACCATGATCTTGCAATACGGCAAGTTCAATAATTTCGTTTAATGAGTAATACTTACCATCTTGGGCATACAATGGTGCTGATATTGCACTTAATGCGAGTGCTATCGCTATAGGCTTTATGTTCACTTATATTCCAATCGTTAACTGGCGCAAATAGGCCGCAATAGCGTAATATTTGCAAATAAAACAGATCACACGGAAAGATTCCGTGTAAAAACGATGTTGATGACGTTAAATCATCAGATAGGAATTAAGCGATAGGGGGTTTATAGAGCGCATTAGCAATTGAGCTTATACGTCTTGAAGGTTCTTTTGAAATTAAGATTAAACTGTGTGGTTGGGTATGACTGTGCACCGACTCGATGATTAATGAGAAACTTACTACGCAGCTAATGGCATTACATTGATGATCTGAGGTTATATTATCAGGGCCACAACATGATTGTTCGGTATCCGCTGCGTTTATCATGGAAGATGCGCAATGACTATCTGGCGTATCTGATTCCATCACCATTTGGTGGACAACGTCAGTTTGAACGATAACCTGATTAGCGACGGCCATTTGAATCGGCATAAGAGGGGTACTAGACACAATACTGGACAGTAATAAAGCAACCAGCGTGATTGTCGTTAACCAAATTGTGCGCATTTTATTTTGCATCACAAGCTCTTAGTCCAAATGATTGAACGGTCAATATCTATTAAACTCCATTTCATGTCAATATATAGATACTCACCGTCGATACATTTCTGAACTCTATGTCAGCGAAATAATCCATGTGCAGTTTAGTTAAGGTTTTCTTTGTAGAGTAAGCCGTACACTTTAATGCTTATAAAGATTCAGGGCTCTTTAACCAATCCGCATTTAGTTTTTCTGTGGATCCCAAATAGTCGACCATCCATTCAATCAGCTTGTGGCTTGAATCTCGTTTCCAAACCAAGCAGCATTGGCTAGGTTGTTGTGGACGAGGGATTTGCTTTCTAACCAGCTCTGCTTCTTTAACTAGAGGCGCGGCAATATGGCGAGGAAGATAGCCGACTCCGACGCCACTTTTAATCAATTCAATAGCACTAAACCAATTGGGTAACAATAACCGACGCTGTGCCTTATAATTTCCAAAATGTCGTTTGGGTAATTTAATGGATGTGTCATCAAGGCATATGAACGGATAGTCCGCTAATTGATCCTCTGATATGTTTTCTATGTGAGCTAACGGATGTATGGCTGACAAAACAAAATCCCATTCGACAACCCCCATATCTTTCACACTAAAGTCACCATTTACGGGGATGGACGATGTGGCTCCAATCACGATATCTGTGCGCCCTTGAGCAATGGCATCCCATGAACCGTTGAATACCTCCATGTTAATTTGCAATTCAGATTGTGTAAATGTGTCGTAGAACACCTCTATCATCGGTTTTAGTTGATCCAATTTTACTACGTTGTCTACCGTTACTCTTAATCGAGATTGCCAGCCCAATGCCGCTCTTTGTGTTTGGGTTTTAACGTCTTCCATATGCATTAATAATTGTTCAGCTTCAGCAACTAAAATTTTTCCTGCCGATGTGAGCTCTACTTTTCTAGGTAACCGCCTAAATAGCACAACATCCAATTCCTGTTCTATTTGACGAATGTTGTAGCTAATGGCAGACGGAACTTTGTGAAGCAAACTTGCCGCTGCCGTAAAACTCTCTAAGCGCGCAACCGTAACCAGTGTTTCTAACGAGGATTTGGAAAACATATATTGCCTTCAAAAAATTTGATTCATAACTACTAAAAATGTCGCTTAATTTGCGATTTACTTAGGTATACCATCATCGCTTCTTTATTTACGAACATCACTTAGAAATAAGTGTAATCAAATTATTTAGTCGAGAACACCATGAGCGTATCAAAATTACAAATTTTTTATTTATCAGCACTTTCTATGTTGGGCTTTATCGCTACCGACATGTATCTACCTGCATTTGATTCGATGCAAACCTTTTTTGCTACTGGTCCTCAGCAAGTTGCACTTTCACTGACTGTTTTTTTAACGGGTATGGGTATTGGCCAACTAGGATGGGGCGTGTTATCTGAAAAGTATGGCTATCGCAAATCCTTAGTAGCGGGTCTTTTCATTTTTTCAGCCGCTTCATTTGGTCTTCTCTACAGTACTCAAGTTTGGCATCTGCTGACACTTCGGTTCATCCAAGCAATAGGAGTCTGTGCGCCTGCCGTTATATGGCAAGCGATGGTCATCAGCCGTTATCCTGAAAAGGTTAGCCAGCAGCTATTTGCTACTATCATGCCTCTTGTCGCGTTATCTCCTGCGTTAGCACCGCAATTGGGCGTGCTGTTGCTTGGAATATTTGATTGGCAAAGTATTTTTCTATCACTGACGGCTTTTGGACTCATACTCATGGCGGTGACATTACGACAACCACAATCAGAGATACTGATAAAGAAAACAAGTACCTTAGAGGATATTAAATTATTAGTTAAGTCGAAAGAATACATGGGCAACATCACTATATTTGCATTTGCGTCGGCGGCATTTTTCGCCTACTTGACTGGCATGCCAGTGATCATGAGTCAGATGGGGTACACCCCGCACGACATTGGCATGAGCTTTCTTCCTCAAACGGCCGCATTTATTATCGGAGGATATTTAGGTAAAAAATGGACTCAAAAACTGGGTACAGAACGTGTTCTTAAATCACTGCTTATTTTCTTTTCTGTTTCGGTAGTACTTTTGTTTGTTAGCTCTCAGTGGACCTTAACGTCTATTTGGCCAATATTGATTCCATTTTGTCTTATTGCCATGGTAAACGGAGCCTTGTATCCAATTGTTGTCAATAAAGCATTGGTTAACGCAAAACATAGCCCTGCTACGGCAGCAGGCTTTCAAAATAGCTTTCAAATTGCGGTGAGTAGTGTGTCCAGTGGCGTGGTAGCAACATTTGCTTTGAATGCTCAGTCGGTAACTGGGTTGGTTATACTGTTTTGTACAGTAGGACTATGGGTGGGGTATATCGTGTCTAATAGAAAACTAGCCGCACAGTTTACCATTCCTGATAATGCAAGAGTGGGCCCAGGGAAAGAAAGTCACTGGTAAGATATAAGGCGTTGAAAATATCGGAGACGACATTCGTCACCGATATTTTCAATACGAAAACATTAATCGTTTTCTGAGGTGTTAGAGAAATTTTGTGGGTACATTGCACGCTTAGCAATGTCATCATATTCTTTCTTGAAATTGACTTCTTTGCCAACGTTTCTAGCGCGTTCAACCGAAGGCAGTTTGTTGACGTTATCGAACCAACGCTTCAAGTTGGGGTATGTATCTAAACCACTTTCGCCTAAGACCACCGTCGCTTTGTCGATCCAACCCCAAGCTGAAATGTCAGCAATGGTGAGGGACTCACCTACAATGTAGTTACGATTATTCATGTGTGTTTCTAACACTTGGTAATGGCGATGAGCTTCATGTAAATAACGATTAACGGCGTAGGGAACATCTTCTGGCGCGGCGTGTTGGAAGTGCACTGCCTGACCAGAAAAAGGACCCAATCCGGTGGCAATAAACATCATCCAAGAGAGCAGTTCTGCTCTGTCTTCTGCTCGTGAATCTAAACGTCCTGTCTTCTCTGCTAAGTAAAGCAAAATAGCACTAGAATCAAATACGCGTACACCGTTATCTTCAATAGCTGGTGCTTTACCATTTGGATTTACAACACGGTATTCAGGCCTGTGCTGATCGCCCTTTAGTGTATCTACAGCAATGAGTTCATAAGGAAGCCCAGTTTCTTCGAGATACAAGGCGATTTTCATAGGATTAGGTGTGGTGTGAAAATAGAACTTTAGCATGATCTTCCCTCTTAGTTTGAACGCTCATTCAATCACGAAATGAACAATCGTTCAATAATTAAATGAAAGAACCAAAGTTTAGCTGAATGAGGAGGATTGTAAGCGTTGTGCTAGAAGTAATAGGTATAGCCATTCCTATATTAACCAATGGCTTCGATTGCAGTGCAAGTGCAAGTGTGTATGGAGTGACATTATTTGAACGATTGAATCAGCCGTAAGGCTTTTTTCATCTATTACTGAAACGCCAGCCTAGGGTGACGTTTCAGTATTCACGCAATACCGACCTTTTGGGTTAATGAAGGCCCATTTATCGTTGGCCTATCAAAACGAACAATATTTAAATTTTGATGACGGTTTAGTCACCGTAGATATCAAAGGTAAAATACTTACTTGCAATCTTGTCGTAGGTGCCATTTTCACGAATGGCAACAATGGCCTGATTGAATTTCTCAGCGAGTTCAGTGTCTTGCTGCCTAAGCGCTAGCGCGGTACCTTCTCCGATATAGGCTTTGTCTGTTACAGCTTCACCTTTGAATTCAAAACCATCGCCTTGCTTTGTGTCTAAGAACGCAAGGGCAAGTTGGTCTGAGTTACCGAAAGTGGCATCTAAGCGTTGATTCGCCATATCGATATAAACTTCATCTTGACCTGTATAGCGTTTAATTTCTGCTACATCTCCAAACTTGTCGGTGACGTATCGATCGTGGATTGTACCTTGTTGTACACCAATCACCTTTCCATTCAGTCCGGTTTTATCAATAGTAAAGCTGCTTGACGCTTGGGCGACAAATCGAGCGGGTGTTTGGTAATATTTATTGGTGAAGAGTATTTTCTTCTTACGCTCTTCTGTAATTCTCATTGATGCCATGATGACGTCCGACTTTCGGGAGAGCAGGCTAGGGATCAATGCATCCCATCCTTGCGATACCCATACGCAATCTAGTTTTGCTTGCGCACATAATGCGTCAGCAATCTCGATGTCAAAGCCAACAGGTACACCGTCACTATTTTTGTAGTTAAACGGAGGGTAAGTAAAGTCCGACGCGAGACGAACTTCCTTTGCGACGACGGAAGTGCTCATCAGGGCCGCGACGCAGGCGATAACTGATAGTAGTTTATTCATTGTTGTTTCCTTCCTTGAATCAGTATTCGGTTGAGTTTTTCGTTACATGAGTATACTGCGTAAGAAGATTGGCGACCTCACGCATGGTTTCTTTACAACCAATAGTGATTCTCACACAATTGGTTAAAGCGGGTTCGTGGCCTTGATTTCGAGTAACAACGCCATTGCCTAAGAGGTATTTAAATACATCTACAGACGAGTCGGTTTTTATCAATATAAAGTTAGTGTTTGACGGGTAAATCGATTCTATCCACTTGAGCGACTGAATAGCGGATACAAATTCATCACGGACAGCGATTATCTCTTTGAGACCAGAACGCATTATCGCAAGGCCTTCCGACGATAATGCTTGCATCACAATATGGGATGAGGAATCTGGCATTGGGTAAGGAGGAACCAGTTTCTTTAGATAATCCATAACGGTTTGTTCTGCAAGTATAAAACCACAACGTACAGCGGCTAGTCCAAACGCCTTTGATAAGGTGCGGATAACAATTAGGTGTGGAAATCGGTTAATCAGCGAAGCAATATTATTGGTCATGTCAAAGTCAATATAGGCTTCATCTACGACCACCAAAGCACTCTCTTTGGTTTGTGTAAGCACCTGAATGATGGTCTCTTCTGGTATTAAATTTCCTGTTGGGTTATTTGGTGAGCAGAGAAATACCACATTAACGTCATGAGCTTTTACTGCGATTTCGTCAACATTCAGTGAAAATGTAGGTGGCAATAAAGGCACGTCTAAGGTTTCGACAGAAAAAGAGTCCGCACAAAATTCATACATTGCGTAAGTTGGGGAGCAGATTAATATTTTGTCCTTTCCAGGCTGACAAAACGTTCTGATAATGAGGTCGATAGCTTCGTCTGCCCCTCTCACGGCCAATGTTGGCGTCTCTGTCTGGCTATAATCTTGATAGGCGGAGGCGATATCGAATGGCAAAAAGTCGGGATAACGATGGTACTCGGCGTTGGTGTCTGGATACACTATGCCATG
Organism: Vibrio sp. DW001; assembly: GCF_029016285.1. NCBI lineage: Bacteria > Pseudomonadati > Pseudomonadota > Gammaproteobacteria > Vibrionales > Vibrionaceae > Vibrio > Vibrio sp. DW001. Next base: position 624,997 of record NZ_CP091976.1, on the reverse strand, counting down.
CTCAAGTTCGTTGGCATTCAACCACAACCTACCACTGCCACCTATTCTTCTGGCAGATTGATAAGGTATTAGTTTTTTTATGGCTTCCGGTACTAAGCTCTCTACTAACGCTGACATTAAATCCCTCTATATAATTATCTTACTCAATCATCTGATTTTATATGCGTTGGTTTTGCTTTTTTATCCGAAATATAACCAGTACGCTGCATAAAACCTATTCAACCAAAAAACGCTTGCAGAAGAAATCGAAATAAATGCATACTAGCCATGAATAAAAAACATGGCTAAGTAATATTTATGAAGAGTCGATTACCCTCAACGAAGAGCTTGCAGGTATTTTTGATTACGGCTAAGCAGCTAAATTTGACCCGCGCGGCGGAGGTTCTGAATATTACTCAAGGAGCGGTGAGTCGGCAGATCCAAATGTTAGAGGATCTTCTTGGCGTTCAACTTTTTTATCGTAAAGCGCGTGGACTTAAATTAACGGCGCAGGGAGAGAAGTTTATCCCTCATGCAGAAGACGTGATTACTCGGTTGCGCAAGGCGGTCGTAGAGATGTCCAGCCAATCAGAGACCATTAAGTTAAACGCGCCGAGTTGTATTACACCTTGGTTGTTACCCAAATTAATGAAGTTTCAAGAAAAGTATCCTGAAATTAAAGTGGAACTTACCTCAACAGTTACCCATTTTGTGACACCGGATTTTGATGTGTTTGATGCCACTATTACCTATGGTAAAGCGCCAAAGTCGTCGTTTATGGATGCGCATCTTTTATTTGAAGAGCAGTTGTCGCCTGTTTGTAACCCTAGATTATTAGACGCAATCAAATCACATGAAGATCAACAGGTAGGGGGCAATATTGAACGCTTTACTTGGTTGCATGCTGATGCTGATCACACAGACTGGAAGGCATGGCTAAGTCATCGTGGCTATAGAGGTAAGGTGAGTAAGCAGAATCAGAATTTTCCTACGTTAGATCATGCTATGAATGCGGCATTACAAGGATTTGGTATTGCTATAGGTGACATTAAGTTGGCAGAGCTAGATATCAAGGCAAAGCGTTTGGTTAGGCCTTATGATGACGTGGTTCTTTCCGGTATGAGTTATTTTTTTGTCCACCCTAAGAACAGCCAGCATTCACTGTTACCGAAACTGGTAGAGCAGCTTTTGTTTGAGTGATTATTGGTTGAGAGGATACTAAGCTCACTGCGACTATCAATCACACCGGCTGATAATAGACACGTAGTTAACGCTGTTAATGCGCATGTGGGCAGTTTCGTATCGTTAAGTTTCATCATCGGTACAAATTTGTTATGCACTAATATGCAACTAGTAGGATCAAATGTGTCAATTGATGGGATGACGGTTAGTAAGAAGGTGCGATCAATTAGTCGTGTGCGTTATTCGTTATCATCCAATTTAATTAGTCGCGGATTTTGCATCTACCTCTATAAGCGCAACACAGAAACTAGAACGAAATGAAGCATTGTTGTTTGACGTTTTAGACATGTTGCTACAGATAGGTGTGTTTGAATCCAAGATAAAATTCACTTCATATTTTACATCTTCAGGTGAATCCTTGAAGACGATCTTGTTCTCTACTTCGTTCGATAACGATAACGTTGGTATACCCATATATTCTAGAGAAAATCTATACAATCCTTCAGATTGATTGATTGCCTTCGACTGTACAGTTAATCCGTACGTCACTTGTTTTGTAATAGGATAGTTTTTTTCTTCATCGCTTTTTAGCTCAGTGAATAGCGTGACTGAATGAAGTGATTGAAAGACCATTTGATACAGCTCGTCTTTGTTTTCATTTGGCAGTAAAACTTCGGATTGATATTTCTGTCCGTTTCCTAAGACGAAGGATAGTTGGACTATTTCTGTTGCGTTAGCCCACATTGGAACGATGAACAGAATAAGTATTAGAGCTGATTTATGTATTATCTTGTGCATAGGTTTGGTGATAAAGTTCATGGCTAGAGTTTGTTTCACTTTGCATGAGGAATGTGGAGAGAGAATGAAGAAAAAACGAAACATTAGTGAGTTCGCTATTTTCTATGACATATATTCACGCTCCACACGACTCGTCAGCTGTAATCAATAGAGTCAAATGCTTGTTTTTCAAACTGCATGTTACCATTGCCATCTTGCCAAAGGTTGATCCACGCTTGCCAATTTTCGTAATCTACTTCTGGATAATCTAGACGATAGTGGCTACATCGACTCTCTTTACGCATAAGTGAGGCTTTCAACTTCATCTCCGCGGTAATGACCATATTTTCTGTCTCGTGCGCCAGCCTTAGTTGATGAAGATCTTCAGCAATGAGCATAGGAACATGGTGCTCTTTTAATTCTTCAATGTAAGCGAGAGCGGCCTGCATCATGCGTTCTTTTTTAATGTACAGAACAAAATTAGGGATCATGGTATTTTGAAGTACCTGAGTTACCCATGCGGGGTTGTAGCCTTTCTCTCTTTGCATGGGTGCTAATATTTCTCTGCTGATGCGGGCTTGTTTTTCTGAGCTTATTTTATTGAGTGTGATGTATTTGATTTCTTCTGCTGCGGCTTCGCCAGAGATAGCGCCTTGCACTGCTGAACCCGCTAACGACGAGCCTATTTGAGTGTAAATCCCGCCAGACATATAAGAACCAAGTGCATCACCAGCAGCATAGAGTCCCGGAATGGTACTCAATCCTTTACTATTAATTGGCACCAAACCTTCGGCTTTATGAATGGCCATACCTGCCGTTGAACCACCAACTTGTTCGCCACCCATACCTGGAGGTCCAGAGTGCCCTTTACTTGCGAAGATCGCTCTTAAGCCCGTTTCTTCAGGTGGTTTCGGTGGTGGGCCGGACTGACGAAATGCAGGAGGCACATAAGGTCCTCCTTTTGATTCTTTAGCTTGCCTAGGTTTATCGCCATTAGATCTTGGTGGCCCCATGGTTACAGGTCCCCCTTGTGTATAGGCTTGGTAATTCATATCAACGCCCAAATGGTGATTGATTTGAACCGTTGTTGTGCTTGGTTTTTCTTCGATTTGCCCGTGCCAGTTATCGTAACAAGATCCTGAATTTTTGGCCGAACCTGGGTGACCATCATTCCATTCTTTACCCGTGATCTTCGCACCAATTTTGTACGCCATGATGGAACCATCATGGGTAAGGTCGCATACCGGAAAACCGCTTGGTTTGAAGCCGCCAGAACCAGTACAAATGATCACACTTTTCGCGTGAAAATGGATGATCTCTTGCTCATTTAAACTAAAACCTGAAGCCCCCGCAATACGACCATCTTCTTTGAGAAGATGGGTAATCATAATACGTTCAAGCAATGGAATTTGTCTTTCGTTCATCGGCTTCATAAAACTATGGTTATACAATGCTGAGTCGAAAAAACCCCATTCCTTTAGTTCCTGAACCCGTTCAAAAGAATGCTCTGCTAATTGACGTGTAAAAACAGGATTACTGGTGTTAAGTGAGGACTCAGAGACCTTGGCCACGAATTCGTCGATACTCACACTAGCATTGGATTTGTCGTAACTAAAAATACCTTTAGCGAAAGGTGTCAGGCCAGAACTACCGAGTCGTCCTTTAGATACCATCATGACTTTTGCACCTGCGTCATGAGCTTTAACCGCGGCAAATAAACCTGCCATGCCACCACCGATAACGAGTACATCGGTATCATACTGCTTGGTAATGAAGTTTTTCACATCAAGTGCCGTGTTATTTTCTTCCGTTTCCTGACTAAATGGTATAGATGCAAATGCGGATGCACCCAGAACACCACCTGCCACACCAATAAACTGTCGACGAGATAGACCTACTTTATTACTCATTGTTGTTACCTCCACGAAACCATAACAGGGATCGATTTTTCAGGTGTGATGGTGATTGCACCAACGGGACAATAGAGCCTACATAGGTGACAGATTTGGCAATCTTCAGGGTATTTGATTACCGCAATTTTCTTATTCTTATCGAACTGAATGACGTCGGTCGGACAGCTTTCAATACAGGTTTTGCAGCCTATACAACCGGATATTTGATGAATGGGCATAGTCGTTCCTAATTCTGCTGTTACTTAAAAAGCGAGCTGTTCGTAGTGAATTTGATCGCTATGGATCTTTAATACTTTCGCGTGCTGGTTAACGGCCTGTATCATTGGTGCAGGACCACATAAATAAACCGCCCAGTTATCTTTATGGTTAGGGTTGATGCTGTTTTCTAAACACGCTTTATCAATTACACCGGTATGAACATCGCTTAAGTCTGTCTTTTCAATGCAGACTAACTGTTGGCGAAAATTAGCCATTTCAGACTCTAATTGTTGAATCTCTTGCTGAAACACCATCTGATCGAGCTTATTGTTGCCGTAGATGAGTCGAACTGGACGAGAATCATGCTTGTACGCCAGTTCTCTGAGTAGGCTTAACATAGGACCAATCCCCGCACCTCCAGCGATAAGGGTAATGCCGTGTGTACCTTCACTATCTTTTAAATTGAGGCTTCCATAAGGGCCGTCGACATAGACATCTTGTCCTTCTTTTAAGGCACCAAGTGTCGAAGTGTAGTCACCTAATTCGCGAATAATGAATGAAAGGCTAGGCAGGTCTTTTTTACATGAAGCAATAGAGAATGGATGGTCATTTATTCCCTTAGTCGACCCACTGGTGTTAAGCCACACAAACTGTCCTACTTCAAAGTTGAAATCGTTACGGTTTTTATTTTCTAGAGTAACCAGCCAATCACTACTGCTGATTTTAGTTACTTGGGTCAATGTGAATGGATTTTTCTTCAACTGCGTTGGTTTAACAAAATAGTTATAGCCAACCATTAAAACAGACAGCGAACATAGCACCCACCAAACAAGGTTAAACTGAGACTGGAACTGACCATGACTGCCTATGTTTGTTATATGCAAGGTAGCAAGAATAGCGACAAAGACGAACCCAACGACATGGAATAAGCGCCAGGTTTCGTAGCGTATTGGGAGACGATTTTTAAATATTGAGGTAAGGATCCAGGTGATCATCAAACACCAAGCTATAACGCCAGTGAGCATCTGCGGAGAGGTAACGGTATCGACAATACTGACGACAGCATCGTCAAATGAGACGGAAAATCGTGGGGCAAGAATCAGGATAGGGTGCAAAAGAAATATTACACTTAACCACTGACCTACTTTTTTATGCTTTGAGATATTCCAGTCGATGTTGGCAAAGAGAGAGATCTGTTTTAATCGGCTTGCCAATGGAAACTGAACAAAAAATGCCATCATTGCTAGCAGATTAATAATACTGAGGACAGAAGCATAGACGCCTTTATTGTCCATATTGATCGTGCGTGAGATAACGTAAGGGATAAAAAGCCCGATGAAATAGATCACGGCCATTTTTCTCTTTCTGCTTAATACCAAAGGACCTTGACCGGGGACGTTGTCGTTGTTTTCTGAAGATGTTGCCATAGGTGCATTCCAATATAAGAAAATACTAAGGTCAGAAAATGAATCAATATGTTCACTTTACAATCATTCTCTAGCAGGATATTGAAGGAATAATGGAGAAATTAAGAAATTGGCGGGAATATTATGTGGACTTGAAAACACCTGAACGACCGAGCAGTAAGTTTACTTCTTAGTGTTTGTCTTGTAGAGGAGACCAAGCGCGGTTTCTTTGTAACGTAGCATCATGATTTCCAAGCCGCATCTGGGCTCCATTCCGCCACCCACTTGGGCAAATCTTCCGCTGGCATAGGACGCGCGATACCATAGCCTTGAGCGAGGTCACAGCCCATAGATAATAATTGGGTTCCATGATCAATGGTCTCAACACCTTCGGCTATCACCTGACGACTGAAAGCAGACGCTAAACTGATGACTCCCACTACGATAGCGCGATCATCAGGGTCGATTAGCATATCTCTAACAAAGCTTTGGTCGATTTTTAGCTGATCTACTGGCAAACGTTTTAGGTAGGTCAACGATGAAAATCCAGTACCGAAGTCATCAAGAGAGAAGCTTACACCAATATCGATACACGATTTCATTATGGTTAATACCTCGACTAGGTCTCCTAACGCACTGGTTTCTAATATCTCAAGTTGTAAAGAGTTAGGGCTGATCATCGGGTATTTTTTCAGTGCAGCGGACAACTTATTGATGAAGTCTCGTTGTTGTAACTGGAAAGCATCTATATTGATACTGACGGGCATATTGAGCCCTGCAGATTGCCACTTGGCCATCTGGATCAGTGCGGTATCGATAACCCATTCACCTATTTCCAAACTGATTGGGTGGTTATCGATGATTGGTAGAAAATCATTCGGGTAGACTAACCCTCGTTCTGGGTGCTGCCAGCGAATCAAGGCCTCCGCACCGAATATAGCACCCGTTCTCATGTTAACTTTGGGTTGATAATGTAGCACGAATTCGTGTTGATCGAGCCCTCGCTTGATATGTTCGATAGTCTCTCGTTGTGTCTGGATAGATTTGTCTTTATGAATATCAAACAGGTGATAGCGATTCTTTCCCGTCTGTTTAGCAATGTACATTGCTTGATCTGCATGACGCATCAATTGGTCAGCGTCGACGCCATCTTGAGGATACAATGTGACGCCGATGCTGGTGGATACCTGTAACGTGTTATTCTTGATCGTGATGGGGCTCATGGATGCTTGTAATAATCGCTCTAATACTAGCGTGCACTGACTCATTTCCTCTATGTCGACGAGAACGGCCACAAATTCGTCGCCACCGATACGAGCGAGGGTGTCGCCGTCGCGTAAGCAATTGTTCATCAGTGTAGAAAGTTCGATCAATAGCTCATCACCTACGTCATGGCCATAGGAATCATTCACCGTTTTAAAACCGTCTAAATCAAGATACGCAACCGCCAAAGATTGCCCCCGTCGTTCACTTTGAGCCATTGCATGGTGTAGGCGGTCCGCCAACAATATGCGGTTAGGTAGGTTCGTGAGGGTATCGTAATGCGCAATATGTTCGAGTTGCTGCTGGTGGTTCTTCATTGGGGTAATATCTGAGAATAAAGCGACGTAGCTTTGTGTTTGACCTTTGGTATCAGTTACAGCACTGATAGTGACTAATTCAGCAAATAACTCGCCATTTTTACGCTCGTTCCAGATCTCTCCAGACCATTGCTTTTTGTTGAGTAGTGATGTCCACATCTCAGTGTAGAATGCTTGGTCATGACGACCGGAACGGAGAATACGAGGGTTCTCACCTATCGCCTCTTCGCGAGAATAACCAGTGATATGAGTGAAGGTATCATTTACGTCAATAATGGTGCCTGAAGTGTCAGTGATTATAATACCTTCACGTGCATGAGTGAATACACTGGCGGCAAGCCTTAACTGTTCTTCCGTTTTTTTACGTTCGGTGATATCGAGAAACTCAATGACTCTTGCATTCCGTTCCTTGTAGACAATATTTTTGCCTTTGATTGACAGTGGATATTGAGACCCATCACGACGCATACCAATGACTTCATAGCTTTGGGTATAATCGATTCGCATTTTGTCAAAGACGGTTTCAATGCATTCTGGTGCGATCAGCTCAAGACCATTCATGTTGATAAGCTCCTTGTAACTGAAGCCAGTCATGTCAGATAGACCAGTATTGCACTCCAGTATCTGACCTTCATCATGAATGATAACGCCGCCATTTGTCGCACTACTAAGCGCCTTAAACCGTTCTTCGCTCTCTTGGATGGTCTTCTTTGCGTGGGCAATTCGCTGATTAAATCGATGGAGATAAAAGTTGAAGGAACTAGTGCCTAGTACGATGACTAGTGCGATGGCGAGTACTGGGAATACCCAGTCGGGTAATCGACTAGGATTAGTATCGTAGATAAAGCCGTCAAGGTTTTCGTCATTGGGTATTAGCCCAGCCGTCACAAAAACATTGGCCATATGTTGCCAACGTTCAGGGTTCATATGGCCGATTTGAATTAGGTTAGGAATAATCAACTTACGCATTTCTTCGGCTTCAAAACGGAGATGATCCCTTGTTTTTTGCACCTTATATTTTGTTAATAGAAGTTCGATTATTTCTTCTGGGTTATCCATCGCATAACGCCAACCTTTTAGTGTTGCTCTGGTCATCGCTTCAACCCTTTTCGGGTTGCTACGTAATTCGTGTTCAGACGTAAAGAAAATATCACTATAAAAATCGACACTGTAAGATACTGGGTCGATAATGTTGTATTCGATATTACGTTGTTTCAGAAAATACGGTTCGTTAGTGGTGTAAGAGTTGAAGGCATCTACTTTGCCAGAGATAAGGTCTTCAAGCTGATAGCTACTATGTATCGCATTGATTTGTGAAACGGAAATACCTTCGTTGACCAACATGGTTAAAAAGTCCGCATCTTCGTTCTTATTGGCAAGCATGACCTTTTTGCCGATGAGATCGTGTACAGAGCGGATACCAGAACTTTTTAGTGTAAGTAGTACGGAAGGGGAATGCTGGAATATAGATGCAAGGGCGATGAGCGGCTTGCCTTGCAAGCGCTGATAAAGGATTTCGCTGTTCCCTTCCGCGTATTGTGCACGACCTGACAATACTTCAGCGACTGGTTGACGTTTTGGGTCACCGTTAAGAATTTGAACGTCGATTCCTTCGTCTTTATAGAAGCCCTTTTCTAATGCAGCATAGTAACCAGCGAACTGGAATTGATGATGCCAACGCAGCTGTATATAGACCACGTTGGGGTCTGACGGATTTGATACAGATGATTCTGATGCAGAGTTTTTTGATATAGCGAATTGCGATGCCAACGACGGTGAAACCCAAGAGGTTAGAACCAAAATTAAGCACAGAAAGGTTGCTCCGCTTAAGGATCCCCATTTTTTTTCTAAAGCAATCGTATCCAACTATTGCACCTTTTATTCTATTTGTTATCCAGCGAATGAGAAGGGAGGCTTGTTGTCCACTCTATCAAGGTACTGTAATTATTAGTATAGGAACAATAAAATAGATTTTGCACAGGTATATTCTCGAACTGCTAACTTGAACAGAACCTTTGTGGAGATAAACTCGTTTGCGAGCGGAAGGTTGAAGGAACCGTTGTGTATTTTCTTGTATTTTAAATGTAAAAAGCCAGCACTGATTTGCTGGCTTTATGAATCTGGTTATTTGTCGTTGCTTAAAGTAATTTCATCTCTTGGATAATATCTGAAGCAATCTCTGGTTTCGTGCTAGTTGGTTTCTCGTGAAGGTCCGATTTTAATTGCCCTTTACGGCTACTTAGACCTGTCTCTAGTTTTTTCAATGTTGCCGCAATCGCAGGATACATGATAGCGTTGGTTGACTTTGCTGAAACCCTTACACCCTCATAATTGGTAAAAATTTCCACATCGTATTGTCCATGCTCTTTGGTAATGATGATGTCGCTGCTGATGAGTTGTGGAAAGTGAGCGGATACCTTCTCAAATTTACTTTCAATTTCTTTACGTGAGTCGTCATTAATTGAAACGTGATGTGTTTGAACATTTACTTTCATATAATTATACCTTTTCAATCACTGTGTCACTTAAACTTAGCAAACGCAGCGCAGTTTGACCACGTGTATATTTGCATATATGTGATTGAGTACTGTGTTATGAAAGTGAATTGAGCAGGATTTAACCTTTCATCCAAGAACCATAAGGTTGTTGTGGACATTTATTACAGACGACACTCGTAAATTATATTCGAGAGGTGCAATAAATCACTAAGTCAGAAGCTTCTAATGAAGGGCATAAAGCGGTGAGGGCATTTAACTCACCATTTTATAAGTTCGTAATACAAATGTGGGTTTATTCTGCGAAGGTTAACAAATATTGTTTTACAGAATCGGAGGCGAATGAACGTTCTACGCTTACTCTATAGATTTCAAAATAGTCTTCACGACGTAGTTGAAACTCCTCCATAACTCTACGAACTTCTTCCGTCATTGTGGTATTGGAAACGGTACGGTTATCGGTGTTTATAGTAACGAGTAAACCATCTTTATAGAAAGCTTCTAACGGGTGGTTGCTAAGTTTATCGACTGCTTTGGTTTGGATATTGCTGCTGGGGCATGTTTCCAGTACAACTGCGTCGTTTTTAACCAATTTATAGGCACTTTCGTGAGCATTAATACCAATACCGTGACCGATACGTTCAGCATTTAACAGTGAGACGGCATCGTGTACATTTTGACCATCACCTTGCTCACCCGCATGAATCGTAATTCGATACCCATTGTCTTCGGCATACTTTGCATAAGGCACGAACTCATGACTGAATCCTGGTACTTCGCTACCCGCTATGTCGAATGCAATGACGCCGTTATGCAAGTACTTTGCGCCGGCATCAATAACCTCATTAATTCTATCTTTAGGCATATGTCTTAATACTGAAAGAATGAAATTGCCTTTGATATCATACTGTTCTTCAGCCTTTTTCATGCCTTTAATTGCATTGCGTAATACTTGGTCAAGGTTAAGACCATTCTGAAGGTGTAGTAATGGTCCAAAGCGAACTTCTAAGTACTTTACGTTCTCTTTTGCTGCGTCTTCAAAGACCTCGAAAGCGATACGTTCGATGCCATATTCAGTTTGCATGACAGAAAGCGGAAGTTCAAATCGCATCAAATACTCGTCAAGGTTCTGGCAGGTTTCAGGTGCAATCATCATTGAGCGAATTACATTGATGTCGTTACTCGGCAAGCTTAAGTCTTGTTGGTTAGCGAGATCAATAATAGTTTGTGGACGAACACTTCCGTCAAGGTGACAGTGAAGATCGATTTTTGGCAGGTTAAAATAGTTCATGAGCCTCTACCTTTATTGGTGGTAAATAAAGTTACAGACTTCATAATCAAGAGTTATTGGCCCTTGGTAGAAACTCCCAAACCATATCATTGGGATTATACGAAGTAATTTTCCGCAGGAGTTTAGCATTCTAAACTTCGCTCTGCAATTATGGCTTTTTACTAAAAAATTTTAATCGGTAAAATTGATTACTGATATAAAGTAAGCTTCAAATATTGTCGTACTTTGACGATATCGAATTTTGGTAATGAGGCGCTCATTTTCTTGAGTACATTTAGTTGTTTAGATGACGATCTATTTATCTTTGACAGCTAAGTGCCGCTCTGATAGTTTGAAAGACTATGAATAAAATTAAAATCACGACTGTTTCTTCACATCTTATTAATTGGTGGCGCTCTTTTTAGAGCGGCGTCGAATCATTGTGTTCACTAGCCGCCGAAAGGTAGCTGGGGACAAAAACGATAACCATTTCTCCCTCTTATTATCTTCGGTGGCACATAAACTGGAGATAAAAAATGACAATATTATCGAAAAAGACAATCTTAACGGGTGATAGAGCGACAGGCGCTTTGCATCTAGGGCATTACGTTGGTTCTCTTAAGCCTCGCGTCGTATTACAACATAATCACAATCAAACTATCTTAGTCGCCGATATGCAAGGCCTTACGGACAATGCGTTTGATCCTCAAAAAGTATCGAGCAATATCTTGAATGTAGTAGCGGACTATTTGGCTGTGGGTATTGAACCCACTAAAACAACTATTTGTCTACAGTCTAAGATCCCAGCGTTAGCAGAGCTTACGATGTTTTATAGTAACCTCGTGTCTGTGGCGCGATTAGAACGCAACCCTACTGTAAAAAATGAGATCCAATCCAAAAGCTTCGGTCGATCTATCCCTACAGGTTTCTTTACCTATCCCATTTCTCAAGCGGCAGACATCACGGCGTTTCGAGCTGATACCGTTCCCGTGGGTGATGATCAACTTCCCATGCTTGAGCTGACGAATGAGATTGTTAGAAAGGTCAATCGCCTCGCGAACAGGCCGATCCTTACTGAGTGCGAACCATTGCTTAGTCATATGCCAAGGTTACCAAGCGCTGATGGCAAAAATAAAATGTCCAAATCAATGGGAAACACGATCTCATTAGGTTCCACGCCTAAAGCGATAAGTGTTGCGGTAAAGTCGATGTATACAGATCCGAATCATGTGAGGGTCGAGGATTCTGGCCAGATAGAAGGAAACGTGGTGTTTACTTATTTGGACGCTTTCTGTGAAGACCAAGGGTATGTTCAAAGCTTAAAAGAACAATATCAGCGGGGTGGGCTTGGTGATGGTACAACGAAAAAAATTCTTGAAGAGTGCCTCCAAGAACTATTATTGCCTATTCGACAGAGGCGTGAGGCATTCTTAGCAGATAGGCAAGAACTGGCTAACATATTACGCGCGGGGACAGATGCTGCTAATGCACAAGCCAACGAAGTGCTAAGCGATGTAAAAGATATTTATGGTCTAAATATATTCTGAAAGAAAGCGAGACCGTGGGCTTATTACTCGTTGCTGAGGGGACATATAACCCTGTTTTTATATGTTCCCTCAACTTCCATTTAACAGTAGGGAAAAGTCTTTAGATGTTCACAGTGATCAAACAATTTTAGTTACATTACATCGATCTTTACATCGGCATATGCAGAATTGTAAATGGTTTACCCATTCTGTTTTTTTGACCATGTTCTTATTTTACGGATTTCACTGGCTTCAATACCTAACGATTTAAGAAACGTTTGGTGTCCTTCTGGCTCTATTTTTTCAAATTGTATATGCCAATTAACCATCCCCTCTTCATCGAGGCCTGACGCTCTTAAAACGTCGGTCCATTGGTCTTTTGTCATCGGCTTATCGCTAAGTAGCGAGGGGTCTTTCAAAATTGCTACAACGGATGCTTGTTGTTGACGTAACTTCTGGATTTCCTGACCTAACGAAGTGAATTGGTTACGTAATATTTGTTCCCGATTTTTTGTATTCTGGTTATCAAGCAGCGGAAGAATATCCCGTACTGAAACACCAAAAGAACGATAAGACATAATGCACTGGAGCCTCTCAACCTCTTTCGGACCATATTGTCTATAGCCACTTGCCGTTCGACATACTGCTTCAAGCAATCCTTCACGTTCGTAATAGAGGATAGCTGTACGAGAAATTTCGAATTTTTTCGCTAATTGCATGACGGTTAACATGAATCTTTTCCTACCTAAATGTTGGCGTTAAGGGTCATTAAGATATTGTTTTTTTCTGTCTTAATTTTGCCAGATTAGGCATGACCACGCTGGCTATTATAATGGCAGTCCCTGCTAAGGCATAAATGTCCGGAATCTCGGAAAACAGCCAATAACCAATTAATAAAGAATAGATAATTTTAACATACTCGACATTGGCGACGACATTTGCTTCACCCCACTTGTAAGCAGTGATACCTATCCATTGAGCAATCGAAGATATCACTCCGACCAGTATCAGTAGTATCCATTCATTTGACGTCGGCCATTGCCATGAAAGCATACTTGGAACAAATACTATAAGACCCACGAATATGGCCTGATAAGCCAATAAGGTTATTCGAGGTTCTGTTTGAGCGACTTTTCGAACACAAATAACGGCCACTGCCGCGCCAAGAGAGGCAATCACGCCAAATAATACATAAAGTGACGATGCTCCACCGAAGGTTGGCCGAACAACTAACATAACCCCAATAAATCCGACAATGATTGTAAATCGGCGGGCAGAACCTACCTCTTCAGACAGAAACAATCGAGATATAGCAGCAACAAAAAGTACCTGAATAAAGCCCAATGCAGTTGCATCGGCAAAAGGAAGGTTACTCACTGTTAGAAAACCAAAGTAAAGCGCTATAAAAGCACCGGATACTCTCAGTATATGAAAACTGATTTTATTAGGCTTTAAAAGTACCTGAATGTTTGATGTTATTGCAGGGGTCAATAGAATAACAAATACAATCTGACGAAAAAATAGGATCTGAAATGGGTCGATATGGTCACTTAGTGTCCTAACGATAACGCCAACTGACACAAACATCGCAGTAGAAACCAGTGCAAGCAACACACCTTTTTCTGTTGGGGAAAGTGAGTAAGAAAGTCTGAGCCACAACCTATTGTTTTCGAATCGATTTACAATTGATTTGGTTAACGACATGGGAATCTCTCTTTATGGTGAAAGATGACTTTAAACCCTATACCTATAGACAAGTCAAGGGACGGCTAAGTCATTGGTTATGCGGTGTTGTTGACGTTTTAATTGTTGATAGAGCTCTACCATCACTTCGTTTTTATTCACTTGCTTAACACATCACATGTGTCTTAATTCGCGCCAGTGTTCGAAAAACTACTTGTCAATACCAGAGCACAATGTTCGAAGTAAGAGTATTAGCGAGTTCAGACAATGGATTCTTGACCAAATTAATCGGGAAACAATATCACCGTCCCACAATACAGTTTATGAATGATATGTTGCTCAACCACCTGAATTTTAAACATAATTATGTAAGATGGCAGTATTGTTGTCATAAAATTAGCCCAACTCTGCCGAAATGTTGCTAAGTAGGCAGCTAAAACAGATCTAATTGTATTTTGTTAACCATTTCATAATACGAGCTTTATCGCGTTGCTCGTAACTCTGGATTGCGGCTATTAGGGTGAGATTGAGATCTATTTCGTTGTCACTACCTAGTGTCGTTAAGAGCATAGTATACCAAGCCGTAACGCCGCCTTGAGGTGGGGATTCAAATCTTGGAAAGTTTGGGTCGATTCCCATTCCTTTTAGCCACTTTGTAGGGAGGTCTGGGATCAGCGCTAGTGCGCGCCCCAGTCCAACAAAATCAAATGTCTCTGAAGATAATGCGTGTACTACCTGTGCCCGAGTCTTAAAACCACCCGTAACAACCAATGGTATACGCGTTAAACGCTTAGCCTTTTTTGCAAAACCAACGAAATATGGCCCGGTTGAACCACTATCAGAACAAGACTTTGCTCCTGGGAAATAAGACCCTCCGCTTAACTCAATCAAGTCGATAGAGGTTTGGTTTAAAATTGAAATTGCCTTTAAAGCGTCTTCTTGGGTCAGGCCTCCTTCTATCTGATCAGACGTGTTGATCTTAATTCCAATAGGAAATGCGCAACCAACAACGCTTCGGACTTTTTCAATGATCGTGACGATAATTTTGCTACGCGCCTCTATGGAGCCGCCATACTGGTCGGTACGTCGGTTAAATAATGGGGATAGGAATTGGCTAAGCAAAAAACCATGACCAGCATGAATTTGCACACCTGTGAATCCAGATTTTTTTGCAATTTCTGCTGCTCTAGCATACATACCGGGTAGTTCAGCAACTTCTCCCTCTGTCATCCCTAAGCAACGAAAGCCACCTATATTTAGCTCAGATGGTCCTTTAGGTTGGCTTATTGACGAGTAGGCTAACCCTCCAGCATGACCTAACTGAGGCCATATGTGGGTCTCATCAATTGAAGCTCGGGAGGTTAATACCTGCAATGCTTTAAGATTTGAATGAGGATCTAATACCAGATTGCCAGGTTTTTCAGGAAATCTAGGATCCACCTGAACCTCACCAACGATGGACAAACCGACGCCACCTTCAGCCCATCGTTCATAAAGCCGAGCCTGTTCGGTTGTTGGGTTTCCTTCTCCGTCTGCTAATGAATCAGACATCGCTGATTTTATAAGTCGATTTTTTATTACTGCACCACAGGGAAGTTCTAATGTGCAGCCAAGTAAATGACAAGGATCATTTGGTTTATTCATCTCTACCTCGTATGGAACTCATGTCTATAAATCGTGGCGTCTAATCATAGTAGAGACATTATGTGCATTTTTTACTAAACTATAAACACGCTAATAATACACACACTATTAGAAATAAGTTAATAATGAACACTTCAGATCTGAACCTATTCATACGAATTGTAGAGACGGGCAGCATAACGGAAACGGCAAGACAACTTAATGTAACGCCTTCTGCTGTTAGTTCCGCCCTGAAAAGATTAGAGAACCAACTCGATATACAGCTACTCATAAGAACGACTAGGCGATTGAGAATTACACCTCAAGGGGAGCAATTTCTGTTTTATTGTCGTCAAGCGTTAGATAGTTTGGAACAGGGTCGCGTTGCGGCCCATGTCACCCAAGGAAAAGTCAGTGGGAAGTTACGATTGTCAGTGTCATCTGATTTAGGACGTAATACTCTTCTCCCTTGGATCGATGAGTTGTTAGATCAGCATCCTATGTTGTCGGTAGATTTGATGGTAGGTGATTCATTATCTGACTTTTTTCAGGATCAAGTTGATATGGTTCTTCGTTATGGGAAGCCTGAAGATTCAACTATGGTTTCATTTCAAATTGCGACGACGAGAAGGGTTACTTGTGCTTCTCCAGACTATATCTCCACGTTCGGGGAGCCAATACATCCTAAAGATTTACGAGAATATCATTGTTTATTGTATCGACGTGCAGGTCGTCTTTTTAATCATTGGGAGTATATGGAAAACTCAAGTACATACAAAATCAAGGTAGATTGTAATCGAGTAAGTAATGATACGGACATCGTAAGGCGGTGGGCGGTAAATGGAAAAGGTATTACCTACCGTTCTGAAATAGATATTATGCCAGATTTGCGTTGTGGACGACTCGTTCGGTTATTAACTGACTACGAATCACCGCCTGTCGAACTACATTTAATTTGTCCGAGTAGAGAACAGGTCACGCCCGCTGTTATAGCCTTCAGGGAATTACTTCGGGAGAAAATCGCATCAGTGATGTCTGCTTAAAAACAATGGGTAATACCGCAATACCAATCGGGTTAGGACGATGAAGAGTACGCAATGCAAACGTTCCTTTGATAGGTATATCATCGCGGAAACTTTGGCGCATTATGCTCCTCTCGCTTAGAACTGATGTCCTATTGGGTATGTCCAGATCAGTGCCAGATTGAAACCCATGCTGCTGACACAACGTCCTTTCTCATGATTGAAAATGCCCTTAAACGGAAGTAATAAAGACACATTGTTATTAGACGTATCTCTTTTACCAGTGGCTGACATTGTGTCGTAACCCGTAACGTATAAATGTATCTCCAGTACGGCGACCATGAAGAATACGACTATTATGATCAGCAAGACCTTACTTAAAATTGTTTGTTTTACAACGGGCGTCATATTGCTTTCTGCGTCTTTTTCTACTTACGCATTAAGCTATATCAAATCGGCGGCGAAAGCCTATCATCTCAACACCAGTCAATTTCAAACAAATCTATATAAAGCAAGGAGTGTGGAATCGATGTGTCGAGTGAAAGTGAGTTCAAAGTTGCTTGATAAAGGGTATTTGCGCCCGATGGTTCATAACAATATGCACAGTGGAGAAGTCACTTTACTCAATGATTATTTGCAGAAATCTAATGGTTTACAAGACGAATGCAATGTGAGAAATGGATATGACTCTTATATGCAAGAACACAAGTATTACTTAGATGAATCGCGCAAGTTTAAAAGTCGAGTCGGTAAACTGACGGCGAAAATTCTGTAATTCGCGGCGGAGTAAGATCCCATCGCTCTGTTGCCCTACAACAAAGCGATGAGACTTGTGATGATAGAAACCCAGTTCTCAAATTGTGTTATTTCGGTTTATTTGCGAGCAAGTCTCTCAATTCTTGGGGTAATTTTTCTTCAATTTCTGGGTCACCTTTGAGCATCTCCAGTAATTGTTCGCGCGCTTTCTCTATTTCACCATTGGTCAATAGCAATTCGATTTCTGCAAACAAATAATGTTCTTTGGTCTCCGGTATATCCATTGTCATGCCTGATGTTTCGCTGTTTTTCATCAACCTTTTGCTGGCGTCAGATTGCGATGCATTTTCTTGTATTGAACGTAATAACAATGTTTCAGATTCGACCTTTTTGGCCTTGATACTGCGAGACTCCAGTTTTGGCGTGTCATGCATTAATTGATTCTCGGATTCAATTTCCGATATAAGTGGAAGCGCATTATATTGTTCTTGCTCGGTCGGATTTTGCAACGTCTGATCTAACCAATTCCAAGGTGCAAGAAGTGTGACAAAAGTGAGCGATGCTGCTAATCCTATGTGCGGCCACCACGTTTTCTGTTTTTTGCTTTGTTGCTTAGCGTAGCCAAGAATTTTTTCATCCAGTTCACTTGAAGTTGTTTCTGTTGCGCCTTGTTGGTAAAGCGAAACCATCTCCTCATCTTTTAGTGGTCGGTTCATTCTTGACCTCCTAGTTTGCGTGTTAGGCATTGGCGTAATTGATCTAATGCATAGCGAAGACGGGTTTTTATCGCCTCTGGTTTTGCGTCAACAATCGTGCAGATTTGAGCGGATTCGAAACCGGATTCGTATCGCAATAAAAAGGCTTCTCGCTGAAGGGGGGCAAGCTGTGACATACAGTGTTTTATCGCGCCTTTATTTTGCTCGGTTGGGTCGTGTAATTCAGTGAATTTTTCATTGTTGATTTGTGCGCTATACGCTTTTTCAGACATGCGTTTTCGATATTCATCGATAATCAAGTTATGCGCCATTCTATACAACCAAGTGGTAAATTTGGCTGATGGTGTATAGGACTCTCGCTTGTCGACAACTCGAAACCATACGTCTTGGAACAGCTCTTCCGCGTGAGCATTTTGTGAGGGTTCAAGCTGCCTCACAAAGTATCGATAAAGCGGGTCCTTGTGCCGTTGATACAGCTCGGAAAAAGCGTCTTGCTCGCCTTTCCCAAATGCTGCCATTAGTTGTTCATCGGTTCTGTTTATCATTAAAGACTCTGTGCTAATTCAACTAAGCTAATAAATTCTCCACGATAATTGTACGGGTCTTTGCCACGATTTTCTCGGGCAATATCAGCAATTTTTTCATAGGAGAAGCTATCTAAGTAGTCGTTGTCCTTAAGCTTTTGAGCAAATGCAGCAACGCTAGAAGCAAATTGGAAGTCTTCACTGGCATGGTTAAAGCGTTCTTTTATCTGATGGCTGCTTACGATGCTCGTGGTCAAAACGCTCTTTTTTGACTCTGGTAATTTGTAACGTACCTTCACTTGCGCTAGCTCACCTTCAAAATTTTCTGCTGTTATAGCTTTGCGATCGTACCGTAGGTCGTCTATTTGACCTTTTTCGCCTGCAAGTGTGATTTCGTATAATGCCGTTACGGTATGACCCGCTCCTATTTCACCCGCATCTACTTTGTCGTTGTTAAAGTCTTCGTCTTTCAGAATACGGTTCTGATATCCGATTAAACGGTACTCTTTGACAATATTTGGGTTGAATTCAATCTGAATTTTAACATCCGACGCAATGGTTTGTAATGTGCCACTCATCTGACGAAGTAGAACTTTTTTAGCTTCATGTAAGGTATCAATATACGCATGATTACCATCACCAATGTTAGCGAGTTGCTCCATCATCGCATCATTGTAATTACCACGACCAAAGCCAAGTGTTGTTAGTGAGACCCCTTTGTCACGTTCGTTGGCAATCATCTTTTTTAGCGCATCAATACTCGCTATACCTACATTAAAATCGCCATCTGTGGCTAAGATTACGCGATTTACCCCCTCGTTGATGAAACTAGCACGTGCTTGTTGGTAGGCCATGGTAATGCCACTTTCTCCGTAGGTTCCTCCTCCCGCAGACAGGCTTTTTAGCGCGTTGGTAATGGTCTCTTTTTCATTTCCTTTTGTTGGCTCGAGTACGACACTTGAATGACCTGCATAGGTCACTAAGCTCACGGTGTCTTTCTCGTTCAGCTCCTTAACTAACATGGAAAGGCTTTGTACTAGTAAGGGCAGTTTATTTGGTTCATTCATGGAGCCAGAAACATCGACTAAGAAGACCAAATTTGAAGATTTACGTTCAGTCTGTGGGACGTCATAACCTTTAAGTGCGATTCGAAGCAGCTGTCGATGCTCGTTCCAAGGAGAGGGGGCAATTTCGGTATTAACCGAAAATGGTTGATTTTTGTTCTGTGATGCAGCGTATTGATAGTCAAAATAGTTGATGAAAGCTTCTTCACGAATCGCGTCGGTAGGGGGTTTACGGCCCATATTGAGATAACTACGAACGTTGGCATAACTGCCAGTATCCACATCAATAGAAAACGTGGATAGAGGGGTATTAAGTACCTGATGTACGTTATTGCTGACACTTTCAAGGTAGTTGTCACGATCTTGGTTGTAAGTCGGCGGCTCTAGTCTAAGCATCATATCCATTTGAGATACGTGCGCAGAACGCACGGCTTGTTTAGATAATTTGGATTTCGATTGTCTTTCTAATACAGCAGCAGCATACATTTCTTGTTCTTCTATAGCGTGAATTTTTGTCTCTCGAGTAATAACTTCGGTTGTGGCGACCTGCTGTGTGTTTGAGTTTGATGCTTGGTCTTGTTCGTTAGCTATCTGGTCACTGCAACCCATTACTGCGGTCAGCGCCGTGAATACCGTTGATATCTTGCGTAAAGTCATGTGTATTTCCTTCTGTGTAGTCAGTCTGTTTCCTATATAAACGGATGAGTTTTCAGAAGGGGTTATTTATTTGTTATATTTTTTAAAGCTAAATATTTCGATTGGAAGTAAGAATGACGCTAGTCAAAATAATAGCGGCGCCGAACAGTTGCAGCGCGGTAAAGGTTTCGTTTAACCAAAAATACGCAAATATTGCACCAAACAACGGCTCACTACCCATTAACAACGACGTTTTGGTGGCAGAAATTTTTCTGACTGCATAGTTTTGTACAAAAAAAGCCAGCAGCGTACAGAATAGGACTAAATAAGTAACATATAGCCAAAAGCTAAGTTCGGTTGGCAGAGATATTACGGAGAATTCTACTGTGGTAAAGAGTGCGATAACGGAGCAACTGGCGACGACAAAAGATTGAACAAAAGTAAGCGTCGTGTTTGCTATTTGCTTGCCATTGGTTAATCGTCTTGTTGTTGTGACCATTAATGCGCGAAGTACAGCAGCGCTAAGGATGCAGTAGTCGCCTGCGTTAAGTGAGATACTCACGTTTAAAGAGTCAGTGAGTAACAACACCCCAAACACGCTTGAGGCACAAAGTGTTATTAACCCCACACTCGGCTTTTCTTTATTAACTATGTTCTGAATAAAGGCAGTAAAAATGACATTGAGACTTATAAGAAATGCGGCGTTTGCTGCGGTAGTTTTGCTTACGCCATAAACCTCAAAGAAGAAGATAGCGGCCAATATAAACCCCGTTGGTAATGACACTATCCAATCCTTATTCCTTTGTTTTGCAATGTCATTCAAAACAAAAGGGAGAAGGCAACAACAAGTCATGGAAAACCGAATAGCAATAAACAGCAGTACCGAGGTGTAACTGAGCGCACTTTTTGTTAAGCCATAGCTGGTTCCCCATACGATGGCGACAAGCAGTAACAGTACCTCGGTGGTTGGAAACGTAAAGGTAGAATGCTGTTTAGATTCAGTTGCTATGTTCATTGTTAGGGTATCTCAGAGTGCTTACGTGATTGATTAGTACACTATCAACTAGTACTCTGTGATAAACAATAGGTCGAAATAGAAAGGATTATTGCGTTGTGGATATGAATAAGTTGATGGTACTTTTACCAGAGATGGCTATCTTTGTTGTTGTTATTGAGGAAGGCAGTTTTTCAAGAGCGGCAATAAAACTTGGCGTCGCGCCTTCATCGGTTAGCCGTTCGGTAGCAAGGCTAGAGAATGCACTGCAGCAAAAATTGATTGAAAGAACCACCAGAAGCCTGCGCCTGAGTACAATTGGTGAAGAGGTATTTTGTCTCTGTATCGATATGTTGAACTCAGCTAAATCGGCAGTGAATGCTGCCTATTCAGAATCGGATACGATTTCTGGTTTGGTTCGAGTTTCGGCGCCTAAGGCTTTGGCTAGACAAGTATTATCGCCAATTATTTTGGATTTTCTGCAGACCCACCCTAATGTCTCTATTCAGATTCAATCCGAAGATCATTTCATTGATCCAATCGGCAATGAGGTAGATGTTGTCATCCATATTACCGATAAACCCGTTGAAGGCTTGGTTGCCAAATTATTAGGAAATAGTCGGCTGGTTCTATGCGCTAGCCCTGCATACATTGACACACATGGTGTGCCGCATTCACCATCTGATTTGGTCACACATAACTGCATTCGATTGGGTGAGTCAGCCGCGGATAGGAAATGGTCGTTTAACCTTGAACGTAACATAGAAACGGTTAATATCGACGGAAACTTTGCAGCAAATCATACCGAAATAAGAAAAGATGCAGTGTTGAGAGGGCTAGGTATTTCGGTGTTTCCAGAGTTTACTATTAACGAACTTATTCAGTCAGGAGAGGTGGTAGAAGTGCTCCCTGATTGGACATTAAATGGTCGCTATCAAGGGCAAATAGTTGCACAATATTTACAATCGAAATATGTACCAGCTCAATTAAAGCTATTTGTAGAATACCTGCACGAGCAGATGCTAGACTGCCGGTAGGCATGCATCTGCTCGTGCTGAGGTAATGTACACTTTACGTTATTTGAAACAAAGATCCGCCCAGCGAGATAAACCTGCGGTTACCGACCCGAAATAACTGCCGCTTACAATTTCTGTATCTGGTAACACCGATTTTATCGCATTTCTTAGTATGGGAGAACGTGCCGAACCCCCAGTCATGTAGACAATATCCGGTTTTACTTGCCCCTGTTTTTCTGCCTCCTGTACCATCTGCGTGATTTTTCTTACTGGTTCTGAAATCGCATCGGCCATCTGCTCTCTAAGCAGTCTAATATCAAGGGTTTCTTCCAATAGATTCAGAGTAGAAATGTATTCCTCTTGATCGCCGAGTGCTATTTTTGCTAATTCAGCCTCTCGGACAACACTGTGCCCAAGCGTCCCTTCATGAACGTATGCTAAGCGTTTCAGTTTTTCTGGTTGCTTTGCATTTTTAATGAGTTCGTAGATCGGCTTTAAATTATCGAATTTATAAAAGTCTCTTTGGGCAACGACATCATTGACGGCAATACAGTTCCAAAATTGAGAAATAGGGACAGGTAAGTCTGATAACTGTTCCGTACCTAAACCAAAATCGGCCATGAATTTTTTGAATGCAATCGAAATATCAAGGTCATTTCCGCCAACGGATAAACCACTATGTGAAAGAAGGGATTCGGAGCGATTTTGATTTCCTCGCCAGGTGGGGCCCATTTGAATTAAAGAACAATCTGATGTACCGCCGCCAATATCAACGACCAATACGGTTTTATCTGAAGTTAATTTAGATTCATACTCGAATCCTGCTGCAACAGGTTCAAATTGAAATTCAATATGCTTGAAACCTGCTCGAGTCGCAGCGCGCTGCAAAATGCCTTCGGCTTGCTGATTGGATTTTTCACCACCGCGACCACGAAAATTAACCGGGCGGCCAATAACAACCGCTGATACGGGTTTATTTAAAGCGAGTTCTGTCTTCTGTTTTACGTTTGCCATCATGGCACAGATGAGGTCTTCAAAGAAAGAGAGCTGAACATCTCGCAAACCTTGTGTGCCTAAAAAAGACTTGGGTGATTGTACATAGTAGACGTCTTTGGGGTCGTCTAAGTAAAGATCTAAGGCGGCTTGACCAAAATGAATGTCATCTGGTCGAACTATTAGTCCCTCTTCTTTATTAAGTTTAATGGCTCGGCGGAGTACGGATTCTCCTATAGCGTTAGCTGGTCTAATATCAAGGCACCGGAACAAGTACTCGGACACAGACTCCGCATTGGGTGCGCTGAGTGTTGATGGCAAATAAATATCACTTCCAGATAATGGGATGGCGTGAACCTTCTCATTAATAATATGCGCAACCGAGCAGTTAGCAGTACCGAAATCAAAACCAATGGCCATTAACAACCTCTTTGAAGATTAATAGGCGAGTCGAAAAGCGCAACACTATAAGGGCTACCCCTATAGTCAGGTCAATCGATTTATTCATTTTTTTAATAATTTGTCGTTTTTATTCAATCTTACTATGGATGCATCAACTACTATTTCAGCCATCAGATGCGGGAGGCGGATGAAAGTTAAGTGCTCTCACCATTTAAAACGATAGTTGATTGAATTTGGTAGGTAGAAAAGCGATGTTAGAAATAAAAAAAATCGGGTCAATAGATGAGATCCGTGAACTAAGAGCGGCTTATTTTGAACAAACTAAGGCCCCACTAGATGGTATGTGGCACTTTGGGTTTGCTCCTATGTCGAATCATTTTGGATTCTATGAAGATAAAGCTCTAGTCGGATATTGTTGCGTCAATGAGGATGGTTATCTGTTGCAGTTTTATCTGTCGCCTGTGGCTAAGGTACAGGCAACAGAATTGTTCACCTTAATTGCACAGCAAAACAGTGTCGATATAGGTGAGGTTGTCGGGGCATTTGTCAGTACGGCTGAAACGGATTATCTCTCGCTGTGTTTAGACAATTCGTCATCGTTTACGGTAAATGCATTGATGTATTGCCAAAATACAACAAGTAAAGTTGACCAAACAAAATGGTTGGAAATGAAAATGGCCAATCAGGAACAGCTTAAAAGTTTTGTAGAATTTGCCATCGAAGCTATCGGTGCTCCGGAGCAATGGTTATCTGGGTATTACGATAATTTAATTAAGCGCCAAGAGCTTTGGGGGTATTGGATAGATGAGAAATTAGTCGCCTCAGGAGAGTGCCGTTTATTTGACGAGTATCAGGTCGATTTTGCCGATATGGGTATGATTGTGGCGAAATCTGAGCGAGGAAAAGGCATTGCTACTAGAGTCTTGCGATTCTTAAAAAATAGAGCAGCGGAACAAGGATTAAAGGTGATGTGTTCAACTGAATGTGGTAATACAGGTGCACAAAAAGCGATTATGCGAGCGGGGCTTACTTCTTCAAATCGAATCGTTCAGTTCGAATTTGATCGCGCTTAACTTGTCGCTATTAGGTTCATATTCAATAAAAGGGTTGAGCTTTTGTTTCATTATAAGAACACTGAATTTCGTCTCTATTTGGCATATAGTCAGATGACAAAAACGATCGCGGTTATATAACACTATGATTCATTGGCTTCAGGCTCCAGAATTACCAAGCGTAGCAAAGTATATTGAGTGTTATTGGTTTATTGAAAAACGACCGGACGCAATAAGCCACCAATATCCAAAGCTAAACCCAGACCCGTCCGCGCACTTGATACTTTCGCCTTCGAATCAAGAATATCGTTACGACATGAATCCTGCAATAGTTGAAGGTAAGGGTAGTCATTGGTTGTTTCCTCATCAGCAAACCTTGCAGTTGGACCATTCACAAGCTTTTGTACATCTGGGCATTAAGTTCCGTATTGGTGCTTTGTATACATTAGAAATACCCGCGTGCGCCCACCCGATGTTGGACGCTGTAGAAGCGTTCAACTTGACCAGCTTATTTAGTATGGATGGATTAGTAGAGCTTGATCTTATTGATTATGCGAGAAACGACCCCAATCTTTGCTGTACTCAATTAGATAAGTTATTGCAACCATGGCTCGAGAATGCCAAAGAAGATCAACACGGCGAACTCACTAATAAAGTCCTTCCGCTCCTTGGTAATACCCTCATTTCCGATCTAAGTAGTGCGTTGTTTTGCTCGCAAAGGACGTTGGAAAGAAGCTTCAGCCGAGTGACGGGCTTCACTTTGAAACAATGTCAGACAATGAACAAACTAGAACAGATGTTAGAGTATCTCTATAAGCGTAGTGCTAGTGAAATAGACTGGGTGGAGGTTGCATTCCAATTTGGGTTTAGTGATCAGCCTCATCTTATTAGGCATTTAAAAAAACAGATTGGATTGACGCCAAAAAGCTATGCAAAAGAGAGAGGGTTCACTATCGATGTGTATGGGGGCGTGAGATCTTCGTAAAGCGCGTTTTGCTCTGGTCCACAAACCAGAGCGTTGTTAAATTAACTATTTTAGTTCTTGCGTAGGAAAGATAAGCTCTGAGGTATTAAATCCAGCAGCCTTCGCTATCATGATGTACTTGTCCATTTTATCCTGAGCAATCGTTGGTGTGCGAGACAAAATCCAAAAATAGTCGGTGTTATAGCCACTGATTAGTGCCGTTGAATAATCAGACTCTAAATAAAAGACAATGTAACTGCCGTAAAATGGCCCAAAGAACGACACCTTTAAATGCGCTATATCGGGTGTGATGACAAATTTGGCCTTACCTTCCGCTTCACTCCATTCTTTGTCTTCTTTCTTCCATCCGCGGTTTATTACACGTACCGATCCGTCATCATTGACAGAATACGTTGCGCTGACATTGTTGAGCCCACGCTCAAAGCTGTGATCTAGCCTGGCAATTTCGTACCATTTACCTAGATAGTTATCGAGATTAAAATTGGCAACAGGTTCGATATCGTTCGGTTTACCTGTACATCCTGACAATGTAAGAATGCAGATAATTAGTATGGTCAAATTTCTTAACGCTTTCATTCCTTTCCCTTTTTGATTAAAAGTCTTTTCTTAAGTCTATACCTAAAAAAGAATAAAATGGGTAAGTAATAATAGAAAACGGCTTAACAATGGGCTTTACGCTCATTGATGTCGGCGACATAACGTTCATATTGCGAATAAATTAATCTTTTAGATTGGTATTGCGCTTTCTAGCAGGGTGAAATTAGTTTACTTATTCAAAAATAGATATAAAAATCCTTGAATCTTGATTCAGGGATTTTTATATCTAGAGCGTGTTTATAGACCTACCTTCAAAGTAAAGGGTTTAGAAGGTGGGTTTATGATAACAAGGGGCTATGGCGCCGATTGAGTAAATGATGGTGAAGTGACCTCAGTGCGGCGATTCAGTGCTCGCCCTTCTAGCGTGTTGTTGTCTGCAACTGGCTCACTTTCCCCTCTGCCCTCAAGCTGAATACGACTTGCCTCAATGCCATTATTTTCAAAATAGGAGGCGACACTTTGTGCTCGTTGTAGAGAGATTTGATCATTGTAGCGCTCTGATCCTTGAGAATCGGTATGGCCAATAATGAACAACTGAGCCTCTGAATGATCTTGAAGTCTTTTCAGCATTGGACTCAGGTGTCTATTTGCTTCTGGCAGTAAATTAGTGCTATCAAATTTGAACAGAGCATAGCTATTCAATTCATTGATGCTCACCACTTCAGGCTCAATGACCTCAGGTTCAATCACTTCAGGCTCAACAATAATAACTTCTGGTTCTGAGGCGGGAATGGCTTTATCAGTAGAGCCAAACGCATAGGTTAGACCTACGGTTACAAAGCTAATGTCTGAACCACTTACGCCTACATCATCAAACCATTGGTATTCTAATCTCGTTCTTAATTGGTCAGATAAATGATACTCAAGACCGGTACCAAGCATTAAGGATGTCCCGTCGTCTGTATTACGGGTGCTACGGTTTGGTTCTTGTCTCTTTTGCTCCGTTTGCCATCTAAAGCCACCAACTTTACCAAAAATATTTAGACTATCGACCAAGTAATAATCGGCTTTAAGACCGAGTTCTACACCTCGGACTTTCGTGCTATTAGAAGCGTTTATTGATGATTCACTTGAACTCGGGTAGGTCGCCTTAGCTTTGCCCAAGTAATCATAACCACTTTCAATTGCAAGCCAATCATTGATGCTATAACCAAGGAATAAACCGCCACCCATCGCTTCTTTGTCGCAATCTAAACTTAATGGTTCGCAGCTCCCAGAAAAATGAGTCCAGCCAGTTTTACCACCAATATAGAAACCGCTCTCATTGGCGGCCACGTTGAATGCGACACTGGCACCCAATAGACATAGTGTTATTTTTTTCATAATTCTCCATTCAACATAAATGTTAAGATTTCTTATTAATTGAATCAAGAATTAACCTTGATTCTGGTTGTGAATAAAATGCAACCTTAATGTAGGCTGCATTTAAGGAAATATGATTAAGAGTTGCAGTTAAGGTTTGCGTTGAAGGGCATTATGGTAAACGTATTTTCTAACAGTAATAATAGCGTAATATTAATTTTTTAAATGACATGTGCTATATAATTAATCTGATGTTTGTACCGTATTATTGTGAGTATTTTAATCTTATATGTTTAGCTATATGTAGTATTCCTATGGGAAATGTATAGATTAAATGGTTTATTAATAACTAATTGTATTTAAAGTAATTGTTAAAAAATAGTTGTATTTATTAATATAGTGAACGGATGGTTTTCGGTTGTCATAGATTGTCTATGCCACGGATTAATAACGTTTACTAGGTCAATGTATTCTAGATGGAGATAAGTAAAATAATATTTATGTTGTAGAGATAACGTAAGAATATATCCAGATTGAAGTAGGGTTGCAGGAATAAAGCCTTATAGTAGGTAGCAGTACAAATTAGACGCGTAGTGAGGCACGCCTAATTTGTGTCATATATTAAAATGTACTGACATTAAAAACATGTTCGACAGCGGTTATTTTAGCCAGCAAATGCTCAGTAGGTTGAGATTCGATATCGACAATGGTGTACGCAATGTCGTCGCGGCTTCTGTTGAGCATGTCAATTACGTTGATCTCCAAGTCAGAAAGAACCAGAAGAACTTGACTTAATACCTTCGGAACGTTGTCGTTAGCAAAAGCAATTCGATAGCCTTTCGTTCTATCTAAACTAATCGTTGGAAAGTTCACTGAATTGCGAATATTACCATTTTCAAGGAAGTCCATCAGTTGGTCGGCGGCCATTGTGGCGCAATTTTGTTCGGCCTCGTGCGTGCTTGCCCCTAAGTGCGGTAGCAGAATTACTTGAGGATGCTCTAGAAGCTCTGGTGATGGGAAGTCACATACGTATTGTTCAATCAACCCTTGCTCTAGTGAGGCGAGAAGGGCTTGTTGATTCACAATACTACCACGAGCGAAGTTCAGTAGTACGGAACCTGGTTTCGCGTGAGATAAGGTTTCTGAATTGAGCATATCTTTGGTATGTTCATTAGCAGGAACATGCAAGCTGATAAAATCACTACGTGCAATGAGCCACTGCATATTTTCTGCGCGTTGTATTTGTGAAGAGAGTCGCCACGCTGTATCGACACTGAGTGCAGGATCGTAACCCACCACTTTCATACCCAGAGCCAACGCCGCGTGTGCGACACTTGCTCCAATAGCACCTAAACCAACAACCCCTAAAGTTTTACCTGATAACTCTGAACCTACGAAATTTTTCTTCTCTTTTTCAACCAGCTTTGAAAACTGAGGGTTATTGCGTTCACTAACAAGCATTCTGGTAAAATCGATACCGTTAATGATTTTTCGCGAAGACATTAACATGCCAGTTAAGACTAACTCCTTTACTGCATTTGCGTTTGCTCCGGGCGTGTTGAATACGACAATCCCTTGATGGGTGCAATCACCCACTGGAATGTTGTTAACACCAGCGCCACAGCGTGCAATGGCTTTAACTCGCTCAGGAAAACAGATGTCATGTAGGTTTTGACTGCGCAACATAATGGCGTCGGGTTCGCTTATCTCACTGGCGACTTCATAGCTATCACGGGGAAAACAGTCCAATCCATGGGGGCTGATACTATTGTAGGTACGAATTTTTCGCATTAGCATGGCTCTCTTATACGTGGTATTCAGTATTTATTTAAGGGGGTGTGATTATTTACTCACCTGCTGATAACCCCAGCTTAACCATGGAAGTAGTGTTTTGAGGTCGCTTGATTCAACCGTGGCGCCACACCAGATTCGAAGGCCTGCTGGGGCATCGCGATAAGCACCAATATCGTAGGCGACACCTTCAACATCAAGCAATTTTACTAACGCTTTAACTTGTTCTGGCGTTGCGTCTAAAGAGAGACATACACTGGTATTAGAACGAGTTTGGGGGTCTATTGCCAGAAAATCTATCCACTCATTATTGGCAATAAATTCTTCTATAACGGCTAAGTTTTCTTGTGATTTTGCGATACATGCAGAGAGGCCACCAATAGAGTCAACCCATTGAAGTGCGTCTAAGTAGTCGGCCACACACAACATAGATGGCGTGTTGATCGTCGCGCCGCTAAAGATACCTTCAATAAGCTTGCTCCCTTTGGTTAAGCGGAAGATTTTAGGCATCGGCCAACTTGGAGTGTAACTCTCTAAACGTTCAACGGCTCTTGGGCTAAGCACGATAACTCCATGCCCGCCTTCACCACCCAGAACTTTTTGCCAGCTGTAGGTCGTGACGTCTAATTTATCCCAAGGCATTGGCATGGCGAAGACGGCAGAGGTTGCATCACAGATAGTCAACCCATCTCGATCATCTTCTATCCAGTCGCCGTTAGGGACACAGACCCCCGACGTTGTTCCGTTCCAAGTAAACACGACGTCATGATCTGAATTAGCCTGATTAAGGTCTGGTAGTTGTCCATAATCGGCACCAAAATGGCGGACGTCGTTGAGCTTGAGTTGCTTGGTTACGTCGGTGAGCCATTCCTCACCAAACGATTCCCACGTAAAAATATCAACAGGACGTTGACCTAACATGGACCAAAGGATCATTTCCATTGCTCCAGTATCTGACGCGGGCACGATACCCACTCTGTAACCTTCTGGAAGTTCTAACGCTGCTTTTGTTTGTTTAATCGCCGACTGTAAGGCGGCCTTACCAATCGTACTACGGTGGGAGCGCCCCAGAGTGGATAAATCGAGTTGGCTTACATCGTATCCTGGGCGCTTGGCGCATGGGCCTGAAGAGAAATTAGGGTTAGCAGGCTGTTTCTGAGGTTTCATATTGCTCCTTGGTGGCGATAGCCGATTCGAAAATAGGTTGAATCAAGCCAATGAGTATAAAAATTATATAGGTTGGGAAACTTGATCCTTGCGCGATTTTCGTACATACGTGAATAAATAAGCTGTTTTCGTGAAGTTTTAGTTATTTTTTGTGTTTGATAGCTTTGTTTTTACTGGTACTCGCTTATGCCGTTCTTTTTTAGACGTCAGAGCACTAAACAGAATAAGAGGCTAGCTAAACCAGACAAAAACAATTTCTGACTTAAAGGTAGATCAACATAAGTAAATGTTTGTTCACTTGAACTATCACTCATTGACGACGCTTTGCTTGTCGCTAAATTTGGGCTGTGTTTTATATAGCGAGTATTTGTCGGTGTAGAAACCATAAAGAAGGTACCAATAAGCCATTGCGCCATCATGCTATAGAAGAAGTAATCCGATATAAATTTAACCGCTAGAACGCCAGTTTGATACTCGATAAGGAAAATAGCTCCAACAAAGAATACGTTGGATAGGGCAACAAAAATGAGCAGTTTAAAAAGTTTTTCCATGGAGTTAAGCTTGTCGTGTAAGGTCAGTTACTATACTAACATTTCGTCTGCACAATTATGTAGTAGTATGGTGTCATATCGAAACAGGGACTTCCTCCAATAAATGGAAACGAGTGATTTGGTTACTACAAAATGTAGTCGTTGCGTTTTTAAATCGAAAGGAACAGATTTTTGATGATATCTAGATGGTTTTTATTGGTTAGCCTACTGTTTGTTGCACCACTGCAAGCTGCAAGTTATCGACTGCCAACCGACGGTAGTCAACTCGTTGGTCGAATACAAAATCACTTGGTGGAACAGGGCGAATCAATGGCCGGTATTGCAAAACAATATGATGTCGGTTTTCTATCATTAATGGCGGCAAACCAAGGCGTGGACCCTTTTTTACCAGAAGAAGGGACTGTCCTTACTATACCTTCACTCTTTATTCTACCTTCCAAAGACCGCGAAGGAATAGTGATTAATCTTGCAGAATTACGGCTCTATTATTTTGATAAAGACAAAAAAAATGTGCATGTTTTTCCTGTCGGTATCGGTCGTATTGGCCGTGATACTCCAGAAATGACCTCATATATTAATCAAAAAATTAAGGACCCAACTTGGACACCAACGCAGACAATTCGAGCTGAGTCATTGGCCAATGGTATTGAACTACCCAAGGTTGTTCCTGCTGGACCAAATAATCCTCTGGGGTTGTATGCATTACGCTTAGGTTATGGAGTAGGGGATTACCTCATTCATGGAACCAATAAAGATTTTGGCATAGGACTGCGTGTAAGTTCTGGTTGTATTCGAATGGAACCAAAAGATATTGATTGGTTATTTCATCAAGTCTCTCGTAAAGATAAAGTGAAAGTAGTGAATACGCCTGTGAAAATGACGTTAGAACCTGATAGCAGCGTATTTATGGAAGTGCATGAGCCCTTGACCAGAAGCAACGGTGAGAAAAAAACCTTGGCTGTCCCCAAAAGTTTAGAGGGTTGGATGGATGAGTTTGGAATGTCTAAAAATAAAGCAAAAGCGGCGATTCTAGTTCAAAGTGGTATTCCTATAGAGATAGCTGGGCCATAGTTTTCGTTCGAGAACGGAGGCTATCTTCATATTATTGGCGGTGCAGTATTTTGCTCTATGTATAGACAAAGTTCGTTTATGGGAACGGGTTGGCTAAAGTAGTAACCCTGTAAGCGATCACAGTGGTGCTGTTTTAAAAAGGCGATTTGCTGTTCTGTTTCAACCCCTTCCGCAACGACCTGCAATCCCAGATTGTGAGCTAAGGAAATCGTTGTAATACAGATCTCTTCATTATTGATATCCCTTCCTATATCGCTAACAAATGTTCTGTCTACCTTGAGGGTTTGGATAGGTAATTTTTTCAAATAACTCAGCGATGAATAACCTGTGCCAAAATCATCGATAGCCAATGAGATACCTAGATTACTGAGAGCGGTAAGTTGTGAAACGGCAAAGTCTGGATCTTGCATTGCGGCTGTCTCTGTGATTTCAAATTCTAGTTCACCGACTGAAATGCCATATTTTTTCATTGCCTTGTTTACTTTGTCGATCAGTTTAGTGGATTGCAGTTGGTTGACTGAAAGGTTAATGGATATTTTCGTTAAGCCACAGCCACGCTGTTTTATTTGAGAGAATGAATGGCAAGCCTCATCCAATATCCAATCGCCAAGGGTGTGAATGAATCCAGTGTCCTCTGCGATAGGTATAAATTTGTCGGGTGGATAGAACCCGTGCTCTGGATGTTTCCAGCGGATAAGTGCTTCTGCACTAACGATAGCCAGAGAGTTTGTGTTCACGATAGGTTGAAAGTAGATTTCGAATTGACCCAACTCCAATGCAACCCTCATTTGGTTCTCTAGTTTCAACCTTTCATCTGCGGCTTGGGACAAAGCGGTGGTAAAAAATTGGTAGTTATTTCGCCCCTTTAGTTTTGCCTGATACATGGCTATATCGGCATTTTTCATCAGTTCGACCGTCGTCGTACCATCATCTGGATATAAACAAATACCAATACTGGCAGAGGTCTCCACATCGCGATTACTAATGTGATAGAGCTTGTTTAGTTTCTCTTGGATCCGTTGAGCAACAAGAGCAACATCTGAAGCATCAGTTACTTGAGGAAGAATCAGTACAAACTCATCACCACCGATCCGTGCAAGGGTATCTTGATCTCGCTTTATTTTTGAAAGTTCGTGCGCCACTTCTATGATCAGTTTGTCGCCAAATGCGTGACCAAGTGAGTCATTAATCGTTTTAAATCGGTCGAGGTCAATGAACAACATCGCCGCTTTGTAGTGATATTTTTGGGCTTGTTCCAATACTCGCTCTAGCCTCTCTTCTAAGCTGTAGCGGTTATGCAGATCGGTTAAAATGTCGAAGTGAGCAAGATGGGCAATTTTCTTTTCTGCTTCTTTTCGCTCGCTAATATCACTGTAAGTACTGATATAAAAGGATGAATCATTGCTTTCCTTTTGTATTTTGGAAATTGAAAGCCATTTGGGGAATACGTTGCCATCTTTTTTCCGGCCGTAGGCTTCTCCTTGCCAAAATCCTTTGTCTTCTAATGTACTCGTCATCTCAAGGTAGGTAGAAATTGGCGTATTATTCGCGTGCATCATTGCCCAGTTTTTGGAAATAACGTCCTCAATTGAATAACCACTGTGTTTTAAAAACGCACGATTTGCATTGATGATTTTTTGGTTTTGGTCAATGATCAACATAGCTTCACCGCTGCTGGAAAAGGCGTTAGCATAGAGACCTAGAACCTCGGCTGACTCTTCTCTTTCTATGTCTCTTTGTTGACGTTCCCTGACCTGAGAAGAGGATATATTTGAGTATAAGAAGATACCCAGTCCACCTAAAACCCAAAGAATAGAATGGCTAGCTGACAGGTTGTTAATGGATCGCTCAACTAATTGATAGTGTTCGGTAAGAGGTAAACTTACTCCGATACCACCTCTGATATCACCAAGTCGATAGCCTTGTGAAGCGTGGCATTTAAGGCACCCTTCTTCAACGTTCATGGCTCTCAGGTAGCGAAGATTAGGTACTCCATCGATTAACTCTGTATCCCAACTTTCTGTTATGACACCCTGTTCAAATGCGGTCAACTGTTGCGTCTCCCAAGCGTCAGGTGCATTGAACTTGTTGATCGGCTTTAAGGATGTAATTCGACTCTGTATACCAAATAATGTGGCATACTTCTCAGATGACTGACGAAGCATCGCGGCAGGATTCACAAGAGTGAGCATTGTACCATCTAGGCGTTTGACGTCCCTATTTGGGATATGGCTTAACCATTTAATTGGTTGTTGTTTGTCCGAAACAGGCACATAGACGCCACCATGAGACGCTCCCCATAGGCGAAATGTGATGTCTTTATTGATAGACGTTTTAGCCTCGCTATAGGCTCGACTTATGATGCTTTCTCTCGCAGCGATAATATTCCAGCTAAGTGAGCCAGCAATCAAAATCGACCACACAAGCAACATACTGATGGTGGTTTTGTGTTTTTTAATAAAGCCCAAATGAATGTCTCTTTTCTAGCCAATTACATATTATTATTCTATGAGTATAACGACAAATATTACTTTGGGTTGAGTGATTGGGTGCGTAGATCTTGTTTTTGACAATGCCGTCATTTTTTGCGGTTTAAAATGAATGTAGAGAAGTGTGCATACCAACAATGCCAGTGGTATTTGAACTACAATTAACCGACATGCGAGAGACAAACTTAACCCTGAAGAGGATGAGGTAATGAAAACGATGACGTGTAAGCAACTAGGTGGTGCTTGTGATGAAGTATTTAGTGCCAATACTTTTGAAGAGTTGGTCGAGCTAAGCAAACAGCATGGAATGGCGATGTTTCAACAACAAGATGCTCAGCATTTGGAAGCGATGGCTCGAATTCAACAATTGATGTCAGACCCTGAAGCGATGAAGGTTTGGTTCGATAGCAAGAAAAGTGAATTTGACCAACTCGAATCTGATTAGGTTCGAGTTGGGTATGCTGCAATCTATTTGATCGTTAAGGAAAGTGAAGCGACGCGTTGAAGAAACGTAGTCAGGTGCATTATTGCCTCGATATGTTGAGGGTAGTCTTGAAATGGTTGGCAGCGAACGTTATCCATTTCGACTAACTCGTTGGATAATAACCAATATAAATCTGAGGTGTAAAGCATAGCGGATAGCGGCTTGTATACTTCCGTTTCATACGCTTGAGAGAGATCCGCGATAATCATCTCACGATCGTGTTCACTCTCTATTGGCTTATTGGCATTGTCTACAGCCTTTATGTAGTGCAGGTTATTAATGAGGCTTTCCATAATCGGCTTATTATCCTTTGACAAAGATGACAACGTTTGTCTGATAATGCTTAGCCAGTTTGCTTTGGTTAATGTGTGTTCATCCACACTTTCAAACTCATTAACGATTTTGTGTTCTACAAAGACCTGTGATTCTTTCAATACCGCTCTTACCTTTTGAAACGGCAATTGAAATTCTATGCAAAGTGCAAGGATAAGACGATGGAAGCCGCCATCAGGAAGATGAAGGTTACCTTTAAAAAGAGTAATGGCGTGTTCTTGTTCTTGAGTGAGGTTACTCATTCTGGGTCTTTCCTTACTGCTTAGCATTTATAATTACTGTTGATATCAACAACATTATATATCGATTTATTTAGCGCTGAATTATCCGCGGCGTTTTTTAAGAATAGCGTCAATATCTAGCGCTTCAGTGTATAAGCTCAGCTTATCTTGTTTCGTTTCGATTGCTAAAATAGACATTCTGTCGGCGAGTTCATTGCCTTCTACACCAATGTGGCCATTGACGTGGTGGATCGCTATTTTACTCTCTAGGGTTTGGTATAGGGCAAACATCTTTTTAATAAGCTCGATATTTTTGATCTCGCCCCCTTTCCTAACCCATCCGTTCTTTGCCCATCCTTTCGCCCATGTGGTTAAACACTGGATTGAGTAACTAGAATCGCTATAAATGCCAACGGTTTTGTTGTTATCCAGATAGGCTTGACTGATCAATAAGCTCTGATGAAGAGCATTCAGTTCTGCCGTGTTATTGGTCCCTTCGGCTTGGTAGATTCCAAACCATAGCTCAGTAAGCTTGTTGGAATGATAGATAGCAATACCTGACCCCGCTTCACCAGGATTTGGCTCGCAAGCCCCATCGGTAAAAATCTTAACCTCATAAGGCATGGCGTTAATATGTTCATCGGTTAGAGCTGAGACTTTTGGTTTTTTAGAGCCCGCGATAGATTTGTTTCCGCGTTTGGACTTAACGGCGGGCGATTTAGGTATTATTTCGGTGTTCGCTGATTGGCCAAATGCCTCTTCAGCCTCAATGCGAGTCGTAAATGATTTATAACGAGCCCCAGCGAATTTTTCAACTTGAGTCTTACACGTTGCCCAATCAGTAAAAATACCCGTTTTACGGCCTCGCCAAACGACATAGAATTTTGCCAAATTATGCTTTTAAACCTAATGAATTAGAGACAGAGCGAATGTATTACACTATTCGCGTTATTTCAATTGAGATACTAGGTATTTATACCAGTACCACTAAAAGATAGGTTAGATGCAAAGTGTTCACGCTCACATGTCTCGATCGGTTCGACAAACCAAATTCATTTTAATCACATAATCAATTTGACTGATATTGGTTGTAAACCGTAGATAAAAAAAGCCCTAACAAAGGTTAGGGCTTAGCGTTGTTTTGTTGCTATTTAGTAAAGCTGTCTATCACTACTTAGTATTTGAAAGCTACTTCGTATAAGACTGAGCGATATTATCGATTCGCTCGTTTGCTCTAGCTGCTTCATCTTGAGCTGACATAGCTGCATCAGTCGCTTTACCTGCTTTCATTTCAGCAGCTGATTGACTTGATTTAAGCGAAGAAACTTCACTGCTTAACTCATCTACTTGTGAAGATAGCGCGGCAAGTTGACTGGTTGTTTCTTCATCGGGTCCAGAGGCACAGCCTCCTAGTAAAAGAAGAGAACCCATACCGACTGCTATTAGTAATTTGTTATTCATGCACACTCCTGTTATGTAATGTCATCTTTTTTTAACTCGAATTTAGTGTAGCTCTGATCTTATTGATCCGATAGGGTTTATTAGTAAATAGATTTGCATCGTCATCACTATTTACACTGTAAAATTGTATCCGTCTCATTAATAAGACAATTTAATGCGATTTGTTCGACAAAAAATACTCATAAAAACGAATTATTTTACAAATTCAGGTAGTGATCAACCAAAAGAGCAACAAATAGAAGCATTAAGTGATAAATAGAAAACTTAAATGTATCCATTGCTGTGCTGTTTTTACAGTTATATTTAAGCTGCCATGCATGGAAAATAAACCCACTGCTTAATACCGTTGCAATCGACAAATATAGCATTCCACTCATGCCGACAAGAACCGGTAATAAGCAAACCAAAAATAGTAAAATGGTGTAAAGCAAAATACTTGTTTTTGTGTATTCCACTCCATGAGTAACGGGGAGCATAGGGATATCAGCTTTGGCATACTCATCTTTTCGGTGGATCGCGAGTGCCCAGAAATGAGGCGGGGTCCAAACAAAAATAATCATCACCAATAACCACGCGTTAGCATGGAGTTCTCCTGTAACAGAGGTCCAACCTAATAGAGGAGGCATCGCGCCTGCAATACCTGCTATGACAATATTTTGCGGCGTGGCTCTTTTTAGGTACATGGTGTAGACCACGGCGTAACCGAGCAGACTCACCAGGGTGAGAAATGCAGTTAATGCGTTAACACCTATATAGAGCACGGCAAATCCAATGACCCCTAATGCGAAAGCAAAAAACGAAACCTCATAAGCGTTGATATTTCCCGACGGGAGCGGCCTTTTTTGAGTCCTCATCATCAAAGCATCGATTCTTCTATCGATTAGGTGGTTAAATGCGGCAGCAGAACCTGCCATCGCGCCAATACCCAATAGACCCAGTAGGCTTTGCTGTACGGGTAACGAAGTGGGCACGGCTAAACACATACCTACAACCGCAGTAAGCAACATAAGTGCGACTACTTTTGGTTTGGTGAGCGAGAGGTAAAGACGCCATTTTGACTGTTCAAATTCAGCCGTACTGCTTGCGACAAGTGTTTTATTCATGAGTCCCCCTAATGTGTGATTCGATAGAGTGAGAAGTTGCAATGTTGTGGTTCTTACTGTGTACGTAAATAACGTAGTTGATTCTGACTGTGGTAATGAGAATCAGTGCACCGCAAAGATTATGCAGAACAGCGATAGGCAATGGTAATTGAAGTAAAACGTTACTGATCCCTAAACTTATTTGAATCAGTAACAAAAAGAGGAGCCAATGTGATTGATGGCGAAGAAATGGATCAGTGCTCCGCTTTGCCTGCCAATGAAATAGCAATACAACGATGACGACGACAATCGCGCCAATGCGGTGGCTGATATGTATGGTCATTCGGCTCGCGTAATCCAATACGCCAAATTCATAATTATCATGGCCAGATTGGATGAGTGTAAACGCCGTTTTAAAATTAAGATATTGCGTCCATTCACCTTGGCAAATCGGCAGACTTGTGCACATTAGCGCGGCATAATTGGCTGATGTCCAGCCACCCAAAAATATCTGACCGATGACTGAAACCAAGATGATCAGTGCGAGTGGTTTTATAGCGCCTTGTAACGGTTCGTTAATTTGTGCAGGCGCAACGGTACGTAGATGTATTTTGGTGTACAGAAGCACCAGCAAACTGAGTAATGTAAAACCACCAAATAGATGGGCTAACACCACGATAGGCATGAGTTTAAGGGTGACGGTCCACATGCCGAGTAATGCTTGTGCTATAACGACTATCGATAGCGAGATTGGAAGTATGAAGCCGACACGGTTGTGTCGCAATGAAATCCACGTGACAGCAAAAACAAGTAAGCCGAGAGAGCCAGCGAAGTAGCGGTGAATCATTTCTGGCCATGCTTTACTCTCGACGACGTCAAGATGAGGGTAAAGTTGATTCGCTTTTGCTATCTCAGTCGTGGAAGTGGGTACACTAAGGTGACCATAACACCCCGGCCAGTCCGGACAGCCCAATCCGGCATCGGAGAGACGAGTATAGGCACCTAAAACGATGACACACAGAGTTAATATAATACTCAGCTTTAATACCAATAATAAAACCCGCGGTTCGTTCTGCATTTCGGTATCCTTATCCGACTCTGGAAAGCTTTAATAACTTACGAAAAT
Source organism: Vibrio sp. DW001 (assembly GCF_029016285.1). NCBI lineage: Bacteria > Pseudomonadati > Pseudomonadota > Gammaproteobacteria > Vibrionales > Vibrionaceae > Vibrio > Vibrio sp. DW001. Next base: position 585,530 of record NZ_CP091976.1, on the reverse strand, counting down.
CAGTAAGTAGTTCTTTATGCTGCTTAAAAAGTTCGTTTTCTAATGACTGTCGAGGATATTTCATTACTAATTGCCCGAGAGGATCGACTAACAAATACTCTGATGAATCGATGTAGTCCATAAAGTTATCTGTCACTTTAATGGTTGTAAATAAGTCACTTAGACTGGATAAGCTATTAAGGTCACTTTTTTCGGTGACATAAAGGACGGCTTCAACTCTAGGTTGGTATTTTCCTAGTGCGATATAGCTTTGGTTGAGTAAATAAACCTGTTGTTTACATAGTTCACCACACTCAGCAGGGATGACGATTCCCATGTGCCAAATTTTGCTTACGGGCATCTCTATCTTAAGCATTGAATAGGTGAGTCTTGGTTCGATCAGGACGCCTTTGTTTGTTACACCTGACTGGTACCAATGTTGAGTCAATATTAATTTAGCCGCGATGGCTGGAATCATGAACATGAGAATAAGAGAAACCAAAACGATTCGGCCTTTGGTTCGGCTATTGGTGGGGTTTTCTTCTAGTGAGATGGTCATGATATATCCCTGTTAATGGCTCGTAATTTTTTATAGAAAATGGTTAACATGAGCAGTAACCAAACGGTTGCCATCGCAAACCACTGTACTGAATAAGCGAAGTGTTTAGATGAAGCCATGGGTATCGGTTTCCATGGTTGAGGGAGAGGCCAGTCTTCTACTTGATCGGGTTGTAGAGCGAAAGGTAATAAGGAAACCATAAGTTTGGTTTCAAGTTGTTTGAAGTTTAAATTTTGAATTCTAAGATGTTTGATAGTTTCGGGCATCAGGTCTAAGCTAAGCTTATTCAAGCTTCGAGCATACAGTCGACCTGTTAAACGTTCTTGTTGTAAAGTTTGTGGGGTAACAGGGAGTATTGAACGATCATACCCCGTTGGTATGAATCCGAGCTCGATCAACAGGTGATCGTTATGGTTATGAGGCTTAACAATTTGATACACCAAATAACCGGCTTGGCCGTTATGGGTTTGATTATCAAGATAGATTAAAGGGTTATCGCTGGTATTGAAGGCTGCGGATACTTTTAGTCCAGTGACAGGAACCGAATAATCGGTCAATTCACTAAGGGGGATATGAGTTTGTACTGCTCTCGTTTCTAACTGTTGTTCAAGCAGTTGTTTCGCCTCGCTTCGACTTAATTGCCATAATCCTAAGTTGACCAATAGAAAAAATACAACCACAGTTAATAGTGCTGCAACCCAATACGAGACGGAGTGGGATAACACAGCAATAGGAGATGCTATGGTTTTTGCTTTCAAAACAGCACTGATATTCATGTTACTTTTCATCATCGGCAACTTGGCGATAGCCCTTTATTATATGGTGAAATCATCACCTTCTGATGGTGAAAAAACCCCTTCCATGAGTCAATTTTTAGGCCGCCGACTTATGGTATCAGTAGGTGTCGTTATATTACTTATTATTGCTTTGAGCTCAGGCTTAATAGAGCCCAATGTTCGTCCTTATTGATCATTAGAATGCGTTCTATTCGTGAGTCAAACCGTCTCTATAGCACATAAACGAATACAAACAGGCAGAGCCAGATCACGTCAACAAAATGCCAATACCAACTTCCGGCTTGAAACGCAAAATGGTTTCGAGGTGTAAAATGGTCATATGCAATTCTACAAAGCAGAATTATCAGAAAGATGGACCCCAATAAGACGTGCAGGCCGTGAAATCCGGTCAGCATAAAGAAGGTGTTGCCATAAATACCAGATTGCAATGTGAGTCCGAGTTCTTGGTAGGCATGGATGTATTCTTCGATTTGGAAGAACAGAAACAGCCCCGCTAACACGATGGTTATCTCTAACCAGAAAACCAATGCTGTGCGGCGGCCTTTTTCCAAACTGACATGAGCGAAGTGCAGTGTGATTGAAGAGAGCAACAAGATTATCGTATTTTTAAGTGGAATTCCTTGCCACGGCATGGCTTCGACTGACTGGCCCGCAGGTGTACTGGTTAAGGGCCAAAGGGCTTCAAATGCGGGCCACAAAATTTCGTGAGTCATCGCATTGTTATCTGCACCTGCTAACCAAGGCACGGCAACCATCCTCGCGTAAAATAGGGCACCAAAAAAAGCACCAAAAAACATAATTTCTGAGAAAATAAACCAACTCATGCCTTGTTTGAATGAACGATCGATCTGATCTGAATACAAGCCAGAGAGAGATTCGGTGATCACGCTCTTAAACCATCCTGCAAACATATACAATAGAACCAAAAAACCGATGGTTAATACGCCTTTACCGATGACAGAACCAAGGCTCTCGGTCCCTTTATACTGGACGGTTACCCCTGCGCCTACCGCGATCAGAAATAGAGCAATAGCACCAATGATCGGCCAGTGACTCTGCGCTGGGACATAGTAAGTAGGATGTTGTGAATGGGGGGCTTCTACGCTCATTCTGATCTCCTTGGTGTCGCGGTTGAGTTAGTGAGCATGGCGACACTTTTTGGCTCTTGTTCTACTGAGTCGGTTATGTCGAATACGGTGTAAGAGAGTGTAAGAGTATGAATGGAATCGGGAATATCTGGTTCGATATAGAATACCAGCCCAAGCTCGGTACTTTCCCCGGCTTTAAGTGGTTGACGAGTAAAACAGAAACACTCCATTTTGTTAAAATGTGTAGCTGCTATGCCCGGAGAGATCGAAGGTACTGCTTGTACAATCGTATCTTGTTGCGACAAATTCTTGGCGAGATACGCCGTTTGTATCACCTGTCCTGGGTGAACTTGGAGCGTCCGAACTTTTGGTTTCATTTGCCAAAGCATACCAGACGGAATGTGAGCCATAAGCTCTACGTCAATAGTTCGAGATAGATCAATAACCATTCCATGGGGCTGATCTATCGCGACTTTATTCGTCTTTCCATTGATGCCTAAAGCATCACACATGACGTCATACAGAGGCACAAGCGCGTACCCAAAACCGAACATCGCCATGACGGCAAACAGTAGTTTGGTCGTCAGCGCTTTGTTTGCTTTTTGCTTGTCTTTTTTTTCACCTATTCCCATGACGACACCTAATCGATTTTTGGTGGTTGATCAAACGTATGATGAGGGGCAGGGCTAGGGACCGTCCATTCTAGTCCTTCGGCTCTTTCCCACGGTTTTGCTGGTGCTTTCTCTCCGCCTTTAATGCATTTAATGACGACCCAAAGGAATAGCAGCTGTGATATACCAAATGCGAATCCTCCGATGGAAACAATCTGATTCACGTCGGCAAATTGGATAGCGTAGTCGGGTATTCGGCGTGGCATACCGGCAAGACCAAGGAAATGCATTGGGAAGAACAGAATGTTTACCGAGATAAGCGATGTCCAAAAATGCCATAGACTAAGGCGTTGGTTGTACATATTTCCGGTCCATTTTGGTAACCAATAATAGGCCGCTGCCATGATGGAGAATACGGCACCAGAAACCAGAACATAGTGAAAGTGGGCGACTACAAAATAGGTGTCGTGATACTGGAAATCTGCCGGAACAATGGCCAACATCAACCCAGAAAATCCGCCGATGGTGAACAGAACAATGAAAGCGATAGCAAACAACATAGGGGTTTCAAAGGTAAGCGAGCCACGCCACATGGTGGCTACCCAGTTGAACACTTTCACACCCGTGGGTACCGAAATCAACATGGTGCAATACATAAAAAACAGTTCAGCAAACACGGGCATACCCGTTGTGAACATATGGTGCGCCCACACTAAAAATGACATCAATGCGATGCTAACGGTCGCGTAGACCATGGAGTTATAGCCAAACAATTTCTTACCAGAGAAAGCTGGAACAATGGCGGAAACAATGCCAAAAGAAGGTAGGATCATTATGTACACTTCTGGATGACCAAAGAACCAGAAAATATGTTGGAACATGACAGGGTCACCCCCCCCAGCAGCATCAAAGAAGCTAGTGCCAAAGTACTTATCGGTCAATACCATGGTTACCGCACCCGCTAGCACGGGCATAACGGCAATGAGTAGGAAGGCCGTTATCAACCATGTCCACACAAACATCGGCATCTTCATTAGTGTCATGCCCGGCGCGCGCATATTGAAAATGGTGACGATAACGTTGATCGCGCCCATGATAGAACTAATACCCATAATATGAACCGAGAAAACAAATAATGCAGTGCTATCGGGGCTATAAGTGGTAGAAAGTGGTGCGTAAAATGTCCAACCAAAATTCGGACCGCCCCCTTCAGTAAAAAGCGATGCCAGCAAGATTAAGAATGCGAAAGGTAATATCCAAAAACTGAGATTATTCATGCGAGGTAGCGCCATATCTGGCGCACCGATCATCATTGGGATCATCCAATTGGCTAAGCCAGTAAATGCCGGCATGACGGCACCAAATACCATGATCAGTCCATGCACCGTTGTCATCTGATTGAAAAAGTTTGGTTCGACAAGTTGTAACCCCGGCTGAAAAAGTTCTGCACGGATCACCATTGCCATCGCACCACCAATGAAGAACATGGTTAGGCTAAAAATAAGATAGAGCGTACCTATATCTTTGTGGTTGGTTGAAAACACCCACCTGGTCCAACCGCTAGGCGCATGATGAACATCATGGGAGGAAGCGGTATCTGACGCTACCAATTCTGATTCGATTGTCGAGCCGATGTTGTTGCTTTCTATAGAAGTTTTCATTGCTCTTCCTCCGAATTTTTATCTGCTTCAGCTGGATTCTTAAATGCATTGATATCGGAAGCCTGAATCACGTCACCTGTTTTGTTGTCCCAAGCATTACGTTGGTAAGTGATAACGGCAGCGATTTCTTGATCGGTGAGTTGAAGAGCAAATGCTTGCATAGCGGTGCCGGAGCGGCCATTAACGATGGTGTCAATGTGGAGAGAGATATCACCTGTAGCGATAGGACTTCCATTGATAGCAGGAAATACGGCGGGCAGACCCATTCCATTTGGTTGGTGGCATACTGAGCAGCGTTCCAGGTATACTTTTTCACCTATGGTCATGAGTTGATCTAATGGCATATTGTTTGCCAATGCTTTGGCAGCCTCGGTTTTCTGACGTTCGACGTCCTGACGTTTACCTAATAACCATTGTTCGTAGTCAACTTCCTCCATCGCGTGAACGACGATAGGCATAAAGCCGTGGGCTTGGCCGCAAAGCTCTGCGCATTGGCCGCGATAGATGCCGGGTTTGTCAATTTTTGTCCACGCCTCATTGATGAAGCCGGGTACGGTGTCTTTTTTTACTGCAAAATCTGGCACCCACCATGAATGGATAACGTCGTCGGAAGTGAGTAAAAAACGAATTTTTTTATTGATAGGTAAGACGAGTGGATTGTTAACTTCAAGTAGATAATTCGCCCCTTTCTCTTTAATACCGTCAATCTCTTCTGAGGAGGTGGCGAGTAAGCTGAAGAACTCAATTTCTTCACCAAAGTAGCTATAGTGCCATTTCCACTGCGAACCAGTGATCTTTATAGTCAAGTCTGACTTGCTTGTATCTTCCATTGCAATCAGTGTTTTGGTTGCAGGAATCGCCATCGCGATCAAAATGATAACAGGGATTACTGTCCATATAATCTCGACCTTTGTGCTTTCATGAAAGTCGGCAGCGACAGCACCTTTAGATTGACGGTGATTGAAAATGGCGTAGAACATCGCACCGAACACAACAAAAGCAATGGCACAGCATATATAGAAGATCAACATATGCAATTCATACACTTTGCCGCTAATTTCTGTCACACCTTGTGTCATGTTGAGTGAAGTCTGACCTAATGCTTTAACTGGTAGTGAGAGTAAAAGTAAATAAATGAACAATTTTCGGACAGTAGCTAGTTGATGCAAACGATATCCCCCCATCTTAGTCGAGTGCATCCCACGTCAATCTTTGATGATAACGCTGGAAACATACTGCACTGGTTGTAATTGTTATGATTATGTTAATGAATGCTAGTTTGATAATAGGAATTGTTCAAGGTGACAGAGTAAATTGCCGCCGCGATTATTGTGTTATCGAGAGCAACATTTGTGTACTTTTTTTGGAGTAAAAATTTAAAATTAACTACTTTTATTCTCAATTCGTTTTAGAAAATAGATCGTCTAAAATGAATGTAAGTTAATTTTGTTCTGTAATAAAAAGTAGAATGAAAGTAAAGTTTAATGGTAATAATCTTTATAAACAAATAGTTAAAAACAAATATGACTTGTATTTCTTGTATTAACATTGCAGATTCTTTGTATTGTTCAGTTGTATTAATGTGGTTACATTAAAATTAATACAATTATAATACATAAAATGACTCTTATGTGATAATTGTCACGGAAAGTTAGGACAAATAGTAAGAATATATAGCTACTGAGTAAGTCGTGACTAACTCATATATTTCTGAAATAGTTGTGCACCTCTTCTAAAGAGATTGAAAGGGCCATCAATAACGTTCGCAACTAATACGAGACGGTAGAGAGACGAGATAAAGGATAACAAGATGAAAATCTTAGCAATTACTGCATGTACTGCTGGGGTCGCTCATACTTATATGGCGGCTAAAACGTTAGAAAAAAAAGCGAAAGCGCGCGGTTATGATATTAAAGTAGAAAAACAAGGTGCTAACGGTATTGATGACCGCATCACGGCACAAGATATCGCTCAAGCTTCAGGTATCATTTTCGCCACAGATGTTGGTGTAGCGGAAATGGAACGTTTTGAAGGGCTAATATCTGTTCAAGGTAAAGTTAAAGACGGTGTCAAGAAAGCGGATGCAATGATTGATGCCCTAGTACAAAAGATTGAAGCAGCAGGTGGTGAAGCCTCTAAAGTTACTAGCGCTTCTACCGTGGCATTTGATGAACCTGATGATAGCAATAGCAACTTCGTTGTTAAGTTCTTAAAAAATTGGTACAAGGGCGCACTATCTGGTGTATCTCACATCATCCCTCTTGTTATTATTGGCGGCCTTTGTGTTGGTTTACTCAATCTTTTTTATGGTTATGACTATACCCACCTTTACAACCTCACAAGCGAACAGATTGCTGACAAAGAATTCATGGGTGACTTTGCCACCACACACCAAGGCATTGTTCACTATCTATACTACATTGCACTAAAAGCATTTAATCCACTGTTGATTTGTGTTCTTGCTGCATTTACTGCCTACGGTATGGTAGGTAAACCCGGCCTAGCGCCAGGCTTCGTTGGTGGTTATGTTGCCGTGGGTGGCACTTTCGGTAAACTAACGATCGTTAGTGGTGGTTTCATTGGTGGTCTTGTCGCAGGTGCAGCAGCAGCATTGTTTGTTATGCTTGTCCGTCAAATCAAGGTCCCTCAAGTATTAGAATCAGTTAAGATTCTTATTATTACTCCGCTTGTTGCCGGCGTATTAACGATTCTATTCATGCTAGTCGGCCCTGGTAAGTTCTTTGCGTTCCTAAACACTTCTTTAGCTGATTGGCTAAACGTAATGAGCGGTTCTAATCTACTCATCCTTGGCTTCATCCTTGGTTGTATGTCTAACCTTGATATGGGTGGTCCAATTAACAAAGCCGCCTACCTATTCTGTATTGGTGCCGGTACAAATGGTAATACTGAGTTCTACGCCGCGTTTACCGCCGCGAAATGTATCCCCGGTATGTCTCTTGGTATCATGGCGATTGCACTCCCTCGTTTCTTCGACGAAGAAGATCGTCTTGCAGGTCCATCTACCGCAATTCTAGGTTTCTGCGGTATTACAGAAGGTGCAATCCCTTACGCTGTTAAAGATCCAATGCGTATCATCCCAGCTCATATGATTGGTGGTGGTGTTGCGGCTGCTCTTATTCTCTCATCCAAGATCCAAATCGGCACGATTGCAGGTGGTGCGGTGTTTATGCTACCAGTAATTAGTGAGCCTATGGCATGGTTGACCTACTTTATCATCGGTGTTGCCGTTTCTATGGGCCTCACTATCGCTCTTAAGATGGTGGGCAAACAAGGTAAGGCAAAAGTAAAAGCACAGGCGTGATAAAAACATTTGGCACTCTTGACCCAACGAGTGCCGAATTTTAAGAAAGATAGGACGTTATTCCAATAAGTAAGATGTGAAGCACGGTGTTGATTTTATTGCCTTGTGCTTTCAATTGTGTGCCTACTGCCCATCCTTTCGGATGGGCTTTTTCTTATAAGTATAAAGGTAAAATTTATACGAGCAGTTGCGACATCTGCTAAAAAAGATTGGTTAATAACGTTATATTATTTCTAATAGTTTACTTGCAACATTGTTCCTTTTGTTAGCGACAAAGAGGCATTAAATAATTATCAATTATTAAGGGAATTGATCTTAATAGTCAAAATGTTAATTAAATCACAAATTTCTCCTGTCAAATGCTTATCATGTATTACAAGAAGAGAACACATGAATACAACAAATGACGGAATCAAAATCAAAACTAGCTATAAACCAGATTGTTTATGACATTCTAAAAGAAAACATTCCAGCAGGGTCATTTTTAAAAGGCGAAAATGAATTAGCGCAATCTTTAGGTGTTTCAAGAACTTCAATTCGAAGTGCATTGCAAACTCTGGCGAGTAAAGGCTTGATTACTATAACGCCAAAAGTGGGTAGTGTGGCGAATTTACCCGATGTATGGAATTGGCTAGATCATGACGTATTACGTTGGGTTACACAGTATAAAGAGTCGGATACTTTTATCCCTCATTTATTAGAAGTGCGTTTGATGGTTGAACCAAATGCGGCAGCGTTAGCTGCATTGAACGCGACTGGAGATAACCTCGCCGCTCTTGAAAAAAGTTACAATATGATGGCTTCTGGCTTGAAACAGGAAAATAGAGCGCAAATCAACATTGGTGATATAGAGTTTCATAAACAACTTTTGCAGGCTACTAAGAATCCATTTTTGATATCGCTGGGTGACGCGTTAACGACTACGATGGAAGTTTCTTTTTCTAGAACATTGGAACAGAACGTAATTTTGAGTAAACCAGCACTTAATGATCACTTTCATGTGATGGACGCAGTTCGGATGCGTAAACCGCAACTAGCCAGAGACACGATGAGGGGAATTATTATGGATTCCATCGCTAAGACAGCAAAAGTATTGAGTAGTAGCGACTATATAAAATAAACAGAAATAAATTAAACGCTGCGATGATTAATATCGTGGTCGTTTAGTTTAACAGCCCTTGTAATACAAGAGGCTCACTCAGGTAATACATTAAGAGGTTGGAATGGAAACTAATTGGATTGCTGTAGATTGGGGAACGACAAATTTTAGGGCCTTTTTAATGTCCGTTAACGGTGAATGCATAGATACAATCGAACAACCAAGGGGGTTGCTATCTGTTGAGCAAGGCCAATATCCGTCGATATTTGACGCATTAACAGAGCGCTGGACCAAAAGTTTCGGGTCATTACCAGTAATCATGGCTGGTATGGTTGGTTCACAGCAGGGTTGGCTCGAAGTCCCTTACGTTTGTGCTCCCGCTTCAGTAAATGATCTTCTTGAAAACATTCATGAGGTAGAACTTCTCTCTGGCAACAAAGGTAAGATTGTATCGGGTGTAAGTTATGAGAATGGCTTTGGTAGTTTTGAGGTAATGCGAGGTGAAGAAGTTCAATTGATTGGACTAAGCGAAATAGTCCAACAAGATTTTACGGCAATTTTATATGGCACTCATAGTAAGCACGCATACTGGCGGAATGGAAAACTAGATCGTTATTCAACAATAATGACCGGAGAGCTATATTCAATATTGATCGACCATAGCATTTTGAGTAAATCACTACCTGAACAAAAATTTAATGAAGAGAGTTTTATCAGGGGTATAGATATAGGTAAAAATCATCCTCTAAATCATGTTTTATTTAGCGCAAGAACGTTAAGGCTATTTAAAGAAATAGAAGAGTGTCACGTTCATTGTTATATCTCTGGAATGCTTATAGGCCATGAGTTTTCATTTATTGATGTATCTGAAAAGCTCTATTTAATAGGGTCTAAAAAGCTGTCAGACATTTATACTATTTCATTAAATTACCTAAATATTAAATTTGAAGTTATTGATGGTGACGACTGTTTTCTAAAAGGTATGAATAAAATATATAATAATGGGAATGACAATGAATAGTGAACAACTAAGAAATAACCTATGGTTTAGAGAACTGCCATTAATTGCAATTTTACGTGGTGTCAAGCCAAGTGAAGTGTTGGATATCGCTAAGGTTTTAATTGACAACGGTTTCCGCTTTATTGAAGTGCCATTGAACTCACCTGAAGCAATATGTAGCATTGAGAGATTAATAGAAAAGTATAGAGATAAAGCTTTTATTGGAGCAGGGACAGTGACCGATATCGAGAAACTAAAATCTGTTCTTCAAACTGGTGCTAAATTAATTGTGACACCCAACATGAATCCAGATGTCATTCGTTTGGCAAGAGCACATGATTGCGTGGTTTTTTCAGGAGTACAAACTGCAACAGAAGCGTTTTCAGCAGTAGATTGTGGTGTTACAGCATTAAAATTCTTTCCAGCGGAACTTATTCAACCATTAGGGGTGAAAGCGATCAAATCGGTATTACCATCTGAAGTGATCTGCTGTCCCACTGGAGGTATTGAAGCAAACTCTAAACAGATGAAATCTTACTTAGAAGTGGGTGCAGATGGTTTTGGTTTAGGGTCGGCTTTGTATAAAAAGGGCATGAAGCCCTTAGAGTTAAATATACGTGCTAAAGCGTATAGAGATAGTTGGAACAACATACAACACATAACACATAACACATAAAAATTAAAAGGTTACCCTATGAAACTAAATAAAATTACTGCCTTAATAACTATACCTCTAATGGCTATGTCATTACATGTTCAAGCAAAAGATATGCGTATCGGAATTGGAGTGCCTGAATCTCACTTTGAATTTATTGCAATGAAGAAATTTGAAAAACACATTGAAGATAACACCGAAATAGATGTGGAAGTTTACCCAAGTAATCAATTAGGGAGCGATTTGGAAGCGCTTGAACAGGTTAAGTTTAATGCAACTCAAATGAACCTACCTTCACCTGCTGTACTTGGTAATATAGTTAAGGACTTTAACATTTTAACTCTCCCATTTATTTTCCCAGACGAAAATGTTGCTAATCAGATAGTAGACGGTGAATGGGGTAAAGAGCTCTTATCTAAACTTGATAATGCGGGTTACGTTGGTCTTGGCTTCGGTAATTTTGGTTTCCGTCATGTGTCTAATAATGTTCGTCCTATAGAAAAAGTAGCTGACATGAAAGGTCTAAAGTTGCGCACTATGCAAAACAAGGCTCATCTTGACGCGTTTCGTGCACTAGGTGCTAATCCAACACCAATGGCTTTCTCTGAGTTGTTCTCGTCGTTGCAACAAGGTGTTGTTGATGGACAAGAAAATCCTTATACAAACATTTATTCTCAGCGGTTGTATGAAGTACAAAAATACGTGTCCAATACTGGTCATGTTTACTCTTGGGTAGTATTCGTCGTTGGTAAGAAGTTTTATGATGGTTTAACGACGAATGAGCAGAAAACGATGCAAGAAGCCGCTCGCATAGCTATTGAGCACATGCGTGTTTCAGTGAAATCTCAAGATGAAAAATCGTTACAGAATATGATTGACGCAGGTCTAATCTATACACCGTTATCTGTGGAAGTGAAGTTGGAAATGCATGAAAAAGTAGCTCCAATTGTAGAGAAATATGCAGCCAAAATTAATCCAGAATTATATAAGAAACTAACAAAAGAAGTGGCTAAGCTACAGTAATTTTTCATTCAAGGGCTGTGCAATGCAGCCCTAATTTAACATATGGTTTCGTTATGATTAATAAAAAAACTTCATTTTCAGACAATATTGAGGAATATATAAGTACATTTCTTTTTATTTCTCTAATAATCTTATGTTTTTTACAAATATTATTTAGATTTGTTTTTAATTTCTCACTTTCTTGGACTGAAGAATTATCTAGATATGTTTTTATAGCATTAGTTTATTTCTCCGCAAGTCTTGCTGTCGTCCGTGGTGCTCACGTTCGTGTAGAAGTTATAGATGGGATTATAAAAGGAAGTAGTAAAAAAATATTAGATTCTATAATTGATTTGTCGTTCGCTGCCTTTATGATTTGGCTAGGATATTTCGGCTTACATATTTCAATGGATGCCATAAGTATTGAACAAACAACACCTGCTCTTGAATGGCAAGCAGGTTGGGTATACGCGATTATTCCATTTACTTTTTATTTAATCGCACTGAGATTAATTCAACGAGTATACCGTCGAATAAACGGCAACCTTGAACATGAATATGCGCTCAGTGAAGCACAAGAAGCATTGAGAAAAATAGAAGATGAACGAGGAATAAAATAATGGAAGCATTTCTGATTACTATGTTCGTTTTTATCGCTTTACTCGCAATAGGAATGCCAATTGCGATTAGCATCGGTATGTGTACTGCTTTCGCGTTGATACTCGCAGATATTCCTATTTCGTTCATTGCTCAAACGGCATTTACCTCACTGGATTCTTTTACCTACTTAGCAATCCCTATGTTCATCATGGCGGGTTTTGTGATGGAAAAAGGTGGGCTTTCTAAGCGGATAGTTAACTTTGCCTCCAGTTTAGTTGGGCGTACGGCTGGTGGATTAGGGATCGTTACTGTTGTGGCTTGTATGTTTTTTGCAGCCATTTCAGGTTCGTCACCAGCTACAGTCGCTGCAATTGGCTCAATGATGGTGCCTTCGATGATAGAGAAAGGTTACAACCGTCATTTTGCTGGAGCGTTAACGGCATCGGCAGGATCTCTGGGAATTCTTATTCCTCCATCTATACCAATGATTATTTATGCCGTTACTGCAGAAATATCTATTGGCGATATGTTCTTAGCTGGCTTTATACCTGGAGGGATGATTGGTTTTGGTCTCATTTTTGCGGTTTATGTAATTTCTAAAAAGCGTGGTTATAAAGGGCAAGACGAAGACTTTTCACTATCAAAAATAAAAGAAACTTTCCTTGATGCAAAATGGGCGTTGTTAACACCAATTATTATTTTGGGTGGTATTTATTCAGGTATTTTTACTGCAACTGAAGCGGCTTGTATTACGGTTATTTATACGTTGATTGTAAGTTTCTTTATCCACAAAGAAATGAGTTTTAAGGATCTGATTCCTACGGTATCAAGAGCCGCGCTAACCACCGGTTGTGTCATCATTATTTTAGGTTTTGCCACCGCATTTGCCCGGTATTTGACCATTAGCATGATTCCGCAACAGATTGGGGAAGCAATTTTAGAACTAACGGACAACCCCACAATAATTTTATTAATTTTTGTCGCCTTGATTATGTTTACTGGCTTATTTATTGAAACGGCTGCACAGATTTTAATTTATACACCGTTGTTCTTACCTATTTTAGTTCAACTCGGTATTAGCCCATACCATTTCGGCATCATTCTTATCGTGGGGACTGAACTTGCTCTAATCACGCCACCTGTTGGTGTCAATTTATTTGTCGCAAAAGGCATTACTGGATCATCTATGGTCCAACTAACTCGCGCTGTAATTCCATTTTTAATCAGTATGTTACTTGTACAAATCGCATTGGTATTTATGCCCGGCGTTATTACTTTTTTACCAGATTTATTTAAATAGGTTACGTCATGAAAATTGTAGGTTATGAAAAATTTATTGTTGCTCCTCGTTGGGGATTCCTAAAGATAATTACCGATGAAGGTATAGTTGGTTGGGGTGAGCCAAGCCTAGAAGGACGGACACATACTGTCCACACCTGTGTTGATGAGTTAATGGAATACCTTATAGGCAAAGACCCAAGGGATATTGAACTTCATTGGAACTACCTACACCGTTCGACGTTCTATCGCGGTGGCGCCGTGATGATGAGCGCGCTATCAGGTATTGACCAAGCGTTATGGGACATTAAAGGAAAGGCGTTAGATACCCCTGTATATCAATTAATGGGTGGTAAGTGCCGAGACAAAATACAGACATATTCATGGATAGGTGGTGATAGACCTGATGATGTAGTGCGTATGGCTAAAGAACGTAAAGCGCTTGGATTTAATGCAATAAAGATGAACGGGACGGCAGAACTCAATTTTATTGATGACTTTAGTAAAATTGATGCGTTGCTGGACCGAGTTCAAGGTTTACGAGATGCAATGGGCAAAGATTTTGGGATTGGCATTGATTTTCATGGACGCGTTCATAAAGCGATGGCGAAAATTATGATGAAAGAGTTAGCACCTATGCGGCCTATGTTTGTTGAAGAACCTGTACTTGCTGAGCATTTTGATTGTATCCATGAAATTGCTCAGTATGGCGCAATTCCAATAGCTACGGGTGAAAGATTGCACTCACGCTGGGAGTTTAAAAAGCTATTGGAGCATGGAGGGGTTGACATTATTCAACCGGATATTTGTCATTGTGGTGGTTTAACTGAGCTTAAAAAAATCGCCTCAATGGCGGAAGCTTATGACGTGGCGTTAGCACCGCATTGCCCACTTGGGCCGATCGCTTTAGCTTCTTCTGTTCATATTGACACTACTTGTCAAAATGCAATTATTCAAGAACAAAGTATTGGAATGCACTACAACAAAGGTTGTGACGTTCTTGATTATGTTGAGAATAAAGACGTATTTGAGTTTGATAACGGTTATTGCTTGAATATTAATGGACCGGGCCTTGGTATTGAAATCAAGGAAGAATTCATGAGAGAACAACATGAAAAAGCGTTAACTGAGCCGAAATGGAGAAATCCTCATTGGTCAAACAAAGACGGTTCTTTTGCGGAGTGGTAAGGATGAGTAATTGCGGATCATGTGGTTCGTGTGGTGTAGGGGATTTAACTTCTCATTACAACGAGATACTGAAAGAAGACAATGGTGCACTTAAGCGTGCTCTGTACAAGTCTATGGGTCACAGTGATAGTGACCTTAGAAAGCCAATCATTGCTGTAGTAAATAGTTATACCAATGCAACTGCAGGCCATGCTAATTTGGACGTGGTTGGAGCTGAAGTGATTAGAGGTATCGAAGAGTCCGGAGGTACAGCGATGACTTTTGGCACTATCGCTCCTTGTGATGGAATTGCGGAAGGCCATATTGGTATGCGTTATATATTGGCCGCCCGTGAAGTCATCGCTGCGTCGATAGAAGTGATGGTCAGGGCTCATAATTTTGATGCAATGGTGTTACTTGGCTCGTGCGACAAAATTGTACCGGGGATGCTAATGGCCGCGGCTCGATTGGATATTCCAGCTATTTTAGTTAATGGAGGACCAATGTATCCGGCAGAGTACGCCGGGAAACATTGGGACGGCAATATTGTTACTGAAGCGATAGGTTGGAAAAACAAAGGGCAGATAGATGACAAAGAGTTTCGCAAAATAGAAGATCTGGCAGAGCCAACTATTGGCTCGTGTGCCATGTATGGCACGGCTAATACTATGTGTTGTCTATCTGAGTCATTAGGTATGACTTTACCCCAAACTTCAACTATTCCTGCCGTACATCCACAACGATTAGAAGTTGGTTATCAAAGCGGTGTTCGTATTGTTGAGATGTTGGCAGAAGGGTTGACTGCTCGGAAGATTATTTCTAAAAACGGTATACATAATGCAATTTGTACGCTCCTAGCAACGGGAGGTTCAACGAATGCAATTATTCATCTGCAGGCCATTCATTACGAAGCAGAGTTAGGTGAATTAGACCTTGATGTTTTTGATAAAATGAGTCAGAAAATTCCTTTGGTAGCATCGATTTATCCTGCGTCTAAATACGATATGATTGATTTTTTTGAGGCTGGAGGTGTGGCAGCAGTAGAGAAAGAGCTTTCCTCTTTGCTTGAGTTAGATGCGGTCACGGTTTTAGGTACGAAACAGGAGTGCTTGGAACGTGTTCAGACTTCGACTAATCGAGAATTAATTCGAACATTAAATAATCCTTTTTTACCAGAAGCTGGCGTTGGTATATTAAAAGGTAACTTATCTCCATTGGGTTCGGTGGTTAAGCCTGCTGCTGTGCCTGAAGCTATGTTTAAGTTTACTGGCAAAGCTGTCGTTTTTGAGTCTGAACAGGCTGCTGTTGAGGCGATAATGAACGATAAAATTCAAGAAGGTAGTGTTGTTGTAATTCGTTATGAAGGAACGACAGGGGGCCCAGGATTACCTGAAATGTATAAGCCAATGAAATTACTCGAGGGAATGGGTTTATCAGAGAGCTGTGCATTAATTACGGATGGTCGCTTTTCTGGATCAAACCGTGGTCTCTTTGTAGGACATATATCACCAGAAGCCTATGAAGGTGGCTTGATTGGATTAGTAAATAATGGTGATGAAATTAGCTTGGACTTAACGACAAGAAAAATCACGTTACATGTCGATGATGCAATATTAGGTTCCCGTAGAAATTCTTGGACTCGTTTGCACAAAGAAATACCTAAAGGTTTTTTACGTTTATACCGAGAACGAGTTTCATCTGCAGCATATGGAGCGATTTTAAAATGATAAAGCCTGAAGATATTATAGGGGTGAACCCCATTGTTGCAATGCCATTCGATGCTTTTGGTAGAGTTGATATTTTGAGTTTTAAAAGGTTGGTAGAACATTTGGTCAATATAGGTTGCAATGGATTGACTTTGTTTGGAATTGCCAGTGAATTCTACAAACTAAATATATATGAGAAGGAGAATCTAGCTGATTGGTTCCATCAAATAACTTCAAGATCTAAAGTGTTCAGTTGTGTTTCTATCACGGAGCATGCAACTGAATTGGCAGTGGAACAAGCAATAAAATACTGGAATCAAGGCTTTGATTCATTGATGCTTTTACCTCCATTTTTTTTAAATCCGAGCGCGAAACATATAATTCATCATATTAAAAGTGTGCTAGACGCGGTCGATATCCCCGTTTTCATTCAGTATGCTCCAACAGAAACAGGCATGACGATTTCGCCTGAAGATATGAAAGAGATCAGCGATAATCACCCTAATGTGGTATTCAAAATTGAATGTAATCCGCCAATGGAATATACAAAACAACTACTAAGATACGTACCAGATGCGGTTGTTATGAATGGTTATGCCGGTTTGTACATGTTAGACATGCTTGATAACGGAGGGAAAGGAGTAATGCCCGGTTGCTCATTTGCTGAAATATACGTGTCAATCTATCAATTATGGGAAAGTGGTAAACAGGAAAAGGCAAAAACACTTCATAATAAATTATTGAAATATATAAGAAAATGGATGTCGAGTTGTGAGTATATTATATCAATAGAAAAAGAAATATTAACTAGGCGAGGTATTATTTCTACTGGGTACTGTCGTAAACCTGATTACCCTCTTACCGAATCAGATATGCAAGATGTCGATATGTTTTTAAGAGAATTCAATCTCCTCTGAACGTGTAATTTTTATGTACTAATATCTAATTGGTTACGTAAATTGGCTCATTGAGGAGGATTGGTGTCGTTCTTTATTTCATTTTGCTCTAAATGTTATACTCAGACATCATTCAATGAATTTTGGTTTTATTTAACCGTTCACCACATAACGGAAAATGCTATCTGCTATAAAGGTAGATATAAAGTAAAAGTGATACGAATGACTGTAGAGTTAGAAAGATCAACCTAAAGAGCATGTCGTTTTAAGGACGGATACTGAAGGAAGATTTGTGTTATTAATAATGAAATATATTAGACAAAGGTTTTCTCTTTTCTGAAATAAATACACATTTGCTTTGTAGATACGCTAAAGTCTTCATTGATAATAAATACTTATTTAATAGGATATTACGTGATGTTTCGAATGTTAGTGATCTGTTGTTTGATGTTTAGTGGTTTCTCTTCTGCTGAAAATGAATTGGTTGCCGAACCCGAGATTCGTGGGCCACTTATTGAGCTAGATGTTGTGGTGGATACGAAGGGAATAGAAGAAGCAATATTGATTACCAACCAGTCTATGAAGCAGGTAATAGAAGCGTTAAATCGGATATCCGATAACCAAGAACTTACACCAGAACAAGCGGCAATAATTACCTCGACATCAGGGAATATTAGCCACTTAGCCATGTCATCAACAGAAGTGGTAGAAGCATTGCCAGAGGCCATCGCCAAAGCAAGAGAATCCGTTGTCGCTAATGCCCGGATATTTCTGAGTGATCTGAAAATGAATATACTCATCGTGCTGATTTTGATAGTGGTCGGGTTAGCGATTGTCATTGCCTGTTTGTATTGGTTTGTCATTCGACCTATGCAGAGCACCATAATGGCAGCGACGGGTAATGTCGCAAGTATGGCAAATTCTATTCAGATAACGGCTAAATCTTTAGAAGAAAGTAACAAAACTCATGCGAAGTTGTTAGAGATGTTAGAACAGAATCACAACACGGCATAGATGAATCAATGCACTGCCCATGTTGTTTTGATGGGTTAATAAGGTGTTGCTAATTTGTAACTATACGTGACAGGGCCTATAATTTATCTCGACATAATAAAGATTTGATATGTGGGAGATTACATGCGAGTTCTTATCTTTGGATTAATGGTGGTATTGCTGAGCCCTGTTGGTTTAGCTCGTGATTTAATTTTAGAAGTTTCAAATAAGCCAGTAAAAATAGTTACGTTTGACGAACTTAAAACTATGCCTTCAATAAGCTATAAAACCCATTTGCCTTGGTTTACTGGTGAAGCGGAGTTTACGGGCGTTTCATTAAAGTATTTTCTGACTAAGCAGTTTGGAACCATCCCAGATGTTGTTACCTTCCGCGCGTTAAATGACTATTCCGTCGATATTGTTAAGAGTGATATAGAAAAATTTGATCCTATTATCGCCTATCTAAAAGATGGAAAGGAAATGATAGTGCGAGAAAAAGGACCTTATTGGATAATATACTCGCTTTCTGATTTTCCGATAATTGATGTCAGCCCATATCACTCTCAGATGATCTGGCAGTTAGAAAAAATTAAAATCGATAGCCTATGAAAATAGAGCGCTCCATTAAAAAGGCTCATCTTTACTCAGGCACAACGAAACTCTTGCTGTCAATGTTTGCGATCATTATATTGATAGCCAACATTTATATATTGGGAGAAACCAAGAAATTGGTGGCTTCTTTTTCTAGTCAACAAAACCAGGCAACGTGGTTTCTTTTTCAGTTGAATAAAGAGTTGTTAGAGCTTACAGCGAATGCGAGCCATTTAGGTGACGGTGATAATCACCTGCCAACGGTATTGCTTAAATACGACCTTGCATGGAGCCGTTTTGAT
This sequence comes from Vibrio sp. DW001, assembly GCF_029016285.1. Lineage (NCBI taxonomy): Bacteria > Pseudomonadati > Pseudomonadota > Gammaproteobacteria > Vibrionales > Vibrionaceae > Vibrio > Vibrio sp. DW001. The sequence goes on along the minus strand of NZ_CP091976.1, from coordinate 566,224 downwards.
CTATTGTTGACGAGTAAGCAATCGGATGACTTTATGGCATTGACTGGCACGAGGCCTTTCTTTACTCATCTATTTGATGAGTACAAAAAGATTGAACCTCTACTCGATACTATTGAAGACACAAAATCGAAGAGCTCTATTGAATTTGTAAATGGGACTACAGAGATTCATAAACAGTTAGTCGACTATATTAATCGAAATTTTCGTGTTGCAAGTCCTCTGTATTTGGAAAGACGAAATCAAGTAAACAATTTAGAGCAGATGCAAACAGTGTTACTTCTGTTACTGGTCGTCTGCATATCCATCATCGGATTGATATTTGCCAAGGAGCTAAAATACAGTCGATGCCTCGCGTTGACGGACACATTAACTTCATTACCAAATCGATTAGCGCTGTTTAACGTGGTCGATGAATTAAATAATGAAAATAAGTCATTTAACCTTTTTCTTTTAGATTTAAATGGCTTCAAGCAAATAAATGACAAATATGGGCATCAGGTAGGCGACAAAGCCTTGATCGAAGTTGCTAAGCGTCTTAATTTGAATCGAAGCATGAAATCCTATCCATTTAGGATTGGTGGGGATGAGTTTGCTGTGGTGGTACCAGAAGAATTTTTGAGCTCAGGTGATGACTTTTGTAAAGTACTCGAGTCGATATTTCATCGCCCGTTTAAGTATGAAGATACCCATTACGAGCTTTCTACCAGCATAGGCTTTGCAAACTTCCCAAATGATAGCATTCATATTGACGAACTCATTCGTCACGCCGATCAAAGAATGTATCAAATGAAGTTTACCCATAGGGAGGCAACAACCGATAGTTGGAAATAATGTATATTCTCATCAATTGAGGTGATGAATTTCATTTTAGGTTAATGGTTCTTTGGAAAATTATTAATGTTCAGAAGAGGATCTATTTATATTGACCGACCGTCAGTCAAGTGTTAGTCTATCTCGATATAATTGAGAGATAGACCATTTTTGGTATCAGCAATAACGATGGACACCTAGTTATTGTGTGTTTTAGAATTATATGAGTTGAGGATGTATTAACATATGCTGTAGTAATAGCGAGATTATCGTAGATGTAGATGTAGATGTAGTTGTAGTTGTGCTTACAATATCGAATCCGAAAAGGACATTAAGCTAAATAAACGTGTGTATTGGACGAAATAGTTAGGGATATTATGTAAATTATAAACTGCAGAGATTATCCCTTAAGATTAATGATAGCAATGCCTTATATTAATAGTAATTGGAAATAAGAAAATAACTTTTTTATTTTTTAGACGCTGCAGAAAACTCGAGTTGTCAAAGTGACACCATACTGCAGTTCTTCCTTTTACTTGACGGTTCTACAATTTTTGGATGTTATGGCATTATTGCTAATGATTGCATTAACCGTCCCGATCTAGGACCGTGGTTATGTTGTCTTTATATTGAACCTTAATACAGAGATGCACATCTAAGCCAGATCATTTTTAATATTCTGAGGATAAACTGCGAAATACAACTGTTGATTATCTATTATTAACTACAAGTTACGACAATTTATACGAGAAATTTAGTTGGGCCCGTATTGAAGATGCCTCCTAAAATAATGTTATTAGATATGAGAGACGATTTATTGTGAGGGGCAGAGATTGTATTCAATTGACAATTTTTTAGGGTATACAATATTAAATAGCTGTTCAAAAAAATTAGATGTTGTAAATACACATTAATTGTACTGAATATATTAATATAAGGTTTAACGTTATTAATTATTTAAAAACCCCCATGGTTGAATACTACATAAAAGCTACTTAATAACGCATTAATAACAATAAATTTAGGATATTTTGAATGGAACAGTCAATCAATCATATAGCCCTAGTTGTAGAAAACTATGATGACACTATCGATTTGTTGAAATTAGAGTTGTCAGCAGATACTTATCAAATGGAGCAAAATAAACGTTGGATTATCGATTCAACGACGGCCCATGATAGCGTCACATTATTGCTTGTACATGAGTCAGATTTTGGACTATATGAAGCTATAGGACATCAATTTGGAGGGCGTGCATTCTTGTTTTCGAACGCTGATCTTTCTTGTCGAGATAACAATAGAATGGTAAATGAAGGAAAAGGGGTCGAATTCATTAGGTTTTTTGAAGTGGTAGATTACGGGATGATAGTTGTGTTCGAAGATTTTTATGGAAATTTATGGAATTTACTAGAACGGAATGAGGAACATATTATATTGGTAAAAATGGCACAGTTAAAATCAACATAGGTACAAAATTTTCGATTAACTTTAATATGTAATGCATAATGGATATACTCATAATAGGGCTATATTTTTTTAATTTTTGAGGTAATAAGTTGTCAGTTACATTATTCAAATATGACATGCTCAATATTTCGTATTAATACCTTAGTTAGATCTGGGGCCAATACAGTTAAACCTGACTAGAGTTAAGAACAAATTCTGAATACTTAGAAGAGTCTCATTCCTCTTTCACCAATTAAATTTAAAACGTGGTCGTGATGATTTTAACAAGTAAAATTAAGCCGTCATCACCAGCTAGAATCATATGTTCTTTTCCTCTAGGAATTACCGCCATTGTACCTAAATGGTAAGTAACACTCTCTTTGTTTAGTACACATAATCCAGAACCTTCAATAACTTCATGCAATTCTATTTGATTTATATAACGATGATTCTTAAAGGAAAAATTAGGGGGAATTTTAACTAAATGATAGCTTAAAAGACCATTTGTAGCCGCTGAATTTATAACTTTTTTAAGGTAAATACCACTATATGTAGGATGCTCTACCCATTCTATTTCCGCAGTATTTACCGTTCGAGCGGTATAGTATGTTGCTCTATTGGCAATGTTTGTAGTAATGACTTTTGTTTCCATTGAAAACTCTTATTTTTAATTTAATAGGTATTATTTACTTTGATAAAGATGATAATCATTTGTAAAATAATATATTGAACGAACTTTCTAATTGGTACTAGCGATTTAGATTCTTTCAGCAATAACAACCCCACCAATTATGAACTTCGCTAGTAATTTTTGAATTTTAATAGGTGAGTTGGACTGCCCAGACTCCAGTAGATATTTTCCACCTATGCCTGTTAATTTTTACAACAATGCTTGCAGCACACTATATGATTAAGTTTGTCTCCATAGTTCCATTTTGCTTCTGCTAGTGCATCAGTTGAGTTTGCATGTGCACTTAGACACTTTATATCCCCGTTTGAGAAATCAAGTAAGGAACAACCATTACAGTGTATTTCAGAGCACTCTAATAAATAGAAATATCTTTTGCGTTTCTTGTTCATTTTTTCCTCTAATCTACTAATTTTTAAATAACTCTAATCACTATAGAGTCAGAAAGTATTCTTATTCATGGTCTTCTAAAGGTGGATCACATTGTTGGGATTCGTGTCGAATTGATGTTCCAATACCACAGAATCAATAGGCGGCATTTAAATTACAACAATATACGTGTGTTCTCATTTTATTTGATTATTTCAATCATGATTTAATTTATCATGTCTAATCGCCTGAAAAAGAGACTTCTCTAATTATAGTATTGACTGCTGGTCGGTCGTTTGATAGGCTGATTATAAAATGCTTTCTGTATATGTCAAGATGAATGTGATCGAAAAAGTATGGATATTTTTTTACTTTGAAATATTTATTTGATATTGAATGTTTTCGTTTAAGACCGCTCAATCTCAAATACAATCATGTTAACGATTCGTGAACAAATGGTGGTTTTAGATATGAAGTTGTATGTGCGAATTTACAATCAGGCCAAATGATGGCGGGTAAGGGAATGCGAGTTATTTACTCATCTGAGTTAATAGTAGAAATATTAATGTTAGCAGGTAAACACCCTATACAATGATAATAAAAATTGCAAAATCAGAGTATCGCAGAGAGTTTGACAATGAATAACTCGTATGAACAAAGATTTTTGGTGTTGCGATTAAACTTACGTACTCTTGGAAAGTGATATGAGAAAATATAAATCAATAACTGTTGGACTTATTATTACGGTTTTGATTTCAGCCGTGTCCTTCTATAGCCAAAGAAAAGTGATAGAAGATAAAGTGTATTCAAAGAATGAATTACAAGAAGATTTCCTTCAAGCGGTTGAAGCCATCAAAACCTATCATTCAAATTTTTATATTAAAGAGGAACAGTTAGATAGTTATGCTAAGGAATACATAGATGCGATAGTTGATGATGATGTTTTATTTTTTAGCAGAATTTTGTCTGAGTTCCTTGAAAAAATCGGTTGTGGGCATAGTTACATTGAATTGTCTGGACGAAATCAAAAGAAATATTTTGAGATAGAAAGCCATCATATACCATTAGATCTCTTTGTCGTTAATGACAAGCTGTTCGTTAAGAAATCAGTGTCCACCGCAAGCATACCAGTGGGGGCAGAAATACTTTCAATTAATGGTTTATCTGGTAAAGCGATCATTGAAACATTACTTAATCGGATTGGCTCTGATGGAAGGAACAAGGCATTTAAGTATGCTCAAATGAGTACCATATTTAGCTGGGTCTATTTTGATTTAGTTGATAATCAAGATAAATATCAGGTCACATATAAAACCAAAGATAATCAGATAGTTATAGAAGAAATAGAAGCGGTTAGTCGCCAAGCGCTAAATGTACTACTAAATTATGGAGATATGGATGCTGAATCTATTGGTATCGAGTTCTTCGATACATATGCGGTTTTAACTATTGACCATTTTAATTACTATAAACCTAATGAAAGGCAGGTGTTTTACGAAAAATTAGATGCGTTTTTTAGCGATGTTGATGCGTTAGGGTTAAAAAACTTAATTTTAGATATTCAAGAAAATGATGGCGGTGACCCTTTTAGTGCAAATTATTTATATTCATATATATCACCTAATAGTTATCAGTATTTTAGTAAAAAAAAGAGCTATCATGACTGGTATCATTCATTGTATTTATCCGCTGAACCAAAAAAAAATAACTTTAAGGGAAATATTTATACTTTAACAGGAGGAAGAGTTTTTTCAACAGGTGCACACCTTGCTTCATTAATCAAACAAAATAATATTGGGCCGCTTATTGGGTCTGAGACTGGAGGTTCCTATCGCTGTAGTTCATATGCTCAAAAAATAGTCTTAAGGAATACAAATTTGAAGTTAATTATTTCCACCAAAATATATGAAACGCTCTCATCAAAATTGAAAGAAGTGTACACGATTACTCCTGATTATGTTGTCAATAAAACCGTTTCTGAAACGGTTAAAGGTATCAATATGGCTAGAATGAAAGCTATAATTTTAATTAGTCAACAGTATTAGTAACGAATATTTTCGTTGGCTTCACGTATCATTTTTATATATCGATATATGATCTACTCTCTCTTCGAGCGAAGTGGGTCTGCTCCACTATCCAATAATGGAAGTACAATTTGTAATACCCTAGATTAGTTGTAAATGAGTTTTGAACCTCTCCAAACTCTTAAACTGTAAATAACATGCACATCCTAACTATTTATAATTAACATAATTAACATAATTATAACTCAGCATTTCACTTATCTTGTACATTTAACCAATTGACTGACCGTCGGTCGTTTAGTATGATTTATTTACCACTTATATATTTATTAATTATTCAATCTAAAAGGTAATTATATGTTAGGACAAGACATAAGGATTAAGATGCAACACGTCGGTCGTTTTCTTTCGGCGATGGTGATGCCCAATATTGGAGCGTTTATCGCGTGGGGTTTTATTACTGCGTTATTTATTCCATCTGGATGGTTTCCAAATGAAGCTCTGGCTTCAATGGTTACTCCAATGGTGAAGTATTTACTCCCGCTATTAATCGGGTATACAGGAGGTAAGATTGTTGCTGGTCAACGTGGGGCTGTAGTGGGAGCAGTGACTACAATTGGAGTGATTGTAGGGTCAGATCAACCTATGTTCATAGGTGCAATGATTGTGGGGCCTCTAGGCGGGTTAGCGATCAAAAAATTTGACGTTATGATTGAAGGTAAAATTAAAACTGGCTTCGAAATGTTAGTCAATAACATGTCCGCCGGTATCGTCGCCATGGTATGCGCTATTATCGCTTTCATGATTATTGGCCCTTCAGTTAAAGCGCTTTCGTTACTCTTAACTGGCGGTGTTGCCGTACTAGTGGAATCTGGTTTACTTCCTTTGACGTCAATTTTTATTGAACCTGCAAAAGTACTTTTTCTAAATAATGCTATAAACCATGGAATCTTTACACCATTAGGAATACAGGATGTCAAAGAAGCGGGACGTTCGGTTTTCTTTTTAATTGAAGCTAATCCAGGACCAGGATTTGGTCTTTTACTTGCTTATATGGCATTTGGTAAGGGAGAGGCAAAAGAATCAGCAGCAGGAGCATCTATCATTCATTTTCTTGGTGGTATTCACGAAATATATTTCCCGTACATATTAATGAACCCTCGTTTAATTCTAGCAACAATTGCAGGTGGAATGACTGGAGTAGCCACACTTTCAGTATTTGAGGCAGGTTTAGTCTCTCCTGCAGCTCCAGGGTCTATTTTTGCAGTACTGTTAATGACTCCAAAAGAGTCGTTTATAGGTGTGATATTGTCGGTTATTACATCAACTATGGTTAGTTTTTTTGTTGCTTCACTCTTATTGAAAACACAGAAAGTTGGTTCAGAAAAAGAAGACAGTTTTCTGCATCAAACAAGCGAAGAAGCACAAAATATAAATACTTCACAAAATGAAATTAGCCACGAGGGTCAAAAATTATTACTGTCAGATGTCAAAAAAATTGTTGTTGCTTGTGACGCCGGTATGGGTTCTAGTGCTATGGGGGCGAGCCTTCTTCGAAAGAAAATACAAGCGGCAAATCTTGACATTGAAGTGACGAATCTAGCCATCAATAACTTAACATCCGATGCTGACGTTGTAATTACTCATAAAGATCTGACAGATAGAGCTCGGCAGTATACAAGTTCAGCACTACATATTTCTTTGTCGAACTTTTTAGATAATGAGCTATACAACAGTCTAGTAACGGAACTTAAACTTACCAAGTAAATATATGGTTTTTTTATTACCATCCTACTCAAGGATAAGTCGGAATTCTCTCTCCTTGAGTGGGATGGTAAAATATAAAATATTCTATTGATAAATTGAATAAATAATAAAATAAATTCTTTATTATTTTAATTAAATATAATATCTAATACGAATTAGCTTAAGTAATTTAGGTTACTAGCAAATGTAAATTCGACAGTTTTATCAATCCTATCGATTTAAGAATTAATAAATGAAAATGTTCCTTCTTTAGCTCCAAGGCATCTATCCATGAGATTTGGTAAAGACGCATAACGTCGGCGTAGTTCCTCTTGTGTCCAAAAATCCAACCCATCCTCGGTCAAAAATTGTATACCAGCTATCAATAATTCCGCCGTTTCTAAGGGGTTATATACATTGAAAACTTCTTCCTTTACGCCTTGTCTAATCGCTTCTCCTGTAAAAGGAGCCAGTTGTCGAGTTATTTCAATAGCCAATTTAGTATGAAATAAAATATTTCCGGGTTTATGTATCGATTCAAAAGAGCTAGGAATTTCATTCGGTGCACCTTCAAAATGTAACGTACGAATTTTGTCTATTGCATTCATATCACAAGTAAGCTTTTCAAGCTTTTGTTTTGTATACTCACTTACCATGGACTTTACGACAGCATCCAAAATTTGCTCTTTGCTATCAAAGTAATGATAAAAAGTTCCTTTTGCTACATTTGCTTTCTGTACTATCGAACTGACGGTTGTTTTATCGTAAGACAGATCTAAAAAAAGGTCTTCTGCTGCCTTTTCTAATTCAATTATCCTAACTTCAGGTTTTTTAACTATTCGCATATCAATGAACACTATTTTGAAAATCGGTAGATAGTAACTAAGACACTAGGTGCTATCAATATTTAATGATAATTTATTGTCAGTTTTGCTGTACAACTTTTATGTGAGACAGACAAATAGTCATACATGAATAAGTATAATCGATCTCACTTCCTAAGTATTTGAACTAAAATAGCGATAATTATCAAATAATTGACTATAAATTCTCAAACAAGTTTGTATATGACTGACCGTCGGTCTATAATGATTAGATTCAGTTTTTGAGGTTTCAATAGATGCCTCATTACTCGTGGTCTAAATGAGGCATTTGCTACGCATAGACCATGATAACAATATTCTGATAGGGGATAACAGATTGCTAGAGTTGACGACATAATTATTAGTATCATGAATATATGTCGTGGTTCTGTCTCTAATCGTTGCATTGTCCATTACTGATTTATTGCTTTCATTTTTTGGTTATAGATAGCAAGTGAATTAAATAGCATTCACTTAATAACTTAATCCAAACTATTTATCATAGTTAATTTTCAGAGTCACTAAAAAGCAATGAAATATTCTATCACTATTTAATTGATGAGAGGGTTGTATTTTCACCATGAATCGTTGCTTTATAATTGATTGGCTTAAAAATTTATTTAAAATTGATATTAATATGCGCATGAATTGGGATCATGAACTTTGTAAAATAAGCGCAGATAAATTTAAGTATAGAAGTGGCTGGCGGAAAAAAACGGAATTTGTTACGATCATACTAGCAATAGTGGTTATATTGTATTTGCTATCTGTAATATAACTGATGCGTCATAACTGGTCGTGATTTAAATGAATTAACTTGTTACTTTATTGTATAGGAGGTTGAAGATGTTCCATCATTACATTCCAGAGTTGGCAATGAAAACATATATGGAAGACACTATTTTTACGAAAAGAAAGTTGTCAAGTGTAATGTATGTATTAATATTGCTCTCATGTTAATTATCATGGGAGCCATTACGATGGTGTTGTATTTTATATTTAAGTTGAATTGTAAATAATATTTGGCTATTAATATTATATAATGTAATTTTTTATGGTCTATTAATGCTGACTGTAATGAGTTGTTATTTTGAGTGATGTCATATGAAATTTTATGTATTATTTTGCAGTTGTTGATAGAATGAGGGTTTATAAATTCCAGATTTGTCCATGCCGAAAGGTATGAATGTAAAGTTCTTAACGTGGCCTATATTCGTTGAAACGTATCTCGTATGACGTTAATTACGTGAGATATATCCATGTTGATTTATTTTTCTGACAACGCAGTCGCCGCAGTCGATTGGTATATCAGATAAATTTTTTCTATTAATTATGTTCATGAAGGTCAGTATACAGGTAAAATATTCTAATATGTCAGTTCAATGGCACAGGTGAGTTATATAAGGCTTCTGATATAGCAGTCGCGAGTATGTATTTGACTGATTTATTGGATGTTATGACGTACTGTCTTTGCATGACATTATTAATTTATTTGAACTAGAAAAGGAGGTGGTCAGCTATGGGTTTGATTATTTAATCATATATAGAAGTGCATCAATCACGCTAGCTATTACGGTTATTATGCTTACAATTTTACGTCGTTTTGGTTATTATCGTTCTCCTGTTATTATAAGTGTATTCTCCGGTGTAATTATATTCCATTATGCCATCCATTTTGTTTTTCTGTATATTTCGTGTAGGTGTAGCAATCTCTACTGTATTCAGTAAGATGGTTTTAATGTGTGTGTTACTGGCAGTAATTAAGTATAAACATCTCGATGTAAAAAGCTACATCCATTGCTAAAAATAATAATAGTTATTATTTTCGGGTTAGGACATTGAATATTGTCGAGGTTTTGACATATAATATGGTCCAGTTAACTATTCTTTATATTATGATAAATATGAGGACAGTACCATTGATAGCTTACACATATACACAAAATATTTGTAGGCTTAGTTTTTTACTTTGTCATTAGCAAGTGCTATTCAGATCCAAACTCGATATTATGTAAGAAAAGGTCGGTTAAGTGACATCAGATTTAGGGTTCAAGGGTATTTATTTGTCGCGTTATTTAGTTAGTAGATAATATTAATTATTTTTAACTATCGCTACCAAATTTATGAAATCTTTACTAGTAACCTTTTAATTATATATTTAATAGTCGGTCTAATTGTTTTCTCTGTTTTATTAGAAATAGGTAGATCAATAAATTTAGTATTTATTTCAGGACTCAAAGGTGCAGGTGATGTTGGTATGTCCTATACAAATCGGGATTTTTTGTATGTGGGGTGTTGGGTTGTTGGTGTGAGTCTTGCTTGATTACTAGGTGTGCAAATTCCACTCGGTGTACTAGGCGTATGGATAGCTGTTTCAATAGATGAGTTTGCAAGAGGATTTTTAATGTTAAAATGTTGGCGATCTCGAGTGTGGTATAATTACTCTACTTATTCCAATTGGGGCAGATTTATATATGTTTGAATCGACGGATCTAATGGCAGTAATTAGTAAGCTGGTTAACTAACCAGGTCGGAGTTGGTTACATTTATAATTCGGTAAACATGTAGGATTCAATGGTTTCGACCTTATTGATACTTCTTCAAATATCTCAGTAAGTATCTTTGTAACGTGAACATAAAACCTTAGTTTTGTCATTTCATGATGTTATGAATCTTTTTAATTCAATGTCCGTGGAGTGTTGAATTTTTGGATGAGAGAAAAGGTAAATTTTGAGATTATAAGTAGAAATACCATTTGATTAAAAAATAAGCGATAATAATTTTTGTGATCGCTATCTATTAGATAGCGATCTGCGTTATTATGGCGCGCTATTTTTTACCTTAAAATCGGAGAACAAACTTTTGCAGTTTAAAGACCTCGGCCTAGATAATCGTTTACTGAAAAACCTTAACCATTTCGCATTCAAACAAGCGACAGACATCCAACAGCAAGCAATTCCTGTTGCGATTGCTGGCAAAGATTTAATGGCATCGTCAAAAACTGGGTCAGGAAAAACATTGGCGTTTGTGTTGCCAATGCTGCATAAGTCTCTAAAAACCAAATCGTTCTCAGCGAGAGATCCTAGAGCCGTTATTCTTGCGCCAACTCGCGAGCTTGCTAAGCAAGTTTATGGTGAGCTGCGTGGCATGTTAGGTGGCCTTTCTTATACCGCGACTCTTATTGTCGGTGGGGAAAACTTTAACGATCAGGTTAAAGCGTTAAGGAAACACCCAAAATTCATTGTCGCGACACCCGGTCGTTTGGCGGACCATATTGAACATCGGTCACTGTTTATCGACACGCTTGACACATTGATTCTGGATGAAGCGGACCGGATGCTCGATTTAGGTTTTGCACCGGAACTACTTAAAATCAATAAATTAGCAAAACATCGCCGTCGTCAAACGCTTATGTTTTCGGCGACGATGGACCATGCTGAAGTGAATGAAATCGCCTCAGAGATGCTAAATGATCCGAAACGAATTTCAATAGGTCTTTCAAATGAAGAGCACAAGGATATTACACAATCGTTTTATCTCTGTGATCATTTAGACCATAAAGAAGCGATTTTAGACCGGGTCATTAGCGAAGCTGAGTATCGCCAAGTCATTGTGTTCACAGCAACACGTGCAGATACTGAGCGTTTGACAGAAAAACTGAACGAGAAGAAGCTTAAGGCGGTAGCACTAAGTGGTAACCTGAACCAAACACAACGTAATTCTATCATGAGTCAGTTTGAACGTGCTGTTCATAAAATACTTGTGACGACAGATATTGCTTCTCGTGGACTGGACATTGCCAATGTTACGCATGTTGTTAACTTTGATATGCCAAAGCATATGGAAGAATATGTGCACCGAGTTGGCCGTACAGGTCGTGCTGGTAATAAAGGTAATGCGATTTCATTGGTTGGTCCGAAAGATTGGGACAGCTTTAAACGTGTAGAGTCATTCCTTCAGCAAGACATTGAATTTGCAGAATTAGAAGGACTGAAAGGCAAATTTAAAGGGATTAAACCTCCAAAGCCTGCTGTGAAAAAAGGCGATAGTTCGAAGAAGAAACAGCATCCAAATGCGAAGAAAGTGGCTAAGAAGCCCGTTAAGCGAGATAAGACGTTTTATAAAACAGTTGCTGTTGGTGATGACGTATTTGTACCAAAAAAGAAAGCGGTGAAAGCAGAATCGTCAACGCCTGAAGAGTAAGATTACTCAAGAAATATCAAGCCCTACTAATCTTTGTTAGTAGGGCTTTTTTAATGCGGTTATAAACGACTTCTCACAGATTATTACTTTTATTTATTGCACTCTATTGGCATTAAGGCGAGGCTAATCTTAAGAGGAACTACAGTGTATAAACAGTTGAACGAGGAAAAGCGATTACAGATATGGGCACTTAGAAAAGAAGGAAAATCCCAAACTGAAATCGCTTATATTCTCGAGGTTCACCGCGCAACGGTAAGTAGAGAGCTTTCCAGAAACTCAGGCCCTTATGGCTACGAGCCTCAACTCGCTCAACGCATGGCGATCCATCGGAAAAAGTTTCACACTCAAATTGTAGAAAAACAGTATGAAGAGTTAGTAAAAGAGCTCGTTGGTATAGGTTGGGAACGAGAACAGTGTCAGGAATTTATTCTTCATCATCACTCTGAACTTACCATTGAACAAATCGATAAATTGATTGACGATTGCCTCTTGGCTGAATAATTTTAAAAATTGGGACATGAGTCACGTGTTGCACTTGCCTATCCTTTTCTGTTCATATCTCTCACCTACCTGTTGCACTTGCCCTAGAGAAAATAGATGTAACCTGTGAATTACGATCTTTATCTGTTGCACTTGCTCGCTTTCAAATATTCATCAGTGTTGTTGCACTTGCTCAAAAAAAAATATCAATTATTTTAAATGTTCTATTAAATCAATTGGTTATATATATATCCTTCAGGTGATATCCGTCACACTTTTAATGCTGGGAGCTGTCTATATTAACCTCGTTACCTAAAAGAAGTGATTTAGCTAAGGAGCGAGAAATGAAAAAATTTAATCACATTGGAATACCTTCAAATATCGAGCACAAAGGTGAAGTGTTAAATGCAGATATCGGTTTGTACTGTACCGATTTCAACGAAAGTGAAAATCGTATCGAATGGTTGCGCTTTCTGGAAGATAGCCCGATGCCGAAAGAGTTAAAAACTACCGCACATATTGCTTATGAAGTGAGTGACCTAGAAGAAGCAATGAAAGGTAAAAAAGTACTTTTAGAACCGTTTAATGCGAATGAATCATTAAAGATTGCATTTGTAATGGAAGATGAAGCGCCCGTAGAACTGATGCAATTCTTATAAAATAAAGCCATTAGATTACGAATAACGTGTTTATCAAATAACGTATTAAGAGAACCCTACAATGAAAAAATTTATTAATAATAGTGAAAATATTACCGTAGAGCTCCTTCAAGGTTTAGCTCTCACCTTTCCTCAAAAAGTAAAAGTGGTTTCAGATAAAATTGTCTGTCGCCGTACTCCAAAAGATCCTAGTAAAGTGGCGGTCGTTACGCTTGGTGGCGCTGGGCATGAACCCGCGTTAAGTGGCTACGTAGGTGAAGGTATATTGGATTACTCTGTAGTAGGCGATATCTTTGCAGCACCTGGCGCACCTAAAGTATTTGAAGCATTAAAAATGGCTGACTGTCCAGCAGGTGTTCTATTAATTGTGCTTAACCATGAAGGCGATGTGATGTCGGCTAATATGGCAATGGAAATGGCCAAACGTGAAGGCATCAATGTGAAGATGTTGCTTACCCATGAAGATATCAGTGCGGGTATCGATATAGATATCAAGGATCGTCGTGGGTTGGCTGGTTGTGTACCAGTATACAAAATTGCAGGTGCTGCCGCAGAGGCGGGACTGGAGTTGGAAGAAGTCTACCGTGTGGCGCAAAAATTTAACCAAAATATGGCGACATTAGCGGTCGCGATGAGTAATGCGACTCACCCACAATCCGGGATGATTATTGGTGACCTCGCCGATGACGAAATGGAAATTGGTATGGGGCAGCATGGTGAAGGCGGTGGGGGGCGAATGAAGATCCAAACCGCTGATGATACGGCGAGCATAATGTTAACCCAGATCTGTAAAGCCATCGATTTGAAAAAAGGTGATGATCTTATGCTGATGATTAATGGTACTGGTGCCACTACGTTGATGGAAATGTTTATCGTTGCGCGTGCGAGCCATTTTTATCTTAACGACAAGGGCGCCACAATCTCACGTTCGAAAGTAGAAGAGATACTCACTGTTCAAGAGATGGCCGGATTCCAGATGTGTGTTAGTAAGTTTGATGGCGAGACATTAAGTTACTGGGATATGCCATGTAACGCACCTTACTGGACGCAACAGTAGGTCAATAGTGGCTTGCCAATGATTCACTGGCAAGCTCTTTCAAACAATAAAACGAATGTTCAAATTTATATGCCGTGTTTTTGCACTTTGGCGTAGGGATTCGTTTAGCCATAAATCAGGAGAAGAATAATGACCACATTCAATCAAGATTTGTTATTTGGCATGTTTGCGTACGCAGCGAAATGCCTATTGGAGCAGGTCCCACACCTTAATGAACTCGATGGACAAACGGGGGACGGTGATCATGGAACTACCATGCTGCGAGTTTGCCATTGCATCGAAACATCTATGCAGCAAACAAATGTAGGCGATTGGAATAAACAAGTGGATGAGCTTGGTTGGACGATTATGAGTCAAGACGGTGGTTCGGCTGGGATGCTAATTGGCAATCTATTTATGGGTATCGGCTCTGGCTTGGTCGAACCCGATCTTTCCCCCTCGGAGGTTGCGGCTGCATTTCGTGCAGGGCTTGATCGTCTGACTCACTTTAGTGGCGCTCATCAGGGTGACAAAACAATGTTGGACGCACTTATTCCAGCGATTGAAGCATTAGAAATAAACGCCAAAGATGGGGCCGGCATTGCTCAGATGTTTGATATGGCGTCTAAGGCCGCACAGCAAGGTTGTCAGGAGACCATCGCTATGATCCCAACACGTGGGCGCGCAAAAAACATGGGCGAAAAAGCGGTGGGTTTTGTTGACCCAGGAGCAACAAGTATGGCGATTATTTTCGAATCATTCACTCATTATATAGAAGAACAAAAAGGTTAGGAGAGAAAAAATGGCAGATAAAGATGGTATGAAGTTGTCTAAAAATTTCGGTTTAGATATTCCGCAAGCAAATCAATCTTTTTATATAAAAGGCATGGATCATGTTGATTGGGGAATGAAAGACCGCCTAAGCCGTATTTTTAGACCTGATACAGGCAAAACAGTGATGTTAGCGTTTGATCATGGCTACATGATGGGCGCAACCGCTGGGCTAGAAAGAATGGATCTGACTATAGAGCCTTTAGCTCCTTACGCTGACGCTCTGATGGCTACAAGAGGTGCGTTAAGAAGCTGTATTCAACCTGTCCACAATAAGCCTGTGATTTTACGAGCAAGTGCGGGGAGCACAGTATTAAAAGATGACATGAGTCATGAGGTGATAGGTGTCGAAATTGATGATGCGATTAGAATTAATGCTTCTTGTCTCGCGGTGCAAGTTTTTGTCGGCTCAAATGGTGAATGCCAAAGTTTAAAGAACTTAGTTAATACGATTGATGCGGGGGCACGTTTTGGTGTTCCAACATTAGGGGTGACTGCAGTAGGAAAGGAGATGGCGAGAACGACTCGATACTTCATGCTAGCAACCCGTGTTTTAGCAGAACTTGGAGCCCACATAGTGAAAACTTATTACTGTGATGATTTTGAAAAAGTTGTGGCAGCATGTCCGGTTCCAATTGTTGTCGCGGGAGGTAAGAAAGTTACCGAAATGGAAGCATTAGAGCTTACATACAGGTCTATTCAAGCTGGTGCTGCTGGTGTTGATATGGGGCGAAATGTGTTCCAGTCCGATAGCCCAGTGGGCATGATAAAAGCCATTAATGGTGTTGTTCATTGTGGTCTAACACCAGTACAAGCGTATGACCTCTATGAAACTGAAAAAAGCGCTCAAGCTTAAGGAAGGCAAAGATGAAATTTTCACAGTTTTTATTTATCCCCGTAATCGTCGCATTTTTAGCATTTACCATTCAGATATTGGACCAATTGGTCTCTGGATTTATGCCTGTTGAAAATAATGTTGGATTTGGTTGGATAGCGTTCATAGCATGGGCGATGTACTTTATGGCGGGGTGCACAATTGAGGGAGGTAAGAAAGCCTTCTTCGGCTACATCGCTGGTATAGTGGCATCGGTTGCAATAATGGAACTGGGCGGCGTTTTGGCTAGCCTTGAATTCTTTGCATTTCCTGTCGCTGTTTTTATTGTGGTCATCTTCTGTATTTGCTTAGAACGCCTACCCCCATTTGATTTTGTTCCGGCTCTATTTGTTGGTGCGGGTACTTTCTTTGGATTTATGTCTTATGTTGATGGTGCAACCTATGTGTCAGCAACTATCACAGAGCTTATTTACTGTGTAATTGGCCTTGTTTACGGACTGATCACTATCGTGCTTCGTGGACGTTACGAAGCCTATATTGAAAACCACAGCCCAATACACGATATGCATGCAAGCAATTAGATTTTGTTTAGGTAGGTTTATTGTAGAGCCTCGGTCTCGGAGAACAGGACAGGGGCTTTTTAATTTGTGATACTTTCAATTCATTTAAGGTTTATTGGTCAGTGGATCAGTCGAAAATACAGTATATGACTGGCTAAATAGCATTCTATCCTTTGTCGTAATCTTTCGTATTCGCTGTAATATTACCTGCGAAATTAACCCTTTACTCGTTGCTGGTTACTTATTTCTTAATGCTCTTAATATCCTTTTCTTTTAATATTCAATAAGTAACAACTTAGCCATCCAATAATCCAAATAAAACGTACTGTCACAGAGTGTTCAATATACTGAAACACAACTGTCACATTTAAGTCCTAAAGTTACTCTCGTTCAAACAAAACAAATACGGCAACTATGCCCCTAAAGGAAATTGTGATGAAAAAGACAGTAATCGGTGCAATTGCACTTCTTGGCGCTCTATCAGTAACTCCAGTTTCAGCGAAAGAAACTATCTCAGCTGTAGGTTCTTCAAGTGTAACGCCACTGATGGAAGTTTTTGGTGAAACATACATGAAATCGCACGAAGGTGTTTTCATTGAGGTTCAAGGGCCTGGTTCTTCTGCTGGTGTAAAAGCCGCAAAAAATGGCTCTGCTGATTTAGGGATGGCATCTCGTAATCTAAAAGCATCGGAAAAAGAAGATTCACTTAAAGAGCTTGTGGTTGCACGTGACGGAATCGCGGTAGTAGTAAACCCTAAAAATAAAATCCAAGGGCTAACGGCTGCACAAGTAACGGCTATCTATAAAGGCGACGTCACTAACTGGAAAGATGTTGGTGGTGAAGACAAGCCAATCGTTGCTATCACTCGTGATACCGCATCAGGTACTCGTGGTGCATTCGAAGATATCATGAGCTTAAAGCAAAAAATCGCAGGTAAAAAAGTATCGGCAATCTCTCAACGTGCACAAGTTGCAGCGGGTAATGGTGCTCTAAAAACGAACGTCGCTTCTAACCCATATGCTATCGGGTATATCTCTCTAGGTACGGTTGATGCGTCTGTTCATGCGCTTGCAATTGACGGCGTTGATGCGACTGTTGTTAATGTTAAAAGTGGTGACTACAAAGTTGCTCGTCCTTTCTTAGTCCTCTACAGAGAAGGCAAACCTTCTGTTGAGACTCAAAAATTCCTTGATTGGATGGTTGCCGATGACGCGCAGAAACTTGTTGATGCGAAAGGCTACATCTCTGTTCAATAAGATAGACCATTTGTAATGATTGCTCAGCCCGCTAACTTTTAGGGCTGAGCCTTTTCCTTTTCCATATCGAATAATTCGAAATGTGAGAATTCTATATGACCATCGCGACAAATAGTGAAAAGCTTATGCCTAGCGTTAAATCAAATGGTTTACGTACGAAAAAAGGTGTTGATTGGAAAGAACGAATTTTCCATGGCTTATTCTTAACCAGTGCAATCATTGGTACTTTCTCCCTTGCAGTGATTGCTTATACCATCATTGTAGAAAGCATTCCCGCGTTCCAAGAAGCCGGTGTTACAGGCATCGTGTTAGGAACGAACTGGCTTCCCCCTGCGCTATATGGCGTATTGACGATGATCGTTGCCTCAGTAGTATCCACCTTTGGTGCCGTTATTGTTGGTGTGCCCGTAGGTGTTCTTACCGCTATTTTTATCGCGGAGATCGCCCCTAAAAGACTCGCGGATATAATCCGTCCAGCTGTTGAACTACTCGCTGGCATTCCTTCAGTGGTTTATGGTTTCTTCGGTCTCGTTATCATCGTACCGCTTATACAAAACGTTTTTTCTGTTCCCGCCGGTAACACCATTTTGGCGGGCATTATCGTTCTTGGTATCATGATTCTGCCGACGGTAATTACGGTTTCCGAAACATCAATTAGAGCTGTACCACATTCATACAAGGAAGGTTCCTTAGCTTTAGGCGCCTCTCGTGTGTTCACCATTTTTAAGTTACTTATTCCTGCGGCACGTTCAGGAATCATGACCGCGGTTATCTTAGGTATCGGTCGTGCTCTTGGTGAAACCATGGCGATTATTATGGTGATGGGGAACGCACCAGCCATGCCAGAAGGCATTTTGGATGCAGCACGTACATTAACGGCGAATATCGCGATAGAAATGTCATACGCTAGCGGTGTTCACGCGAGTGCACTTTACGCCACCGGCGTCGTGTTACTGGTATTTATTATGGTGCTAAATGCGGCACTGCTTTACTTGAACCGTGAGAGAGCGAAGTGATTATTATGGATACAGTAAAACTTAAACAAGCTCGCCAGAACAAGGATAAAGTTCTTATCACTTTAATCTGGGGCGCGGCGGCGTTAACGGTCGGTTTCTTGTTCTGGATTATTTGGTACATCCTTTCTAACGGCTTGCAATATGTAGACTGGGAGTTTATCTCTACAGATTACACTGCAACAGGTGAGGACAAGGGTATTTTCCCAATGATCATTTCAACCATTTATATGGTTATTGCCTCTATTTCAGTGGCCGCACCTTTGGGGATAATGACGGCGATTTATCTAACCGAGTATGCCAAAGTGGGCAGTCGCTTAGTTAAAATAATCCGTTTTTGTACTGAATCTCTAGCAGGTATACCATCCATTATATTTGGTCTGTTCGGTATGACCTTTTTTGTGGGTGTCCTTGGGTTAGGTTTCTCAATATTATCCGGTGCATTGACGTTAAGTATTCTTATTTTGCCGGTTATTATTCGTACCACAGAAGAGGCATTAATGGCGGTACCACAAACGTACCGCGAAGGGTCGTATGCGTTGGGTTCTTCAAAAATCTATACTATCTGGCGTTTAATATTGCCAAGTGCAACACCGGGTATTTTAACGTCGGTCATTCTTAGTATTGGTCGTGTAATTGGTGAATCGGCTCCGGTATTTTTAACCGCAGGCATGGTCGCGCGCGTACCCGAATCTCTATTGGATTCTGGTAGAACGTTAACCGTTCATCTCTATAAGTTAACGACGGAGCTATTTTCTGTCGATGAATGGAACCAAGCCTATGGCACAGCAACGGTACTTATTGTACTTGTGTTACTGATTAATATGGTTACCAAGCTTATTGCGAAACGCTTTAATACAGCGACTTATTAATTGAATTTCTCGCTGCAAGATATGATGGCATCGAGAAGAATTCGACGAAGGCAGAGACGAAAATATGAACAAATTTAACATCGAAAACCTTGACCTTTTTTACGGTGAGAATCAGGCGCTAAAAGCCATCAACCTACCTATTCCTGTTCGACAAGTAACGGCACTTATTGGGCCTTCAGGTTGCGGTAAATCAACACTGTTACGTTGCTTGAACCGTATGAATGATTTGATTGAAGGGGTAACCATTACCGGGTTATTAGAAATGGACGGTACCGATGTGTATGGCAATATTGATGTTGCAGACCTTCGTATCAAGGTCGGCATGGTTTTTCAAAAACCAAATCCATTCCCAATGAGTATTTATGAAAACGTAGCATACGGCCTTCGTGCTCAGGGTATTAAAGATAAAAAACACATCGATTCGGTTGTTGAAGGCTCTTTACGTGGCGCCGCATTGTGGGATGAAGTGAAAGATCGTCTTAAATCTCACGCTTTTGGGCTTTCTGGTGGTCAACAACAACGTCTATGTATCGCTCGTACTATTGCAATGGAACCTGATGTTATTTTAATGGATGAACCGACGTCGGCGCTTGACCCAATTGCAACGCACAAAATTGAAGTGTTGATGGAAGAATTGAAAAAAGATTACACCATTGTGATTGTTACCCACTCAATGCAGCAAGCCCGTCGTATCTCCGACAGAACCGCGTTCTTCTTGATGGGAGAGCTCGTTGAACACGATGATACAAAGAATATCTTTAGTAACCCGCAAGATGACCGTACGAAAGGTTACGTTAATGGTGATTTTGGTTAACAGAACCGATGATGGATTGGTGGCAACAGACACATTGCAATACCAATCTACAAAACGAATCGCACAACATTAGGAATGATATTTATATTGAGCATAACGTTACTCTGCTTGGTATAACGCCGTATTTATCGGCGAATAATGTAATTACTGGCAACCTATTATAATAATATGCGATGGAAACTTTTCCCCACTCGATGAGTGGGTTTTTTTTGACTAAAATTTGGTTTTACTTAGGATTTTGTGGACGTAAGTATCCGTTTATGCGGTGTGATTTTGCTCCTATTAGTGTCTCTATTCTTTTGTTTAGGTCGGAAACTGAGATTCTGTCCATTATGATTTTAGGGTTGGTATAAGCATCCAAGGAATAACCAAAGGTTAGGTAACGCGTTAGTTTATCTAAGTTGTCTGTCACGCCATTGTTTTTTTCTATATCGGTGGTGACTTGTTTTTTCGCCGTTCTCAACTCTTCTTCCGATACCCCATTGACACGAAGATCGGATAATAATTCATCCATCGCTTCTTTAGCTGAATGGACATCTTTTGGTTCTAATGTCATTTCGAACCATAATTCACTGGTGTTAACACCATCTATTTTGCTTAGGTTAACGGTGGGAGAGTAATCTAACCCTGTATCTTCTCGAATTAGTTTGTAATATCTTGAATCAACGATTTTGTAAATTAGCTCGTTAATAACACTCTCTTTAGTATCCGCTATCGATGACTGTGCTGAAAAATAGACGCCGTAAAGGACGGAATTCTCATTCGATGTTGCTCTATCGAACTCAGTTTTATGTGAAGAAAGCATTATTTCCTGACCGCTGTGTCGCTTCGCGGCATAATCTATATTAGCCACATATTGTTCAAGGTATGGTGTGAGCTCTTCTGGGGTTATGTCTGCTGCTAGAACGAGTCGGAATGGATGTTCAGTGCGAAATAACAAGTGATAAAGGTCTTCTAAAGAATCCGGAGTTACCGCGGCGATATCGTTCGGTGTTGAGCCCGTATTTGCACTGCCTATGCCGTATTGCTCTCTTTGTAAATCAAAATAATAGGCATCTAAAGGCGATTGTTGTAGGTTTCTCTTTTCATCTACGGTTCGGTTTTGTATTAAATCAAATTGGGATCGGTCAATCTGAGCTTCAGTCGCACTTAAATGTAACAGAGCAAAAGCATTGTTTAGGTTCTGATTTGTTGTATCTATTTGAAATCCGTGACTATTAATAGTAAAGAATGGATAGATGTCGGTTGCATGACTAATTAGATTTGTTTGCAGCTCGGTAACGTTTAGTCCTGCAAGACCGCTTTGTTGTAAGGTCTCTAACAACAGGTAGTAAGCAGGATTGAATCGCTTATCGACACTGAGCAATCCGCCTTCGCTGATATAGTTTATATAGACGTTATTTTCCGCTTGTTCCGATTGCGTTAGCCAGACTTCGATACCATTTTCTAAATTCCATTTGTGAAGATCCTTTTTTATCGTCTCGAACGACAATATTTTTCCAGCAGGAAGAGATATTGAAAGTGGTTTATTGGTGATTTCGGTTGGTTTTTTGTTGTTCGTTTGAGAGAAAATAGTATTGAATGTGTCGAAATGTTTATGTGTTGGAAAATGTGCAAAGTCTAACGACTCGATTAACGTTGGAGTGCCAAATATGATTTTTTGATGATCCGTACCGAGTGCCGTTTTAATGGTCTCATTTGTTTTGGCTAAGTTGGCCTCAGTTAAGAATTGTTGAAAGCTCTGTTTGGTATCTTGAATATATTGATAAGGGTTCCCGGTTAAAATAGAGGCTTCTTTTTCGTTAATGACCTCTAGAGACGTTCTATTATTATAGTCGCTCTCAATCTCATCAAATGCGTTGTTAAACGTCTGCAATACAATAGAGAATTCCGATTGGCTCATACCTTGGTCACGCAAATTGGCCAGTTCTGTTGCGAGAAATGCTTGCGATTGCTCTCTGTCTTTTTCAGAAAAACCGACTGTTATTTCTCCGTACTTAACTTGAAAAAGATCGAAATCGCCGACGAAAACATAATCAGTATTAAGTGATTCTTCATACGCTTTGCTCTCCAAGCGATACTGTATTGCTTGATAGGCAAGAATGTAATTAAGAATGCGTTGTTGGTCGAGTCGTGTTTGTTCTTGTGAAGTTCCTAGAGGTTGTAGTAGCGTTATTGATGCAGGTTCTGAAGAAGGGACTGCAAATGCTGTTGGTACAGTATCCCTAATGTGTTGCAATTGTATTTTGGATTTGGTCGGTATTGTGTTTGATGACCAGTCAGAGAATAAGTCGTTAACCTTTTGTTTTACTTTTTGTGGTGAGATGTCGCCAACGATAATGATCTCTGTATTGTTTGGAAGGTACCACTTGTTATAGAAATTGGTCAGCTTTTCTCTATTTATTGTTTTTATGTGGTCTTCACTTCCCAATGGGTTATAGCCAGAGAGTTCGGCTTCTTCTATAAGCTCGTCATATATTTGATTATATAGTGGGACCTCATTGGTATTGGTGACTCTAAACTCACCTAATACAACATTTTTTTCTTGTTCAATTTGGTCTGGTGATAACGTTAATCCATCGCCAATATCACGAAACCAAGTTAAGGCATCATCGAATTTGCGGTTGTCTGGCAATGACATTTGGTAACTGGTGACCTCATAGTCAGTATAAGCGTTGAGATCGGCACCAAAGGTTATGCCTTCTTGTTCAAATTTATTAATAAGTTGGTTGTCTTTAAAATGTTTGCTGCCATTAAAAGCCATATGCTCTAAAAAATGAGCATAACCGAGTTCGTTCAAGTTTTCGTTATAGCTGCCAACCTTGACAAGTAGACGTATCTCAACGGGTTCACCTTCCAAGTAATAAGAATAGTATTTTAGTCCGTTATCTAATGTTCCAGTGTGCCAGTTAGGATCTGAGATGATGGCTTTTGATGTTTGGATTGTTGAATAAGAACACCCAGAAATGAGTAATGAAAAGAGAACAAGTAATGTATTTGATAATACTATTTTTATAGGCTTCATACACGGTTAACCATCTGAATTAGTGAGAGATAACATAGATATCAGATCGTTGCTGTTGTCGTCAACTTAACGTGTTTAATACAGAAGTAATAATTGCGCTTTAATAGTTTGGGTTTTAACTAAGCGCTAAAATATTAAAAACAATAAACCAGCTTTAACTGGTTTATTGTGTGAAGTAAACGCTCTGTTTTTGGTTACCCTTTATGGCGTTTTGCTATTAGGGTAAATTTATAGTCGGTTGACTTAAAATAGTTGCGGCTGTATTCGAATACCGTTCCGTCCAATAAATAGCCACGGGTACGTTTTTCAATTATCGGTTGAGAAGGGTCTATTCCAAGTAAGGCCGAAACTTTTTCGGGCGGAAGCACTGGAACAATTTCCTGTTCGCTCCGATCGATTATCATACCTTTTTGATTTTCAATATAGTCATATTTTGAGTTTCGCATTACTTCATAAGTCAAATCTGGAAATAGACTTAGTGGCATCCATGTCTCTTCGACAGTAATAGGATTATCGTCCAAATATCGTACACGTTTGATATAAAATATGCGCTCGTTCTCTGTGATATTTAGATGCTCTGCCATACTCAGGTTGGGCAATGTAATTTCAAATGCAATCACGTCGCTGTGGGTCGCGACATTCAGATGCGCCCATTTTTCTTTGAAGCTAGTTTGTTGATAAATATCATAATTTACCTTGCTAGCTTTTACGTATGTCCCGCTGCCTTGAACGCTCTCTAACTCACCATTTTCGATGAGTAATTTTAATGCTTGCCTAACCGTGACTCGGCTGACTGAAAACTCTTCACGTAAATTGGCTTCGGTAGGCAGGGCTTCACCAACCTTATATTCACCGTTGCCGATTTTTTCGCGGATTGCATCAGAAATTTGACGGTACATTGGAAGTCTGGCCATGCCTACCTCTTTAATTTTGGCAGTGTAATTCTATATTCTTATTGTTTACATGATACAAATTAATTACGATAACACAACTCAAATCTAGTCATGTTTTCTATATTCAATACAACAAGGATACAAATTTGTATCAAAATGTGGTATTGATCACGGATAATTTGTATTGTTGGTGTATTATTCTTTCAGAACCGATAACGATTGTTTGCTAAAACTACGCTAGTTTTGATGTTTGACAGTGTTATCGATACTTATTTCTTTGACGATGATGAGACTGGGCCATGAAATTAACCACTATTACCGATGCGTCGCTAATCAATATAAAAACGACATTCACTAGTAAAGATGAAGCGATTAAAGCGCTTGCGGAACAACTTAACCAACAAGGTAAGTTACATAACCTTGAAGAATATCTTGAAGCTGTATTTGAACGTGAAGCACATGGTGCAACCGCTTTGGGTGAAGGTTTGGCCGTTCCGCATGGTAAAACAAATGCAGTAAAAGAAGCCGCGTTTGCAGTTGCAACCCTCACCGAAGAGTTAAAGTGGCCTGGTATCGACGAAGACGATGAAGACGAAGATGTAAACCTTATCTTTCTTATCGCTATTCCAAATGCAGAAGCAGGTTCAACCCACATGCATTTGCTTACCGCATTAACATCGACATTGGTTGATGATGATGTCCGTGAAGCCGTGTTGAACGCCTCTACAGCGGAAGAAATTTTGGCTATCTTTGATGCCCAAAATGAAGACGCAGAAGCACCGGTAGCAAACGTCGAGCCAACACCAACGCCACCATCAGAGATAAGTGCGAAGACAACATCACCTTCTTTCTTCGGAAGAGTGGCGAGTTGGTTTAAATCCTGAGTTTCCAGAGATGATGCTGAAGGCTAGCGGTCAAGATACACGCTATCTATTCTCCAAATCTCAGCACACATTGCGCCCATATGACCTTTTAACATTCTAATTTTTGCTGACGAGTAAGTTTCGAAGCCTACGTCTTTGAGTACTCTAATAGCGACCACATCAGGTAAAAACAATGACTACATCACGCGTTCATATTACTCCTCACATGCACTGGGATCGTGAATGGTATTTCACAACGGAAGAATCGCGCATTCTTCTCGTGAATAACATGGAAGAGATCATGCTTCGTTTAGAAAGTGATCCAGAATACAAATACTACGTACTTGATGGCCAAACTGCAGTACTAGAAGATTATTTTGCAATAAAACCACAGAATACTGAGCGTGTTAAAACCCTAGTCCAAGCAGGTAAATTGATTGTCGGCCCTTGGTATTCTCAGACGGATACAATGCAAGTATCGGGTGAGTCTATTGTTCGTAACATGATGTATGGTATTCGTGACTGTCTGCAGCTTGGTGATGTGATGAAGATTGGTTATCTGCCAGATTCGTTCTCTATGAGTTCACAGCTGCCGATGATATACAACGGTTTTGGTATCAATCGCACAATGTTTTGGCGTGGTTGTAGTGAACGTCATGGTACCAATAAAACGGAATTTTTGTGGCAAAGTAACGATGGCAGTGAAGTGACCGCGCAGGTTCTACCTCTTGGATACGCTATTGGTAAATATTTGCCAACAGATGAAGCAGGTTTGCGAGCTCGTTTAGATAAGTACTTCCCAGTCTTAGAAGCGGCTTCGGTTACTAAAGATATCTTACTTCCAAACGGTCACGATCAGATGCCGATCCAAAAGGACATCTTCGATGTGATAGATAAGCTCCGTGAAATCTATCCAGATCGCGAATTCCATATGAGCCGCTATGAAGAAGTATTTGAGAAGATCGAAGCAATGCGTGATCAATTAGATACAATTAAAGGCGAATTTAACGATGGTAAATACATGCGTGTTCACCGTTCTATTTCGTCAACTCGTATGGATATTAAACTTATCCATGCTGAAATTGAGAACAAAATAGTTAATATTCTTGAGCCTTTGGCTTCTATCGCTTGGACTTTAGGGTTCGAATATCATCATGGTCTTATTGAAAAAATGTGGAAAGAGAGTATGAAAAATCATGCCCACGACTCAATCGGCTGTTGTTGTTCAGATAAGGTTCACGCGGAGATTCTTAACCGTTACATTCTTGCTGATGATATGGCAACGAACCTTATTCATTTTTACAAGCGTAAGATTGTCGACCATATGCCAGCGCAGGGTGATTGCGATAAGCTCGCGTTTTTTAACTTGATGCCTTATGAACGTGATGACGTCGTCAATACGATGGTCACTATACGTGCTCAAGAATTCTCTATCTTTGATGAGAATGGCAACCAAGTTGAGTATTTTGTTCAAGATAAACGTCAAATAGACCCGGGCAAAGTTGATCGTCAAATCGTTCATTATGGTAACTATGACCCGTTTATGGAATTTGATATCCAACTGAACATTAAAGTACCCGCGATGGGTTACACAACACTGCATATTCAAGCCAATGAGAGCGGTACTGTAAAAGTTGCAGAACAGAAAGTAGATAAGCTTGAAAACAGTTTCTATAAAATTACCGTAAATAGTGATGGCACTTTGTCTGTCTTTGATAAAGAGACGAACGAAACATTCGAACAAGTCCTTCGTTTAGAGGATGGTTCTGATGACGGTGATGAATACGATTATTCGCCATCGCGTAAAGAATGGCTTCTGTATTCGAATGAGTTTGATGTAGAAACACGCATCAAACGTGAGGGTTTCCAATCTGTTGCAGATATCGCGTTTCGTATGAACGTGCCAGAAAATCTGACGGAACGTGAAGCTCGCACTGGTAAAAATGGTTATGTTGATGTCAAGTGCCAAGTGGTTCTCAAAGACAATTCACGTCGTATAGAAATCCGTATAGAACTTGATAACCAAGCCGATGACCACCGTATTCGTGTCCTCGTACCGACCCCCTTCACTCCAGAAGTGGTTGTGGCAGATAATCAATTTGGTTGTATCACTCGTCCCGTTGATGACCCTGCAATGCAAGTCTGGGAAGAAGAGAAATGGAAAGAAGCGCCTGTGCCTATTTATCAATTGATGAACTTCGCTGCGGTGCAAAATGACAACGCTGGTATGGCAATATTTACTAACGGGTTGCGTGAGTTTGAAGTGATTGTTGGTGAATCAGGGGTTCGTGATACATTCGCTCTTACTCTGTTCCGTTCTGTTGGCGTATTAGGTAAGGAAAATTTACTTCTGCGCCCGGGGCGGCCATCTGGTATCAAGATACCCGCTCCAGATTCTCAAGTACGGGGTAAGTTGGTATGTGAATTTGCACTCTTCGGTTTTGACGGTGATCATATTTGTGCAAACGTCATGGCGAAAGCGCGCGAGTATGTGACACCGATAGTCTGTTATAACAAGATTCCATACAATGCTATGAAGTTAAACGTTGGGGATCAGATTCTTCCGTTAACGTATAGCCTGCTTAACAAGGAGGAAGGTGGTGCTGTTATCAGTGTCTTGAAGAAGGCGGAAGATGACGATGCATTAGTCTTACGCATGTATAACCCATCTGAAACAGAACAGCTGTCGGACGACATTAGCTTTACTAACAATGTCAAAGAGTGGACTGAGGTCATGCTTGACGAAACAGTGAAAGTTGATGCGGAAGAGGTAACAGACGGTTCCGTTGGGGCGCTTGCTCAGTGCCAGGCGAAGACATTCAAAGTGAAGTTTTAAGCTGTACTTGCCAGTTACTAGGTCAAATTAATGTATCGGAACTGGCAACCCATTACCAATGTCACTAACACGACTTTATATCACCTGCGTTTGTTAGTCTCACCCCCGTAGAATAACGGTTTATCGTATTTGAATATCGTTTTATTGGTGACTTTTTGGCACGTCAGTACTTGGATTCGTCAGTACTTGGGTAATCCAATATTATGGGTCGTCAACCATTTGTGCCAAAGCTCATCGTAAAAGATGGGCTTTTTTCGTTTTGTTAATTGAAATGTGGCACTATAAACCTATAGTTAAACTTAACTTTAATTACTTCTACGTATGGACATTGAAATGAAAGTTAATCCGCGTTTTTTTACGATAGGCGAAGCGGCTCAGCGATGTGGAGTAGCGACGTCAACGTTACGTTTTTATGAATCCAAAGATCTGATCCGTTCTATCCGTACTCATGGAAACCAAAGACGTTACCATGCCGCCACATTAAGGACTATCTCAGTTATCCGTGCTGCACAGAAAGTGGGTATTTCGTTAGAAGAAATAAAACACGCGCTTAACGCCTTGCCGGACGGCAGACAACCAACTAAAAAAGATTGGGAAAAAATGTCTAAAAATTGGGCGAATACGCTCGATCAAAGGATTGCGGAGATGAAAAGGTTAAAAGATAATCTCGATTCTTGTATCGGTTGTGGTTGTCTCTCACTAAAAAGCTGCAGGTTGTTCAACCCTAATGATGAAGCGGCTTTACAAGGTGATGGGCCTCGTTATTTGATTGACGGAGCACCAGAAAAAGTGGTCTGATTATTGGAGTCAGGTGATCTTTCTCTGCGAGGTTACCTCGAAAGATCAATTGACCCTAAGCATGAGCGAAAGACAAGTCTTTAAGTGCAAATTAATAATGCCGTAAATAACGGATGATGCTTATACTTAGTTGTAAGGCACACGAAATTTTACATGGTGTAATGATGAAGCCTTTGTATTTGGTATTGTTGACGTTTCTTATTTTACCGAGATCGGCGTATAGCGACGATAAGCTTGAATACGCACGAATTGCTTATAGCCCCATTCAAAGCGTTGCTGAGAGACTACTTACCCTAGTGTATGAAAGGGCAGGTATAGAGATGACAATCACTCAATTGCCTGGAAAACGTGCCTCGTTTGAAGCGGGGATGGGTGAAAAAGATGGTGAAATTATGCGTATTCTTTCTTATGGGACAGATAAGATTGGCCTATACCGAATCCCGTATCCGTTAGGTTATGTAAAAACAAGGTTGTATGTACACAAGGATCATCAAGTTGTTGACGTTAATCGGTTAGAAGAATGCAAGCTAGCGGTAGTTAAAGGGGTCAGACATACCAATGAATTCGCCGCGGGAAACCCTTATATCTACTTCTTTAACAACGTGAATATACTGATGAAGCAGCTTGATAGAGGAAAAGTGGACGTTGCCGTTGTGAGTGAAATCAATGCTCGCTATGAATTTAAAAGGCACCCTAACACCAACATTGAACCTATACCTGAGTTGATAAAGGTCCAGGGTGGTTTTCATTATATCAATGAACGGCATTCAGAAACGATTATCCAAATTGAGCAGGTGATGAAAGAAATGACGGAGTCAGGTGAACTGCTGAAATTATGGAATCAATACGTTGAAGAACTGATTGAATCGAGTTGAATCTATGTTCTCAACGTATCGTCACGATAACGGGTTAAAGAGGCGCTAAACTCGGCTGCTCGGTTTTTTTTCTGGAGAGGTTTTTCTTTGCACTCTTAAGCAATGTAATCAAAGAATCTTCCTTCCAAGATAAGGTTTCTTCGGCATAAATAGACGCAATCATCGCACTTAACTCGTCATCTATTTGAGCTTTAACTGTCTGGTCTATGCCCGAGTTTTCTTTATACCATAACGTCATATTTGCTTGCGCCCTCAGTCCATCTCTCTCTTTGATTGAAGCAATTAGGTTAGTAAAAGTGTCGGTATCTTTATCTTCGACTGGTTTTTTGGGTGCATTGTGTTTACTCTTTTTTAAAAGGAGTACTAGGGTAATCAACCAAAGTACAGAAACCAATACGGTGAGATATGGCCAAATACCGGGCTCTTTGATAACGACGGTTTCCGTTGTAACTTGAACCGGCTGAGCGAGTTGATTGTCATTATAATCGAGTGTAATGCTTGGGTTTTCGTTTGGTTTGACAGCGAGAACCAAGCCAGCCAGTTTTTCTGTTTGTGCCTGTTTTTTTACTGTGTTCCACCAATTCAAAGTGAGTGACGGCAGGTTAACGTGACCTTTCGTTTTTGGAATGAGTACATGCTTAATCGTCATTGAAACCTGATTATCATCTTGTACTATTTTGGGCTGCTCATCGTAATAACGGATATCGCTAGGATAGTTAACTTTTATGTTCGGTAACTGTGACTGGGCGATTCCCTCCACAGTGATGACAATTTCTCGAGTAATGGCGGAACCTGCCGTCGTGTTTATTTCTTCCACGTTAGTTAACTCATTACCGTTATCGTCGAGCCATTTTTGAGATAGGGTGAGATTTGGACTTGGTAACCATGTGCCGACAAAGTCAGTTGGTTTATCCAGAACATGAAGAACAATTTGTTTAGAGTCTGTGTCTACGGGGATTAATCTTGTTGTGCCGGTCTGAGAATTTCTGTCTAGGATAGTAGCTGTAAATTTTGGGCTGGTGATAGAGTGCTGGCCAGCTTTGTTCGCTGTTACTTGGTAGCTTTGGTCAATAATGGTCGCTTCAATACCATCAATGATACTTAGATATCGATTCGCGGTGCCTGTTGGTTCAATATCGAGCCCTTCTAAAGCCGTCGGTGGAACCAATAATGGATCTTGTACCCGTCTTGCATCGGTTTTGATGATCAGTCTAGTATTTAACTGAGCGATTTCTCCGGGGTAGATCTCGTTTTTACTGAGCTGTGATTGATACACAACGAAATCATCAGATTTTGGCACCGCGGGGTCAATATGAGAAGTGATCGAAATAGGATCGGTCTTTTCTCCTTTCACTTGAAAAGAAGGTATGATTAGGCGACCGGCTTTAAGTGGGGCAAGGGATAGTGTCCATTCACTGCGTGTTGAGCGGGTGCCATTAAAGCTGTTCATCGAAGAAGAAAAGCTTGGTCGACCCATATAGAATTCTTTATCTAAAACAGTGAAATCTACGTCTCCAGAGTCTACTCGATTGTCAGAAACTATCTTGAGGGTAAATATGTCACCTTTTGCCATCGAATTACTGGAGACGGAAGCGATGACTGCTGCGTGTGATAACGAGCTTAAGAACAGCAGCAATAGGCTAGTGGTTGTTATAATGAGGGTGTGGATGTTAGGTTTCGATTTCATGTTACCAACTCTTACTGTTATTTTTTGGCGTTTCTTTGCCACGTGCCTGCAAAATCATCTGTGCGCGAATCAATAGGCTCGGATCTCGGGCGTTTTCTACTTGCTCTAATTTACGTAATTCAGGGTCGACAGCTTGGCTATTATCCGGTTCCGTTAAAGCCTGTGTTTCAGGTTGTTCTTCCTGAAATTGATTGCCTTCTGATGCTGATGTCGATTCGCCTTTAGATTTAGAAGATGGCTTGTTATTAGAGTTCTCTTGGTTATCCTGAGATTCCTGAGATTCCTGAGATTCCTGAGATTCCTGAGATTCCTGAGATTCCTGAGATTCCTGAGATTCCTGAGATTCCTGAGATTCCTGAGATTCCTGAGGGCCAGAATTGTTTTTGTCCGATTGCTGTGTACTGTTGTCGGAGTTTTGTTTCGACGAATCAGTAGGTTTATTATCTGATTGCGAATTCTTATCTTGTTGCTGTTGCTGTTGCTGTTGCTGTTGGGCTTGTTTTACTTTGTCTAGATTGCTTTTCGCATCAGAGAAGTCTGGGCTTTCGGCCAACACTTTTTGATACGACTCTATTGCCTTTTCAAATTGTCCTGCCTGAGCGTAAGCGTTACCCAAGTTATACTGAGAGTCGATTTCTTGCCTCTCTTTGAGTTGATCTATTGCCGTTTGATAATCACCGGCCTCGTAGGCTGCTGCGGCTTTCCATCGCGTATCTTCGAATTTATCTAGTGCAGCTTTAAAGTCTTTAGATTCAAAATCTTTGTAGGCTTGTTGATCGTTATTTATCCACGGAGAGGCTTCTACTTGTTGTGGTGTTGTTATCGATAGCGTGCTGATAACAAACACAAAGAGAACCCCTCTTCTGAAAATCATAAGAGCAGGAAGAATCAATAGTAAGAGCAGCCAATAACCATTGTTGATGCGCTCCTCGATTTCTTGACCTGCTTTTTTAGTGTCAGAAAGTTCGATTTTTGTTGTCGCTTTAGCGATCAGCTCGATATCTGAATTAGTGGTTTGTACCGGGGCAAAGGCACCAGAAAATGCTCTCGTGATATTCTGCATATTGCGCATACGCGTCTTGGCAATGACGGTTGAGCCAGCGCTGTTTGTCAAAAGCGATCCGTCTTTCATCGGTATAGGTGCGCCTTCTTCTGTACCGACAGCAAGTATGGATAGTGACCACGACAAACCATTAAGCTGATCTTGAATAGTGGCCGTCTCTTGCTCATCAAGGTCATCGGTAATCAAAACAAGATCACCTGTATGGTAACCAGCTTGTTTTAGGTTATTGATGGCGAGTTCGACTGCTTTTGCCGCATCCGCGCCCGGATAAGGCATTAATTCTGGTGACAAATGGGAGATAAGGTTGTGCAGCGTCGATGCGTCGGATGTGAGAGGACTAATGGTATAGGCATCACCCGCATAGGCGATAAGACCAACGCTGCCTTCATCCCAATAAGAAAGGAGATCCCGTGCCTTATATTTCACCTGTGCCAGACGACTCGGTTTGATGTCTTGAGCATAAAGTGAACGAGACATATCTAGAATGAGCATTCGTGCGGAACTAATAGAAAAAGTAGGTTTAGCAACCTTCTCTATGCTTGGGCCCGCAAGAGCGATAATGGTAATTAACCAAATGAGTCCAAGTAAGAGAATACCCTTATTTCGACTCTTCGTTGGGGACAAACCCATTTTTTCCGCTATATGTGACGCAATCAATTCTGATGTAGATTGACTTTTAGTTAACCAAATCAAAACACCAAATAAGGGGATGAGCGCTAGCAACCAAATAGGGGTAAGGAAAATAAAGTCAGACACGTATTTTTCTCCCCACGACTAATACAACGGAGAGTAATAAGGCAATACCCAATGGATAATTAAACCACTCAGTTTGTGGGCGCCATGTTTGCGTTACCCCTGAAATGGGTTCGAGTTCATTGATAGTGTCGTAGATTTTCTGCAAATCATCCTGATTACGAGCACGAAAATATTCACCACCTGTCATCTCTGCAATCTTGGTAAGCGACGATTCGTCAAGGTCTTTTGCTGTGTTAACTTTTCGACTCATAAAAAATTCCTGTACAACCATTTCTCCGGCACCTACTCCAATGGTGTATATGGTCGTTTGATATTTTTTAGCAATCTCGGCCGCTTTTAAAGGGTCGAGAACACCCGCGGTGTTCTCGCCATCACTTAAAAGGATAATGACTCGTTGAGGCGCGTCACTATCCACAAATGTCTTGGTGGCTAAGCCGATACCTTCGCCAATGGCGGTTTTATTGCCGACTAACCCTAATACCGCTTGGTTCAACTGAGAAGCGATGGTGTGCCGATCGAGTGTTAAGGGTGTTTGTAGATAGGCATGGTCCGCAAAAAGAACAAGACCTAAACGGTCGCCTTTTCTTTTTTTAATGAAATCAGTGAGTACATTTTTAACGGCGGTTAAACGGTCAATGTATTGGTCTTCAAACGCCATGTCTTTCGTATCCATGGAGCCTGATAGATCGACAACAAGCATCATGTCACGATGTTTTGGCTGACTTTCTATCGGTTCCCCGTACCAGACAGGCCTAGCACATGACAAAACGAGTAGAAGCCAAATTAATCCTGCTATAATTTTGGCAAATAAATTTGAAGGCGCAGTGATACTCCCTTCATTAGGAAGGTAAGGCAAAGTTATTGCCGCATTTTCTTTTACGGGAGATGCAAAGAAATAGATCAATATAGGAAGAGGAAGCAAAAATAGCATCCCCCACCACATAAACTCAAAATGCATGAGGTTACCCACGGCCTCCCTTTTTTGGTGGTAACGCAGCATTCAGCCAGGTTTCGCATTGGGCAATGAGAACGTCACGATTTACCCGCGATTCCTTCTGATACAAGGCAGTTGTCCACTCTTTCTCATGGGTTTCAAAAATAGGTGTCTTAACCTGTGAATCTAAAAAAACTAACCAGTTTTCGCCGGATAGGTGAGCGACGCGTCCTCTTGGGTAATAGCTAAGAACGGCTTGCCTTAAGATTTCCATTGCACCTGATGGTGTGATCAGATTTTTCTCTAACGAGAGCAAAGCAATAGCGGCCTTTTTTGCTCTTAGTCTACGTTTTCGCCATTTCCAAATGACGATGACAAATAATATGGTAAGGATAAAACTGGCTAATAAACTCCACCATCCCCACGGAAAAGGCCAAAACCCCGGTACGGAAGGGAGGTGTATCGCTTCTAAAGAAAGTGGATGGGTTACAGCAGTTGCTTCGGTCATTGATTGGTTCCGGCAATTTGAGAAATTAAGGGTTCAGCACTGGATATGGAGTAATAAGGTATCGCAAGCGAGCGACACAAAGAAGCGATTTTACGTTGTTCAGATTGAAATGCGCTTTCCAGTTTCTCCCTGTTTTGTTTCGTCGAAAAACTTAGCCATTGAGTCTGGTGGCCATTCGTTACTTTCTCTGTACCTCTGAATGTGGTTTGTCCGAGTTCTAAAGGGTCATAAAACTGAATAAACTGAACTCTATTGTGCTGACGCAGTTGTGTCAGTAGTATTTTGTCAGCCTTGTGATCGAACCGAGTAAAGTCACTGCATATGATTATTTCACTCCCTTTTGGGCATAGCCGATGCAGTGCCGCCAATCCCTTGGAAAGCGGGGGCTCATTTTCAACAACGGTGTCTAGTATTTGGTTGTGCATTTTAATCAGTTGATTAAATAGTTGCAGAGGCCCTTTATTTCTCGACGTGGGCTTAATATCAAATAGCTCACTTCCGGAATCTAGAATGGCACCAATTCTGTCCTTCTGTTCTATTGCCAACCAACTCACTAGGCTCGCCATATGTGCCATTTGGATAGATTTAAGCATCAACCTAGAACCAAAGCGCATCGACTTTCCAAAATCCAAATAGAGCATGACAGGTTGCTCTCTTTCTTCATGGAATAGCTTGGTATGTGGTTTTCCTGTCCTTGCGGTGACGCGCCAATCGATAGAACGGATGTCGTCACCGGGCTGATATTGCCGAACCTCCGAGAAATTCATCCCACGACCTTTTTGCACACTGTTATGCTGGCCGTTGAGTTGTGACCATAAGCTCTTGGCTGGAGATAACCAGCGTACAGTTTGCGCTTTGTATTGTAACAACTCGGCAAGCGACAAGGTTACTCCGTTGGTGTGTTCTGGCAGCAATGATTCGCTCATACTTTGTTTTACAAACACAGTATATTCTCTGCTTCTATTAAATACCGAGTGTTTGCGGTGTGCATACCCTTCATCAAGCGCTACCGACCATTGATATTAGTTGTTGTACAACTTGGTTTGGATGGACACCTTCAGCTTGTGCTGAATAACTTAAAAGTAATCTATGTCTCATCA
Source organism: Vibrio sp. DW001 (assembly GCF_029016285.1). Classification (NCBI taxonomy): domain Bacteria; kingdom Pseudomonadati; phylum Pseudomonadota; class Gammaproteobacteria; order Vibrionales; family Vibrionaceae; genus Vibrio; species Vibrio sp. DW001. The sequence goes on along the minus strand of NZ_CP091976.1, from coordinate 530,380 downwards.
CTGGGAAGGCCATTGTCTGAACATCTTCAGGGGTGACATAGTCTCGTCCATCTAACCACGCACGCGCTCTTGCGCATCGGTCCAAGGCGATAGTGGCTCTTGGGCTAACACCCATCTCCAACCACTCGGCCAATTGAGGGCTATATTTTTCAGGATGACGAGTTGCTAGAACGAGTCGAACGATATAGTGCTCGATACTTTCTGCCATATGAATGGATAGAACCTCTTTGCGAGCCTGAAAAATATCTTTTTGCGTCACGTGTGCTTTGTCTATCGCTGCCGTTCCTAATGCTTCACCACGATTCAGTCTGAGTATTTCCAGTTCACTTTCTGCTGTGGGATATTGAACATCTAAATGTAATAAAAATCGGTCAAGCTGCGCCTCTGGTAATGGGTAGGTGCCCTCTTGCTCAATAGGGTTTTGGGTCGCCATAACCAAAAATAATTCGGGAAGAGGGTAGGTTCTTCTGCCCGCAGTAACCTGTTTTTCAGCCATGGCTTCTAGCATCGCGGCCTGAACTTTTGCAGGGGCACGGTTGATTTCGTCAGCCAGAATCAATGAGTTGAAGATAGGCCCTGTTTGAAACGTGAACTCTCCCGTCTCGGGTCTAAATATATCGGTGCCCGTTAAGTCCGCAGGTAATAGATCTGGGGTAAACTGAATACGATGAAAATCTCCTTCAATGCATTCTGCGAGTTTCTGTACGGCTCGGGTCTTGGCAATGCCCGGAGGGCCTTCGACCAATATATGCCCATCTGCCAGTAGGGCAACGAGTAGTTGCTGAATGAGTTCGGACTGTCCGATTATTTGTGAATCAAGATAGTTCTGAAGTCTTTGAAATGTTTCTGAATGCATCTACGACATATCTCCTGCTTTTAATGCTTTGTCGTCTGAAACGAAAATAAGTTCCTAACCGACGAATTGATTGCTTGATTTTTGTTCAATATAGAATGTAATCCCTCAGCCTAGGAGTATTGATACAACCATGCAGTTATAAACAATATGCTATTTAGGCAATGCATTTCAAGCGACTTCCGGTTCAAATCAACAGGTAACGAACGGATTTGATATTAGGCTACCCCATATCGTTATCTAGCTAAACGAGTTTTTCTAGAATCACGTTGTGGAAATGGGTAGACTTCACATAATTCATAGTAATGTAAGGTTTTGAAAATGAGTGATTTGGAAAAAGAACTAGAGAACATGGCTCTAGAAATGGGTACGGAAGACGAAACTAAACTACCAACATTAGAAGAACAGAAGACGGTGGTTGAAGAGCTGAAGAGATTAGAGAAAGAAGGGAAATTAACCCCTGAAGTACTCGAAAAACATTTCGGTCAATTCAATAAAAATTCAGATAAACCTATTCATTAAGTTTGCTGGCTGAAATTCGATAAAAGGACTACTATTTTGTAGTCACTTTTTTATCTTTAAAGTGTCCCGTAGTGAAATATGTCATCAATGAGATTAATTGTATCTACAGGATAAAAATTGATGTCTCAATTCGAGAAATTCCTAGGTCAGTTTGTCACGTTGTGCTTGATTTTTTAGTATAAATGCTCATTCTAAGGTATAGGTTCTATCTTAATGCTTACGATCTAATCAACCAGTAGAGTCTAACTTTTATGTTAAGGGGTGGGAATGGAGTTGTTCGCTGATCTACGCGATCCTAATAGTGAGAAGGTTCCAACTGAGAAAGTTATAAAACCTAGAACTCCGTGGCGTGTATTGCTTGTCGATGATGATGAACAGATGCATCAGATCACTCAAATTGCGTTGAGTGGATTTGAATTTCAAGATCGTGGTCTTGAACTCATTTCAGCGTATTCTGGCGCTCAGGCTAGAGAAATAATAGATTCTGAAAAGAATATTGCCATTGCATTGATTGATGTTGTAATGGAGACCGAACATGCGGGACTAGAGCTCGTACACTATATTCGTTCAGAGTGTAAGAATCACCTTACTCGTCTCGTACTAAGAACCGGACAAGCAGGACAGGCACCGGAAGATGTCGTGATCCGTGAATATGAAATAGACGACTATAAAGAAAAAACAGAATTAACAACCCAGAAGCTAAGAACCTTATTGTATTCTTCTCTCAGAGCCTATAGAGATATCTGTTTAATTGAAGATCAAAAGCAAGGGCTTAGCCGCGTCATTAAGGCCTCTGCAAATGTTCAGAGTACGGGTACCTTAAAAACCTATGCGACGAGTGTACTTGAACAGCTTACAGGCCTGCTTAAGTTAGATGCCTCCGCATTCTACTGTATCGTTCAACCTAGCGAAGAGGGCGAAGCCACTCGTGCTCTGACATTGGCGGCTACTGGGGAATTTGTTCATTTTCATCCAAAATATTCTCTAGAATTGTTACCAGAAATTGTGGCCCAGCGTTGTCAAGATGCGATCCATAGTGAACGATCCGAGAATTACTCTGATGCATACGTTTTTTATAGTGTGGACGATCAGGGTGTAAAAAGTATTCTTTATATAAACTTGATTACTGAGCTTACCGAGCTTGATAAGCAGTTGCTCGAATTATATATGCAGAATATATGTTTAACGTTTGAAAATATCAATTTGATGGTGGATCTGCAAGATACTACGAAAGAGTTGGTATACAACCTAGCGAACGCAGTGGAAGCTCGTAGTAAAGAGACCGGAGCTCATGTACAGAGAGTGTCGTTAATTAGTGAACATCTTGGTTTGCTTTATGGTTTGTCAGAAAAAGATACCACAATGTTAAAGCACGCTTCGCCGCTGCATGATGTTGGTAAAGTTGCAATACCGGATAGTATTTTGCATAAACCAGGCAAACTCAATAAAGAAGAATGGGCTATTATGCAAAAGCATGTTGATTATGGCGTTGAGATATTGAGTAATTCAAAACGTCAGTTGATGCTTGTTGCAAAAGAGATTGCAGGAAACCACCATGAAAAGTGGGACGGGACGGGTTACCCAAATAAATTACAAGCGGAAGATATCCCTATTAACGGCCGTTTAACGGCTATCGCAGATGTGTTTGATGCACTTGGCTCTAAACGTAGTTATAAAGAACCATGGTCGAATGAGGATATAAAAGCGGAGATTATTCATCAACGGGGCAAACATTTTGACCCTAAATTGGTTGATTTGATGATTGAACATTGGGATGATTTCATTGAAATTAGAGCAAGACACCCCGACTAATTCGTGTAATTGAACACCGCAATAAATAAAGGGTGACAGAATGTCGCCCTTTATTTTGCCTATTGAATTGTGCTTCTTTAAAGCCACAATACGAGGCAGTTATGTGTTCTATTTGGTATTAAATGCCTGCCCATTCGGACAATTTAAGCATCGGAATCGATAGCCTTTTTGTCCACGGTATTATCCAGTAGACGCGGCAGCCTGAAGGTCAGGTGTACACCTTGACCGAGTTCTGAATCGAAAGTTAGCTTCCCTTTCATTTTATGTTGTATAAGGTTGAATACAAGATAGAGCCCTAGACCAGACCCGCCTTTACCTCTTTTGCTTGTAAAGAAGGGTTCAAATATTTTCTGGTGTAAAGATTTATCGATTCCCGCTCCGTTATCTCGGTACTCAAACACCACATCGTCCCCGTCTTCAACAAACGAAATTGAAATTTCCGGTGTTGTTTGAGTGGAAAAAGCATGATTGACGCTATTAAGGACAAGGTTAGATACCACTTGAGTGAGAACGCCCGGCAAGCTATTCATGACTAATTCCGTGTCACCTATAAGTTGCGGTTCAACGGGAACTTTTCTTGTCTCTGGGTGTAGACTGGCGAGCAGTGACACAAGTACCTGATAAACAGAGAATGATATTCGACTTTCCGAAACTTGATCAACGGCGGTTTGCTTGAAGTCTTTAATCAACTGTGCTGCTCGGTTCAAATTGCTCTCCAGCATAGAATTGCTATCGCCAAGCCGTTTCATTAGGTTGGAAAACTGGGTTGTTGTGAGTGTTTTCTTAGCGAAACTTTGGTTTAGATCGTCAATGCCCTCTCGAATAATAGAGGCTGCCGTGACCGATATCCCTAGAGGAGTATTTACCTCATGGGCAACACCTGATACTAATCCACCAAGCGCCGCAAGCTTCTCCGATTCAATCAACTGCTGTTGAGTCTGTTTTAGTTGAGACATGCTGGTTTCAAGATCTTGTGTTCGTTCGCTTACTTTTCTTTCCAAATTATTATTAAGTTCTTCGAGTTCAATCTGAGCTTGTTGTAGAACCGTTATATCAATAGTTGTACCTCGAAAACTAATGAATGTTCCATTTTTATAGTTCGCGATAGCTTGAAATAATAGGTAGTGGGCCATTCCATTAATGACGACAGTTTCTTGGCATAATGAAAAGCTCTGTTTTTTCTCAATGTTTGAGAGTAACGTTCTGGCGTTGCGCATGACAGGTAGGTCCTTAAAATGCACTTTGGCTAACTCATCAATGCCTAGACTATGCCGCATTTCGATAGATGCATAGATTAGGGCGTCATTACTGTCGGTTTCCCACAGCCAATCAGAGGCTACATTAGCAAAATCACTAAAGCGTTCTTGTTCATAACGGATATTGTTATATAGGAGCGTCAGGCGTGTGGTGATTTTATTGGTCTCGTTACCCAGTTGGCTGAGTTCGTCAGACGCGTGGGTGATAACTTTTGCTGACGGTAGATTAAGCGGCTTACTTGGATGCCTAGGGTTATATTTCTGAAGATATTTACTGATAGAGAATATTCGCTTGTTAATGCTCTCGTGAATAACGAGCATTATGACCATGCAGACGATGAGTGTTTTAAAACCATTGATGGCGAGCGTAAGTAGAAACTGTGTCAGCAGATAATCGTAGATTTCTTGTTCATCTGATTCGACTCGAAGGGTACCCAGAACTTCCGGATCCTCATGATAACTGGATTGATAGACAATAAGATATTCATCCGCGATAGCGTTCTTTTTTACCGGCTCACCAGCATAATAAAGTTCGTTGGCAGAGCGAACTTCTAAGTAATTGATTCGAGGTAGATTGATCAGGCCTTCAAGTTTTTGCTGTAAAAGTTTGAGGTCAAATTCCCATAAAGAGGCGGCGAGTAGAGGCACATGTATGGTTTCAATTTCTTGGTGTCGACTCTCTACTTCATTGACTTCTCGCGAATAATCCCATGCAAGCTGAAATGTTGTCGCGGTTAGCGTCACCATGCTACTTATTAGAACCATAATTAGGGTAATTCGTTTGCCAATACGACTTCGCATTGGATTTTCGATTAAACCTATTAATTTTCTTATCTTACCCATATCCATCCTTAGAACGATCATCTGAATCAGTATAAACGTATACACAAGGATTCGAAAACAGACTATTTATCATAACGTGAAGTTATTACACAGCTAATTATAAGAATGCTTGCTTATGAGCAGATCTATGAACAATTATATTATTTTTGAGGAGTGATTTTTTCCTGTTAACTGAATTGAGTTAAGAAGAGAGATATTAATCGGATCGTTTTGCCTAAATGTGCTGTAATTGTTGTTCTTGGTTTGGATTCAAAGGATGAAAAATGGCTGGTGCAAGTCTATTAACGTTACTGGATGATATCGCTAGTGTATTGGATGATATTGCTGTGTTATCTAAAGTTGCGGCAAAAAAGACGGCAGGCGTCTTGGGTGATGATCTTGCTCTTAATGCACAGCAAGTTTCTGGTGTCGCGTCAGAAAGGGAGATTCCTGTCGTTTGGGCTGTCGCTAAAGGATCGTTTCGCAATAAACTTATCTTAGTTCCAGCCGCATTGCTTATCAGCGTTATCGCTCCGTGGCTAATTACTCCACTGCTTCTCGTTGGTGGTTTATATCTTAGCTATGAGGGAGCAGAAAAAGTAATCGAGAAATTTTTTCATAAGAAGCAAAAAAGTGAAGACTCCGCACCCGTTTCCAGCGGCGTTGGGTCACTAGAAGAGTATGAAAAACAGAAGATAAATGGCGCAATTAGAACCGATTTTATACTGTCAGCTGAGATTATAGTGATTGCTCTGGGTACGGTTCAAGGCCAGCCAATATTGACTCAAATTTTAGTAGTGAGTACGATCGCTGTTCTAATGACGATTGGCGTTTATGGCTTGGTTGCAGGTATCGTGAAAATAGATGATCTCGGGTTCTATATGCAAAAGCGCAAGCGTTCCCGTGTTTTAGTCTCAGTAGGAAATGGTTTGGTTGCTGGTGCACCCAAATTGATGCACTTATTAACGATAATAGGTACGGCAGCTATGTTTTTAGTTGGGGGAGGGATCGTTGTCCACAGTATTCCAGTCATCCATCACTTGATAGAACCAGTATTATTTAATTTACCTCATATCAGTATTGTAGAATCACTGGTACCAATAGTCTTTAATGGACTCGTTGGCCTTTTGTCTGGTGTCATTTTGGTTGGTATTGTCGCTATTGCCGCCAAAATTAAGTTAAAGTAGTAGTCAATTAGTCGCTTATACGCCTGAATTGCTTGTTAGTTAACGTATTGCGAGGTTATTTCTTCCTTTCAGTTAGCATTCCTTTATATTCATACTGATACTATTATAATTAGTATGTGGTGTCAGAGTTTATATTATTAAACATACGTAGAAGTAGGTCATGGTAGAAATCGACGTCCCTGTAGAGGCGCGCAAAAACTGGCAAAGAGTACTCGTTAGTTATCAAAACGTATTAGGTTACGAGCTTGTGCTGTGCACAACAGTTAAACACAATGTATATCAGCCGATTGTGTATTCCTCAGAATCAATCGATTACGTAAAGTACACATTGGAAGTGGATGCTTTTTCTAAGCTTGTGTTATCCCATAACGCGATTTATTCAAAACCCTGCCTGATTGATGGCTTTAATTACTCTGTTGGCGTGCCAATAACGTGGTCAAGCATGTCTCATTTTGGTGTGTTATTGGCCTTCAGTAAAGATAAGCCAATTCAAGTAGAACATTATGATTTATTGAAAGGGATTGTGAGTCAGATAGAGCAAGATCTCGTCAATACATATAGAGAGAATCAAAGAGAGTTTCAGGTTGATTTGACCAGTATTGTTGATGATCAATCAACACCAGAATTTCAGAGTTTTATCGATAGTTTTAGCGATCATTTATGGGTAAAAAATTTAGAAGGTGTTTATACCCATTGTAATCGTGAAGTGAGTAAAGCGTGGGGTAAGCCTGTATCTGAGATTATAGGTAAAACTGATCTCGAGCTATTCGATCCTGAGATAGCGGAAAAATTTGAGATTGCAGACAAGGAGGTTGTTGTTGCGGGGAAGCAGACCGTTGTTGAAGAATGCGCCAATGCTGTTAACCCTCAAAGTAAAACGTGGTTAGAGACGATTAAAGCGCCTATGTTAGATGGTCAAGGTCAAACGATTGGAATTATCGGTATGACACGAAATGTGACCAATAGAAAAGCGATTGAAGATCAATTATTGATTGCCGCGACGGTTTTTGAAAACTCTATTGAAGGTGTCATTATTTCCAATAGAGATGGCATGATTATCTACGTAAATAAAGCGTTCTGCGAAATCACAGGGTATCAAGAGCTAGAGGCCATTGGGCGTAATCCAAGGTTTTTAAAATCGGGTCGCCATGATAAAAGTTTTTATCGTGAGATTTGGAAGGATTTATTCAATGAAGGTCAATGGAAAGGCGAAATATGGAACAGGCGAAAGAATGGTGAAATTTTCCCTGAACTTTCGACAATCAGTGTTGTGTATGATGATAAGAGAAATATCTGTAATTATGTCGCTGTATTTTCAGATATTTCTCAACAGAAACAGCAAGAAAATGACCTTCAACACATGGCGTATCATGATCCACTGACCGATTTACCTAATCGTACTAAGCTAACCAATCAAATAAAGCAGGAAATATATCACGCAAAAAGAAACCAAGAACTGTTTGCGACGATCTTCATTGATATAGACCATTTTAAACATGTTAATGACAGCTACGGTCATCTTGTGGGTGATGAAGTATTGTGTGAAATAGCCTCTAGATTGAAAGGTATTTTACGCGAAGTCGATACCGTTTCTCGAATAGGGGGCGATGAGTTTGTTTTGCTTCTCCCTGCTATCGCCGATCTGGAATCTATATCGATAATTGCCCCCAAAATCATGTCTATATTTGATAAACCGATTGAATTAGATAAGACAGACTCGATCCGACTGACCGGTAGCATGGGGATCGCGCTTTATCCACAAGATGGAGAGGATAGCGACCTACTATTGAGCAACTCAGATGCCGCTATGTACAGGGCTAAGAAAACAGGTCGAAATAACTATGCCTATTATACGGAAGCCTTAACGAAGCAGTCGGAATCGCATCTAAAGCTTCAGGCTGCGCTCCATGATGCGCTTGATCATGAGCTGTTCTTTCTGGTGTATCAACCCCAACTGGATATGATTACAGGTCGGTTAATCGGTTTTGAATCGTTGCTACGTTGGCATGATCCAAAATTGGGTTCAGTATCACCTGACGAATTTATTCCTATTGCAGAAAAAACCGGTTTAATACAAGAGATCGGATTGCGTGTCGTAAAGGAAGCTTGCAAGCAGGCAATTGAATGGCGTGATAAAGGTTTCAAATTCGGTCGTATCGCTGTCAATGTCGCGGGAGCTCAACTACAGCGCTCCAACTTTGCTGAATTGGTCATTTCGGTGCTTAAAGAAGCGGATTTAGAGGCAAAATATCTTGAACTCGAAGTGACAGAGGGTTTTATGATGAGTAATGCAGAAAACGCTGTCAAGCAATTGGAAACGTTGCGCGCACATGGAATAGAGTTATCCATGGATGATTTTGGTACAGGATACTCCTCGTTAAGTTATTTACAAAAACTTCCACTCAATACATTGAAAATTGACCGTTCTTTTGTGATGAATCTTCCTGAAAATAAGCACGATGTAGCGATTACCGATGCCATTATTGCACTCGGAAACGCGATGTCACTCAATGTTATTGCCGAGGGTGTAGAGACGCTCGAACAGGCGGATTTTTTAGTGCAAAGGGGGTGTAGGTACGCGCAAGGTTATTATTTTAGCAAGCCGTTACTAGCGAAAGAACTTATCCCATTATTGGAACAGCAAAACGCTTAACTAAACCTCAGTTTATCGTCATTTCTGCGTAATTCCCGACGGCATCGTCTAAGAAAAACCGCCATCCTTTATACGGAGGGGTTTGTTATATTGCTTGTGAATGGGTGAAAATTCTTATACAAATATGGGTTCAATAAATGAAGCAACAAGGATGTAAAATGATCAAAGAAAATACTTACTTTGACGGTGGTGTTAAGTCGTTAGGTTTTACTCAGGAAGATGGAGACAGCAGTGTTGGTGTTATGGCTTCGGGTGAATATACATTTGGCACGGGTGCACCGGAAAAGATGACGGTAGTGAAGGGGGCATTAATGATCAAGCGTGCAGACGAAGAACAATGGACGACGTTTACCACAGGGCAGGCTTTTGAAGTCGTTGGTAACGCATCTTTTGATGTAAAAGTAGAAGAGCCGACGGCGTATCTTTGCGAGTATCTTTAATTCAATAACCCAAGTGTCGACCCCCTAAACATGGTCAATAGATGATAAAAAAAGAGCCTACTCGCATTAGGAGCAGGCTCGAATATCGTCATAGGCAGTGGAGGTCTATTTCGATGTTTCCTTTCTAAATAATACTCACCTGGAAACGTAGTTGGTCACAAACTTACTTAACTTGGTATGACCAGTGTTCAGGTTAAATGGCTTCACCGTTTATGGTGACAGCAACATCAATGTTACCGCGAGTTGCATTCGAGTATGGACAAATTTTATGTGCCATGCGCACTATCTCTAATGCATTTTCTTGTGGCAAATCTAGTGTTGCAGCTAGGCTGACAGTGAGAGCGAAACCGCCTTCTGCATTTGGTCCAATACCGACTTCTGCAGTTACTGGTGCTTGGTCAATACTAACTTTAGTTTCGCGAGCAACATGAAGAATCGCATTCGAGAAACAAGCAGAATAACCCGCCGCAAATAGTTGCTCAGGGTTGGTAGCCGTACCTGAACCGCCCATTTCTTTCGGGTAACTTAAATTCACTTCAAGCAAACCATCGTCTGTTGCTACTTTGCCGTTACGACCCGCTAATGCTGTTGCTTTAGTTTTATATATAGTTGTCATAGTAAGTCACCTTGTAATTAAATTGCGCGCAATTAAGTTGTGCTCAATTATAAATCGAAGTTAAACTGAAATGCAAGTATATTGTGCACAATATTGTTCGGAGATGAATTATGACATCGGGTCGTTTTACCGTAGATGAAAAAGCATTAGAATTGGATAATCAAGTCTGTTTCCCTTTATATAGCGCTGCTAACGCCGTAATTCGAGCTTATCGGCCTCTTTTGTTGGAGATTGATCTCACCTATTCTCAATACCTTGTGATGATGGTGTTGTGGAAGACCAATGGAATCAATGTAAAGGAACTGGGCAATAAACTTCATCTTGATTCTGGCACTTTGACACCGCTTTTAAAGCGGCTAGAAGGTAAAGGGTTAGTCAGCAGAAAACGAGGTCTAGATGATGAAAGAGTTCGCATGCTGTACGTGACTGAACAAGGTTTGGAATTGAGAAAGAAGGCGCTTTTAGTGCCAAATGGTATGGTCTGTAAACTTAATATGGACGTTGAAGAGTTGATAGAACTGAAACGATTATGCGAGAAGTTACTGAGTAAGTTGAACGATTGATGCTTGTTCATAAGTAGGGAACATAACAGATGAATACCGTAGCGTTAGGCGATAAAAAAGTGAAACCGTCCAAGGTGTTATGCATCGGTAGAAACTATGTCGAGCATATAAAAGAGTTGAACAATGTCATTCCTGACGAGATGGTGGTATTTAATAAGCCTAATTCGTCGATTTCGAATAGATTGCGATCTTTTCACCAAGAAGCCCTTCATTATGAGGCGGAAATTTGTTTTATGGTGAGGCGTAAAAAACTGGCGGCTGTTGGGTTCGGTCTTGATCTCACTAAACGAGATTTACAAAGTCGGTTGAAAGAAAAAAGATTGCCTTGGGAGCGAGCAAAGGCCTTTGATGGCTCTGCTGTTTTGAGCCGATTTGTGCCTTTAGATGGTGCTGAAATCGATGACCTTAATATTGAGCTGTTTATCAATGGGGTTCGTATTCAAAGCGGTCACGTGAACCAGATGCTTTATCCGCCGCGGATCATTCTACAAGAGCTCAGCAGTTATACTGACCTAGTAACCAGTGACATTGTAATGAGTGGAACACCAGCAGGTGTCGGTGTTGTTTGTCAGGGCGATATATTCACTGGACGCATAAAATGCGGTGATAAAGTGATTGTCGAAGCCGAATGGGTTGCTGATTAAGCTCTGGTCTCGGTTATAGAAGTGAACATTGATCAGAGGTGATTACTTACCTGTTTTGGGTTAGAAGTGAATAAGTAGTTAGGTTGCGGTTGCTTCCAAAAATAAATTCACAGGATCAATTTTCACGGGAATTTGACACTTTTCTCAGGTTAAAAGGCATATTCATGGCCTCTATTAATCGTTAGGAAAATAGTGTGGATTTTACACAAGAAGACAGAGAAGAGCTTTACCATGTCTGGATGTCTAAAAAGGCAAACATGAGATTAATTCAGATGGAGGTGGTCAAAAAGTTAGGCATATCTCAAATGGAATTTTCGGCTCTTTTGCGTGGAGGTGCACCACTCACTTACAGTTTTGTTAAACAATTTTGCCAGATCATGCACATAGAGCCACAACAGGCCATTTCATCGCTAAGAAATGGATCGTTGGCAAAGAATAAAACGGCTTTTCTAAAAACGCGCCTTTCGGTCGATGGTGAGATTCAAAGGGCCTATGTAGAAGGTAATGAAGTGATTGTTGAATACATCCATAGAATGGAGTAATGCCTTTCACTCTAGTGCTTTAAGTACGTGACAACCATGAGCTGGAACACCGAAAGCCAATTGTGTTGTGCCCCAACCTTGGTCAAGTTGAGGCGATGGTTGAATGCTAAATGCTAATGGCTATTAGCGTTAAGTCCATACTTTTTGATTTTTCGATAAAGAGTGGCAATTCCGATGCCTAGTTCATCAGCAACCAATTTGCGATTACTCAATCGACTTATTGCATCTTCAATGCGGATTTTCTCCATCTCTTCAAGGCTCATTGCAAAATCATCCATGACAACGTTCGTTGATTGTTTCTCTACCGAGGTTTGCTCGAAATAAGGGGGCAATAAATCAACGTCAATAGTGTCACCTTCAGGAACAACGTTCACCAGATATTCAATTAAGTTACTGAGCTCACGAACGTTGCCCGGCCAGTGATAGGCATTAAGCCTAGCCATCGTTTCATCGGTAATACCTGGGTAAGCAACACCAATTTTTCGCGTATGTATATCTAGAAAAAACTGAACGAGAAGCTCAACATCACCTTCGCGTTCTTTGAGTGCGGGAAGATGAATAGGGATTACGTTGAGGCGGTAATATAGATCCTCACGGAATCGGTTAGACGCGATCATTTCGGCGAAATCACGGTTGGTCGCAGATACAATTCGGATATCGATTGGAATTGAAGTATTTGAACCAATAGGCTTGACCTCTCGCTCTTCCAGCACCCTAAGTAACTTAGCCTGCAATGTCATCGACATATCGCCAATTTCATCCAGAAACAATGTTCCTTTATTGGCGGCTTGAATTAGGCCCGTTTTGCCTTTGGTTGAAGCTCCAGTAAATGCCCCTTTTACATAACCAAAAAGTTCACTTTCTAAAAGTTGCTCGGGTATCGCCGCACAGTTAATGGCGATAAAGGGTTGATCACTGCGAGTGCTTAAATCATGAACGGCGTGAGCGATGACTTCTTTGCCGGTTCCACTTTCACCATTAATAAGCACACTTGAAGGGCTACTGGCGATACGCGAGATTAAGGTTTTCAGTTGGTGCATTTTCTTACATTCACCAATCACATTGGTGAATTGTGGTTGTGGTTCGTTAATTGAAAACGATTTATTCGGTTGGTGAAAACTCATTAGAAAGAGTTGGTGACCGCGGGCATCATGAAATTGACCAACAACTAATTCCTGTCGGTCACCCAGAGAGATAATATGTTGCTGATTCCCTTTCAATTCGTTGTTATGCAAAGAGAGTGGCTGAATATTGACTTCCACGGTTGATAACGCTTCGCGCTCTATATTGAGATTGGTGAGAGCTGGTTGGTTACCATATTTTACTTGGCGGTTACCATCTAACACTAGTACGCCCTGATCCATATTCTCTATCAGGCTTGTTAATACTTCATCCAGACCAGCTTCATGCTCTTTGTCGCTAGCCAATACTTTTGCCACTACAACTTGGGAGATATGCTGAATGTAGTCGGAAAATAACGAAACATTGTCTTTGATTCTTTCTCGTGACTCTTCAGTGAAGGCGACGAGACTGATCACCCCTACGCAGCGGTCTTCAACCATGATCGGTACGCCCAGAAAGGCGGTTTCACGACAAGTCGCTATATTGTCGCAACCTTTGCATATTGGATCTGTACGCGATTTTAGAACGACTTTTTCTTGATGAGTTTCAAGGATGTACCTAAATATTCTGGAGCTTTTGTTTGCTTTCTTACCAAAGAGTTTGCTATACGGCCCAGTGCCCGCAACACGAACTAAATCGGCATCGACGACTTCAGCATCAAGTTGAAGTACAGCTGACAGCATTTGCGTAAAACGCAATATCGTTGGTTGAAGTTGCATCAGTTCGGATTGCTGAGTGTTTTTTAGCATATAGAGATCTACTCGAGAAATGACATACCAAGTTAACAAGATTGATATCAAGGAAGATTGATGTAAGTCAGATTTTACAATGGGGTTACCAGAATGAGACGGGATCTGAGCACTGCATCACACCCGGATATCAATATGATAAACCGTTATTTGGCTACTATCATTTTGGTCGTTATCACTGATAGTAATTGATAGTGCAGCAGAAAAGGTATTGCGTACTAAAAACAGTTTATAAACTGTAACTTGTTGTATTTAATGTATTAATAGGCCTTACCAGATTATTTTACGAGTTACTTTCGTTATTGGCATAGATATTGGAATAAAGGAATCAGTGTCTGTTTATTTAATGGACTTTATCCAACCGAAAATTCCAGCCGCAAACGACATAATAATTTTTAATTACTGGGAAGAATAAAATGAAAAGCATTAATGAACTTATAAAGGAAATCAATGAACTAGACTCTGAACTTCATAAGAAAGATTTCCTATTAACGTGGGAACAAAGCCCTGAAGAGCTAGAGTGTGTATTAAAAACGGCGCAAGTCATCAAAGCAATGCGTCAGGAAAATATTGCTACAAACGTCTTTAAAAATGGCTTGGGCATTTCACTGTTTCGTGACAACTCAACCCGTACTCGTTTCTCCTATGCATCAGCTATTAATATGTTGGGCCTCGCTCAGCAAGATCTTGATGAAGGTAAATCTCAAATTGCTCACGGTGAAACCGTTCGTGAGACCGCGAATATGATTTCATTTTGTGCAGATGCTATCGGTATCCGTGATGACATGTATTTAGGCGCAGGTAATGCCTATATGCGCGAAGTGGGTGAAGCACTCGATGATGGTGTGAAAGAAGGTGTTCTGCCTCATCGCCCAGCATTAGTAAACCTACAGTGCGATGTCGACCACCCAACCCAATCAATGGCTGACTTAGCCTGGCTTGAAGAACATTTCGGCGATCTAGAACAATTGAAGGGCAAGAAAATCGCGATGACGTGGGCGTATTCACCGAGTTATGGCAAACCATTGTCAGTACCACAAGGGATTATCGGCTTGATGACCCGCTTTGGTATGGATGTGACATTGGCTCATCCAGAAGGTTATGACCTTATTCCCGAAGTTGTTGAACAAGCACGTAAGAACGCTGAAGAATCAGGTGGTAGCTTTACTCAGGTTGCCTCTATGGAAGAAGCTTTCGAAGATGCCGATATCGTCTATCCGAAATCATGGGCTCCTTATCAAGTCATGGGCCGTCGTACAGAACTTCTACGTGCTGATGATCATGATGGACTTAAAGCACTTGAACAAGAATGTTTGGCTCAAAATGCAAAACACAAAGATTGGCATTGTACTGAAGAAATGATGAAGAAAACCAAAGGTGGAGAGGCGCTTTATATGCATTGCCTACCTGCGGATATCACTGGCGTATCTTGTAAAGAAGGTGAAGTGGATGAAGCTGTATTCGAAAAATACCGCATAGCCACATACAAGGAAGCGAGCTGGAAACCATATATCATTGCGGCCATGATTTTGAACCGTAAATACCAGGCGCCAGGTGACATCTTACAACAGTTATTAGACGAGTCTGAAAAACGCGTCAAATAACCCAATGTCCCACAACGAGACAACTGGCTAATGTTAGCCATTTATGCGGGGGCATCAATTCGATTCCCCGCCCATTCCATTTAATTCATTCAATGAGGTCTGGTCGTGTCTACATTCTCTCTAAAAATGGAGATTGCTGATAATCGCCATTATAACGGTAAGCAATCTCCTCTATTCACCATTGATGAAGCGGAAAAAGCCCGTGCTTTTCATCAAAAAGTTGAAGGTTACCAACCAACGCCATTGCATTCTCTAGACTGCTTAGCGAAAGAAATTGGCCTTGGTAAAATATTAGTCAAAGACGAAGCATATCGTTTTGATTTATGCGCATTCAAAATGTTAGGTGGTGCATACGCAATTGCTCGCTTACTTTGTGCCGAGTATTCACTCGATATTAATAATTTTGATTTCGACAAGTTGAGAAACGAAATATCGGAAAAAATGACCTTTGCCACTGCAACCGACGGAAATCACGGACGTGGTGTGGCATGGGCAGCAAGTAAACTGGGTCAAAATGCAGTGGTTTATATGCCCAAAGGCTCGGCAGATGAGCGAGTTAACAACATCCGTGCTCTGGGTGCAGAGTGTATCGTTACGGATATGAACTACGATGACACTGTTCGTTTGGCCATTAAGACGGCAAACAAGAACAACTGGAAGATCGTGCAAGATACGGCTTGGGAAGGCTATACCGAAATCCCAACGTGGATCATGCAAGGTTACACCACAATGGCTGCAGAAGCTGTCGATCAAATGAAGCAACAGAATGTTGAACGTCCTACCCATGTATTTTTGCAAGCTGGAGTAGGTGCGATGGCAGGCGGTGTGCTTGGTTACCTTTGTGACATGTACGGCGCAGACAAGCTTCATTCGGTCATTATCGAACCAGATCTTGCAGACTGCATTTACCGCTCAGGTATTAGTGAACAAGGTGAAATGGTCAACGTAGAAGGCGATCTCGCCACCATTATGGTTGGTTTAGCATGTGGGGAACCTAACCCAATCGGTTGGCCTGTACTTCGTGACTGCTCTACGCAATTTGTATCTTGTCAGGACAGTATCGCTGCTCTTGGTATGCGTGTGTTAGCGAATCCGTTAGGCAGTGACCCCAAAGTGGTATCCGGTGAATCCGGTGCGGTTGGTGCAGGAATGTTAGCGGCTATTTACTATCACCCCGAACGTGAGAAGTTGATGGCAAAACTTGGATTAGACCACGATTCTATTGTGCTTCTTATTAACACCGAAGGCGATACCGATCCAGTGCATTACCGTGAAGTGCTGTGGCAAGGCAAACACCCAACGCTTTAACAAAAACAAACAAAATTCAAGTTAATGCGCAGTAACCGTCATCAAACAAAGAGCGCATCAACTCTCTATACAAATCATCATGCCGAACACGATGACCACCGTTCGGTTCAAGGAGCATTACAATGACAATGACAATGACTATCCCATTCCACAAAGTTGTGGAAAAAGCTCAAGACTATAAAGCAGACATGAGTCAATTTCTACGTGACATGATTGCGATCCCAAGTGAAAGTTGCGATGAAGAAAAAGTCGTATTACGCATTAAAGAAGAGATGGAAAAGGTCGGTTTCGATAAAGTAGAAATTGACCCTATGGGTAACGTATTAGGTTGGATTGGTCATGGTCCTCACCTAATTGCAATGGATGCTCATATCGACACTGTTGGTGTTGGTAACATAGATAACTGGGATTTCGACCCGTACGAAGGTATGGAAAATGACGAGATAATCGGTGGTCGTGGCGCTTCAGATCAGGAAGGCGGTATGGCGTCTATGGTGTATGCGGGTAAGATTATTAAAGATCTTGGCCTTGAAGACGAATACACATTGCTCGTGACTGGTACGGTTCAGGAAGAAGATTGTGATGGCCTTTGCTGGCAATACATCATCGAAGAAAGCAACATCCGTCCGGAATTTGTTGTATCAACTGAACCAACAGATTGCCAAATTTATCGCGGTCAGCGCGGTCGTATGGAAATTCGAATCGATGTTGCAGGCGTAAGCTGCCATGGTTCTGCACCAGAACGTGGTGACAATGCTATCTTTAAGATGGGTCCAATTCTAAGTCAACTTGAAGGCTTATCTCACAAGCTGAAAGATGACCCATTCCTAGGCAAAGGTACCCTGACTGTTTCTGAAATCTTCTTCACTTCCCCTAGTCGTTGTGCAGTAGCAGACAGCTGTGCTGTTTCTATCGACCGACGTTTAACTTGGGGCGAATCTTGGGAAGGGGCGCTTGAAGAAATCAGAGCGCTACCAGCGGTACAAGAAGCCAAAGCCGTCGTGTCAATGTACGAATACAATCGTCCGGCTTATACCGGTCTGGTCTACCCAACTGAGTGTTATTTCCCAACATGGTTGATCGATGAAGATCACGTTGCAACCAAGACTCTGGAAGCCTCTTATGAGTTGTTGTTTGATAAAAAACCCACCGTTGATAAGTGGACCTTCTCAACCAATGGCGTATCGATCATGGGTCGCTATGGTATTCCAGTCATCGGTTTTGGTCCGGGTAAAGAGCCAGAAGCTCACGCTCCAAACGAAAAAACTTGGAAAGACCATTTGGTTACTTGCGCAGCGATGTACGCGGTTATTCCTCAAATGTATTTAGAAGAGTTAAAAAAATAGGTTTTGATGCTGTTTAGACAGCGTCACTAAAGAATTCCGTCCCGAGGGTTTCAGTATGCTCTGCCTTAATACTGGACTTATATCCCCCTCGGGATGGATACATTAACGATAGCGAACGCTTTTCAAAGTACCTCATACTCGTAGGTATTTTGAAAAGATATTCACGAATATGACAACGTCTTAACGTTAAAAAGGTGGCGATATGGTTTTTAAGCGTTCTTTTTCCTCACAATTGAATACTGATTCTGATGGACTTTCATCGGCCATGCTAATTCGTCACGGAATTGTGGTCGACCATTTAGAGGAAAAGAAAGCTGACGTACTGATTGTCGACGGAAAAATTGCAGATATTAGTGAAACTATTTCAAACTACCCTGCAGAAACACACATCATCGATGCAAGCGGTTTATACGTAATGCCGGGTGGCATAGACGTTCATACTCATTTCAATATTGATGTCGGCATTGCAAAGAGTTGTGATGATTTTTATACCGGTACCCGAGCGGCGGCCTGCGGCGGCACCACTATGGTGGTGGACCATATGGGGTTTGGCCCCAGAGGGTGTAATCTCCATCATCAATTATCGGTTTATAAAGAGTATGCCAAAGATACGGCCGTTATTGATTACAGCTTCCATGGTGTGATTCAACATATCAACGATGAGATACTGTCTGAAATGGCCTCTATGGTTGAGGTTGAAGGCATTTCTAGTTTTAAACTCTACCTCACCTACGGTTACAAACTTGACGATGAGTCAGTTTTACGCGCATTGACACAGCTAAACAAAGTGAATGCCCTAACCACTGTGCACCCAGAAAACGATGCCGCCATAACGCTCAGGCGTAATCAGCTTCTGGATGAAGGAAAAACAGCCCCTAAATATCATGCTCAAAGCCGGCCGTTAGAGTGCGAAGCAGAAGCGATCGCCAGAATGATAAACTTGGCAAAATTAGCCGATAATGCTCCGCTGTATATTGTGCATTTATCCAATGGGCTAGGGCTCGATTATGTGCGCCTTGCCCGCCAAAACCATCAGCCTGTCTGGGCTGAAACTTGCCCGCAATACTTATTGCTCGACGAGAGCTGTTACGAACGTGACGATGCACTGAAATTCATTCTTAGTCCGCCACTTCGACCTGTTGAAGAGCGCGAAAAGCTTTGGCAGGGTCTGATAGACGGCAGCATTGACACCGTTGCAACTGACCACTGTTCGTTCACTTACTTAGACCAAAAACAACGTGGAAAAGATAACTTCAGCGCTTGTCCAAACGGGTTGCCCGGTGTTGAAAACAGGATGTCACTTCTTTTTTCTGAAGGGGTAATGAGTGGACGAATGAGTCCAAGTAGATTTGTAGAACTAACCAGTTACATGCCAGCGAAATTGTTCGGAATGTTTCCACAAAAGGGCAATATGGCAAAAGGTTCTGATGCTGATTTGGTGCTGTTTGATCCTAAGCAACAGATAACGATTACTCACGATTTATTACACGACAATACAGACTACACCCCGTATGAATCAATGCAATGCCTAGGCTGGCCAATAATGACCATAAGCCATGGGCAGGTTGTCGCGTGTAATGGCGAATTTATGGGGGAAGCTGGGAATGGCCGCTTTGTTCGCCGAAAACCGTTTTCACGTTAATCACATCTTAAACCTAACGAAAAGGCGAAAGATATTGCGGAAAGCGGCTCAGACCATAATTATAATTTAAGGAGTTAACATGAAACCCATCGCAGTTGTGGCCCTTGGCGGCAATGCATTACTACGTCGTGGCGATGCGCCAAGTTTTGACAACCAACTGGCTAATATTAAAGTTGCTGCCAGAGCGATTGCCGAAATAGCCGATAAATACCAAGTGGCAATCGTCCATGGAAATGGGCCACAAGTTGGTCTGATAGCCTTACAAAATTTAGCTTACGATAAAGTTTCACCATACCCTCTTGATGTGTTAGGCGCGGAAAGTGAAGGTATGATTGGTTATATGTTGGCTCAAGAGCTACAGAACCTTCTTCCAGATACTGAAGTTGCTAGCCTATTGACTCGTATTGAAGTCGATCGCAATGACCCTAGTATGCTTGATCCAACAAAGTTTGTTGGCCCTGTGTACAACGAAGAAGAAGCCGGAATTTTGGCTGAAGCGAATAACTGGATAATGAAACGCGACGGTGATTATGTTCGCCGTGTTGTGCCATCACCTAAACCAATTAACATCATTGACAAGAAATCGATTGATACCCTGCTCGCTGCGGGCCAGATTGTGATCTGTTGTGGCGGTGGTGGTATTCCCGTTTGTCGAAACGAAATAGGGTATCAAGGGGTCGAAGGTGTCATCGATAAAGATCTTTCAGCCACCTTGTTAGCTAAACAACTTAATGCAGACAAGCTACTGATTCTAACGGATGCGGACGCCGTTTATCTTGACTGGGGTACGGATCAACAGCGTGCATTACGAACAGCAACACCGACTCAGCTCAGCCAATACGTGTTCCCTGCCGGTTCGATGGGACCCAAAGTTGAAGCCGCAGCCGATTTTGCGACATTTGGTGGGCGAGCCTACATTGGTGCGCTTGAAGAAGGCGTAGAAGTTCTCGATGAGAGAGCAGGCACCTGCGTATCAGTATAGTCGTTCATTTTTTCCAAGATACTTACTCATCTAATAGGCCGTTGGATTTTGGGATTATAATATCCAACGGCCTGATCCGGTTGGCAGTAAGAGCAGAGACGTAACTTTATCTAAAAACTCTTATCACTAGGCACTGTGCTTGAAGGGGGAAATCTAAGAATAGACCTCCACGATCATATATTCACGCCGCAACAGTACGTCTCTTAATTTTACCAACAACCAGACAACAAGGTAAAATACTATGATTAATTGTTCTAAGGATATGACCTTACCGCCAGACCTTACCGTGAAAAAAGGATCTGGGCCGGTTCGTACTAAATTTCCAATCTATTCTAACTCCCTGCCACCCTGTAATCATGCCTGCCCAACAGGCAGTAATATTCAAGAATGGTTATCGCTTGCTCAATCAGAGCAGTATGAAGAAGCATTTCAGGCCCTTATCAAAAACAACCCGATGCCCGCTATTCATGGTCGGGTTTGCTATCATCCCTGTGAATCCGCTTGTAACCGTACGAATGTAGATCAAGCGGTGAGCATCCACGCTGTTGAGCGTTTTCTTGGCGATCAAGCACTAGAGAAAAAATGGCCCGTCAGATTTAAGGTTGAGCCAACAGGCAAGCGAGTTCTCATCGTAGGATCTGGGCCAAGTGGTCTTGCAACGGCTTATCACCTGAAGCGAAAAGGGCATGATGTAGAAATCCGCGACGCGGCACCAATGGCAGGTGGCATGATGCAGTTTGGTATCCCTGCATACCGTTTACCAAGAGATATCCTTGAAAATGAGATTGCCCGTATTGAAGCGATGGGCATTAAAATTGTGCTTAATCATAAGGTTGAAGATCTACTAGCCGAGAAAGTCAAAGGTCGATTTGACGCCGTTTTTCTTGCTATTGGTGCCCATGTTGGTCGTGGTGTTGATATCCCTAATGACTATCCAGATAAGGTGATTGATGCCGTATCCTATCTTCGAGCGATCGAAATGAACACGGCGCCAAAGTTGGGTCAACGTGTCGCCGTATATGGTGGGGGTAATACGGCAATGGACGCCGCGCGCACGGCTCGTCGAATGGGTGCCGATGTCACGGTTATCTATCGTCGTGACCGGGAACATATGCCAGCCCATGATTTTGAATGTGTTGAGGCAATGGATGAAGGTGTAGTCTTTCATTGGCAACGCACAATTAATCGAATCGATGGCACTGCATTTACTCTAGAGAAAACATCGATTGACGAAAATGGTCGTCCGCATCCAACCGGTCAATTTGAAACGGTAGAGATTGACTCTCTCATTTTGGCGCTGGGTCAAAATATCGATACAGAACTGACCGAAAATATTCCAGGCGTAGAGCATAAAAGGGATGGCAGCCTCGAGGTTAACGATCAGATGATGACCGGGTACCACGGGTTGTTTGCTGGGGGCGATATGGTCCCTTGTGATCGTACCGTAACAATTGCTGTTGGACATGGTAAAAAAGCCGCTTCTCATATCGATGCCTTTCTCAATAAACGATTGTTCAGCAAAGTCTCCAAACAGCCTCTTATCCAGTTCGATAAGCTGCATTTGTGGTACAAAACCGATGCAGAGCAGAGTGAACAACCAGCCATTTCTGTGAGTAAACGAGCCACCTCTTTTGACGAAGTTGTGGGTGGATTGACAGAAAAAGAGGCGTTGTTTGAGGCTCAGCGCTGTTACTCATGTGGCAACTGTTTTGAATGTAATGGCTGCTTAGGTGCTTGTCCGTATGGCGCGATAACTCACCTTGGAAAAGGTAAGGGTTATAAAGTGGATTACAACAAGTGTACCGGATGCGAAGCATGTTATTCGCAATGTCCTAGTCATGCGATTGAAATGGTCGCGGCGGAAATGGAATAGGAGCTGATCATGATAGAGAAAAATAACCCCGTTATGCATACCTGCGACGGAAACGAAGCCGCGGCGCATATTGCTTATCGTGTCAGTGAAGTGTGTGCAATATATCCGATCACGCCTTCATCTACGATGGCCGAGTTAGCCGACCAGTGGGCTTCAGAAGATCAACGAAATATCTGGGGAAATATTCCTCTTATAGCAGAAATGCAAAGTGAAGGGGGGGCCGCGGGTACCGTGCACGGCGCTTTACAAAGTGGGGCTTTGACCACGACCTTTACCGCGTCTCAAGGGCTCATGTTGATGCTGCCCAATATGTATAAGATAGCCGGGGAATTGACCTCGGCTGTGTTTCATGTGGCCGCACGATCACTTGCCGCGCAGGGCCTGTCTATATTTGGTGACCATCAAGATGTCATGGCGGCGCGAGGAACGGGATTTGCGTTGCTCGCCTCTTCTTCCGTACAGGAAGCCCATGATATGGCACTTGTTGCTCATGCTGCAACGCTTGATGCGCGAATTCCATTTATCCATTTTTTTGATGGGTTTAGAACCTCGCATGAAGTGAACAAGATAAACCTAATCGCAGATAAAGACATTCGCGCCATGATCTCCGATGAATTAGTGCGGGCCCACCGTAATAGAGGGTTGAGCCCTGATTCACCTTTCATTCGTGGCACTGCACAAAATCCAGACGTCTATTTTCAGGCTCGAGAAACGGTGAACCCTTATTATGAAAAAACTCCAGGGATCGTAGAATCGTGCATGGAAAAACTGGGTGAACTTACTGGCCGCCACTATAAGTTGATGGAGTTCTTTGGTGCTCCTGATGCAGAGCATGTCGTCATCGCAATGGGGTCGGGTGTTGAAACGATTAAGGAAACTGTCGATTATCTGGTTGCACAGGGTAGAAAAATAGGGGTATTACAAGTCCGATTGTACCGCCCACTATCTGCCAAGCATTTGTTGGAAGCGCTACCGAAAACGACAACAAAACTCACCATTCTAGACAGAACCAAGGAACCTGGAGCGAATGCGGATCCGTTGTATCAAGATATATTGACGGCATTGGTAGACAATCAAGATCATTTCGAAAAAATGCCTCGATTGGTCGCTGGGCGTTATGGCTTATCGAGCAAAGAATTTACCCCTGCCATGGTTAAATCTGTGTTTGATAACTCAGCATTAGATAAACCCAAACATCATTTTACCGTGGGTATTATTGACGACGTTAGCCACTCACACTTGGATGTAGATAACCGCTTCGATATTGAGTCAAACGATGTTGTGCGTGCCATGTTTTATGGATTGGGTGCCGATGGAACCGTGGGGGCAAACAAAAATACGATTAAGATTATTGGTGAAGACCCACATTATTTTGCACAAGGATATTTTGTTTATGACTCGAAAAAATCGGGTTCACAAACAGAATCTCACTTGAGGTTTGGACATCATCCGATAAATAGCCCTTATTTAATTCAATCGGCTAACTTTGTGGCCTGTCATCAGTCTACCTTTGTTGAAAGTACAGACATGCTTGCCAAAGCCGCGGAAAACGCCATTTTCTTACTTAACACAACAGAATCAGCGCAAACTGCATGGGATAGTTTACCTGCTCGTATGCAGGAGCAACTGATCAGTCGCAATATGCAGTTGCATGTCATTGATGCGTACAAAGTCGCTCGTGATACCGGAATGGGCAATCGCATTAATACCATTATGCAGACCTGCTTCTTTGCTTTATCAGGTGTGCTTGAAAAAGAACTGGCGATTGACAAGATTAAGAAAGCAATCAAAAAAACCTATACCCGCAAAGGCCCAGAAGTGGTTAAGAAAAACTTTGCAGCGGTTGATCACACACTTGCCCATCTGTATCAAGTTGACCTTCCAGATAAGGTGACGGCCAGTGAACAGATTAAACCGGTGGTATCTGACAATGCCCCAGAATTTGTTCGACAAGTTACCGCGCAAATGATGGCAGGTAGGGGGGACTTGATCCCTGTTTCAATGTTGCCAGTGGATGGTACTTATCCTTCGGGAACCACTCAATGGGAGAAACGAAACATCGCTCAGAAAATACCGGTATGGGAAAATGAAGCGTGCATTCAATGTGGTAATTGCAGTGTTGTTTGCCCTCATGCCGCGATTCGTGCCAAATTCTATGACAAATCAAAATTGGATGAGGCACCTGAAGGCTACAAGTCTGCTGGTATTACCGCGCGTGGTTTCCCTGATACTCGCTATACGTTGCAGGTTTACGCAGAAGATTGTACAGGATGCAGCCTATGTGTTGATGCTTGTCCTATGGTGATCCAAGAAGCTTCAGAGGGACAACCAGAACGTAAAGCGATCAATATGGAATTGAAAGCCCCATACATGGAGCAAGAGAAGAAGAATCTAGACTTCTTTGAAACGCTATCCTACAACGATCGAGCACGAATTGATTTCTCAAATGTACGTGGTGTTCAGTACTTACAACCCCTATTTGAGTTTTCTGGTGCGTGTTCAGGATGTGGTGAAACCCCTTATCTTAAGATGGTCTCTCAGTTGTTTGGTGATCGATTAATGGTCGCGAATGCAACGGGGTGTTCTTCAATATTTGGTGGCAATTTACCCACGACACCATGGTCGAAAAACACAGATGGACGTGGCCCTGCTTGGTCAAACTCACTGTTTGAAGACAATGCAGAATTTGGTTTTGGTTTCCGTCTCGCCGCGGTTAAGCAACACGAAATGGCAGAACAGTTGTTGATGGATAATCGTGAACATCTTGATCCCTTGTTGGTTGATCAACTGCTGAACGCAGAACAGCTTACAGAAACCGATATTCAGGCTCAGATTAAACGGGTTAATACCTTAAAAACTGAGCTAGATACGGTAACGACAGAATCTGCGTTAAATCTCATGTCTGTTGCTGACCAGTTGATCCGTCGCTCTATTTGGATTGTTGGTGGTGATGGCTGGGCATACGATATTGGTTCAAGCGGGTTGGATCATGTACTTGCTAGTGGTGCAGACGTCAATGTCTTGGTGATGGATACAGAGGTGTATTCCAATACGGGTGGACAGATGTCGAAATCAACGCCGTTAGGTGCCGTGGCTAAATTTGCGAGTGCAGGTAAGCAAGCCACCAAGAAAGATGTTGCCATGCAAGCGATATCCTACAACAACGTTTATGTCGCAAGGGTTGCTTTAGGCGCCGACCCTCAGCAGGTGTTGTTGGCCATGCGCGAAGCCGAAGCCTATAAAGGTCCGTCTATCATTATTGCCTACAGCCACTGTATTGCTCATGGTATCAATATGGAAGATGGCCTAAAGCAGCAGCAATTAGCGGTGAAATCTGGTCACTGGCCACTATTTCGCTATAACCCAGCCCTTCGTGATGCCGGTGAGAATCCGTTCTCGCTTGATACATTAAGGCCGACTATTCCTTTAGAGGAGTATCGTTACAACGAAGAACGCTTCCAAACATTGCGCAGAAGTAACCCAGAAGCCGCAGCAGAAATTACTGCAACGGCTCAACATGTTGCGAAACGCAAGTGGCAGCTATATGAAGAGTTGGCAACGCGGCCACAAGGCTCCATTGCACCTCATGCCGAGTTAGACACGCACTAAATGGCACTGAGCCCGCTTAATCAGCGGGCTCTTTCGTGTTGAAGTATTCAATGAGTTTCGCCCCGTCCCTTTCGTAGAGCCGCAAAACCGCTCCATCTCATATCTGATTGGTTGTTATCCATGTTCCTCTTTACTTACATTTGAACTCATTCTATTATACCGACCGTGCGGTTTATTTTGATTTTGGGTAAATATGAACGAAGCGATGAAAAGTAAGCAAGGTACTAAGCATAAATCAGAACAGGAAAGGCGAATTCAAATCCTTCGGTGTTCTATGGAAATTTTTATTAGTAATGGCTATCACAAGGCTACTATGAAAGAAATTATGGCGGCTACCGAACTATCTAAAGGGGCTATTTACCACTACTTTTCTAGTAAAGAGCAGATTTTCATCGCCATAGTCCATGACTTCGAACAACAACTGAAATCTGACTTTGGCAATGTGGCGACATCCGAAAATCCGTTGCTTGAAATCAAAAAAATCATCAATACGAATCTGGATGAAATGATTCGCTTCTATCGTATGTCTATTGTCTGCCTCGAAATTACCGAAAGCGATTCGGTGCAACAATGCTTTGATGAGTGTTCTCGTTACATACGGGCATGTATGACAGAAGCCATAAATGAAAAATATGACTTGTCATCAAGGGTAAATGCCGACGATGTGGTGACCAGCTTTAATTTAATGATGGAAGGGTTGTTCTCGATGGCAGTAACACAGCATTCATTTGATGCCCGTAACGAACTGGCCAAAGTACTGAGAATTCTAGACTACCTATTAGAAGTACCAGAAAAAGAATAATACTGTGGGGAAAGTTTGAAATGAATCATAAATCTTGCCCGTTTTGTGGCAACAAAAAACTGTCGATAGAGTACCTGTACCCGGCTTGGGGAGGGGATGAAAAAGAAGTGCATATTGTGTGTGATGAGTGTGCTTCATCTTCCCCTGTCTATGTCTGGAATATGCGGAAAGATAAGAACAGACAGCCAAATGAGCAGTTGAGTTAATGTTATCTTCGCTCCAAAAATAAAAGGACATAACCTGTAAAGAAAGTGCTCCATAATGCCGAATTAGACACCTACTAAAGATCTCGCTGATTAAGCGGGCTCTTTAGTATTGGATACCATGGACATTCAGGTTCCCAAGTAATATTTTCACGATTACTATCAAATTGATTTGGGACCTTGGGTGAAATTTCTATAAGTTGAAGATCGAAATTACTTGTTAGAAATATCTTTTTAGCTTTGTGATAACGATTGAAGAAATGTTCACGGGCTTGAAATTCTGTGTGTAAGCATTGTTGCGCTGCTTACGGTTCCAACCTAGTTTTATTACGGTGAATTCCGTGATTGTGCCAATAAGTTGGTGTTTGATTATATGTGAAGTCAATGCAGTAGAATAATGTGATTAGATAATCCTATGAGCGACGCTTCTTTGCTACAATTCAATCAATGAATATTCATAATAACAAAAGTAGTAGGTAAGGCATGTCTATTTTAGCGAAAGGAACCTTGAGTAAAATGCGAGCCAATCTAGGAGACGCGGTGTTTTACCGTTTACCTGTTGGAGACTCAGAGATTGATCTCAATCCATACGTAGGTCAAACGATTACACTTACTCATACCGGTAATATCTTCTGCAGTTCATGCGGTAAAAAGACCAAAAAGAGCTACTCGCAAGGCCACTGTTTTGTGTGCATGAGGAAATTGGCTAGTTGCGACATGTGCATTATGAAACCTGAAACGTGCCACTACGACCAAGGTACATGTCGTGAGCCGCAATGGGGCGAAGAGAACTGCATGATTGACCATTATGTGTATCTGTCTAATACCTCTAGCTTAAAGGTCGGTATCACGCGTCACAACCAAATCCCGACAAGATGGATTGATCAGGGGGCCACCCAAGGTCTACCTATTTTCAAAGTGAAAACTCGTTATATCTCTGGATTGATTGAGATTGAACTTGCGAAACATATCTCAGACAAAACCAATTGGCGGACCTTATTAAAGCAAGACGGTGATGCAATGGATTTATCTGACAAATTTGCTGAACTTCTGCCCTTGGTAACCGAAAAGGTAGAGGAAATTAAGCAGCAGTTTGGAGCGGACGCGATACAGGTGTTAACCGAGTTGACGACTGAGATACATTATCCAGTGACTGCTCATCCAACCAAGATTACTTCACATAACTTTGATAAGAACCCTGAAGTGACAGGTATATTACAAGGCATTAAAGGACAATATTTGATATTTGATACTGGCGTGATTAACATTCGGAAATTTACTTCTTATGAGATTGAAGTAAGTGCTTAGCTCGGAATATAGAATTCGAATCGTTGATCCGAGAAAATAAACAGGAGATGCACTCAAAGGAATGCAAAACATACAGATTTTCAAATTTAAATAATCATATTTTATTCTATACATGGATGTATAAATTGAGATTTTTTAAGAAGAATACCGGGTGCTGAATGGTCATTGATACATTGTTTTTTGAGATTGTTGCAATAACTGATGTTCAACCTTACAGTAAGTAATCCATTGTAGAGGCGAGTCTTATGATAAGTTGCAGTGAATATGATTATATTGAAATAGCTTGTTTATACCGTTATCCGGTTAGATTAACGATGAAAGAAGGGGAACCTATAAGAGGTGTTGCTCTTGATACAATTCGTAATGAAAGTCGTAATGAATGCATCAAACTTAATACTGACGAAACAGTTATTCTGATTGAATTGGATGGTATAGCTAAACTGGAAGTTTTAATTGATAACCCACATTTTATTGAGGTTACCTTTAAGTAATCTCTAGATATAAGAATATTTCTACGAGTCGCTTTATTAAGTGATTTTCTTATTTTCAGTTACTAAGGTCGTAAAAATCAACCTGATCTGCATGGCAGAAAAACGGGCTATTTCTTAACGAAAGTTTGTAGTTCATTCGCGAACTCTAGGCTAGCTACGGTGCAAGTATTGAATGTGTGATTTACTCCTAGTGCCTTTAGCTCTTGCTCTTCGTCATAGTATTTGGCCGTAACTGCTATACATCCTTGGTAACCCATCTTATTCAAACGGATGACAGAGTTTATGTTTGCCTCATGGTTTGGCAGCGTTAGCAAAACCCACTCTAGGCCATGGTGTAGTTCTGGTGCTCTTATCCAGAATTCAGGGCTAGTCACATCTCCGGTAAACACATTTAACCCCATAGAAGTGTACTTTGCGGTCTTTTCTCTATCTAACTCCACACCTGCGATACTGCCAGAATAACTTGGTTCTAGAGCGTTATACGCCGCTTGCCCCATACTTCCCATACCAAAAACGACAGCCTTAATGTGCGCTAACTCAATGTTCTCTTCGCCCACCAAACGTTTTTTTCTTTCCAGTCGGTTTAGTTTTGATTTACATTGTTCATATAAGCGATCTCCCGCATTGTTCATTGGCGCTGAAATGATAAATGAGATAGATAACACAACAGAAAGAATCACTAGCCACTCATTGGATAGCCAGCCAGACGACACGGCAATGGCACTCACAATTAGACCGAATTCACTGTAGCTCGCAAGGTTAAGTGATGTTCGCCATGCTGAGTTACTTCTTAAATAAAAGAGACTGAACAAGCCAAAATAGATCGCTATTTTTACTGGCAGGAACAGAATAAATAATAAAGCGATCATAACTTCGCTTCCACTTGGTATGCTCGTCATACCAACACTAAGAAAAAATCCCACTAAAAATAGTTCTTTAAATCCAAGCAGGTGTTTTGCCAGTTCATTTGACTTTGGATGATTGGCAAGCAACATGCCAAACACCAGAGCACCTACATCCCCCTTAATCCCCACTAATTCAAACAAATCGGCACCAACAAGTGCCATGGTAATACCAAAAAGAATTAATAGTTCACCATGCCCAACTTTATCGAATATTTTAAACAGAACAAACCTAAGTGGAAGTAATGCTATCAGCGCAAAGGTCCATATCGAGGGCAAATTTCCCATCGATATAGCGATAAAAACGACTGCTGCAATATCCTGTATTACCAGCACACCAATTGATACCTGTCCATGCAACGTATTGTTTGTTCCATTTTCATCGAGCACTTTGACCGCAAAAACTGTGCTAGAAAAAGACAAGGCGAAACCAATAATCAATGCGGTCTCAACCTCCAATTCTGAAATAAGAGGGATAGATGTATAAGAGAGAAGTATCATCAAGAAAGCGATAAGTGCTGTAGAAATCGTCATGTGCAGCGTTGCGACCCCCCACACTTCATTCCTTACAAGCGACTTTGGTTTTAATTTTAGTCCGATGGAAAACAATAAAAGGGTGATACCAAGATCAGCCAATACGCCCAGAAATCCGCCACCTTTAGCTCCAAGCGCGTTAAGTATAAAACCAGCGATAAGGAATCCAACAAGTGGAGGTAGGCCAAAAGTTTTTATTATCAGACCGCAAATAAAGGCTATCGCTATCCATAATGGGTCGCTGTAGTGAATCGAAAGTAACTGCGGATCCATGCTTGTCCTGATGGTTATCTAACTGAGAAATATACTCAACTGGTTGTCACATGTGACAGAAAGCAACGTTACAACCTCTGCTTAATTTGGTAGCGATATCGCCGTTATTCTTGTAAAGATAGAAGAGATTCTTATTTTATTTTAGCTAATTATAAGATTGGCTGACGAAAAAAACGGTGGGATACCGAGAGGGATTCGATAGTGTTTTCTGTTAATATCTTAAGTTGTAAGCCTTTTTATTGGACATCAGTACAGATAATTGTGTCTGTTGTTGCTAAAGGCATAATTTTGAAAATGATACATATACGCCTTAATGACAAATTATCTAGAGATATAGTTTCAGCCCCTATGTTTTTCAGCTGCTCAATGGTATTTTGAGCCTTGCCTTCTCAGGGGGAAATTGTGCATACGAAAGATCAAGATGTTATGTCGCTTAAGTAAGCGAAAATACAAAGAAGGGGGATAATGGTTATGAAATATGTTTTTATTATGATTTTGTCTTTCATTATCTCAAGCAAGGCTATTGCTGAAACGTATGTATTTGTAGGAACTACTTTCCCATCTATATTGGAACAGAAACATGATGGTGAAATTTATGGTTTAGGTTATGACATAGCAAATAAAATTGTTCATAGACTAGGGCATGATCTAAAAATAGAAATATACCCCTTTAAAAGAGCTTTAAAAATGATTGAACGTGGTGAGGCAGATGTATTGATAGGTCCTTATAAATCCGCTGAAAGAGAAAAGTTCATGAATTACACTAAGTACGCTTTCTATCGAGATCCTATGGTATTTTATGTTAAGGCGGATAACGCTTTTAAATGGGACAATGAATTGTCTTCGCTCAAAGGATTGCATATTGGTCTTACTAGAGGGTGGAGTTATGGTGCAAAATTTGACCAATACAAGGAGAATTTAAGAATTGAGACGACGAATACAGTAAAAGCTAATTTCCAAAAGTTACTTGCGAACAGAATTGACTTACTTGTAAGCCACCCCCGAAGCGCATCAACGCTAATTGATGAGCTGAAAATTAAAGATAAAGTAAAAATGATCTTACCACCTATCATAGTGAATAAAGGTTATTATGGATTCTCAAGAAAAAGGACACTGGATGGTTTTTTAATCCAATTTAATCTGGAATTCAAAAAAATGATTGAGAGTGGGGAGATCCAACAATTAAGCAGAAAGTATAATCTTGATTTTGCGAATATTGTTGAAGAGTAAATCAGTATACATTGGCATTCGTCAATTAATCTTTTATTAGTTAAAATAGCAAAATCGTTAACTCAGAAATACCCAGTAATGAGTCAGTTTACTGCTTGATAGCCGTTTTTACTGAACCACAACAGTTGGCGTTTTATCGCACGAAAATGCCCCTTTCCTACTTAGAGTAGAAATTCTCATACACCCTATGTATGCATTTACCTTATAAAATTTTATCCGAACTAGTGTTCAGCGGCTTTCTAGACATGACACCGCTTAGAGGTACTGTCAAGTTAACCGATGCTATGGCAGTGTTTACATATGAGCATATATAAAAGACACAGATTTCCTCCTGAAATCATCCGACACACCGTCTGGTTGTACTACCGTTTTAGCTTGAGTTTTAGGGATGTAGAAGACCTTCTAGCAGAACGAGGCATTACCGTAAGCTACGAAACGATTCGGTATTGGTGCAACAAATTTGGACGTATCTATAGTAAGCGTCTCAAGAAAAACGCCGGTCGATTTGGTGACACATGGTTTATGGACGAGGTGTATATTAACATTCGTGGAGAGCGTCACTACCTTTGGCGAGCGGTAGATCAGGATGGTGATGTTATCGATATTCTGGTCCAGAAAAAAAGAGATGGAAAGGCTGCCAAGCGTTTCTTCAACCGCCTGTTAACGATAAATCAAGGAGTTAGCCCTTGGAAAATAGTGACAGATAAACTTCGCAGTTATGATGTAGCTCACAGGGAGCAGGTTCCAGATTCAATTCATGATAAAGAAAAGTATCATAATAATCGATGTGAAAGTTCCCATGAGCCAAAAAGAGTGAGAGAGCGGTAAATGAGAAAATTCAAAAGTAGGGCGCACGCACAGCGTTTTCTCAGTATATTTTCGCTCGTTTACAACGTATTCAATTTGCAAAGACATTTGTGTCGAGCTGAATTTTACAAAAGTCGAAGATCTGATGCTTTTGCCAAATGGCGTGATATTACCGTTAGTTAATCTACCCTTCGTCGAACAGTAGAGGTTAAAACCAGTTAACTTGACAGTACCTAAAAAATTATTATCAAAAAATCGCCTTCTTTTTATCCTTAAAATAGCATGCCGCACTGATTGAAATGAACAAAAACGTAAAATAATAGAAAAATGAAGAAAGTGAGGTTAAGAAGTCAATGTGTTGTTCTATTTGTTGCTCGGTGTGGTTCTGAGACACCAATTTATAGTAGTAGGCATACAAGGTACCAATCGAGCCGTACCCGAGGTTAAACATCAAACCCTTAAAGCTTAATACGGTTGCTCTGTTGTGTGATTCGGTCTTTTTATTGAGGTGATAACTAATGAAAATGTTCATAGTCATAGTAATGAAAATTAGGATCAGTGCTGGTATTACCCCGTAAATTGACCATCCCAGACTAATCCAATAATAGGTCGCCATAGCGGCTAAACCCATAACAACAATAAACCTTTTAGGATCCATGCTTTCCGCTAATCTACGACTTTTACCTGCCAATAGAATTTGGAGCAAACTTATCCCCGCGCCAATCAAGCCGAAATAGATAATGGGGATATCAATAGCACGATAATATTGGCTGTTCATGGTTAAAAACATACGCGAAGTGTGTTCGAATAAGCTGTAATAGAGCAACATGAAGAGCACATAAGGTGTAGCAAGTACCCACTTAGCAGTAGTTGCCGTTAATTTAAGGCTTGTTATGGTTGTTGCCAATTTGGTCTGATTGCTTGGTAATACTTTTTTCTCTTCTCTCATGTTTATCGCAGAATAAATGGCGATCATCGCGACAAATAGAGTGGCATAAACGGGAATACGCATCAGATCTTTGGTACTTTCGGGCTCGGCTAATCCGAGAGCATGGAAAATGTTAGCCATAAAGTTAACATCATACATAGCGGCACCTAATAGAGTGACAAAAATGCCGACACTAGAGGAAATGCGAAGCTGGACTTGTAAGACTCTCGGCCACGCTTCTTCCTTGCCTTGCTCTTTTAACGTGTCGTAAGCCAAGGCTTCATCGGCACCGCTTGCCAAAGCCATAGCTAAGCCACTTAATATTCGGTTGATCAAAAATACAATGAATACCAAAGAGGGATCGCCAGTGGGAACAACGGCGATCATTGTGATTTCAATAAACATGACAACCGAAGATAGCACCACGAGTTTTTTTCGTCCTAAAGTATCGGCAAATGCACCCGATGGCACTTCAGCAAGAACAATGGTTGCAGCCCAAACCACGTTAAGCATGGCAAATTGAGAAAGGGTTAAACCGTAATCTAAATAGAGTAAGGTGAATACTGGGTAGTAAAAGCGCGCAAAGTAGCTGCTTCGAAACATCAAGAAGTAGCGGACATTACGGATTTGAAGGATCTCTTTGAGCGTCATAAATTATTCACAACTTTAAATTACATAAGATTATGTATAACCCTCTTTTTGCCTTATGGTAAAGGTTCAGTCTTTAAAATCATGAGATTGTTGTAATTAAATAGTAATTTCTGATTTAGCGAACCTATTGGCACTGTAATATCCACAATCGTTAATGTGAATCGACATCCGTACGACACTTTGATCTTGCGAGCGCTGCTTTAGTGGAAGTCTGTATCTGGACGCGAAGCCAGCGGTGTGCCAGATCTGTGTTCCATTTATTTATTCTTAGGAGGAGTGAGCTCTCATATCGTATACCTTTAGAATGATGAATAAAAAGGAACCGCCAGTATTATTTACACTAATGCAGTATATTGAATTCCAAAGTTAGATGATAAAGTTCAGTATGTCGCGACATTTCTAGGCTTTTCTCTACTTCGATGAGTCGGTTTACATATAAAATTAAAAAATATCAGTTGAGTGTACCAAAATAATTGGAATTAACTCAAATATTGATTCTTGCATTTATAATTATTCAATGAGATCATAACTGTAGATGTTTTTATAGTATATTCGGTGAATAATTCAATATGTCAGAAGATTTTTTGATGGTTAGGAACTCTAGCTTTGGAAGTTTAGCTAATTTAATTACTTTTCATATGACTCAAAGAATGAAAGAAAAGTTAGCTGAAAAAGAGCTAACCATTAAGTTATTTGGTGCGTTAATGATACTAATGGCTGAAGATGAGATAACACAAATTGAAATAGCCAAAAGAGCAGGTTTACCTGGTTATGCGACTAGTCGCACGTTAGATGAATTGGAAAAACTTGAACTTATAGAACGCACTCCTAACCCTTCTAGCAGACGTTCCTTTTTAATTGTGTTAACGAATAAAGGTCGGAAGTTAGGTTCTACATTACCGGCTATCGTTAATGAAGTGAATCAAGATGTTCTTTTTCCTTTGAGTAAAGAAGAGCAAGAACAATTAATATTCAATTTGCAAAAAATTGCCAAACCACTGACTAGCTAAACTACAGCTTTAGTTGACAGCCTGTTTAATTGATTGCAAACAGGAGAAGTCCTGCAATGATTAATAACATAATAATAGTAAAAATAACTTTTCCAAATGTGTCGTGCATTCTAAATACCCTTTAGAAATAAATTATGAGTAAACTGAAAAGTCTTCGAAAACAATATTAAACATTGGAATTCCACCAACATTTTCTAAACCATGAACCGCGCTATTAACGAAGCCAGAAGTTCCACAAATAAAATATAAATATTTCTGGTAGTGAGAAAAATTAATATGTTTATTTAGATAATCTGCATCCATTCGACCTTGTTCAAAACCATATTCTGACGACTCTGAAATAAGTATATGTAACTCCATATTGAGTTTTTTAGATAACTCGATTATCTCTTCGTGATAGAGAAAATCATTTTGGTTACGACAGGCATAAAAAAGTTTAATTGGTTTTTTGTAATTAGTTGCCAGCATTTCTCGTAATATGCTGATCATAGGCGTAATACCAATCGCCAGCCATCAAAACGACGCCCTGTTCATGGATTGATGGACCACGACGCTGGTTTAGTGTCAAGTGGCCATGAGGTCCATATAGAAATACATTTGAACCCACTTTAATGTTTTTCATTGTGTTAGTAAAATCACCGAGCTCTTTAATTGTAAATGAAATTTTAGGTCGATCTGATGGACAAGAACTAAAAGAGGAAGGATATGCTCGATCAGAGAACGGTGAATCGCCAAAAGACACAAAGGCATACTTGCCCCTCTAGATGTTAAAAATCGGTATTGAGATGCACTTGTTGTGGTAACCATCAGCTCATTTCCTTTACAGAAAGTATTTATGTTTATTTAGTTTGCGAAACTATGTAATCAACAGCCGCTTGGATTTGATCATTGGTGCACGTTTTACAGCCTCCCATTGGATCCATTCCTTTACCTCCATCAATCGTTATTTTGGTCATTTTTTCCGGTCCTTTTTCAAAAAATGTCATCCAGTCATTCTTCACTCCTGTTTCTGGTGCACCCGAAATTCAACCTTTAAAACCACCAGAATGACAAGAGGCACATTCTTGATCAAAAATTTGTTTACCAACATCATCTGTGACATTTACTACGAAAGATAAATTAAAAAAAATGACAGTGACTGAAAATATAAACACCCGATTTAAAAGACTAGCAAATTGCTTATTTATTTATTTATTTTTTTCTCCAAGATATAAGTAAGAAGATAGTTATTTATTTTGTAGTTTTTCTTTTCCTAATTTAGATTTGAATGAACCTAAAATCATTTCAAAAAATAAAGGAATTACGTTACTCATACCAATTGTTTTCTCAATTTCAATTTTGTCTATAAAAGCTTGGCTCACTTGCCCTGTTGGTAAAGATTGTTCAGCAAGTAATTGAAGATCGGGCATCATAGGTACAAGAAATACAAAAGCGTTAGTGGCCAAAAAAGCGGTCATCAACAGTTTAGCTTTTAACCAATTTGGTTTAAATTTGAACTGGAAATATAAGATTAGGTCTGAAATTATTTTTAGCGCTAAGCCCGGGATAATCAGAAGATCAGTACTTTGATTTTTATAGATATACACATGAAATGCTGTACTGGCATCGCTGTGCCCAAGGACTACACCAATAACAATATGCGACAAAATACCACCGACATACATAATAGAGCCAATCTCTTGTATAAAACCTAAAAATTGTCTGAGTGACATACCTTCTCAAAATAATTTAGTTCATTAAAAATAAATAGTTATTAAAATAACAATGTCTATTTTGATTAAAGAAAAAAACAAATCGATATAAAAATATTGAAGAGTAATACTTATCTATAAGTCCTGTTTTCTTGTTCGAACGCATATTATCCATTTATTAATGCAAACGCAACAGTTGCGCTTGCATTAATTGGAAGTGCACTGCTATCAGCTCCATTATGGAATTTGTAAATAATTGAATTACCGATAAATTTGTATACAACGTAGATGTATTAAAAATTATTCGGCAATAAATTAATCGTTAGCTAGGTTTGCCTTTTATAAGCTAAACTACAGTCTTATATTTAAGTGCGCCTACATTTTCACGAAAATAATCTAGTTGACCATCTAATTCATGAGAAACAATATATGTTCGGCTTTCAACCGTTTCTTCAGCCAAGCCATACCAAAATGATTGATCAAATATTGTCACATACCATCCGTTCCCCAATGTCTCTGATCTTAGTCCTGTAATTGTCGTTCCCTTAGGAAAAATTTCTGCTCCTAAGCGAGCTAATACTTCGATAAAGCCCTCTTTATTGTCACATCGCTGCCAATCAATATCTGCATCATCTTTATAGTGGTCTATTCGTAGATTGATATCGTCGGCGATGAGTTCTAGCAATGTTAAATCTCCTTCTTCAAATCGGTTTAATACTTGATGGATTGCAATATCACTGTGGCGATCGAGCATATTCTGGTTCCCTTCCTAAGTAGCCATACGAGATGACCTTGTTAGATGAGTTTTTGTATTACTTGTAGACACAAAAGTAGCAATTTCTCTGCTATAGGTATAATATTGATTATATTTACTATCCATAGGTAAATTATATGATAGAGATAAAACCACTCCATTACTTTTTAGCCGCCTATGAAGAAGGGTCTATTACTGCGGCAGCATCGCGATGTTACATCTCCCAACCGTCGATTACTCATGCTATAAAGTCATTAGAAACAAATTTAGGGGTAATAGTTTTTGAGCGTAATAAACAAGGTATTAAACCAACAAAAGAGGGGCACAAACTCTACAAGCTAGCGTCTGATTTGTTATTGCAAAGCCAACAATTAAAAGCGGCCTTTATACCCGATAGCAAAATTGAACTACATATATATATACAACCAGATATCAACATTGAACATTATGTTGGTATGATTGAATCTATAAGAAATGTGTCATTAGATATTAATTTGTCCATCGCAGATTCTATTGAACAAGCGCAAATTGCCATCATTGATGAAGAACGGTTACCGTCGCAATTTGAGTTTAAAATACTTCGTCAGGAAGGCTACAAACTAGTTGTGTGTCGAGATCATCCATTAGCGAAAAACGATGAGGTCAGTCTCAATTCGCTTGAAGGCCTCAAGTTTATTGAAAGACCTTATTGTACCAATCGAAAAGCATTTGAACGTCTTATCAATGAGAAGAACATATCTATTATTTACAAAGGTAAAGCTATACACGATCTACAACTGCAAGGCTTAGTAAAACTAGGGTTAGGGGTAGCAGTAATACCAGAGTCATACATCCAGCAAGATGATGATTTAAAGTATATTTCCATTGCCTTGGACAGGCCAATAACACGCTCTATTGTCTTAGCATATCGCAAGCTACCCAATAAACTAGTAGAAAGCATTAAAGAAATACAGTTCACATAATCGATAGGTTTATGGCGCAAAGAAATAACATACACAAAAAGAGAGTTATAGAACGGTTATGTTTTTCTGGTTCTAACATTTTTAAGTATTTCAAATCCAAAGATGAGAATGTAACAGGTCATTTAGGGTAGGTCAGAACGCGACCCTCTGATATACAAGTCAGAAGGAAATCATATGCTATTAAAAGGCAGTTCAAGTTATTCTCCATTAAAAAACCACTCGTACGAGAGTGGTTTTTTGATTTTTATTAATGGGTTATTAAAACAAACTGACGCTGAAAGATTAACTCAATTCAGTATGTTCTAGGTGAAGCATCGCTTCTAACACACTACCGCCAATGGCTCTGGCTTTATCCGACACCGTTGTATAATCGGCTTCGATTCCTCGAGGGTCAATATCGCCGATTTTAAACCCTTCAGTGACCGTGAGCCCCTCATTCAGTAACCCTCGAACCATTCCGCTTAGTGGCGCGATGACTGGGTTGTCACCAACATGAGCGACGACATCTCCTTCTTCTACAATATCACCCAGTTTGACATGATTATGCATAACGCCATCACTGCTTGCACGCATGACTCTTTGGTGAGTATAACCGGCAATATTGCCCGGAATTCCCGTATTGGCTTGAGTGACACCGTTATA
The DNA here is from genome assembly GCF_029016285.1 of Vibrio sp. DW001. Lineage (NCBI taxonomy): Bacteria > Pseudomonadati > Pseudomonadota > Gammaproteobacteria > Vibrionales > Vibrionaceae > Vibrio > Vibrio sp. DW001. Next base: position 491,047 of record NZ_CP091976.1, on the reverse strand, counting down.
GATAATTCGACCGAGGTAATGGCCGCGATTTGTCTCTATTACCGCGTCGCAATCTTCACCAGCCGTAAAACCAGGACCTAGCGCGATGGTGACTGGCGCCATGTCACGGCGAGTGCCTAGATTACGTTTCGCGAGAATCGCATCGACCAAAAAGGTTGGCTTTAGTTTGTCGATAGAGCAGCACTCTTCATCAACCATAACGGCGATTTCGTTGTCGTCGATTATCTTATAAACGTCTTTACAATTGTTTGCTTTTCTAGCAGTGACCCCTTCCACGGTAGAAGGTTCACCGTATAAGCATTGGGCGAAAGAGACGCTGCAGCGTATTACGGTGGGTTGTGAAATATCCGTCATGACGACTTTAAACCCTGAATTCTTCAGGCGAATGGCGACGCCCGTAGCAATATCTCCCGCACCTCGAATCAGAACCAATCTATTGCGATTAATACGGGGATCATCTTTCATTAATCCGCCAGCAGACTGATGCTTAACCTTAAGGATTTCAGCCATGATACTGATGGCGATTTCGTCTGGGGTTTCCGCACCAATATTAAACCCGATAGGAGAGTGTATTGCTTGGATGTGTTCTTCGCTTACATTGCATGTTCTAAGGTGATTAAACAGAGTCTGAACCTTTCGACGACTCGCCATGAGACCCGTATATCGAGTATCACGATTCACGATCTTTGAGATGGCATCTTTGTCTTGGTGGTTTGTTGCGATAACCACGAAACTCTCTTCGGTAATGTTCAATTTATCGATAGCATCTTCCATGCTCTTACCAAGGATGCATTTGGTGCCCTCTGGGAAATGTTCTTCTGCAAGGCTATCTTCGTACGCGTCAGCAACCGTAATATCAAAACCGAGTACATGCGCCGCGTGCGCGACCGCGCGATTAACATGACCGCCGCCTATTAATAAAAGGCTAGGGCGCAAACCATACACATCAATGAACACACTCATCGAACCTCCACAATCCATTCCCATCGCTTCAGGACCTGATTGCGTCATTCGACCTTTGACCACTCGAGCTTTTCTTTCCGACATCGCTTCTAATGATTGTTCAATCACGTAGCGTTCAATCATGCCGCCACCAACGGTGCCAATAATGGTGCCATCGGTTTTAACGATCATCTGTCCAGAATGACGCGGTGCTGACCCACGTGTTTCAATGATACTTGCTAGTGCAAATGGAACGTTTTTTTCTTCTAATTGTGCTGCTCTTGCAAAAATGTTCATTAATCATGACCTCAGTTTTCATGACGAGCGCTTTATGGGCGAGTTTCTCGTCAGTACGTCTTTAATCGGGGTATGACTGTTCATCGTCGCAAGCCAGATGGCATCAAGTGTTGTGGTTTGGCTGATAATTTTATTGGCTAACGTTACTATTTTGTCGTAATCAGTGGCCAGATCCAGCTTGTTTATCAACCAAATTTTGATGGCATCTTTGGGAGCGTGCTTAAACATTCCATGTTGATGTTCAATCAAGTTTCCCAGTACTCGGTGGTCTATGAGTTCGCCATCCAAGCATTGGGTTAGTGCAGAAAACGTGTCCCATCGATGAATTCTCTCGGGTATCGCCCGAGTATGAATAATTTCTGCACCAGTGACACCGATAACTATATCTGAAGTATTCGGGATGCAAGGCTCATGCCTATTAGGTGCCTTTATTGGCAAACATTTAGCACCGTCTGACTCAATAATAAAAACTGTGAAAGGGGAGTCATTTTTTAAATTATCAATAAATTGACTTGTGACACCCGACACTTTAATTTTGTTATTTTTACTATCGGTTTTAATTTTATTTTTATAACAAAAAGTGATACTCGGCTCTAATAAATTCAAGTGCTGGTATGTTATTAGTTGTTCGTTGGTGTCGTGGAGGTTAATAAAATTATCAGTTTGTTCACTGTCTGGTAAATACATTTTTGTTGTTGTGCTAACAAAAACATGATGACCTTTTTTCTTGAATTGATTGGCAAGCCAAAACACTGTTGATGTTTTACCACCACCGCCTACGAGTGAAATAACAAGCGGCTTTGTTACGGAGGCTTTAAATGGTAAAAAACGCAGTTCATTGTCGTCAAACCCCAACGTCATATGGCCTCCTAATAATGAGATTAATGTTAATTAATGGGTAATATAATGGTTCAACGTCAACACGTAGATTGTGTGATGCCTGCTGCTGGCCTGTCATCTCGAATGGGACGCTGGAAGATGATGCTACCTTACCTTCACCATACAATCCTTGATGAAAGTATCGAAAATGCACTTGGCTTTTGCGCTCGGGTAATACTTGTCGTGGGTCACCGCGGAGGTGAGTTAGCCCAACGTTATAAGAGCAACAGCAATATAGTTGTGGTCGTAAATCCGGGATTTGAACAGGGAATGTTTGGCTCTATTCAACATGGTGTTAAACAAGTCGAAACAGAAAAATTCTTTATATGTCATGGTGATATGCCATGTATTTCTGCCGATGTTTATCAGAGGGTGTGGGATGAGCGCGGCCAACACACTGTCTTTCCCGGCACAGTTCAAGCCCCGGGACACCCGGTTTTACTCTGTTATTCTATGGCGGCTGAGATAGCCAATGCCCCTTTGGACAGTAAGATGAAAAAACTGATACAGAGTGGCGAAGTGAAATACGTGGGAATGAAGGCGTCAGAAATACTGTTCGATATTGACACGCAAGATGCCTACGACGCGCTTTGTCGGCGTTGAAGCTGACTTATTAAATCATGTCCAGTTTTATTAGTATCATTATGAGAGTTGATAGTGAATATTTATCAAAATGATAATAAGTCACTATCACGAGTTAATAACTGCACGGTATAAAATCTAGATTTTTTATTTGAACCTATCTTGTCATTGAGAATAAATCACATTCCACCTTTCTATATTAAATAATTTTTGAACGCTCCGGTTTCTGATAATTACTATCAAAATAAATGGTATCAAAGTGATAGTGATTTATTAATTTGATAGGAATTTTACCTTGACTAAGAATCATAATCATTTCTGATTTATCTTGTTCATTATTAAACGCTTTACCTTCAGGTGCGTGCGTTCACACAATGGGCCTTAGTTTCGACCTCTGTCACGAATTTAACTTAGAACAATCGACTTGATGATCTCGATTTTAATATCTGGCTCAGTAGTTGCTCTTTAATAAATATAGTTGGTTGATTTTTTTCGACCTATCACTTTGAGACCGACATATTTTAGCCCCACGCATTGCATTACGAAATGTACTGGCTGTAACCAAACAAGCAATTATAGCATCAAGGAGATTTATCATGGGAGACATCATGCGTCCCGTTCCGTTCGGCGAGCTTCTTAATCGTATCTTTAGCGAGTATAAAGAAAGCCAGTCGATTTTTGGGATTCCAGCAAAGCAATTTTATCGCAAGGAGAGCAACAAAGATCTTTCTGTTTGGGGTGAGAATTGTGAAACACCAGTCGGGCCGGCGGCCGGCCCGCATACTCAATTGGCGCAGAATATTATCTGCTCTTGGTTAGCGGGTGGTCGTTTCATGGAACTGAAAACAGTTCAAAAGCTTGATACGTTGGAAATCGCTAAACCCTGTATCGACGCAGAAGATGAGTGTTTTAACACCGAATGGTCAACCGAATTTACTTTAATAAAAGCGTATGACGAATATCTTAAAGCGTGGATTGCACTGCATCTATTAGAAGAAGTTTTTGCTCCACGATTAGAAGGCGAAGCAAAATCTTTTGTCTTTAATATGAGTGTGGGCTACGACCTTGCTGGGATCCAAACAGCACCAATGCAGAAATATATCCATGACATGCTTGATTCAAGCAAGCATGAAAATTTCGTTGCATATATCGATGAATTGAATCGTTTTATCGCGAAACCAGATTTTGCTAACGAGTTTAGTTCAACACGCCTTAATCAGCTTACTGAGACAATCACGCCTCAGCTGACGCGTGGTGTCACATTATCTACTATGCATGGCTGCCCACCTCATGAGATAGAAGCGATCTGTCAATATATGATCGAAGAGAAGGGCATCAACACGTTTGTGAAATTGAACCCTACTTTATTGGGCTTCAAACGTGTCCGTGAAATATTAGATAACGCCGGATTTGACTATATTGCGTTAAGCGAAGAGTCATTCGGTCACGACCTGCAGATAGAAGACGCGAAAGCAATGCTTCATCGTTTGGTCGAATTAGGCAAAGCAAAAAATATCGGATTTGGCGTTAAGTTAACCAACACTCTTGGCACGCTAAATCGTAAGGGACGTTTACCCGACAAAGAGATGTATATGTCTGGCCGAGCTTTGTTCCCACTGTCTGTTAACGTCGCCCTTGAGCTTTCTCGAGAATTCGACGGAACATTGCCCATTTCGTATTCCGGTGGTGCTAGTAAGTTTAATATCAAAGAGATTTTTGAAACGGGTATACGCCCAATAACAATGGCAACTGATTTGCTGAAGCCAGGTGGTTATCTTCGCTTGACTGACTGTGCGAAAGAGCTAGAAACCAGTGATGAATGGGGAATGCAAAAAGTTGACCTCGTGAAACTTGAAGCATTAGCGGCAAAATCGCTGGTCGCAGATTACGTACAAAAAGAGTGGCGTGGACCAGAAGAAATCAGTGTCAAAAAAGCGCTACCATTGACCGATTGCTATATTGCACCTTGTGTCACTGCCTGCCCTATTAGCCAAGATATTCCCGAGTACATTCGTCTGTTGGGCGAGCAAAAGTACACCGAAGCATTAGAGGTTATTTATTCTCGTAACGCTTTACCTGCCATTACCGGACATATCTGTGATCATCAATGCCAGTACAACTGTACCCGTCGTGACTACGAAGGAGCATTGAACATTCGTGAAATGAAGAAAATCGCACTTGATAAAGGTTGGGAAAGCTATAAAGCCAAGTGGCATGAACCTGATTTAGATGGCGAAAAATTCCCTGTCGCGGTTATCGGAGCCGGTCCTGCTGGTTTGTCCGCTGCTTACTTTATGGCACGAGCGGGTCATCCGGTAACCATATTTGAGAAGGAACAAAATGCAGGCGGTGTGGTGAAGAATATCATTCCGCAATTCCGAATTCCGGCAGAAGTGATTCAACACGATATTGATTTTGTTACCGCTCATGGTGTTCATATTGAATACGGTTGCAACCCGAATTTAGACTTGGATGCACTAAAATCAAGTGGTTTCAAATATATCTGTCTAGGAATAGGAGCGGATAAGGGCAACCCTATTTCGCTTGCAGGTGACAATAGCAACCTCTATAAATCGCTAGAATTTCTACGTCAGTTCAATGACGGTGAAAAACTGGAGCTTGGCAGTCATGTTGCGGTTGTTGGTGCAGGAAACACGGCGATGGACAGTGCTCGTGCCGCCCTTAAAGTTGATGGGGTACAAAAGGTAACCATACTGTACCGCCGCACAATTGCCGAAATGCCCGCCTACAAAGAAGAGTATGAAGAAGCGGTTGAAGATGGCGTTCAGTTTATGTTCCTCACTAATCCGGAACAGTTCAATGCCGATGGCAAGCTAACCGCTCGTGTCATGGAGTTGGGAGAGCCTGATGAGAAAGGTCGTCGTCGTCCAGTTGCCACACAGGAGACCATTGAGCTTCAGGTGGATGCACTCATTACCGCTGTTGGCGAACAGTCAAACCGAGATGCTCTTGGCCGTATTGGTATTCCAATGGGTGAGGATGGCTGGCCTATTGTTGACGAAGAAAGCTGTGAAACAGGCGTAGAGAATGTCTTCTTAATGGGTGATGCCCACACAGGTCCTTCATCTATCGTTTCTGCTATCTCCAGTGGTCGGAAAACCGCAACAACGATATTGGCCCGAGAATCCAAATCAGAAAGCTTAGCCGATGTTTCTTCTAAGGTTAAGGCCGAGGCAATATATGCACGTAAAGGTGATATTCAAGTTCAGATGATCAACGTTAACGAACTTGAAGAGTCCGACCGTGAAAGCTTCATAGAACAAGAAGCAAGTCGTTGTCTGGAATGTAATTATATCTGTAGTAAGTGTGTAGACGTATGTCCTAACCGAGCCAATATATCGTTACCTATTCCAGGGTTCAAAGACCAATACCAAACATTGCACATCGACGCTTACTGTAACGAATGTGGTAACTGCGCTCAGTTCTGCCCTTGGGACAGCAAGCCTTATAAAGACAAATTCACCATATTTAATCTACGCGATGACTTTGCAAACAGCACCAATGAAGGCTTCTACGTAGAAGGTAAGGAAGTATTAGTTCGCTCAAAAGGTGAGACATATACCTTTAATATTAATAACGAGAGTGAACTGGATATGCCTGTGTCGATGACGGATGAAGCGACAATGATTAGCTACGTTCTTGCGCATCATAATTATTTGCTTGGCAGCGTTGATTTATAGGTTAGGAGTCAGGAATGTTAATACTAAAAAATGCAACGGCGGTGCAGTTAGAACCTGCACTGATTAAGGAAAGCGTTGATATCGTACTTGATGGCGGCGTTATCAAAGCGATCGGTTCAAATCTGGCGGGTAATTACCCCGGCGCGACGGTAAAAGAGATGAATGGAAAATTGGTCATGCCGGGCATTGTATGCTCGCACAACCATTTTTACTCGGGTCTTGCTCGCGGCATAATGGCTGATATCAAGCCAAGCCCAGATTTTATTTCGATTCTGAAGAACCTTTGGTGGCGTATGGATCGAGCCTTAGATGAAGAAGCGCTGTATTACAGTGGCCTGATTTGTTCATTGGAAGCGATTAAGAATGGTTGCTCTTCGGTGATTGATCACCACGCTTCGCCAAACTATATCGCCGGTTCGTTGAAGACTTTGCGTAGCGGTTTCTTAAAAGCGGGTTTGCGTGGAATGACCTGCTATGAGACGACCGACCGTAATGGTGGTATGCAAGAAATGATGGCTGGAGTTGAGGAAAACATTGCCTTTGCTCAACTGATTGACAATGCTAAAGCGAAAGGGGAAGAACCGTATCTTGTAGAATCGCATATTGGTGCTCATGCCCCATTTACGGTGACGGATGAAGGCCTCTCCATGATGTCTGAAGCTGTTAAGGCTACGGGGCGTGGTATCCACATCCATGTCGCAGAAGACCGCTACGACGTCACTCATAGTCATCATCATTACAGTCAGGATATTGTTGAACGTTTGGACAGTTTTGGCCTAATCAATGAGAAAACCCTGTTGGCACATGGTCTATTCCTGTCTGATCGAGACATTGATATCTTGAACGCAAAAGACGGTTTCTTAGTACACAACGCCCGTTCTAACATGAACAATAATGTAGGCTACAACAGCAAGCTCACTCGCTTTAAGAATGTGGCATTGGGAACCGATGGCATTGGTGCTGATATGTTTGAAGAACTTAAATTCGCTTTCTTCAAACATCGTGATGCTGGCGGTCCTTTATGGCCAGATAGCTTTACTCGTAACCTATGGAACGGAAACGAAATTCTTGCACGTAACTTTGGGGCCAAGTTTGGTCGTCTGGACCCGGGAAACAAAGCAGATTTAACGATTCTCGATTACACCAGTCCAACGCCATTTGTGGCCGATAACCTGCCAGGGCATATTGCTTTTGGTATCAATGCGGGCAACGTCAATAGTGTTATCGTTGAAGGACGATTTGTGTATGAAGACCGATCTTTCCCATTCGATATTGCGCCTATCTATGCAGAAGCACGCAAAGTAGCGCAACGCCTTTGGAAAACAATGGATCGATTAGACTAATGTGAGATCTCGATATGGATACGGTTAATACTCGATTCAAGTGGGAAGAAGCCACTGGTGAAGCTAAGTATATTGCCGACCGTCATTACCCGGGACTTTTAGAAGGGCGGTTCTACCGCTCTTCTTGCCCCAGAGGGGTGATTAAATCGGTCGAACTTCCGGAACTGCCAGAAGGCTACCATTTATTTGGTGCTGATGATGTTCCGGGACAAAATGCGCTCCCTATAGTAGAAATAGATTGGCCAGCGTTTGCTTGCACTGAAGTGCGGTATGTTGGTCAGGTTATCTATCTTTTGGTTGGTCCAAACCCAGATGTGATAGAGACATTACTGAATAAAATTAAGGTTGATTACACGCCGTTAAAACCGGCGTATACGATAGAGCAATCTAAAGCGCTTATCGATGGTGCGATTCACTCAACGGACAATGTGCTTGATAGGCACACGCTAACAAAAGGCGATGTCGAAGAGGGGTTTTCCCGTGCAGTGACTATTATTGAAGAGACGTGCAGTACGGGTTATCAAGAACATATCTATCTGGAAACACAAGGCTGTGTTGGTTATCCAAAGGATGGCAAAATTGTTATAGAGGGGTCGATGCAGTGTCCTTTCTATGTTCATCACTGTATGGCGGTACTACTTGGCCATGATAAAGTTCGTGCTATTCAATGCCCGACGGGTGGTGGATTTGGTGGCAAAGAAGACTATCCTGATGTCTTGGCTGGGCCACTGGCTGTCGCGGTTGAAAAACTGCAACAACCTATTCGAATTGTACTGGAGCGTAGCGAAGACATTCAATTTACGTCTAAGCGACACCCGGTAGAATTTCACTACAAAACCGGAATTGATGCCGATGGCAATATTGTTGCTATGGAACTCAACTTTGATATTAATTCAGGTGCTTACCTTAGCCTTTCTGGCATTGTTTTACAGCGTTCTCTCACTACGGCGACCAATGTTTACGATATCCCTAACGTTCGCGTAGAAGGGCATGCTTGGACAACGAACACTGTGCCAACAGGTGCATTTCGTGGCTTTGGTTCACCACAGACGTGCTTTTGTATGGAAACCCATATGAATCATATCGCCAAGCAGATTGGCGAAGACCCAATGGCTTTCAAGCATCGACATTTCCTAAAATCGGACTCGACTACCTTGACCGGCGCGGCTATTTTCGGCGAATTAGTGTTGGATCAAATGTTGGAACGGATACTGAATTTATCAGACTATAACAACAAGGCTGACGCGAATACGATTCTGTCAAATGAGCGAGCGCAGAGACAAGGGCCAGATAACGAAAAACGAAAAGGGATTGGGCTGGCCGTGTTCCAGCACGGTTGTGGTTTTGCTGGAGATTTAGAAGATACGCTGGTACGCGCAAAAGTGCGTCTTCTCAAGTTGGCGGACGGTACTATTCAGATCCTTGCTTCTAATACTGATATTGGGCAAGGCCTAAGCCTGACATTTCGTAAGATTGTCGCTGATACCCTAAATAAACCATTGGATACGATTCAATTAGCGGTGCCAGACACTGGCATTGTGCCGGATTCTGGCCCAACGGTCGCGTCTCGATCAATCTTGATTGTTGGCTATCTGTTGGAGAAGGCAGCCAAAAAAATAAGAGATAATTGGCACGAAGGTGAATCGCTAGAAATCGAAGAGGTTTACCGCAAGCCGGACTATCACGTGTGGGACCAAAATACTTATCAGGGCAATGCGTATCAAGCAACAAGCTACGGTATGAATATCGTTGAAGTTGAGGTCGACATGGCTACCGGCGAAACAGATATTCTCGGTGCTTGGGCAGTATACGATATTGGCCATGCCATTGATCCAGCCGTTTTCAAGGGCCAGATTGACGGAGGTTTGGTGCAAGCACTTGGTTATGGCAGTTGTGAGAAAATGGAGTTAAATGACGAGGGTGTTTTTGCTCAAAAAACAATGGCCGATTATGTCATTCCAACGGCGTTGGACGTGCCGTCGATTGAAAGCGACCTAGTTGATAACCCTTACCCGTATGGACCAAATGGTGCGAAAGGGGGAGGTGAGCTAACCCATAATGGGGGTGCGGCCGCATTTTCAGCGGCAGTAGAATCCGCTATTGGCGAACGCTTATCATCAATACCGGTCACGCCAGAGAAAATATGTCAGGCGATTTGTCAAAGTGAACGAGCACAGAATACTACTGGCGGAGGCAAGGCAAAATGAAGATCGGATTCTATTTAAATGATGAGTTGGTCGAAGTGGACGCGGATCCCCTGCAATCAATACTGCATACACTGCGTATCAATCTCAGTCACATGGCGACCAAAGAAGGCTGTGGTGAAGGGGAGTGTGGCGCGTGTTCAATATTGTTTAATGGCGAATTGGTCAACGCTTGCATGATGCCCATAGGTCAAGCCGAAGGTGGTCAGTTGATGACACTGGAAGGGTTGCGCAAAACAGAAAAAGGATTGTGTGTCATTAATGCGCTTCTTGAAGCAAAAGGCGTACAGTGCGGATTTTGTACTCCGGGTATGGTGCTCGCGTTATATGCCTTACTTGAATCCAACGCCCATCCGAACGAGCTGGAGATTCGGACAGCGATATCAGGTAACCTCTGCCGTTGCACAGGGTACGGGATGATTGTTGACGCCGCTAAAATTGCCAGCGAAAGAGGAGAAGGGTTATGGTAGAAACATATCGTCCGGACACTTTAGAGCAGGCACTGGATAGGCTCGCGGTTGGTTGCCATACGCTTTTTTCTGGTGGCACTGATCTCATGGTACAACACAGCGTCAGACCAGGAATGACGCCGAGTTTTAATCAGGATGTCGTTTTTGTCGATGCAATCCAAGAGCTAAAGCATATTACTAAAACTTGCGATGGCGCTTATTCGAACGGTGATGTAAAAACCGCACTGGTTATCGGCGCAGGGGTGACATTAAACGAGATTGAAAAACACCCCATGGTGCCCAATGTATTACGTCAAAGTGCGGCTAAAATAGCGGCACCTGCTCTTCGTAATCGTGCCACTATGGCGGGTAATATCTGCAATGCTTCACCCGCCGCTGATACGTTGCCTGCGTTATACTTGCTAGATGCACGTGTCGTGCTGTCGTCTGTTCAAGAGGTGCGTGAATTAGAACTTGAAGACTTTATCATTGCTCCGGGACGGACCCAGCTTAGGCAAAATGAGATGCTCACTCATATCATTATTCCGCAAGCTGATTTCCCCGTGACGTTCTACCATAAGGTTGGTACCCGTGCCGCAAATGCACTGACTAAGCTTTCGGTTGCAGGGTTAGCAAACGTTAAAGAAGGCAGATTAGTTGATTGTCGGATAGCTTTTGGTGCGGTTGGGCCGACAGTGGTTCGCAGTCGGCAACTTGAGACTCTATTTACTGGATTACCCATCGAGCAACTTTCAGAGCCAAGTTTTATCGAAGAAGTGATAACCTTGTATGGCAAGATTATTCATCCAATTGACGATCAACGTTCTACCGCTGATTATCGCCTTCAGGCATCTCTTAATCTTTTACGGCGTTGGCTTAGTCAATTAAGTTGCCAATAAGGTTATTGACCATATCAATTTTTCATCGTGTTTTATTGGGGAAGAAAGGGGGGCTATGCCCCCTTTTTCATGCCTGTTCCTTTGCATCCATATTGCTGAACAATGACGTTTTCAAGTTGGAATTACTAAACGTTTTTCACTTGAAACGTGACCTTGTGGTATTGGTATTATCAACTATCACGTTTGATAGATATCAAATTGATAGTGGAAAAATATTATTTTGATAGATATTACTAACGTATTGATAAGCATTCCTATTTGGTGTTTTTTTCTCATCCTGAATTTGTCGATATGCTCAGATTCTATCGATGATTTAGCTCTCATTTCTGCCCCGATTTCAGACGAGGTTCACGAAACGCTTCACTTATTAAGTCCTCGGTCTAGGTTGGCGCAATAGTTGCTATTTTCTTGACTAAGAATAGTTAAAGTATCGTCCAAGGCCTCGCTTAATAAAATAGGCCATGAACTCAAAGATAAGTAGAAATCTAAAGGGTAAGAATAATGATTGAGCACTACTTCAGACCAGACTCTACCGCCCAGGCTTTAGAACTCATGCAGCAATATATTGGCACAGCAACATGGTTCGCCGGTGGTTCCAAGCTTAACGCCACACCAAGTAAAACCGATAAAACAGTCGCTATATCGCTTGATAATCTGGCGTTCGACAATATTGAACAATTCGGTGATGCCATCCACATCGGTGCGATGTGCAAGATTCAGCACTTGATAGACAACGAGCTAGTACCGGTGGCGTTGAAACAATCCGCAAGCTTCATTTACTCTCGGCACGTGCGTAACCAAGCCACACTTGGTGGTGAAATTGCGGCTTTACAGACAGAAGCGCGATTAATACCAAGCCTAATTGCATTGAAAGCACGCGTAGTATTGGCTGATGATAGAGAATGCGATGTCGAAGAATATATCGCTATAGATGCACGAGATTTGATTGTTAAAGTCATTATTCCTGATGTGAACCTCAACTGTATTGGTTACAACATATCGCGCTCTGCTGCGGGATTAGCGGTTGTCACTGCCGCGGTTTCAGTAGACCCCCAAGGGAATAAGATTATTGCACTTGATGGCGTTTCCCCATTGCATAATGGCGCCGCAAAACCTATCCGTTTACGAGATGTTGAAAGTCAAAATCTCAAAGGTGAATTGTTAGAACAAGCGGTAGCGGATGCGGTTCATCCCGTTGCGGATATCATCGGTAGTACGGAATACAAGCGTTACATAGCGGGTGTCGTTGTGGCAGATCTACTGACAGAGTGTCAGCAATTGGCTGAGGAGGCTTAATTATGACCATTCAATTTACGCTAAATAGTCGCCCTCAAGAACTCCAATGTGCTCTTGGTGAAAATGTACAAAAACTACTGCATGGTATGGGGCTGCACTCCGTACGTAACAGTGATGATGGATATGGCTATGCAGGTTCAGATGTCATCTTACTGAACGGAAAGTTAGTGAATGCGTCATTGTTAATTGCAGCGCAACTCGAAGGTTGTGACGTATTTACAGCGGAATCATTAAGCACACACAATAACCTAAACGTAGTTCAGCAGGCGATGATTGATGTCGGTGTTGTCCAGTCAGGATATAACGACCCAGCGGCAGCACTGATTATTACGGATTTACTTGAGCGAATTGCCAATCCTACTCGCGAAGAGATAGATGATGCGCTCTCTGGTCTATTTAGCCGTGATGCTGGCTATCAACAGTTCTACCAAGTGGTCAGTTTGGCTGCAAACCGTAAACATACGCCGGATTACAGTGAAGAAGTGGCACCGGAATTTTGTGATGACTTGGATGTCGTCGGCAAGGTGAGCCCGAAAGACGACTCAGTGAAAATGGTTCAGGCCAAACCTTGTTATGTTGAAGATAGAATCCCTAAAGATGCGTGTGTTCTTAAGGTATTACGCAGTCCTCATCCACATGCGTGGATAAAACGTCTGGATGTCAGTAAAGCCGAAGCGCTAACTGGTGTTGTGTTTGTCATGACGTACGAAAACTGCCCAGACATTCCTTACACGCCTGGTGGTCAAACGGGGCCGGAGCCATCGCCTTTAGATCGACGTATGTTCTGTCAGAAACTACGCCATGTTGGCGACCGAGTTGCGGCCGTTGTCGCGGAAAGCGTCGATATAGCTGAAGCGGCTTTGAAACTTATAGATGTTGAGTACGAAGTACTTAAGCCCGTGATGAGTATCGATGAAGCCGCCGCGACAGATGCGCCAATCATCCACAATGAACCTATTGAGTATCTTGCGGGTGCACCTTCTGATCTCGAAGAACAAAACAGAGATGCTGACCCACGTGAAGGCAAGCTGATTGTTAACTTCCCAATAGGCTGTAAGCCGCGTGAAAATATTGCCGCTTCAGTACATGGTCAAATTGGCGACATCGATCAGGGCTTTGCGGATGCAGACATAATTTTGGAGAGAACGTACGAATCCAAACAGGCACAGCAGGCGCCAACGGAAACCCATATCTGCTACGCCTATATGGATGGCAACCGTCTAGTTATGCATGCTTCTACTCAGGTGCCATTCCATGTACGTCGCCAGATCGCTAGGATCCTTGGCGTTAAGCAAAACCTTGTACACATAATTAAAGAGCGTGTTGGCGGTGGTTTTGGGTCCAAGCAAGATATCTTGGTTGAAGATCTTACGGCTTTCGCTACCTTTATGACCGGACGACCAGTTTACCTTCATTACACTCGTGAAGAAGAATTTATCGCTTGTTCCACGCGTCACGTTGCTAAGGTAAACCTAAAAGTAGGCATGAAAAAAGATGGTACTCTGACGGCAATTGACATGGATTTCCAAGCCAATACCGGCCCTTACGGTAACCATGCTCTTACAGTACCTTCCAACGGCCCTGCGTTATCACTGCCGCTTTATCCAATCGATAACGTGCGTTTTAAAGTGACAACATACTACTCAAATATTTGCCCCACAGGTGCTTATCAAGGTTATGGCGCACCTAAAGGTGTCTTTGCCCTAACAATGATGCTAGCGGAACTTGCTGATGAACTGGATATGGATCTTCTTGATATTATTGAGAAGAACCGAGTTCATGAAGGTGACCCACTAAAAATTAAAGCGGCAGTTGGTGAAGGCGATTTACCGACAGAACCGCCTAGAGTACTTTCGTGCGCGCTTACTGAAGTGTTGCGTCGTGGACGTGACGAGTTCGGCTGGGACACACCGAAAGAAGATCTCGGACCTGACTGGAAAATCGGTCGAGGCGTTGCAATTATGCAGCAAAAATCGGGCATTCCAGATATCGATCAGGCGAACTGTAAAGCTAAGTTGGCCTCAGATGGCACAATGATTGTCCACTCTGGAGGTGCAGATATTGGCACTGGCTTAGACTTGGTCGTGAGCAAGATCGTTGCAGAAACATTGAAGATGCCGCTAGAAGAAGTGACAGTCATCTCTGGTGATACCGATCACTGCCCGTTTGATAAAGGTGCATACGCATCGTCAGGAACATGTTTCTCCGGAAATGCGGCAATGAAAGCGGCGCAAGCAATGCGTGAACGCATACTCATTTGCGGAGCAGAGATGCTTGGTGAGCAGGTTGAAAGTGTCAAACTTGTTTTCCCTGCAACGGTAGAAGCCACAGATGGCAAACAAGTCACCTACGGTGAAATTGCGCATCAAGCTGAAGGTGGTAAGGGTTGGGGGCAGTTACTCACGAGTGGTAGCTTCATTACCTCAGACTTTGCTTTTCCATATGGCGCCAATTTCGTTGAGGTTGCGGTCAATACTCGCTCCGGTCAGATAAAACTGAATAAATTTCATGCCCTTCTCGATTGTGGTACGCCAATCAATCCAGACTTGGCTCTGGGTCAGATCTATGGAGCCAGTATGCGTGCCATTGGTCACAGCATGACTGAGGAGTTGATGTATAACGAGAACGGTGTGCCAATCAATACCGATCTTAAGAGTTACGGCGCACCGAAAATTGGTGATATACCATTAGATTTTCGTGCGGCGTTAGTACCAAGTGATGATCCTGTTGGACCATTTGGCGCTAAGTCAATCTCAGAAATCGGTGTAAATGGTGCTTCACCGGCCATCGCTACCGCCATTCATGATGCCTGTGGTGTATGGATTAGAGAATGGAACTTTACACCAGAGAAGGTACTTAGAGGACTCAACAAACTGTAAATTGAACTAAAAGCGGTTAATTTTCAGGGGATGGGAAATATCCGCTTTTTTAATTTGCGAGTGAGTTGTCATAGCTTGGCTGATACGAACTAATATAGATTTAGTTGTAGTGAAATGGGGTAAGGCAGCACCTAGTTATTTACTAGGTGGGAGCCCCTTGGGGATTTTCTGGCTAGGTTATCGATTCCATACTCGTCCAATCTTTTCGTGGATACTGTTTGACTGAACAGGCACATAAGAAGCCTTAAAGCGCAGTCGTCTGTGAAAAGTCTATAAAATGGATAGTATTGAAATGAAACTCTTTTATAACGTCGAAGATAAGCCTCCTGTTGGAGCCGCAATATTATTAGCTTTTCAACATATGCTCGCTGCTATGGGGGCAATCATTGCTGTGCCTTTAGTCGTGGGAAGTGCAATCGGATTGCCTACCGATCAAATGGTTATTTTGGTCAACGCTGCCCTTATGGTCTCTGGGGTAGTCACGATTGTTCAGTGTAAAGGTGTGGGACCAGTAGGGATTCGTCTACCTGTTGTTATGGGGACAAGTTTTACCTTTGTCGCCATCTCTATCTCTATTGGTTTAGATGCCGGTATTTCAGGTATATTTGGTGCTTCGCTGGTGGGATCACTGGTGATGATTATCGGTAGCCGATTTATGCCTCAGATCCGAAAATTATTTCCGCCGGTTGTCTCTGGTACCGTTGTGGTACTTATTGGCTTAACTATTCTACCTGTTTCCGTGGATTGGTTTGCTGGTGGATTTGTGGGTCAGGAAGAGTACGGTCAGCTTAGTAATCTGTTGTTAGGTCTTTTGGTACTGGTTGTTGTTATTGTCCTATCACAGGTTGGTACCGGCATTATCTCAGCTGCAGCGATTGTAATAGGGATGGCTGTCGGCTATCTGACCGCTATCTTCATGGGCATTGTTGATTTTTCTCCCGTACGTGACGCCAAGTTCTTTGCTTTGCCTGAAATAATGCCGTTTGGCCTTAGTTTTACTGTAAGCGGTATCATTGGTATGTCGATTGCTTATCTGGTCACGATCATGGAATCAACGGGTGATTTTTTAGCACTGAGTGATGCGACTCATACCAAGTTAACGGGTGAGAAGTTATCGAAGGGTATCTTGTGCGATGGTGCCGGTAGTGCACTAGCATCTATGTTTGGTGCCACTCCTTTTTCATCATTTAGCCAAAACGTTGGTATTGTTTCTATTACTGGTGTCGCAAGCCGTCATGTGGTTGCTCTTACTGGTTTCATTATGCTGTTGGCTGGTCTATTTCCAAAGCTGGGCGGTATAGTGGTAACGATCCCTTCGCCAGTACTTGGTGGTGCAGGTTTAGTCATGTTTGCCATGATTATTTCAGCGGGTATTGGCATCCTTTCACGTATTAGTTTTACCAAACGTAACATGTTGATTATTGCGGTAGGTGTTGCCTCTGGCATGGCCGTAACCGTTCGTCCAGAAATACTTACCCACTTACCCGAGTCCTTGAAAGTCATTTTCGGCTCAGGTATCACCACTGGTTCATTGGTCGCACTTGCACTGAATGTTGCTCTAGGCGTTAATCGCGCGGATGAAGCGGAAAGTGCTACCGAAAAACGTGAAGCTTTGGAAGAGCAAATTAAAGAGTGTGAAGTGTGTAATCGTGCTTTGGAAGAAGAAAACTTGGCTCGTCAGAAAGCGTAAATCGGCACTGAATAAACTGGCAAGGAGCCGACTGGTTTCTTGCCATCAATGAATACTTAGAATTCTACATTAGAACTTTAAAATTGGTCTGTACGCTATTTGTGGCCGTCCTGTGATGAGAAACAAATAGATGTGCGTATAAAAAAATTTATAGGGGTAACTATGGAATACTCTCAATCTATTAAGGCAATCCGTGCCTCGTTCATGGATATTGCGCGTGTAGTAGATAAGCCAGGAGATATCGAAGAGAATGTTCGCTTTATAGAAGATGGGTTAATGCTTGTTGATAACGGGCGCATTGAATGGTTGGGTCCTTGGGAAGAGGGAAAAGACAAAGTCCCAGCATCGGTCCGTATTAGAAGCTACCCAGGAAAACTGGTTATGCCGGGCTTTATCGATACCCATATTCACTACCCTCAGGCAGAAATGGTTGGCGCTTATGGGGAGCAATTGCTTGAGTGGCTAAATAACTACACCTTTCCAACAGAAGCTCGTTATAAAGATAAAGAATACTCTCGGGAGATGTCGACATTTTTCATCAAGCAATTGTTACGCAATGGTACAACGACGGCTTTGGTCTTCGGTACGGTTCACCCTGAGTCAGTGGACGCTCTATTTGAGGAAGCTGAAAAAATCAATATGAGGATGATTGCTGGTAAAGTCATGATGGACCGTAATGCTCCTGATTATCTACTTGATACGCCAGAAATTGGCTACAACCAATCCAAAGAACTGATAGAGAAATGGCATAAAAGAGGTCGTTTACAATATGCCATTACTCCACGCTTTGCCCCAACGTCATCTCCAGAACAGTTGGCAATGGCAGGCAAACTAAAAGCCGAGTATCCAGATACATACGTGCATACACATCTATGTGAAAACAAAGACGAGATTGCGTGGGTGAAAGAGTTGTACCCGGAACAAGACGGCTATCTTGATGTATATCATCACCATGGTCTTACGGGACCCAAGAGTGTCTTTGCTCACTGTATTCATCTTGAAGATAAAGAGTGGGACTGCTTACAAGAGACAGATTCTGCCATTGCGTTCTGTCCAACCTCGAATCTTTATCTCGGTAGTGGTCTGTTCAAACTGCAGGAAGCATGGAATCGCAATATAAAGGTCGGAATAGGGACCGATATCGGTGCTGGCACGACGTTTAACCTGCTTCAGACCCTCAATGAAGCCTATAAGGTAATGCAATTGCAGCAGCATAGATTATCCGCTTTTGAAGCTTTCTATCTTGCAACCTTAGGCGCAGCAAACTCACTGTCGCTGGATCATTTGATTGGCAATTTTGAGATCGGTAAAGAAGCCGATTTCGTCGTCATTGACCCCTGTGCAACGCCTTTACAGCAATTGCGTTATGACAGTTCAAAAGATCTTGCTGACAAGTTATTTTTGCTGATGACATTAGGGGATGATCGCAGTATCTACCGAACCTATGTTGATGGTCGTCTCGTTTATGAACGTGGTTAATCCGTCGCCTTTTGACAAAGAATAAAAGAATTTAATAGGTAGTTTAATATACGTGGAATGGAACATTTACACACTTTCTGAGTTGTAAAGGGTATGTCTTATTTTGACGAGTTAATTAATACTAACTCTTTGAACTCAATGACTAACAAGGAAATATCACCATGTCTGAAAATAGTACAATACAAAGTGATCCAGTCAATATACCAAAAGAGCTCGCGCAACAAAGCGGATTAGATGGTTATTTTCAAATTTCGGCTCGCGGTAGTACCGTTAAACAGGAAATGCTTGCAGGGTTAACCACCTTCCTTGCGATGGTTTATTCAGTTATCGTCGTGCCGAGCATGTTAGGCGCCGCCGGGTTTAACCAAGGTGCCGTGTTTATCGCGACCTGTTTGGTGGCGGCGTTTGGTTCTCTGTTAATGGGGTTGTGGGCTAAGTTACCAATGGCGATAGGTTGCGCCATCTCTTTAACCGCATTCACTGCGTTTAGCCTAGTGTTAGGGCAGGGAATAAGTATCCCTGTTGCACTTGGTGCGGTCTTCTTGATGGGGGTTTTGTTTACTGCCATTACTGTGACAGGTATTCGTCAGTGGATCCTTACTAATTTACCTACCGGAATTGCGCATGGTACAGGTATTGGTATCGGCCTGTTCTTGCTACTTATTGCTGCAAATGGCGTAGGGTTAGTTGAGAAGAACACATACGAAGGTTTGCCTGTAAGACTTGGTGAGTTCACTTCTTTGCCTGTACTGATGTCCGTCATTGGTCTGGCTGCAATCTTCGGTCTAGAGCGTCGTCGCGTTCCTGGAGGCATTTTACTCGTCATTATTGCGATCTCTATCTTTGGTTTGGTTTTCGACCCTAACGTAACGTATCAAGGCTTATTTGCTATGCCTTCTTTCGGGGCTGAAGGTGAATCATTGCTGGGTACCATGGATATTATGGGCGCGCTTAACCCGATTGTAATCCCGAGTGTTCTGGCGCTGGTTATGACGGCAATCTTTGACGCGACAGGTACAATACGTGCGGTAGCTGGTCAGGCGAACCTGCTTGATAAAGACGGCCAAATCATTAATGGTGGTAAGGCTCTTACATCGGATTCAATCAGTAGCATGTTTGCTGGTTTTGTCGGTGGTGCACCCGCTGCTGTGTATATCGAATCTGCCGCGGGCACCGCTGCAGGTGGTAAAACAGGGCTAACCGCGACGATCGTTGGTGGCTTGTTCTTACTAATGTTGTTCTTAGCGCCTCTAAGCTATCTTGTGCCTTCTTATGCAACGGCACCGGCATTGATGTATGTTGGTCTACTAATGCTAAGTAATGTCAGTAAGCTTGATATGAGCGATTCTGTAGACGCCTTGTCGGGTCTTATGTGTGCCGTGTTTATTGTACTTACAGGGAACATTGTTACCGGTATTATGTTGGGCTTCAGCTCGTTGGTTATTGGCCGTGTTATTGCGGGTGAATTCAATCGTCTTAATGTGGGCACTGTGTTGATTGCGGTCGTACTCGTTGTATTCTATGCTGGTGGTTGGGCTATCTAAAATGGCGGTATCCGTTCTTTATTTTATAAAGAGGGTGATGGCAGAGTACAACTAAGTGAGATAGAATTTTGACGAAGTAAATGAAAAAATCGGCCTCTAACTGTGTTAGAGGCCGATTTTTTCAATCCAGTAGCGCGTGACTGGAACCATACCCATCTAGAGAATTAACGGAACAACAATATGGATATGATGGAACAGGCACCAATGGACAGCTCACCGACTCTCGATAGAGTGTATTGCGATGTTCGGGCTTGTCGTCGAGACAATATTGAAGCAATATAGTTTTCCGTTTTGCCCATTATTAAGCGTACAAGGACGTCTTGATTGGTCTACGGAGTCATATGCATGTTGATTACAAACCTATTTAGCTTGGTATCTTGGTTTGTGGTGAAGTAAATCATATAAAGTTGTCACTCCTGTTTACAGTGTCACTTAATATCAACTGCTCCTAAGATAGCTGTTTAATTTAATGGATGAATAACCACTTTGAGCTGGATATTATTTACCTTACTCGCTGCTTTTAGTCAGTCTTGGCGTAATGCTTTTCAGAGTAAACTTAGCGCTGAGCTTAACGTTGTTGGAGTGACCTTAGCTCGTTTTCTATGGGCAAGCCCTTTAGCATTGCTTTATCTCGTTTTTCTTTATGTTTGGCAGCCAGCGGGACTGCCTCTCGTGACCAGCGATTCGCTGTTTTATGTATTTGGTGCCGCCATCATGCAAATTGTTGCGACAGCATTGATGGTCGTTCTGTTTAAGCAGAAAAATTTTGCAATTGGGGCTGGGCTAGCAAAAAGTGAAGCGTCCATGGCCGCGCTGATAGGGGTTCTATTTTTTGGTACCTCATTACCGATCTTGGGTTGGGTGGGCGTTTTAATCGGGGGGATCGCAGTATTAATTCTCAGTTGTCCACAAGGCTTCCGGAGCCTATCGAAAAGTACGGCACTATTGGGACTTGCGTGTAGTAGTGCCTTTGCTTTAACGTCTCTTTGGGCCCGTGAGGCGAGCTTAAGTTTATCAGTACCCTTTCCACATCGCGCTGCATGGGTATTATTTTCAGTGATATTTCTGCAAACACTCATCTTGACCAGTTATATGTTGCTGAAAGACAGGGCGACATTAACGGCTATGTTTCGCAAGCCAAAGTTAGTGGTGATGACCAGCGTTGCCAGTTTTGTTGGTTCTTTAGGTTGGTTTAGTGCGATGTCTCTTCAGACGGTACCTTATGTAAAAACATTGGGACAGGTGGAGGTGTTTTTCACCATGCTCATTTCCTTTTTTTGGCTTAAAGAAAGCGTAAAAAGAAAAGACATTATGGCGCTTATTATGATCGCGATGGCGGCCACCTTGGTGATGTGGCAATAATAGCATTGGGTTCAGGTTAATGCGTCTATTGCATGAATGATACCCCGTTTAGGGCTACTTAATACCGGTATTGAAAACGTCCCTTTAGTCGAGGCCTCAGCCATGGAAGCTTGCGCAAGAACCACCGCATCATAGCCTACCTGTTTTTGCTGTACAGCGTCGACAATGGCCATCAGGTACCTCTCTTGTTGGCCTGAAAGAAAATACGACCACGCTTCTTTGACCACGATAAAGTCAATACTAAGCTGTCTGTTTTTTGTAATACATGACTCTTCTAAAAGTGTTTTGGTTGGTTCGATGGTGCTTTCTAGTGCCGCAACGACCAGTATGTATTGGTATTTTTCAACCGCATCGTTCGCCATTGCTCTATCAATACGTTGAAATGAACAATCATTATGAAACGACATTTTTTCGACGACGGAACCTATAGAAGAACAGGTACAAAGAAGTAATCGAGATTGTTCACTGAAAGGCAATAACATTGCATTCAATGACTCAGTCAATGTTGAATCAACGCCGTATTTCTGAGCGTGAAGTAGAAATGATTCATTTACAATGTGATGAGTCTTTAGTTCTGGCGCTAGCTCATCTATTAATATTTGAAAATTGTTAACATGAATCTCGCTGGTATGGAGAAATGTAATATCGAATTTTTTCATAGCGAACACCTAAGGCGTGGTTCCATAATGATTTGTACGTGTGATTTCTATGCTTGACGCTAAAATATAACCCAAATACTCAGGTTCTTAACCTCTAATGGGTAAGCAATGGTCAAAATATCTGAAAATAGTGTCAACAAATGAAGTGTAAAGTTAACGTTACAAGTCGTGTAAAGTGTAAATTTGATATCTTTATTGAACTTTGATTAAAAAAATGGTTGAAGTTATCTTTTTTACTCGATAAGTTACAAGAATAGAGAATGGATGAAGTCAGTTGTATCTATATCAAACTGGCTCACAAATATGAATAGGAATAGTATTAGAAATGCATCAAACTGACGACGTAAGAATTAATAGAGTAAAAGAATTACTTCCTCCTATCGCGGTATTAGAGAAGTTCCCAGCGACCGAAACAGCGGCCACAACGACTTATCAAGCTCGTAAGGCAATCTCCAATATCTTAAACGATAAAGATGACCGTTTATTGGTTGTTATAGGTCCGTGTTCAATTCATGACACTGAAGCGGCACTCGATTACGGAAAAAAACTGAAAGTTTTACGTGATGAGCTAGGGGATCGTCTTGAAATTGTTATGCGAGTTTATTTTGAAAAACCTCGTACAACAGTAGGCTGGAAAGGGCTGGTTAATGATCCATACCTTAATGATACCTACAAGTTAAACGATGGTGTGAGAATCGGTCGTAAGCTTCTTCTCGACCTTACTGATATGGGAATGCCGACAGCGGGTGAATTCTTAGATATGATCACGCCGCAATACATTGCCGATCTTATTAGTTGGGGTGCTATTGGCGCGCGAACGACGGAATCTCAGGTACATAGAGAGCTATCTTCAGGCCTTTCATGTCCAGTGGGTTTCAAAAATGGTACCGATGGCAATATTAAGATTGCGACAGATGCAATTCGTAGTGCGGAGGCTTCGCACCATTTCCTTTCTGTTACTAAATACGGTCATTCTGCGATTATCGAAACGGCGGGCAACCCCGACTGTCACATCATTCTTCGTGGTGGTAAAGAGCCAAACTACAGTGCAGAGCATGTGCAGGCCACGAAATCTCAATTGGCGGCTTCGGGCTTACCGCAAAAAGTGATGATTGATTTCAGCCACGCCAATAGTTCTAAACAATTTCAGCGCCAGATGGTCGTTGCAACAGATATTGCTGAACAGATGGCTAACGGTGAAGATGCCATCTTTGGTGTTATGATTGAGTCGCACCTAGTGGAAGGTCGTCAAGATCTTGTGGACGGAAAAGCCGCTTGCTATGGTCAGTCAATTACCGACGCTTGTATTGGTTGGGATGATACCGAACAAGTACTTCGACAATTGGCTGATGCAGTAGTAACGCGCCGTAAAATGAAGTAGTTAAGTTTAAAAATAAAAAAATCCTGCTTAATAAAGCAGGATTTTTTTATACACGTTATTCATTATCTTTCTACGAATGGATACACCACGCCAGCCTCGTCTAATATTTGATCCATCACTTTCATATTGGCAATGGTTACTTCTGGTCGCATATTGTCAGAAACGATCTGCCCATTCCTTAAGCAACGATGAACTTCATCTACCTGATACTCGAAACCACTTGCGCGCTGTGGTTTGTTGCATTTAAGTACTTCACCAACGTTGGTGGTTAAAGTTGCACTGCGGGCATCCCAAAAATTCCCGTCAACTACAATAGTCCCGTTATCACCGATGATGTGAAATTGATTGTCTAGCTTACTCAAGAAGGTACAAGTGAACTGACTGGTTACGTCGCCATAATCTAACGTCACGGTACAGCGTTCATCAACGCCGGTCTCGCCAACCAAAACCGCGGATTGTATTCTCTCTGGCTGCCTGCCCAATACAAACTCAGAAAGAGCGATATTGTAGATTCCAGTATCGAGAAGGGCACCACCGGCAAGATTGATATCAAAGAGCCTATCGGTTTCATCTTTAGGAGGTTGAAAACCAAATGTAGAGCGTAGGAGTTGAACTTCTCCGATCATTCCTTCTTCTAACCACGTTTTTACTTGGGTCCAGCAGGGTAAAAATCGACTCCATACGGCTTCCATTAAAAAGACGTTCTGTTTTTTTGCTAGATCAAATAGCTCAATACTCTGCTTTGCAGTCACCGTTAAAGGCTTCTCACAAAGCACGGCTTTACCTGCAAGAAGACACTTCTTAACGGTTTCATGATGGTATCGATGAGGGTTGGCGATATAGATTATGTCAATGTCCGGATGTTGGATCATCTCTTCGTAGTCGGCCATGACATGCTGTATGTCATATTGCTTGGCAAAGTGTGTTGCTCGCTCAACATTACGGCTCGCAACAGCAAAAAGATTCCCATCATCGATTGAAGTAAACCCTTGTGCAAAACGATGGGCTATTCGTCCCGGGGCAATGATGCCCCAATTGATCATCTGTTCCATGTCGTTATTGTTGTCCATTTTAAAGAATGTCGTTATTTTGCAGTAATGCGAAGAAAGCGTTTGAGGCTTACCTCAAACAACGGCAACATCAGATCCAAAAAGAGGAATAATTTCTCACCCAATTAATGACATACCTGTCTCGGTGGTGTTTTTAAACAACATGATTGAGACGAACGCTGTAGCAGCGTTTATTCGAGCATTGGTCGTGTAGAGTCAAAAATTTTATTTTCCCATTGATGGGAAAGGGAACCCACTGGGTGGGGTTGATTGCTCTACTTTTAAAGTCTGAGTTGGGAAGGCCACATCCGCTCCGTGGTCATGAATAATCCCCATTACCTTTAATAGTACATCTTGCTTTACCTCGTGAAAGTGCACCCAGTTTACTGTTTTTGTAAATGAGTAGATAAAGAAGTCCAATGATGATGGGCCAAAGGCATTAAAGTTAACGATCAAGGTTTGAGACATATCTAAATCGGGATGATTTTCTAGCATTATCTTTACATCTTTGATGATGCCATCGACTTTGTGCGCATCCTCATATCGCAGACCAATCGTTTCATAAATTCGTCGATTCGACATGCGAGACGGGTTTTCAACAACGATATTAGTAAAAACGGAGTTAGGTACATACAGAGGTCTTTTATCAAAGGTTCGAATGATAGTCATTCGCCAGCCAATTCGTTCAACCGTGCCTTCTATTTGCCTATCTGGTGAACGTATCCAATCGCCTAGTTTGAAAGGGCGGTCGAAGTAAAGCATCATGCCGCCAAAAAAGTTGGATAGTAGATCTTTTGCCGCCAGACCTACGATTAGGCCACCAACCCCGCCAAAAGTGAGAAGACCAGACAGGCTCAAGCCTAAAGTCTGCATGACGGAGAGGACACCCATGATGATGAACAATAGCCTTGCCACTTTAGCTATGGCTTGAACCGTAGATTCATCCCGTTTTTTTTGTTGAAGTACGTATTCTTCTACGTTATTGATAAGTCGGAGGATAATCCAAATGAATATGGCAATAACAAGCAACATTTTGAGCGTAGCTAGCCAATCGAGAGAGTGTTCTATATAGCTCTGCATGACCAAACCGATAGAAACGGTTGCAGGCCAACACCAAAGTAGTGTACTTATCGGTGTTTTTAAAGCACTGATAATTACGTTGTCCCATTGAAACTTGGTTTTGTTCGCAATCACCTCTAGTCGACCATAGATAATCCGCCAAGCGAGCCAAGCAACAAAGCTTATACCTGTAATGAGAAGAACGTCATTACCCCAATCTTGGCTAGGCTGAGAAAAATAAGCTTGTAGTTGCGCAAGTATAGAATCCATTGAGTGGTGACATCCTTTTTGAGTGTAGGGAAAAACTAGCAGATTTTGCGGTTTTTCTCTAGAGAAAGTAACTATTTAGAATTTGTTTGAACTTAACTTATGTTAATGAATGTGAGATCAAGTTAAATTAGGTTGACCTAGGTACAGCAGCTATTGGAAAAAGGGAGAGCTCTCATGATTAGAGAGATCCAAAAGTTAGACTTCGAGCAATTTTGGCCTTGTTTTGAAAAGGTAATCAAAGCTCAAGAAACTTACGCGTTTGACCCTGAAATGACTTATGAACAAGCATACGATTTATGGTGCCAATCCCCACTAAAAACCTATGTTTATATCGAGAACGGCAAGGTACTTGGTTCCTACTACATCAAACCAAATGCTCAGGGGCCAAGTGATCATATCTGCAATTGTGGTTACATAGTAAATGAGAATGTGCGGGGTAAAGGTATTGCTAGGAAATTATGTGTCCATTCAATTGAGATAGCCGTCAATCTCGGATTTGAAGCCATGCAATTCAATTCGGTTGTGTCTACAAATGAAATAGCGGTAAACCTATGGAAAAAAATAGGTTTTTCTATTATTGGTATTATTCCCCACGCATATCGCCATAAAAGGCTTGGTTACGTTGATAGTTATATAATGCATAGGAAACTAACTTAAGGCTATTCACCAGCATCTCTGTCGATACATAATTACTTTCCCTCTCAGTGATGCTGCAACAGACACCTGACTTGCCTTTGCCCACGTTTATCCTTACAAATATCAAGACAAATGGCGCTTAACTGATTTCATCAATTTTTGAAATGATAGACAGTCTAAATGAGAAGGTTGTGGGCAAGTCGCTACATGTTTAAGACTGTCTCGCACTACTTTCAGGCGCTTGATCTGAATATCAATATCTACTGCCTTTTGCGCAAGTAAAGTTCGATCAATAGCTAATTCATCTGACGTATCAAACATCGTTGAGATTTCATTTAGCGATAACCCTGCAATACGTCCCAGTGAGATAATATTTAGTTTATTCAAAACCTTTGGTGAGTATTGTCGCCTTAACCCTTTTCTTCCATTAGAACGAATAAGACCTATTTTCTCATAATATCTTAGTGTTGAAGGAGCTAGCCCTGATTCCCTAGAAACGTCTGCAATATCCATAAAATGTACTATTGACTTAAAGTCGACTTCAAGTGGTATGGTGCTTTTAATATAACAATGTCTAGATAAAATACAAAGTACGGGAGTGATATTGAATGGGAACTTTAATGTGGTTGCAAGCCATATTGATTGGTATTGGTGGCACCTTAACTATGGATATATGGGCTTGGCTGCAAAAAAAAACGTTTGGAATTCCACCACTTAATTATGCACTTGTAGCTCGTTGGCTTGTTTTAATTCCAAGAGGGCAGTTGGTACACCGCCCAATCATGGTGACACCAAAAGTTAGGGGCGAAAACCTATTAGGTTGGATATTGCATTACTTGATAGGTATTGTTTTTGCGTTGATTCATGTATTAATTTGGGGAGAAGTATGGCTAGCAGTTCCAAGTTTCATTCCTGCTTTACTCACTGGAGTTGTAACTTTGGTATTTCCTTTCTGCATTATTCAGCCTTGTCTTGGCTTCGGGGTAGCAGCAAGTAAAACCCCGAAACCTTGGAAAGCGCGATGGTTGAGTTTATTAGCACACAGCGCTTACGGAGTCGGTCTATTTGGGAGCACTTTAGTATTAACGAACTTAACTTAATTTCTAAACAGTATTGTTCATGGCTAAGTGCTATATGATGTATACAAAAATCATTCATCGATTGTTAAATTAACAAAGTTACTAACAAGCTTTTGCCCAGAGCCATGATAGTTTGCACTCTGTCATTCAAATGAAGGATCAGCTTGTTTAGTCCTTCATTGATATTAAACTAAATTGTTTACCGCTCACCAACTGTAGCCCAAACTGTGGCTAAACTTCTCTCCTTTAAAACTTTCATTTTATTGATGCTAAATTGTCCATGATGAATGGTGAATATGTGTGATGTACGTCACATATAAATAGTGAATAATAGCGTTATCGAGTGAGAGGGGCAGTTACCCCAATAAGTAGTCACTCATTTTAACAGACACTTTAAGGGTAAATAAGATGAAAAAATTAACAGTTCTAGCCGCCACGCTACTCGTTAGCGCAACCGCATTTGCCGGTACTCAAACGGTTTATAGTGAAGCAAATCTATCAACAGACAGTTTCTCTTCTAAAGCGGCGGCATATGAAGCCGGGTTTGACTACGTTGACGCATTAGAAACAGCGAGCCATTCTGAATTGCGTTTCAAATTGGCACCCATTGGAGAAAATACGGTCTCTAACCTTAAACTAGACGACACAGCGGTGACAATTGAAGAGTTCTCTGAAGCTCGCGGTGAAATCTCTTACCGCGCTATCGTGAATGTTGATTATCACTTCGACGCCCGTGATAACAACAACGACTAAAATCCCGTAGTTTTAGAATTTGAAAAGCCAACAGATCTCGGTCTGTTGGCTTTTTGTCATTGAGAACAACAAGCGGTAGTACCAGTACTAAAACGAAGGTTCATTGTAAGTATTTTTAATAAGCAAGGCGGTGCACTTCATCTGATAGCATCATCATGATTCTTTTGAATGGAGTGATTAAGAAGTAAAAAACGACGCCTCTTTTCTTTTTGGGAAGGGGCTATGTTGTGTGTGGAGAAGGGACGCTCCTTCCGGAAATGCGCTAGGTGCGACGCTATATCAAAGCCAATAATTGTTCATTCCCTTGAAAAAGGGAATCTACTCAAAGCGTGTGTACAATTGAATTGGTTGTAGATGTAACTCAGAATTGCCCCATTGTGTGTTTCGGGCACTTGATATCTCACTTCATCAAACTACCATTTGACCAAGTTTTTCTAATCAAAGTAATATCTAACGATTATTGATCGATTCATACCCTTTTCTCAAGGCGAGCATTATCGAGAAAGGATTTTGGATGTAACGGTATGGTTTGTGATGAAAATTAAAAAACGCATAGTTGTTGTGTTGTTCTTTGTTCTAACTATCAGTACAAGTACTATATATTATGAGAATTTAGCCCATATATATAAGGTTATTAGAAGTTCAAATAGTTTCCCTAATGGTGTTAAGCTGCCTGAAGGTTACCAACTATTATTTGGTAAAACAGATGGAAAATTAATTATTGTTAGAATTAAAAACAATAATAATCAATATTATACACTAGAAAATGTAAGCTATGACGAGAGTGAATTAGAGATGCAATTGAAACATTGTGATGAACTCGACAACGGTATAATCCTCTGTGCGCTCGAATCTGGGAATACTTTATTATGGATTATCGATGGACGCTCACAACTAACTACAATTGAAACTAGCCCATTTCCACATAAACTTTATCCTAAAGAACTGATTGACTCGATTAGACTTAGAGCCGAGTTTAATGAAATTGTAGTGGATGAATAATAGGTTATAAATTTTGCGGTACCTAACACAACCCGTTAAATGCTAGTTTAGAAAAGCCGCTGACAAGCTTTTGTTATACTTTACCTATTACGATGACCTTGTCGTCCTTAAAATGGTGTGGAGGCACTACCAAGTTCATCGGTGGAGGTGTGTTTCGATGAACTCGCCCTGTTAAATCGAACTTTCCCTTATGACACCCACAAATAAAACCACCATTTGGTAGCTCAGGGTTTTCTTCAATCCTGACAGGGGTTAAAGAGCAGCCTAAATGAGTGCAGTGCCCGTCAACTACGAGATACTCGCGATTTATTGAGCGTAGAGTGGGGTCTATAGTTAATCCTTCTGCGAGAGGATAATTCTCAGAATCATAATCGTAAAAATGTTCAGGGTTAGTGTCTATAAGGTCGATTACCTGTTGGTCTCTTCTTACTATGTAAATAGTTCTGTTTTTCCATGTTGTAGCCATAGATTCGCCGTAAGCTAATTGACTTACATCCACTTCAACATTGGTAAGAGTGGACGGCTCGTTAAGTACTTTTAGCCAAAATGCTGTAACTTTCTGAAGCGATCTTGACAGTGACGTGGTAGCGGCTACTCCGCCTAAAAAACCAAGTGTACCTACAATAAAGCTTCGTCTAGAAAATCCTTTATTTTTCATAGTGAGTCCTAAACATTTAGCGGAACGAATTTAGTTTTGATTGAAATTCATTGGTATGTCAAAAAAAGTAGTGTTTTCTGAGTCATCATTCACCTCATCATTCTGACAATTATTGTCTCTCAATTCAGTGTACGGTTCCATTAGAGCAGAACAGATTAGAGTTTGAAATAAGACAATACATGTTGCATGAGACATATCAATAGTTTCTTATCCATGGTACTTAAAATGTCCAAAAGATTGCACCATCGACATCTGAGATAGATGTGCCGACTAATTTTTTGGGATATGAAGAGTTATCCGAAAGGTAGATATCGTCCGAAGATTCTGAAACGTTTATGTCCAAAAATGAGTTTGAAAATGATCAGACTTTATGTGATT
Source organism: Vibrio sp. DW001 (assembly GCF_029016285.1). Lineage (NCBI taxonomy): Bacteria > Pseudomonadati > Pseudomonadota > Gammaproteobacteria > Vibrionales > Vibrionaceae > Vibrio > Vibrio sp. DW001. The sequence continues at coordinate 460,577 of NZ_CP091976.1, read as the reverse complement.
ACCAAGCGACTCGCAGTATATAGCGAAGACAGAATATGAACACAACAGTACTGAGAGTTGATAAATTACAAACCTTGTAGAAAGCCGCCTAAATCATAGCCAGTGTAACAATTGACTGATATCCTGATTGCGACAAAGCCGCTCGATAATTAGACCGACAATTCCCCTTCTAATGACACTTTAATACAAAAAATCGCAGTTCAACGCATTTTACACTGCCTTTGAAACACACTTATTTACAAATAAATTTGATAAATTAAAAAATAATTGAGTTTATTTTTCAAAAAAACTGTATCTTGAAGTTGTTATTGAGAATAAGAGGCGTTTCCCATGTCACATTTTGAATTAAGTCATAAACCAGCCACTAAAATATCTGAGAAAGTGGCCTATAAAATCACTCAGATCCTGAAGTTTACGCTCAACATTTTCTATGGAAGCAAGTATGCCAAGCGTGCTGTCATTTTAGAAACCATCGCTGCTGTTCCAGGCATGGTCGCTGGTATGTTCAACCATATGAAAGCGTTAAGGCGCATGAAAGACGATGAAGGTTGGATCCGAGAATTATTGGATGAAGCAGAAAATGAAAGAATGCACTTAATGATATTTTTGGATGTTGCTAAACCGAGCTGGATTGAAAGAGCTCTGGTTCTTATTGGCCAAGGTGTATTTATATTGGTTTACACTGTAATTTACCTATTGTCCTCAAAAATTGCTCATAGAGTCGTCGGTTATTTTGAAGAAGAAGCTTGTAAAAGCTATACAGAGTATCTTGGTAAAATTGATGACGGAGAGGTTGAAAACGTTACAGCCCCCCAAATCGCTATCGACTATTACCAGCTTTCAGCAGACGCAACGTTATACGATGTCATTTTGAGGATCCGTATGGATGAAGCTAAGCATCGTGATAAAAACCATTCATTTGCAGATGCTTATGAAAAAAGAGATTTACCTGCACATCAATACTAACTGTTATTTGTATTGAGCAAGTACCACGATAATCAGTGTCTTTTGAATAATATTTAACATCGTGGATATTTTATCAATAGACACTTGCCGAGAATGATCAGTATAGATGTCTTATCAGTATTGGTGAGCTCTCTGCACTATTACTCTGTCGAGCGTATGGATGAAGACAGTGAATCTTCGCTTGATGCTGCAAAACGAGAGTTGTATGAAGAAACCTCATTAACAGGCAATGATTGGATGCAACTAGATTCTATGTGTATGTTGCCTAAGATATTTTATGCTAGTCATGAAAACTGGCAGAGTCATCAATATGTTATGGGAGTTATGCGAGCGGCTTAACGTACACTCTTAAGGCGTTACATAACAAGTGTCAAAATTACCTCGGTTTTTTACAGTCCTTTCAGTCGGTCTTTGTGTTCCATAAGTAGGTTTATGGCGTCCAGATACTGGTATAACCCGTTAGCCTCGAGCTGATAAAGATCGACCTTATTATCTTCCAGTAATAACCCTCTACTTCTAGCCGTTTCCAACAAGTTGGTCTGTCTAAGCAGGCGGAAGAGTAAGCCATTGGTATTTTCTTCCGCTGAGCTGATTTCTTCCCTGAGTTGATTGTTAAGCGTGTACAACTGATTCGTCTCTTCAGGGACAATCATCGCGGGTGATAGCTTATCGTGCAGGATCAGACCTGAAAAGTAGGCAACGAGAAGGCCGATTGCTGTTATCAGGTTTACGCCCACGGTGAGATAACTGATTATAATGACAAGAACGGACAGGCCACAAATCCAGCTCAGTCGATTGAGGGTTTGCCTGCGCCTTTGCCCACGTTCAGCCTTTAACAGAATTTGGTTCAAGGTCAGAAGTTGCTGACAGCCGTCTTTTAGGTGGTTTTCATATAAAGCGATAGCCGTCATGGCTTCTTTTCCGTCGTCGCTGTTGATTGCTTGCTGGTTTTCTACGTGCTGATGTTGATCTATCTGGGTCATACCTAACTCACTTGTGTTAATGCTGAGCCATGAAAGATAAATAGACCCGGCTCTCAAGATACCAGTCATGTCGTTGAAAAGCGGAGAGAGCTGTCAGACTAAATAGTATCTCAAAAACATTAATTGGTTTTTATGAATTATATAATTGTCAGTGGCATCGATATGCTGGATGAAGCCAGAGAACGATTAAAGCCACTCTGATAGTCAATTAGAACAAGTTTCGTTTTAATCCAGTTAACTGCAATATTTTTGCTGAAATCTCTTCTACCGACAGTGATGAAGTATTGAGGTAAGGGATGGCTTCTTTTCTAAAGAGCAGCTCAACAGACTTTAGTTCATTACTACATTGTTGTGCACTTGCGTAGGTACTATTTGCTAATCGTTGATGTCTTATCTCTGAAAGTCGTTCACTGTCTATGGTTAAGCCAAATAGTTTATGTCGATGCATTTCAAATAATGGTAATAATTTGAGTTGCTGCATGTCTTCGCTAATAAATGGATAATTGATTACTCTAACGCCAAACTGCAATGCCATGTATAAACTTGTCGGTGTTTTTCCACTCCTCGAAACGCCTAACAGGATGAGGTCTGCTTGGTCAATGTCTTTAACTGAAAGACCGTCGTCGTGGTTTAGCGTGTATTCTACTGCCGAAATTCTGTCGAAGTACGCTTTCTCATCCTTATTTACGCTTCGGGAGCGCTGCAACTTAGGTTTAGCTTCTAGTTGTAAATCTTTCTGAATTGGCTCAACCAACGTACCTAAAATATCATAAATATGGGCATCAGCGGTCATGATGACCGACTTCACGTCGGGAACGACCGTTGATAAAAAAACAACAGGTTTGTTTTCCGCTATTTTGCTCACCTGATTTATACGCTGAACGGCTTCCTGAGCTTTAATGCTATTTTCGACAAACGGTATCGTTTGCTCGGAGACAATAAAAGGAAATTGACCCAATACAGCGTGGCCTAAAGTTTCACATGTGATAGCGGTTCCATCAGAAATATAAAACACATCACGTCTTTCGTTTAAATTTTGCATAATAAGTTGAATAATTCAAAAATATTTTATATTTGTATAAGAATAATACTGATACTAACACCATGCAAATCAGTTTTCTGTTCGATATTGGATATTTGCAACAAGATGACGACGGAAATAATTGCTTTCCCCCTACAAGATTAGCGACACAGCTCAGGAGAAACAACGTGAAACAGAACGTACTTTGGTTCAATACTTTATCAATGAATGATGTGGATAAAGTTGGTGGAAAAAATGCGTCACTCGGTGAAATGGTATCGAATTTAGCTCAAGTAGGTGTGTCCGTCCCCAACGGATTTGCTACAACATCGTATGCCTTTAATCAGTTTTTGGATTTTGACGGACTGGATGAACGTATTCATTCAATTTTAGACCTGCTTGATGTGGAAGACGTTGTAGCCTTAAGAGAAGCTGGTGAAAAGATCAGAAATTGGGTGTTACAAGCTCCGCTACCTCCATCGTTAGAGCAAGATATTCGCCATTGTTATGCTGAGCTTATCGATGGTGATAATAGTATGTCTGTTGCCGTGCGTTCGTCAGCGACGGCAGAGGATCTGCCAGATGCTTCTTTTGCTGGACAACAAGAGACGTTTTTGAATATCTGTGGGATAGATTCTGTCATTGAAGCGACTAAGCATGTATTTGCTTCATTGTTTAACGATAGAGCCATTTCGTACCGTGTTCATCAGGGATTTGACCATAGAGGTGTCGCGTTGTCTGCGGGTATTCAGAGGATGGTTCGCTCTGATAAAGGCGCATCAGGCGTCCTGTTTACCTTGGATACCGAGTCCGGATTTGATCAGGTCGTATTTATTACCTCCTCATGGGGATTGGGTGAAATGGTTGTTCAGGGAGCAGTGAATCCAGATGAATTTTATGTTCACAAACCTATTCTGGGTATGGGGTTTCATCCAATTTTGAAGAAGACCATGGGTTCTAAGTTAACAAAAATGACCTATGGAGACAGTCGACAATTAGGGAAGCAGGTTGAGATCGGCAGTACTAGTATTGCCGAGCAAGAAACGTTCTCAATTACTGAACAAGAGATCGTTCTATTAGCTCATCAGGCAATGATCATCGAAGAACACTATGGCTGCCCAATGGATATTGAGTGGGCTAAGGATGGCTTGACCGATGAACTATTTATTGTTCAAGCTAGACCAGAAACAGTTTGCTCAAGAAACGATACTAAAGTTATTGAAAGGTTCCAACTCAATAGCAAAGCCGATATTCTTGTTGAGGGGCGGTCTATTGGTCAGAAGATCGGTTTTGGTCCTGTTCGCCTTGTGAAAGATTTGAGTGAAATGGAATATGTTCAGCAAGGCGATGTCTTAGTAACGGATATGACAGATCCCGATTGGGAACCTGTGATGAAAAAAGCGTCTGCTATTGTAACCAACCGAGGTGGTCGAACTTGTCATGCCGCTATTATTGCCCGTGAGCTTGGGATCCCAGCTATCGTCGGTTGCCATGATGCCACTTCACAATTAAATGACCAACAGCTAGTGACGGTTTCTTGTGCGGAAGGGGAGACCGGGTTTGTTTATCAGGGAGAGTTGGATTTTGACGTTCGACGTTCAGAGGTTGATGAGTTACCGCAATTGCCAGCAAAGGTGATGATGAACGTTGGTAATCCAGATAGAGCATTTGGTTTTGCTTGTATGCCAAATGAAGGTGTTGGCTTGGCTCGTGTAGAATTTATCATCAACAAGATGATTGGAATTCATCCTAAAGCTTTGATTAATTACAATAAACAGTCACTAGAGACACAAAAAGAAATTGATCAACTGATACGTGGTTATGCTGACCCAATTGAGTTTTATGTCGCGAAGTTGTCAGAAGGTATATCTACGATAGCGGCCGCATTTTGGCCTAAGCGGGTGATTGTTCGGATGTCTGACTTTAAATCTAATGAATATAGCAATCTTATTGGAGGAAAGGAGTATGAACCACATGAAGAGAACCCTATGCTTGGTTTTAGAGGGGCATCACGATACGTATCATCGGATTTTGAAGACTGTTTCGAATTGGAGACCAGAGCTATTAAACGAGTTCGAAACAATATGGGTCTTAAGAATGTGGAGATAATGATCCCGTTCGTCCGAACACTAAGCGAAGCATCCTCAGTGATTGATCTTTTAGTAAAATTTGACCTTCGAAGAGGTGAAAAAGGGCTAAAAGTAATTATGATGTGTGAGCTGCCATCTAATGCTGTGTTGGCTGATGATTTTCTTCAATACTTTGATGGTTTTTCAATTGGATCTAATGATATGACTCAATTGACTCTTGGACTGGATAGAGACTCTGGCGATGTGGCACATATCTTTGATGAAAGAAACGCGGCCGTAAAAGCAATGTTGAAAATGGCTATCGATGCAGCAAATCGAGCGGGTAAATATGTGGGTATATGCGGGCAGGGCCCGTCAGATCATCAAGACTTTGCTAAGTGGTTAATTGATGAAGGTATTAGTTCTATATCTCTTAACCCTGATACCGTAGTTGATACATGGTTAACTTTAGGTAAACAGTTAGAAAAGTAATCTTTGAAGCGCCTAGTTGCGGATATTGCAGACCCAAGTCTACAATATCCCCTTCATCCAATGTTACTGCTTCGTTTAATTCGGCGTGACTTTTACACGAAGCATTCACTCTTATGCTTTGAATCCTTTTTCCCATGATTCACTTGTTTAAGTTGATCTTCTGTAGATGTCTTTTCATTGCGTATTTCGACGTCTTTAATGATGAGAAGCTTGCCTAAAGTCTCTTTCCTTATTGCCTGTATCATCACTGTCTCAACTCGACCGACCTGAACAAACGAATGAATAAAGTTTGTGAAAGTTAGCGAGCGAGATTGCGAATTGGAGATACGTGATCTTCGAACGGCACATGTCGTCGTAAAAATGTGACCCCTTCGACGAATTCAGGTGTACTGATTCGATCCATTCGAAAGTGGCGGAAATCACTACATGCAGGATCCCAGGCGACCAAATACCAAAGTGGTGGCAAGATCAACATAGCTTGCGGCTCAACATAGCGGTTGGTTACTGCTCCTTTTGCGTCACGGTATTGAAAGCGTAAATACAGTCGTTGTAGAAAAGCTGTCTCGAAAGCAGGCAGTAGCGCGGGGTCCATTTCTCCCATGTCGGTTATGTCCACTTGCGGTGCAAGTTTCGCGACATACAAGCAATCCAGTAGACGGCGCAGGTCGCCTAATTTGTCTGATGGTAATGCGCTTTCTATTTTGGCAAGCCCTACATCGGCGAGCCCCGAAAACGGAATACCTCCAGTTGCATACATCGATGCAACGCTGATGAGAAGTGCAAAGACCTCGGCGACCGAGAGTCGAATTGTGGTTTGAATAGAGCGTGGATCAAGTTGTAAGCCCCCTCCGCGTCCAGGTTCAGAATGGATGACAAAGCCCTCATCGCGCAGTGTGCAGATATCACGTAATACTGTACGCCTAGATGTACCAACCTCGTCCGCTAGGTCGGCGACCGTCGAAGTACCGTTGCGGCGAAGGATGCGCACGATGGTGTTTTGTCGTAGGCGAATATTCATTTCGTAAGGTTCCTATTCAATGGTGCCATTATTTGTCACCATTACCTTATATACTTTATCTGTCCACGTCAGCAAGGAGATGACGAAGGTGTCATGTACATCCGTAAATCGCTGACGCTGAAACGTGCGCCATCCAAAAAGGAGGTGCTGTTTGAACATCTAAAATAGATAAAGGAGAAAGTCATGTTTGATCCAACCGATTTCCCTAAACCCACTCTTATTTCAGTCAATGGTGTGAAACTTGAAGTCTTCGAAGCGGGTCTGCAAAATGTAGGAAGCCCCATTGTGCTTTGTCATGGTTGGCCAGAACATGCCTTTTCTTGGCGATATCAGATACCCGCGCTCGCAAGAGCGGGCTACCATGTCATTGTTCCAAACCAGAGGGGTTATGGCAACTCATCTCACCCGACAAAGGTAACGGCCTATGATATTGAACACTTGTCGGGTGATCTTATCGCACTTCTCGATCATTACGGATACGAAGATGCCACCTTTGTTGGTCATGATTGGGGGGCGATGGTCGTTTGGGGACTGGCCTTATTGCATCCAAACCGTGTTAACAAAGTGATAAATCTGAGCTTGCCTTACCAAGAGCGTGGAGAAACCCCTTGGATCGAGTTCATGGAACAGATACTTGGCAGTGATTACTATTTTGTCCACTTTAATCGACGTCCAGGCGTCGCAGATGCCATATTGGAGGAGAATACATTCCAGTTCCTTCGCAACCTGTACAGGAAAAATGAGCCGCAGAGAGAGCCAGAGCAGGGCATGGCGATGATCAATCTCGCCAGAGCAGAAGCACCACTCGGTGAGGCGATAATGAGCGACAACGAATTGTCCGTTTTCGTATCAACGTTTGAATCAACAGGGTTCACTGGCGGCATAAATTGGTATAGAAACCTTGATCGAAACTGGCGCTTACTGGCGGAAGTGAACCCAATTATCCAGCAACCTACGCTCATGATCTATGGCGACCGGGATATGATCCCGAAGTCTGAAAAACTAATAGAGTTTGTACCTAATGTAGACGTCGTCAATCTAGATTGTGGTCATTGGATCCAGCAAGAAAAGCCAGAAGAAACAAACCAAGCAATTTTAGAGTGGTTGGGACATCAGGCAACAACCTAACCCTAAGAGCGCCTCTAGGCGAAACGGAGCCTCCAAACGGATGGAAAGTATATTGGCATACTGTAAACAACGCGCGCCGATGCAAAAATTAGTGGTTAACTATTGGTGGCTAATTAAGGAGACAATAAGATGGCGGATCTGATTTTTTTCAAAAACCAAGAAGAATTTAACGTTTGGTTAGAAACGCATCATGCTGAAGTTAGTGAACTTTGGGTCGGTTTTTACAAAAAGAGCTCCGGGCGCGCAAACCTTACGTGGTCTACGTCGGTTGACACCGCTTTGTGTTTTGGGTGGATTGACGGCATACGAAAAACAATGGATAAAGAAAGCTATAAGATTCGCTTTACTCCGCGCAAAGCAAAAAGCGTATGGAGTGCTGTGAACATAAAGAAGGTAAAAACATTAATGCAACTTGGAAAGATGAAGCCAGAAGGAATCAACATCTTTAACAACAGAACCGATACAGAAGGTTATTCCTCCGAGCAGAGAAATGTGCCACTTGCCAAAGAGTATGAAGAACAGATCAGGCGAAACGAACCCGCTTGGTTGTTCTTTACTCATTTAGCACCATCCTATAAAAGAGATTCGATTTGGTGGGTGATGAGTGCGAAAAAAAAAGAAACACAATTTAAAAGGCTATGCATATTGATTGCATCAGCTGAAGCGTGTCTAAAAATACCAACCTTGCGAAAGAAGTAAATATGGCGACCTGTGGAACAGATGAGTTCAAGCCCGAGGTCTAGAATGTATTTGTCCAGAGGTGATCTCTCACTTTTCTTCACGTTGTGAACACTAGATATTCATCGTAGAGAGAATTAGAGTATTTAAATGTCGATTAACAAAAGATAAATTATGATATGGATCACTTTTATCTATTTTGCTCAATTGTTCTTTTATTTCATATCTGAGGTCACGTTGCCCTACTAAATGTGCGCGCTAAGACGCTTTGTATATGTGTTCAGAAAACTAGCAACATAGGTAAATGAACAAAGTGTGACTTGCTTAATGTTTAACCGCTTCTACTCCCTCCACCTCCTCCCACTGCGCCTTATGAATAGGATGAATTAATACTTTGAGGTTAGTTATATCCTCTGCCAATGGTGATAGTTACGTAGATCACCAGAGGAAGGCACTAAAAATAAGGGTAGTGCCTAGTGCAAAAAACTCATAAGAAAAGTGATAGAGATGAAACTAAAAAAACTCACACTGGCTTTCATGTCGCTTGGAATCGTTGCAGGTTGCAACGATAGTAGTTCAGATTCTGTACAACAAGTATCGGATACAGAACTTAGTGTTCAAGCTATGGATGGCTATTTAAGAAACGCTTTGGTTTGGCTAGATGTAAATGAAAATTATACCTTCGATGAAGGAGAACCCAATGCCAAAACAATAGCGTTGGGTAAGGCAACGATAGACCTAAGTGGTTTTAATGGAAACCCTACTGATTATTCATTAATGACACAGGTTATCAAAGGGGAAACGATTGATGAAGACAACCCCGAGATAACGCTAACGACGGGCTATATGATGATGGCCCCGAAAGGCTATTCGCAGATAAGCCCCATTACGACAATGCTCAGTTTAAAAATTGCGCAAGGGGCAACAGAAGAAGAAGCGCTCACTCAGATACGAGAAGAGTTGGCTATCCCAGATTTAGATCCTAAGCAAAACTATATTGCAGACGAAATAACGGTCGTCGCAAATTCGGCAAAAGCATTATCGCAGATTCTACCTAAAGATTTGGCAGACAACTCTACTTCGATAGCCGAAGAGCTTGAAAAATTGGTTAGTGGAGCAAAATCTTTAGGTGAAAAAATCAGTGCCGGAGACGATCTAAATAATCAATCTCTGCGTGTTGATATAAATGGAAAAGTTATCGTTGAAAGCGATAACGATTCAGATGGTGTTGCCGATTCTGACGACGTATTCCCAGATGATCCGAAAGAAAGTAAAGATTTTGATGCAGACGGAATCGGTGATCATAAAGACACTGATGATGATAATGATGGATGGTCCGATAAAGACGAAAAACGTCTGAATACCGATGCTTATGATGCTGAAGATATGCCACCAGAAAGCGCTAAAGATAAAGACAAAGATAAGTCACCAGATCTAGACCGAGATAATATTGCTGATGACAATGATACAGACATTGATGGCGATGGTTATGAGAATCCTGTTGATGCATTCCCACGGGACAAATTTGAATATTTAGACACCAATGGTGATGGTATCGGTGACTTTACGTCAAATGATGATGACGGAGATGGCATTACCGATAGCTTGGATCCTGAACCTAAAAAGGCTGCAGACAAAAGTACGCCTGTCGATCCTGAAACACCTCGTTATACAGAGACCGTTGTTTATTACAAACGTAGTGATAATACATACACCGATTGGGGACTTCATATTTGGAATAATGATGTGTGCAACTCAATCTCTGACGCTGGCTTAGAAGGCGTTACTTGGGACAAACCGTTGGCACCTGTTGCAATAGATGCCACTTACGGGGCTAAATTCGAGATAGACTTGAAAGAAGCTCACGGCAGTTGTATGAATTTTATCGTACATAAAGGCAATGATAAGGGCCTAGGTGATGGTGATTTGAAACTGGATCTCAGTAAAGGTAACACTATCTATACCTTTGATGGCGAGAGCCGTTTTTCTTATACCGCTGTAACGGAATTACCACCACTGCCAAAGGGAGAGGTGACGCTTAACGGCGCATCTGCGCACTGGCTAGAATTAAACAAAATTGCTTGGTCTGAGGCAGTAGAGGCAACGGTCTACGAATTGTGGGCTAAAGCCGATGGTGGCGGGAACATCAAAGTACCAGAAGCGTTTGAAAGTATTGCTTTGACTTTGGATGGTGAAACGAATAATCCCGAGTTCCCGCACCTCACTGGTCGTGCAGAACTGATTCTCGATGTCACGGTAGAAAAAGCAAAAGCTTTGCTTAAGAAACAGCTAGTCGTCGTGGCTAAGGATGATGAAGGTAACGTACTAGAGGCAACTAAGTTGCAAATACCAGGTGTAATAGATGTTATATATACCGCAAACGAAGCCGATGCCGACGAAGCACAATTGGGCTCTTGGGTTGACGGCGACAAAGCAATGTTTGCACTCTGGGCTCCAACGGCCAAAGAAGTAGAGCTCTATCTGTATAACGCAGACAAATCTTCGCGTTTTGAATCACCTGTTGCGATGACTGAAGACCCAATCACAGGTGTTTGGACATACGAAGGGAGCTCCGAATTAGAGAATGTATTCTACCGCTATCGTGTTAATGCTTATCATCCCAAAACAGGTAACATTGAATGGATGAGTTCAACCGACCCTTATTCGTTGTCATTAAGCACTTCTAGTCAGTATTCTCAGTTGGTTAACCTCAATGCGATAGAGACTAAGCCCGCAGGTTGGGATACTCAGACGATTGCAGAAATAGCGGCTCCAGAAGACAACATCATCTATGAGGTTCACATCCGTGATTTCAGTCAAAATGATGCAAAAGGTAACGAATCTTACGACGGTAAGTATCTAGCCTTTACGGAAGATGAACGCGACAGTGTCACTCACTTAAAGAGCCTCAAAGAAGCGGGCCTAACAACCGTTCACTTATTACCAAGCTATGATTTAGCCTCTGTCGATGAAGACACAACTAAACGTATAGAGATTGATAATACGGTCGCCCAATTGTGTACCGTTAATCCTAAGGCTTCTCTCTGTTCTAATGAGGTATCCAGAGGAGTAACGATTCGCTCTCTTCTAGATAATGCAGACCCTGCGACGGGTGAAGCACAGGAGATCATGGCAGACATTCGCCCATTAGATGGCTTTAACTGGGGTTATGACCCATATCATTACAGTGCGCCCGAAGGTAGCTATGCCGTAGAAAGTGATGGTGTCAGCCGTATTAAAGAATATAGACAAATGATAATGAAGCTGCACGATATGGGCTTTAGAGTGGTACAGGACGTGGTGTATAACCACACCTTTTCATCGGGTCTATATGATAAATCGGTACTGGATAAAACGGTCCCTGGTTACTATCACCGTTTAGACCCAGAAACAGGAAATGTTGCCAATTCTACATGTTGTGATAATACGGCCTCTGAAAACCGTATGTTTGAAAAGCTTGTAGAAGACAGCGTTGCGATGTGGGCTGAACAATACAAAATAGACGGTTTCCGTTTCGACCTCATGGGGCACTTGATGAAGTCGAGTATGGAAAAAATCTACGCGAAGGCAAAAGCGGTTGATCCGGACAATTGGTTTTATGGAGAAGGCTGGAACTTTGGTGAGGTACAGGATGGTGTTCGCGGTGAAAATGCCACTCAGTGGCCAATGGCAGGGACAGGGATAGGAACCTATAACGATAGACTTCGTGATGGTGTTAGAGGTGGCAGCGATACGGCGCGAGATAACCCTGGGTTTGCGAATGCAGGAAATCGTTTCAGTGCCAAAGTGAAGTCCAATATGGATCTGATTCGTTATGGTATGGCTGGAAACCTACAGGAATATCCGCTAACAACATCGAGTGGCAGTACTGTTTCTGGGAAAGAATTCAAGTATGGCGGACATGGTGCCGGTTACACAAAAGACCCTCAAGAATCTATCAATTACGTTTCTAAGCACGATAATCAAACGCTTTGGGATATAAACCAATACAAAGCGGAAGACTCGGTAACGTCGGGTGACCGTGCGCGTATGCAAATTGTAGGGTTAGCGCCAGTCATGTTGGGTCAAGGCGTGCCATTTTTACATATGGGGTCAGAATTACTTCGTTCTAAATCAATGGAGCGAGATAGCTATGATTCTGGTGATTGGTACAACAAAGTGGATTTTTCCAAGCAAACCAACAATTGGAATGTAGGTTTACCGCGCGCCGATAAAGACAAAGGTAACTGGGAAACCATTAAATCCATCATAAGTAACCCAAATACGATAGCAAAACCAACCGATATTGAGTGGACGGATGCAAGGTTTAAAGAGCTTCTTAAGATTCGATCTACTACACCACTGCTCAAATTGACCAGTGAAAAAGACATTGTGGACAGAGTTAAGTTTCTAAACTCTGGGGCAGCATCGGTAGCAGGTGTTATCGTGATGAGTGTGGACGATGGGACAAAAGCAGGTACCGATTTAGACAGTAACTATGACGCTATGGTCGTTGCTATCAATGGCCATTCACAACAACAGTCGGTTTCAGTTGAAGGGGTAACAGGCTTCGAACTTCACCCCGTTCATGCAAGTTCTGATGACGTCAAACTTAAACTAGCCACCTTTTCCGAAGGGAAATTTACACTTCCCGGCCTAACTGCCGCTGTCTTTGTTCAAAAACAAGTGGGGGCTCAAGGTGCTGGTTTATCAAAATTGACGACGAATATTATTGAGGGTGACGTTCCTACTTATGGTGAAACGGCTCTTCTCGTTAGAGGGGACATGAACAGTTGGGGCACAACAGATAGCATGGCCTACACGGGCAATGGAACCTATCAGTTACTGCTAAACTTAGAAGCTAAAACGTATACCTTCAAACTAGCAGATGCCGATTGGGGCAGCGTTAACTTTGGCTATGATCAGGTTACGATCGCAGATGGCTCAATGGCTTTAACGAATACTAACGGTAATATTCAGTTGGTCGTTACTCAGCCGGGTACCTATAAAATCACGGTTGATGCTTCTGGTAATAAGTCCAAACCTGTGCTGATAATCAATCCGACTTATGCCTGTTATCAGGGTGAAGGTATTGGTTGTGATCTCAGAATCTATCAAGTGATGGTGGAGTCTTTTGTTAACGGTGACGACACGATTAACTATGAGCAAGGTTACGGTTCTTCTCACCACAAAGGTGACTTACAAGGTGTTATTGATAGCCTAGATTACATTAGAAGCCTTAATGTTAATGCGGTTTGGTTAACGCCAGTGTTTAACTCTTGTAAGGGAGCAAGTGGTGATGTGAAGTTAGACGCAACGGGTTACTTCGCCTGTGATTTCTTTAATGTGGATCCAAACTTTGGAACAAATGAGAAGCTCAAAGAGCTGATTGATACGGCTCATACTAAAGGCATGTATGTGTTTCTTGATGGTGTGTTTGGGCATACAAACTTGACAAGTATTGCGCCTTCTCCGACAGGTTTGACGCCTACACTCAAAGAAGGTGAAAGCGGCTACCCCGGCCAACTTGTTGTCTATCCAGATACAGGTAGTGAAGCCTTCTTTACCGAGGTGGCGACATACTGGATTAAAGAGTACAAAATTGATGGGTGGCGTTTAGATCAAGCTTACCAAGTACCGGTTGCCACATGGGCTAACATACGTACCGCAATAGAAACGGCGGCTAAAGCAAATAAAATGGCTGGTGAAGCATGGGGAACACTGGGTTATATGGTCGGTGAAACCTGGAAAGGTGCGGATGAAATTGCGAGTACCACCTATGGTGCGAATGGGTCACCGGGCTTATTGTCTGCATTCAATTTCCCATTACGTTACGGTGTGGTTCAAGCTCTAGCGGTGGATGAATCCGGAGCTTCGGGCAATGCGACTAAGCTAAACGCAGATTGGAATGCGATGGAAAAATATCCGTTCCATGCGTTACCGAATCTAATGTTGGGTAACCATGATCTTGTTCGATTTGGTGACTTAATTCAGCGTGGGAATCTGTCAGACGCCGCACTACGCCATAAAGCTGCCTTTAGCTTTTTGACTGCATATTCTGGCCCAATTACGTTCTACTATGGCGATGAAATTGGTGACGAACTAGCAGGCTTTTCTGCAAAAGTGACTGAGAGCTGCGTCGATGTGGGGCAGTGTGACGATCATGTTTCTCGCACCAGCGGCAAGATTGAGGGTGTCGTTGATAGCGTCACTCTTGATGATAAGCAGAAAGGTATTAAGAGCTGGTTAGCCAAGGCTATGCAGATAAGGGCGGACAACCCGGCACTATATAAAGGCAACCGCATTAACTTGCTTACGTCAGAAAATATTTACGCTGATTTGAAGGTCTACAACGATCAGCAAATCGTATATATCTTGAATGTTTCGACTAATGCAGCCGAGTTTGACCTTGATATGAGCCTAGTTAAGGATGCGACCGAGCTTGTCAATCTAATGACCGATGAAAAAATATCGGTTGATGATAACAAAACGACGCTTGTTATTCCTGCGTTAAGCGGTCTTCTATTCAAGCTTAATTAACCGGCATTATTAATAATGTTAAAGCCCAGACTCGCTGATAGTCTGGGCTTTTTTATCGGTTTAAGTGTGGATATCGTAGAGAAATACTGGTTTGTTACTGCAACTTGCTTATAAAAAACAGCTGCTGGTGCTGATGGCCCCACTTCATATCTTGATCATGCCAAGAACCTTTACCCATTTTTAGCGATGCTACTACTTCTGAATGTATAGTCATGGTACTCAATGCATATCCGGCCTGTTTGCGCATCGTTATATCAACTCCATCTATGGGTAACACTTTCGGGTATTCGAGCTTTTCAATTTCAACATTTTGTTTTGTTGTTTTAACTTGCCAGAACTCAGTTTCTGTAATCTTGGGTGAAGTTGAGGTTTCTCGTTCAATAACTTCAGCTGATTGTGCATCCTGAAATTCAGGAACCGTGTTTGAACTATTGATGACAGCTGGAATGATAACTTACAAACCTAAATAAATTATGAAAACGAAAGAGATGGCAAAACCACTTCCAAAAACAAGTCCATTTAAAAATCGTTTAAACTCGCCGTTACCTCATTTGAATATAACGCAGAGCTAACCAACGCCGCTTGCGAGGTCTTGAGGGTTACGGATTAGAATTAGGCCAAGCCAGAAAAACCAAATTATTTGAGATACTCCAAACATTTCAGTTAAAATTTCTGCCGGATAGACAGTTAAAATTCCGATCGAACCAACAATGATACCCAAACAGTTTAATGGCAAAGAAAATTCTTTTGCCTTCAAGGCCGCTACACTCAATAAAAGGACCCATAGACCACCAATCAATTCGTTACCACCACCTAAACTTTCTACAATAATATTAATCACGCCCCATACTTCCAAGGCTTTATCGGGGTTATCGGAGGCAATATTTAGTACTGAGGCTAAACCAATGTTTGAAATCATTCCGCTCGCGATAACCAAGCCAACCCACACAGCTCCAAATAGCGTTGCTACTTGAATAAGGGCCGGACACTTATCTACCAATTTTTGATAGATTCCGACGACCAGTATCGCCAATAAACATCCAAAAATAATGTACATAAGAAAATTGATTGCCGAAAAACTAAACTGATGCTCTCGCATAAATGACATGATTTGAGTTGAGTCACCGCCATGAGGAAACTCCCATAGCGCTCCAAAATATAAAAACGCCAAAATATATATGATTCCTTCTCCAATCGCGGAGAAACCCGAAAGTAGTTGCAGTTGCCTCATATTTTAATCCCTGTTCATTCACGGAATGGAAAGCTAACGTCCATATTATGTTTGTGGTTACATTACTTTATTAAGGTAAGTGGCAAAATGGTTTCCAATGTTTTTTGGAATCAACACGATCAAAGCCATCAGGATCTTGCGCAATTACATCTAACTCTATTTTCAAAAAATCGGGGTAAGCGGTTAAAAAACGAGTAATGCCCTGCATTAGGAATTATTTTGTAAGTTAACAACCTTGTATTTTGAAGACCATTTTTTATTATTTGGGAGTTATACTTCTCAGTTAACTCCTCGTCTTTCTCAGAAACTAATAATAAAGTAGGAATATTCACATTCCTAACGAGTTTTTTGACAAAAATGGAGCCCCCCACAGGAGACATTAATATTTGTGCACTAATTCGAGTATCTTTAGAAGTCACAATTACGTTTTGAGTTGTTGCTCGTAACACTTCTGAACTCTCCTATTTGAACCTTTTGATCCTCTCATATATCGCTCTCTTTTTTGAATTTTGCTAGTGTTAATCCATAAATACATAGCACGAGAATCAATCCCCCAGTTATTTGGAAAAGCTCGATCTGGTCGCCTAGAAAGAGGTAAGCCAGCACCATCGTTACTGCTGGCCAAGGCGTAATGATGGAACTTGCAAATGAGACATCAATATATCGTACAGCATAAAACCAAAGGATCAGTTCGAGAAAGTATACTAATCCCATGATCACAGACGTTGCCTGAAAGACTATATCAAAACTGGCTATTATCTCGTTGGGAGCAATAACTGTGAGGGCGATAGAGAGAAAAAGGGCTGAAATTGCAACTCGGAAAAACGTAACTTGTATTGGGGTTATTGGAGTACGACCGAGTTCTTCTTTAATTATGACGTGTGCGATACTCCAGAGCAATGGTATACAGAGGGAAACGAGGAACCATGTTGATACTCCAGACAAAAGCAATGTTCCATCGGTTCCTAAGTAGTAAAGTATAATAACAAGCCCGGCGGTCAACGCTAGTTCAACAGGCGACTTTTTCCGTTTTAAGAAAAGGCTTTCCCATAAAATGACGAAAAGTGGATAGGCTTGGATGGCAATAGAAGTATTCACTGCGCCAGCTTTTTCTATTCCGAGTACATAAAGATAAGTCGATAAACCAAATAAACTACCAGTAAATAACGTGGTCAAAATTATACGATTGCGTTCTTGGGGTGAACGTTTTGAACCGAAAATGCCTTTCGTTTTATTTCTAAGCTCATAGATAAATAAAGGTAACGCAAAAACCACTTGCCAGACAGACAACGCAAATGCGAATGAAAGCGCTCCAACACCTAATGGTCGAAGGTTAGAAATTATCGGCATCATCCCTAAGAGAACCAAGCAGATTAGAGATAAAGTTACACCCTTACTTATAGAGGAGGTCGCGTAAAACATAGAATACCACTGAGTAAAAATTGTACTGATTTATTCATTATTGCGCTTGATAAAAATCAGTGCAATTGATATATTGCACTGATGGCAATCTGGATACCAAATCTCAACGGCCGAAGCGGGCCCATATACAAGCGGATCGTAGAAGCAATGGCTGAAGATATCGCTTCAGAAATGCTGACGAAAGGCACACAACTGCCGCCACACCGTATACTGGCTTACAAACTTGGTATCTCACCTAACACGACAAGCCGAGCCTATAAAGAAGCCGTCAAACGAGCGCTTATCCAGGGTGAAGTTGGGCGAGGTACGTTTGTTCGTTCCATCAATGAAAATCTACCTGTGGGTGCTCTTGCTGATTTAAATCGTGAAGTTAAGGGACCCATTGATCTGTCGCGTAATCTACCAATGCCTGGTTTTGCTGACACTGATATCAAGCGTATTCTTAAAGACATTTCTTATAGTGGAAATGTATCTGCCTTACTCGATTATCAGACGAAAGATGACCTTTCGACTCACAAAGAGGCTGGCAAAATTTGGTTAACTGGCTGCGGGATTGATGCTAATACGGATCAAATAATTCCGACTATGGGGGGGCAACATGGCATATTGTGTGCACTCATGGCACTTCTTCAGCCTGGTGATTTGTTATTAACCGAGGCATTGACCTATATACCAGTAATCGCAATAGCAGAACGTCTTGGTTTGTATACTGCAACCGTTGCTATGGATGATGGCGGTGTTATACCTGAATCATTTGAGCAGCTTTGTATTCAAGCAAAACCCAAAGCATTTTACCTCACACCAACATTACAAGCTCCAACAACTGTAACGTTATCACTTCATCGTCGTAAAGAAATTGCGGAGATCGCTGAGAAGTATAATGTGATTCTCATCGAAGATGATGTGTTCGCTCCTCTCAAGAGGAATCGAGCAGTTCCTATCGCATTGCTAGCGCCCGAACATACCGTTTATATCACCAGTCTGTCGAAGACTGTCGCTCCCGGATTACGAGTGGGCTTTTTGTACTTTCCTTCTCGTTTTTCTCTTGCTTTGAGTCATACGGTAAATCTAAGCATCTGGATGACGCCACCGTTGACAATGGAAATTGCTGCAAGATTAATCAACGATGGCACTGCGAAAACACTAAGCATAAAGCAAAGCGCAGCCGCAGAGGAGCGTCAAACACTGGCGCGTTCTATCTTGACTGGTTTGGACTTTATGGCGGATCCGCAAGGCTTTCATATCTGGATCCCTCTTCCGGATCAGTTCAGAGCGGACCACTTCTGTATGGAATGTGCGAAATATGGCGTGCTCGTAAATAACGGACGATGTTTTGCACCAAACGTCGCCGATGCCCCTGAAGCTATAAGAATATGCTTAAGCCATGAAGTAGACAAAATAAGAGTTGCTCGAGGCCTTAATATCTTAGCAAAATTAATCCAAAAACCACCTAGTATATCCGCATTTGAGATATGAATTAATTTTGATCTGCACTAATAATACTGGATACTCGGCTTAACTTTATAACTCTATTACCACAACTCGAAGTGATTAGTTTAATTGGCAGTAGTTAACTATTTATGTCCATTTCCTTCCTACTACAATCGTGATGACTAAATAAAGAAGGAGGCCATCATGGTGGTTTTCAACAAAATGAAACGAAGTGAGGTGAAAAAGCCTTTTCGGCTTGAGGAAGTTTGGCGGATCAGAACCAGACTAGAGATTGAAAATAGTTTGATGTAGCTTGCGCTACTTAACTTAGCTATTGATAGCAAACTTAGAGCGAGTGATTTGCTCCCGCTCAGGGTTTGCGATATATCTTCGCAAGATAGGATATTTAATCGTGTTAAGCATATCCAGAGAAAAACAGACATTGAAGTTCAATTTGAAATAACGACAAGAACGCACCAAAGTTTAATGAAATGGATTTTTATTGCTTCACTAAATGCCAGCGACTTTCTTTTTCTAAGGCAAAGAAGAAAGGGACAACCAATCAGCTATTCGTACTATCGATACTTTGTTAGAAAATGGGCGTCAAATCTTGGGCTTGGTCCTAACTTGTATGGCCCCCATTCGATGAGACGAACCCAAGCGACATTAGTTTATGCAAAAACGAAAATATTCGAGCTGTTCAGCTTCTACTTGGACATACAAAGGTAGATAACACGATCCGCTACCTTGGTGTTGAATTAGAAGACGCATTGTTACTTTCTAAAGGAACTGATGGTTAGTAGAAAGGAACCCTATTTTTTAAGGGGTCCATTAGCCACTTTTCTGACAAGCTGTTGCCCAATTGTGTGTTTCGACCGATTGAACACACTCTTCACTAAAGCATCATTTGACTTACTTTTTTTCATGCCTAGAATTCTAACTATCTGACCAAATTTGCTAACCCACTACACTGTCAGTCGTTGGGAGTGGTTAAACAGCACTTTTACCTTGAAAAACATGGTCTCTAAAGGACTTGTTGCCGTTAAATTGTCATATTTTCGAGCTTATTGCGACTAATTGGTAAAAAGTCTGCCGTTCCGATACAGTTTGTTCTACAATCTGCGACCGTATTTTTGGTTATGCTTTACGTGGTCGTAGCCGCTTAATTTTAGGAACACAACAATGTCATTTTCATCTCAGAATTTTTCTCCAGAAATTGTGAAAGCACTGTCCGAGTGCGGCTACGAAAAACTTACTCCTGTTCAGCAGAAAGCGATCCCACTCGCTCGTAAAGGGTACGATATCTTAGCGAATGCTCAAACAGGGACAGGCAAAACTGCCGCTTTCGCTCTGCCAATTATTCAGCAGCTATTAGACAAGACCAAAGTTAATAACCATTTTCAAACACGAGCACTGGTTCTTGCACCAACTCGTGAATTGGCCGCACAGATTGCGCAAAGCATTGAAGATTATATCAAGTACACATCATTGAGTGTTGCTGCCATTTATGGTGGCGTGAAAATGTCATCTCAGGTTCAAAAGCTAAAGAACGGTGTTGACATTTTAGTGGCAACACCAGGTCGCTTAATTGAGCATCTGGATGAGAAAAGTGTTTCCCTACAGAACCTTGAGTTCTTGGTTTTCGATGAAGCCGACCGTATGTTAGACATGGGCTTTATTTCATCAATTGAAACCATTATGTCTGGTGTTTCAACGAAGCCACAGACTATGCTGTTCTCGGCGACGTTCTCTCCGCAAATGAACAAACTAGCGACGGAAATGTTGAATCAACCGAAAAGAGTATCCGTAGCTCAAGAAAACGTGACGGCAGACACTATCGCGCATGTTGTCTACCCAGTAGACCAAGAAAGAAAGTATGAAATGTTATCTGAACTTATTGGTCGTAAGAATTGGAAACAGGTATTGGTCTTTGTGAACTACAAAGAAACGGCCAACATGTTATTGAAAGAACTCAAACTAGACGGCATTAAAGCGGTACTATGTCACGGTGATAAAGCACAAAGTGCCCGTCGTAGAGCGCTTGACGAGTTTAAAGAAGGCAAGGCGCGTGTGATGATTGCAACCGATGTGGCTGCTCGCGGCTTAGATATTAAAGACCTTCCGCACGTAGTGAATTTCGATATGCCATTTTTGGCAGAAGATTATGTTCACCGTATTGGCCGAACAGGTCGAGCTGGCCAAAAAGGACACGCTGTGTCTTTTGTCAGCCGTGAAGAAGAACTGACGTTGCAACAAGTAGAGTCGTTAATTGGTCATACGATTAGACGTGTAGAGCAAGCAGGCTACGAGCCAAAAAACCGTGATGCACTATTGCAGAAAATGCATAGCAAACCAGCGTTCAAAGACCGTAAAACTCGTACGAACAACCCTTCTGATGCCAGCCAGGGTTCTGCTGAGAGATGCGCTCGATTACGTAATATCGTGAGAAATAGAGCTACAGCCACTAAGAAGTAAGCGAGTCAACGCACACTAAACGCCGATGATGCAAATCAATCGGCGATTTTTTGTTTTGCCCAGTGAGATCTCTTTCTACTCTCGCTTTATTTCCAACCTTCGATTTCCATGCTTGTTCAATAATTCATAAGAGATCAAATCGCAGCTATCAAAAAGTGTTAACTCGACTTAGGCAGTAACGCCGATTACATTCGTCCTAAAGTGACCTTCGAGCTTGTCACAACTTGGGTGTTAAGTTAATTCTGGTTGGTAACCGAGCTAAACATGATGTATCGATCACTAACTATTGCAATCAAAGCGAAGTCTTGGAACTGGCTTTTGGTGCATAATTCGGACACACTTATCACAAGCGTTTAAGGTTTCAAGATACTTTTTCTAATCTGTGTAGTATCTGTCGGTCACTGGTCGATTCATAAAAATAAATCAATGTATACTGGACAAATAACAAGCAAGTTCAAAGAAAGTAACCCATGTTTTTGTTTACCCCATATTTAACTAAGTTTGCCAATGAACTATTGCCATTGTTCTTTCTGATGACCAGTTTTTCAACGGTTTCGGCCTATGAACGAAACAAAGCCGCCCCTGTAGAAAATATGCCTTTTCCTGCGGTAGATGAAGCGCGTGTGGTATACCTGATCAGTTATGTCCGTGTGGACATTGCGATGTAATACTACAGAACTGAAAGGACTTCCTGATTGAGTTTAAAATCTGTCTTATTGGTGTCTGGCGATGGCAAAAACGGCTTTCGTTGTCCCGCCGATTAAAGTGGTCTGCTCAATTTTGTACTCGGCGCTACTCAGCATGGCTTTTACCTTATCCACGGTGAGTTTTTGTACGGTTGGGGATGGTTGGCCGAAGTTCTCTAGATAGCGAGTGACCATTCCCTGAAGATCTTCTTCTGCCATACCTTCGGAGGTAAGGCTAACGATGATAATCTTGCCGTCAGGTTTCAGTGCCTTTTTCCATTCTCGCAGTGCAAGTTCTGGGTTAGGTATAATGTGGAGTAGGTTTGCTGCGAATATGGTATCAAAGGAATTCTTTGGGTACTGGAGTTCGAAGCAGTTTGCTTTTTCGATGGTGATGCAGTCTAAGCCTTCCAAGCGTTTCTTTGTAGCAGTAACCATTTCATCAGAGAAGTCGGTGGCCGTGAGGTGTTTGGCTCCAAATCGGAGTATATCTGAGAATGCACCGCAACCGCATCCTAGTTCGAGTGTATTACCTAAGTCCTTTTGGTTGGCTACAGCATTTTGGATTATTTCTGTAGAGGCTTTGCCGACGATGTTTAAGCTTTTTTGGTCGAAGTTATCAGCGAACTTGGACCAGTACGTTTCCTTTTCCATAATATTTCTATTCCGTTTGTCTATATGAGCGTGACTAATTAAAATTGAAATAATAAGATACAACTGATAATCATTATCATCCATGATCTGTGTCAATTGTTTCTCATGGGTTGATTCTCCGCAAAAAATAGAAATTTTACTTTAATAAATAACACTCTAGCCTAAACTGTCTTCTAAAAGCTTGTTTATGGTAGAGTGATTTTAATCCGGCTTTTGGGGTTTAATCTTTATTGTCTTTTTTGACTTCTCAATCTAAACAGTCCTGGAATGGTTTCAAAATTTAATGCCAGCACTCATGGTGAAATCTATCCGGAGTGTTTTGACTTCAATGCCAAGGAGAGTCGTGCGAACGTTGCGGAAAAGACGAATCGATACTTGAACGTTTTATCATTCGTTCTGAATTTTCTATCAAATACGCGTTGGCTGGTACAGAAAATATAAGTATTAAGCTCCCAGAAGTTATCCAAAAATACAACGTTGACCTTTTTATTTGCAGCCATCACCATGACTTCTGGAACCATATAATCTTAACCTCACGGCAACTGATTAATACCAATTCGGTTGATATTCTAGTTCACCCTATCAGAAAATGAGTAGAATTATGATTGCCGTTCTGTTTCAATCGCTCGGTGTAAAATGAATTTTATTGAAAATAAAGAAAGGAAAACAACGTGACTAATCTAACTATCTTAGCAAAAATTGAAGCGAAACCGGGTCAAAGTGAATTTGTTAAGCAAGAAGTGTTAAAGCTCGTCGCGCCATCGCGTCAAGATGAAGGTTGTATTGAGTATCGTCTACAAGCTGACAATAATAACGATGGATTGTTTGTGATGTTTGAAATGTGGCAAAGTCCTGAGATGCTAAAAAAACACACAGAGACAGAACATTTTCAAGCTTTTGTAAAAAATACTGAAGGAAAGATAGAGCCTTTAGTTGTAAATGAAATGACAGAACTGGCTTAAAAACGAGCAATAATAAGGGCGCGAATTATTTTTCGTGCCCTTATTATTTATTAGTTGGCGACTGATTACTATGAGTTATGGCTCAGTTTTAGTTACCAATCAACGCAGGAATACCGGGTAATTGACCTACAACCGCAAGTGAACCAACACAGATAATAAATGCAATGCCTGGGATTAAGTATTTGTCTTTAGCCGAAAGTGTTTTAGCACGTTCGTGATCACCAATCAGTCCCATATTATCAAGCAGCATTGTCGCCGCCCAACCAAATACCGGGTTTACAAAGGCACAAGCGAAGATACAAATACCAGCACTTAATGAATCTTTGTGCTTGTGAATCATTTGCATACCAGCTTCAAGCAATGGAAGGAACACACCCACAATAAGTGCAACACGCAATACAGGTTCCCACATCGCTAGATCCATTGGATAACCAATCACAGCAGCAAGAATACACATGATACCTGTCAGTAATGCGCCACCTGGAATAGGACGTTTCGCAATCGCTGCTGGGATCATATAAGTACCCCAAGATGATGCTAAGTTACCACCACCTAATAGCGTACCAACACCTTGACGGATTGAAGCAACAGTCATGGTGTCATCAACATCCATTAATACGCCTTTTGCTTCTTTCGGGTAGTTCAGCTCTTGGAAAACACGGTGACCAAGATAATCAGGTGACCACATTGCAACCGCTAAAAGCGCAAAAGGTGTTACTGCAATGAAATGCTCTAGGTTTGGCCAACCTAATTGCCAACCTGTTGTTTCACCCCACCAGTAGAACGGGCTGAAATGAGGCAATCCAGGTGCCGTTGTAAAGGAAAACTCAGCGCCCAGTGCGTAGGCAACAACACCTGCGATTAAAGAACACAGTGGAATGGCTAACCAGCGCTTGTTTACTTTTGCTAGATAAGCGTAAACCAAAACAGTAATACCAATGACCGCAAATGAGATATAGCCTTGGTCGGTACTTGCTGCCCAAGCTTCAGTCTTATTAATTTGGCCAATGAGTCCTACCGCACCTAAATAGATAAGTAGTCCCCCTCGTACTCCAACACCGGTCAGTGTCATGAGCTTTGAGCCACCTTTGGTATAGGCGAGCGTCAAACCAAATAAACAAACCATTATCCCCAATGCTAACGGGTGTCCACCCGCAGAGGCTATGAGTGGTATGAGCGGAATCATTGGACCATGCGTACCAGCCAAGTTAGCGTTCGGGTTCAAAATAGCGGAGAATAAAATAACAAAAAGAGCACCGGCAATAAGCAATTCGTAACGAACGTTTTCTGCAACAAACTCAGGCGAAAGACCAAACTGCGCTGCAAATACTGCAACCATCGCGGTTACCATCACAACTTTACCAATTGTTGCAGCAAGTGCTGGTACAAAGTCTTCTATTTCAATACTGTAATCACGTGAAGGCAAGTGGATACCCCAACGCTTAAAGTTCATGATTTTAAGATCATGGTTTAGAAACTCTTCTCGACTTTCAAAATCTTGCGCTTTTTTGCGCATATCTCTATAAAACTTCTTATCTTTGTCAGACATATAGTTATTCCTATAAGGATTTCGAGTTTTACCATAGCCAGTCACGTTCCACTTGCGCGTGGTATACTGGTCTTCAACCAGTACTAGACGACATCCCAGACGCTACCATGCTTCTTTAAATGGTTAGTAATAAAGAGGGAAAATGACGGTTGGTATTTCTCGATGATAAATTACTGAGAGAAAACCTCTCAGATTGAATGAAAACGATTAAATCAAGCTAAGTTTATAAAATCCATTCAGCAAAATTATTGATTTAGATTAATTTATCAAAAATAGTTGGGGTGTAATGTGGTTGTTTGAGTAGACTTGCTACTTAGCGCACAATATATGATTCATTTATCAATAGTCCTGTTGAGATAAATATACGTAATGAAAATTACCGAGCACGCTAATCGTACAGAAAATCTTTTTGGTGTTCGTGGCGAAGACATTCACAAATGGATTGATGGTTTTTTTGACCATGATGGAACTGACCATTCGTTAAGAATGGCCAGAAAAATGGACTATGATCCCTATGATCATCGTCGTTTTCGTCACTGTAAAGAAGCCCTTTTTGAAGCGATTAAAGAATTTGGTGATAAATACACTAATCAGCAGATCAAAGATGTGTTTGAAACCCATTTGCGAGATGATTACGACGGTTACTTACCTTCTCGCGCGGATTTTGAAAACGGTACTTTCACTGCAAGGTTTCATGAAGCCACTCACGGCGAAGAACTCAGTGAAGTTTTAGATGCGAACGAGTTAGCCGACTATTTTAATGGATTGCCCTCTTCGCAGCAGGAGAGTCAAAACACCCTCGCGAGTTTCAGTCTTCGAATTGTATTGCCAACCGTCGCAGCTATTGTACTGTTTGTTACCAGCATCATTTACGTCATTGTTCCGCTTGTGGAAGACTCAATGCTGTCACAAAAACGCCAGATGCTTAAGGAGTTGACATCAACGGCAGTCAGTATCGTTGACAGTTATGTCGCATTAGAGCAGCGAGGTCTCTTGGAAAAAGAAGATGCTCAGTCTCAAGCGGCGACGGATATTAAAGCAATGCGCTATGGTAGCGAAAATAAAGACTACTTCTTTATTACCGATATGCAGCCAAAAATGGTGATGCACCCTTATCGAAAAGAGTTAAAAGGGCAAGATTTAACGCACTACACCGACAGTGAAAATACCACCGGTTTTCCCGTGTTTGTTGAGATAGCCAAAATGGTCGCTGCTCAGCAACATGGGTTTATCGAGTATCAGTGGCAGTGGAAAGATGACCCGAGTATTACTGCCCCTAAAATGACTTATGTTGAAGGGGTCGAAGAATGGGGCTGGATCATAGGGACGGGTGTCTACTTTGAAGATGTTCAACAAGGGATCGATTTTCTTGAAAGTACGTTATACCGTGTGTTTTTTGTGATAACCATTGGGTTGATTGTCATCATGGGCTACGTGATTACTCAATCTAAAGTGATTGAAAATCGGAAAAAACGGGCTGAAAAAGCTCTACATGAAGCGAAAAATAGATATAGAGCTTTGGTTGAGTCTTCAAATGAAGGTTACATACTGACTGCCGACGGCAAAGTTATCTTTTCTAATAGTCGGCTCCACCAGTTGCTTGGTTATACAGACACTGAGTTGAAATCCCAATCGATTTGGAAAGATCTTTTTTCAGACAGCCCTCAAAATACGGAAGTTTTACGCCATCTATTATCGCTTTTTAATCATGACAGTGAACCGGGAGAATTTGAGGCTCAGCTTCAATCAAAAGGGGGCAAGCAGGTCGACATAATATTGAGTACATCGAGAATATTTTTGTCAGAGAAGCTTGGTCATGTCATTACATTCCGCCCCATAGTGCGTAAGATTTATGGTGGTCGATTTGGGCCAATGAATAACATAACTAACTACCAAAAGATTAGCAGTAATATCGTGGTTGAGATAGAGAATGGCAGTAGTCATGGGCAAGTCGTAGAGTCACTTAATCGACTTCCAGATCTTATACGAGATATGATAGAAACTGGCACTCGACCTGATTATTTACGCCGTCTCATTGGCAGTACCTACGACGCCGCAATTTGTCGTTTTATCGAGCTTACTATCAATGATATTGGAGAGCCGCCTGTGCCGTTTTCTTTTATTTCGTTTGGCAGTAATGCGCGTCATGATATGACACTCTTCTCCGACCAAGATAATGCCATCGTGTTTGAAACGCCAGCGGATGCAGACCTCAAGTCAATTCGGCGCTACTTTTTGCATTTAGCAGAAAAGGTATGTGCCATGCTTAATCAGGCGGGTTATAGTTATTGTGATGGGCTAATTATGGCGTCTAATCATCAATGGTGCCTGAGTCAAAAAGAGTGGGAAGAAAACTTTAGTCTTTGGATTGAACAAGCTTCACCTGAGTCGATTTTAGAGCTCAACGTGTTTTTCGATATTCGTTCTACTTATGGTCATGCCGACTTAGTTAATGGTATTCAGTCGCACATTCAAAAACTACTCCATATACATCCTGATTTTTTGCCTACTTATGCGCAAAATTGCTTGTCATACGAGATACCTCTAAATAACTCAGATGAGATAAAAACAGAAGATTATGACGGTAGGGCATCACTGAACTTAAAAGCAGGTCTGAGGCCAATGGAGATTTTTTGTCGAATCTATGCCCTTAAACATGATATCAGAGAAAGCAATACCATGGCTCGATTGAAAGGGTTGTTAGCGCAAGGAGAGATCGACGCGATTACGTTTCGTGAAATGGTCTATATCTTTGACCATATTTGGCAACTGCGATTTATCAATCAGATCATCGAATACACAGATTTGCGTAAAGTGAATGATGCTCTGGCGCTTAGCGATATAACTGAACTAGAGCAGAAAAACTTAAAGAATGTGCTGAACCATATTTCAATATTCCACGATAAAGTCACGCGAGATTTTCTTTAATATTGGAGGCGAATAAGGAGAAGCTGGCGATCTATTTGCCAGCTTTTTTTATGCCTTTAAGTATTTGGTGTTTGTTTAAGTTCGAATGATTGTATTGTCGGTTTTGTCATTATGAGTGTCAGATTGAAATATCTGATATTATTTTGAAATTTAATTTTATAACAAGTTGAAATTAAACAATATTACTTGTGGTATGAGCTTTGCAATACTATTTCAAATACCATTGATGAGGTAATAGTATGGACATTAGTGTGCGAAAACTTCAGTCTGACCAGACAAGTTCTTTTGATACCGAGTATATCGACCAAAATATGTTTGCTCGTTTAAGCCAACAAATTGATATGCTTTATCCAACTGACAAATCGTTTCACTTGCTAGATGTTGGCGGTGGTAACGGGTTATACGCGGATAAAATCTTAACTCAGTACCCCAAAGCACAAGTCACTTTGCTTGAACCAGAAAACTCTCTACTTATAAAAAACATTGAAAACCCTAGAAAGAAATTAATATGTTCAGTATTTCAAGATATGGATATTAATGAAAAGTATGACATTATTCAGTTCAACTGGGTTCTCCATCACTTCGTAGGAGATTCGTATAACGCCTCGATTCAACTACAGCAGCAAGCATTGGAAAAATCATTTAAGCACTTATCGCCTAATGGTATTGTTGTTGTTTTTGAAAACTTTTATGAAGGTATTTGGGTTCGAAACTTACCGAGTGCCTTAATTTACCAATCGACGTCGTCAAAATTACTTGCACCGATTACAAGCCTGATGGGAGCAAACACGGCAGGTGTTGGCGTGTGCTTCAACAATCGAAGTACTTGGCATGAAATGATGCTAGATGCCGGGTTTGTCGCTGTCCTTCATGTACCTTTTTATGAATTTGGTAACCTTGGGTTATTAAAAACAAGATTGTTGCATCTCAAGAAACAGAATGTAGGCCTCTTAATTGGTAAAAATTTTGAGAACAATAGCTTATAGTTTCACGAACGCAAATCCACTGTCTTTTTGCAGTTCGAAATATGAATCGCTACCTTGAGTATAGGGGAGAGCAATTTACCTAGTTAGCCAACGATATCGCTGTTGATGGAGTCATTAATGCGAATATATTAGGGGAAGCGGTAACTGAGCAAGGACATGATGAGCAAGATATAAAAAATCGGGCACTAATTAGCGAGGTTTGGCTTTGTGACAGTACAAGAATAAAACAGAATTAGACATTAAGGTGACTTTTTATTACCCGAATAAGCCAGGTTAGCGTGAAAATCTAACTAATTGATGTACAAAACTGCTGGCAGGATAAATGGTTAGCTAGAAAGAAGGTGTCAGTTTGCTACAAAATATAAGGAAGCATCGTGGAAGAAAAGCGAGTAAGTATTAGGCCAGCAAGACCAAACGAACTAGAAGCAATTCATGCCTTGGTCATTTCGAATAACGAATGGACAAAGTTTAATGGTCCTTATTTTCCTTACTCGCACCCGTCATTAGAACAGTTTGAAAAATCTTCGTTTCAACTGTTATTGAACGGCACGGACTTACAACTGATTACGGTAGACGATGTTCCTGTTGGAACAGTAAGCTGTTATTGGGAATGTGAAGCGACTCGCTGGCTTGAATCAGGTGTCGTGATTTATGATTCCGAGTTTTGGGGTAAAGGCATTGCTGCGTTGGCTATTTCTCTATGGGTTTCGTTTTTATTTAAAAATAAAGCGATTGAACGGGTAGGTTTAACAACTTGGTCAGGTAACACTCGCATGATGTCATTAGCACTGAAGTTGGGCTTTCAACAAGAAGCTAGGTTGCGAAAAGTTCGTTATTACGAGGGTAAGTATTACGATTCAGTCAAGTACGGAGTGTTGCGTTCAGAGTGGTTGGGGCACAATTAACAAACAGCGATAGTTTCAAGATGCTTACTCTAATTCGAATTGACTAAGTTGAGGCAGACCTACTATCTTGGCTTTGTCTAGAATTGAGTCAGTTTCAATCTGGTCTGTTCTTTCAACTAGAGATAGAGTGCTTACAAGACAAGAACTTCACAACGTTAATGCACATCGACACCGTCTTCCTGTAAACAAAACACGAAAAAAAGGCAAAACAGAATGATCCTTCTTGTTTTGCCTTTCTTGTTCATGACTGGCTAAACGTTGATTAGAGCTGAGAAATTGCACTTAATAGCTGATCAACAAAAGTTTTATTGGTTAACTGTCCGGTTTCTAAATCAAAGTTGTCGTAGAAACTTGGGATGGATATTGCCCCCTTTACATCGGCTGCGAAATGAGGCGCAGAACCTTGTGCTGCAGCAAGAACATTACTTGCACCGCCGGGACCCGGAGAGGTGGCTAGCATGATGATAGGTTTATTTTGGAACACCTGCATGCTGATACGAGAAGTCCAATCAAACAAGTTTTTATAAGCCGCGGTATAAGAACCGTTATGCTCAGCGAATGAGATAACAATGGCATCTGCTTCGCCAAGCTTTTGATAGAATGCTTTTGCAAGTTCTGGCTGGCCAAGTTCTTTTTCTCGGTCTTCATTAAACAATGGTAACTCATAGTCATTGATATCTAGAAGCTCTACCTGTGCACCTTCTATCTGTTGTGCGGCGTAATGAGCTAGATGTTTGTTTATAGAGTTTTTGCTGCTACTTGCTGCGAATGCGAGTACTTTCATAATCAATGCCTTTTCTTTTTCTTGGGGTATGGATACACTTTAATTGAAACTCATATGTTTATTAATCCCC
Organism: Vibrio sp. DW001; assembly: GCF_029016285.1. Lineage (NCBI taxonomy): Bacteria > Pseudomonadati > Pseudomonadota > Gammaproteobacteria > Vibrionales > Vibrionaceae > Vibrio > Vibrio sp. DW001. Next base: position 429,620 of record NZ_CP091976.1, on the reverse strand, counting down.
TAAATGTGGACTAATTATTTCCAAATGACTCGTAATGGACGGCAAAATCGTTGCTTTGGCGTTTATTACTTATAGAATACGACCGCATATAAAAAGCGGTTCGTAATAGAAAACAATGGCTATAGCAGATATATAAAAGGCACTCGTATGGCGGTAAAGAGCAACCTGTTAGACGGCATGGTGATTTTTGTTCAGGTGGTTAAGTTGGGCAGTTTTACCTTAGCCGCAGACGCGAGTGGGCATTCCACTTCATATATCAGCAAAGAGGTGAATAAACTTGAGGCGCGGTTAGGTGTTCGCTTGCTACATCGAACTACTCGGTCATTGAGTTTAACACCAGAAGGCGAGCTTTATTTCCAGCTGAGTAATCAAATAATTGAAGATGCGGAGCAGGCAGAAAACGCTATCGTAGGGAAACAAGGTGAACCACATGGGCTGTTGCGGATCAGTTGTCCCATGTCGTATGGTCTTTCTAATCTAGGCCCAATTCTGGATCAATTTATTGAAAAATACCCGAAAATTCGGTTAGATCTAGAACTCAATGACCGAAAAGTTGACCTCGTATCCGATGGCTTCGATGTTGTCATCCGGGCCACTATGCGCCTTGAAGATTCAAGTCTGATCAGCCGCAAGATAACAAGTTCAGAGGCGTTAGTGCTTGCGTCTCCTAGCTACCTTGCCAAACATGGTACGCCACAACATCCCTATGAATTGGATCGACATAAAGTCATCAGCTATAGCAATCTGAAACAACCGAATGTCTGGCCATTCGAGGATCTTAACGGTGAACAGATACTCGTCCATGTAGAAAGCCATGTATTGACCAATAATTCAACGTTGGAAGTTGGGCTTGCTGTGGCAGGTCAGGGGATTTTTCGGATTCCGTGTTTCGCGCTAAAAGATGAATTGGAGACAGGCAAGTTGGTTGAACTTTTTCAAGATTGGGCCAAGCCTTCTGTCGGTGTCTTTATGGTGTACCCAAGTAGAAAACATATGTCAGCAAAGGTACGTTGCTTTATTGATTTTGTAATAGAAGAGTTAGGGGATTAGAGTTATTACTTTAATTGTTGGTTTAATTAGATAATAATCATATGTTTACTAGTGCATAACATGACTAAGTATAGAAAAACGCTATAAACGGTCAAAACTAACTTTAATAGGTTGAATTAATGAACCCTACAATAGAACAAATGCTCAATCGTCGTTCAGTTCGCAATTTTTCTGGTCAGGCGGTTACCCAAGAAGATTTGCAATTGATTTTGAGGTCGGCACATCAAGCGCCAACATCCGTGAATGGTCAGCAAATTTCATTGGTTGTTATTCGCGATAAAGAGACGATTCAGAAAGTGGCTGATATTGCAGGTGGTCAGCCGCAAGTTGCGGGTGCCGATATATTTGTTGCCATCGTAGTGGATTACTTCAGAGCCGAATCAGTAATGAAAGAGCTTGGACAAGAAATCGTTATCCCTAAGGCTGCTGAGGGGATAATGGCCGGTGCTGTTGATGCAGGTATTATGCTAAATGCCATTCAGACGGCAGCGGAAGCAATGGGATATGGTACCACTGCCATTGGTGGGATTCGTCGAGATCCTCAAGCCATGGTCGAGTTGCTAGGATTGCCTAAAAATACATACCCATTGGTAGGGACAACTATTGGTGTTCCAGATACAGATATGCCTTCTGCGGTTAAACCGAGAGTGGCAATAGAAAGTTTCGCTATGTATGAGAAGTATGATGCCAATAGTGTGGCGAGCGGTGCAAAACAATACGATAAAGATCTTCGCCAGTGGTGGGATAAGATCGGTATGACAGAGATGCCAAGTTACGCGGCCTCAACAGGCTCGTTTTACAGCCAAGTCTATTTCCCTACAATCGCGAAAACACTAAAAGCGCAAGGTTTCGGGTTCGACGATACAGTAGAGTAATTGGTTCTATTCGTGATGATTCAGATCGACGAGAAATAGTCAGTAATTTATACCAATCTAGATAAGTAATGGATGATGAACTTACTTAGCCTAGTATAAATTACTGGCTATTTTTTCATTAAATTTTTGGCTATTCGACTCGACGTCACACATACCACTTTGCATTTTTGCAAACCGCGTTTGAACAGATCGCCATAACACTTTCTTAGGTTCACTAGTACACTAAGTTCATACATCACACTCTTTAAACCACAAGGAATTCGGTATGGAACCTGTTTTTATTGTTGCGGCGAAACGCACTCCGATTGGAAGTTTTAACGGTGCTCTTTCACCCCTAAGTGCGCCGGATCTTGGTGCCATCGCTATTCGAGCTGCATTGACGCAAAGTGAGTTAGACCCGAAGGTTGTCGATGAAGTCATTGTTGGGAATGTACTTAGCGCGGGAATAGGAATGGGTCCCGGACGTCAAGCGGCTATCCAAGCTGGGATACCGGAAACGGTCCCCGCTTATACCTTAAATATGATCTGTGGTAGCGGTATGAAAACGGTTATGGATGCGGCTAGCCACATTCGTTCTGGTGACGCGGAGGTGGTCATTGCTTGCGGGATGGAGAGTATGTCGCAAGCGCCTTTCCTACAGTCCCACCTAGCACGTACCGGTGTACGTATGGGACAACAGGTGGTAGAAGACAGTATTTTTGTTGATGGACTAACCGATGCATTTCATCAATATCCGATGGGTAATACCGCTGAAAACATTGCTGAAAAACTCAATATATCCCGTCAAGAGCAGGATGAATTTGCCCTAAACAGCCAGATGAAAGCCGCCGCTGCGCTGAACAGCCATGCGTTCAGAAGCGAAATAGAATCCGTGTCGGTCTCTCATCGCCGTAAACAATATAACGTGGATGTTGACGAGTATCCGAAAACGGAAACCACTTTAGAGTCACTTACTAAACTCCGTCCCGCGTTTATCAAAGAAGGAACGGTTACTGCCGGTAACTCTTCGGGTATTAACGATGGTGCTGCAGTGCTCATACTTGCCTCTAAATCCGCTGTCGAGCGTTATCAGTTAACACCGCTTGCTGAAGTGGTTAGCTATGCGCAAGCCGGCGTATCACCAGAAATTATGGGGTTGGGGCCAGTACCTGCGATAGCCAAAGTATTGGAAAAAAGTGCATTGTCTCTACAGGATATTTCCTGTCTAGAGCTCAACGAAGCATTTGCAGCGCAATCACTTGGTGTTTTAAAGCAGCTCGCTTCGCAGCACGACGTCACGCAAGAGTGGCTTCTAGAACGTACCAATAGAAATGGTGGTGCCATCGCACTTGGCCATCCACTTGGTGCGTCAGGTAGTCGAATTCTGGTGAGCCTTATCTACGAATTGGAACGACAACAACAAGACCTTGGTTTGGCTTCTCTCTGTATTGGTGGCGGAATGGGGACGGCAGTCATTATTCGTCGGTGTAAATAATTACGTGGTTTCATTTTAGTCACATAACGAATGTGATTGGTATCATAAGGTAGAGACAATGAAAAAAGAGATATCAGCTGAGGCAATTGCCAATCGACTGCATGATGGCATGACGATAATGATTGGTGGTTTTATGGCAAATGGCGCGCCAGAAGGGTTAATCGATATTCTGCTAGACAATGGGATTAAGAATATCAAGTTAATTTCTACCGATACTGGTACACCAACCAAAGGTTCCGGGCGTTTGATAGCGGCCAATCGAATTCAAAAATTGACCGCATCACACATCGGCACCAACCCTGAAACAGGTAAGCAGATGAACGAAGGTGTACTTGAGGTTGAATTGGTACCTCAAGGAACACTAGCTGAACGTATTCGCGCGGGCGGCGCTGGATTGGGTGGAGTATTAACACCGACAGGGTTGGGGACATTAGTAGCGGAAAATAAAGAGATCATTATGGTGGATGAGAAGCCATTTTTGTTAGAGAAACCGATTCGGGCCGATATCGCTTTTATTCGCGGTTCTGTGGTGGATGAACGTGGAAATGTGTTCTACAAGAAAACAACTCAGAATTTTAACCCTTTAATGGCGACAGCTGCCGATCTCGTTATTGTGGAGGCGGAACAGGTAGTCGAAGTAGGTGAAATTGAACCAGAGTGTGTTCATACTCCGGGTTTATTTGTTGATTATATCTATCAAGGAGGGCGCTAAGATGACCCAGAAAACCGGTAGTGAAAATATGCCATCAAGTAATGCTTGTTCTAATAAAGTGCAGACAGATAAACATCAGATGCGCCGTCTTATTGCATGGCGTATTGCTCAGGAACTTAGCGATGGCGATATAATTAATCTGGGCATCGGTATGCCTTCGTTAGTCGCCAATGAAGTAGATTCCGATGTCGAGGTATTACTGCAATCTGAAAATGGCTTATTAGGTATTGCAGGTTTAGCGGGTGAAAGCGATACCGATGCTGATTTAGTCAATGCGGGTGGTCAGCCTATCACGGCTGATACGGGTGCAAGCTATTTTAATAGCGCAGATTCATTTGCCATTATCCGTGGTGGGCATGTTGATGTAAGCGTGTTAGGTGCACTGCAGGTAGATGAGAAAGGCAACCTTGCTAACTGGATCATACCGGGGAAAATGGTTCCGGGTATGGGAGGAGCTATGGACCTTGTTGTTGGTGCTAAAAAGGTGATTATTGCTATGGAGCACACCGCAAAAGGACAGGCAAAATTACTCAAAAACTGTACGCTTCCTCTCACAGCGTCAGGTCAAGTTAATATGATTGTGACCGAAATGGGGGTGATTACTATTACGCCACAAGGAATGCAACTGACCGAAATCGCGTCTGGTTACAGTGTTGAGCAAGTACAAGCCGCAACAGAGGCGGAACTTATCATTTCTACTAATCTAAAACAGATGTGTCAGCCTTAAAGCTTATCAGCGCCTAATCTTGCTGCCTGTCAACGTTGTCGTAAAGGCATTGGTGGCTTGATAAGCGCTGAGTAAACGATTATCCCGTCTATACAGAACGTCCCCAATTTTCTTCTCATTTTTGCCACCACCGATTCCTGCGGAAACTAAAACATCAACTTTGCGGGCAGCTGCAAAGATAGAACCTGTACGGATAACGCAGATAATGAGAGCTCTTTTATCGAGCATGAATTATAGCGTATAACCAGAACGATTGAATATAGTAGTTAGGTTGATATTAGGCGTTATTGCACCTTAATGAGGTTCGAAAAATATAGATAGCTAATCGATGTAACTGTCGCTGATGTAAAACGAAAACATTATGATTACTCTATACCACCTCCTAATATTCAATTTATAGTAATAATTAAAAACCATGTGTCTTTTATATCATTCATTTATAGTTTGGATATTACGCTGGACTTAATGTGGGCTAAAAAAGTATTTATTTAACGCGATGAAAGGACAGATTAACACTGAATAAACCCAAAAAAAAAGAACCACAAATATAATTATTTGTGGTTCTTAAAGTCCGTTAATAATTAAATTATAGAATCATTAACCCTAAACCTATGATAACTCCCGATGCCAATAAGGATACAATACAGTACCCCATAATATCCTTCGCACTTAAGCCTGCAATACTCAATGCAGGTAGCGCCCAGAACGGTTGAATCATATTTGTCCACGCGTCTCCCCATGCGATGGCCATTGCTGTTTTTGCAGCTGGGACACCTAATTCAAGACCAGCAGGCATCATTATTGGCGCTTGTACAGCCCATTGACCTCCTCCAGAAGGAACAAAGAAGTTAACTATACCTGCACTTAAAAATGTAAATAGTGGAAAGGTCGTTTCATTTGAAATAGAAACAAACATGTCAGACATAGCGCCGGCAAGCGAAACGCCATCCGGTCCTTTTGCTACCATCATGCCCATAATACCTGCGTAGAAAGGAAACTGTAGCAAAATACCGGTGGTATTTTTAGTGCCTTCGGCGACGGCTTTTAATAATCTTTTTGGCGTACCATGAAGCAAAATAGCCGTAAACAAGAAGATAAAATTAACAATATTTAGGTTCAGTGCAAAACCGTTATCAATAAAATAACTCACTATGTAAGTAAAACCAAGCAGAGCTAAAATTCGATTGATCCAAGGGCTGTGCTCAAGTTTTTCTGCGGGCGTTTTCGGCTCGAATTCTTCAGTTTCCTCTTCGTCAAACAATAAGTTAGACGGAATAGTAAAGACATTTTCGGCGGTTGGGTGCATAGCGCGATTTAAAAATGGAATAACAGCCAACATCACCAACAATATAATGATATTCATGCTTGAAAAAATGGTTTCACTCGTACCGATGGGTGATGTAAGCGCACCAGCAGTCACTGTTTCTAGATTGCTACCACTTGCCAATGCGAGCGGAACAGAACCGGATAAACCTGCGTGCCAGAATAGGAAACCTGTATAGGCAGAAGCAATAAGAAGGCGATAATCAACCCCTTTCACTCTTGTGGCTAATTCTCTTGCGAAAATAGCACCAACAACTAAACCAAATCCCCAGTTAATCCAACAAGCAATGGCAGATACAATAGTGACCATAAGAATGGCATGGCCGGGTGTTTTTGCTGCCATAGCCAAATATGACAATCCTCTCCTAAATACAGGAGCAGAAGCCATGGCTTGTCCCGTTACGACGACCAGAGCCATTTGCATTGCAAATTTAAGCAGCTTCCAGAACCCTCCGGCGAACGCATCCACAACTTGTAGTGGACTTTGATTTGTAATAGGCATAACCAATAAGAATACAATAAAAGTGAGTATGGCTGCGAAAAGAAATGGGTCTGGCAGGTACCGCTGAACTATCGCAGTACAGACGCCTGAAAATTTTTGTAACAGTGTTTGTTTTGAATTCGGTAGGGTCTCAGTTGACATATATATCTCCTAATTTATGATCGTAGGATATGGTAAAAATAATTATTATCTTTAGTGGCGATAACACTTAATCAGTTATTTAGAATTATTTTCAATACGTTAGGGAATGAAACTACAAAATACATTCCAATATAAAGGGCGTCTTGTTAGCGCTAGACATAACGTTGTAATAACGCGCATAACAAATATACCTTCGCTATCATTTGGTTATATCGAGGGAAGTAGACTTTTTAACGAATACCCTTCCACTATGCGAAAGCCGGGTTTGCATTAATGGGACGTAGAGTGATCTATTACTGGTTATTTGTTGTCATTGATCTTTATGGAGTGGCTATGCATAGAACGAAGTTTTATGTAGAAATACTCGTCTCCCCAACCCGCCTGCGGGGAATCATCGGCTTTTAGGTTGGCAGTGCGTTTAAAGCCCGTTTTTTCTAACAGTTTGTAAGATGCGTCATTTTTCATATCAACGAAGGCAACGATTTTCTGTTTATTGAGTGTAAAAAATAGATAATCGAGTAAAGCAGACAGAGCTTCAAATGCAACGCCTTCTCTTTGGTTCTCGGCTGAAACAGTGAAGCCAACTTCCATTTTTTCTTGATCAATAAAATGAACCGCAAGGTCACCAACAAGTGTCTTCGAGGATTTTTGTTCTATCGCTAACTGGTACCAGTGACCCAAACTTCCAAAGGTGGAATAATCCATTCTTTCAAATAGCTTAACGGCATCTTGGTAGGTGTAATTGCTCCAGCTCTGGTAGCGAGCGACATTCTTGTCTGCTCTGTATTGTGCAAATACAGTTAGATCCGTTTTCTCAAATGCTCGAATGATATATCGAGATGTCTCCAGAATCGGGCATAGGTTGCCCGTAGAATTAGTGTTACTCAATTCGGTCCCTTCCATTCTGTTTTGTTGGGTAAAGCGTTTATCCTTGACCACAAACTTTCTTAGCATGGTATCGCCTCGATTGTCGGCTTATTGGTTATACCTTTCAACTCAATTTTGAATTGACACCTGCAAGAGTGAACACATTTCACCGTTGTTAACGTGAATACCTTTATGTATGATGACAACAACTCTCAACTACTAGTGATTATATGTTGCTTCGTACTCAACCTATTACGATTACTTGCTTTTTGCTCATGTCATTATTGATGATGAGTTTTAATGCGAGTGCGTCTGTGGTTGTGTCATTTGGTAACTACGACATATGCCCTATCGATGCTGCAAATACGCAGGTAGTTTATGCCGGTGCTGTAGAGCATAGTGCGTTGGTGCTAGAGACCAACGCTAACTCGACGTCGCACTGTTGTATGTCTGCTGTCCACGCATTGTATCCGCCGTCTGCACTAAGCCAAAGTTTGCTTCTCACACCTTCTTATACTTTGGCGCTTATTGAAAGAGAGCTCTCTAACAAAACGAATATCCTCGTTCAATCCCTCTATAAGCCTCCAATCTCTTAACTTTTTTTTGTAATGTGAATCAAAGACCATGTATTCGGTTAGACCTAGAGTCTGCCAGACTGGTGATGATATTAGAAAGTAATGTATAAAATTCGAATCGGATTTTTAAGAGAATGAGATTGAAATGAAAAAATTTATATTGTTAGTCGCAACAACCTTGATGAGCCTATCTGCTTATGCCGCCCAATTTTCTGAAGGCAAACACTATACTGTCTTAGATACAGCGAAGGCCTCCTCCCCAACGGTAACAGAGTTCTTTTCATTCTATTGTCCACATTGTTACGGATTCGAACCCGTGATGGAAGGGTTGAAGGATGAGTTACCTGAGGGTGCATCTTTCCAGAAAGTACACGTGTCGTTTATGGGTAACAATATGGCGGTTCCTATGGCAAAAGCTTACGCGACAATGGTAGCGTTGAAGGTTGAAGATCAGGTTGTGATGCCAATGTTCAAACAGATCCATGACTTCAAGAAGACCCCGAGCAATGAAGCCGAACTTCGTCAAGTCTTTATCGATAATGGTGTTTCTGCTAAGAAGTTTGACTCTGCGTTTAACGGTTTTGCAGTAGACTCAATGCAGAAACGCTTTGATAAGCAGTTTAAAGCGACGGGTTTATCGGGTGTTCCTGGTGTGGTTGTGAACAACAAGTACATCGTTAAGTCAGATGGTATCGAAACAATTGCTGAGTACTATCAGCTTGTCAATTATCTGTTAACGCTATAAAAATATTGACGGTTCAGGTCGAGGTGCTCTGACAACTCGAAGTAAGTTTGTGATAAACAGGGAGGTGAGGTCACGGACTTATAAGGTTGGTCACATTCTGCTCTCCTAGCTTATTTATACTCTATGGAGAGATAATTAAATGAGCAGGAGAGTATTATGAGATGGTCAGCCTTAGTTACTATCATTCTATTATTGTCAGGGTGCTGTAACGGCTCAGGTTTAGGACCTAGAGCCGCTATTGATACTGAACCTAACCACCCGATCACTATTGAACGTATTTCTTAACTATTTTCCGCTTAGATTGATGTAACAGTTAGTCGAGACCGGGTACTTGGTGTCCGGTTGTCTTTCTAATGGAGCAAGCGAAGTGAGCTTTAAGTCGTCCAATATTAATAGTACGCAGGGGACGATAATGGAGGCGAGTAATGTTGCTGTCATCAGTCCAAACGCAATGCTCGCAATGAGTGGAATTAAAAACTGAGCCTGAGTGCTACTTTCTGTAAGTAAAGGCAGCAGACCAGCAAATGTCGTTAATGATGTAATAAAAATCGCTCTAAATCGGTCATGAACGGCTTCTTTACACGCTTCTTTTAAATGTTGGCCTTTCGCCATATTTTCTTTAACAAAATTAACCAAAAGAATATTGTCATTAACCACGATACCAGCAAGGGTCGCGAACCCGACTAAGCTCGGAATGGTAAGGTCTAACCCCATACCTAGGTGCCCCCAAATAACACCGATCCACCCCATCGGTATTGCAAGCAGCACTGCGAAGGGTTGACTGAAGCTTTGGAATAGAAAAGCCAAAATTAGAAAGATACCAATCACACCGAGGGAAAAAAAGGTCAATAATGACGAACCAGTGTCAGCGCTCTCTTTGTCTTGTCCTTGAGAAACAAACGTGACATCAGGGAATTTTTTCTTTGAATTCGGTACGAACTCTCCGTAGAACTTCTGCATAATTTCTCTGGAGTTTGCAATTCTGGTATTCACGTTACCCTGCACAGTAACGGTATTTAGCGAATTGATACGATTGATTCTCGAGTACGACTGTTTTTCCTGAAATTCGGCCACACTAGAGAGAGGCACCAATTTTCCATTCGAAGCGGTAACCGCGAGATCTTTTAGACCGCTCAAGCTCGCCTGATAGGTAAATTCATCTACCCTGACGGTAATATCTAGAGTTTCGCCATTTTGGAATACTGAAAGGTCGGTACCACCTTTTACGGCACTCCTTAATGTCTGTGCAACTTGTGCTGCATTGATACCCACGACACCCGCTTCATTTTTCAAACTCACGTGGATCTCTGTTCGGCCATCACGTAGGTCATTCGAAAGGTTAAATACACCATCGAACCCTTTCAGCCACTTGATAAGAGAGCGACTCGCTTTGTTCAGTTCATCGAGAGAGCTACCTTGCACTCTAATATCAATACCGTTGCCAGCAATTCCGCGCTCCTTGTCTGTGAATTTGAGTGAAACCACGTCTGCTGTTGGTCCAACCTTCTTCTTCCAGTTTTGAATTAACGACTTTATGCTTTCTTGTCGGAACTGCGCCGCGAGTAAATCGGCGCTGACTGTCGCTAAATGAGGGCCTGATTCCTTGGCATCGATATTGGTATTGTACATGATTGTCGTGCTTTCAATTAAGGGAGGCGAATCTGGGAATTTGACGGCATATTCTTGATTGAGGTCAGTTAGTGCAGTGGAAACCTTGCTTACTACCGTTTCGGTTTGATTCAGAAGACTCCCTTGCGGTAATAAAATTCTGGCCTGTAAGGTATCGCTTTCTAGTGATGGCATCGCTTTAAACTTTAGCCAACCAGCGGGGAAAGTGGCTGTTGAAACGAGCACAACCATCAACATTAATCCTAGGCTAAAGTAGGGGGTGTCCATGGCTTTGACTGAAATAGGGACAAATATCGTGTCTCTTATCCGTTCGAATGTTGCGAGGAATCGATCTCTGATCGGATTGGATTTGGTCTCTATGTGACTATGGGCTAAATGAGAAGGTAAAATCAAAAATGCTTCAATAAGGCTGACCAGTAAAGTGATCAGAAGAATGATCGGTATATAGCGTAGTACTTCCCCAAGCTTGCCGCTTAAAAACATGAGCGGACCGATGACCATTAATGTTGTCGCAAACGAGGCTATGACCCCAGGAAACACTTGCCTAGTGCCAACGATTGCTGCCTCGTAAGATGACATACCAGCTTGGCGTTTTGCTGCTATGTTTTCGGCGATGATTAATGAATCATCCATCAACAATCCAATTGCAACAATAAGACCGACCATGGTCATCATATTGATAGTATAGCCAAGTAAATGCATAACAAAGATAGAACCAAGAAACGAGACAGGTAACCCCATTGCCACCCAAAAACTAAAGCGGATATTGAAAAATGCCCACAACATTAAGAACGCAAGCGCTAGCCCTTGTATCCCGTTACTGGTCAATATACGAAGACGTTCGTTAATGTTTACGCTGACATCTTGGGTGATCGTCAATTTAATACCAGAGGCGGCCATATTTTGTTCACGCTTTATCAGCTTATCTAACGCTTCTTTTACTTTTAATGTGTCTTGAAAATAGGTTTTTGATATCTGTAATAGGGCGGCCTGTTGGCCGTTGAACAGAATTTTTTCTTCATCCAGTGCGAATTTTTGTTCAATCTTAGCGATGTCACCAAGCCGAATTTGGCTGCCTTTTTCACTGGTTTTGATGATTAAGTTTTTGAAGTCCTCAACATGATTACTTTGGTGGTTAAAACGGACACTCAGTGCTTCTAATTGATTGGTAAATACTCCCGCGGGGCTGTTGATATTTTGTTGCTCAACCAAGGTAGAAAGATCAGAAATACTTAACCCATACTGTTTTAATTTCCAATCTGAAATGCGTACTTCTATCTCTTGCTCAGAAAAACCAGAGACCACAACTTGAGCGATTAAAGGGTTGGCTTTGAGTCGGTTTTTCACCTCTTGCGCATAGTAATAGAGATCTTGTTCAGACATGTCGCCTGTTATCGCCACGCTGGCAACATTCGCCGTCCGGTCCTGTTTGGTAACGGTAATCTGCTCCACTCGATCTGGGAAATCGCTGATAGCATTGACCTGTTGTTGGATATCTGCGGTGAGGACATCAATATCCTCACCGGCTGTGACTTCCGCGTTGGCAATCGCGATGTTTTCTCTCGCATCACAAGTGAGCTCTTTGATTCCGTTGAGCTTATCCAGAGAGTCTTCTAGTGGTGAACATACCTCCTCTAGCACCTCCATTGGTGATGCGCCTGGATAATTAATTCGGACTTCGATGTCTTTGGTTGGTGTTACGGGAAACGTATCTTTCTGTAATTTGGGCAACGCAAATGCGCCTAATAATAGTATCGTTATCATCAGAACATTTGCGCCAGTTGAATGCCGAGCAAAGAAGGCGATCATAACTTACCCTCCGTTTTCGGTGTTTTCCCAACAGAGAAACCAGTGATGTCATTCATCCATGCCACGATTTTTTTGTCTGCTTGAGGTTTCAAAGGCATGCCTTTAACGGCGGGAGACAACTTGCTCACCACAACGTTATCGTTTGGCAAGAGCCCATCTCTAATTACGGCGACTTGGTTCTGGATAAAAGCAACGGTGACCGATTTAATCTCTAGTTTTCCGTCGCTGTTGACGACATAAACGTTTCCTTGATGGATAGCGTTTGCTGGAATTAATAGCTGATTTTTTAATACGGGGGCCTTTAATGTCACTTTCACAAATGTGTCTCGGATCAAAGGGGGTTTTTTACCGGGTTGCGCCTGCCCATAAGGGTTGCTGATACGAACCACAATACTTTGGCTTTGCGTTTGTGCGTCAATCTGCCCGCCAGATCGGTCTACGGCCCCATTCCAAGCGATAATACGGTCACCTGCCTTTAGTTCGATGAGCGCTTCTAGCTCGTGATGCAGATCACCACTCATGTCACTCTTATCGGCTGCTTGGTGCAGTGGCCGCATTTTCCCTAGTGCGAATTGCGCGCTGACCTCTACCGCGTCTATGCCATCCGCTCGAAGTAGAACCTCCCCTTTATTGACGTATTCAGCAATGCCGGCCACTTTTTCCGTAATGCGAAGATCAAAAGGGGCGGAAATAGTGGTTTGTTGTAGATCTCGTTCTGCAAGGGCAAGCTGCATTTGCATGACTCTCTGTTCGGCCTGATTGATCACTATGCTGTTTTTCAGCGTTTGTAATTGCTGTTGATTACTCAATAGTTCTCGTGTCGCTCGGTCTTTTTCTGTTTTGGATATATGGCCCGTTTTGCTCAATTGCATAGAACGTTCATATTCTGATTGTTGAATTCTGTATTCTTCTGAAGCGATCTTTAAAGAGGCTGAAATCGTTTTGTCTCTTAGCTTAGCCACTTCTATTTCGGCATTCAGTTTTGCAACTTCAAGTTCGTACACTGACGGGTCAACCTTTAATAATGGTGTCCCTTTGCTAACGATATTGCCTTCCTGAAGGTTGCCAGATTCCCAGATAATGGTGCCATCCAATTCTGATTGGGCTTCCCACTCTAGTGCCGGTTTGGTATGCCCATAACCGACAGCGACAGGTTGCAATTTTCGTGGAATAACCTTTAAAACCCGAACGACTTTCTTACCGGTGGATTGCGTTATTGCTGGTGGTTCAGCCTTCATTCCCGGAGCAAGAAATAAAAGAATCCCTCCCAGAATAAGAGGTGGAATAATGAGAACTCTTTGCTTCCAATTGAATTGAGACATTTTACTTTCCTAATAATTAGTAAGTTATAATATTCTAATTATAATAGTAAAAAAAATCCCATATTTTGCACATGGGATTTTAGTTTTTATGAAGAGCGACCTTGCCCTTTTCCTTTCCAACCTTGTCGATTGTTGTTACATGGCATTCTTTGATATTCATCTTGGTCAATGAGTCGGTCTCCGTTAGTATCGATATTTTCAAACATAGGTGCATTAGACATATTTCTTAATGTTCGACCCTCTGCTGTTTTTTGAACAATTTGGTCTGCTCTAAAGAGATTGAATTCGTCTAGGCTGACATTCCCATCTTGATTCGCATCCATTTGAATAAAAGTTGGCATCTGGTTGGCCCTTGCCTTGTTGTTGCCTCTGCCAGCTGCGTTCACCCCAACAGCAATAGTCAAACCTAAAATGGCGATAGTTGAAAGCGCTATTTTACTGTTCATGATTCATACCTTATCTGTGTGTGTACTTTAATATTAATACCGTGAATGTATTTCTGTGTAAGTTAATGTAAATCAGTGTAAAGTATTGATATAAATAGAAATGAAGATGATTTTCATTCCTATTTGTTAGAGTGGATTATCTATTTACACTTTTTTCACATGATCTGATCTATGCTCATAGATATATAACGATAAATATAATAATGAGGTTTGGATGATGAGAGTAATCAATCGGTTAGTTTCTATATTGTGTATCGCTTTTAGCGCGTATTCATTCGCTGCCAATGATGCGGCTCCCGATTTTAACTTTGAACTAGAAAATCAACAAACCAGCCTAAAGGCCGTGTCTGAAAGTCGTTGGGTGTATCTGGATTTTTGGGCGAGTTGGTGTGGCCCTTGTCGATATTCTTTTCCGTTTATGAATGAATTACAAAATGAATTTGGTGACAAAGGTTTGAAGGTTATCACTGTCAATGTGGACAGTGACCGGTTATTAGCAGAACAATTTTTACAAGATAATCCCGCGAATTTTTCCGTTGTTTATGACCCTAAAGGTGAGATAGCGAGTGCCTATAAGGTACCAGCAATGCCAAGCAGTTATCTAATTAAAAACGGTGAAATTGTTGGCATGCATGTCGGTTTCAAAACCAGTGACAAGCAAGAGCTCAAGGAACAAATAAGCGTGTTAATTCAGCCTTAAGGAGCAAGAATGAAAAACGCCAAGATATTATTAATGCTGTTAAGCATTAGTCTCATAGCGGCATGCAGTCAGTTAGGGGTGCAGCCATGGGAAAAAGATCTTCTTGCCGATCCTCGAATGGAATTACAGGCAAACGAAATAGATAAAAGCTTTGATGACCATATCTATTTTAGTAAAGAAGCGACGAGTGGTGGCCGTGGTAGTGCGGCAGGGGGTTGTGGATGCAACTAACAAAAATAGGAAAAATTAGCAGTGCGCTTGCCGTCGCGAGTCAATTGCTGGTTAGCCCAAATGCACAAGCGGATGAGAACAGTTCAGACGCCGTTTGGGACTATGACACGGCAATCTTATACTACGGAGAAGATTCAGGCAGAGTCATGGCTTCGGAAGGGATGTTTGGGGCGACGAGAACAAATGGCGATGGGCAGGTATTTAGCTCAAAACTGACAGTAGATGCATTAACTGGTGCGTCTCCTACTGGTGCGGTGGCGCAAAATGAAGCTCAAACGTTTACAAGGCCTTCTGGAAATGGATCCTATGTCGTCGCCCCCGGTGATACCCCGCTAGACGACACGTTTCATGATACTCGTGTTCAACTTAATTTGGGCTGGAGCTCTCCAATAAATCGAGTATGGGATTGGTCTACAGGGTTACATTTGAGCAAGGAGTATGATTATCTATCTTTGGGCGGAAATCTTGGTTTCACTCGCTCCCTGAATCAAAAAAATACGGAGCTTACCTTGGGGGTCGGTGGCTATTTCGATACACTTGAACCTGAAGGTGGCATACCTGTTGGTGGTTCAGAGATGGTCTACCGCAATGATTACTCATCCGATGCTGAGTTTAATGCGGCGTTTGATAGTACTCGTCAAGATAGCAGCGAAACCAAAACGACAACTGAGCTAAATTTTGGTGTTAGCCAAGTTATAAACCGATGGTTAATAACATCGTTAAATTATAACTACTCAAATGTGAGTGGTTACTTAACCGATCCGTTTAAATTGGTGAGTGTGGTGGATGAGACGGGCACGACACAACAAAACGTGTATGAAAACCGCCCTGATTCACGCACGAAACACGTACTGTTTTGGCAGACGAAAGCGAATATCAGTGGGCAGGTATTAGATGTAAGTTATCGATACATGCTCGATGACTGGGAGATTGATTCACATACAATTGATGTGCGCTACAACTACAGGTTTAGCAATAATCACTATCTTGAACCTCACATTCGATTTTATACTCAATCTGCCGCCGATTTTTATTCACCATATCTCATGAACTCCGCTGCATTGCCGGAATATATGAGTGCGGATTATCGATTAGGTGAGATGAACACTTATACGATTGGTTTTAAATATGGCTTACCAATAAATGATGACGAACTCGCATTTAGGCTAGAATATTATGTACAACAACCAAAAAATTCAGGGTTTGATGAACTCGGACAACTGGCCCAACATGACCTGTATCCAGAGATTAAAGCCATCATCGCCCAAGTTAATTATTCGTTTTAGTCAGACCAAGGAAAAGTATGGTTGATAAGCCATTAACGTTGAAATGGAAAGTTGATCACTGGCAGGGCGTTTTTCCTGCCATGGCGAGTCTCTGCGAGATACTGATAGAACCGTGTGAGAAGAGACTCGCACAGCAGTTACTTAACCGCGCGGCAGACACTACTCAGGACATCGAGTCCAAATTCAGCCGTTATAGAAGAGATAATCTCTGTTCTCAGATTAACCGGAGTAACGGTGAACCGGTCGCGATAGATGACGAAACATTTCGATTGTTCCAGTTTGCCGACACATGCTTTCAAATAAGTGATGGGATGTTCGACATTACCTCTGGCGTATTGAGGAAGGTGTGGACGTTTGACGGAGGTGATCAGGTCCCATCAAAAGAGCAAATAGAGCAGTTATTGCCATTTATCGGCTGGAACAAGGTCGAATTTGATGAAAATCAGGTCTGTATCCCAATAGGAATGGAGGTGGATTTTGGTGGTATTGGAAAAGAGTACGCTGTTGACAAAGTCGCTAATCAAATGAGAGAGATGGCGAAAAATACGTCGGTATTGGTTAATTTCGGTGGCGATCTAGCCATCAGCCAGCCCAAATCTTCGAGTAAACCTTGGCTTATTGGTTTTGAACGGCCAATCAGTAATGAGAGCCAAAAATCAATTAATCTTGTGCAGGGCGGCCTTGCAACAAGTGGTGATGCAAACCGATATCTTCTTAAAAATGGTGTCCGTTATAGTCATATAATCAGTCCTAAAACAGGTTGGCCAATAGAGCAGGCACCTTCGCAGGTCACTGTTGCGGGTAGCAATTGTATTCAGGCTGGGTTAATTAGCACCATAGCGATGCTTCATGGTAAAGAAGCTAAATCTTTCCTTCAAGCACAACAGGTGCCTTTTTGGATAATAGAATGAAGGCAATGCACATTCTCTAGATTGATTTCGTGCGATTTTTAGAGATATAGTCGACCGAATCACCCATATTCAGCCCATATTGTTCAGCTTTGATGCATTTCACAATCTGAACGTTTTCGATGGTTTCCAAATCGATATAACTCACATCACAGTATTGCCGTGTTGTCAGGTCATAAAAAGAGTATACGCGAGGCTTGGTTGTATCTTGAATGTTTCTGTTATCGACAATGGCCAGTTTGTCAGAGCTAAGCTCAACAACGGATCCAGCAGGATAAGAACCAACGCAGTCGATAAATCTTTTTACCAATATTTCGTCTAATTCTCCTTCGGCAGCCATTCTTCGAATAATTTCAAATGCCTTGGTATGGGTGAAGCTCTGTTTATAACAACGGGTTGCTGTTAGTGCATCAAATACGTCACAAATCGCGATGATTCGACCATTAATAGGGATGTCACTCTCTTCTAAACCTATTGGGTAGCCACTGCCATTTAATTTTTCGTGGTGCAGAGCGGCAGTATTTAATGAGAGTTTTGATACACCAGAAGTCTGCTTAAGCCTTTTAATCGATTCAGTAACGTGGGATTTCATCACATCAAACTCTGCCGTTGTAAGGCGAGAGGGTTTATAGAGAATTCGGTCAGGAATATCAACTTTACCAATATCATGCAATATTGCGCCGATAGCCATATGTTGAATAACTTCTTCATCTAGTTTTAAGTATCGGGCGAACATGGCAGTCAAGGTGGCGACACCGAGAGAATGTTCTAATAGGTATTGATCTTTGTCTCTAATGTTTTGTAAGCAACCGATAGCATTAGGATTTTCGAACAAGGTATTAATATAGTTGCGAGTCGTTTTTTTTACTTCGTCTATATCAATTTGCAGCCCATTTTGGATGTTTTCAAAAACCTTCCGTTGTACCTCTTTGGATTCATTTAGGATTTCTTGAGTTTTTTCTAAATGCTCAAACGCACTCTTACTTTGAGCGGATTTGAGCGGGTTAGTAGACTTGGGGTATTTTCGTTTTGCGGGATCAACCAATACCTTGGTCACCCCAGACTTTTGAAGTTGTTCAAGAGCAGATTGGTTTCTAATCCAACTCGCATTACTTAAGCGAAAATTACTTTTTTGTTCTGTAATCTCAACGACGTACATACCTATTTTGAGTTCTGAAATCTTGATTTCACTATGCATTTACGAGTCGAAACCTATTATAACTGGGGGGGGGCAAACCTAACTTTCTGATGTGATGTAAGTATAATCATTTTTAATAAGAATTGAGTACTGCTTTTTAACTAGATTGTGAATAGTGCAGTGTTGGGCGATACGATGCTTGATTAGTAATCGATTTTTGTTGGTTCTTCATCCGGTTTTTTCTTTACTAACTTCATCCAGAAATGGCATGCGGCTCTATCTGCGGTGGTCGGGTTACCCCACGCTCCACATAGATCAACAGGCTTGCCTGTTGATCTCAAAAACTGTCTACAGTTACCACAACATTTATTCATCATACTTTTCTTTGTTGGTTGAAAACGAAAACCAGAATATAGCTGCTTTTCATTGTGTTCATTGATGTAGATAACGCTCTTGTTATGTTTACACGTTGTAGGAATATCTGACGGTTTCAAGATAGGCTGCGTCTCTCTCTTGCGTCTCTGTTGGCAAAATAAGATTTGAGAAAATCGAGTAACACCCGAAGCTTTTTGGATTCCGAAGCGCCAGGAGGAAAGACTCCGTATACATTGATCGGTGCAAGGCGGTAATCGTCTAATATAGTTTCTAATTTCCCTAGCTTAAGCTTTGGTGTGACATCATAGAGTGGAATTCGCCCTAGACCATGCCCACCTTCTACAAATGCCGTTCTTGCCGCTGCGTTGTTGGTTGAAATACTTCCTTTTGCTTTGACTCGAAATGAACGAGAGCCCTTCGTTATCTCTAAAGTTGTCGATGTTTGCTTATAGACAACCCATGTATGACCATCAAGTTCGGTTGGGCTTTTTGGGCGACCATATCGATTGAAGTAGTCTGGGGAGGCACACAAACAAGTGGGAAGTGTCGATAATTTAATGGCTTGTAATCCTGAATCCGGTAGAGGCGCGCCTCGAATCGCAAGATCGATGCCTTCTTGAATGATATTAATGACATCGTCGGATAACATGACATCTAAATCTATCTTTGGAAATTGTTCTTTAAATTCGTTGAGCGCAGGGACGATTAATTGTAACCCCACGTTAACAGGGCAGGTAATCTTAATCAGCCCTTGTGGTTCGTTCTTAAAATTATCCATCTTCTGCTGTGCAAACTGTGCTTGCTCAGTGATGACCCTACAGCTTTCGTAATACGCTTTCCCTGCCTCCGTAAGCGATATACTTCGCGTGGAACGGTTGAGAAGCTTCACGCCCAAGTTGTTTTCTAATTTTTTCATGTGGTAACTCACCACCGTTCTAGACAGCTCAACTTTTTTTGCGGCGGCACTAAAGCTACCTTGTTCTACAATATGGGTAAACACGACCATGCTTTTAAGCTGTTCAATTGATACGTTCATATTGGCGTTAACCTATTGTACTAATAATTGAACTAATGTAGTGCATAAGAGCCTCATTGTCTAAATATCATAGCGGTTATATAGTTGTTCTACATCCAATAGGGTCATCCAACAAACAAAATAAGAGAAAGTAATCATGACGAACACAACAGCAAAAAAAATACTGATGGTACTTACTTCACACGCAGATCTCGGCAATACAGGTAAAAAAACGGGTTTTTGGGTTGAAGAGTTTGCTTCACCTTACTATGCGTTTTTAGATGCGGGGATTGAGATTACTTTGGCGTCACCAGCGGGCGGACAACCACCGATTGACCCTAGTAGTGAGTTAGAAGATTTTCAGACGGCGGCAACAAAACGTTTCGACGAAGACCAAGCGGGACAACAGCGTCTCGCGAGTACACTGAAACTTGAAGATATGAATGAATCAGATTTCGATGCGGTATTCTATCCAGGCGGTCACGGTCCGTTATGGGATTTGGTCGACGACGCCAACTCTGTGAAGTTAGTGGAATCCTTCTTAGCAAACAATAAACCTGTAGCTGCAGTTTGCCACGCAACAGCGGTTCTACTTAATGCAAAGGATTCCGAAGGCGAGTATGTGGTGAAAGCAAAAGCGGTTACAGGATTTAGTAACACAGAAGAAGAAGCGGTTCAGCTTACAGACGTCGTTCCATTTTTACTGGAAGATGAGTTGAAGAACCGCGGTGCAGAATATCAAAAAGTAAGCGATTGGGCGTCGTTTGTAGTACAAGACGGACTTATCGTAACGGGCCAAAACCCGGCGAGCTCAGAGTCAGCGGCAGAAAAATTGTTGGGTATGTTATAACCATCTCGAATTGCGCGTGAACAAAAATGCTAAAATAAAAGCCCTATTGATAATAGATCAATGGGGCTTTTATTTGCACGCTGAGTGTTAACGTTATACAACTAATTCATTTTTACATTAAGAAGGAGTGCGGTATGAAATTTCTCTGGCTCAAATTACTCGTGACAATTGTTGTCTTTGCCGGGCTATTTGCCATGGTGTATGTAAAAGTGGCTAGCGGTAGTATGTGAATTTCAGTCATTTACCTATTCGGCGGCGAACCATCAACGGTTCAGAATTTACTGATTGGCTGACTTTACTCTTATTTTGTTATTCGCAACTTCGGTCTGATTTAGGCCGGCAATTGCTGCTATCCCTTCGCTTTTTTCTGGCATTTCAACAAATGCAAATCCTTTTGACAGCCCTGTCTCTTGATCTAACACTAAGTTGCACTGTTTTACTGTACCAAACGCGGAGAATAGGATACGAATTTCTTGTTCTGTGGTATTGCGAGCAAGGTTGCGCACTAAAAGTTTCATAGAAAACCTGTATTTTAAATTGTATTTGGGATTGTCTCAGGTATTGCTAGGCTAACCAAGCTCTAATTGTCGATTTTACTTCCGATTATCATAGTTTGACTTGAGTTTAAATCCATTCGAGCTATTGTCTTAATAATATCTAACTATTGTGAATTAAGAAGGCGCACCATGATAAAACTCAGAAAAATGCGAGATGATGAGTTTTTGGCCTATCGACAGTACTCAATGCTGGCGTATGGAAGAGACTTGGCGGAGAATTATGGTTACACGTTGAGTAAAGCATCGGATGTTGCGGATCATAAACTAAAAGAATGTTTTCCTGATGGTGTGGAAGCCAGCGATCATGAAATGTACTGTATTGAGTTTGGTGTTGAGTCGGCAGCCCAATTAGTTGGATATCTGTGGTACAAAATGATGCCGGCAGATAAAGCCGCCTTTATTTATGACTTTTATGTGTTCAAGGACTTCCGGGGTTGCGGTATCGGAACACAGGTGTTGTCGGAATTAGAAACTCGCTTAATTGAAAACGGAATTGAGTTTCTTAATCTAAGAGTGGCGACCAATAATGAGCGTGCCCAAAGACTGTATCAAAAGTTGGCATTCAACGTAACCGGATACAATATGACCAAAAGGTTGACTGGTGAATAGTGGAGAGAGTTTCGGTGTTTTATAGAGAAATTGACAGTGAAGTAAAGCTTGCGTTAGTACACAAATCATTTGCCCCGCGATACGCCGAATTGGCCAAAGATAATTTTGAATACCTTGAAGAATGGCTTGCTTGGCCCCCTCATTGTAAAAGTAAGCTCGATTTCGAAGAATTTGTTCAGCGTTCTTTGCATGATTATGCTGATGGCAAATCCATGGTTTGTGGTGTTTTTTATAAGAATGAGTTGGTCGGAAATGCGAGCTTTAACTCCATTGCCCATCATCTGAAAAAAGTAGAGATAGGTTATTGGCTTGCCAAACCTTATCAGGGTAAAGGTATCATGGCGCGTGTATGTGCAACACTTATAGAAATAGCGTTTGTAGAACTTGATATGCAGAAGGTACAGATTTCCGCCGCGACTGGGAATAAACCAAGCCGAGCAATCTGTGAACGATTGGGAATGACCCTTGAAGGCATAATCACTCAACAGGAATATCTTGGTGGTCGCCTTGTGGACCACGCCATTTATGCTTTACATAAAGAGAATCAATTGTGATTGAATTAGTGATATTTGATTGTGACGGTACGCTTGTTGATAGCGAACTTTTGTGCAATCAAGCCCTAGAATGGAAGCTGGCGGAATTAGGTATAATCATTGCCGCTCAAGAACTGGTTGATAGGTTCCGTGGCGTTAAGTTTAATGACATTCTTGCCACAATAGAAGACGAACATTCAATGACGTTGCCCGAACATTTTGAGAGGAAATATCGAGAAAAAGTGAAAGCATTATTTGCGGAGTCACTGAGGGCAAACGAAGGGGTTAAGGAACTGCTTGAGAATGTTCAGTTACCAATATGTGTTGCCTCTTCTGCACCTCGAGCAAAAATTGATCAGGCATTGACAATCACTGGCCTGAAAACGTTTTTTAATAACAATATTTTTAGTTGTTATGATATTGAAATTTGGAAGCCTCAACCTGATATATTTTTGCATACCGCAAGAAAAATGGGTTATAAACCCAAGAACTGTCTAGTCGTTGAAGATAGCCCTGTCGGGATCCAAGCGGCTCAAGCTGCTGGAATGAATGTTGTCCTATATGACCCTCATCAAATCCATGCTGATATTGATGTTGAATATCGCGTGTCATCAATGCACGACATTCGCGCATTATTGTCATAGGATGTTCCATTCTATGGAAAACTAAGTTTAAGCTTGGTCAATCGCATCTTAGATTTAAAAAATAAGCGCATTAGCACCACTAAGGATAACCAGTGCAAACATCTAACCACCGGGCTTGGCAAAACCCACAGAATTTTTTGATACTTACTTCTATTGTTATCACTATCGCCTTTTCGAGTTGGCAGGCTTTACTGAATAATTTTGTGGTGGAACGTGCAAATTTTGATGGTGCCGATATTGGTCTTCTTCAAAGTGTTCGAGAAATCCCAGGGTTTTTAGCCTTTACCGTCGTGTTTGTTCTTCTATTTATCCGTGAACAGAAGTTTATGATTATTGCGTTGGCAATGTGTGGGCTAGGTACTGCTGCGACTGGATTTTTTCCATCTCTTGGCGGGTTACTGTTTACAACACTAATGATGTCTATTGGGTTCCATTACTTTGAGACATTAAAGCAATCACTCTCTTTACAATGGTTAACGAAAGCAGAAGCACCAGAGGTGTTAGGTAAGCTTATCTCAGTTAGTGCTTTTGCTTCGCTTTTTACCTACGCAGCACTCTGGTTGGCGCTTGAACAGCTAGAGTTAGACTACATTTGGGTTTATCTTATCGCCGGTAGCGTCGCTTTTATGATCGCGTTGGTGCTTGCGTTCGCCTTCCCAGCCTTTGAAACCCATACCCAACAGAATAAAAAGCTTGTCATGAGAAAGCGATATTGGCTTTACTACGCTTTGACGTTTATGAGTGGTGCAAGGCGACAAATATTTACGGTATTTGCCGGGTTTTTGATGGTAGAAAAATTTGGATATTCTGCAGCGGATATTACCTTACTCTTTCTTATTAACTACGCGTTCAACTGGTTATTCGCAAGGAAAATTGGGCGACTGATTGGCCGGGTTGGAGAACGAAAGGCACTCGCGTTTGAATACATTGGTTTGATCGCCGTTTTTCTTGGCTACGCCTTTGTGGAAACTGCGGAGTGGGGCGCCGCTCTTTATGTCGTCGATCATCTGTTTTTTGCCTTGGCCTTAGCCATTAGCACTTATTTTCAAAAGATTGCTGATCCAGCGGATATGGCGTCAACAGCTGGGGTCGCCTTCACTATAAATCATATCGCAGCAGTGGTTATTCCCGTTACGTTTGGTGTTATTTGGCTTGTTTCACCGGCGGCGGTTTTTCTATTGGGAGCGGGCATGGCGATTGTGTCGCTATTACTTGCGCTGAACGTACCTGAAAAACCAGCGGAAGGTAACGAAGTCAGAGTACTGAGTTGGCGATAAAGGATCAGAGGATTCACAACATGCAGTTTTGTCCTAAATGTGGTTCAAAATCACTGATTATTCAATATGTACCTACAAAGCTTTACACATGTAGCGAATGTTCATTTGCTTTGTTTCAGAATGTGGCGACGGCAGTTATGGTCGCAATTTGTTGTAAAGATGAGGTGCTCATCGCGACTCGAGCAAGGAATCCAGGTTTAGGAATGTGGGATTTCCCCGGTGGATTTGTTGATCCCGATGAAACGTTAGAACAGGCGATTTTACGGGAGCTTTATGAGGAACTTGATCTTGAACTTGATTTAGGTGATGCGATATACGTTAGCTCTAACCCTAATACCTATCCATATAAGGAAATTACGTATAAAACGTGTGATACATTTTTTGTGGTAGAGCTTGATGAAAAACCCGCTATGACACCGCAAGATGATGTGGCAGGGATCAATTGGATTGCGATTACTGATGTAGATCTTAATAATTTTGCTTTTGAATCGACAAAAACTGCGTTCAAGCAGTTAATTAAGTTTAGAAGATAAAATAATCAGGCTATCCGCCTGATTATTTTATCTTCTAAACAAAGGGTATTATTCATTATTAATGTTATTTTTCTTGAATAACATAGGCCAATTTTTATTCCCTTGAGCGATAAATTTAGGTACATTTTTAAGCCATTTATTTTGAATATCTCGATTGTAGTTTATATATAGCTTGTCATCGACTATCGTCCATTGCTCGGGATCACCAGAGGCAAAATCATTTTTTTCTGCTATTGCCCACGCACAATAGCCACCATATTGCGGAGCGTACTTTGAAGGGTTTGCTTTAAACTTATCCATATTGCCTTTGCTAGAAAAATACCAATCAGCACCCATGTATTCTAGTTTGAACTCGCTTTTGCCTTTCATCGCTCGGCTGTGTGAGAAATAGGCGACGGTATCGTAACCATCTAAGGCTTTGTTGCTAAAGAATCCTGTATATACTGGTTCTTCAGCCAGCGCTGGTAGAGTGAACAATACGCTTGCAATCAGTATTAAAATACTCGATAACCACTTTCTCATTGTAACGTCCTTTGATAATTATTCGCAGTTAACAGAGTAGACAGATAAGGACGCGGAAAACTTTCACACAAACTAAGCAAATTTTTCTTTTTGTTTGGTATCGAGTTTAGCTAACGCACTTTTATGATAGGGCGCTTGCATGCATGGTGAGCCATCTTGATAGTTAACGTTTATTTCGTCTTTGTTTACTATCACATGGGTGAAACTGACCGTGTGGGCATCATCTCTATGCATACAGGGTGAAAGATGACCTTTATTGGGCTCGTGGCTATGGTGGAAAGCGAGCCTAGATGTGGTGCTCTCGTCGTTGGAATTGAAGCGGGTGAAAAGTTGCCTACGAGAGGTTCGTACATTATCGGCATCAACGGCGCTGGAAATGAGAGGAGGCAATGGCAACGTATCGACTAATGTCTTGCCATCCCATTGAAGCGCTTTTACGTGGCCTTGGTCTGAACTTAACTGTGCGTCAAATATAACCAAGGTGAATGGGGCATATTGGCTTAGGTTTAGTTTAATGAAATCAGAGGTTAATGATTCTGCGCTGGAAAAATGAGCAAAAGATCGGACTAATTGCCCACGGCTAATTAACTCACCTTCAGGGATGTCACCCTGATAAAAATTCAGAAGACATAACGTGAGGCCAAGCTCATTGGTTGCGATCCAACTTCCCTGTCCAACAGGGTCCACTGGCATCAAAAAACTGACGTCAGATTCACTTTTAACTTGAGATGGTGGCCGCGCTCTCGCTCGACCAATTTGTTCATCTCTATTGAAGAAAACTTGGTAACCCGTTTTATCAAGAAGCCACGATGCCGTGCACATTAAGCTTGTCCTCTTAAATATGTCGCCGTAGCAGGAGCGTAGCCTAAATGCTCGTTAGTTTCTATGTCACAGTGCGTTGTAATTACCTTTATTATGGCTAAATGATGGATGGTATGACTTGAGACGAATAGTAACTCTCGTCTCAATGAAGAGGTCATCTCACACACTTTTTGAGTAGAGATAGTGGCTTCTGACAGGATGGTGATTGGGGCATCAAGTTGATCGGTTTTCAATGCGTCTAACCACGCTTTAATCTCTTGCAGTTCGGAAATGCCCACAAGCAGGTCTGTCTCGACAGGGGCCCCACGACGGCGATGATCGTAATCGACAACACCAATATCGGGTTGCTTAACGAGTGCAAAAAATAGGTCCAAAATATGCCTTAGGTGTTCACCGATAGAACTTTGCACATATGGCGTCGCTTTAAATGCGTAACTGTTATTATCAAGTAGTGCACATAAAGCCAAGCTCTGTTCTACTGCTTCTAAACTGCCAATAATAGATGGACAAATAGATGTATTATTCATATTACGGCCTGCTTAATCCGTTGATGGGTATTGTTTAATAAGTTCATTCTCTTCTTTTAAGGCTTGAAACAAAGCACTCAGCTTCGGTGGTTTATGGCCGGCTTTTTTCTGTAAATACCCTATTTTGTAAAGAGAACGGTATTGGAAGAGTAGGGTTGAAAATATCTCTGATAATGTCGTCTTACTGTCCCAAATATGTGTGGCTTCGCTACTTGCACCATTGATCTCAATAATCTGTAGTTCTTTTCCAGCCATTAAGCTTTCAATGTTTTTAAATTTGATATCCAGCCGTCCGTAGTGGAAACCATTGAAGTCGTCGAATATCGCATCCAATTGCTCTGTTAGCGCGGGCGTAATAAATTGATTACCGTTTTTGAATATACTGCCGCGGCTATGGCTGCCTGCAAACGCCAGTCTGAACTCTAAGCCTTTAGGTAGAACCCAATCGAGTTTCTGCTGATGCCTCTCTTCGTAGATTTTTGCTAACTGTCCTGCTCTTGGATCGTCATGAATCAGCTGCTGTAACGTTTTTATACCATCACCTTCTATATAGGGGGCGTATTTTAACGTAATTGAGAAAACCTGACCTTTGGTTTCGCCAGGGTATCGCATATAGAAAACACCGACTTCAGCATCATAATCAGATTTTTTTTGCAGCAGATAATCAGCCCCTGTTGGGAATCGTTGAATGTAGTCAACCAACTGTTTTTTGTTGTGAACTAATCTGACACCAGCCCCGCGGCAACCTTTGTCTGGTTTGGCGACGACCGGAAACGCCAATTTTTCGGATTCCATTGCATCGAGCGCATCTTGTATCTGAATGGCGATAGATTGGTTGTTTTTCCTAAGGGTGCAGAAAGGTAGAATCCATTGCTTTGCTTCTTTACCTGCTAGGTTAAGGATATCTTTCTTCGATTCACCTACCATCCCGCTTAACCAGATGGATGGGTTCGCGATCAATGGCAGACCAACACTTCGATATTTAAGGCTATGCCATAAGCTTTGAATAATAACGGGTGTATAGAAAAACCATGTTGGCCAAAACTCATATCGAGAAACGGCCGGACCAGATTTGTCCATTTCAGGCATTCCTAGCCGAGACTCTATAGACTGTCCTTTGTTCAGAGGGAGAACGTTGTCCTTTTTTATTTGACCAGTTGGCTCTGGTTGATTGAGTGCGCTCAAATGGAGGCTCCTTTCCCGTGAGTATTCATTCTTTTTCTTGATGTTCGATTGATTAACCATAAAACGACGAAGGCACATGGTGCGATAACCCATTTCCACTGACTGTCACTTAACCAACTGATTGAACCAAGTTGGTAGATACAAAAGAATATGAATGCGGTCCAAATGGCAGTGGCTAACAATACCGCACCCATAAATTGATAAAATTTGATGCCAAATAGGCCGCTTAAGGTAAAACCTATCGTTCTTAGCCCGGGGATAAAGCGAATAATGGCAATGTTTAAAAGAGGGCGGTGTTTGAGCCGTGATCTGACGATACGCATCCCTCTGTTTTTTAATAAGCGGTATCTCAATCCCCGCCATTTTGCGGCGAGTACACCTGCACCATACAAAGCCATATCTCCGGTTGCGATACCAATAAAAATGGCGATTAAAGCAATCGCGGGGGAGATGGACTGGTCAGCAGCCAATAGTGCGGCGGTGATGATGGCGAGATCTTCTAACAAGTAAGAGAGCAAAATGATGGAGACAGCGATCTCTAAAACGGTGAGGTTTCCTGATACAGCCAATCCTTGCGTGAGCCAATCTGTCATTTCTTTCCTATTAAAAATAAGTGATTACCATTACAAGACCCTTAAAGAATAGGATTTATTTCACAAAAGTTAGAATAAAAATAACAAAATAAAAAAACGGCCATCCTAGGATGGCCGTTTTCGTTAATACAAAAAGAAATCGCGTTAAAAGGTGAATCCAGCACGAATAATGAGTGACAAGCTGAATGGCGCTTCGTACAGATCATCGTTAAAGGTGTCGATCTGACCTTCTATGGCAGAAAAAGCACCATTCGATGATTGATAACTAAAGCCAACGGCTTCGAATATTCCCACACCGTTGATTTGTTTAGGGCCAAAGTCACCGTAGTTGTAGCTCAACCCTAATTTGCCGTACACGTCTATTTGTTGGGTGATACCATAGGCAAAAACACCGGCGGCGCGAGTGGAGTAATAATCTACGTCTACTCCACTATTGCTACCACCAAAATAAACAGTGTTAGATATTTTATCTACTCCACCGTTTACACCCCATTTGAACTGTCCGGATTCACCGAAGGGCTTTAAGAATGTGTAGTCAATGCCATAGACATGGCCAGTGGTTCTATCATCTGCTTCACCTAGACCTTCGTATTCTGGTTGTTGGGTAACCCAACCACCACGTACGCCTAATTGGTGCTGTGCTGAGGAGTCAGCAGGTGCTTCATCAGCAATCGCAAAGAAGGGGAGGGATATTAACGCAAGCGGTACTAAAGAGATTCCTTTCATAAATAGCCTATTGTTTTTGTTGATATCTTATTGGAGTAATAGATACATACTATATATTTAAAATAGCCTAAATATTGACGTTTACCGCAATTTTCTCAATTTTGAATAAGATATCATCGCACTAAATGGAACTATTGGATTGAAAGACGCCCTGCGATGCAGATAAAGACATTCGGCTACGATAGTTCGAATATCGTAGCCGAATGGAAGTGGGATAGATTTTGAATTTAAGCCGAGTTAGTTGAACGAGTTAACGAGTTCTACCGCTTCCCTTGTTAAACGGCCTATTTCGTCCCATTTCCCTTCATCGATGAGCTTTTTGTCTACCATCCAGGTACCGCCGCACGCAATGACTCTCGGAATGGCAAGGTAATCGTTGATGTTTTTTGAGTTGATACCACCAGTTGGCATTAACTCAATATCGGTGTACGGAGCAAGTAACGATTTCACCATGGCAATACCACCAGAGGCTTCCGCTGGGAAGAACTTGAGGGTTTTCAAGCCCATCTCTAGCGCCGCTTCCACGGTGCTTGGATTATTGACGCCCGGCACAATATCAATACCCATTTCTTGACACGCTTTTACTGTGTTCGGGTTGAAGCCCGGAGAAACAATGAAGGTTGCTCCGGCTTCTTTTGCTGCCATCGCTTGTTCTTTGTTCAGAATGGTTCCAGCGCCAATCAGCATGTCTGGTTGTGCTTCTCTTAG
The DNA here is from genome assembly GCF_029016285.1 of Vibrio sp. DW001. NCBI lineage: Bacteria > Pseudomonadati > Pseudomonadota > Gammaproteobacteria > Vibrionales > Vibrionaceae > Vibrio > Vibrio sp. DW001. The sequence goes on along the minus strand of NZ_CP091976.1, from coordinate 399,684 downwards.
TAAGCGGATAGCCTCGACGGCGGCATCCGATCGAAAGGTGATCTCTGCGACGGGTAAGCCATTCTCTGCTAGTGCTTTGCCTAAAGGTACGATGTCCTCTGCTCTATCTATCGCGATAACTGGAATAACTTTAAGTTCCTTCAGTTTATCTAATGTTGTGCTCATTGAATTGTCCTTTATGGTTAGACTGAAGGATCAGTCGGTTTGTGTAAATTGGCTCGTTATCGCTTGGGTTGCCGACAGCGGCACAATTGCGCCCTTGCTCTGTATTACAGCTCCAGCAAGTTGATGGCCACGTAAACAACACTCTTCTGGTTTGATACCCGTTAAGTGACCGCTTAAATAACCGGCGTTAAAGGAATCACCTGCTGATGTCGTATCGATAACCGTTTCGATTGGTGTTGTTGCTACCAATATGGCTTCGTTGCCCGTTTGGCGAAAATCTTTAAATAGACAACCTTCCGAGCCCAACTTTATAATCGCTTTTTTAACGCCTGCTTTCTCTAGACGAATCAATGCATCTTCGGGAGAGTCGTCTTCCCAAATCGCTTGCTCATCATCAAAAGTCACGAGGGCAAGGTCGCAAAATGAGAGCAGTTCTGAATAGGTATTTTTAACCGTTTTCCAATCTTCATTTTGTGGCCAAAGTGCAGGTCTGAAATTGGAATCAAAGGCGATCTCTACTCCTTTGGTTGCCAGCGTTTTTAACAGCGCCAACAAGCTGGTCCTATCTTGATCAGAGAGAATAGCTAAGCTGATGCCGCTTAAATAAACCATGTCCATGGCTTCAAGTTCTGTTGCCAGTGACGTGAAACCCGAATGTTGCAGCATATAGCGAGCAGCAGATTGATTGCGCCAGTAGAGAAAAGTACGTTCCCCTTGGTCGTCGAGTTGAATAAGATACAACCCTGGTTGCCTTGTTTTATCCCTTAGCACAAACTGCGTATTGATGCCTTCTGCTTGCCAGCGGTGAACCATGCCTTCGCTTAATGGGTCAATACCCATTGCGGTGACATAGTTGATCTGAACGTGCTGTCTTGCTGCACGCGCAAGATATACCGCAGAGTTGAGGCTGTCGCCACCAAACGTTTGCCACATGTCACCGAACGGTTTTCCGTTTAGCTCGATCATGCACTCTCCGATAATGGCGATTTTTTTCATACTGTCGGCTTTGCTCATAGCGCTATTGTGCTCCATTAAAGAAACGAGCAGCGTTACCAAAACTGATGTTTTCTATCATCGGTTTTAGCAATGAATCGTCATTTGGAACCTCACCATTTTCAACCCAACGACCGACCATCTCACACAAAATACGACGAAAGTATTCGTGCCTTGTATAAGAAAGGAAGCTACGTGAATCGGTTAGCATACCAACAAATTGGCTAAGCAATCCAAGCTGAGACAGTTGCTCAATTTGGCGCTGCATACCATCTTTCTGATCGTTGAACCACCAGCCTGAACCAAACTGGATTTTACCTGCGATACCACCACCTTGGAAGTTACCTATCAGGGTAGCCATCATCTCGTTGTCTCTAGGGTTTAGGCAATAAAGGATCGTTTTGGGTAACTCGTCAGTCTTGTCCATTTCATCAAGTATGGAAGAAAGCTCATACGCGAAGGTACGGTCACTAATGGAGTCAAAACCAGTATCAGGGCCAAGCAGTTTGAACATGCGTGTGTTGTTGTTACGCTGCGCGCCAATATGCATCTGCATTACCCAACCAAGCTTGGTGTACTGCTTACCCAACCAAACCTGTACGGCGGTACTAAATTGTGCAATTTCTAAATCATTCAGTGTTTCGCCATTTAGGCGACGTGCCATCAGTTTGTCGAGATCGGTTTCAGAAGGAATAGCCGCATAGCGGACGACTTCGATTCCGTGATCGGCAGCTCGACATCCGTGTAGGTCGAAGTGTTTCAAGCGGATAGAAAGTGCTGTTAATAGATCGTCGAAGCAGCGAATTTCTGTGTCGGCAGACTCCCCAAGGGCCTGCATATAATGGGCAAATCCCTCGAGTTCAATTTTAAATGCCTTATCTGGCCGCCAGCTCGGCAGAACCTCTATGTCAAAGCTGTCGTCCTTGGCGATAATGGCGTGGTATTCCAATGAGTCGATAGGGTCATCGGTGGTTCCTGCCATGCGAACATTCATCTGTTTCATTATACCGCGAGCACTGAATTCCGGCGTCGCGAGCAGTTCATTACAATGGTTCCAAATTCCGTCTGCGGTTTTTGGCCCGAATAGTTTGCCAGTAATGCCGAATGGGCGACGAAGCTCCAAATGTGTCCAATGATAAAGTGGATTCCCCACGCATTGAGGCACGGTTTTCGCCCATGCCATGTATTTCTCTAGATCGGTACTATTGCCGGTGATCAATTGCTCGGCGACACCAGCACTTCTCATACCACGCCACTTGTAGTGGTCGCCTTCGAGCCAGATTTGACCTAGGTTGTCGAAGCGACGATCTTGCGCTATCTCTTGTGGATTAAGATGGCAGTGATAATCATATATTGGCTGATCTTTTGCGTACTCGTGATAAAGGCGCTTTGCTGTTTCTGTTGTGAGCAGAAAATCGTCACACATAAAGTCTTTCATTGTTTTCCCCTTACAAGGCGGCTACTGCGCCTTTTGCACCTAATGTAATAAGTTGGCTATACGCCTCTTCTATTGCTTTCACAAACTGGCTATTGCTCGCTAATTCTGGCGCAAAGATGGAGTCTATTGTCATCAATGCCTTCACGACTGACGTATCGCGGCCGTGTGTATCGCATAGTGTACGTAGTTCAACTGCCAACGGGTCGAATACCTCAATTGGTTGCTCATTTTCATCGATGCCAGAGGCATAGCGCATCCAGCCAGCGATACCCATTGCCAAGTGTTTGTAACTGGTACCAGATTCGAGATGAAACATGACCGAATTAAGCATTCTTGGGGGCAGCTTCTGGCTTCCGTCCATCGCTATCTGCCATGTTCGGTGCTTCAAACTGGGGTTGGTAAATCGGTTGATTAAGAGCTCTGCATAGGCCTTCAAGTTTGCACCTTCTGGCATGGACAAGGTTGGCGCTTGTTCTTCAAGCATTAAATGGAGAGCCGCTTTTTTGTATGCAGAGTCTGTCATGGTGTCTGAGATATGATCGTATCCACCTAGGTAGCCTAGATAGGCGAGGAACGAGTGGCTACCGTTCAGCATGCGCAGTTTCATCTCCTCAAACGGGATAACATCTTCTACAAATTCCGCACCAGCTAAGTTCCAATTAGGTCGACCAGCGACAAAGTTGTCTTCAATTACCCATTGGCGAAATGGTTCACAGGCGATACCACAAGGGTCTCTGACACCCAATAATTCGGCTATTTCTGTTAGCGTGTCTTCTGTGGCTGCGGGAACAATTCTGTCGACCATCGTGCATGGGAAAGTAACATTAGACTCAATCCATTGCGCCAGCTCTTGGTCTAACAGTTGTACGTAACCCATTACCGCGGCGCGAGCAACATGGCCATTTTCTTGTACATTATCGCAAGACATAACGGTAAAAGGCATTAAACCTCTATCACGACGGAGGCGGAGTGCTTCTACAATGTAGCCAATTGCGGATTGTGGCGCGCTTGGGTTTGCTAAGTCATGGATAATAAGTGGATTGGTATTATCTAGAACACCTGTCGCGGGATCGGAACAGTAGCCTTTTTCCGTAATCGTCATAGAGACTATCGCGACCTGTGGCTCGGCCATTTTTTCTAGTACGGCTTGGGCGCCATCAAAAGTAGAATGCAAAGATTCGACTACGGATCCAATGACTTTAACGTCTATCTTGTCGGCGCCTTTCTCTGCCACCGAATAAAGATGATCTTGCTCTCTAAGTTGTTTGATCAGTTCTTCACCACCAAATAGATTCACTTCGCAATAGCCCCAATCACTCTCGGACAATCCCGCTATTTCGTCAGTAAAAAGCGCTTGGTGAGCGCGGTGAAACGCCCCAAAACCTAAATGGACTATCTTGGTTTTTAGGCGACGACGGTCGTAACTTGGTGTCACTAAACCTGCATTAAGTGTGGTGTTTGAAATATTATTTGTCATGATTAACGGTCCTTATTTCGTCTCTGCAAGTGATAGTGAATCACCCTCTTTGTATGTTTTGCCATTGATGAGCAATGTGCGATTTTCGCCTTGAGCTAATTTGATAACGAATGATTCATATGCAGGCTCAAACTCACCAGTCGATTGGATATTAAGCGCAACAGTTGTTTGGCTGCATACCATGTTAATCGTTAGTGTTAAGAAACCATTGTCTTTGTGATTGTGGCTTTCACCATCATCATCAAAAATAGTCAACGCGATGTCACCGCAACCTTTAAGTGGGAACACTTCAAGGTTTCTTTTCGTATCTTTGCTATGCGCACTATGAGCCACCCGGTCACTTGTCGGCAAGACGGACCCTGCTTTAACCATTAGAGGCAGTGTTTCAAGTGGTGCTGGAACAACAATACTCTGACCGCCGCTAAACCATTGACCCGAATAAAAGTCGTACCAACCTTTACCGTTATTCGGTAAGTAGATCTCTCTTTCTCTTTGGCCTTCCTCTACGACTGAGGCAACCAAAAGGTCTTTGCCCAATAGGAAGTCGTCGCACTCTTCAAAGGTATGAGGATCGTTTTCGTGGTCTAAGAAGGTAGGGCGCATAATGGGCTCATCTTCACTGTGCGCTTGCCATAATAGGTTATACAAGTAAGGCATAATGCGGTAACGAAGCGCCATAGCATCACGAATAATCGGTGTGACCTCTGGGTACATCCAAGGTTCATTAACGCTACCATCGTCGTTCCATGAGTGAATGGTAAAACGAGGGTGCATGACACCGTTTTGCACCCAACGTGCAAATAGCTCGGGATCCGGTCTCTCTCCAGAAAACCCACCAACATCGTGACCTAAGTTATACAGACCCGATAAGCTCATCCCTAAACCCATGCGAATGTTGTATTTTAAGCTCGTCCAGTTGGTGCGATTGTCGCCACTCCATGTTTGAACATAACGGTTCATCCCGGGACAGCCAGAACGAGATATTAAATATGGTCGAACATCAGGCGCATAGTCTACCTGTGCTTCATAAGATGCACGCATCATCAACAATGGCTGAAGGGGGCGAATTAAGCTGATCGGAATCGTTTGACCAAAACCGAAACAGCGAGCACCTTTGTCCCAGATTTCGTATTCGTTGTTATCGTTCCATGTGGAATCGATCCCTTTTTCGAGTAGCTGTTCTTTAACGTTATCCTGCCACCATTTAATGGTGTCTGGATTGGTGAAGTCTAGGTGAGAACCATCGGCGTCCCAGAAGACGGACTTCTCTGGCTCATCATATTCTGAGTCGAGAATAAACAAACCTTTCTCTTGGGCTTCAGCAAATCTTGGGTGGTCATGCAGTAAACACGGCTTAATGTTAGCGGCTAACTTTATGCCAGCATTATGGAATACATCTGCCATTGCATTAGGATTTGGCACTTTGTCGTTATTCCAATTGAAGACATAACGGGTGTTACCAATGGAGGTATAACCAGAAGATAATTGGAAAGAATCACAAGGAATAGCGTGCGTTTCACATTTGTCGACAAACCCTTCTAGCAGTTCTTGCGCATTTGGTGCATCGGTATATTGCATGGTTGAACCGCTGTAGCCTAAGCTCCAGCGAGGGCCAAATGCAGTGCCCCCAGTTAATCGAACAAATTTTTTCGATACATTAGCAACCGTTTTACCTAGCATGAAATAGAAATCTAAATCGCCGTCTTCGGCGCGATAACTACGGTACTTAACGTGATAATTGTCTAGCTCATTACCTAGGTCGAACCAGCAACTGGCCAGATTGTCGTAATAAAGGCCAAAGCTCACAGCCTCTTCTTGGTTTGTTACGCGAGTAATATAAAACGGGATGTGTTTGTAAAGTGGATCGGTAGAGCTAGCGTCGTAACCCATGGCATCAAGGTTACGCATTTCAAAACGACGCCCAGAGCGATTTAGGTCACCTGTTTTCTCGCCGAGGCCGTAATATTGGTCTGACAGGTCGCGGTTCATAAAGTGCGCCACACCGTTTTCGGATACGCCTAGTTGGTACGCTCCTGTTTTACGGTCGGTTGCCAATGGCAGCCATTGGCCTTCTTTTTTATATTCCCATTCCATCCATAAAGGCTGATGGATAGAAAGCCGTAGTGCCTCTGTTTCAATTCTAAATACACCGTCATCTTGTTGTGTAAGATAACTTGGGCAGCTAAATCCCTCGGTTGAATACTTATCTCGCCCTTCCCACGGCACATCTTTTTGTCCCGGAGCAATAGACCAAGTCTTATCGAGACGAAGTTCACCTTTGTTTTTAAACATCACTCGAATGATGTCTTGTTCAAGTACGAAAATATGTAGTTGGTGACGACCGTCGCACTCGATATCAATGCGATTTCTATCTTGCGACAATAAATTTTCTTGTTGCAAAAAGCGCCACTGTTTTACTGTTTTCATAGGGGGTTTCCTTTAACAATTGAGATAGGGCGGGGGTAGCCGCCCGTTTATATTAGTAACCTAGGAAAACTTGAGGGAGAGTCAAGCTAAGCTGAGGTATAAATGTCACAAGCATAAGAGCAAGGATAAGCACGGCGTAGAATGGCAATAGAGGCTTAACGACCTTGTCGATTCTTACTTTCGCGACTGAGCAACCAATGAACAGTGCGCTACCTACAGGTGGTGTACAGATACCGATACATAGGTTAAATGTCATCATGATACCGAAATGCACCGGGTCCATACCCAGATCCATCGCGATAGGAAGGAAGATAGGCGTAAAGATAAGTAGTGCGGGTGTCATATCCATAAATACACCAATAATCAGTAAGATGACATTGATGATGAGTAGAATAATAATTGGGTTTTCAGACACGGCTAGTAATGCATCACTGATCATGTAGGGGATATCGGCGTTCGCCATTGCCCATGACATTCCCATTGAAGCACCAATCAGTAATAAAACAATTGAAGTGGTGACGACCGATTCAAGGATAATACTTGGTAACTGTTTTATGGATATCTCTCGATAGAATACAAACGCCAATATCAAGGTATACACAACCGCAATTGCAGAGGCTTCGGTTGCGGTAAAGATACCACCGATGATACCGCCCATAATGACAATAATGAGGCCTAGGCTTGGTAGTGCATCGAGTGTTCTTTTGACGACTTCTGATGTGGATGGTTTTGCTGATACCGGATAACCGCGTCTTTTAGCGATAAAACCAGCAACCAACATAAGTGATAGCCCCATTATCATTCCAGGGATATAGCCCGCAAGGAACAGCGCCCCGATAGAGGTGCCACCAGATATTAGTGAGTAGACGATAAAGGTGTTACTTGGTGGGATCAGTAACCCGGTTGGACAGGAGGTGATGTTAACCGCAGCAGAGAACGCAGGGTCGTAACCTTCTTTCTTCTGAAGAGGAGACATGGTGCCACCTACTGCTGCTGCTGAAGCAACGGCGGATCCAGAAATGGCCCCAAACATCATATTAGCAATGACGTTTACGTGCGCAAGTGAGCCAGGTAAACGACCGCCTAGCACCTTCGCAAATTCAATTAAGCGTATGGCTATACCGCCTTGGTTCATAATGTTGCCCGCTAAAATAAAGAATGGGATAGCGAGTAAGGCGAAGCTGTCCAGGCCGGAGGCCATTTTTTGAGATATAACCGCAATAGCGGCGTCAAAAGGTAGCTGCAATAAAATCGTGAGTAGTGATGCTACCCCGATGGCGAAAGATATAGGCACTCCAATTCCTAAGAAGAGGAAGAAACTACCAAATAGTACAATGATGACCTGCCATTCCATTAGGCTTCTCCTGATATAAGTGTGAGTTAGCCGTTGACAGGCTTTTTGATAAGAGACAAGTTGCGATGAAAGTCTTCAAGAAGATAGATCACCATAAAAAAACCAGAGATAGGTATTGCGGCATAGATAAGCCCCATTTCAATGCCTAATGCTGGAGAAATTTGACCCGTCGATAAAGTTTTCAACATGAGTGAGCCGCCGCCATAAATCATAATGACACCAGAAAAGATAAGACTGATGATATTGATAACTAAATGAAGACGCGCTTGTTTTGATGGTTGGTGTTCCAGTTTCATCGAGAGCAGATCGATAGCGAGGTGGCGTTTTTTACCCAAAGTATAAGCCGCACCCATTAACCCGACCCAAATAAATAAGAAGCGTGCAACTTCATCTGTCATCGTGCTCGGGGCATTAAGCACATATCGAGAAAAAACCTGCCAAACTACGCACATCACCAAGAAACTACTGAGTGATATACAGAATATAGACAGAGATTTATCCATCACTGAGATTAGCTTTTTCATTATCCCTTCCAAATTAATATTTTAAGTGATTGTATTTTTACCGCGTTGATCACTGCCGATTACTCATTCATGAGAATTGATTGAGAAGCAAAACCATATAACGAACAAAATATTTTCCGGATTATATGCGGATAACAGTTCAGGCCAAGAGAGCTAGATCACATATAATTGGTCCGGCCAATTTGATCTAATTTGTTTGTGATGTAGGTCAAGTTGTAGGTTTATTTTGTTTGAATTAGTAAAGATGTTGGGCCAAATTGTCGAGGCAATAACGTGGACGTGCAAAAAGTCGACTATAAAAGTAAATGAAATAGGTAACCTTACCCGGTTCAATACTCATAAATATGAGAAAATGGAGAATATTATGTTTGGGAATAAAACTGCTGTTGCAACATTTATCGCTTGTGCGGTTGCAGCAACTGCCTCTCTACCAACTTATGCAGCAACGACACTTAAACTAAGTCATAACCAAGACAGAACTCACCCTGTTCACAAATCTATGCAGTTCATGGCTGATGAAGTGAAAAAATTGACGGATGGAGAAGTGAAGATTCGCATCTATCCAAATGGTCAATTAGGTACCCAACGTGAATCAATGGAGCTATTGCAAAATGGTGCACTAGACATGGTTAAGTCGAATGCAAGTGAAATGGAGTCGTTCGAACCTGCATACGGCGCATTCAATATTCCTTACATTTTCCGCGACCGTGACCACTATTATCGCGCAATGGAAGGTGAAGTAGGGCAAAAAATCCTCGCGACTTCTTACGATAAAGGGTTTATTGGTCTGACATATTATGATGGTGGCTCACGTAGCTTCTATGCAAACAAAGAAATCAAGAGCCCTGCCGATCTGGCTGGCTTGAAAATTCGTGTTCAGCCAAGTCCTACCGCAGTAAACATGATCAAGCTTATGGGTGGCTCGCCAACTCCTTTAGCTTATGGCGAACTTTATACCGCGCTGCAACAAGGTGTTGTAGATGGTGCCGAGAACAACCCGACAGCACTGACTAACTCTCGCCATGGCGAAGTTGCGAAAGTGTACAGCTTAGACGAGCACACAATGATCCCTGATGTGCTACTTATCTCCTCTACATCGTGGGATAAATTGTCAAAAGAAGAGCAAGCTGCAGTGAAAAAAGCCGCTAACGATTCTATGGGCTACCACAAAATTATCTGGAAAGAGATGACAGATGCTGCTGTAGAGAAAGCGAAATCATCAATGGGCGTGAAAGTGGTTACTGTTGAAAAACAACCGTTTATCGATGCTGTGAAACCAATGCATGATGACGCACTGAAGAATCCAGCAATTGCAGAATACGTGAAAGGTATCGACGCCTTAGCTAAGTAATGTCTATTAGGGGGCTCTATTGAGCCCCTTTATTGAGAAAACAGCTTTAAAGAGGTTATATTTCTTTCTTTGTGTGGATAGGCAAAGAAAAACATATAGGTTTTTGTTTTTAACGTGGCACCTGACATACCAATTTATTGAGCATTCAATAATTACTGATATGATGTCAGGCCAAAGTTCTCTGAGTGAAATTCGAACAATAGGTTTGATGTAGAAATGATAATTACTAAGCGCCTATATCAGCAGATAGGCTTAAAACTAAAAGATAAAATATCAGCAGGCGAATTTAAGGTTGGGGATAAGCTCCCGCCTGAAAGAGAGATTGCCGAGCAGATGGAAGTAAGCCGTTCCGTGATCAGAGAATCGCTCATCATGTTAGAGCTGCAAAATATAGTCAAAGTACGCAAAGGGTCTGGTGTCTTCGTGGTTAATACGCCAGATGATGCTCAAAAGCTGATGAAAGAGCAGCATAAAATAGAGACCGATGCTGAAGATGACGATGATGTAGGCCCATTTGAAATGCTACAAGCTCGCCAATTTTTAGAAAGCCGAATAGCTGAATTTGCTGCAGGTCAAGTAACAAAGAATGACATATCGAAGCTACGAACAGCACTGGATATGGAACGGAAGCATTTAGATGATAACTGTCTCGATTATGACGGTGACGAAATGTTCCACATCGCTATCGCAGAAGCGACACAAAATAGCGTGTTGTGTGACATGGTAAAAGAGCTGTGGGTACGTCGTGAAAAAAGTTCGATGTGGCGTCAACTACATGAACGTATTTCTGATCAAGACTACCGCAGACGTTGGTTAGCGGATCATGAAAAAATCTATATGGCTCTTGTACGCAAAGACCCAACGGCGGCCCGTGAAGCTATGTGGCTTCATCTAGAAAACGTAAAAGAAACGCTCTTTGAGTTATCGGATGTAGATGATCCCAAGTTTGATGGATTTCTATTTAGCTCTTATCCGGTGACTTCGTAAAACGATAAAAAGGTAGCAAGTATTCGTGTTCGGCACGGACTTTGGTTTGGTATTAAAGCTCAGAATTTTGAAAGGTGAAAGTTATGGAACAGACGTGGCGTTGGTATGGACCAAATGATCTCGTATCGCTAAATGATATTCGTCAAGCTGGTGCAACGGGAGTAGTAACGGCATTGCACCATATCCCTAATGGGGAAGTTTGGAGTATTGAAGAGATACAAAAGCGTAAAACATTGTTAGAAAAAAACAGTCTTACATGGTCTGTCGTGGAGAGTGTTCCTGTTCATGAAGAGATAAAAACTCGGACAGGTGACTACGCTAAATGGATTGAAAATTATCGAGCGTCGCTAGAGAATTTAGCAAAATGCGGTATTGATACTGTCTGCTATAACTTTATGCCTGTATTGGATTGGACCCGTACCGATCTTGAATTTGAATTACCAGATGGGTCAAGAGCATTGCGGTTTGACCAAATTGCCTTTGCGGCATTTGAACTGCATATTTTGAAGCGTCCGGGTGCACAAGCAGATTACTCAGAGAAAGAGCAGGCAGAAGCCAAGGCTTATTTTGATAATATGACTCAAGCCGATATCGATAAACTGACGGCGAATATTATCGCAGGGCTTCCGGGTGCAGAAGAGGGTTATACGCTTGATGAGTTTCAAGCGCGTTTAGATACCTATAAAGGGATCAGTAAAGATGACCTACGAGCACATATGGCGCTCTTTCTTAAGGAACTCATGCCAGTATGCGACCAATATGGGTTGAAACTTGCCGTACATCCTGACGATCCACCGCGCCCAATTCTTGGCCTGCCTCGTATTGTATCTACTATTGAGGATATCGATTGGTTGACGACAGAAGTCCCAAATCAAATGAACGGGATCACGATGTGTACGGGTTCATACGGCGTGCGCGGCGACAATGATCTCGTTAATATGATTAAACAACATGGCGATCGCATTTACTTTACGCATTTACGGTCTACTCAACGTGAAGAGAACCAAATGAGTTTCCATGAAGCTGCCCATTTATCTGGAGACGTTGATATGTATAACGTTGTGATGGCGCTGCTTGAAGAGGAGAATCGCCGTAAAAATAAAGGTGAAACACGCCTCATTCCTATGCGTCCTGATCATGGACATCAAATGATTGATGACCTTAATAAGAAAACCAACCCTGGTTATTCTTGCATTGGTCGATTGAAAGGCTTAGCAGAGATCAGGGGGCTAGAGGTTGCATTGCAACGCTCCTTTTTCGATAAATAGAATGTATCTTCAGAAAGAAAAACAGCAACCCTAGGGTTGCTGTTTTTTTGTAAATTACTACCTATTACTCAATACTCATTACCCATTCGGCAGTAAGCGTGTGTCATTTGTAGCATTTGTAGAATGATTTTTAACAATTTTCTATTACTTGTACGTCTTACTTTGTTTCTGTTACTTTTCACAAAATATACTTAATTTACGATATTACTAAATCAATTTACGATTGTACCAAGTTAAAAAAATGCTAATTTAGCATGCGTGTTACATATTTCTAATTTACCAAGTGTAACCTTTTTGGAACTTTACTAATGACTGCTAACTCAGCAGCGTTGATGTTACTTTTTCTATTTACCAATTGTATTACTATTTGGAACTTTTCTATATTGACTGTTAGTTTCAACAGCTGTGACACACAACTAAATTGTAGTGCTAATATGAGTATTGTCAAATTTGCACATTAATATTTTTCATTGTTATTAATGAAAATAGAGTTAGTGAAATTATAACCTATTGTATTTATTGATGAATGTAGCAAGTTATTATATGGTGTTTGAGCTATCATTAATAAAAAAGGAGGGTTATTGAATGGACGCTATTGGTAATAATGCGTTGATTGTGGAAGGTGGCGCAATGCGAGGCGTTTTCTCTTGTGGTGTACTCGATCATTTTTTATCGGTTAATTTTTCGCCATTTGATAGCTTTTGGGGGGTGTCGGCTGGCGCATCAAATGTCGCCGCTTACTTGGCAAAAATGCCAGGTCGAAATCTAAAGATTTATGCCGATTACAGTTGTCGAAAAGCGTTTTTCACTCCGGTTAATTTTATTCGGGGTGGTGATTTACTCGATATTGATTGGTTGTGGAAAGCCACCATGCAGGATCTTGGTATGGACCTAGAGACAATTGAAAAAGACGGCCGTCCATTTTTCTTAGGTCTTACTAACAAAAGCACTGGCCAACCTGAATACCATCTCGCTCAATCATCGACTTTGGTAGAGACAATGAAAGCGAGTAGCGCATTGCCTGTTATGTATAAGCAGGATATAGCGTTAAATGGGCAGTGTTATGTCGATGGCGGTGCGTCCGATTCTATTCCTGTTGCCGAGACGATACGTCGTGGTGCAAAAAAAATCATGGTATTACGCAGTCGGCCATACTCTTATAAAAAATCGCCCCCCAAAATGCCCACGTTTTATAAACGAGCCTTAAGAAAATCGCCAGCTTTAATACAACCCATGTTGCAACGAGCACAGCAGTACAACGAATCACTCGAACTGATTCGAAACCCGCCGTTAGGGGTAGATATTATAGAAATATGCCCACCTGAATCGTTTAAACTTAAGCGATTGACACGAGAACCTGAACCACTGATAAAAGGCTATAAATTAGGGCTTGAATTGGGAAAGGTTGCTATTTCACGTTGGCAGGAATAAAACAATTAGGGACAAAAGATGAACATTCAAAAAATAATGGATGAATACGCGCAGCACGAGAGAATTGGACTAGATGTTCCGGGTTATTCCAAAATGCAGATTGGTCAGGTTATCCGATTTGTTGCAGAAGAAGAGTGGGGCAGCTTTGTCTCGTATTACCAACTTAGTATTGATCAACTTGATAGCGCGATCGAAACCGAAATCGAATTTTTCAAATCGTGTAACAAGAATTTTGAGTGGAAGGTATACGATACCGATAGGCCAATAGAGATTAAGAAAAAACTTATGCAGTATGGCTTTGAAGAAGGTGATGCAGAGTCGTTTATGTTATTGGATTTGGGTAGCGTTAAAGGCTATTTGCCGGAGTTGGCAACCTGCGTTGAGGTGACGGACGCTGCGGGTATTAGGGATTATATCTCTGTTTCTGAAACAGTTTGGGGTGGAGACCACAGTGGTCAAGAAACGCATCTTATTGCTTGCAAAAAAAGTGCACCACAAAACACATCGATATATGTGATCTATGAAGATGGCTTAGCGGTCTCATCGGCAAGAATAGAATATGGAACCGATAGTCCTTTTGCCGGTATTTGGGGGGGCTCGACGTTGGAAGCGTATAGAGCGCGAGGTCACTATAGTGCTTTATTGCATAAAAGAATTAACGATGCTAAAAAACGCGGCGTAAAATACTTAGTCATCGATGCGTCGGATATGAGCAGGCCGATAGTTGAAAAGTATGGGTTTACATTTATTACCACCACCACACCTTATGAGTATGTGGTGAAATAAATGCCGGTTTTGTAATAGCCTGAATTGGATAGTTTCAAATGTTAGTAGTGACATAGCAATGCGTCTATCGCATTCTTGCTGGTTTTACTGATTTTTTGCATCAGCCCAAAGCTTGGATTAATGATGTTTTGTTCTTCTAACTCTTTGACCATCACCATCCATAATTTGGCTGTCATTTCTGAATCGGCTAAGGCTCGGTGAAAGACGCCATCGTGTTCAATCTGTTTGTGTCTTATTAAGTCACCTAATTTATGGGTTGGTGAATCCTGAATCAAGCGTCTTGCTATCAACATAGAGCAGGCAAATTGACCGGAGTAATGAGCGCCTACTCGTTGTAATTCAGCATCAAGAAAACGTTTATCAAATGATGCATTATGGGCAACCAGATTGTCGTCTCCAATAAATGCGGCAAATTCGGCCATAACCTCTTCGCATGAGGGGGCGTTGGTTAGCATCGCATTCGAGATCCCAGTGTAATTGGCTATAAATCCACTGACTCTAAATCCAGGGTTCATCAGTTGTTGAAAGGTTTCTTGAACCACACCGTCGATAAGTTTTACCGCTCCGATTTCTATCGCGCGATCGCCCATGTTTGGAGATAAGCCAGTGGTTTCGAAGTCGAGTACGATGACGGACTTAGCGGAAGAATAGGTCATGGGAATCCTGAAAACGTGCCAATTTAAAAAATAGGGCCATAGGTTAACATATTAAAATAGACAGAGTAGCCCCCAAGCCATACACTTCTACTTTCTGAAAATTAGGCTGAAAGGCTGAGACCATTTCATATTTTTATTATTGAGGTAATACATGTCTAAACGCGATTATTACAGCGTGCTCGATGTCTCAAAAGATGCCTCTGAAAAAGACATTAAGAAGGCTTATAAAAAGCTCGCGATGAAATACCATCCGGATAAAAATCCGGGAGATGCGACTGCCGAAGCGAGCTTCAAAGAAGTGAAAGAAGCATACGAAATGTTGACCGATTCAAGTAAGCGTCGTAAATACGATCAGTATGGTCATGCTGGTTTCGAAAATAATGGTTTTGGCGGTGGTCAGAGTCGCTCTCAAGGTTTTGGTGGCGGGGGCTTTGAAGACATCTTTGGTGATGCGTTCGGTCAACGTAGACAAGGGTTTGGCGGTGGTGGATTCGACGACGTTTTTTCGCAAGCAAGAGGCCGTCAGCCACGACCTCAAAAAGGACAGGATGTTGAATTCTCTGTGACCGTTGATTTTGTAGAAGCCATTCAGGGTGCTGAAAAAGTCGTTGAGTTGCCTGTTAATGGAGAGCAAAAGAAAATCAATGTCAAAATCCCTAAAGGGATTAAAGAAGAAGAAAAAATACGATTTTCAGGTAAAGGCGGCTCCGGTATCAATGGTGGCCCTGCGGGTAACATGTTTATCAAGGTATTGATTCGTTCTCATCCTTATTTAGAGCGCGATGGAAATGATTTGATCTGTCATTCCGAAATAAATATAGCGACCGCCACATTAGGTGGCGAGCTAGAAGTTCAGGCTTTAGACAATCGATTTAAGCTTAAGATTCTGGCCGGTACGCAAAATGGTAGAAAGTTTAAAGTTACCGGTAAGGGTGTGACGAGTCGTAAGGGTGAAACGGGTGACCTTCTGGTCAAAATCAAGGTGGTGACACCAACGAACTTAACCAGTGAGCAGACCGATTTGATGGAGCAGTTTAAAGCGACATTAGCGTAGGCACTGTGTTTTTAAAATGGTCACTAATATGGTGGCCATTTTTTATTCTTGCTTAAGATGATGTCTAAAACCTAGGTCGAGGTCATTTTCGTTGTCAACGCCCCATAACAACCCAATACAACCCCGGCAGCGCCAATGAGCTGCAAATAAGAGACGGTTTCTCCTAGCGTTATATAGGCGACGATTGCCGTAGAGACAGGCACCATCATTTGCAAAATATTAAAGATAACGACCCCTTTCTTTTGAATGATATGAAATGCCATATACATTCCCGTTGCCAAGCCGTACATACCTGCCACGACTAATAGTAAAATTAAATAATCCGGTTGGACAAAGAGGGTCTCTATCTTGTCCGACATAATGGCGTACCCCAGAAACAAGGCTCCTGTAATTAATGCCGTCACAGTGCTGATAACGAGGGTGTGGACTTTTTGTGCTATTTGTTTAACCAGAATATTTTGGACGGCCGCGATTGTTATCGTGATGATCCAATAGAAAGCACCAAGGGTAAAGTTATTGCCTAATGCTATCTGTTCTGTTGTTCCGACAAAAAACGCTGAGCCAACAATGGCAAGCAAGCTGCTTAAGATGAACCTAGATTGTTTGGCTTTTTTTCTCTCATCAAGATAGAAAAATGCAGCAAGAGTCGTGGTAATAGGCAACCCTAAAATACAAAATATGCTTCCAGTTAAGGCGCTAGTAAGTTGCATTGCAGTCATGAAAAAATACATATTACCGGTCATGAGTAAGGCAACGAGTAACAACTGAAAAATGATCAATCGTGATGAAAATAGTGTCTTTATCTCATGTCGATACTGCACCAAAACCAGTATTAAAAACAGGCAGCCACCAGAAAGAAAACGGACGGCATTATTGTTGATGGTATCGAAGTTCAGGCTGACATATCGCAGCAATGGAAAACCGATCCCGGTTAGAATAATATATGAGAAAAACAACAGCATACTGTTATCTTTTTTATTGGAATAAACAGACGCTAGAGGTGTATTCACCATAGTTTATAGACTCACCGAAGGGTTATTGTTCGAACAGTTGGCCGTCAACTAATACAGACTGAGTTTGATAATGCTCATTGAATATCGTTGCTGATGCTATGAAGTGTGGTTTGAGATAGCCAAGAGAACCGTTCATACCAATCGCGTGAGCAGGGTAAGTCGACACCATTTTGATTGCTTCTACTTCCTCAATTCCCCAGCGAATTAAATTCGCGAGTGATTCATCCAACCCAATGTGCGCACCAACCAAATTCCCCTCGCCGTTAACCAATTTATTTCCGTCAACGTAGATGGTTTCCTCTCCTAGGACAAAATGGCCACGGTCATCACCAAGTGTTGCCATTGCATCCGTTACAACAATGAGTTTTCCATCTGGTTTGATCTTATGTGAAAGCAGAACGTTGTTACTGGCCACATGAACACCGTCAGCAATAATCGAACACCAATGGTTATCTTGGGCTAGGGCGACGCCAACGACACCTTGTTCTCTGCCGGTTAATGGTGACATAGCATTAAAAAGGTGGGTAAAACCGGATAGGTATTGGATGGAATTCGAAAGTTGATGAGCCGTTGCGTTGCTGTGTCCGCATGATACAGTGATACCACACGCCTTTAACCACTCTATGGACTCGGTTTTCACACATTCAGGTGCCAGCGTAACCAGCACTTTCCCATTGGTCAGCCAAGGCATTCTTTCCAATTCGGTGATGTCAGGCGCATAGATGAATTTCTCAAAATGAGCCCCACGTTTTACCGGATTGAGCCATGGACCTTCAAGATGTATCCCCAAGACGCCGGGTACTTGTTCAGAAACCGCTCGTTGGATAACACAAAGGGCCTCATTCATTTTTTCTGGTGTATCGCTTACTAAGGTGGGTAGCAGGTAAGCGGTTCCGTGGCGTCGATGGGCATCGCATATGGTTTTAACCCCATGGGTGTCAGTTTGTTGATTAAACATAACGCCCCCACCACCATTGACTTGCAGATCAATGAAACCCGGTGTGACAGTGCAATCCGGGAAGTGATGGATACGGAGCCCTACCGTCAATTGATCCGTAGGAATAATCGCGACAACTTGACTCTCATCCCAAACCAGTGCTGAATTCAAGTGAAAGTTAGTACCGTCAAAAATACGTTTAGCGACAATGGCTTGTGTTGTCATTGCTCGATCACTCCGTGAATTGATGCGCTGCACCTAATAGGCAAGCATCGTGACTTCCGTTTGCCGCGACAACGCCCACACGAAATGGCGCAGGACGGCTATCTATTTCATTTTGTACACGGAATAGGTAACCTTCTGCTAAGCCAACTCCACCACCTAGAACGATGATATCTAGATCTAAGCTGGCTTTTAGATTGCAACAAAGCGTTGCTATCGCCTTTGCACTCGATTGAATGATGGATTTAGCTTGAGCATTATTACTGGCCATAGAAAAAAGCTCAATGTTGGTTATGTCAGGTGAAATGACGTTTTTTGCTACTTTGTTTATTGCTGTACCGGAAGCAACGGCTTCAACGCACCCCTTTTGACCACAGCCACATTCATGACCATTTTGATCAATCACCATATGACCGATATGCCCGGCAAAATTATTCGCTCCCTTGTGAAGCTGTCGATTCAATACCAGTCCTCCACCAACACCTGTAGATACGGTAATGTAAGCCATGTTCTGAACGTTGTCATCGAGCTGTAAAAACTCGAACCACGCTGCGGCTTGTGCATCATTTAACATGACGACAGGGAGAGCAGTGAGCGCGTTTAATGCATGATGCAAAGGAAAGGGGGCAGGAAAAGAGAGCGTATCAGGATTAATGGCCGTGATACCCTCTGGTGTCACTAAGCCCGTTGTGGATACGCCGATGCGATCAACTCTTGATAGCCAATGATGGCATTCATCTACAATAGTTTTAGCGAACTGTTCAGCAGAACGGACTTTAGGTGTCGGGATTTGCCTGCGTTCCTTTAGTTCTCCTTCTGTCACTAAACCAAGTGCGATTTTGGTTCCACCAATGTCGATAGCTAGCGTATTCATTTTAACGTACCTCTGCTGATTGTGTCGCCGAGTTAAACCAATCAGTTACTATTTCTAGTCGTGTTATCGCGGAACCAACAGTGACGGCAACCGCGCCATTTTCGATCGCCTTAGCAGCAAGCTCAGGCGTATTATAGCGACCTTCGGCCATAGTGAAGAATCCTGCTTGATAAAATTGCCTAACGAGTTGAAGATCGGGTTCGGTTGGTTCAGTGTCACCGCAATAGCCTGATAATGTCGAACCGATAATATCCACACCGTGGTTGTGTGCCCAAACCCCATCTTCAAAGCAAGAGCTGTCTGCCATCGCGAAGCAACCGGAATTTTTGATCGCGGCGGCAATATGTTCTCTTGATTCTGGTCTTTTTCTATCCGTGGCATCGAAAGCAATAATCGTCGCTCCGGCAATTGCTAAAGCATCCACATCGGTTGCAAATGGCGTGATACGTACTGCGCTATCGTCCAAATCTCGCTTAACAATAGCAATAATTGGGATATTAACCGCATTAGCGACAGCCGTTACGTTCTCTGCCCCTTCTATTCTTAGTCCTTTCGCTCCAGCTTGCTCTGCCGCAATGGCCATGGCGACGATGAACTCGGTTTTCTCGAGTGGGCTGCCAGGTACAGGTTGTATAGAGACAATAGTCTGTTTATGTAAAATTCTCTTTAATTCATTGATTTTTAAGTTTTTATTTTTCATTTCTGCCTCATAATATATTATTTTTATAAGGAAATATGTGACAAAAATCGTGGCGATACATAGCCTACTAACCGAGCAAATACATTCATTTGATGAAATATTGCCCGTGATCACATTTCCCATATTCTATAATTGAAAAAATTCTTCATCGACATGATAATCCATAACGAAGATTTTTTTCAAACAAAATAAAATATTTTTTCAAAAAGTTTGAGAGAAGTTGAACTTACATTGTGAAAGGAACAAAAGGGAACCATATGAAAACCATGAACAAGATATCAATAGCACTATTAGCACTAGGTTGTGCTGCTTCTGCTAACGCCGCGATGAAACTAAAGATGGGTATGCAACCGTCTGTTGGTTCGGTTGAATATAACTCAGCCGTTGTATTGGCCGACACACTTAAAGAGCTTAGCGGTGGAGAAATCGAATTAGCGATTTATCCTAGTGCTCAACTGGGTGATGACCGTGCAATGATGCAGCAAGTAACGATGGGTGACCTTGACTTTACTTACGCTGAATTTGGCCGTGTTGGTTTGTGGCTCCCACAAGCTGCAGCCGTCATGCAACCTTATGTTATCAAAGATTATGACCATATTCGCCGCGTATTTAATAGTCCTTGGGGCTTGGATATTCGTAAAGAGATGCTAGATAAATTTCAATGGCGTGCTCTTGATACATGGTACAACGGTACTCGTCAAACAACCTCTAATCGCCCTCTTAACAAAATTGAAGACTTTAAAGGTCTGAAATTGCGCGTACCAAATGCGAAATCTCTATTGAGCTATGCAAAATACTCAGGTGCTTCTCCAACACCTATGGCGTTTTCTGAAGTCTATCTAGCGCTGCAAACCAACGCTGTTGACGGTCAGGAAAATCCATTACCGACGATTAAAGCTATGAAGTTTTACGAAGTTCAAGCGAACTTGGCGATGACGAATCACGTCGTTAATGACCAAATGATTATTATGTCTGATGTAACGTGGAATAAGCTTTCAGAAGAGCAACGAGGATTTGTGACCAAAGCGGTCGAAAAAGCAGGCGCAGCACATACGAAAACGGTTCAAGATCAAGAAGCAAGCTTAGTCGCTTTCTTTGAGTCTCAGGGTGTGACTGTTTCTTACCCAGACCTCACTCCTTTCCGTGAAGCAATGAAGCCTTTATACAAAGAGTTTGATGAAGAAATTGGTCAGCCAGTTATTGATAAAGTTGCTAATATGTAACCCCCTCGTTACATGTATAACTTATTGAGTTGTTGAAACTGAGCTGTCGAATATTGGCAGCTCTGGAGCATTAAAATGTTAGGTAAGATTTTTAAAAATATTGAAGAGATTATAACGGTACCACTAATGATTATCTTGTTGTGTTTATTGACATGGCAGATAGTTACTCGGTGGCTACTGAATGACCCTTCGCTTTGGAGTGAAGAACTCGCTCGTGTCCTTTTTATGTATATGTCGTTAATAGGCTGTGCGACTGCTATCAAACACAGTTCACATGTCAAAATAACTTACTTTTCAGACAAGCTGCCTGAAAAAATCAAACTGTGGTTGATAATGAGCCTAGAGTTGGCCGTATTAGCCTCGATAATCGTCGTTATTGTTCTTGGTTATCAGCATGTTCAACGCACTGCTTTTTTTGAACTGATCACGTTAGGTATCTCATCAAAATGGATGAACTACAGTCTTCCAATCGGGGGATTATTTATGGTTGTGCGCCAATTGCAGAATCTATTTGATATCGCGCGTTCAATTAAAAAGTGTGGCGTATCAGCATCCAAAGACTCACAGATAACGGAGAGGTAATCAATCATGGCAGGTTCTATTTTTGGCTGGCTGGCCCTTCTCTTTGCAGGGATGCCAGTAGGGTTTTCATTGATGTTCGTTGCGATTGCTTTTTTGGTGTTAACCAATAGCACGGGCATCAACTTTGCCGCTCAACAGATGCTTGGCGGTATCAATAACTTCACTCTACTCTCGGTACCATTTTTTGTTCTTACCGGACATTTAATGAATAGTGCGGGTATAACAGAACGTATTTTTAACTTTGCTAAATCACTCGTTGGACATGTGACAGGAAGCTTAGGCCACGTCAATATCATGGCAAGTTTATTGTTTTCAGGTATGTCAGGATCGGCACTCGCTGATGCCGGAGGTTTAGGTCAGCTTGAAATCAAATCAATGCGAGACGCAAAATATGATGACGACTTTGCCGGTGGCTTAACGGCGGCATCTTGTATTATCGGGCCTCTCGTTCCCCCATCTATTCCATTGGTTATCTATGGGGTGGTTTCTAATACCTCCATAGGTGCACTGTTTTTAGCGGGTGCGGTTCCTGGGCTGTTATGCGCTGCTGCGTTGATGGTGATGAGTTATGTCATCTGTAAAAAGCGCGGTTATATGACACTGCCTAAAGCCAGTTGTCGTGAACGTTTTATCTCTTTTAAAGAAGCGTTTCTTTCACTGTTGACACCGATCATTATCATTGGTGGCATCTTTTCCGGCAAATTTACACCAACAGAAGCGGCCGTAGTTTCCTCCCTATACGCGTTATTTTTAGGTGTTGTGGTCTACAAACAGCTTACGCTTAAAATGTTTGTCGACGTTTTAAAAGAGACAGTTAACACGACCGCAGTGGTTGCGCTTATGGTGATGGGCGTAACGGTCTTTGGTTGGATAGTGGCGCGTGAACAGCTTCCTCAAATGATGGCTGATTACTTCTTGACCATCAGTGATAATCCGTTAATTTTACTTTTACTTATCAACTTGTTATTGCTTTTCTTAGGTACATTTATTGAATCACTGGCTCTATTATTATTGCTGGTTCCATTCTTAGTCCCTGTTGCGGCAGCGGTCGGAATTGACCCGGTTCACTTTGGTGTTATGGCAATATTGAACCTAATGATTGGGATCTTGACCCCGCCTATGGGAATGGCATTGTATGTTGTTTCTCGTGTTGGCGATATTCCATTCCATGTTTTGACTCGTGGTGTTATACCGTTATTGGTACCTCTGTTTGTGGTGTTGTTTTTGGTGGCGGTATTCCCTCAGATTACTTTATTTCTTCCTGAACTATTGTTGGACTACGGTCAATAAACGAACGTAATTAAAGTTAATAAAACATCTTATTCAGTCAGGGTAAATATACCCTGACTATTCAAAAATCTAGGATTAATTAGAATGAAAAAACTACAAGGCTTAATTGCTGCTCCACACACGCCGTTTGATACCAATAACAAAGTCAATTTTTCAGCCATTGACCAGATAGCGGAGCTACTTGTTGCACAGGGCGTTAAAGGCGCATACGTTTGTGGTACAACTGGCGAAGGTATTCACTGTTCTGTAGAAGAGCGCAAAGCTGTTGCTGAGCGTTGGGTTAAAGCAGCAGACGGTAAGCTCGACCTTATCCTACATACGGGTGCGCTCAGTATTGTTGATTCATTAGACCTGACTCGTCACGCTGAAACACTCGATATTTTTGCGACGTCAGCAATTGGTCCGTGTTTCTTCAAGCCGGGCAGTGTTGAAGACCTTGTCGATTATTGTGCGCAAATTGCAGCGGCGGCACCGTCAAAAGGATTCTATTATTACCATTCGGGTATGTCGGGTGTAAACCTCGATCTGGAACAATTTCTGATTCAAGGTGACAAGCGTATACCAAATCTATTTGGTGCTAAGTTCAATAACTCTGATCTATACGAATACCAACGCTGTGTTCGTGTTGCTGGTGGTAAATTCGATATTCCATTTGGCGTGGATGAGTTCTTACCTGCAGGTCTAGCGGTTGGTGCGGTTGGTGCGGTTGGTAGTACATACAACTATGCGGCACCATTGTACTTAAAAGTGATTGAAGCCTTCAATGCGGGCAAGCAAGATGAAGTCGCACGTCTGATGGATAAAGTTATTGCTATTATCAGAGTATTGGTTGAATACGGTGGTGTTGCTGCAGGTAAAGTGGCTATGCAATTACACGGTATCGATGCAGGTGACCCTCGCACACCAATTAAATCGCTAACGGCGGTACAGAAAGCCGATGTATTGGCAAAACTTCGTGATATCGATTTTCTGTAAACGTCCTTTTGTAGGGAACATATAAAAACCTGAACTTAGATACTCAGGGTTTTAAATGCTGGTTCTGACACATTCGTTCTCCCAGATGGGAGCGTCACAAAGGAACCAGCATTGAACACGTAAGTTATCTTAATGAACGTTTTCTATTTTCAGTGAAATAGAAAACGTCCTGATGTTTCCAACAAGTAAGATAATTACTTAAAAAACAAGCGATAAGTTCGCGATTCCCTCAAATAGTAGAGCGAACAACCAAACGTTTGAAAAAGCCTTTGTTCCAACATCACCCAGATGCTAGATAAAATACAACATAGTTAGTGCCAATGTATGTGTGCTCTGTTATTTTAACGATGTATAAAAAATCAATTGTGAGGCCATTGTGAATTCGCCTAAAAATCTATTAGTTCGGTTGCGTTCTAACATCGAACCTTTAAGTAAGAAACTAAGAATTGTTGCGAACTATGTCTTAGAAAATGCATACGATGTACAGTTTCAAACGATAACCGAACTGGCTCGAAATACCCAAACCAGTGAAGCCACGGTTGTGCGTCTTTGTCGAGATTTAGACTATAAAGGGTATTCTGATTTTAGAATGGCCTTAGCGGTTGATGTCAGTCAGGTTGCCCGAGATACGGCTGAGCCGAGTGACGGTGACATCTGCGATATCTCTGCCCAGAGCGCTATTGCAAGCTTACAAGATACGGCTAAGTTGATTGACCGAAAATCGATGAAGCGGATATGTGAGTTGATTCATCATGCTCAATTTATAAGCTGTGTCGGGGTAGGGGCATCGAGCATTGTTGGACGTTACCTGGCTTTTCGCCTGATTAGAATTGGCAAAAGAGTCACCGTGTATGAGGACACACACCTAGCGGCCATGAATGCGGCTCGTTGCAGCGAGGGTGATTTGTGGATCTCTGTGTCCAGTTCTGGTTCAACGAAAGAAGTTATCCACGCAGCGAAACAAGCGTATAAGCGCAATGTTCCAGTGGTGACGTTAACTAATATCAGTCATAGCCCATTATCGGCTATATCTACTGAAATGTTAGTGGCTGCACGTCCTGAGGGGCCATTGACCGGAGGTGCATTTGGCTCGAAGGTAGGTGCATTGCTGTTGGTTGATGTATTGGTAAACTCATTGCTAGAGACGTACCCGGAATACTCAGAGTCAGTGCGAGAAACCGCAGAAGTCGTCATGCCTTTAATGAGTTAGTTGCGCGACGGTATTGTAAAAAGCTCATCTATCGATGGGTTTTTTTAGCATTTAAGATAAAAATATTTTTTATTGTTACATTGATCAAAGAAATATTTTTTCATAGATCGATAATGTGCACGAACCAAAAAAACGAATCATAAAGAAACAATAGGTTTAAATAAGGACATTAGAGTAATGAAAAATAGATTAAATTTTTGTGCTAAAACATCGTTAATGATTACATCATTGTTGGTTAGTGTGTCAGCTTTAGCGGTCAATCAATGGCCCGACTTACCTGTAGGTTTAAAAAGTGGAGTGAGCGCTCAGACAGGTGACAAGTTGTTTGTGGGTTTAGGTTCTGCAGGTAAAGAATTTTACATGTTGGATCTCAACAATGTTGATAAAGGTTGGCAGAAAAAAGCCAGCTTTGATGGTCCTGCACGAAGCGGGGCAACGGCTTCTGTCATTGATAACGAAATCTATATCTTTGGCGGATCCGGTAAAATACAAGAGTCGGATGCCGCGCCAGTTTTGTTTGATACGATTTATCGTTACAACGTTAAATCAGACGCGTGGGCGCAAGTGAACAGTGCCTCTCCAGTTGGGCTGTTGGGTGCCTCATCGTATTCTCCAGACGGCAAAAACATTGTCTTTTTTGGTGGCTACAACAAAGGCTATTTCGACCAATACCTGTCTGATGTCATGACGACGGATAAGAATAAAGAGCCTGAAAAATGGCAGAAAATTGTCGATGATTATATGGGCATGAAGCCATCTGGTTACAAATGGAACCGCTCGGTTTTAACGTTCAAACCTGAAACGGGTAAGTGGGTTGATTTGGGTATGTCGCCTTATCTACCAAACTGCGGTTCAGCATTAATTACAGACGGTAAACAGGCAACAATAATCAGTGGTGAGATAAAGCCAGGCTTAAGAACGGCCGAGGTTAAACAGTATCAGTATGGGCAACCACAACCGTGGCAGAGCCTACACTCTCTTCCTGCACCATCCGGTTCTCCTGTTCAGGAAGGTGTCGCGGGCGCGTTCGCTGGCGAAAGTAACGGAGCATTCATCGTTGCTGGGGGGGCAAATTTCCACGGGGCAAAAGGCGCGTTTGAAAGTGGGAAGATGTTCGCACATAACGGCTTTGGTAAAGCATTTAACCCAGAAATGTACGTATTAAAAGATGGCTTATGGGCCCAAGTTAATAACCTACCTGCAGGGCTTGCATATGGTGCTTCTTTCACAACGAACGATGGGGTACTCATTGTTGGCGGTGAAGATGGTGCACGTAAAGCAAGTAAGACCGCGTACTTACTAAGCTGGGACGGTAAAGATGTCACCATTCAAGATTAACGTTTGGAGTAATAAATGTCTGTAGTTTTTAAAAGTTTGCCAGATTTACCTGAAGGGGTAAAAAACGGCGTCGCAACAAGAGATGGTAAGACGCTCTATGCCGGATTGGGTAGCGCAGGAACGCGTTTCTTTTGTCTCAATTTGGACGACCTATCTACAGGTTGGCAACGCGCGAATGACTTTCCGGGTGTGGAAAGGAATGACGCGGTATACATTACAGACGAAAAAGGTGTTTGGGTATTCTCAGGGGCTGGAACCCCTGAGGGTTCTCAACATGCACAGGTGCTTACTGATGTGTATCGGTTCGATTTTTTAGATAAAAAATGGCACAAGGTAGCGACTGAGACACCGGTCGGTCTGTTAGGTGGCAGCGGTTGCGAAATATCAAAAGGTCAGTTCGTGTTTTTTGGTGGATACAACAAACAAACCTTTGATAATTTCTGTCAGAAGATGGCAAATATAGATACAGACAAAACCCCACAGCAGCGACAAGATCTGCTGACAAAATTTATGTCTCAAGAGCCTGAAAAGTACGGTTGGAATAAAGATATTATTCGATATGACACCCACCAAAATCGATGGGAGCTGATACAGGACAATCCATTTGCAGCGAACTGTGGTGCAGCCTTAATCTCGAAAGGCAACAAAGTTACCTTGATTGATGGAGAGATCAAACCGGGATTGAGAAGTACGGATGTGAAACAGTTTACGTTTGACGAAACCTGTCGTTTTGAATCGTCAGTTCTTGCATCGATTCATTCAGATGAAGAAGAACATGAAGGGTTAGCTGGTGCCTATTCTGGTGAGTTGAATGGTCACTATTTTGCGCTCGGAGGCGCTTATTTTGTGGGCAGCCAACACAATTTAAGAAATGGACAGTGGTATACGCACCAAGGACTAACAAAGCACTACAGCGATGCCGTGTGGCGTTTGGATGGTGAGTCATGGAAAGTCGTGGCGCGGTTGCCGGAAGGCGCAGCTTATGGTGCATCCGTTAGCTGCGAAAAAGAATTAATACTCGTTGGTGGTGAAAATGCTACCCAACAAGCATTAGTACGTTGTTATTTGATGAGATGAATCTAGGTTGCTAGCCCCTATTAGCACTTCTAGGTTCATCTGCACTTACTTAACAACAGGTTGAATCACCAGCATTTGTCTAGTCAACATTTGCTGGTGATTTGCCATTATCAAACGATCTTCTCTATTATCAAACCATCGGTACATACAAACCGAAAAGAGCTTTTAATGACAAATAACAAATATCTAATACTCGCGGCCGTCGTGTTGCTTCAAGCTTGTATTGGCGGAACCTATTCATGGTCAATTTACGACGCGGAATTTATCCAAAACTATCAAGTTGATCCCGTGTATTCAACGATGCCTTTTAACGTGTTTTATGTTGTGTTTCCCCTGACATTACTGTTTTCTCACCGCATAATTTCTCGTTTTGGCACTCGAATGAGCGCGCAGATCGGTATCGCTCTTTTTGCTTTTGGGTGGCTCCTCTCTAATTTTGGCGACGTTAATTTTATCTTCACTATTATCGGTGTTGGTGTCATAGGGGGCATCGGCGTTGGACTCACCTATCTCGTGCCCATATTGGTTGGTATAGCGTGGTTTCCCAATAGAGGCGGTTTAATTACAGGATTAGCCGTTGGTGGTTTTGCTGCCGGAGCCGCACTTGTGGGTGAGTTTTCTAATTATCTGATTTATACCGCAGACTTTACGCCGTTTTCCGCCTTGGCGGTGGTTGGAGGGCTCTATTTTGTTGTTGGGTTTATCCCGGCCACACTAATGTATCGACCCATGACGGCCTACCATCAATCGAAAGAGACGTTCCATATTAATCTGGGTGACTTGCTCAAGGATCCATTGTTTTTGGGCTTATTTATTGCGATGACAGTTGGCTTAACGGCTGGTTTCTTTGTAAACAGCAAGATTGTGCTTATTGCTGGAAGTGGATTCGAGTCGTTTATTTCTTTGGTTGCCGTATTTGCATTGTGTAATGCAATAGGACGCGTCGCTTGGGGGGCAATGAGCGACATCGTCTCTGTAACCAATTGTTTGAAGGCGAATTTATTGCTACAGGCGATATCAATATTTAGCCTGTTATGGCTATTCGACTTTGAGTCCTCACCACTTGTATTAGCTGCGTTGGCCGGCTTTAACTACGGTGGAGTTCTTGTTTTATACGCTTCAAGAGTGCGTCAGAAATGGGGAGAGAATGCACTGACTAAAGTATATTCTTGGCTGCTTTTGTCGAACATTGTTGCTGCTATCATTAACTCTTTTTTGAGTGGCATCTTCTCGAACTCTGGAGCAGAGAGCATCGCGATAATCCTAACCGTAATACTGGTCGTTGGTTTTGCGGGGTTATTTTTTGAGAGCAAGCGATCAGCCATTCAAGTTAGTGTTGATCACTAGGGTAGGGAACATATTTCATTGTCACTCTGTCACATAGTTTTCAATATTTTTGCGAAATTCAGATGGAGATAGTTTCTTTTGATTTTTGAAGTAGCGATTAAAGCTGCTGATGTTTGAAAATCCAACTTCGTAAGCAATCTGTGTGATAGAGAGTTCAGTCTCTATCAGTTGCTTTGCTGCTTCATGCACTCGAATACCATTGAGGTAGTGAAGAAACGTTTTCCCAGTGGCTTTTTTAAAGGAACGGCAAAATGCGTGCTCAGTGAGATTGGTAATGGTAGCGATATCGGCCAACTGAATAGGTCGATAGTAATTCGATTCTATCTTCCGGGGCATCCACAGGGCAGTTCGAAGCATTGGAATTACGTGATGGCAATAGAGATGCGTTTTTAGGAAAGTCAGTTTTCCAAGCAATCAATAACGTCAAAACAGAGATAGCTACGCTTCTCATTGGTCACTCGGCCTCTGATCAAGCGAAAATAGACAGACAGATGTGTGAACTCGACGGCACGGACAATAAATCTCGTTTAAGCGAAAACGCAATATTAGGTGTGTCATTGGCCGTTGCAGATGCCAAAGCGAAGTTTAATAAAGTCCCACTGTTTAAAAGTTTATGTAAGGAATCGGGTGACCTATTACCCTTACCAGAAATTCAATTAGTTGGTGGCGGATCACATGCGCAATGGCGTACCGATATTCAAGATTTTTTGTTGATCATTAATGGAGCGAAAACCTACCAAGATACCCTTGAAGCGACCGACAAGATTTATCATGCTGGAGAGACAATCTTGAAAGCGCGAGGTTTGTTAGCTGGCGCTGCGGATGAAGGTGGATTTTGGCCAACCTTTGATAACCATGAAGCGATATTCGAGTTTGTTGTCGAGGCTATCGAAAAAGCTGGCTATAAACCAAGAGAGGAGGTTTCTATCTCATTGGATATCGCCGCAAGTGATCTCTACAGAGACGGTCAGTATCATTTGCCTTTGGATGGTAAAAGTTACAGCTCAGAAGCTTTCCTACAGTTAATGTTAGATTGGTGTCAAAGATATCCAATACTGTCGGTTGAAGACCCGTTTGCAGATACTGATTTTGAAATGTGGGCACGTTTTACCCACCAAGTTGGCGACAAAATACAGGTAATAGGTGATGATTTATTTACAACTAATATCACCCGAATTGAGCAAGGTATCGACAAGAAACTGGCCAATAGTGTTCTGATAAAACTTAATCAGATTGGAACGGTTACAGAAACCATTGATGCTATAAGACTGACTCAAGAGGCAGGATGGCTTCCCGTTGTGTCTGCCCGTTCTGGTGAAACAGAAGATGCTTTTATCAGTCATTTGGCGGTAGCAACCAATGCAGGCCAATTAAAAGTAGGTTCGTTTATTCGCAGTGAACGTTTGGTGAAGTGGAACGAAGTTTTGCGCATTGACAAAAAACTGCAAGGTACATCGCGCTTTCTTGGTGGGGAAATCTATAAACAGCTAAGTAAATAATGGACTTAGATGTGTATAGAGCTGGGCTGGGTATTGTCGTCGTGGATGATACCTAGTTTTTTAATTAGTAACCTATTGAAGACGACAGTGTCCAAATGTCGTTACTAATATCGTATTATTCATTAGCGAAATGACGTATTTAAACGCTTCATTTGACGATGTTTTCATTCAGCCTGTAGTATCGGACATTACGCCTTAACAGTCAGAATGACTAAGAACTTGATGTATGTCTATTAGAACCCTAAGAACTCTACAAGCGATTGCGCAAGCAGGCAGTTTTGCCTCAGCAGGTGACAAGATTGGTTTAACGCAAGCCGCAATAAGCACCCAAATGAAGCAACTTGAGGCCCAACTTAGCAGCAAAATATTCGAAAAGGTGGGACGAAATTTAGTGCTAACTCGCGATGGAGAGAAGGTAAAAGAGCGAGCTGACCACATCATCGCTCTGTATGATGCGCTTTCTGAGGGACTGGGAGAACAGGGCATATATAACGGTGAGCTCTTGATAGGAGCGGTATTCAGTGTTCAAGTGGACTCTCTTGGGCCAGCACTTGCTTCAATACGCAAAAGCTACCCAAAACTCAATATCAAGGTTTTTAGGGGAATGTCCGTCGATCTTGCGCAAAGAGTGGAAGCGGGGGAATTGGATGCGGTACTTATTACCGAACCGCAACGGACGATTCCCAAAGAATTTTCCTGGACGACAATAGAATCTGAACCGTTTTATGTCGTTTCAAATAAAAATCACCCTGAACAGAACGACGCTGATATATTGTCAAATTATCCATTTATTAAATTGGATCCGCTGGCATGGGCGGGAACAATGATCGAAAATGAGATAAAGAGCAGAAAAATCAACACAGATACCATTATGGAATTAGATTCCTTACAGGCGGCCTTAATCATGGTTCAGGAAGAACTCGGTGTGACAGTGATGGCTCTTGGTAAAAGACGTGTAGAGAAGTTAAAAAATGAATTTAAACTCACTCTATTCGGTCAACCACCGCTCCATCGTAATATTGGGTTGTACCAACGGAATGAACACGACAGAAAGCCTTTAGTTCATGTCTTACTTGATGAACTACTAAACATAAAATAATTTTAACTATTTTCACAAAAAGTATAAATATTTTTATTTCTATTTTCTTTGTATGCTGAAGAAAATCTAGGAGAAAATTATGTTTGTCGCTTTTATTGCGTTGTTCCAAGTTTCGTTTGTTGTTTGCCTTGGCTACCTCATACGTCGCCAAATGAAGCTACAGGAATCATTTTGGAACGATCTCTCTAAATTGACCTACTATGTTTTCACGCCTGCATTGTTAATTAGTTCCTTGGCAAACAAACCGTTACAAGGCGTACCTTGGGTCAGTATTGCAGTTACATTGATGATAGTGCTTTTGGTGAGTAGCTTGTTGCTTGTTATTTGGCAGCTTTTTATTCGCCCTATTGATCTTCCTTCTTTTACCTCTGTTTTTCAAGGTGGCGTACGTTTTAATAGTTTTGTTGCGCTTGCCATCGTTATTAACCTATTTGGTGATTTAGGTATTGTTGCCGCCGCTTTGTCCGTGTCTGTGATTATTATTACCGTTAACATCTTGTGTCTTTTGGTTTTTTCCTTGATTGACAAAGAATTAAGAAGTTGGAGGAAATTGCTATCAAATTTGATGCTGAATCCCCTGATTTTAGGCTGTGTGATTGGACTCGCTATCAATTTTAATTCTGTAGCACTTCCAATCGTCATAGATTCGACGCTGTCTATGTTAGGTCAGTGTGCGCTGCCGTTAGCGTTACTTGCCATTGGAGCCGCGCTGAACTTTCAAGAGAGTAGACATTCCAAAGAGATTGTCGTTATTGCATCGATAATACAGTTGTTAGTAAAACCTGTTTTGACTATTGTTTTAGCCCGGTTTATGGGGTTAGAGGGAACGACGCTCGCGGTAGTGGTCATTATGATGGCGGTCCCAACGGCACCCTCTGCTTATATTCTGTCAAGACAACTTGGAGGAAACAGTCAGGCCATGGCGTCGATAATTACCAGTCAGACTGTATTAGCGTTTATTACGCTGCCATTGATACTTCATTATTTGATGGTGTTGAGCTAAATATTGGAATGATCAATGATGATTAGGGGTCATAACAAAACACCACAGTCTATGTGGTGTTTTGTTATTAAGAATACGTGTTACTCGAACACATACGATTCGGGTACCACAACGATACCTTTATCAGAAATGGTAAAGTGTTTGGTATCCTCGGCTGGATTAAGGCCAATTTCTGTGCCATCTGGTATTTTCACGTGTTTATCAATAATGCAGTTTTTAAGTTGGCAGTTTTCGCCCACTTCTACGTGATCAAATAGAATACTATCAGAGACCGTTGCCCCATCATTGATCCGCACGTTAGACGATAAGACGGAATTTTGTACCGACCCGCCAGAGATGATCACACCGCTTGAAATAAGTGAGTTGATAAAAATCCCTTCATTGCCTGTTGCTGAGGAGGTCGTTCTCGCGGGCGGTAATTGCGGTTCATATGTGCGTATTGCCCAATCGCGCTGATATAAATCCATTGGAGGGACTGGCTCTAATAAATCCATATTGGCTTGATAGAAAGAGTCGATAGTACCGACATCGCGCCAGTATGCATCTTTGGTTACTCGTCCGGTGTCGCCACCAAACTTATGCGCAAAAACCTTATTCTGATTGATCAGTTTGGGGATAATATTTTTACCAAAATCGTTGCTAGAACTGCTGTCCTCCGCGTCTCTTTCTAAAGCTTCAGTTAATGCGTCAATAGTGAAAACGTAGATGCCCATAGAAGCCAGGCTGTTATTCGAGTCATTTGGGAGTGAAGCGGGTTTTTCAGGTTTTTCTTCGAATGCGATGATTTTGTTTTGTTCATCAGTGGCCATCACACCAAATTCGCTTGCTTGTTCAATGGGAACTTCCATACACGCGATGGTTAGATCTGCCCCTGTTTCTTTGTGGCGCTGAATCATTGGGTCGTAGTCCATACGGTAAATATGGTCACCGGAAAGTACCACTACATACTTTGCCTCACTACGAGATAACAACCACAGGTTCTGATAGATGGCATCAGCCGTTCCGCTATACCATTTATCGCCTTTCCTCATTTGAGGCGGCACGACGGTAACGTACTCACCGAGCTCTGGATTAAACACTGACCATCCGTCTCGAAGGTGTTTTTGTAGTGAATGTGACTTGTATTGGGTGAGAACTAGGATTCGTCGTAAACCGGAGTGAAGGCAGTTGGTCAGGGTGTAATCGATGATTCTATATTTGCCTCCAAACGGTACTGCGGGTTTTGCCCGATTGTCGGTCAGTGGTGACAGACGCGAGCCCATTCCTCCGGCGAGTACTACCGTTAAAGTCTCTTGCATTTTTATCACTCCCTGATTCAGTGCATCTTATTAATTATGGGTTATTTACATAGAACGATTCAAGTATCGAGCCAATTATTAACCCTATGAAATACAAGAGCATTTAATTCAAAGTGTTTATTAATGCACCATATTGAAGCGAACTATAAATTGTAGCGCACCAAGACAATGCAGAAACTGTCTATCATGTGCTACAAAATGACGCTTTTATGGTTTTTATGAACCAGTCGTATCGGGCTGGCAGGGATCGATATCGCTTCTGTACAAGATACAGGGATTCCTTAATTTCTGTTGTTAGGGGCAAAATAGCGATTTGATCTTGATCTGGAAATGCATTCACTGCACTGGATGGTAGCAGAGTAAAACCTAACCCTTTTGCGACAGGGTAAAGTATCTGGCTTAGCTGATTAATATAGCCAGAATGTTGGATGTTGTTTAGCTCATGTTCTTGATTATAAGCGGACAAAAACTGAAGTAAGTAGTGTTCGCAATCTGGGTGATTAATAATGCCTAATGATTTCAGGTCGTTTAGATTCCAGTTTTGGGAATTAAACCCTTTTGGAACCACTAAACACAGTTTCTCTTCACCGATCAACTGGTACTCAAGCTGAGGTGAGGGAATTTTTTGTGTCACGATGCCCAGATCAATCTTGCGGTTTAATAACTCATCGACGATGCGATAATTTGGTGCAGATTCTAATGAGATGAATAAGGATGGATGCTCTATTTGCCGGTTGAGAAAAACCGCCTGAAATTGCATACATAAAGAACCAGACATCGAAAATAGACAACTGCCAATATAGGGCGAGTCAACTTTCACGGCTTCCATCAGAGCGTTCTCATGTTGTTGTAGTGTTAATGCGTACTGGTACACCTTCTGCCCTGCGTCGGTGAGTTCAAACTGTTTGCCTGTTTTTTCGATCAGTGGGGCATTTAATTGCACCTCCAATTTTTTAATATGCTGGCTTACGCCAGGTTGAGTCATGAACAGTTTTTCAGCCGTTTTGGTAAAATGACCGATTTCAACCAAGGTAATGAATGTATTTAACCACTGCGCGTTGAGCATAAAGATGAATCCTAAATCAATAACAAAATATTATTAAAATAAGAGTAATTGATAAATTTTGATTAATCTAGTGCCGTTTCTTTATTTTGACCATCATACCGTATTGCTCAGGACGTCTAATAAATAGCTATGGACAACTGCTATATTATCTTTAGGTATTTGATAATTCGGTGAAAGCATGCGCACTAATTCAATATATTTCTTTGTTATTCTTTCTTTCTTGTCTGGTTCCGCGTGGGCTGAATCCGCTTTCGATATTGTCGATAAATCAGACAAGCAGATGCGTGGAGACGCGAGTTATACCGTAGCAACAATGAACATTATTCGACCGGATTGGACTCGTAGTATGAGCATGAAAAGTTGGACAAAAGGAAAAGATCTGTCTCTGGTTTTAGTGACTGCACCAGCGAAAGATAAGGGCAGCGCCTCCCTTAAACGCCAACGTGAGATGTGGAACTGGATTCCTGGTATTGAACGAATAATTAAAATTGCCCCCTCTATGCTAAGTCAATCTTGGATGGGATCCGATTTTACCAATGACGATCTGATCAACCAATCATCCATTGTGGTGGACTATGACCACGTGCTTATCCAAGAAGAACGGTTCGATGGAGAATTGACTTATGTCATCGACGCCGTTGCCAAGCCAGACGCGCCTGTCGTGTGGAGTAAGGTGCGCCTTTGGATTTCAAAAGAGACGTATCTGCAACGTAAAGTTGCATTTTATGATGAATTTGATGAACTCGTTAACCTAATGCAAACCTATGACATTAAAGCGCTGGGTGGCCGAATGATTGCAACACGTATGGAGATGATCCCAGTAGAAAAAGAGGGTCACAAAACCGAAATGATTACTCACGAAGCGCAATTTGATTTTGAAATTGGTGATAATTTTTTCTCGCAGAGCCAGATGAAATCCTTACGTGACTAACGTGAGATGGAAGGGTCAGTTATTAAAGCGGTGCAATAAAGAGGGATGAGCATGTTAATAAAGTTAGCGTGGCGTAATCTATGGAGGCAGAAACGGCGTACGTTTTTGACGGCTTCCGCACTCGCGTTGGCGTTGTTCCTCTCTCTGTTGGTAAGAACACTACAAGAAGGCACCTATCAAGCAAATATTGAAAATTCGGCTCGTTTTTATACTGGTCTTATTCAGGTTCAACATCCCGAGTACGCGGATAGCTTAAGTATTGATGATGTGATTCCGGCTACTGGTGAGGTAATTGCGTCAATAGAGTCTCACTCGAATATCAATGTCATGTTGCCGCGTATTGAGTCATTCGCGCTTGCGGCTTCGGCGGAAAAGTCGAAAGGGGTTGTCGTGATGGGGGTCGATCCTGAGAAAGAAAATAACTACTCAAAGATCAGTGAGAAAGTGACTTCAGGTGAATATCTAACGGCTGATGACAAACAGGTTCTTGTTGGTGAAGGATTGGCAAAATTCTTTGACCTGTCTGTTGGTGATGAGCTGGTTTTGTATGGTCAAGGGTATCGCGGTCAAACCGCCGCAGGGCTGTATCGGATTAAAGGGCTCATTCGCTTCCCATTACCACAACTCGATAATCAATTGGTGTATCTACCACTTAAACTCGCACAAACCTTATACAGCGCAGATGGTCTTGTCACTTCATGGGTATTGCACACCAAGGATATCACTCAGTTAGATCAAACCGTTTCGCAATTGAAGGCCAGCTATGGTGATAAATACAATGTGAGAGATTGGAAAGATTTAGCCCCAGAATTATCTCAGCAGATCGCAATGGACAAAGCCGGTGGGATTTTTCTGATTTACCTACTTTATGGTGTGGTTGGCTTTGGTTTATTTGCGACTATTTTGATGATGACTTTAGAACGCCAAAGAGAATTTGGTGTTATGTTGGCTACCGGAATGTTGAGATCTCGTTTGTTGCAACTGATCGCTATTGAATCTGTATTCATCGCCTTTATTGGTGTGATGTTGGGGTTGCTCTGTTCGTTTCCTGTTCTGACCTATCTCTATTTCAATCCTATTGAGATCACCGGCGAGTCGGCACAGCTCATGCGTGACTCTGGGTTCGAACCGATAATGCCAGTGCTTCTAGCGCCTTACCTGTTTATTAATCAGATCCTCTCTGTGCTGACAATCTTAGTGCTTAGTCTTATTTATCCTATGCTCCGAATCTTAAAGTTAGAGCTGGTCAGCGCATTAAAAGGTGGTGCTCATGCTCATTAAACTAGCTTGGCGTAACCTTTGGCGGAATAAACTTCGGACCGGAATTATGCTCGGCGGCATGATATTTGGTTTGATGGGTGTGGTGACCATGATGGGCTTTATGTCCGGAATGGTTGATAACATGGTTCACAATGCGATTGCATGGCAAACCAGCCATGTGCAAGTTCAGAATCGACACTATATTGAGAACCCAGATATTACGGATCTCATCGATAAACCGAATGTTGTTTTTGACTATCTTAGTCGAAACCCAGATGTCTTGGCGTGGTCTGGTCGATTTTTGGCCGATGGCATGATTGGGTCGGCAAGAAGCACTCGAGGGGTCAGAATTATTGGTGTGAATATTGATTCAGAAAGCCGAGTTACGCCAATTCTAAGCAGTATAACGCAGGGTAAGAGCCTTGCAATTGAAGGAAGAAATCCGGTTTTAGTTTCGCAAAACATAGCCGGAAGACTCAAGCTTAAAATTGGGTCCAAAGTGGTTCTGACATTTACGGATGGGCGAGGGGAAGTCACGGGCTCAGCTTTCAGAGTGCGAGGTTTGTTTAAAACACCCTCGACCACGTTTGATGACACTAACGTCTATGTGCGAAAAAAAGATGTAGAAAAAATTGCCCACCTTACTGGGGTCCACGAGATAGCGATCCTATTGAAAGATGAAATAAACACGCAAAAAGAGGGCGCTTTATCTGAATTTACTGCCCAATTACGCGCGCTCAGTTCTGAGCAAAACAGGGTTCGTGATTGGACCAAAGTTCAGCCTATGTTGGCGTCTATGATCGCGACGATGGGGATCAGTAATGTCATTATGCTCGCAATTTTTGTCATCGCGATGGGCTTCGGTATTGTCAATATCATGTTGATGTCAGTATTTGAACGCACCCAAGAGTTTGGTGTATTGATGGCGGTTGGCATGCAGAAACATAAGATTTTTCTCTTGATTATGCTTGAAACGATTTGGCTAGGTAGTTGTGGCGCCGTACTTGGCCTTTTGGCAAGCATAACGATGATTCAAATCCTGCAGTTTACAGGTTTACCTTTGGGGGGAATGGCGGAAGGCCTCGGGGCGTATGGCGTGGATACGGTGCTTTATCCGAGAGTGTCTGTCTATGAGTATGAGGTGATTTTCTTTACCGTGGTCTTCTCAAGTATTATTGCGGCACTTTACCCAGCTCGGCAAATATTAAAGCAGCGGCCTGTCGAAGCCATGTCAGAGAAGCATTGATTTTCCCATAGAGGTGGATATGACGATTCAAATAAAAGGTTTGTGTAAGACCTACAATCAAGATACGGATTTTCCGGTCTATGCAGTGCAGAACCTCGACCTTTCAATTGAACAGGGTGAGTTTGTTGCCGTGATGGGGCCGTCAGGCTCGGGTAAAACCACGTTACTGAACATGCTAGGT
The DNA here is from genome assembly GCF_029016285.1 of Vibrio sp. DW001. Classification (NCBI taxonomy): domain Bacteria; kingdom Pseudomonadati; phylum Pseudomonadota; class Gammaproteobacteria; order Vibrionales; family Vibrionaceae; genus Vibrio; species Vibrio sp. DW001. Next base: position 361,402 of record NZ_CP091976.1, on the reverse strand, counting down.
GGAATTGACACACCTACTTCAGGTGAAGTTAACATTGACGGTTGTAATATATGTACGCTCAAAGAGAAGCAATTGATCGCGTTTCGCAGAGATAATATTGGCTTTATTTTTCAAGATTACAGCTTACTCCCTGTGCTTACCGCGGTAGAGAATGTGGAATTCGTTATGCAGTTACAGGGTCAAAGCAATGAAGCGTGTCTGACTCGTGCAAAGGCGCTGCTTACTCAAGTTGGGCTAGAGGACCAATTGAATAAAGTACCGAGTAAATTGTCGGGTGGTCAGCAACAACGTGTGGCCGTTGCGCGCGCACTTGCCCCTCGGCCGAGGTTTGTTATGGCGGATGAACCGACGGCAAACTTGGATGCGAAAAGTACCGCTGAATTGCTCGATATTATGCAGCAACTAAATGAAAAAGAAGGGACCACATTTATCTTCTCTACCCATGATCCAAGAGTAATTAGACGCGCTAAGCGCGTGATAGTGTTTGAAGATGGTCAGCTTAAGCAAGACGAGTGGAACACCACTGAAACACAAGATGAATTAGCGTAATGTCTAAATCCCGTTGTCGTATCTTCGTCCTAGCAATAGCATTCTCACGTGTTGCCGAAGCGGACATTCCAGGTTTACAACCCGAAAAGGCGTGGGATCTGAACGGTTATATTAAATACATGGGCACTGCAACCTTGCCAGATGTAGGCGATAACCTATTCGACAACCTTGTCAATCAACGTTTTAATTTTGAATACCGATTGAGTTCAAATCTGCGTTTTAACGCAGGAATGAGAAATCGATTCATCTGGGGTGAGTCGGCTGAAAACCCCTACTACTCTGATTATATCGGATTGGATTTAGGGTATGTCGACCTGTCAAAAAACTGGGCCGAAGGTGAGAGATATGTAGGAAATAGTCAGCTAGATCGACTCTATATTGACTGGAACAAAGACAACTGGCAGGTTACTGGGGGACGATTTCGGATTAACTGGGGAATGACGACCGTGTGGAACCCTAATGATGTATTTAATTCTTATTCTATTTATGATTTTGACTACGAAGAAAGGCCGGGTACAGATGCACTTTCTCTGAGTAGTAAACTAGGCTTTGCAAGTAGTTTTGACCTTGTTTATAGCCCAAATGAAGAACACCACCTTAACAGCTATGCAATGCGCTATCTGTTTAATGTAGAGGAGTGGGATATTCAATTAATAGGTGGAAAGGCAAGATTAGATAACGTCATAGGCGTGGGCATCGCTGGGGATATTAAAGGTGGTGGACTAAGGGCGGAGGTGAGTTACTTTGACCCAACGCAGGATAGTTGGCAAGACGTCGATCAGGTCAGCGCGCTGGTCTCCAGTCTAGAGATGGATTACAGCTTCGGAGGACAAGGTAACTGGACCGTTAAAGGTTCGATTATGCACAACTCGAGTCCGCAAGACCCTATTAGTGCTAACGCCTTTCTTAGTTTGCCTTTAACGGCAAAAACCCTGAGTTTTACAGAGTTAACCAGTTACCTGGATGCAAGCTTTGAGGTGTCAGCGTTGAGCCGAGTTACGTTGTCGACTATTTACTACAAAGATGGTTCTTATTTTTTAGGGTTGTCCAATAACTATTCCCTTGCGAATAACTGGCAGTTGCTCGGTGTTGTGCAATATTTCGATGGGGATAAAGATAGTCTGTTTTCCCAATCTTCCAGCACCTTAATGTTTGCACAAATTAAATGGAGTTTTTAGTGATGCGTTGCGTCAATTTGGTGAATAAAGCACCAAAATGAATATATAAGATGGTTGAAACTTCCTGTGTTATAAAAATTTCACATTTCACTCTGTGTTTATGTATGGCATTTATGCGCGAGATTCTGAGCGCTACAGATTGTTATGTATAAATCGAAAATATTTTAACGCATTGATATATATTTAATTTTTATATATTCTGATGCTGATCTTACATATTGTGTCGTATTATATTTTTCAGAAACGGTATATTCAACGTTCTACGCCCCCATCGCTCCCCCTAAAATACTTCATAAAAGGGTGATTTACTTCTCATGTTGGTATCTATAATGCACTCAATTCTACAGTATTAGGTTGATGTCCTTTCGATGTCACCTAGTTGTTCCAAGTAGCTTGCTTTCTTCCTATCGGAAATGTGTCCGATGATTTTCTCAGCAAGCTCGTATAGAAGGAAAATGAAATGACTAACTATTTCTCAGATAAACAACGATCGCTTTTTGATAAAACGGACGTGATCCTCCATGCGTTTGATTGGCAATATGCTTATGTTGCAGAAAATGCAAAAGAGATCAGTGAATTAGGCTATAAAACCGTCCTCGTCTCACCCCCAATGAAATCGGCTATTCGTGATGATGGTACCGAGTGGTGGCAGCGTTATCAGCCGCAAGACTACCGGGTCATCGACAACCAACTTGGCAATACCAAAGATTTTTCTGCCATGGTCCAGAGGCTAAATGAATTTGGTATCCGTGTTTATGCCGACGTGGTATTCAACCACATGGCAAATGAAGCTTACCTGCGTTCTGACCTTGATTATCCGAACGAGTTCGATATGCAGCGTTATCGTACTGATTGGGAAGAGATCCAAAAACTAAGATTGTTTGGAGACCTAAGCCAACCTTTGTTTACGGAGGATGATTTTGTTGAAGCTTTTGGTATCGAAGATTGGAAAGATAAGTGGGAGGTTCAAAATGGTCGTATCACGGGGGGTCATGAAGACCCGGGTTTACCCACTTTACGGCATAACGACAATGTGGTGTCAAAGCAGCAGGCCTATCTAAAAGCACTAAAAGAGATGGGCGTAGCGGGCTTCCGTATTGATGCCGCAAAACACATGACATTGGAGCACCTACGCAAGGTGTGGACTGATGACATTATGAAAGATGTACACATTTTCGGTGAGATCATTACCGATGGTGGCGCCACAAAAGAAGAGTATGAGATCTTTTTGCAGCCATACTTGGAAAGCACCAAGCTCGGTGCCTATGATTTTCCACTATTTACTACGGTTTTTGAGGCATTTCAACCTAAGGGTGATATGACTTCTTTAATCAATCCATATACGTTTGGTCAAGCGTTATCTAACACTCGTGCCATCACGTTTGCTATCACCCATGACATTCCAAATAACGATGTGTTTAGTCGCCTTGTGATGGAAGAAACGAATGAATGGTTAGCCTACTGCTATATTCTTGGTCGAGATGGTGGGGTACCACTTGTTTATACGGATTTAGATACTAGTGGAATAATAGACAAGCGTGGTCAACCTCGTTGGATGAACGCGTGGAAAGATCCAAGAATGGCGGAAATGATCCGTTTCCATAACTTTGCACACGGTGAACCGATGAAGCGAATGCTTGGGGATGAGGATTTTCTTATTTTTTCCCGCGGAGAAAATGGCCTTGTTGCCATCAATAAATCCGACCATAAAATCGAGATTAGTATGGACTGGCAAAAAGATATGCTTGATCTACTCAGCGATTCAAATCTAAAAGTGGATGAGGGGGAGTTTAATTTCACTCTTGAACCACAAAGTTGCATGATGATGGTCGCAGTAGAACCATAATATGGTGAGCCAATACTGTGCTTGTTGAGTTCGTTCAGGTTTCGTTCCACAGTGTTAATACCAAGCCAAGTAAGCTTGTGATCAACATGGGTATCATTAAACCTGAGCGGCTTATCAATCACGTGTTACAGGTTACTTAGACTGTTTTTTTGCTTAACTACGCCTAGCGCCAGTTGGGCTCACTGAGAGACAATATCCTAATTAATGCTTCTATTTGAGTACAATAATAAAGTGTATCTTTTTCTAAAAAGTCGCGTTATTTTAGTGGGCTGCAAGTAATTAAATAGCGGAAAGGATATCGCGATGAATTGGGCTCTTTTGAGTGTCTTTATACCTACGTTTTTCTTTGTATCGATTACCCCGGGCATGTGCATGACATTAGCACTAGGTTTGGGGATGAGTGTTGGGTATAAGCGGGCATTGTGGATGATGGCTGGTGAAGTGGTTGGCGTTGCGCTCGTTGCTGTCGCGGCTGTTTTAGGTATTGCCGCGGTGATGCTGAATTACCCATGGTTGTTTATCGCTTTCAAAACGATTGGTGCATCTTACTTGTTTTATTTGGGTATTCAGATGTGGCTATCAAAAGGTAAGCTCGCATTAAGTGGTGATACCACCGAAATGCCTGTTGGAAGAAACTGGGACCTTGTGGTTCAAGGATTTGTTACCGCCATTGCTAACCCGAAAGGGTGGGCATTTATGGTTTCGCTTCTTCCTCCTTTTATCGACAATAGCAAACCACTCACCACTCAATTGATTCTATTAGTCTCTATAATTATGGTGTCGGAATTTGTCTGCATGACGCTTTACGCCACTGGTGGAAAAGGGCTTAAACGTGTGCTTGGACATTCTAAGAATGTACGGTTTATGAATCGAATCTCTGGTACTTTGATGATGGGTGTTGGTGTGTGGTTATTTGTGAGTTAATGGGGAATGAATGTTCTTTGAGCTTTTTATCTCAAAGAACGACCCATCGAGAACCACCCTGCCCATGACTGAGTTTTGTTTATGACAGGATTTTTTTGTTTATTTTTACAACCATTTTTTTTATAGCTTTAGGTGAATCGACGCAAATCAGCGGTCTGTGAGGTTGATTTGGATAAAAAATGATAAAATCGCCAGCGGTAAGATCGACATATTTTTCATCGATAACATTATCGACAAAGGCGATATCGTTGCTATCAAGCTGGTTATCGGTAACGGTTTCATATCCTTTGTAGCTGTATCCAAATCTTTCTTCTCCGTCGAGTAAAATCTGAATGTCCATGAAATCGTTATGAATTTCAGATCGTCTCAAATCGAGTGTTTCGGTATCCACTTCTGCGGTAAATAGAAATACATCCTCTTGCAGATGGCGCTTACCGTCTGGCAGATCATTGCGTTGAATCATCTCGGCGACCGTATTGAGGATATCTTTTACAATAGGGTGAAGTTGTGAAGAAAGGGCGAGGTTACCTAGGTTACCAATGTGCATGTTAATTTCTCATTAATGAATTCACTATTGTGAGCATATCAGGATTATAAGGTCGCATAAAAGGTATTGACCTCGTTTTCAAGGGCGGTTAAAGACGAAGTGTCAATATATCAACCTTCATTGAATTCAAAGTATAGACAATGCACTTCCAATGCATTACAATGTATATACAAAATAGAAAGAGGAGATATAATAATGAAACCGGTTATGATCAATAATGAATCTCTAGGTTTTATCGAGCGCATTTGTTTGTTTTCACTGGCCGTCGTTGTTTCGGTACTCGCGCTAGTTTAAGTCGTATATAAAGTATTCGCTCATAAGAATAACACGAACCCCATTAACTGATTCAGTTGATGGGGTTCTTCTTTTGTATAAGGTGAATAACTGGTGACCTAACGAGGCCTGCGTTGTCCTTCCCGATACGCATAGTAAAATGGATGAAAATACCCTAAAATCTTGCTTTGCTTACCAATGATAATTAAACCTGTGGAATTGAATTGATGAATAAATGGCTACTTCTGTTAGTACTATCCTTTAATGCCTCCGCAACTTGCCAAGTTGATGATACTGGTGTTAGCAACGTGATAGTCAATGATATGTTGGGGTTTATATCGAAGAAAGATTCGATTATGACCCGAGTTCTAAAAAAAGAGGGTTATAAAGACTACGCTGAGTATGCACTCAATAATTCTTATTCAGATGTACTGAAACAACTAACGTTGTTGAACGAAGATGATAAAGAAGTATTGGAAGATGTTCACTTGAGTCAATCTCTCGATGACCTAAAAAAGGTCATTCGCAGTTGCACCGAAAAAGATCTGAAAAACCAATTGCAGTTTTTAATGGACGACCATTATGCTCAATATCGTGAAGCGATGCAGGGTAAAAATAAGCGAGTAGAAGAATCTTTATCCTTGATATTAAAAGATATTAATAATAATTAATAATAAGTGCTGATGACATAATGAACCTGATCAGCATTAATCTTAAAATTTCACAAGAAATCTTGCTTGTAGCACAGTAGAATACCGCTTCTAAAAGTGTGAAGTGAGTAGAATCGTGGATAAAAGTCAATTTGAGTTGTTAGCGCCTGGTGGCGATTTAGAGTCGATTAAAGCGGCGATTGTTGCTGGTGCTGATGCCGTCTATTGTGGCCTAGATAGGTTTAATGCCCGCAATAGAGCTGAGAATCTGAGTTTAGAGAACCTTAATGATGTTATTGAGGTTGCGCATCAACGCGACTGTAAGATATTCCTCACGCTTAACATTATTATTTTAGAGAATGAAATTCCTGCGATAACCCGTCTGTTGAAGCAACTTGTCAGTACCAAAGTGGACGGTGTCATTGTCCAGGACATTGGTTTAGCTTACATCCTCAAACATCACTTCCCAGAGCTAGATGTCCATGCATCCACTCAACTCAACACCCACAACGAAGGGCAGATTCTGTTTATGAATAAACTTGGTGTTAGCCGAGTGAATTTATCCAGAGAGTTGAATATCAAAGAGATAAAACGACTCGCTCAGTTTGGACTTGAACATGATGTATTGATGGAAGTATTTGTCCATGGTTCGTATTGCATCGGCTTTTCGGGCTTGTGTTATATGAGCTCCGCTAAAAATGGTGCGTCGGGAAACAGAGGTCGCTGTAGTCAACCTTGTCGAGATCAATATCAAACGACGGAAGTGGGCAGTGACTATCCTCTTAATATGAAAGACAACTCGGCTTTTGGTGATCTGAAAGAGCTAGCAGATGCAGGTGTTTATTCACTAAAGGTAGAGGGACGGATTAAGAAAGCACATTATGTGTATACCGTCGTTGATAACTGGCGCAAACAGATTGATGCGTATTGCGATGGGCAAGATCTCCTAACGGACACTTCTGATCTTTATACTGTGTTTAATCGCGACTTTTCAGATGGCTATTTGCAAGGAGAAATCAGCAATAAGATGTACATTAACCATCCGCGGGATAACGCTTCAAGGCACTTTGTTAAAATATACGGTGTAACAGCGGAAGAAGATGTAAAAAAAGTACAACAAGATCTGTTCGACAAAAAAACGGACATTATGCGTATGGTGGAAGAAAAAACGAAAAATCTATTGTCCGAATCTACACCATCACATGTAATAAGCTTAAAAGCTGGTGGCGTGGATACGATCCCCAAATTGGTGGCACATACACCGAAAGATGAAGACGCACGTCTGTCGGTACTAATATCAAATCAAGCCGATATTGAAAAGGTGCAAGGCGACAACACGGATCTCTATTTTGAGTTACCTAATGCACTGGCTTATTCGCTCAGTGAATTACTGGACGTGTTCCACTCGAATGAAGCCTTGATTCCGTGGTTTCCTGCTATTCTTATCGACAAAGACTATGATGCCGCTGTTGAGTTTTTAGATGAGGTAAAACCTGCTCTGATTGTGACCAACAATATGGGGATTGGTTATTTAGCCGCAGAGAAAGGAATGGCATGGATTGCTGGACCACAATTTAATATTGTCAATTCGTATGCGCTTAAGTGCCTAAAAGAAGAGTTCAATTGTAGTGGTGCGTTTATCTCAAACGAGATAACAAGAATTCAGATGAGACGGATAGTTCGTCCTGAAGGGTTTCAGCTTCTGCACAGTATCTACCACCCCAACGGCTTGTTAACCAGTCGCCAATGCTTGTTCCAGCAGACTAGCGGTTGTAAGAAAATGAAGATTAACAAGGGATGTTTACCGCGTTGTAACAAGCATACATCTATCATCAATTTCAATGAATCGTCTTATATCATCGATAAGCAAAAAGGGAACCATAACACCCTTTATGGTAATCATCATTTCTACAACCCAAATGTCGTTCATGATTTGCCCGAGTTGTTTACTGGTTTTATGGTTGATCTGCGAGATATAGAGACAATGACAAAAACAGAGGCAGATAAAGGGGAACTGGTTACTATGTTTACTGACCTGATTCTTCATAAAGAGAATTCGCAACAGACACTGGAAAGTAATCTCGTTGGTACGGTCAACAACCAGTACATTAAGGGCTTATAGAAGCCTTTGTTGGGAAAGACGTCATTAAAGCGCCAAGACAGGCGTTTTTCAACGTACAGTTAATTGTTTTTCTCGGAGATCAACTAACTGTACGTCGACCGCTCAATCTACCTATCCATTGATTGCTCGCCTCCTTTAGAAACATCCTTTTGCTTAACTTTAAATGTCACTTGTTGACGATACCAAGGATCTCTAACGTGTCCTCCTAAACGTTGCATGAACTTGTAGCAATGTTGCTATCGCACTCATTTGGGTTGATGGTTTCTTAGTTTCATTTAAGAAACAGAACCATACTAAACGAATGTTCAATCAGAGAAATAGGGGGGGAACACCGTTCGGTTTGTTAGTCAGTAATTGCCATTTCTAGATTATGAATAGATTATTAATGGATTTTTAATAGAGTGATCTTCTCCCCAATATTGATCTTTATTATAATTAAATATAGAATCATGAATTATTTTAATAGCTCATAATTTTTCTGCGTCACATGGATGTTTTGTGTGGATATTAGGTTCTTAGCGCTAACGTGTAAAAAGTTTATAGCTTGTGTCTGTAACAGGGAACAGAATGCACAAACAGATAAAAAAACAGATCATTCAAGATTCACTCATCTCTTTCGCCGTCCTATTTTTCGCAATTGTATTGTTTGAGAATTTTGAGGTGTTTGAGAAAATTATTTTTATTCTTAAGAATCAAGAGAATAAGCAGTTAGACGAGCTGTTTCTTGTCATCCTTTTAAGCCCTGCTGTTTTGTTGTGGTTTTCCATTCGCCGTTTTAAAGATGCACTTAGTCAGGTTCAGAAAAGAATACTCGCGGAGCAAGAATTCCAGAATAAACTAAAGTTTGATGCGTTGACCGGTTTACCCAACGGTGCTTTCTTTGAAAGCTTATTGGATGAGAAGGTAGAAAACCTTACTGAGTCGGATGTTACCTTGGTTCTAGTGTTGGTCAATATAACTGAATACGAAAACCTTTATAATTGTTACTCCTCAGAAGAGGTCGATAACAGCTTGATAAAATTAAGCGACCGAATCAGTGATATTTCTGGTCTGAACTGGATAATTGCCAAACCTAGTCGCAATACGTTTGCGCTGTTGATCGAACTGCCTGACGGTCAAAGCGTCGATGTTTTGGCTCGCAACTTGTCTGAACAACTAAAATTTAGCAAACTAAATGCTCGGGAACCGAACATCTATTGCAAATTAGGACTGACTTCTCTTAGCCACACTGAAAAGGCTATCTCTTCCGTCAATATGAGCATGCAGGCGCACGAAGCGCTTTATAAGAGTAAGCATGATGATGATGCAACTTATACAATTTATCAGAAGGCAGAAGAAGAAAGGAAGCTAAGCGAATTTAAGATGAGAGAGGAGCTTAGTTTAGCGATAGAGAACAATGAACTCACTTTGTATTTTCAGCCCCAAGTCGCATTGAATTCGGGTGAAGTGTTAAGTGCAGAAGCATTGGTTCGGTGGAATCACCCTGAAAAAGGGTTCTTAACACCAGACAAATTTATCCACCTGATTGACAACCACCCCATTAGTAGTCGTTTCGGTGAGTGGGTAATTCAAACGGCCCTCAGAAAAATCGCAAAACATAATAATATTTCTATTAGTGTCAATATAACCGCTTGTCATATTGAACGAGCTAAATTTGTTGAAAGTCTAAAAAAGCTACTGGATCAATACCCAATGGTGTGCCCGAGCAAATTGAAAATAGAGCTCACAGAAAGCGCTAGCATAACCGACTATAAGCAAGTAGAGCTGTCTATGAAAGAGTGCAGAATCCTCGGTATCCAATTTTCATTGGATGATTTTGGTACCGGACACTCGGCATTGAATCAACTGAGAATTCTACCTGTCTCGGAGATAAAAATTGATAGAAGTTTTATCCAAAACTTTCTGACAGATCGAACGGATTTTATGATGGTGAGTTCCATCATTGGGCTTGCAAAAAACTTTAACCTTGAAGTGGTCGCTGAAGGGATTGAAACCATGGAACAGTTTACAACATTAAGTGAATTAGGCTGTCAGAAAGTGCAAGGGTATTTATTCTCTAAACCATTGGAAACGTCTGCATTTGATGGTTGGGTGAACAACTACAATGAGCTAAATCTTTTACCGGAACAGAGGCTACAGGCCAAAAAAGATCGTATGAAGAGCAAGAGCAGAGCATAATTTTCACGTGAGGCTATCATCAGAGCTTATTTTGACCTGATGTGGGTTCGTCAGAATGGTAAATGACCATGCAAAGGCCTGACGTGTGTCAGACCGAACGGCGTACTGTTGATGAGAGTATCGTCGTTCAATAGTGATTAAAAGCGAGGCGAAATAGAATCGCTAGATCTAAGCCTGCTTTAGCTTTGCAGAATCTTTAATGGCAATCCAAGCATATCATTGCCGCTGCCCGCTAAATACCAAATAATACCAATTAGACAGGTCACGGTAATAAAGTACCAACACGCTGAAAAAACTTGTCCAGATCTATCTAATGGTAATAAGTGGCTAACGTGGCGGGCTTTCCATTCGAAAACAATTTCAACGCTGCCAATTAATAACATAAGCCCGAGTAGGGTCAGATTTAACGTATAGCTCAAATATACACCAAAGGCAGCACCTGCAATACACAATGATAACCCAACAATAGAGTTCATAGAAAAGCTGATGCTTTTTAAAATGTGACCCCCGTCAAGCGGCAAAATAGGCAACAGATTAAAGAGATTCAGCAGTGCATTGAAAGCGGCAAGACCCGCAAAAAAATCCAAATCGGTTACCCAGTAAGCAATAAGAGAGAGCACCGACATCAACAGGCCAAAAGTTGGCCCCATGATTGAGATGACCACATCTTGCCAACGGGTGTTAATACGTTCATCACTTAGGGCAAGTCCTCCCATGAAGGGGATAAGGTAAATGCCTTTGGTTTTCATTCCAAAGTACTTCATTGCTCGAATGTGGCCATATTCATGGAACACCAGGCAAGCAATAAGAGCTAAAGCAAATTGCAATGAAAATAACCATGAATATGCGGCCACACTAGCTCCAACGAGCACAACTTTAATGAGTTTGGCGCTTTTCAGCAGCTTGAAGCCTAGCGAGGTGAGGCCAATTACGCTGAGTTTCTTCTGTTGTTTGATAGGTGTAACGGGCGTCTGTTGTTCGATATCTTTGGTGTCACGATTACCTTGGAAAGCCAGTTCATTATTTACAAAAAGCTGATAGCGAATCGAAAACGGTTGCCACGTTAAATCCGTGACCAAGCGTACAGTAATGGTTTGTATTCGTGTCGTCTCCATAGACGGGTCAGTTGTTTCTGCAATGCTTGCTGGTTGCGTTTGAAGTTCAAACTGATGCTCTTTAATGCCTTGGTAGTCGACCGATGCCGGCATAACAGAAACGACATTGTTGTCCCAAAAAAGTTGTTGCCAACCAGCCATCGAACCTTCTAGACGAAGTGGTTTACCTAAACAGTCGATATTTAATAATTCCAATGTGTTCTCTTTCTTTATCTCATTCCGGTTTGCATTAGTGCAGGAAGAGTCAGGATTACGCTGCCAAAAAGAAGCGCTCATGACTCCTGCTTAGGATGATACCTGCATGAGACAGTTTATCTAGTAGTAGTTTGATTTCTTGGTAGATAGTCGATTTATGTTCACTCCGTCGAACCCTCTTACCTGACCAGTTATTTAGTGGAATGAGTCTAATCCTTGACCTCATTTCACTATACTGGTGTTTCTGTCATCAACCCATTATCCGCCCGCATCCGTAGTATGGATATATAGAAGGATGTGCCTATCACTTGTGGAGCTTGCGGAAACTGCATAGGCAATTTTTATCATGTTGTTAATATGTACTCATTATGTGACGTTATCGTAACAGTTAAGCCGGCTAGGGCATGATTGAAGGTCGTTTTATAAGGTTGGTATTGGTTACTTGAGATGAAAAAAGATTGAATTTCAGGTAGGTATTCTGGGTTTTACAGTTTATTAATATAAGAGAAAAGTAATGAAAAAACTTGCGTTTTTGATCCTCATCGCTACTGCAAATAACAATGCAATAGCGAATACATATAACACTGAAGTTGATGCTTCGTTTACTTCCAAAAATTACGAAAATAGAGATGTTCACGCTTCTTTAGTCGATGTGATTTATTATTTTGACGCATTTAATACCAATACCGGACCATTAGCTGAGGCCACATTTTTAAATAGAAGTTCTGATATATCAGCAAAATATGGATTCGCGGACAAAACACTAGGTGAAAACTTTAAAACATGGGGACTTGGTGGTCGATACTTATTTAGAGATTATGATCTATTTGTGGGAGTAGACTACCTAGAGAAAAGTTTTGATAACATAATTCGATACGATCGAATTACTGATAGGACAAAACTTGAAATAGGATATTACACCAATGAATATTCACTGCTTACATTCAGTTATAGCGATAGTGAATATGATGTATTATCAGGATCTAATAATGATGAAATCACTTCGAGCACTGATACTTTTCTTTTAAAATACAAATACTTATTTATTTTAGAAGATGATTCTTCAGTGAGTTTATATGGTCATTATGCTTACAGTGATCGTGAAGAAAGTGATTACGAAGACTATCATACCTATTCTTTAGGTAGTGATTATTATTTCAATAAGAAACTGAGTCTTGGTTTGGATATCGCCATATTTAACTCAGATGATGGTTCTAACGATGATTCTGGATCGAGAATTACAATAAAATCAAGTTATTATATTACTGATAGTTTTTCCGTTTACGGAAATTTATCTAATATAGACATACAAGGTAATACATCGGATGCTGATATAGTTAAAGTTGGATTCAGTACGCGTTTCTAAATATTACGGTCACCCTCTATTTTCAGATTATTTAAATGCTGATAGATTATTGATATCAAGCAATTAACCTATTCTATATAAATTATGGTCAGTTGCTTGATATCTAAAATATTTCACTGATTTTCATTAATCTGTATTGCACGCTTTCATTATTTGGCTAATAGTCTCTTCAGAGCGTTGATAATCAATAGGGAGTTCTATAATATTGTCATTTGATCTTACAAACAAAGACGGAAAGCTATTTCCCCCGATAGAACGGGCGAAAGCGATCTCAGCTACTAGCTCTTGATTTAATCCGTCGGATAGAAGATCGTCTGTAAATTTTTTACTGTCTAACCCTATCTCTACAGAGAGTGAAATGAGCGTGTCGTTATCACTGGGGTTACGCGTTTCTAGGTAATAGGCGCTTTGAATGGCACTTAACATCGCTTTTTCAGCACCTTGTTTTCGCGCGGCTAAGGTGGCTCGGCAAGCTGGGTAGGTTGAGCGACGAGGGGTATTATTTTTCCAAAACTGATGATTAAATTCGGTACCTAAGTAGTCTTCGATTTTTTTCCAGTACGAAGCCACTTGTTGCTGCATTTCTTCTGGCATTGGTATGTCGGAATCTGGTGCTAACCCTCCAACTACGTAAACGATCTCTAGATGTTCGGAAAGCTGTTTCTCGATTTCCGTCCACGTGGGTTTATATCCCCAGCACCAAGAACACATGGGGTCATACACATAATAGAGTTTTACTGAAGAAGCCATAGATCAATTCCTTTTAAGATGTTGGTTAACGGTAACAAAAATTGTCGAGATTGTAATTACTCTTGATTTCAGGTGAGTCAAATCGATAAAGTCGTACTTTTCTCTTACATGTTAAGTTACATTTAGTCGCGTCTACTTGGAAAGTTAAATAAAATTCGAGATATTATGATCTCAAAAAGGAGAACTCAATGCCGACGACACTTGCGTTCGATGTGTATGGAACACTTATTGATACTCATGGGATTACATCAATCTTAGAGAAGTTTATGGGGAACAAAGCAGATGCTTTTTCTCATACATGGAGAAACAAGCAACTTGAATATTCATTCAGACGAGGTTTGATGCAAAGTTACCAGAATTTTGCCGTTTGTACCGCCAATGCCCTCGATTATAGTTGTCAGTTTCATAGAATTGAATTAACTACAGAACAGAAAAAAACGCTATTAGAGAGTTACAAAACATTGCCATGTTTTGATGATGTTATTACCGCCTTGAAGCAACTAAACCAGGCTGGTTTTCGCCTGTTTGCGTTTTCTAATGGGAGCCAAATAGCGGTAAATCAGTTGCTTGAATCTGCGGGGATCAGTGAATTATTTAATGGTGTAGTGAGTTGCGATGACGTACAGTCCTTCAAACCGAATCCTGCGGTATATGCTCATTTTTTGCGTGAATCAGAAACTAAATATAATGAGGCGTGGCTGATATCTAGCAACCCATTTGATGTTATCGGCGCGATCTCCGTTGGCATGCAAGCGACGTGGGTTAAGCGATCGGAGGAAGCGATATTTGACCCATGGGGCATTGAACCAACGGCAACAGTGTCAAATTTATCCATGCTACAAGCCGTATTGCAGCGCCATCAGTTGTTGCTGAAGTAACCTGAAAATTGGTTATTGGTTACGTTGATTTTCTATTGTGGTTGAAACGGCAGAATAGGTTGATACGAGATAGGGCACGCAATAGCTGAGTGCAATCTTGATTGCCCGTTGCGTATCAATGTTTCCCATCAGCAGTGCCTCTCCGTGGTTGATCATCATAAGGATAGTACCGACGACGGCGGACACTTTTAGTGAACGCTTAACTATCAACGGAGAAAAGGCGGCATTGAGTATTTTTTTTGTGGCTGTTTGTCCTGACATTATAATCGTTTTCCTCTAAACCGAGCTATATAACTGGGCGATCAGTTCGCCCCTTCGATTGAGGCTATCTCAATGTTGCCATTTACGCAATTGATAAGCTCTTGTCGCTTGAGTGGTTTTAAATAGATTCCGCTGAGGTTGTAGTTGTTAGACCAATAGCGATCGAGATTATCCTGTACAGCATCTGCAGTGACGAAATAGGCGGGTGTGTTTTTGTATTCTGCAAATTCTCGTAATAGGGTTAAGGCTTCGACGCCACTCATAATAGGCATGTGAATATCAATTAAGAAACAGTCAATGCCGGGTGGCAAACTATTCGATTTCACGGCCTTAATTAGATGTTCTCCGTCTGCAAATGCAATGACCTCAGCACCTTCACTTTGTGCCATTAATTTGAGAATCTCTCGATTGAATGTTTGATCCTCTGCGATGCAGATAATTTTATTTTTTAGCAATTTACTACTGCTAGAGTCGTACATGGTGACTTTGGGGACCTGCTGGCTTGTGTGGTAAGACTCTTCTAGATGAATTACTGTTGCGACAAGCGTTCCGTGCCCTTCCTCTGAAAAGAATTTTATCGAGCCGTTCATCAGTTGTGAGAGCTCTTTTACTATCGCCAATCCTAACCCTGTTCCTTCAAAATAGTGGTCGGAATTTCTTAGTTGGCTGAAGGCTTGATAGATTCTTTCTCGATTCGATGTGTTTAGTCCAATACCTTGATCCTTCACGATGATTGATATCTTCTTTTTACCATCATATCTACTGTGATTGACCGATATTCTAACTTCAATCGGTTTTCCATTGGAAAACTTAACGGCATTGGAGACGAGATTCAAGATAATCTGTTTGACTCTGGTTTCGTCGCCAACAAAGTGATGACTTTGGCCTGGTTTTATCTTAGTGATGACTTTTATTTTGCATGTGTTCGCTTTGAATTTCAGGGTGGAAATAACACTCTCTAATATCTCGAGTAAATTGAATTTTTTGTGATCTAAATGTATTTTATTTTCTTCGATTGATGAGATATCCAAAATATCGTTGACCAGATTTAATAGGTGCTCGACAGATGTCGATATATTGTTGAGGTATTTTTTGTGCATTGATGGGTCAGAATGATTAATAAGGTCGATATAACCAACGACGGCGCTAATAGGTGTGCGAATCTCATGGCTCATCTTGGCTAAAAAAAGGTTTTTGGCCATGGTTGCGCCCATTAATTTTTGTTCCAGCATTTTTTGTTTACTGATGTCTACAGCAAGACACATGAGACCAACACAGTTACCATTTGAATCCATAATTGGTGATTTCATCGTGAGATAATATTTTATTTCCCCATTCGAACATGGGACTTTTTCCTCAAATGCGTTTTTTTTCTTGCTGCGCATTACCTGTAAGTCCTTTTCTCTGATCTCTTTTGCTGTTTCAGGCGAAAATGAAAATATTTCCTCGTCTGTTTTTCCAAATACGTTTTCTCTGTCAATCCCTACGCTTCGTTCATAGCACCTATTGGCAATGAAGTGCCTACCTTCCGTATCCTTGGCACACATCACGGCTTCAATATCATCAATAATGTTGGATATGAGATGGAGCTGCTCTTCATTATTGATGCTATCTGCAATCAGATTGGAGAGCATAGTGATATCTAAACAATTTTGCGAAAACAACATCTTTGAAGACCTTGAGTTATTAGCATTAATTGCCCCTATGTTGTTGAAATACCGGGCATCCGTAAATAGCATTATTTTTCAAAAATAGACTTAATAATGCTAAGTGCGGGGGTTGGTTTGCTTCAAACGTGTTCCTTTTTTTCGTTCGAACATAAAAACATGTTCATTCAAGTTAGATAAATGTGAAGTAAAGCGCGTTTTGGGGCGCGTTTGGGTATTGAAGGTCTGTTTTTTATAAGTAAACTGCATAAAGGTTTCGTAATGATAACTATTTCACTTAAGGAGCCGGCGTCGATTTTGGCACTCATATTTGTGCGCGTTTGGTGTCTGTTATAATTTCAGTAAAAGATAAAGCACAGAAAACGAAGGTTCTTCATATGGATAACAAATATATAGTTGCAATTGACCAAGGAACCACGAGTTCAAGAGCGGTTATTTTAGATCACGATGCGAATGTTGTCAGTGTCGCTCAGAGGGAGTTTACCCAGATCTATCCTCAAGCTGGATGGGTAGAACATGATCCGTTAGAAATCTATGCCACTCAAACAACAACACTTATCGAAGCGTTAATACAGCAGGGAATTTCCACAGAGCAGATCGCGGCAATTGGTATCACGAATCAACGCGAGACAACCATTGTTTGGAATAGAGAGACGGGTAAACCGGTATATAACGCGATTGTTTGGCAATGTCGTAGAACGGCCGCCATTTGTGAAGAGTATCAACAGCATGAAGGGTTTGAGGCATATGTGCGAGAGAATACGGGATTGGTACTCGATCCTTACTTTTCAGGTACTAAAGTGAAATGGATCCTAGACAATGTTAAAGGCGCTCGTAAACAAGCCGAAGAGGGTAAATTACTGTTTGGAACCGTTGATACCTGGCTTGTTTGGAAGATGACGCAAGGTAAAGTGCATGTTACTGATTACACCAATGCATCGAGAACCATGCTTTTCAATATTAATACCCTAGAATGGGACCGTAAAATATTGGCTGAGTTCGAGATACCATTTTCTATGATGCCGGAGGTTAAAGCTTCTTCGGAGGTTTATGGCGAAGCCAACTTGGGCGGTAAAGGTGGCACACGTATACCTATTGCGGGTATAGCGGGAGACCAACAAGCGGCATTATTTGGACAGATGTGTGTCGAAGCTGGTCAAGCGAAAAACACCTATGGAACGGGCTGCTTCCTGCTGATGAATACAGGCATAGATAAAGTGTCCTCGTCTAATGGCTTGCTAACCACATTGGCATGTGGTCCAAAAGGCGAGGTGACGTACGCACTTGAAGGCTCTGTTTTTATGGCTGGAGCGTCTATTCAATGGTTGCGTGATGAAATGAAGATGATAGCAAATGCAAAAGACTCCGAGTATTTTGCTACACAAGTAGATTCATCAAATGGTGTTTATGTTATCCCTGCGTTTACTGGTTTAGGGGCTCCTTATTGGGATGCTTATGCTCGTGGAACTATTATGGGGATGACTCGAGGTACAGGTGTAAACCATATCATCAGAGCAACCTTAGAGAGTATTGCCTATCAATGTCGTGACGTTATCGATGCGATGCAAGCTGACTCAGGAATCAAGATAACGGATTTGCGCGTCGATGGCGGTGCGGTAGCGAATAACTTTTTGATGCAATATCAAGCCGATATTCTGAACACCAACGTTCATCGTCCAAAAGTGACCGAAGTGACAGCAATGGGCGCCGCTTACTTAGCCGGTTTAGCGGTTGGCTACTGGGATAGTATTGAAGAGGTTAAAAATAGATCTGAGATCGATAAAACCTTCAGACCTGCAAACGATGAGGATAAACGTGCGAAACGTTATAATGGTTGGAAAAGAGCAGTGAAAGCAGTACGAGCTTGGTCTGACGCGGAACATTAATTCTCGATATACGCGATTATTTTTACCCGTTAATGGTCAGAAGATTCTAGTTGTCACGTGTATGACGATTTATTACTGGTATTTAGATATAAAAAAACCACCTTCATTGAAGGTGGTGTCGTCTTTACTCTCTGGTTATTGGATTAGAGAGTAGCGATTTGGCTCAATAGGTCAACATCTTTGGATGCCTTGCGATAGAACACAGCAGGTTGACCGATTGGAGCATCAACTTCAATCCAACCACCAGTGAATGTCTTACCACTCCATACGTGTACCCATTCATCTTCCGGCAGATAAACCTTCTTAATTTCTTCACCTTGGTTATATACAGGGGCGACGAGTAAATCCCGACCGAATAGATACTGGAACTTGATTTCGTACGCTTCCGTGTCGTTTTCATAATGCATGAATAGCGGACGTTGAACAGGCATGCCTTTTTGAGCATTCTCTTTAGAGGCGGCTTTAATGTATGGCTTAAGATGCTTGAAGATCTTAGTCATACGCGCTAGATGCGCTAATGTGTCTGCATCGGTATAGAACTGATGGTTGTCACCAGGGCGATTACCTTCATGCGTACGCATAATCGGTGTGAACGCGGCCATTTCAGTCCAGCGTTGGAATAGCTCTTTAGTACGTTTACAACCGTGGAGCGTTGTATAGCCACCAATATCACTATGGTGGATGCCGTTACCCATTAAGCCAGACGACAGTGCCGCTGGAATAACGGACGCAAGGCCATCATCAATACACCAATCAACTAATTGGTCACCACCCCACAAAGCATGACACTTCCCTTGAATACCAGCACCGCCAGCGCGCATAAAGAATAAGATGTCGTCTGTCTTACCCGATTCTTCAATCGCTTCATGCTGGACTTTCGCCCAACGATAAGGCCATTTGTTGTGTTCGATTTCAGCGCTAACGCCGTTGCTTAGACTACAGTCTGTTGGTAAGTATTCACCGAAATCACCCATCCAGCCATCAAGACCAAAATCGATCATGTTTGTTTTGATGACGCCTTTATACCATTCGCAAGCATCTGGATTAGTAAAATCAACCACACCACAATAAAACTCACCAAAATCGACGACGTATTTTGAACCGTCCTGCTTAGTCGCGAGGTAACCTTTTTCCGCCGCTTCGTTATAAAGAGGGAAATCTTCTAAAACGTACGGATTGATATAGCCTAAGAAACGAATGCCTTCTCCTTTAAGCTGATGAATTTTGGTATCGAGTTCTGGGTAAAGATCTTTGTTCCACTGCCAATCCCACTGTAACCGTTTACCGAATGAAGTCATCTTGATGCCTTGCCAGTCTTGACACCATGCGCCAGCGACCTCAACACCCGCGGCTTTTGCTGTTTCAATTTTCTCCAGTGTAATATCTGTACCACCTTGAATACCTAGAATGACACCATTGGTAACCCAATCAGGTAGCTCTGGCTGGCGACCGAATACACCAGTGATGTTTTCAACAAGCGATGGGAATGATTCCTCACAATCAAGAAGCAAGTACTCTGGAATATCCCAACATTGAAGCTCATGGAAATCGGCGTTAGTGAAATCGAAATCAGCATAAGCTGTAGTTTCTAAATGGCAAAAGTATTTTTTGTCAGACACAAATGTAGGTTGAGGATAGTTGGTGTTGTAGTAATCGCCACCCGCCTTGTCATTTGTGTCGGCGAGCCACGTTACGTAACTGTCCTTATTACGACCGACACCTGGTTCTGAAGACCATAATGGGAAATTTTTACCGCGAAGGTTGAAGTAGGTAAGTTGTTCACCACATCCATATACTTTCTCTTCTTCCGTTGCGGCTATGCGAAGCCAGAAGCGGTTGTATTTAGGATCAAGCGCTTCGAATTCTGCTTTTAATCGAGATTCAGCGGTTTCGGATACCAACATTTTAATGGCTGGCTGACTATCAAAGTTAAATGTAATTACCGTCTTGCCGTCGATTTTTTCAACAGAGTATTGACGAAGAGGTAATCTCTCGGTGACGTAATCAGTAATATCAAAGTTACCACGATACATATCGTAGTTTGCTTCACCGACGCCTAAAAATAGTGATGGGCTTTGAGCCGAGTGCTTGAATACAGTTCTGTTTTTATGTGTAATAACCAAAGCACTGTCGTTGTAAGATACGTCCATTATATAGCTCCGAAATTGTAAGAGGGAACGGTTTAATTAAATCGCTTAATTTAAGGTTGCTTATTTTTATGTTATTTATATTTTTAAATATGAATAACATAAAAATAAATAACCTATAGATTTGTTGTTACCTTGAAATAATCCCCCCCAGATTAGGGAGGGATAGTTACTACCAGTTAAATACTATTTTTATTTAAACTGAACCTTGTATTCCGCTGCGATCTTAGCTTCACACGTTTTGATTTCGTTTTGGAAACGCTCTAGCCATACTTGACCGTCAGCACCAGCTGTTTTTGCGAAGTAATCACGTACTGGCGCAGCCGCTTTTTGGAATTCAGCTTTCTCTGCAGCCGTTGGGCTATAAACTGTACCGTCAGCTTTTTTGAACTCTTCGTAAGCGGTGTATTCACGGTGCTTAGGATAAGAACGTAGGTATTGATTCTGAGCATCGATAGCATCAACAATGACTTGCTTTAACTCGTCTGGGAACGACTTGAATTTCTTGTCGTTGAATACCCAAGCACCACCCATGTATGCGTGACCATCAAGAATGATGTAGTTCAGGCTTTCTTGGAAACGGTTTTGTACGATATCGACGATACCATTCTTAGTTCCATCTACAACACCTGTTGAAAGGGCAGTATATACTTCAGGCCACGCGATAGGTGTTGGTGCTGCACCAAGTTCTCTAACAAGTTCCTGCTGAATTTTAGCCGGTACAGTACGTAGTTTCAGGCCTTTAAGATCCTCTGGAGTCTTAACTTGTTTTTTCGTTGTTGCTATGTTACGCCAACCACCTGAGTTAGAAACCATCATTAGACGTGAGTTAGGAGCGTTGTTCAAAATGTTGCCACGCACGTCACCTAGGAATTCTTCATTATCGTATACACATTCAGCTATACGGTCATTTGGAAGCATATAAGGTAAGTCAAATGCACCAATTGGCTGCCAGTAGTTTGCTAGCTCAGCGATAGTCGTTTGGAAGTAATCAAACATGCCCGCTTGGATACCTGCAAGACACTCTTTAGCATTGCCACATAGCTGACCTGAAGGATAGATATCTACAGAGATAGCACCATTAGAACGAGACTCAACATAGTTTTTGAATACAAGTAGAGACTGGTGGTTATAGCTATCTAGGTTCGATACGTGCGGTACCGTTAATTTGTAGTCTGCAGCGGTTGCAGCGCCAGAAGCGAGAATTGCTGTAGTTGCTAATCCAAGTAGTGTTTTTTTCATATTATGTTCCTTTAAAATATATTTTATTATAAAGCTAAAGCTTTTATTTCACGTATATCAATGAGGGTGTTACATAACCCCTAGTAGCTGCGGTAAGCCGATAACTAGTTTAGGGAAGAACGAAATTAAGAAGATGATTAAAAATTCTATTGCTAGGAAAGGAATAATCGCCTTCGAAATATGTTGTAGCGGTACACCAGATACACCGGAAGCTACAAAGAGTACGAGACCCATAGGTGGAGTTGCTAAACCAATAGAAAGGTTACACACCATGACCACACCAAAGTGCACTGGGTCGATACCGGCGGCAATCATGATAGGGGCAATGATTGGCGCGAAGATTAGAATCGCGGGGCCCGCATCCAAGAACATACCTACAATAAATAGGAAAATGTTAATGATGAAGAACAGTAAATAAGGGTTGTCAGTGATGCCGTTAAAGAAATCTGCAACGCTATTAGAGATACCAGAGAAGCTGATAGCAGAAGCAAACCCACTTGCTGCGGCGACAATGATTAAAATCGCTGCTGCGTTGACCGATACTTTTGCAAATAGAGCATATGTGGCTTTAACAGTGCTTACTTTAAGAATATAAACCGACAGAATAATGGCATACAGTACGGCGACTGCCGCCGCTTCTGTTGGTGTAAATATACCGCCATAGATGCCGCCAAGAATAATCACTGGAGTCATTAGAGGCAATATCGCCATCTTCATACTCTTACGACGCTCTTCTTTAGATGCACGTTCAAAGGGTTGAATGTCAGGGTAGTGACGGATTTGGAAACGGTTAACCAGCATCAAACCTAGGCAGAAAATCAATCCAGGAACAATACCGGAAAGGAACATTGCTGCAACAGACGTATTCATTACGAATGCGTAAATTAACATGATACCGGATGGAGGGATGATAGTGCCCAATACGGTTGCTGCTGCGGTTAACGCCGCTGCATAGGCCGGATCGTATTTGTACTTTTTCATCTCAGGGATAAGCATATTACCTATCGCTGACGTCGCCGCTACAGAAGAGCCTGTCAATGCACCAAACATCGTTGCTGCGATAATAACGACGTGCCCTAAGCCACCACGCATATGTTGAACACGGGTTTGAGCGAACGAAACGATGCGAGGTGTAATACCACCGCTCGACATGCACTCACCAGCCAACATAAAGAACGGTAAAGCAAGTAAAAGGAAGTTATCAAGACCAGAGTAAAGTCGTTGATAAAGCATGTTAATAAACAAAACTTGATCATCTTGAACAAACGTGATGATTGGTGAAAGACCGAGTGCAAAAAGAACGGGCACACCGATGAGCAAGAATGTCATGAAATAGACGAGGAAAATCGGAGAAATCATTATACGGCGTCCTATCCAGTTACTTCAACTGACTTTGTGTGGTCAGAAAAATGGATGAAATTGTGTATCGACGCTGCTAACTTTTCAAAAGCAGTTAAGCATGACAACGCCAACATCACAGGTGGGATGATGTAGATGGTATACATCGGGATTGGCACGCTATCTGCCATTACGCCACCGGTGGTAAAGAATATGTACCCGTAGTAGATCCAGATTGTGAATAAAATGAGAGCAGCAACGTGTGCGACTATCATAAAAATGTGGTAAACACGCATATTCTTAAACTTGTCTGTTATAAATGTCATCGCGATGTTTTGGTCACGCAAATAAACGATAGGTAGACACAGATAAGTCATATAAATCATCAGAAAACGTGATGATTCATCAGTCCAGCTTAAAGGGATGTTTAATATATAACGACAGCCGACTTGAAGTAGTACGATGGCAGTCATTACTAATAATAAGATACCTGATAACTGAGCCGTAAAATTTGCTATAGGTGCGTTAATCTTATTTAACGCGTTTTCAATACTCTTAAACATAGAGTCACCATTAGAACTTAGCATTGCAAACGTTGACTTATTATAATTAAATCAATAATTTGGGGCTGATATTCTGTAGAGTTAGTTCACGCCTATTAAGCACTTCCTGTGCTCTTTATGACTAAGCTTATTTTTTACTAATTATCCGTTTTGTTTGGCGAAATTTTAGCATTTTGGTTAAAATTGACCGTGATGCTTTTCACATCCAAACAATGCTTGTCATTATCTGCATATTTCATGTCACATTTCTGACATTATTTAGGGAGCGAACTCCCTAAATAAGAGTGACTTTTATTAAGCTTTACCGTTTGAACCGAACAGGCGGATCTTGTGCTTAACCACTTCCATCATAGAGGCGATACCGGCGTTGTTTGCGTCTGCAAGAATAAAGTCATTTTCGTTGTCAGCCCAGTGTGCTTGTACGCCTTTGATAAAGCCTTGACGCAGCTCAGTATCCACGTTTATCTTTGCAACACCGCGCTTAACCGCTTCGATAACCTGATCATCTGGCACGCCTGAACCACCGTGTAGAACGATAGGTTTTTTCACTGCATCTTTGATTTCAGTTAGACGGTCAAACTTAAGTTCTGGTGTTGTTTTATACACGCCGTGAGCAGTACCGATAGAGACTGCTAGATAATCAACACCTGTGCGCTCAGAGAAATCGAGTGCTTCAGCAACCGTTGTTATCATCGCGTCTTTTTCATCAACAGTGATGTCATCTTCGGTGCCGCCGATCTTGCCAATCTCACCTTCTGAACCAAGGTCAAGCGCTCTTGCTACTTCAACCACCGCTTTTGTTATACGGATGTTCTCTTCGAAAGGTAGCGCAGAACCGTCAAACATCAGTGACTGGAAGTCACGTGTTGCCGCTTCCATGCACTGTTCAAACTTACGGCTGTGGTCGAGATGAATACAGACTGGAACAGTGATGTTGTGGTGTTGAATAAGAGAATCTACTGCGTCACGAAGCGGTTTCATACCAATTTCGTTAATGGCTTTTTGACCAATTTGCAACATAAAAGGTGACTGCTCTTCTTGCGCTGCTAGAAGTACCGCTTTGATGGTTTCTAGGTTGTGAGCTGTGAATGCACCGATAGCGTAGCCGTTTTCCCACGCTTCTTTAATCATTGTTTTGCCGGATAGGTAAGGCATTTGAGATAATCCTCTTCATTTGTTTGATAATGTAGAAATTATCAGTCATTTGATTTCATTTCTGTTAGATATGTATCATTTTACGACAAAAACAATCAATAATGGACAAAAGTGAGTGCTAGAACACATCTTGTCACTCTACGAGTTAGTCGACTGCCTTTTCTTAGAAGGGGACAAAAAAAAGATGACAGCTACACGCCATCATCTCTTAATATCCAACTATAAAATGCCAGTAAAGTGGTGGAAATTTACTTCATGTCTTGATCCAATAGCCCGGCTGCTAGTGCAGGTGCTAAACCTGGGGTTAACGGTAGTCGTGGAATCACTAAGCAGTGCATTAGGTGATAAATATCTTGCTTACCATCCCATACTTTGGCTGAAACTACGTTATTCGAATCAAGCTCTTGCCACCATGAGCAACCTTCATAATCCATCAGGTAAGTACGGCAGTAATTCCACCATGTTTGATAGAACTCTTCGTACTTCTTATCACCCGTTACGGTGTAAAGCGCATAAGCGGTTCCAATCGCTTCTACAGGTGTCCAACGAATACGTTCACGTACAACTGGTTTGCCGTCCCAATCAACGGAGTAAACAAAACCCGGTGCGCCATCAACAGACCAAGCATCTCGAACGGTTGCATCAAATAGGCCTTTGGCATCTTCTAACAACCACTCTGGTGCTTCTGCTCCAATCTCTAGTAGTGTCGCGCGAAGATGACAGATTAGGCGTCCCCACTCGATCCAGTGACCAGGGGTACCACCGTAAGCGCGGAAGTGGCTTGCCGGTGTTTCTTTGTTGTAGTCTGGCAACGGATTCCAGTTAGAGTCAAAGTGCTCATTAACACGATAGTTGAGGCTTTTTGCTGTTTTGTGAATCATAAACTCAGTAACATGCAGTGCTCGGTCTAGCCACTTTGTATCTTTTGTTACATCATAAACAATTAAGAAGGCTTCAACGGCATGCATGCTGGCGTTACCACCACGATAGTCTTCCGTCTCTGAGAATGTTTCGTCCCAAGACTCAAGGCACATTTGCTCTTCTTCACTCCAGAAGTATTGCTCAACAACCTTAATCGCTTCATCTAATAAAGCTTGAGCACGCGGGTGCCCAGTGGTTACTGCGCTTGCGGCACCTAATAAAACAAAGCAGTGTTGATAGCCTTGTTTTGATGCATCAACAATACCGTTGCCTTCGTTATCTATCGTGGCGTACCAACCACCATGGGTGTTATCTTTCAATGGCCCTTCTAATGCAGCAATACCATGTTCAACAAGGTCATATGCGCCTGGGCGACCCATTAAAGCGGCGAGAGAATAACAATGTAGCATTCTTGCCGTGATCCATAGTCGTGTTCCCATTTCTTCACGAATGCTGCCGTTATTGCCGACCCAACCAAATCCATTTGGAACTACCGCTTTTCTTCCAAAATCAAAAATTCGATCTGTTTCAGTTTCTAACCAAGAATTATGGGATCTGGTGTTAATCCACTTCATACAATATTTCCTCTAGTGAAAACAAATAATAAGATAGAGCGAAGCTTAACAAACCAAGTAATTACAGTTTTGAAAGTAAAGGTGTGTGTTAAGTTCTAATTAAATACAGTAAAGGTCAATATCGAAAGCAAAACAACAATTATGATGTGTTTTAAGTTGAGATAGCCCCGACATCATGGGGCAACGCTTAGTTATTCATGTCTTGGCGTTTTGAGTGATTCTGTTTACTGTCTGTTATGACTGAAATTATCAGGTTGTAGATTTTAAATCTGTTAGTTATGTAGCATTTTTTACAAAAACAATCACAAATGGACATTAATGAGCACTAAAACACAATCAATCACAGAGAAAACATCGTATTCGATACAGTTAAGTCAGTACTCTGACTGCTCGTTATTCCCGTGAAAAAGAGAATCTGGGTGGGTTTAGATCGACACTTTCGTGGAGATGACGCTGGTTTTGTGAGGATCACAGGAATAGATAACCTAGCCGGACAGCGTTACAAAGGGGGACTGGTATTTTTAGCTCTATAAAAAAGGCGCTCAATGATGAGCGTCTTTACATGTGTTGTTAAAACTGCCGTTTATTTAATGCTGAAGCGGTGGATCGTTTTTTCTTCGAAAATTTCGCCTGGATTCAAGCGAGTTGTCGGAAAGTGGGTTTGGTTCGGACTATCGGCGTAGTGTTGCGTTTCCAAACACATGCCGGCAAACGCTTCATACTTGTAACCATTACGAGCAAACCAAGGTTTGTTAGATAACTTGGAACCGTTATAGAACTGTATCGCAGGTTGGGTGGTTAGCACTGCCATCAAACGGCCACTATTTGGCTCATATAATTCGGCGGCTAAAACATATTCACCTTCCACCTCTCGATTGTGCAAGATGTAGTTGTGGTCATATGCACCATCCGGAACGTTAGGCTTATTCTCACGAATCGTTGTCATTGAGGTAAAGTCCAGTCCAGAGTTTTTAACGGACAAAATTTCGCCTGTTGGGATCATGTTTTCCGCAACTGGCGTATAGAAGTCAGCATGAATTTTTAATGCGTGGTCGTCTATTGTGCCGGAATCATGGCCACCGAGATTGTAGTAGCTATGGTTCACAAGGTTAACAACAGTTGGCTTGTCAGTCGTGGCCTTAAAATTGTAGTGAACCTGATTTTCTTCATCTAGACCAACCGTATGAACAACACTCAATGTGCCACCGTAACCGGACTCACCATCAGGTGACACGCGGCTAAAGTGGACGAAAGTTCCTTCTTGCGCCTCTTCAATCGAGTAATCCCAAACGTATTTGTCGAATCCTATTAAACCGCCGTGCAGATGTTGTACGGTAGGTGGTTCATTGGTTTCTAGTTGAAACTGTTCACCATCTAAAGCGTACTTACCATCTTTGATACGGTTAGCGAAACGGCCAGCAATGGCACCAAAGAATGGATGACCACTAAGATACTTCTCTAAGCTTTCGTATCCCAAAACGACATCGGCTACGTTGCCATTTCGATCTGGTGTCTCAATTGAAGTGACGATACAACCATAGTTGGTGACCGATATCTTCACGCCGTTTTTATTGGTCAGTGTAAAAAGTTGAACAGGTTTGTCCTGACCTTCTACAGCCCCCCAAGAGGTAATGGTAAGTTCCACGTTATTGGCCTCTGCTAGTATTGATAATGAAATTTGCTAACGCGTGATTATTTAATCTTTGGTTCTAGACCAGAAGTAACACGTAGTTGTTCCAGTATCGCAGACCAATCTTGACGTCCACGGCCTGCAGCACGAGTGATGCTATAAAGCTCACGAGAAGCAGCACCACATGGCATTGGAACATTAACTTGGTTAGCCAAATCAAGTGCGATGCCGAGGTCTTTATGTGCTAGGTCAACCATAAACGCTGGAGATAAATCGCCAGACAAAACTTTACCCGGCCACGTTGTAGTGAAGTGTCCTTTACCTGCTGGAGTGCCGCTCATTACTGCCATTGCTGTATCGAAATCTAGACCGATAGCCTCTGCCAGCGTGATGGCTTCTGCGGATAACGCGTTGAGTGCAATACTCATGTAGTTGTTGATTATTTTTACGCGGATGCCTTTACCTGCACCGCCAGCGTCTATAGTTTCACTGCCCATGCAATCGAAAAGAGGCTGCGCTTTAGTAATCTGTTCTTTAGAACCGCCCGCTAAGATAAGAAGTTCGCCTTTTATTGCGTGGTCAGACGTACGGCCTACAGGCGCTTCCATCATGCTGAAACCTTTATCTGCCATCTCTTTTACAAGTGCATCCGTTTCGAATGGGTGGATAGTGGACATATCAATCAATAGCGTTTCATTGCTCATGGTTGATGTAATTCCGTCGTCACCAAATATTACATTTCTTACTAGAGCACCGTTTGGCAGCATAGTGACAATGAACTCAACGTCTGTAGCGGCTTCTGCTGGAGAAGCAACTGCTACCGCACCTTGGTTTACTAGCGCTTGCACTGCGTCTTCGCTGATATCGAAAACTTTTAGAGAGTGACCGCCTTTAATTAGGTTTGCCGCCATTGGGCTGCCCATTTGACCAAGACCGATAAAGCCGATAGT
Source organism: Vibrio sp. DW001 (assembly GCF_029016285.1). Lineage (NCBI taxonomy): Bacteria > Pseudomonadati > Pseudomonadota > Gammaproteobacteria > Vibrionales > Vibrionaceae > Vibrio > Vibrio sp. DW001. The sequence continues at coordinate 332,496 of NZ_CP091976.1, read as the reverse complement.
TGACATGATTTGTTCCTTTTTGCGTGTTGGGATTGCGGTCAATATAACGTTTTCGTCAAAAACTACTGTAATCAATGTCACATTTTGTTGTTTTGTGTTCATTTGTTGTTGTTTTGTGATTGTACTCCCAGTAGATATCGACAGTTTTCCTATAATGTAATCATACTGTAGTCCTACGCTTGTCTGTCTTTGTATACAAATTCCACGTACATTCAGATAGGTGATTAATAAAAGAGAATCAAACAATGCCAATAGCGTGCCTTGGAATTACTGTGCTCGATAGAGTGCAACGAGTAAAAGAACTCCCGACGTCGGGTGGTAAATTTGTAGCGACAGATTATTTCGAGATAGGTGGTGGTCCCGCCGCTACCGCCGCTGTGGCAGTGGCCAAGTTAGGACATGAAGTGGATTTTATCGGCCGTGTTGGTGGTGATTCAGTCGCTAAAACGATGCTTGAAGAGTTAGCTGGTTACGGCGTAAACGTGACGAAATCAATACACATTCCTAGTGCTTCGTCAGCCTTTTCTGCTGTATTAGTGGATGATGAAGGTGAACGTATGATTATTAATTATCAAGATAAATCACTTAGCCGTGACATAGAGCCACTAAAGTCTGTCGATTTTTCTACATACTCAACCATACTTTGTGATGTGCGTTGGCCAGAAGGTGCAAAGTATGCGCTAGAACAGGCTAGAAAATATCGTATTCCGTCAGTGTTGGACGCCGATCTTTCACCCGACTCTATTTCAGAATTAGTGGAACTTGCTGATCATGTTGCCTTTTCTCAGCCGGGCTTAGCTAAATTTACTGAGACAGATGACCCAATTCAAGGGTTAAAAACTGCTCAGAAAAGGACAAAAGGTAAAGTTTATGTTACCGTCGGAGCCGAAGGTTGTTACTGGTTAGAAGATGGTGAACTTAAGCACCAGAAAGGTAAAGTTGTCGATGTCGTCGATACAACTGGTGCTGGTGATGTTTTTCACGGAGCCTTTGCAGTTGCGGTTTCAGAGCAAATGGAGTCAAGGCAGTCTGTTGTTTTTTCAAACACAGTTGCGGCTTTAAAATGCACCAAATTAGGTGGGCGTGAGGGCATTCCAAGTAGGGAAATCGTTAACGCCGATATAAACAAATAATAATAAGGTTTATCATGACTAATCCTAGACAAGACAAATTATTACAATTAGTTATCGATAAGGGTTACTGTACCGTTGAAGATTTGGCAGAAACTCTACAAGTTTCTACACAAACAATAAGACGGGATATTAAAAAGTTAAGCGATGAAAGATTAATTGTGCGACATCATGGAGGCGCGAGTTCTCCTTCTAGCACAGTAAACTTAGACTACGAAATTCGTAAAGTATCCGAAACCGATGAGAAAAATGCCATTGGTGAACGAATAGCAAATATGGTCCCTGATAACTCGACGGTTTTCCTAACTATCGGCACGACGGCAGAGATTATTGCTACGCACTTGCTTAAGAAGAGTAACCTTCAAATCATAACTAATTCTCTGCGTGTAGCCAATGTACTGCATAGCAATAAAAGCTTTGATGTACTTATTCCAAGTGGAAAAATTCGTGCGACCAATGGCGGAATTGTTGGAACTGAAGCCCTCGATTTTATCAATCACTTCCGCTTTGACTATTTGATCACGAGTGCTGGTTCTATTGATTCGGATGGTACTTTATTAGAATATGACCTAAATGAAACCGCGGTAGCCCAATCGGTTATGAAGTCGGCTCGAAATGTATTTGTAGCGCTAGATTCAACCAAATACACGCCGAAAGGGTCGATTGAGTTGGGACATATTCGTGAAGCGACCGTTTTCTTCACAGATGAGCAACCGCCTGCCTATATCCAAGAAGTATTAAATCAGACCAATGTGAGATTAGAGGTTTGTGAAGGATAGCTTAAGCTAACCCAGCTTTGATTTTAAAGGGAGAGTGAATACTCTCCCTTTTTCGCGTTGTACTCCAAAAAACATAAAGCTATCGTCATTTTAATAAGAATGACGTGAAAGTGGATCTTCTATCGTTGTTCAGTCGACGCCTCTAGCAAAATAGTTATGTACATTCACCTACAAACAGGAAATTTACAAAATCTTGACCAACACCAGACCGATCCTTCCTAAAATGATGCCATCATCAATTGTAGTACAATAATATAATTTTAGTGCAGAATGTTGCACGTTATACAAAGGGTGGTTCATGCAAAATAATCAACAACTCGAAACGACGACTGAGAAATACAGTGTCTTATTTTTTCTGGAAGGTCTGATGGTACTCAGTTTTGTGATTATCGTCGCTTCGTTTACCGTTCCATCAAGTGCTTATGCAATGAATGCTATTATTGGTGGAATTGTAACCGCTGGGACTTGTGCAGCAGGTATTTTAGCATTCGCTAACGGGAAAATAGGTGTGGAACGCGGGCTGTTTGAGCAACCACTGGTCTCGCAGAGAAAGTACTAATCCAATAGGCTTTGTTTCCTAAATCAGGGAACTAACGCTTAAAACTACAAACAGATCATCTAAGTTCACTCACATACTTAGACCAATGACCAACCCCCGCTACAAAACAATCAATTGGAAGCAATATAACCAAGCTCTAATTAATCGTGGTTCGCTGACATTTTGGATTGATGAAGAGGCAATCCAGCACTGGAAACAGGTCAAGTAAGGCACCGTGGAAGGCCACGTTTGTTTAGTGACTTAGCGATTACAACGGCTCTTATGGTCAAACGGGTATTCTCAATGAAGTTGAGAGGTCTGCAAGGATTCATTAATTCTGTTTTCAAGTTTGTTCAACTGCCGTTGTCATGCCCTCATTATTCATGCATTAGCAAGCGGGCCAAAACGGTTAACGTCACATTCAAGACGAAGACTAAGGGAACGATCCAGCATTTAGCTATTGATGCGACTGGGCTGAAAGTCTACGGGGAAGGCGAGTGGAAAGTAAAAAAGCATGGCACTGACGGAAAGTGTCGAGTTTGGCGAAAGCTACATTTAGCGGTCGATACAGACACGTATGAAATCATTGCCGCTGAATTAAGTCTGTCGAATGTGGCCGACGGTGAAGTGCTGCCTAACTTACTCAAACAGACTCGCCGAAGAATCAATGAGATATCTGGCGATGGATCTTACACAAGGTCGTGCTACGGCTCTATTCTCATCAAACGAGCCCTCCCACTCATTCCACCGAGAAGGGGCGGCTTTTTTGGGAGCGAGGTCATCCTCGTAACCTAGCAGTCGGTTGCCAGAAGCTATACGGTTCAAATAAGCATTGGAAAACGAGGTATGGTTACCATAAACGTTCACTCTCAGAAACGGCGATGTTCTGTGTGAAGAAATTGCTCGGTGGGACATTAAGCTTAACGAATTACAATGCCCAGATTGGGGAAACTTACGCCATGATAAAAGCGTTAAATAAGCTGACGGGGTTAGGTATGCTTAAACGATTACGATTGTCTAATAACTAGCTGTGTTAGAGCTTTTTCATCTAAATTCGAATTAGGAAACAAAGCCGTTTATCAGTTCGGTATCATGATGATCATTAACTTAGGCATTGGCTTTGTGACTCCACCATTTGGCGGTAACTTATTTATCGCAAATCAACTGAGTAATACTTCTGTACCTCAGGTATTTAAGGGTGCGCTTCCGCTGGTGTTAGGTATGTTAGTTTCATTGATTCTTGTTACTTTTGTGCCGTTTATCTCGACAATGTGGTTATAACTATGAATACGACTTATCAAATATTCGGGAAACCGAGACATTATGCATGGGGGGGGGAAGACGTTTATCCCTCAATTATTTCAATTAGAAAATCCAGATCAACAAATTTATGCGGAATGGTGGTTAGGGACTCATCCTGACAACTCATCTACGTTATTAGGTGTTGACGGTAATTCTGAAAGTCTGCTTGACTGGTTGACCAATAACGACTCTGTTCAAGATTTATCAGAGCGTAATCCGGGTTACCCACTTCCATTTTTAATGAAAGTGCTCGACGTTAATGAAATGCTTGCTATTCAGGTTCATCCAACTAAGCAGCAAGCACTTGAAGGTTTCGTTCGTCAGAATGAAGCGGGTATAGAACAGACTGCACCGGAACGGACCTATCGTGATAGCAATGATAAACCTGAAATGATGGTAGCGCTTACGTCTAGCTGGTTAGCTCATGGGTTCTGCGATCACGACACAATTGTAGAAAGATTCAATCACTACCCGTTTTTCTCTGAACTCGCTCGTCATCAGAAAGCTGAGGGTACTCAAAGTACGTTTGAATGGTTGATGTATGCAGAACAAGAAGTATTAGACAGTCTGTTACTACCTCTATTAGCTCACTTAGAGGCTAGGTCGAAAGATCAATGTATCCCTTTAGACGAACCAGAATATTGGATTAATAAAGCTTATTTCGGCGATGGTTCAGGTTGTGACCGAGGCTTAATGACTCTGTTTCTTTTGAAGCCCCTTTTTTGTTTTCCATTCATCTTCCGCTACACTATAGGCAAAAATCACTTAAGGCCGTTTATATTTATATGCATCCGGATATCCAAGCCAAATATGATCATTATCCATCAGAAGTAAAAACAAGAATGACGGAGCTAAGAACCTTGGTATTTGAGGTGGCCAGATCTTTAGGGTTAGCGGATGTTGAAGAAAGTCTCAAATGGGGGGAGCCAAGCTATCTGGTCAAAGGAGGAAGCGCAATTCGTATGGATTGGAAAGCGAAATCGCCGGAGCAATACTGTTTGTATTTCAACTGTAAAACGAAGCTAATTGATACCTATAGAGAATTGTATTCCGATACGCTTCATTTTCAAGGGAATCGAGAAATAGTGCTTAATCTCAATGAACCATTGCCAGAGGACATTATCAGACACTGTATTCAGTTAGCGTTTATTTATAAAAGCGTTAAACACCTGCCTTTATTAGGGGCGTAATCTACTTTAAAGTAGAAAGTAGAAAGTAGAAAGCGACAAAGGTGATTACTCATGATTTGGCGCGTTATTCGATCTTCGATCAGAATCCACCCGCCCATTCGTCAAAATTATCTATAATATCTATCTCTTCCTGTGTTTTTGGTTTCGGAAAATAGGGTAGGGCAAGCAATTTCTCAGACGGTAACAACACCCATTCCGGCGTTATTTTCCTTCGCATGAGTTCACCTTCATCATCCGGAGAAAGATACATATAGTAGCCGTCGGAGTTGGTGTTCGCGTAACTAGCAATACGACCAGTTTCACCAGTCGGGAGCTTTACCTTACGGCCCCATGGGAAAAGCCGATGCAGTGCGTAGCTCACATGTGCATCTTCTAAATAGCCATGTACAAATCGATACCAACCAATAGCGGTAGATGTCATCCTGTGAGACCAACCTGCAAGCAACAACCCACTGAGAGTGTCCTTGAATGGTTGTCCTTTTGGTATCCCTTCATTTGATATGAATTGAACCAAAAGATTGTCTCCGTTTTGTTCAAGAATAGTCAAGAACTGCTCACCAGTTTTATCCGCTAGTAGCTTCATACGTCACCTTAAATTCACTTAACTATCTAACCAATATCTATTATGTATGTTGATTGGTTTACATTTACTTGATTTACCTTTTATCATTATGCGCTTAAGGGAAGAAATTGGTAACAAGCAATGTCAATAAAATATTGAAGATGATGAAAAACAGACAGACAATAACCGTTGGCCCGAAGTAACGGTATGTTGTTATTGAGCAAAAAAGGAAGCGTTATGTTTGCGGTGATTTTTAAAGCAAAAGTGGGTAAACAAGATAAGGATTATCTTGTTATGGTGGCTATTATGCGAGAACTGGCGTTTTCGAAATACGGTTGCTTAGATTTTATTGCAGCATCTGAGGGCGGTCAGGAGATCGCCATTTCATATTGGGAGTCTGAGCAAGATATTCAACGATGGCATAATGATGCGCAACATGCTGTTGCCCAAAAACTTGGAAAAGAAAAGTGGTATCAATCGTATGTGGTTGAGGTAGTCGAAATACAAAGGCGTTATAGTTTTCCATAGTAGATAGGGTTAACAATTAGGCATTATCAGCACAAGATAGATTTTATAGGATTAGGGATGAATTCAAAACAAGTAGTGTTAGCTTTTTGGGAAACCATGCGAAGTAATGATTTTGTTGCGGCCAGTGAATGGTTAACAGAAGATTTCGAAGGGCAGTGGCCCCAGTCGTTAGAACGAATTTGTGGCCGTAAAAACTTTGCGGCAATTAATACCGCTTATCCTGCGGAAGGGCGCTGGGAATTTGTGATTAATGCCATAGTATGCGAAGGCGATGTCGTTGTGACGGATGTGTCTATTTCTGATGGTAGCGTTAAAGCACGAGCTATTACATTCTCGACAGTGCAGAATGGTTTAATAAGTAAGCAAGTTGAATTTTGGCCGGATGACTACGAAGCGCCTCAGTGGCGAGCTCAATGGGTAAAAAACCTCGTATAGGGTTAGGAATGAAAAACATAACAACAGTGTCTTTTGACTCAGAAAATAGTCAGCACAGGCAAGATCTTGAGCGGTTGTTTCTAGAGTATAGTTCGACAGTCGCAGTAGATATCGTAGATAGGCTCTCGTCGCTTACCTATTTTATAGGCTTTATTTTGTATGTAGATAAAAATCCCGCCGGTTTTTCCGTCTGTTTTGAGTCATTTTCTACCTATCGATCTCAGCCTGTACTTAATATCCATGATTTTATGATTGCGAATGCTTTTAGAGGGGCAGGGTTAGGAAAAAATTTGCTCGGGGCTATTGAAGAATATGCTCGAAAAAACGATATGGTTAAGATTACTTTAGAAGTAGACGACGACAATCATGTAGCAAAAAAACTGTATGCTAGATGTGGATTTGAAGATCACCAAGTGGTACTTAAAAGTTTGTTGCATTGGCAAAAGTATCTTAACTAAGTATCAATTACTCGATTGATGAACAAGAGAGAAAGTATGGAAGCGTTTGAAACACTGCTCAATATTGCACAACGTAAAGCCACGTTTGATAAAACAAGTAGCTGGGCGGATGGCGCTGAAACCTATATCAATGAAATCAAGAATGAAGTGGACGAAGTAATAGAAGAGTTACCTAAAGGTAGAGTGTGCTATCTCGAAGATGAACTTGGCGATGTATTGTGGGATTACGTTAATGCACTTATTGCTCTAGAAGAAGAAAAAGGTGTGAGTGTTGAATCAGTATTAAAACGCGCGTGTCAAAAATATGAACAGCGCGTTTCTGGTATTGAAGGTGGCAAGCAATGGCAAGAGATAAAAGAATTACAGAACATCGTGTTAGCGAACGAGCAGGCGCAGAGAAATAAAGTTCAATAAATGATCCTCGCTACGATTAATGCCGACGAGTTAAGACAAAATATTTACTAACTCGCCGTCGTTCCAGTGCAAACGTAATGTTGTTCGGTTAGTGCTAAATACTTCGTCATTCCCGTGAAAACGGGAATCTTGGTGAGTTTAGGTCCCCATTTTCATGGGGATGACGAGATCTGGTAGCCTTAAGTGAAAAGTATTACCCCTTTACGAATGTTTTTTGGCAACAAAGAAAAATAGTGGGTAAGGGCAGTTTTCCCCTGCGTAGTTTTCATGCCACACCTCGTAATATTGTTCGATTTTAAGTATTTGAAACCCTGTATTTTCCGCGATATTTGTAAGGGCTTGTACATCAAATCCATTGTGGCCGCTAAAGGATGGGTTATGTTGATGAAATGAGCCATCTTCTGCATATAGATCCGCAATAATCAACATACCATTATCTTCTAAGGTGCTAAATGCGTCTGAAAAGAACAGGGATACATCGGCAACATGATGCAAGGTCATGAGAGTGGTTATAGCAGAATGCTTCGATTCAAGTTGACTAAGTCGTTCAATATGTTGAGTATCGATATTGCTCAGATTCGCGCTAATGACTTTTTCTTTCGCTATTTCAATCATTTGTCGTGAAGCGTCCGCGAGCACAATGTGATTAAATGTATCGATTAACTGAACACCAAGTAAGCCTGTTCCGCTACCAAAATCTACAATGCTGTTTGTCGAGTTGAAGCTTAGCTCTTTTATTTTATTCGCGGTTGTCTTTGCACGATCAACCTTTAATGGGTTGCTATCCCATGTGTGTGCAACTGAATCAAAGTAATCACTCATCATGCGCTCCTAATCTCTATGTTTTTGTATTATCAGTTCGCTTCGGTTTGGCAATTGTATTGCAAATCTAATCGGCTTTCTGCGTCATTTGTAGAATTGGTCATGATTGATTCTGAGTGCTATAAAACTATTTTTTGACAGCAGGCATGACTTAAACGAATTATAACTGCTCTAAATGCCGAAATGGCCCCTTAAATTGGCGAATTTCGTGCTTTTAAGATACTGATTTTACTGAAGTTGTTTTTATATCGTTTTTATTACGTCGATGATAATCTCTGTGGTACAAAAGATAAGGGCAATATATGAAAAAGACCAACCAGTTGTATGACGACACCGATTTTACTAAACAAGACCTGAGTGATTCGCTATTTGAGAAGTGTACTTTTATTCGGTGCGATTTTAATCACGCGAATCTACGAGATGCGCATTTTGTGGATTGTACTTTTATTAGACAAGGGGACATTGAAGGTTGTGATTTTGGATTTTGTGATTTGCGTGATGCCTCCTTCAAGGATTGTCAGTTGTCTATGTCTAACTTTAGCGGTGCCAACTGTTTTGGTATTGAATTAAGGGACTGTGACTTAAAAGGTGCGAATTTTTTTCGAGCGAGTTTCGTCAATCAGGTTAGCTACAAGATGTTTTTTTGCTCCGCTTACATCACCGGTTGTAATTTGTCTTATGCCAATTTTGAACGTCAGTGTATTGAGAAGTGTGACCTATTTGAAAATCGATGGATTAGTACTAACCTACAAGGGGCGTCTTTAAAAGAGTCTGATTTAAGTCGAGGTTCGTTTTCTGGAGATATCTGGGGGCAGTTCCGTATGGAAGGTTGTAATTTAAGCCATTCAGAACTGGATGGTTTGGACCCACGCAAGGTTGATTTAACGGGTGTGAAAATTTGCGAATGGCAACAGGAACAGCTGCTTGAGAAATTAGGGTTGATCGTCCTACCTAATTGATGAGTTCGGCAAACTGTCGGACATTATCGACGGTCAAACCATGATGGTGTATGCGCTGTCATGGTTTGAAATTGCCTTGATATTTAGGCAGTTAGATTTGTGTCTAGTCAGTAATACCAACGCTTAGATGCCAAATTAAGTCTCCCAACCGCCTGCGCTCTCCTCTAACTTTTCTTTCATAAAGTTTATAAATACATTCACTTTCTCTGGTAGATGTTTCCTTTCTGGATAGACGGCGAATATGGCATGGTTTGGTAAAGAATAATGGTCCAATAATGTAACGAGTTGGCCATTCGCTAAATACTCATAAACGAGAAAGGTGGGCATCTGACAAATACCGAGACCTTGCAGTAAAGCATCCGCTATCGCATCGCTATTATTGACGACAAAATTGCCTTTAGGTTCTATCTTTATTTTTTGTTTATCTTGGAAAAATGTCCATTCGACCCCAGCTTGAAATAAACTGTAATATAGGCAGTTATGGTTAGAGAGATCTTCTGGAGTATTGGGTATACCGTGTTGAGTGATATATTTTGGGGAAGCGCACACCACACTTTTACAATTCGCCAGTTTTCTGGCGATCAATGATGAGTCTTTTAGCTCACCGATTCGAATACCGACGTCAAAACCTCCTTCCACCATACTGATTACTTTATCATCCATACTAAGAATCACTTTTATGTCGGGATAACGGTCAAGAAATTCTTTCATGTAGGGCACGAGATGTCGGCGTGAAAACGTCATTGGTGCATTGATCTTGAGTGTTCCCCTAGGGGCGCCCTGATAATGAGATAACGCGGTAAATCCTTCTTGTGCGAGCGCTAATGAGTGTCTTGCATAATCAGAGAAATGTTCGCCTGCTTCGGTTAGCGTCATTTTTCTCGTCGTTCTATTGAATAGTCTGACCCTTAAGTTGTCTTCTAAAACGGATATTCTCTTGCTGACGGCCGACTTGGTCATGCCTAACTTCTCAGCCGCAGCCGAGAAGCTGCCACACTCTATGACCGCCACAAAAACAGGGATTGCCGAAAAGTCTTCTTTCATTGTCAACTATTACTCTACTATAAGTTTCTGTATTAAAGATTATCATGATATTACATATAAACTAAAGTACGGCTCAAGACAAAGGAGTCGTTATGCAAAAAATAAATTGGTATTCAGGATTGGCTGTCTTCGGTGGCTGCCTTCTTGCTCTCATGATTCATTTAAATAGTCAGCTTGCGTTGGGTACAACAGGGTTAAGCGCTTCATGGTTCGCTCATGGTATCGGGGCGATTACCGCTTGGATTCTTCTTTCCATACTAGGCCCAAAACGGCATGTTGTTGAGCTGGATGAACGTAAGGCACCGCGATCATTCTATCTTGGCGGTATACCTGGCGCGTTTACGGTCATTCTCGCGTCAATCACTGTTAACAGTAGTATCGGTTTATCGGGAACGTTAGCATTAGGATTGATAGGGCAGTTGATCTTTTCGTTGATATGCGAACGGTTTGGTTGGTTACAACTGGAGAAAAAGACATTTTCTATGGTTGATTTTGTTCCCATTGTACTGATTGTACTGGGATCCATTCTGTTGATATACGCAAGGGTTTACTGATGACTATCTATATTTTAATTGGCCTTTTAAATGGTGTCTGTATCGCTTTGAGCAGAATATTGAACGGGCAACTAAGTGTTTATCAAGGGGCATTTAAAGCTTCTTTCATCAATCATATTGGCGGTTTTTGTTTTCTTTCATTGATGGCGCTAATACTTTTGAGCCCGCCTCAGTTTGCCCCAGCATCTGAAAGCTTGATGTATGCTGGTGGCGTCATTGGCGCATTATATGTGGCTATAAATAGTGTGGTGATAACAAAACTCGGTTCTACAAGTGCGATAATTCTCGTTATTAGTGGGCAGATGCTTTTTAGTTTGCTTCTGGATACATCGTCCCATAATCCTGATAGTTTACTTATGAAGACAGCCGGCGTGAGTTTGATTATTATCGGAATGACCATCAAGGAACTGCTTAGACAAAATAGCGTGAAGCTAAAAAAGCAGAACCAAGAATAACAAGGCGTTAGGCTTTATTGAACGTCAACGAGTGAATAGACTGACGTTCAATCCAAATATTCAGTTCTTGAATATGAATGATTATGAGGCATCATGTAAGCCACTTAAAATTTGTCTAAACACTCGGGATTGGAGAAAGCCTATGAACATCAAGTCCTTTGCAGAGGTGACTGGTTTAACACCATACACACTGAGATATTATGAAAAAATAGGTCTATTGAAAGATGTGCGGCGCAATGGGAGTGGTCACCGAACATTCACATCTAAAGAGATTAAATGGGTTGAATTTATTATTCGTTTGAAAGAAACCGGGATGCCTCTAGAGCAGATTTTGCAATATGGTGCGCTTAGAGATGAAGGTGACCAAACCATGTTCGCTCGGCAAACGATGTTGGAAAATCACCGAGAGGCACTTAAAGCGCAGATAGAATCTCAAATGAGACACCTCTCCGCGCTCGATAATAAGATTGAATTCTACAAAAATCACGCTTGACTTAGAGTCGGCTCTAACCTGTAACCTAGGTTTGTTATTCATTCCAAGGAGCAAGATATGAGCAAAACACGGTACGACGTCGGTCTTGAAAATTTAGCCAAGATAGACGGCGAAGCGGGACAAAAAGTGATTGATAGCCTTCAAGATATCGCCCCAGATCTGGCACGTTTCACCATTGAGTTTCCGTTTGGTGATGTTTACGCGCGCGAAGGGTTAGACTTAAAATCACGAGAAATCGCCACTGTTGCGGCATTAACGGCCTTAGGAAACTGCCAACCTCAATTAAAGGTTCATTTACATGCGGCATTAAATGTTGGTTGTAGTGAAGAAGAATTAAAGGAAGTGATTATTCAGATGGCTGTTTATGCAGGTTTTCCGGCCGCTCTAAACGGTATGTTCGCATTCAAAGAAGTGTTGGCAGAGAATGCCAAGTACCTCTAATCTTGCTTTGGGGTGAGAAAAGAGGAGGCTCTGGAAGAGAGTCACCTCTTTAAACCGTGCAATAGCTTCATTTACTAACTAGGTTACATGCGCTATTAAGCGGAATAGTATGAATCTGGGATGGGTAGGTGACCTGTTTTTACTAAGATAACGGTTTCTTCTTCCACATATGGGCAGTGACTGCTCATATGTGGGCTACGAATCCATGTCCCTTTTGGATAATGCCCATATTCGTCACTAAATGTACCGGATAAAACCAAGATCTCTTCACCACCAAAATGATTATGGGGTTGAAAATGCTCGCCTTTTGGCCACTTAACTAACGCAACATGTTCATGCTTAAATTCGTGCAGAGGCATAACCTGTAAACCCCCTAACCCTGCTAACCAGTTTTGCTCTTTGGTTTTTATTCGGATCTGTTTTGAGTCGTTTTCATCAAATTGATTAAGCTTGACGAATAGTATGCAGCCACCTTTACTAAATGGCGCGTGAGCGCTATTCGGTGGGTTCCTTAAGTAAGTGCCAGCAGGAAAGTCACCGCTCTCATCTGAGAAGGTACCACCTAACACAAAAATTTCTTCCCCTACAGGATGAGGATGGGATTTAAATTTAGAATCCGCGTCATATTTTACAATGCTGGTGGTGTGTCCCGCTTCTTGTTCTTGTCGTTCAAATGGTTTGCGCCATACGCCGTTGGCCGGGCTTGCTAACCATTCCATTTTCTCAGATTCAATGACCAGTCTTTGGTTGAAGTCCATATTCAACATCGGCTTTAGTCCTTTAATACGCTATTCGTTTGGTAAGCTTAGCTTATTACGAGCGAAAAAAGCACTGTTATTGAAACGGAGTTTTATTGGAAGATTGCAAAAAGGGTATCAATCTGTTTTGTTAAAGCCAATGTAATCACCACGCAAAGGCAACCAATTGATGCAATGAAGAATAGAATTCGACGTCTTCTGCTCGCTTTTTGACTCATGGCTCCAAATCCGCAAGCAATATAGAGAACGACCATAGCAAGTTTGTAACTGAGCCACGGAGCTGAAGCGGTGAAGGGGATGAACTTAGTGATAGAGACAAGGGCGATACCACTAGAAAACAGTAGAGTGTCAATAACGTGCGGTAGATGTTTAAGCCATAGAGGCTGAGTTTTTATTTCTGATGCTGCATAGTAACGAAGAAACCGAAAGACAAATAATGAAATACTGATGGTGACGGTGACAATGTGAACGGTTTTCACTTCTAGATACATGGTTTTTACCTAGGATTAGGATGGATAGAAAATAAAAAGAGCGGAATAATCCGCTCTTTTTATATGCTGTTGTTAATTTGAAGCGGTTTGCGTAATGAGCTTTGATTTACGGTTACTGATCGCAGCGAATATAAGTTTCGTCATGAAGATACCGATGAATATTCCTCCGATACCGAACAGAATATCGCCTGGCATACGTAACCAAACAAGCATTTCGACCAGTTCGCTATGAATCACGGCCGGAGAACGTGCGTACCAATATCCATGTTCGATGACAGCGAAGAACTGTACGATCCCGACTGGGAACAATGACATAAAGACCATTCCGGCAAGGCCAAAGTTAAGTGTCCAGAAAGACCATTTAAGCCATTTGTCATCCCACGCTTTGGTATCGCCTGTTAGCCCGCGTACGCAAGTCAACATCAAACCAATACCCAACATTCCGTACACTCCCATAAAGGCACCATGTGCGTGTGTTGCTGTGGTGTTCAAACCTTGTATAAAGTAGAGCGCGATAGGTGGGTTGATTAAGAACCCAAGTATGCCAGCACCGACTAGATTCCAAAATGCAGTCGCAACAAAGAACATGATTGCCCATTTGTATCGAGCCATCCAAGGTGTCGACTTTCTAAATCGATAGGTTTCTACTGCTTCGAAACCAATGAGCGCGAGTGGAACCACTTCTAATGCAGAGAATACGGAGCCCCAAGCAATGACGGATGTCGGCGTTCCGGTAAAGTACAAGTGATGTAGCGTACCAATCAAACCACCCGTTAAGAATACCACTGTCGCGAATAATACAGCGCTGTTAGCCGACTGTGCACGAATAAGGCCTAAGCGAACAAATACAAGCGCGATAACTGACGTAGCGAAAGTCTCAAAGAAACCTTCTACCCATAGATGTACAACCCACCAGCGCCAGTATTCAGCAATGGCTAAGTTTGTGTGCTTACCTTGGAATAGGCCAGCACCGTAGAACAATCCAATCGCGACACATGAAGCGTATAACACCCAGATGACAGGTTTCATCTCGCCATCTTTGAATAATGCAGGACGAATCGCTGCGGTAACCAATCCTAACCAAATCAGTAAGCCAACAAGCAATAGGATCTGCCAGATACGTCCAAGATCGATGTACTCTTGACCCTGATGCCCTATCCAATAGCTTAAATCGAGATCAAAGTATTGTTGAACCGCCATCCATTCGCCGGCCATAGAACCGAGGACTACAATGAGAAGTGCCACCCAAAGTACGTTGACACCGAGTCGTTGGTATTTTGGTTCGTAGCCTGAAAGTGCGGGTGCAATGTAAAGACCCGTACCTAACCACGCTGTTGCTATCCAGAATACGGCTAATTGGGTGTGCCATGTACGAGTAACGGAGTAAGGCAGAATCTCTGAAAGAGGGAATCCGTAGAAGTCTTGTCCTTCAACCGCATAGTGGGCGGTAATACTACCCAATAAAATCTGAAGCAAAAACAGGCCAACGGCGGTGACGAAATATTTAGCCAGCGCTTTTTGAGATCTGGTTGGTTTTACACCGAACAGCGGATCGGTTGCAGGCAATTTAGGTAGTGGATGCGCTTTTAAGGTGGCGTGATACCAAGCTAGAGCGCCAACTCCCGCGATAAGGACAACAAAACTCAACACCGACCAAACGATGTTGTCTGATGTTGGTGTGTTACCAATAACAGGGTCAAAAGGCCAGTTATTTGTGTAGGTATAACTCTCATCTGGTCGCTCTGTTACCGCAGCCCAAGCGCCCCAGAAAAAGAACGCAGAAAGTTTGTCTCGATTTTCAGCAGAAGCGATCGTCGCTTCCTTCATCGCGTAGTCTTCACGAACGTGTTGAAACTCGGGGTTATCGCCAAATACATTAGAGTAATAGGTTTGCAGTGCCTTAACTGCTTCACCTCGAGTTTGTGAGATGGTAATGACGTCTGTCTCAGCGTTGTAGCTGTTAGGGCGTATATCATCGCGCAATCTACTTTCAAGTTCGGCTTTCTGGAAATTGTCTAATTGTGCAAAAGGTTTAGAAAACTGAGCTTGAGCGGTGAGATCTAACCACTCTTCAGATTCACGGTGTAGCCAATCTGCTGTCCAATCTGGTGCAATGTAAGAACCGTGTCCCCAAATGGAACCGAGTTGATGTCCACCCATAGTACGCCAAACTAGTTGACCTTCCTGAATGTCTGTTTTGGTGAAAATTACTTCCCCGGTACGGCTTATTACTGAAGTAGGGATAGGGGGTGCTTCACGATAAATCTGGCTGCCCAAACTCAATAATATAGTGAACGAAGTTAAGCACACTATAATAAGAGCGATGATGGACAATTTTTGTTTTGTCATCTTCTGTTCCTTTGTCGTTGTCTATTTCGCTTTCTCTATTACAACAATCGTGCCAGATTTTATCTAATTGATATATAAAGGTTTGTACGTTTTTTATTAGTCTAAATGACAAAGATATAAACTGTCCAAATGACCGTAAATTGTCATTTAGACAGTTTTGACGCTGATTTACTTCATGTTAAGACGTTTCATTAATCTATGTAGGTTTCCTGAATCTACTTTTAATAGACGAGCGGCGGCAGCCCAGTTGTTTCCTGCCTCTCTATAGGCTTGATTAATCAGGTTTACCTGGAACTCATCGGTTGCATTTTTCAAATCGATGACGGTTAATGGCATACTGATAGCGTTACCTGATGTGGGTGGATTTTTCATACTGTTGTCTGACACAAGGCCATCTTGTTCTTCAAGATTAAAGTGTTTTGGTAGCAATACGATCACGTCTGATCTCGACTCTGATCTCGCGAGTACTGCTGCGCGATTTATGGCGTGCTCTAACTCGCGCACATTACCTTGCCAGCTGTGTTTCTGAAGCAACATACTTGATTGAGGATCTATCTTGATATTCGTCACCCCCAGTTTGTGTTGGCAACGCTCGGCAAAGAAACCATAAAGAAGCGTGATATCTTTTCCACGTTCGCGCAAAGGAGGGACAAAGATAGGGAACACACTTAAGCGATGATATAGGTCGGAACGAAAACGTCCGGCTTTGACTTCCTCATGCATAACGCGATTGGTTGCAGCCACAATACGGGCATTTACCTTAATATTACTGTCATCGCCCACCCGTTGAATATCACCATACTGGAGCGCTCTTAGTAGCTTAGCTTGCAAGGCCAATGAGAGTTCGCCAATCTCATCAAGAAACAGTGTGCCATTGTCGGCCAGCTCAAATTTACCTTTTCGATTACTAATTGCGCCCGTAAATGCCCCTTTAACGTGACCAAAAAGCTCACTCTCTGCAACTGATTCTGGCAGCGCTGCGCAGTTTAAGTAAACGAGATTCTTTTTGACTCTGTCCGAATTTGCATGGATAGCGGCGGCGACCAGCTCTTTGCCGACACCGGTTTCACCCATAATAAGTACCGACAAATCGGTATTTGCCACGGCAGAGATATGTGATTTTAGTTCCTGCATTACCTCTGAGTTACCGATTATCTCGCTCGGTACGATGCTCTTACTACTTGTTGCGGGAGAAGAGGTTTCGACACCGACCTGACTCTCTAATTGTTCCATTAAGAGTGCGGTATTTAGGCTTGTGGCCGCTAATGCGCTTATGACTCGTAAATCTTGGTTTCGAAATGAGTCAAACTGCGCAGGGTCAAAGGCGTCAATGGTTATTGCACCAATCAATCTGTCATTGATAAGAAGCGGTAGCCCGATGCATGAGTGCACCCTTAGATCATGTTCATGCTCAGGTATTAATCCGTCATATGGATCTGGTAGGTCACTGTCTGGAGGAAAACGCACCACGTCGCCCGCTCGCGCAATAGCCTCTAATCTGGGATGTTGTTGTATATCAAATCGTCGCCCAAGTACATCGTCGTAAAGGCCATTAATTGCCAGTGGAACAAACTGTTGATCTTGGAAATAGAGTAGGGCGGATGCGTCGCACCTCAACACTTCTCTAATTGAAGAGAGTAAGCGATCAAATCGGTCCTGATCTGAAATTCCAGAGGTTAGATCTAAGGCAATTTTCACCCATTCTTTATTGAGGTTGCTCACGGTTTGACTCGCTATATTGATTTGCTGTTGTTTTGACAATTATAGTGTCTTTTAGACATAAGTAAAGAACTGTCATAATAACAATTTTAATAAGTAAAAAATAAAAATACCTTATAAAACAATACAATAAATAGTTGGCACGACTACTGCAAATGAGAATGGTAATTAATTAGATTATGTAAATGGTTTCTATTAGAATGAAGTGAACATAAACGACAGATCAATAAGTGAGGTAGTAATGAATACAATTCCTCTACAGATGAATATTGGTACGGTTGTCGCTCGCAAAGATTGGACGGCAACCTTGTTTTCGCTTTGTATTAAATCTGAAGCGCTCGATTATACGGCGGGTCAGTTTACCAAGTTGGGATTAGTCGATGGGTCGGGTGAGTTGGTTAGAAGGGCTTATTCAATCGTCACGCATCCGGAGCAGTATAAACGGGATAATACGTTAGAATTTCTTATCATCACTGATGAAAAAGGGCGGCTTTCTCCACTGCTAAACCGACTGCAAGCAGGTGACAATATCTACGTGGGAAATACGGCAGCAGGGTTTATGACGCTTGATGAGATCCCCACACCCACAACAGAGTTATGGTTAATGGCGACAGGAAGTGCTTCTGGCCCCTTTATTTCGATGCTTGGCGATGAGCAGATAGAGAATAGATTTCAGAGAATTGTTTTGGCTCACGCGGTTCGAAATAGAGAAGAGTTAACGTATACAGACGAGATTCGTTTGTTATTGGAAAAGAATCAGGAGATCCGTTATGTCCCAATTATTTCAAGAGAACATGTGTCCGGAGTTTTGTCAGGACGAATTCCAGATCTGCTACTTAGCGGAGAGTTGCAAGCCGCCGCTGAAACATCGTTCCACGTCGATAAGAGTTTCGTCTATTTATGCGGTAATCCTGAGATGGTTAAAGATACAAGCCAAACGCTAATTAAGTTGGGCTTAACGAAACACCTAAGAAAGACACCCGGTAATTTTGGTTCCGAAAATTATTGGTAACGACATAAATTAATCAACTAAATGAAAGGAAATTCTCATGAGCCATCAAAGAATCCCAGCGAACTGGACTATCCAACGTTCAACGCCATTTTTTACTCGACAAAATGTGCCAGAGGCGCTGCTAACTCATCACAACACCGCAGAAGGTGTGTTTGGTCAGTTATGCGTCATGGAAGGTGTTGTTACCTATTATGGTTTTGCCGATTCTGAGGCGAATACCCCAGAGGTGCAGGTTGTGATTGAAGCTGGACAGTTTGCGACGAGTCCACCTGAATATTGGCATCGGATGGAGCTGAGTGAAGACGCGCAGTTCAATATCAATTTTTGGTCGGATAAAGATAAAAGCGGTCAGAAAATGTTCAATAGCAAATAGTAAATCAAAAAATCGCTTTACTTAAAGTTTACTTTAACTATTACCCTATCCCTAGACAACGAGATACTGGACGTTAAGGCAAGGGAAAAGCGATGAGAAAAAGAGTGTTACCTTATTTATCTGGACGGTTATTTGATGGCATCTCTTCTGGGATGTTTATGATGGCGCTACCTTGGATCATGTTAAACGAGCCAGGAATGGGCACATTTGTCGCGATACTGGCTTTGGTATGCACGGGCGCATCGTTTGTATCAACACTTTTTATGGCAACATTGATTGACCGATTTTCGCGTAAAAAGCTATTGGTTTTAATGCAAGTAGTTCAGGCGAGCACGGCGTTATGTGTGTTATTGGCCTATTGGTATGGAGTAGAGTCCATCTGGTTGCTTGCATTTGCCCAACTTGTCTTTTGGTTAAGCGGCGATATGGCGTGGAGTACAAATAACGCATTCGTCCACGAAAATTTTAATCCAAATGAGTACGCGAAAATATCCAGCTATGATGAAGTAGTTATGCAGACGAGCGTGTTGGGTGCAGGTGCTCTGGGAATTGTGGTATTAGAGATGTGGTCAATGGTTGAGTTTGCTTTCTTGGCAACGCTGGCTTCATCATTTGCCGCATTGAGTTATCTAATCACGCCTTATCGACGTCAGTTATCAACGCGAATTAAAGAATCCTATCTTTCTCAATTAGTAGAGAGTAAAAGCATTTTCAGTAAAGATCCCGCTTTCTATGCATTTATCGCGTTATCGTGCCTTTCGTACCCGGTACTTACTTTTTTGGTCAAATTGGTACCCATCTATTTCTCTGAACAAGGTGTTGAGGGTAGCTGGTTTGCTACATGGAAAATGAGTTATGGAGTAGGAGCGTTAATCTGTGGTTTGGTTGTAGCGAAGCTTCTTACGCGTTTTAATCCTGATAAATCGATGCTGTTTTCCATATTCATTATGTCGATACTGTTGCTGGGGATAGGTGTGTTTCTCTCTCCCATCATCATGGTTACGTTGACCGTTATTATTGGTTTCTTTAATGCGTTTAACCGTATATCTAGAATCAATAAGCTGCATCATATGGTGGCAATTTCTGAGCGAGGGAGAGTTGACGGAGGATTGAAGCTGTTTTCAACCCTGTCTCAAAGTTTAAGCTATCTACTTATAGCCTGGTTAACGGCAAATGAACTGACATCATATGGTTTTATGATTATTGCTGGGGTGATGATGAGCGCGGCAATGATGATGTGGCTGCTTATACAAAAAAGAGAAAATGGAGTGATGGTGTTATCCTAACCATCACTCCTATCAAGGTATGGTGCTAGCTTAGAAACTCTTTTAATACGCCGGTTAAGCAGTCAACGGCTTTTTCTAATTCGTCTACCGTAGAGTTGGTAAAGTTTAATCGTAGTGCCGGTTCTCGTTTGTCTGAACTTGGATAAAATACCGGGCTAGGGACAACCGCCACCCCTTTTGATAGCAATACTTTAGCAAGTTCAAATGTGTCGCATTCCGGTAAGGTTAACCACACAAACATGCCACCATCAACTGGTTTAAGATCACAGCTTTTTGGCAACTTACTTTGTAATTCAGAGAAAAGTTTTTGATATCTCTGTTTGTAAACTGAGCGAATATTGTCGATGTGCAAATCAAAATCAGCATGTTCAAGTAAGCCTAGCAAAAGTGCTTGCATTGGAACACTAGAATGCAAATCTGCTCCTTGCTTCACCTTTATCAAGGGTTCTAAGTAGCTTACTTTACCAGTGACGGCGCCGAGCCTTAGGCCTGGTGAGGCGATTTTGGAGAATGACCGCAACACAATTGAGTGATCTGGACAAAAGTTCGATACGAGCTCGATAGGTTTACCGTTGAATCTCAACTCACGATAGGGTGCATCTTCAATTAGGGCTACATTGTACTGAATACACAATTTAGCGACTCTTTGACGTGTTTCTAATGGCCAACATACGCCCGTAGGGTTATGAAAATCGGGCACTGCATAAAACATCTTCGGTGCTTGCTTTGCAAAGCACTGTTCGAGCTGCTCTAAATCAGGACCAAACTCGGTTTGTGAAATCGTCACCATGTTGGCCTGTACTAGGCCGAATACTTGCATGGCACCTAGATAGCTAGGTGCTTCCATCACAACAGTATCACCCGGGTTTACATAGGCTCTTGCAATAAGATCTAAGCCTTGCTGTGAGCCGGTACACATCATGACTGTATGGCTTTCAGGAAGCTGGAACCGCTCAATAAGATGGGTCAATAATGGGCCATAACCTGCAGTGCTTCCGTATTGAAAAATCTCGGGCATGTCGGAAAGCGATTCTAATGTTGGTTTCATAAGTTCAATGGGAAAGGTCTTTTCATCCGGTAACCCCCCCGCTAAAGAAATGACATTTTTGTCGCTCGCGGCACTTAATATTTCTCGGATGTAAGAAGATTGAATCTGTTGTAGTGATTGAGCGATTTCCATTTGTATACCTGTTCGAATTTTCCAATGTCTATAGATAGAGCATACAGGGAGTTGTTTTATTTATCGTGTCCATTTATGCTTATCAATATGTCCATTTATGCTATTTTTAGATTATGAATACTCAACACCTTTCTCGAATTAATGATGTGCTGTTCTATATCCATCAAGATATTGCCAGAGATCTGCCCGTAAATACGTTGGCAGATATTGCCGCCTACTCAGAACAACATTTTCATCGATTATTCAAACAAGTCGTTGGTGAGTCGATTCATCAGTATATTCGGCGAACACGTATGGAATATGCAGCAAATCTGCTTATGTTTGAATCTCAATCTTCGGTGCTGCACATCGGCAATAAGTGTGGGTTCAATTCTGTTTCATCATTTAGCCGAGCATTTAAGACCACCTTCCATATGTCTCCTGGAGAGTGGCGAAAGCATGATTACCATAACGCCGATAAGCCTTATCTAGCCGACCCAGAGATTGCAGCAGGTTATGCACGTGTGTCTAAAATAGGCATTCCCGTACCCGATATCGTTGAGGTTGCTGAAAGGCACGCGGCCTATGTTCGGCATCAAGGTTATAACCGATCGATTCATCGAGCTTGGTTGATCTTAAAAGCGTGGGCTGAATCAGAAGGAAGGGATTTCTCAGTTCAATATGGCTTACACCATTCCAATCCAGCTTTAGTAGCGTTAGAAAAGTGTCGTTATGTTGCTTGTATTGAAATTGATAAGCGACTCAATTATCGCGGTATTGTTAATCAACTTACCATTCCGGGAGGACTGCATGCTGTGTTTAGGCTACACGGTGTTTATGGTGAGTTATTGCCGCAGATAAGCCACGTACTAGAACAATGGCTGCCAGACTCGGGCTTTAAGCTGGGATCGACACCGGCTTACGTGAATTACATAAAGAATCATTTTTTGGCGGAGGATGAAAAGTTCGAATTGGATTTCTTCTTGCCAATTAGCTTTTACTAAGAGGTCCAATTAATAAAAAACAACAATTAATTATCGTTAATCGATAATTAATTGTTGTTTTTTATTCTTGTTTATCGTAATCTTTGGGTGGTCAATTCAATAGGATTATTATTATGTATGAAATTCAGAAACACAGTCGTCGTGTCCGTGTGCTTTTTCAGTCACTGTTCCTACTCATTCCTGTTATGGTGCTTTACTACTGGTTAACCGTCCAAACAGATTATGATTATCTGACTTCGTTAGGCATTATTGAGCTCAGTTTGGACATCGACAGCTATACACAAGCATCCTTGACATTATCAACACGAGTACTGGCTACTATTTCAAGCTTATTACTTTGTTGCATCGTCAACTATGCATTGAAGGTGTTGGTGCACCTATTTCGTAACTATGAATCGGGTCAAATCTTTTCTCTTGAGAATGCTAATTGTTACCAAAAACTAGGCTACAGCTTGTTTTATTGGGTGGCAGGCAGCGTTATTTACGGTGCAGTGATGTCGGTGATTCTTTCGTTTAATAACCCTCCTGGTGAGCGTGTATTAATGTTAGGTTTTGAAGGGATGGACGTGTTAACAATAGTATTTGGGTTTATTGTCTTGATAATTTCATGGGTGATGAAAGAAGGGTATGTTCTTGCTGATGAAAGCCAGCACACGATCTAGGAGGTGTTATGTCTATACGAATAAATTTAGATGTAATGATGGCAAAGCGAAAAATGCGCCTAAAAACGTTGGCCCAAGCGGTTGGTATCACAGAAGCTAATTTGTCGGTATTAAAAAATGGTAAAGCGAAAGCGGTCCGATTCACGACGTTAGATAAACTTTGTGAGGTACTTGAATGTCAACCGGGTGATATCTTGGAATTTGAAATCAATCCCGATGACGAATCTTAACACTGCAACATGTTGAGCATCCCCAGCGATTAGCGCTGGGTGATATTGAAAGCGTAATGAATGCGATAGCCCTAATGCGATTGGAATAAAAAAGGCATGATAGATGGCTAATTTATCATGCCTTTAGTCTGTACACTCAAATTTAGAAATCGATTCTCTGCTCGGTTTCGCCATCAAAGTAGACCGCTTTTGAAAGGTCAAAGTTAAGTGATGCTATCTCACCAATATTCCCCTCGAACTCTGGAGAAAGGCGACACGCGACTTCCTGGTCATTTACTTTAACCATTGCAATCGTGTCTGGGCCAGTTGGTTCCAACACCTCAATCTGTAAGCCTAGGCGTGTAGAAGCGGTGGTATCTTCACTGTCAGTATCGGTGATGTGTTCTGGGCGCAGTCCAATGACGACTTTGTGTCCATCCTGATCTCGCATGGATTGTGGTAGGTTAATATGATGCTCACTGTTCGCACTGCCAACTACCTTAATGATTGGGTTTCGATCGTCATCTAGATCGACCGTAGTTTCAATGAAGTTCATCGAAGGTGAGCCCATAAAACCTGCTACAAACATGTTGTTCGGTTTGTTGTAGATTTCTTTAGGTGTACCAAGTTGTTGCAGTTCTCCATCCTTCATCACGGCAATTCTGTCTGCCAGCGTCATTGCTTCTATCTGATCATGGGTAACATAGACGATGGTGGTCTTAAGCTGTTGGTGAAGGCGCTTTATTTGGTGGCGCATTTCTATCCTTAATTTTGCATCAAGGTTAGAAAGTGGTTCATCGAACAAGTAAAGTTTTGGTCGGCGGGCCAAAGCGCGTCCCATTGCCACGCGTTGTCTCTGCCCTCCAGAGAGTTGTGACGGCTTACGGTCCAATAACTGGTCCATTTGTAGCATTTCGGCAACGCGTTTTACTTCTGCGTCGATCTCATTTTGTGGCATTTTCCGGATCTTTAAACCAAATGCAATATTACCTTCTACCGTCATATTTGGGTAAAGAGCATAGGATTGGAATACCATGGCGATATCTCTATCTTTTGGTTCAACGTTAGACACGTCAACACCGTCGATAAGGATCTGGCCGGAATTAATATCTTCTAAGCCAGCAATGGTGTTCATTAACGTGGATTTACCACAACCTGATGGGCCAACCAATATGAGAAACTCGCCATCATCGATACTGATATCGATACCTTTCAAGGTTTCTACTTCCGCGTTTCGGTATGTCTTACGGATCTGTTTTAAATCTAGTGTTGCCATTTTTATTATCCTTTTACTGATCCGGCGGTTAAACCACGAACAAAATATTTACCAGCTAATACATACACCACTAAGGTTGGTAAGGCGGCGATAATGGCACCAGCCATATCAACGTTGTATTCCTTAATACCAGTACTGGTGTTAACTAAGTTGTTAAGCGCGACCGTGATGGGCTGCGTATCTGAACCTGAATACACCACGCCGAACAAGAAATCATTCCAGATAGAAGTGAACTGCCAGATGACGGTGACCATGATGATCGGTGTCGATAACGGCAGCATAATCTTAAAGAAGATAGTGAAAAAACCTGCCCCATCTAGCTTGGCTGCTTTGACTAATTCATCCGGAATACCGACATAAAAGTTTCTGAAGAACAGAGTAGTAAACGCCAATCCGTAGATAACATGAACAAGCACAAGACCGATCGTCGTATTTGCTAAACCGAGTTTGCCAAGTGTTGTCGCCATGGGTAATAGAACAACCTGAAAAGGGATAAAGCAACCAAACAACATGGCGCTAAAGAAGAAGTTTGACCCTCTGAATTGCCATTTACTGATGATATAGCCGTTAAATGCACCTAACAAAGTGGACAGTGCAACAGCAGGAATGACCATCTGGAAGGAGTTCCAGAAATAGCCTTGAACGCCTTCACATTTCACACCCGTACAAGCACTACTCCATGCTTTTGACCACGCGTCAAATACCCACTCGGTAGGCAATGAAAGTAAATTACCTGCCTTGATATCGGGTAGCGTTTTAAGTGATGTTGTAACCATTACGAACAATGGCATTAAATAGATAACACAGAAGAAGAGGAGAACGGTGTAGATAAAAATTCTGCCAAAATTAAATTTAGTACTCATGATTTCTTCTCCCTAAGTTCTGAATAGAGATAAGGAACCAAAATGGCTAAAATTCCTGCCAACATCATCATGGCACTGGCGGCACCTAACCCGATTTGACCCCGAGTGAATGAATGTGCGTACATAAAGAGTGCGGGGAGATCAGACGAATACCCCGGCCCTCCTGCCGTTAGCGCGGTGACGAGGTCGAAGCTCTTGATCGCAATATGCGACGTGATAATAACGGCGCTGAAGACCACAGGTCTTAGGCACGGCATAATTATCTTGAAATAGATGGTCGGTAAGCTCGCCCCGTCTATCTGGGCTGCTTTGATAATGGAATTGTCTATGCCTCTGAGCCCCGCAAGGAACATGGCCATAACAAACCCAGACGATTGCCAAACTGCCGCTATGACTAAGGTGTATACCACCATGTCAGAATCGACTATCCAATCAAAAGTAAAGTCGGTATATCCCCAGTCACGCACCATTTTTTCAATGCCTAATCCTGGGTTAAGAATCCATTTCCAAGCCGTACCCGTTACGATAAAAGATAACGCCATTGGGTAAAGATATATGGTACGAATAGCGCCTTCTTGTCGAATGTTTTGATCTAGAAAAATGGCTAAGGCGATTCCAAGGGCAATGGCGATGACAATAAACATCACACCAAAAATACCAAGGTTAAGAATTGAGGTTGTCCAGCGATCATTGTCCATCAGCTTCTCATACTGAGACAAACCGACAAATTTGTAGCTCGGTAAAAATCGAGAATTGGTCACTGATAGAATGGCGGTCCAAAAGATGTACCCGTAAATGCAGACCACAACAACTAACATGCTTGGTGCAAGTACGATTTTAGGAAGCCAAACTTGTAGCTTGCTGCTAAAGCTTCGCTTAGGTACAGGTGGTGTGTTAGGCGAATTCAAAACACGCTCCATAACTAATCCTTAATGGTTCAAATTGCATAACATTTTGCATAATATGAGTATGATATTTGAGTGGGAAGACCGTGATCTGGGAGGTGACTACGATCTGAGTTCTCTTTGCAGAGAGCATTTAAGAAAGGCAGGTTTTTAGGCCTGCCAACTTAAATTACATGGCCGCTTTCACTGCTTTCGCAAGTTTTCCAGCCGCTTCTTTCGGATCCGCATTTTGATCGTTAAAGAAGTTAGTGACTACGTCGTAGATTGCACCTTGAGCGTAGCTAGTGGTAGACATACCATGAGCCATACTTGGTAGAAGGTCGCCGCTTTTCGCAGTTGCTTTGAAGTCTTTCATAGAATCAACAGCACAAGAGTCAAACTTAGACATGTCGGCATCCAAACGTACTGGAATAGAACCTTTGTTAAGGTTAAATACTTCTTGGAACTCTGGCGTTAAGATAGTCGCTGCCAATGCTTTTTGTGCTTTTTGTTGCTCAGGATCAGACAACTGGAAGAATGCAAAGCTATCTACGTTATGAGTAAAATGACCTGCGGTACCTGGAGCAGGTACACAGACGTAATCTTTACCTGGCATTTTGCCTGCGGCGGTAAATTCACCTTTCGCCCAGTCACCCATGATCTGCATTGCTGCTTCACCGTTGATAACCATCGATGTTGCTACGTTCCAATCACGTCCTGGAGAGTTTTTATCAATGTAGTTGTGCATTTTTTTGAATAGGCGGAATGTTTCGACCATTTTGTCGCCACTCAACGTATCCATATCTAGGTCGACAAAGGCTTTTCTGTAATCTTCGCTGCCCAATACACTTAGTGCAATTGCTTCAAATATTGTCGCGTCCTGCCAAGCTTGACCACCGTGCGCCAGAGGAATGTATCCTGCTTCTTTTAGCTTATCACCCACCATGAAAAACTCGTCCATGGTAGCGGGTACTTCAACGCCTGCTTTTTCAAATACAGCTTTGTTTGCCCACAACCAGTTTACACGGTGAACGTTAACAGGAACCGCTACATATTTACCATCAAATTTCATGATGTCAGCAACCATAGGTGGAACTAAAGAATCCCATTTGTTTGCCGTAGCAACATCATCTAGGCTAGCTAAGAAACCTAAGCCACCCCATTCTTGAATATCGTGTCCTTTAATTTGCGCTGCTGCTGGTGGGTTACCAGATACTGCGCGAGTTTTAAGAACGGTCATGGCACTTGTACCAGAACCACCAGCGACAGCGAAATCTTTCCAAGTATGACCTTGTTCTTCAAGCATGTCTTTTAGTGCTGATACAGATTTAGCTTCGCCACCAGATGTCCACCAGTGAAGCACCTCAACTTCGCCAGCGGTTGCAAATTGGGTAGCAGAGAGTAGGGATAGAGTAAGTAGGGTTTTTTTAATGTTCATCGTTCTCATCCATGGTTTGAATTATGATTATTATGTAGTGACTGGATATTAATTATCCTTTCGACATTTAGATTAATAATAAAAAACACATTAGATTGAAACAAAGAGTAACGTGAATGTAACAAGTCCGTTACACTAGTGAGAGAGGTTCCGTGGTATAAGGATCTCCACGGAGAAGCCACCTTCTGATAAGTTTCTCAGAATGAGATCTCCGCCGTGTGCATGTAGAATATTGCGGCATATTCCAAGGCCTAGCCCGTGTCCATCGCGATCTTTTGCTATCCGGAAATAGGGTTCAAACACCGTTTCTAACTTATCTTCCGGGATACCATTACCTTCATCTTGGATGGTTAGAGATAACCGATTCCGGTTATCTTTTGGGATGACTACGACGCGGTGACCATATTTAACACCATTTTCAATGAGGTTGCTTAATAGGCGTTTAATCGCAAGTGGTTTACCCACAATTGGCCGAATAGACATCGACGGAATATAGACCCGATTGGATTGCTGATTGTAAGATTCTGCAATAGAAAGCAGGACTTCTTTTATATCGATAACCGCGTTGTTTTCATGAATGTCAGTATCTTTAACGGTTTGAAGTGCACCTTTAACCATCATCTCAAGTTCGTCGAGATCGTTATTGAATTTATCACGCTCTTCATCTTCTTCTAAAAGCGCAGTTCTTAGCCTAAGCCTCGTAATGGGGGTTTTTAGATCGTGGGAGATGGCTGAAAAAAGTGTTTCTCTGTCGTTTACATATCGACGAATACGCTGTTGCATTCGATTGAATGCACGCGTAGCGGTGACCAGTTCATTCGCGCCTTCTTCAACCAGTTCCGGTTGGTCGATATCCATGCTCATTTCATTCGCGGCTTTAGCTAGGTTATTGAGCGGCCTAACTTGCCTACGAATAAGCGGGTATACCAACAACATCAACGTGGTAGTAGACAGCAGTAAAAAAAGCAGCTGTTGAGAACCAATGATTGTGTCATCTAAACTGACATAAGGTGCAGGCAGAAGTGCCGCGATATAGATCCACTCATCACTTTCTAATTGAATTTGTACCACGAGGATAGGCGGTTTGATCGGATCCAACGTGAGGGTGTAATGGGCCCACGATTTGGGCAGGTCATCTAAGAAGATATCGTTTTTTAAGATTCGTAGATGATCCGGTTCAGAAAACTCTACGATGATTTTTTTAACATGATTTAATTTTTTGTCGAGTACGTCTTGAACGGAAGCCACGGCGATTTTTTCTAAAAAATTGTCCGGGATAGTATCTACTTTAAGCTGCTCTTTATTAAATGAGACGAAGAAGCGGGTTCCCCCCATGTCTCTTATTTGATCTAGAATGATGTGTCGATACTCTACCGGAAGAGATTGAAAAAAATTGATGGTAGAAGCAAACATAGTTGCCATACTTGCCGAGGTAGAGCCGATGCCGTCTATTTCTCTCTGCTTAGATTGTGAATACCAAATGGATGTCGCGATACCTTGAGCAAAAATGACGGCAATAAGCGTAAGCCAAAGTGTTCGCGCAACCAGTGAACGCGGAAAGAAAATTGTCTTCATTAAATTAATGCTCGTAGCTTACAGGGGCTGTAAAAATATAGCCGTTACCACGCATGGTTTTGATGTATTGATGTTGCTTACCATTGTCGCCAAGTCGAGAACGCAGACGACTGAGTTGTACATCAATACCTCGTTCGAATGGCAACGCTTCGCGGCCACGCGTGGCACAAGAAATGGTATCGCGATCTAACACCTCGTTAGGACGAGAAAGAAACAACATTAGTAGCGCAAAATCACTACCGGACAACTCAAACTGTTCATTGGTTTCTTGATTGATTAAACCATGGGCTAGTGTGTCTAAATGCCAGACTCCAAAATTAATTGCTTTTGGTAATTTGTCTATATGACCTTCTTCTTCGAAATGGGTACGACGTAACACCGCCTTTATACGGGCGATAAGTTGGCGGGGGTTAAAAGGTTTGGCAATATAATCATCGGCCCCAATTTCCAGGCCGATAATTTGGTCTGTTTCATCTGAAACCGCCGTCAGCATGATAATAGGAACGTTAGAGGTCTTTCTTACTTGTTGGCACAGTTCAAATCCATCATCCCCAGGTAGCATAACATCGAGAAGAATTAGTGTCGGATAGCCATGCGCTTGTAAATGCGCATACATCGCCTCACCGTCTTCCGCTACGGAAACATGATATCCAGATTTAGTAAGATATTTGTCGAGCAAATCTCGTATCTCGTGATCATCGTCAACGACCAAGATATGCGCCTGTTCCTTCATTTACGTTCCTTCATTTGCGGTTAGTTTTACAGAACATGATTCTAACGAGCATTAAAAATAAGGTGATGATTTCCCGTCGAAAGTATGAGCTGAGTGACGTGTTTTTTAACAGAATTTGATCTGCTTCATGTTGAGAATAGTTCTAATCTAAATTAAATAATAGTCTATCATTATAAGCATCGTTTAATTGGAGTGGAGATAGGATGAGAACAGAGCAAAACAGCCAGGCTATAATCGATTTTTGGTTCAAAGAATGCACACCAGAAATGTGGTTTAAGAAAGATCTTGAATTTGATCAGGTGATCCAGAATCGCTTTATGGTGTTACATCAACAGGCAAGTCAATGTGAATTATTCCAGTGGAGGAAGACAGCGGAAGGACGATTGGCCGAAATTATCGTATTAGATCAGTTTTCCAGAAATATCTTTAGAGATACGGCTCTCGCCTTTGCGACCGATACACTTGCATTAGCTTTAGCTCAAGAGGCCGTGATTGGCGGTTATGACCAACAACTTGACGTCGCCGAAAGGACGTTTCTTTATATGCCTTATATGCACAGTGAATCTCAGAGTATTCACCAAGAAGCGTTAAGGCTTTTTAAAGCGCTGGGGAAGACGGGTAATTTAGATTTTGAGATGAAACACAAGGTGATTATTGATAGGTTTGGCCGCTACCCACATCGAAATGATATTTTGGGACGAGTATCAACAGAAGAAGAGCGTGCGTTTTTGAAAGAGCCGAATTCTGGTTTCTAATTTCAACTCTAACGAGGACCTTATGTGTCCCCGTTTGTCCGTCATCGCTCTCTGTCTTTGTACCAGGGATAAATCATTTCTTTTTTTTCTGACGCTTAATTATAATTTTTTCGACGAGTGTTTTCTGTTTCTTAGAGACGGCCTGTTTATGCACTACTTTTTGTAGAATTTCAGACAGGAATGCTCTCTCCCACAAAGTAAATGATTCAAAGTTGAGCAAAATAGCATCATTAAGCTTTGTGAAAAATTT
This sequence comes from Vibrio sp. DW001, assembly GCF_029016285.1. Taxonomy (NCBI): domain Bacteria; kingdom Pseudomonadati; phylum Pseudomonadota; class Gammaproteobacteria; order Vibrionales; family Vibrionaceae; genus Vibrio; species Vibrio sp. DW001. The sequence goes on along the minus strand of NZ_CP091976.1, from coordinate 301,596 downwards.
ATGGTCATCCATTTTAAACCTTTGATTAAGTTTAGCTCAGTGGCTCTAGAAAATACTTATCTACAAACGGTGATGTCATTGCGGATAAAAGAGCGCTGTAATCTAATTGAAATTGAATTTTTTGTCCTACAACCAAGGAACCTTTAGAGGTCTCAATAAGTAGGTGATCACTTGTTGATGATACAATGCTTATTCCAGTCGGAGGTGTTAGCCCAGAAACACAAACGTCTTGTCGTCCTAACGCGAGAATAGCTTGTGATACAAAGCCTCTATCATGGACCTCTTGTTTTTCTCCAAACGCATTCGCGGCCTGTTTACCCCAAGGTAAAGAAGGCTTAACTTTAGATTCGATAACTTCCGCAGTAAGTGTGACAACGTCGCTAAATAAACCTGCTATTTTTTCTTGATATAAAGGCTCACAACCTAAGAAAATAGCTTCGCCCAGTCGAAGATGATTCACCCGTGTGGATCTTGCATTCTTTAATGCCCAGTCAAGGGAGGCGGAGTTTCCCCCTGAAATTACGTCCAATTTAATATTGAATTTTCTTTCAATTTCGTCGGCAAGAGTAGACAACACCATCATATTATCATCATCGGGTGCGACACCATATCGGCAGGCAAGATTGGAGCCTATGCCCTTTAAAATAATATTAGGTAAATCAATCGCTTGCCTTACAAAATTCATTAGGTCTTCTGGCATAACGCCTTCCCGAAGATCGCCTAGCTCCACCATCACAATAATGCTGTGTGTAATCCCAAGCTGGCTGGCTGTTTTGGAAAGCTGTTGTACCACCGATATTTCAGTATTAAGACTGATATCACAATACTGAATAACATCAGAAACCTGACTTAGCATTGGCGAACGAATAAGCATTGTAGGCAGTATCATACCTGATTGCTTCATTTTTATTATGTTCTCGACTCTAGAGTCTGCAAGTATGTTCGCACCGGATTCTATTAATGCTTGAGCAATAATGGGGTGACCCAAACAAACTTTCGTTACTGGTGTCACGGCTATCTTTTTTAAACCGAGTTGATAAATAAGAACTTTAGCATTATGAGATATTTTTGCGCAGTCGATTTCTAACCGGGGGTAACTCAACGTTCAATCGTCATTTTGCTTTCCAAATAAGGAAAAGCAGACAACACCATCTCTACAAGTTGACTTGGAGGTTGAGTTAATGCGTCGGTTGTTGGAATACCTAGTTGAGTGGCGTGGCTATCGATTGATGAGCGTATTTTATCTGCTGGCATTTCCTCATGATTGAGTGTTAATCCTATTACTGATGTGTCAGAAAAAGTTTCAATAAGATGTATCTCTGAGGCGACAGATGGCATTGCCATTTCTGGAAAGTCTATGCGGTTGATACGTTTAGGTGAGTGTTGCAATATCACTCCAGTCGGACAACTACCACGAAGTATAAATGAACTGGTTGAGAATGCGGGATGGCTTAACGCACCTTGGCCTTCAATAATAATCAGATCAGGGTTTTCTTGTTCGTAGGCGTCAACTATGACTGATTCTAGTTCTCCAGCACAAAACTGAGAAGGCACAGCATCCAAAGCAACACAATAAGCCGCACCTTGAATTATGCCCGTTTGGCCGGTTGCTATCATGACAACATTGAGGCCCTTTTCTCGTAGTATGTTGGTTAATATTGTTGCGGTTGTACGCTTACCGATAGCACAATCTGTTCCCATAAGCGCAATACGTGGGCATTTTACATTGTGAATTTTGCCGCTAAATGTCTTTAAATCTTCTTTGTTTTTAGGCTTACGGATATCTATTATTTTAACGTTGTGTCGTCTGCTGGCTTCTGAAAATATTGGGTCGTCAGTTAGAAATTCATGTAACCCATTAACAATATTCATGTTTAGTGACATCGCATTAAGGATGATTGCTTTTTCCAGTTCAGATAAGATTCCGCTGGATGGCGCTATACCAAAAATGAAGTAATCAGGTTTGCTCTTTGAATGTGCCATTGCATGTTCAATGCTTGAAACAATAGGAATATTGTTTTTTTCTTCACCAAGCACTTCACCTGAATTCATACCGGCTGTTTCGCTATCTATTACAGAAAGAATTTGGTATTTCTGTGAGTGTCTTACAAGTCCATTCGCCGTTTTGCCATCAATCTTACCGAACTGGCCTTCGCAATAAACTATCGCGGTTGGTATTGATGTTGAAGGTGAGATAATCGGAGAGGTGTTCGTTTTTTCTGGTACTAAGTTTGACATTATATGGCCTAATAAATTAGGGCTTAGAAGGGCGACTATAAAGTGCCGAGATAAGACATCGGAAAAGTACAAGAGGTCCCTACTAAGCGGTAGGGAGAGCTGTACACTAACACAGGTAAACTTATATTGTTGTGACTTGAGATGAAAGAGATTAAGGCGTTGAAGTTAAGGAAAATTAAAGTGCCTGTCCTTATCATTGTCTCGATATTGCTTGGGTTTAAATAACCTGAATCTGTTATTATCGTCAATGCTATCAAACGGAATTTCTAAAAAGGAAGGTACACATGACTATTACTGGGGAGTGTTTCTGTGGTGGTATAAAGTACCAGTTAGACGGAATTTTATATGATGCTCGGTCATGTCATTGTTCACGGTGCAGAAAGGCGTTTAGTGCTCAGGCCTCGGCTTATGCATTGGTGAACCAGAGCGAATTTAAGTGGCTTAGTGGCGAAGAACTGTTGTCTTCTTACATTGGGCAACATGGGTTTGGTCTGCAGTTCTGTAGCAAATGCGGATCAACTTTAACGGGTGTTTTTAAAGATGAAGTACATGGCGTTACTTTGGGCTGTGTCAATGGTGACCCTAAGGTTCAGTTGAGTCGCCATATATTTGTCGGGTCAAAAGCCTCATGGGAAGTCATTGCTGATGGTGTACGCCAATATGATGAACTCCCACCAGACAATGTGCTTTAGCAGAGCAAGTTAAATCTGATTCACGACGGTTTAAAGGTATTTATTTCATTCGCACTCGTCGCAGTCAGATCACCAGCAGGATTGATGATATGCGGTAGGATTTTAGGTAAATTAAGTTCGATATCCTTATTTACTACTGCACCTATCACGTCGTTATACCAACCTAACAGTCCAAGAACGGCATAACCAATTGCATCATCGCTTTCGCGGTGCTCGAGAATGATCTGCAAGAAACGTAAGACAGCTTTATCGTTTGATTTGGCTTGCTTTACCGTTGTTCGGAAGATATCTGTTGCTTCAGCAATTAAACCTTCAAATTCGGTCTCTATTGAAACCTTAAAAGAACCGCTATCAACGGAAATTTTCATATTAACTCAACCAATTGTTCTAATTGTGGGAATACTAGCGAAAAAGAGAAGACTTGTCCTTAACTGACCTACAAAATCATCTCTTATTTGACCTTTAATTAATTGGTTTGATGACATCACACTGAGAGTTTAGGCATTTGAAAACTATTCACAATTATTTAAGTATACGAGATACAGCTTTGCATCTCTTATCTCAGTTTTGACTTGTCATTGAGTTTTGATTAATTAGAGTCGGATAAAGTAAGAAGGGTAACGTGGAATTAAAAAAAAGACCCCTTATGAAAGGGGCCCTTGTTTAATGGTAATTTAACCGTTTGTTACAGGTGTAAATGCAGTCAAGTTAGGCACCTCACCAGTGTACTTCTCAATTTTAACTAGAGCCGAGTTACCAGCACAACCGTTACCCAAACGTGAAGACGGTATATCACTAGTCAGTACGTTGACCCCCCCGTTTTTACATAGCCCGGTTTTAGGATCCAAATCAGGCCAAGCACCTTCGTGGATACAGACTGAACCTTGCTTGATTCCATCTGTAACTAATGCGCCCACAAGTACCTGACCACGGTCATTGTAAGCACGAACTAGATCACCGTTGTTAATACCACGGCTTTTTGCATCCTCGGTATTAATGGTTATAGGTTCACGGTTAGCAATCGCGTATTCTTCACGAAGTTTGGCATAATTAAATTGACTGTGTAGACGATGAGCGGCATGTGCTGCCATCAGTTGAAGTTCATCTTTCTTAGCACTTCCACGCCACTCTGTTGGTTCTAGCCAAGTAGGGTGAGCGGGACAATCTTCTAAGCCATATTTTTCAATGGTTTTTGAGTAGATTTCAATCTTACCTGAAGGTGTTCCAAGTGGGTTCATTACAGGATCTTTACGGAACTCTGCATGACGAACAAACTGCGCCGCTTTCTTGTTAAACTTCATTTCTATCAGTTCATTGGTATCCCAGAACTTACCAAAATTAGGCATACGGATGCGCGCCGCGCGACCACCTTTCTGTGCCGTTTCGTAGAAACCTTTCAGCCAATCCATCTCCGTTTTCCCTTCGGTATAAACGTCACGGCCACCAGATTTTATTAGCTCAGCCATATCCGCAAATACGTCAAAGTCATTACGTGCTTCACCTTGAGGTTCAACCGCTTGCTTCATTGGGATAAGGTGTTGATTACTATAGTCACCCGTCATCGTCATATCGTTACGTTCAAATGACGTCGTGATAGGAAGAACAACATCCGCATGCTTCGCCGCAGCCGTCCAATATATCTCAGAGATAACCACGAGTTCGGGTTTTTGCCATGCTTTGATTAAGCGATTTGTATCTTGGTGATGGGTAAAGTTACCGCCACCTGCCCACCAGATCATTTTGACTTCAGGGAAGGTGAGTTCTTGGCCATTATGTTGATATTTCTTACCTGGGTTTTCAAGCGCTTCTACAATACGCGCCACAGGGAATGCATTGACTGCACCAGAAACCGCCCAATCGTTACCTGCTGAAGAACCACCACCGATAGACGATGATATCGCTGGAAGTACGCCGGCATCACGTGTTGGATTACCACCGTTTGAGTAATGGTACGAAAGACCAAATCCACCACCAGGTTGACCAATCTGCCCTAGCATTGCAGCGAGAGTAGCGAGCATCCAGTGACGTTGTTCACCAAATTGCTGACGTTGTACGCCCCAGCCACTCATTAGCATTGTTCTGTTTTTACTAAAGATATCAGCCAGAACTTCCATTTGTTTCGCTGGAACGCCGGTAATTTCTTCTGCCCAAGCGGGTGTTTTCTCGATGCCGTCTTCTTTGCCCAACAGGTACGCTTCAAATTTATCATAGCCTGATGTGTATTTGTCTAAGAAAGCTTTATCGTGTTTTTTGTTGCTAATGAGTGAGTGCGCGACACCCATCATCATAGCAACATCTGTCATAGGGTTTGGCGCTATCCATTGTGCATTATCGCCGAAGAACTCAATGGTTTCAGAACGCATTGGGTCAATACAAATGATAGTCTTGCCAGACTTCTTCAACTGATGGAAGAACTCTAATCCTGACTCATCTGTAGACGACCATGCAATCTTCAATGTGTTCATTGGGTTTAAACCCCAAAGAACGACGACGTCACTGTGCTCAAGAATAACGGGGTGCGTTGTCTGCTGTTCATAGACTTCAATCGACCCCATCACGTGAGGCATAATAACCTGTGAGGCACCAGTAGAGTAATCACCCAGATGCCCAGAGTATCCCCCGGCCATACCCATATAACGTTGAAGCAGTGTCTGTGCCTTATGTAGCACACCACTAGAGCGCCAACCATAAGAGCCAGCAAACACGGACTCAGCACCATTTTCTTCACGAATACGCATGTGTTGTTCGTGGATCAATTTATAGGCTTCATCCCAAGAAACGCGAACGTAGTCATCGTCACCACGTGTGCCTTTCGGAGCCGTTGGGTTTTCCAAATAGCTTTTACGAACCATTGGATACTTAATACGTGCGTTTGTGTGTACTTGATCCGGGCCAGTGGTTTGTAGGCTGTTCGGAACGGTTCTCGCCAGAGCGCCTTTTGTTGAAACAAGTTTGCCATCTTTAACTTCTGCGATCATTGCACCCATTCGACCTGCGGTGAGCACACCATCACCTTTTTGTTTTGCCATTGCTTGCATTGGCACAATGCTGGTAAATACTAGAGTACCAGCTGCCATACTCGTTCCCTTTAGGAAACCTCGACGTGAAATGTTGTTCATAGACATTATTCCTCTTCTCTCGTTCGCAATTGTTTGTAATTATTCGTTAATGACCAACCACATCTTTAGCGTGGCTTTGGAAAAACTTGGTTAAAATTTCTAAGTTTAATTCGGTAATATCGGTTCGTTCACCCATGCTTTTAGCGACAGGGCCCCATGCGTTAACGGTAAAGTGATGACCCGGTATGATTGAGTGGCAGGCTGCACAATAAACATTGTCCAATTCTTCTGCGTAGCTCCATAGAGGATCAATTGAATCAAGAACCGCGGCGTCCGTTGTTGCTTGAAGTTCAGCGGTACGCCAAGCGTTGCCGTATTCGTCTTCTGCAAACTCCCCAACTTTGAGTGCGGCTTGGCCTTTGTCAGTTAGCTTTGCAATAATGGCGCGTTTGCCTTCTCCCACATAAAGGACTTGCTCTGCACCTTTCATCTGATAACCAGAAATTTGAACCGTTCTGGAGTTAGCGTCATTAGAAAGTACAGTGAGTTCTACAGTCGGATTAACCGTACCAAGGTCACCAATAGAAATAGTATCGATTGGATAGACTTTTTGAGCATCAGGTTTCGTAGCATTGGTGAGTTCAATTAGGTTGTCATACGCTTCACTACTCATTTCAAGCTCTGGTGGGAAATGAGCGACACCTTTATGACAATCGATACAGGTTTGGTTGTTTTCGATACCATATTCATGCATTTTTTGTGCATTTTCAGACTGTTCATAGGTGTCCATTGCATCATAGCTGTGACATGAACGACAGGTAGCGGAATCATTTGCTCGCATTTGAGCCCATACGGTCTCGGCCATCGCTAAGCGATGGTTTTCGTATTTTTCTTCCGTATCAATTTTTCCCGTTACGAATTCGTGGTAGATGTCTTTGGATGCTCTTATTTTAGTAATAACGTAATCGATAGGGTCGGAAGGGATATGGCAGTCAGAGCATTCTGCTCTTATTCCTTTTGCGTTACTGAAGTGTTTAGAACCTTGGTATTCTTGGTAGGGGGCGTCCATCGTGTGACATGAAACACAGAATTCTGTGCTTGATGTAAGATGCATTACAACAGCAGTACCACCAAGACTAAACCAGCCAATAATGACGCCAATAATTGCAATAAACGCGATAGACCATTTTTTGAATTTCATAGTAAGAGAATGTATTGGTTAAAAATTGAGTGTATACCTATTTAGGATTAGCGAAATAAGAATAAATCACAAAATAAGTTATTTATTCTTATTAAAATCATTAAATTTGAAGTAGACGACATATAATGCTATATAGTCAGTTAATTCAATAGGTTAAGAAATCAACACTGTTTTTTATGGGCCCGTTATAATCACTCTAATATGAGATTGGTTAGAAGAATGGCAATGTCGTCAGGTATTTCCTGCCCTTGTTTACTTTGCTCCTTTTACTTCGTAACTGATAGTAAAAATGATAGCATGCTCAGACAGTTAACCTCAGAGAGATAAATACAAATGTCGATTCAAAACCCGGTAATTAAGGACGTGTTTGTTGCTTTTCAAGTCATACCTAGGTTGAGAGAAGGTAACAACTTTGAGGTCGTCGATAAAGCGATAGAAGTTGTCAAAGCCGCGAATGTGCCTTACCAAGTAGGCGCAATGGAAACCACAATGAAGGGTGAACTTGATCAATTACTTGATATTGTGAAGTGTGCTCAACAAGCATGTTATGACGCTGGTGCTTTAGAAGTGATTACAAATATTAAAATTCATAGCAAAACGGAATCGGTGACGGATACATTTTGCACATATGACCGTGGTGTGACGCCGGCCAACCATATGTTTGTAAACAAGTAATATCGCGCGCGTTCCGCTTATGAATTCAGGTTACTACCGATGACGGGAATACCGATGACGGGACAGGCACTGCAAAGTTCAAGTACCGTTCAAGAGGACAGACGCTACAAATATTAATGAATACGGGTAGGTTACTCGTCTAAGTCCTCAATATGATAACGATCAGTTTTAGCTGTTAATGCGAAGTTTATTGTTGTTGTCGCGACTGCTTCGGATAAGATCATCGCCTTGAGTGATGTCGTCTGATTTTGATAGTCGATCATATAACAGAACATTAACCGACGCTGCTAGGTTCATGCAGCCAACAGTGGGGACATAAACCACATGGTCGGCCCTATCTGCGATTTTCTGATTGATAGACCCATCTTCTGGTCCGAAAATATACATCGCTTTTTTAGGATGCTGAAAGTTGGGCAGAGGTGTTGCGCCTTCTGCTAACTCGATACAAACAATTTTCATATCGGATGGCAGATCATCAAATAGTGAATCCACACCAGTTAATGAAATGGAATGTACAGCGGATTTAGTATCCGTATTTAACTTGACTGCACGGTCATAACGTCGACCAGTATACCTCACAGCATCTGCTTGGTAGCATCCCGCCGCTCTCATTACGCCGCCAACGTTCACTGGGCTTTTTGGATTAACTAATCCTATAATCGTGTTGGTATCTTTCATGTCGCGTATCTATGACCTAACGTTGTCTAGCAAGGGTCTACCTTGTAAAGGGGCGCATTCTAACAAAACGGATGAAAATTCAAAAGGACCAATCTGTTGGTCCTTTGTTTACTTATGCGCCGCCCATACGGTGGTATTTATGATCTTAATATCGAAAGAATCAATAAAATTATATTTTATTTTATTTCTTTGATATTTATTCTCTTACCTACGGATTTATTTGGTTGTACTTTATTAGAAGAGCATCCACCACTAAGGGAACATCCAATACATTTTATTCCTTTGCGTTTCTCAATAATTATTTTAAATATTGAGAGCGCAATAATTAAAATAATAGTTAACGCTACAATTATATTTGCCATTGGCTAATCCTTAAGAAGAACATAGATCTAAATGTTGTTCTTCTTTCTTTGCGCCTTTATTTACTAGGTACATCAGAATTCCGACCAATATTAAGGAAGCGATAAGACCATATACAAATCCTTGACCTAATACACCCGTTGTGATGTAACTTCCCACCTGATAAGTTGTAAAAGCCGCGACATAACCAATGCCAAATTGGAATGCTACGCCTCCCAACAACCATTTTTTATCTTCTAACTCGGCATTCATCGCACCTATCGCTGCAAAACATGGGGGAGTGAAAAGATTAAATATGAGGTATGCGAATGCAGCGACTGAGGTCAATCCCATAACACTGGCAACGTCCGCGCCACCAGAAACCAATGCAAGCTCTTCTGTATCGATGAAGTTGGTAATGCCATATACAACGGCCAATGTTCCGACTACATTTTCTTTTGCAATAAAACCTGTGATTGCCGCTGCGGCCAATTGCCATGCACCGAAACCAAGTGGTATTAATACAAAGGCGAAAGGAGAAGCAAGACCAGCCAAGATACTTGTGTGCTCCGCACCTTCTGCAACAACTTGAAACTGCCAGTTAAATGTTTGCATAATTTGCACGGCCGCGTTGCATAGCAAGATGATGGTTCCTGCTTTAATTATGAAAGCTTTCGCTCTTGACAATGTAGAGACCGCAGCTCGTTGAATACTCGGAAAACGGTATTCTGGCAATTCAAGTATGAAAAATGATCTTGAATGTCTCTCGCCGGTAATTCTAACCACCATCAGTGCGCCAAATATAATGAGTGCAATACCCGCAAAATACATCGTAGTGCCAACCCATGCTGCATCGTTGAAAAAGACACCTGCAAATAAAGCGATTACTGGTAGTTTTGCACCGCAGGGCATGAATGGGGTTAACATCGCAGTCGTTCTTCGTTGCCTTTCATTTTTTATAGTTCTTGTTGCCATGATTCCTGGAATTGCACAACCTGTGCCTATAACCATCGGAATAATAGATTTCCCCGAAAGTCCTACTTTTTTGAAGAAGCGATCCATAATGACAGCGACGCGAGCCATGTAACCACTATCTTCAAGTAATGCCAGTAAGAAAAAGAGAACCATAATAAGAGGTAGAAAGCCAATCACCGCACCCACGCCACCAATAATACCGTCTAGCAGTAAAGCGCTTAGTAGCGGAGAGACATCATCACCCAATATACCTTCTACAAAAGCGTAAAGTTCGTCTATCCAACCAACAAGGATATCCGCCAAAATTGGACCCAAATGAGTTTGTGATATAGAGAAGACGCACCACATAACGACAGCAAAAATAGGTAGTCCAAACCATTTGTGTGCTAAAACTCTGTCAGCGACATCTTGATTAGTTTTTACTGTGCTTTTTGTCGATCTGTTTTCGGTTTTTCTAACCAATTCTTTTACAAATTCAAAACGCTCAGTATCGGAAGACTCAACTGATTCCGCATCTCTTAAATTGACGTCTTGACTACTAAACGGCACTGATTGAGGCTGCCCTTTAAGCTCAATCGCTTTTTTGACAAGGTTATCTAAGCCATTGTCACTACTTTTTGTAGACGTTGTTTCTACCACGGGGCATCCGAGAGTTTCGCTTAATAACGTAATGTCAATTTCAGTGTTTTTCTTCCTGGTTAAGTCACTTTTATTTAGGGCGACAACAACGGGAATACCAAGTTCTAAGAGCTGAGTTGTAAAAAAAAGGCTTCTATTTAAATTTGTTGAATCAACGATATTTAGAATGACATCCGGCTTTTCATTTTTGACAAAATTTCGAGTGATCGTTTCTTCTGACGTAAACGGAGACATGGAATAGGCACCGGGTAGGTCAACCGCTATAATGTCTTGGTTTGAATGGTTGATTGTCGTTTTTATTAGCCCCTCTTTTTTGTTAATAGTGACCCCGGCCCAATTGCCAACACGTTCTATTTTTCCAGTAATGGCATTAAAGAGTGTGGTTTTTCCGCTATTGGGATTACCTGCTAATGCAATTTTCAAAGTGTTATCTTCCCTATTTAAACATTGAGTTAGTCTTGGCCAACTCATCGTTCTTTGATTAATTAAATCAACATGACTATTTTCGCTAAATCCAAGTCAATGCTGTATCTGGCGTCTTTTACCGCAATTACATAAGTGTCCGATAAAATAGATATAACGGTTACTGACTCACCTTTAAAACAACCTAATGTAAAAAGGAAATGCACCATTTCTTTATCATCTGGAATTATATTTTTAATTTCATATTCTTTATTTAGCTTTGCTTCAGATAAGTTTTTGATGTCACGGTGAACGTTTATGTTCTTATTCTTAGCTTGCAATAACTTGGCTAACTTATCTGGCATTAGACTAAAAATGGCTTGGTTCAAAATTCCATCTCCCAAAGTGGCAATATAGCCTAGAGTTCTTGCTTTCAGCATTGATTGAGTCCGATCAAATGAATGGACTCAAATCGCAATGATTGTCATTTGATAAAGTTAATCTAAATGAAAACAATTATCATAACAATAACCCCTAGAGAATTTGTGGCTAATCTAAGTGGATTTATGCGGTTCATTTGATGTAGATCAATTGCGTAGTATTGAATGGGGACATACGCCTTACGGACAGTTACAGAGCAGTTATAGAAGTTATAGAAGTTATAGAAGTTATAGAAGTTATAGAAGTTATAGAAGTTATAGAAGTTATAGAAGTTATAGAAGTTATAAGAAGTTATAGAAGACACACACTTAACGAGGAACTGATAAGTAGGATTATTTGGTTCATTTGAAGTGAGGTTATTAATAGAGTGAACTGTTTATTAGTTATTACGTGTAATGCACTTGAATACTTTATTATTTTCAGGTGTAAAGCAGGGTGGGGTGCATGTAAAACGACAGGTGAAGGCAAGTCGAAAATACTGGGTGATAGGTTAGGTCGGAAATTTAATTATCCAAGAGGCTGTAACAGATTCTGTGTAACTGCCATTTAGTTAACGTGTTTCTCGACACGGTCTTCGAACTCGATGATAAACCGACTCATCGCCTGACGCCAGTTTTGAATGGGCATCGTCCATTTCTTACTGGCATCTTTAATGGCTAGATAAACCATTTTGGTTGCGGCTTCATCACTGGGGAAGATTTTTCGTTTCTTCAAAGCCTTACGTATCACACTGTTGAGTGACTCAATCGCATTAGTCGTATAAATCGCTTTTCGTATGTTTGCTGGGTAGTTGAACAGGGTATTTAAGTTTTGCCAGTGGTTACGCCAAGATTTTGTGATTTGAGGGTATTGCTCATCCCAAGAGTCACCAAATCGCTCCAATTCAAGTAATGCTTCCTCCTCTGTCGCTGAACGGTACACACGTTTTAAATCAGCGGTAACCGCTTTATAGTCCTTCCATGAGACGTATTTTAAGGAATTACGCACCATGTGAACGATACACAGTTGTATGTGTGTTTCGGGGAATACAGTATTAATGGCATCGGGAAACCCCTTTAGGCCATCAACACAAGCGATAAGGATGTCTTCAACACCACGCTGATTAAGCTCTGTCAGAACATTGAGCCAGAACTTCGCACCTTCGTTCTCCGCTATCCACATGCCCATTAATTCTTTTTGCCCGTCAGTATTAATGCCAAGGGCTAGGAAAATAGATTTGTTGATAATACGTTTGTCCTGACGCACTTTCTGACGCACTTTAATCACAATACAGTCTAGATAGATGATGGGATATAAGGCATCAAGCGGACGAGATTGCCACTCTACAATTTCATCGATAACAGCATTAGTCACGCGAGAAACTAGGCTTGGTGATATCTCAGCGCCGTACCATTCATCGAAGGCATTAACGATGTCACGCGTGCTCATACCTTGCGCGTAGAGCCACAAAATTTTATCGTCCATAGAAGTAAAACGGGATTGATGTTTCTTTACGAGTTTAGGGTCGAAAGAGCCATTTCGGTCACGTGGTGTATCGAGTTCGAATTCACCATCTTCGGTTTTAACTCGCTTACTGCTCTTCCCGTTGCGGCTATTGGTTGTTTTAGATTGATGGCGCTTTTCATAGCCAAGATGCTCATCCATTTCAGCGTTGAGTGCTGCCTCAACAGTGATCTTTTTGAGCATCTGACTGAATTCATTTAAGTCTTCGGGACTTTTAATTCCTTTAGCCGCTTCTTTAGCAAAAGCTTCAAGTGCTTTCTTATCCATGTTGTCTATCCTTAGCCATTACGGCATTAAGTGTAGACAGTTACACAGAATTTAGGACAGTCTCTTATCCAACCGAAAGAGATGAATTCTTACCTTTTTCATATGTAACTTTGCGACCTTTGCGTGGCAATGACATCCAACAGCGGTTACGCCGTATCGTTCTAATTGAGTGCAGGCTTTAAGCCAGGTCGTTTTTGCTATACCAAGCCTTTGTAATATAGGTGGGAGTGACGCCTTTAACGTCGCTTTGTTTTCTCGATACTGTCGTGCTGTCCAATCAACTAACTCAATATAATCCACCAATCGGAGAGGAATGCCGTGAATGATCTTATTGGTTGAGTTACCGACGAAAGGGAACAGGAAGTGGGCTTTCTCTTTTTGCTCTTTTAATGCTTGTAGCCTGACTTTTATTGATGTGAATTCTGAGGTTTCAGGTTTCTCTGCGATACCTGCTTTTAGTGGATTAAGATCGACATAAGCCATGGCTGCCAAGAGTGCTTGCTCATCCAATAGAGCTTGGCTTTTAAAACGACATTCCCAAAAATGCCCTTTGCAGTTGTCCTCTTGATTTGCTTTTAAGGCAATATCGTAATTGAGTTCTTTCATAAACCAGCTTAAATCCCATAAACGATTTCGCCATGATTCGATAATTCTTAAGCACTCCTTTTCTTCTGCTCCAGTTGTTATTTGATGGGAAAGCCAACGTTGAATCAATGCAGGCAATTTATGACTGAGTTGCCAGCGCTCAATCACTTGATTAGACGACAACCCGAGAGCCTCATCACGATTCATATGCAGTACCAAATGATAATGGTTACTCATAATGGCGTAAGCGCAGATATCAATGCAGTAAAGTTGAGACAGAGCTTCAATTTTAGATTCAATCCAAGCGCGACGATGTTCATAGCTCTGTTGAGTATACGGGTCGACGCCACATAGAAAACTGCGTCGAACACAGCGAGAGACACAGTGGTAATAAGGTGTCGATTCAATAGAAACCAGTTGTTTACGGGCAGTGGTCATAAGGCAATCCATATGTGATAAAAATAGATACGGATAAGGTATCCCTTAAGGGAAATGAAGCCACCTCAAATAATTTAATTTGAGATTGACTTAGTATAAATTCATTCTTTGGTTAAGCTTTCGGGCGTGTGTCCTAAACATAAATAGGGCGTGTGTCCTAAACATAAATACACCTATTTACTGCAGTGATCATTAGGGAATTGAGTTTTATTTCAATATCGACAGATATTTAAGGTATAACATTCAACGGACAAATCGCTAGTTAATCCATTTTATAATGACTGATACTATTATGCTGATAAGAAGAGTTAAAATTGAAGAGTTAGATTCCGTTTATCTCATGGGGTATGACGTTTGGGGTGAAGACTTGTCACTAAACGAGTACTTGCTTGAGTGTCGAAATAGTTCTAAGTACAAATTAGGTTGTTGGTATGTACTTGTCGTAAATGACAAACCCGCTGCTTCCTTAATCGTGTATTCGGGCCAATTTGGGTTAGTGAAACATTGTTATGGTATTGGTTCTGTCGCGACAGACAATGAAATGAGAGGCAAAGGTTTTGCATCATATTTGGTTCAATCGGTGACGCATCAATTGTTAAATGAAGAAAAGGCTAGGGCTGTCTTTCTACATAGCGATATTAATACTGAGTTCTATGAAAAACTAGGATATCAGTGTATTCAAAGTACAAGCTGTATGGTGCATCTAGATCAATCGTCAAACAGTTTTGAAGATTCAATTCCTTCATACTTTTAGTTAATAGTTCGTATGTGGTCTACAATCTGTACTCTCTTAATGAAGGAATATGTGCTGCCAAGTACTCATTCAAGGATGATTGATGGATATCGATATATACCAAGTAGACTCGTTTACATTGGAACCATTTAAAGGAAATCCAGCAGGCGTCTGTATCATGGAACGTGGTCTTGATGAAAATATGATGTTTGCCATTGCGGCTGAAATGGCCGTTTCTGAAACGGCATTCTTGTCACTAGAGGATATGAGGCTAAGATGGTTTACTCCGAAAGTAGAAGTAGATCTATGTGGTCACGGAACGCTGGCTGTTGCACATATTTTGAAAGAAAATGGTTTAGTTGTTGCTGGTGAAGAGTTGTCATTCAACACTCTGTCGGGTGTTCTGCTAGTAACCGTTGAAGAACACTATATCGAATTGGATTTTCCAGCTCCGATTATTGCTGTTGATACGGCTCTAAGTTCTGACATGTTGAACAGTATCGGTATACATTCTGATCAAATTGTATCCAGCGGTATTTTTGACTCTAAAATTCTGATAGAAATGGATAGTGAAGCTGATCTGTTATCACTCAATCCGAACTTTGACAGCTTGAAGAGATTACCCGGTCGTGGGGTGGTGGTAACGGTTAAATCGGCATCGAATAGTATTGACTTTAAGTCTCGCTATTTTGCCCCTTGGGTAGGAATAAATGAAGATCCTGTCACAGGTTCCGCACATTGTGCCTTAGCAGTTCATTGGGGGAAAAGGCTTGATAAGTCTAGACTCAGAGGCTATCAAGCATCCGATCGAGGAGGGATTGTTGAGGTAGAATTATTGCCTAATGAAAGGGTTAAATTGATTGGTAATGCAGTCACCGTTATTAAAGGAACGATGAGGGTATAAACCGTAGTCAGAAGGTACGGGAGAATTCGTTGAAACACTTAAAGTGCAGAAATATAAATAAATTAAGGGAAATAAATGTCATACCAACTGATACTAATATGCATTGCCGCTTTGATTTGCATTGGTATACTTTTACATCACCCGTCGCGCACTTTTGGTATTCCTTCTTTGCTGATTTTCATGGGCGTTGGCTTACTGCTCGGTAATGGTGAGTTCGATTTTGTTTACGATAACCTTCAGATAACATCATTAGTAGGAAGCATCGCCCTCAATATTATTGTTTTCGTGGGGGGCCTCAATACGTCGACAGCGAGCGTTCGTATTGCTTATCGTGAAGGTGGCGTTTTATCCACTCTGGGTGTGCTTCTCACGACACTATTTTTTGCCATTTTGCTTTCATTTGTATTGGAACTGTCATTCATCCACTGTTTATTATTTGCGGCTATTGTTTCCTCGACAGATGCCGCTGCCGTGTTCTCCATTCTAGAATCAAAAAAACTCAAGTTGAAGGAACAGACGGACACAGTGCTTGAATTTGAGTCCGCCACCAATGACCCTGTCGCACTTATCCTAGTGGTGCTTTTGACTGAGTTGGCGCTTGCACCCAATAATCCCGTTTCGATGACTGTTATCGGAACTGAGTTACTTGTCCAAATCTCAAGTGCATTGATTATTGCTTATCTGGTTGGCCGGCTCAGTGTTTGGTTGCTTAACCATATCAAATTGGAAGAATACGGGCTGATACCTGTATTTATTCTTTCTAGCTTTGTTCTAGCAACTTATGGCAGTGAGTTTGCTGGTGGTAACATTTTATTAGCATCGTATGTTGTTGGAGTAGTGATCGGTAATGGTATTAAACGCGGTAGAGAAATAAACAAACACTTTTTTAATAGCTTGTCATGGTTAGCTCAGGCGTTAATGTTTATTGTGCTTGGCTTACAAATTTTCCCACATCAGTTATTTGATGTTCTTTGGCTCTCTCTACTCCCTGCTATATTATTAATATTAGTGGCGAGACCTTTAGCCGTCCAAGTTTGCTATTTACCGTTTTTTAAAGCTAGTTGGAAAAAGAGGCTGTTTATATCGGCTATAGGTTTAAAAGGAGCGACACCTATCGTATTTGCTTTGATCCCTGCAGCCGCGGGTGTTAGTGATGCTTTGACCATAGTCAATATGGTTTTCTTCATCGTACTTATATCTGTATTTGTTCAAGGTGGTGCTATCGAACCATTGGCAAAAAAGTTACAACTCAATAATGAATAAGTGTTTAAATTTATTACGTCGTTAATGACGAGTACATCAGCGGGAGGTCTTCAGTTAAGAGTGTTCGTTTCTCCCGTCTGAGTTCTTGCTATTCAATGGCTTTGCTAAAGCAGGGATTGAATCATAAATTATTTGAATGTGAGTCCATGTTTTTCCAAGCATAGGCGTTTGCACATGGGATAGATTTTGTGACACACGGTAGGTTTTAAAGGCATTGCTAACATCTAATGAATTAGGTATAAAGCCGTATCGATCTTGAACTGCACAAACTTAGGTACCCATGAACAATAACCAAGAGATGATTGCCTACCTGCGCGAACGTATTCCAACGTTCGAATGTGTACCGGGCTGTCATGATTGTTGTGGACCGGTAACAACTTCTTCGGAAGAAATGTCGCGATTACCGAGAAAAACGGACGCGCAGCATGAAGCCGCATTGAATGAATTTAATTGCGTACACTTAGGTCCTAACGGTTGTAAGGTGTACGAGGAACGACCTCTGATTTGCCGAGTGTTCGGCACAACACCGAATATGCCTTGTCCAAACAAATGCCGACCGGAAGAGATGATCGATTCGAAAGTTGAGCGTCAGATCCATCATTACATCAGGAATACACGGCAAGTGTTGGTGTAAGTGGTCACGACTTGTTTAAAATTTAAGTCGAATTCGTTCTAGCCATTATCGGATAGTGAGAGGCTTATAAATCCAGATGTGCCTCAATAAGCACTACTATTTAAATCTGTTTCTCAAGGACAAATGTTTCTCAAGGACACACATGAAAGGATTTCTTAAAGGTCGGACAATTTTGGTCTTGTTTGTTATTACAAATATTGTTTACCTTACAATGTTATTTTATTCCATCCCTACATTAGTTGGTTACTCCGAAGGAGTGGATATATTCTATATGTCTCCTTTGGGTTACAGCTATGCGGAAGCTCAGTTGCTTTTAGGTACACTCGGAGAAGAAGGGCGAAATTTTTATCGTTATACACAATTACTGCTCGATTCAGTTTACCCTGTATTATTTGCTGCTACCTATAGCCTACTGATGTTATGGGTAATAAATTTTGGTCGATTGAAGTTAATAGTGTGGAGGGGGTTATCTTTACTTCCATTGCTTGTTGGAGTGTTTGATTACTCTGAAAACTATTTTGTATTCAAAATTCTAACCAGTTATCCAGAAGTGCCAGAACGCTTAGTGTCATACTCAAGTGCAATGACGATCAGCAAAAGTATGACCACGACCGTTTTTTTTGTGGGGTTACTGTTTGCATTCTTCGCAACAACAATAAATCGGATTAAAGACAAAAAAGCCGTGATGAAAAGATAGAACTAAAGCGTGTGTCTTTACTTTCGTTGACTTCTTAATTTCATTATCACTACAATTTACTTGCTTCACTACCTCTTGGGAAACACACTTTAGTAATGCGATGTTGTCGGTGATCTGTTTGGTTGACTCATGAGTCCGTACGTATTGCACCTGTATTTGGCGATACGCTATTTCGAAAGCTCTTTGGTTTTCATAAAAAATTCGAGTTCGGTAGCGTAGTTGACTTTCGTTTCTTTAAGATTTTTTATTTTCGCTTTGATGATGTTTAGATTATTTGTTGCAGATTCGTAGTTTTTGGTGGCTGATTTGTAGTCATCATATTGATCTTCGTCGTTACAGTAGCCAGCTAACTTCTCCCAATTGTACTCTAAATTGCGTCCATTTTTCTTTAATGCTTGCAGCTTAATATTGATTTCTTCAACGCGATCTATTTGTGCTTGTGTGTTGGTAATAAATCTTTCGACGGATTTTCTGTCCACGTCATTATTCATGTGCCACATGGCGCTGTACTCTTTTAAAGTATATCTATTGTGGATAAACGCTGATGGGTTAGTTTTTATTTCATATTCATCAATTTCCCGAAGGAGCTGCTTGTAGCTCTTTACGGTTTTGTTGAATAAGGTACTAAGCTTATCCCAGTTACTGTCACTGCAGTAGTAGGTAGTCGCGTTTGCACTTTGCGTAAAAGTGATGAACAGAATGAACAATAGTATTTTTTTCATTTTAGGGTTATCTCTTCCCTGACTTTAATGTGTCTATTTTACGGTACTCCTACCGACATTTCCTTGAGATTTATCAGCGATACGTAGCAATGATATAGATATCTAACTCCATACCCGAGACATGGATATGTCGATCAGCAATTAGCCTATATAACGGCTTTATTGCGGCCACCAATCTTTGTTTGGGTCACTGCTTTCTATCCACGCTAATTCTTCTCGAGCTTCTAAATATAGTTGTAATCCGTTATACGATGCGAATGCAGCGGCTCCACCTAAATGCTGGAACTCATCAAAGTAATTATCTTCTAAGTGGCACAGATCAGATAGAGTATGAGCGCCTTTCTCCATCGCCCACTTGATTGCAAATATTGGAGCAACAGTGCCTGAAACGGACACATCCATAATGGGTTGGTTATCGGCACTTCTTGAGTGTTTATTAAAAGCGACTTCCCGTTTCTCAGTCTCTTGAACGGTAATTTCATGAATGATTTTGGCGCGTTGAGCGTTAGAAATACGTTTATTCAATTTTGCTATTTTCAAAGCATAATCAAATCTACTTGGTGTAACAATTTCCACAAGTTGAGTGAGTAATTCCTTGTCGATAGCCGTTGCAGTAGCAAAGAAATTGATACATGTGTTTAATGACAAATAGTTCGTACCTTCAAACTCAAAACCACTTGTATCATCAATGGCATCTAATGGAAGATCGTCAATACTGACGACCCAACCTTGAAATGTCACTCTCTGTTTTGCAATTTCATACATACGCCATGCACTTCTACCAAAACCACCTAATATTGAACCTGAAAAATTGCTGTCTATGATCTCTTGCTCCGTCCAGTTTTCTCCTATGGCTAGGTGCTTGGTGTATTTAAATATAAGAGCTTGCTTGATGTAGGAACGCAACGCCCAAATCGACGTTAAGTCGCTAGGATATTTGATAGAGTTGCATTCATTACATATTGGTATCGCTAATAAGGCGTGTTCCAAATTCAAGCTTGAGTTAGCGTTATCTGGAAAATGTAGACTTGTAGAGCATGGTTCTCCACAAAACCAGCACGTATGCCGACAATCAAATGGTATATCTATCGATGTATGGGAATGGGTTTGCATAGTGCTTTTGAACTTATTCTGATGTAAGCAGTTTACCTAGTAAATGTATGAATGTAACTAGTGATGTTGTCGCTCTTACTATGCAAAGATACCTATGAGGTTAAGCCAAAGAACGCTTCGGATGATGAGCCATGGTGTATGAACTACCCATTGCGAAGCAGGGCATCAGAGCTTTCGACAAGTAATTTTATGTCTAAGCTTAGGCTGTTTTCTTTTCTTCGGCATACCATAATCCACCATACGCTGGCGAATCGTGTCATATAACCAGTTGAAACCAATCGAATAAAGCAGAAAAAACATGACGACACCAATATCCATAACAAATACGGCCCAGAAACCAAGCTTGAGTGCCCACATTAGAACAGGGAAGGAGATGAGCATTATACCTAATTCAAACCCTAAACAGTGCAAAACACGAACTTTGAAAGTACGAGCGTTACGATCAGCTCCGGATAATCGGTCATAGCTCCAGTTAAAGATATCGTTCCATCCCATCGCAATGAGCGATAGTACTACAGCCAGCCCAGCCATTTTTGACGCATCTTTTCCGATAATCAGAGTGGCTAGCGTTACCATTAAAATTAACGCAATCAGCTCAAACAACACCATATGCAAAATTCGTTCTTTGAGTGACATTTTTTTATGTTCCGTTGACTTATTTTCGCTCTATACTATCTTTTATTATGATGATTAAAAGTCAATAACTATTAGAAATAATGATATGTATAGTATTGAACAATTACGGATGTTTGTTGAAGCTGCGGAACTTGGTTCGTTCTCGGCGAGCGCAAGGAAATTGGGAAAAGTACAATCAGCCGTTAGTCAAGGTATCAACAATCTTGAAATTGATTCAAACATTCAACTGTTTGATCGATCGACTAGAAAGCCAACCTTGACTAGAGAAGGGCGTCATTTATTTAAGCAAGCCAAAGCGGTTATCTTGCAAGTCGAAAGTTTGAGTGATTTGGTGACCTCCATTAATAGCGGTGAAGAGGATATTATTCGAATAGCGCTAGATGATTCCTTTTTCATGCCGTCATTGTTTCAAATATTAGATCGATTCTCGGAACGTTTTCCGGCAACTGAAATCGAACTCATCTCTATCGCTAGCACTGATGTTAAAAAGCACCTCAAGGACAAAAGGGCTGAC
The DNA here is from genome assembly GCF_029016285.1 of Vibrio sp. DW001. Classification (NCBI taxonomy): domain Bacteria; kingdom Pseudomonadati; phylum Pseudomonadota; class Gammaproteobacteria; order Vibrionales; family Vibrionaceae; genus Vibrio; species Vibrio sp. DW001. The sequence goes on along the minus strand of NZ_CP091976.1, from coordinate 280,248 downwards.
CTAGGATTGATGTACGCTGAGATGTCATTTAGTCAAGAAATTGAAGCCTGTTTCATTGGAAATGTTAATTTCAAAGCCGTCTGTCATCCGGGGCATCCACTAGCATCGTTGAGTAAGGTTCAATTGGTCGATGTGATTCCACATCGTCAACTTATGCTTCGAGGTGATAATGGGTGTTTTTTAGAACAATTTCCTCCAGCCGCCTCAAAAATATGGTGGGTTAACAGTTTTAATGCGATGAAACATACGGTGGTAAATGGAACGTTGGGTTGGGCTTATTTACCCTACCACCAAGTAGAACAAGAGGTCTCAGAGGGAGTACTAGTGGAGTTAAATATAACCATCGACCATAAAATGTGGTGTCCTCCTGTCGATATGGTGACATTAAATAGCATTAAAAAAGGGCCGGCTTTGTGTTGGTTACAAACACACCTTAAAGACGTACTTGAGCCGATCTACTAGTTACGGACATCAGCTAAGCAAACTTTTACTACAACTAAGAAAATAATACACAGAAAGGACAGTCAACTTATAAAACAGTGAAAGGACGTATATGGTCACCTCGCTTGATGCAAGGTTTCTTTGTGTTTTGTGTTGCGGTCGTTTTCTATCTTTCCATAAAACAGTGAAGGGACAGTCACCTTATGAAAATACTGTCGCCTTGGACACGTCAATAAGTGATGTGTTATATCATGTTATATAACCCTATCTTTGGTTGGTTTTTGTCATACCTACGCTTAGTTATACTGCGCGTGATTTTAATTAGTTTGTAAAGATACGCTCTGGATTTACGTTCCAGCTGGCTGAAGGAAAAACCATGTCTCAATATGTTGTATGTGCACTATATAAGTTTGTCACACTTAATGATTACCAAGAAATTCGGCAATCTCTAACCGATTTTCTTGAAGTAAAAAAAATCCGCGGTACTTTGCTTCTCGCAAGTGAAGGTATCAATGGTACCGTTGCAGGTAAGCGTGAATCGATAGATGCTTTGCTTGAATGGTTCAAACAAGATACTCGTCTTGCCGATGTTGTTTATAAAGAATCGTTCAGTGATGAACAGCCTTTCAACCGCACCAAGGTAAAACTGAAAAAAGAAATTGTGACAATGGGAGTAGAAGGAATTGACCCGCTTAACGTTGTTGGGACCTATGTTAAGCCTAACGATTGGAATGAACTAATTTCTGATCCGGAGGTACTCTTAGTTGATACCCGTAACGACTACGAAGTGGATATTGGTACATTTAAAAATGCTGTAAATCCTAACACCGAGTCATTTCGCGACTTCCCACAATATGTCGCGGATAATCTAGACCCAGCGAAGCATAAGAAAGTAGCGATGTTTTGCACGGGTGGTATTCGTTGCGAGAAATCAACCGCCTACTTGAAAGAACAAGGCTTTGAGGAAGTGTACCATCTTGAAGGCGGCATTCTTAAGTACTTAGAAGACGTACCAGAAGATGAAAGCATGTGGGAAGGAGATTGCTATGTATTTGACGGTCGCGTTGCTGTTAACCACCAGTTAAAAAGAAGTGGTTATGACGTATGTCATGCTTGCCGTTTACCTATCACAGGCGAAGAGCAAGAGTCTGAGTATTTCGAGAGAGGTGTCAGTTGCCCTAAGTGCGTGGATAAACATAGTGAAGAACAGAAAGCCCGCTTTCGCGAACGCGAAAAGCAAGTGCAACTGGCTAACGCACGCGGTGAAACCCACGTTGGCGGTGAAGCCGCTCACTTAATAGAGCAACGTAAAAAAGAAAAACTGGCTCTGAAAGCGCAACAACGTTCAAGAAAGAAAGTGAAATAACACGGTTAAGCTCTTGTTGGTTCTTGTGGCAAGAGCTTGTTCTTCTTTGCCAATTTGTCTCTACTCATCGGTGTATTTTCCAGCTAACTTTCCGTTACAACTCCCATTTTCTTAAAAACTTTCATTTTATTGATGCTAAATCGTCCATGATGAATGGCGAATTCGTGTGATGTACGTCACGTTTAAATGGTGAATAATAGTGTCATCGAGTGAGAGGGGCCGTTGCCCCACAAATAGTCACTCATTTTAACCGACACTTTAAAGGTAAATAAGATGAAAAAATTAACAGTTCTAGCCGCCACTCTACTCGTTAGCGCAACCGCCTTTGCCGGTACTCAAACGGTTTACAGTGAAGCAAATCTATCAACAGCCAGTTTCGCTTCTAAAGCGGCCGCGTATGAAGCGGGTTTCGATTACGTTGATGCGTTGGAAGCGGCAAGCCATTCTGAATTGCGCTTCAAATTGGCACCTATCGGAGAACATACTGTCTCTAACCTTAAGTTGGGTGATACAGCGGTGACGATTGAAGAGTTCTCTGAAGCTCGCGGTGAAATCTCTTACCGCGCTATCGTGAATGTTGATTATCACTTCGACACCCGCGATAACAATAACGACTAATACCTCGTAGTTTTAGAATTTTTAAAGCCAATCGTTCTCGAACGGTTGGCTTTTGTCATGTTAATTATCAATGATGTATTTCTTTTTGCGCAAATTCTGTACGAGCAAAACGTCTTTCCAATGCAATTTTTACTTGCCTTTAGTCTGTGTACAGACTATCTTTATACAAACAATGTAGAGGAGGCACCACATGAATGCAATCGAATTTTTCGAATCTAAGATAAAATGTACTGTAAGCCCTATGGATTACTTGAATGAGCTGAATAGAGACAAAGATACTGTTGTCTTGGTCGATGTACGTAATGCGCCAGCCCATATCAAAAAAGACAAGATTAAAGGGGCAATAGAAATAGCTCAGTCAGATCTCGCTGATAATCTGGACAAAATTTCTAAGGACAAGAGGGTCGTTGTTTATTGTTGGGATACGTTTTGTAACCTCGGTGCAAAAGCGGCTATTACACTACTGAATAATGGATATGATGTGAGAGAACTCTCTGGAGGGATAGCCGCCTGGAAATCAGTGAGACTAGAGATTGAAGACCTGTAGTACAGATCATAGAGGGTAGTTATTCTTTCTGCCCTCCTTACTTTTAATTGTTAAAGGTACGAGTGATGAAATTCCGGTTTACTGAAGAGTTAGTTAAAGGTGTCATTAAATCCCGACCTAATCGCTTTATTATGTTGGTGGAGGTTGATGGTCAAATAGAAAAATGCCACTGTCCATCGACTGGCAGAATAGGTCGAATCGACTTTCGACATATTCCTTGTCTCTTGTCAAAATCCGATTCTGACAAGAGACAAACAAAATACACTGTTGAAGCTATTTACCCTGACTCGGCGCAAGGTGTTTTGATTGGAATTAATCAGATAAAAGCAAATGCATATATTAATTTTTTTCTTATAAACAACTTATTAGATACGATGATTTCAGCTAATGAAGTGAGAAGAGAAGTTTTTTTGAACCAATCGAAGATTGATTTTTTTATCAATGGTAACTGTTATATTGAAGTTAAAACGCCTTTGAAGGACATACCTTTCGGTCAAAAATTAGTCCGAGATAAATTTCACTCCTTTGAGCGCCTAGTACGACATTGCTCTGATATTTCGAGTCAAATCAGTGAAGGACAAAGGGCGGTAATACTTTTATGCCATCTCTATGATGCTAAGCCGTTTGTTCCCCCAAAAACCATTGATAAAAATGGACGTTATATCAAAGAAGCTGTAAAACAATGTGTTACTAATGGGGTTGAACATTGGCAAATTAATTTACAGCTTGACCGTACTGGCGTTTCGCTCATTGACTACTTTAAACTTGATTTGTCATCTTACCTATGACGAACACTTCGAATTTGATACAGGCCTATATGAAAGAAGATATCTTTGATGATGACCAGCCAGAAAATCATTCTGGCTACCTTATTTGGCAAATTTCAAACATGCGTCAGCGCACTATTAACGCTGGGTTAAAGGATCTTGAGCTAACCTATCCTCAGTTTGTGATTTTATCTGGTATCCACTGGTTAAATCAAAATGGTGGTGTAGTTAATCAAGTAAAACTCATACAATTTACCAAGATGGACAAATCGGTCGTTTCCAGTGTGCTTAAATCTTTGGAGAAACGGCAAATTGTAATTAGGGAAGTTGATCCAATAGACACCAGAGCCAAAAAGCTAGGGCTCAGTGATTTAGGGCTTGATAAACTAAAACAAGCGTTGGATTTGATTAAACAAATTGATATGAACTTTTTCGATCAAGATCAGATAGATATGCAAGGGTTTAACAATATGCTGAAGCAATTAATCAACCATAATTCGAGGTAGTTTATCACTTCGCAGTTACAGTTGATAAAGTACGAATAGATAGGTTACTTCGTATAATTGGCAGAATAAGTAGAGTAAAAGTAAAAAAGTAAAAAAGTAAAAAAGTAAAAAAGTAAAAGGGAAAAAAGTAAAAGGGACATATATGGTCACCTCGCTTGATGCAAGGTCTTTATGTTTGTAGAGCGTTCGTTTTCTATCTTTCCATAGAGTTTTTCCATAACAACAGGGGTTAGCAGTGGTTCACGGTCTTGCGACATATATCCGGCGTCTGTTTGGCATGAGTTCATGCGCGCCCTAATGAGATTCAAATTGACGTCTTATCCTCCTCAACACACACATGGTTTTGATAACCGCTGTCCCGACCAGGTTTTGAATAAGACAATCCGTTTAATTCATCACTGTTTATACCGTTGTTATTTAATTGGCTTTCTGTTCATTTAGCACTACCTAGCGCAAGCGAGTTCGACGTTATAAGGGGCTCTTTTCGTTAATACGGCCCAGATTATTCGGGCCAATTTATTAGCAAAGGCCACAACCACTTTGCAATGGTGTGCACGTTTTTTTAATTCTTGTAGCTATTGACTTAGCGGATCGTCTTTTTTATCGCAATGATTAATGACCGCTTGCGCACCCTGAGTGAGAAGTTTACGAAGAGTTTGATTGCCTCGTTTGGTTATCTTGCCTAAATGGTTTTTGTCGCCACTGCTGTATTGAGAAGGGGTTAGGCCAAGCAATCCTGATAACTGACGTCCATTTTTAAATTCACCCACGCTATTTATCGAGCCCATGATACTTGACGCGACAATAGGACCGACTCCGGGAATACCTGAAAGCAATTGATAGTCTTCATGTTGGCTGGCACATGACACCATTTGAGCCGTGATGGTTTTGATTTCTTCTTCAAGCTGCTTTTGTCGAAGGTAAAGGCGTTGAACAAACGACCGAGCCACCGTCGACAGCTCATTTTCAGCATCTTCTAAAACTAAAGGAATGACGTTCATTAAATTCGCTTTCGTTTTACCCATAACGACACCGTATTCCGCCAAAAGACCTCGTAGTTGGTTGGCGTTCGCCGTGCGTTGCTTTACCAGTAGCTCTCTTATCCTTTGCAGTGATTGAATATCTTGTTGCTTAACGGTTTTCACGCCAACAAAATGAATTTTGGGCCGTTGCGCGGCTTCGGCAATGGCGAGCGCATCGTTAGCGTCATTTTTATTGCCGATTAAGAACGCTTTGACTAATCTGGCGGGAATTAATTTAACCGTATGCCCCAGTTTTTCAATCGCTCTTCCCCAGTGATTGGAGCTATAACACGCCTCCATGACGACAAGAGTGGGCTGGTATTGCCTTAGGGTGTGAAGCAATTTATTTCGGGTGATTTTTTTATTCGAAACGAGGTTATTTTGTTGATCGAGTAGAGCAACTTGAAAGACATTTTTTGCCAAATCAATACTAATTAACTTATAGTTCATAGTGGTCGCCTTTGTTGTTGATTCTGTGCAACCTTAATCATGGCACATTGCGATGCCGAGACAGAGGTGACCATCTCATCACACACTTCAGCCCACAATGGTCTTTCATTGCCTCAAACTTGGTTATCAGCCAACAGGTAGACTGTTTTTAAATCAATAAGCACTTCACAAAATTTACATCAGAGTAGGTTATTTTCGTGTCCGTTGACTTTACTGTATTGGTATACATCAATAGAGGTGACCGATATGGACAAAGAATTAGCCATTATTACTTTACATGGGATGGGTGATTACAAGCCTAACTACTTTCAGGGTCTAAAGAAAAAACTGATGAAAAGCTTTGGTGACGATTGGTCCAAGATTGCTTTTGTACCTATTCAATATCAACCCATTCTTCAATGTAATCAAAATGACATTTGGCAAAGGATGAACGAGTTTCCACTAGATGGTGCGATACTTCGTCGATTCCTTTTATATGGTTTTTCCGATGCGGGATCACTTGAATACAGCGCTCGCTCTAATACCAGTGACCAGTATATTCAGGTGCAGAGTGAGGTTATCCGTGCCCTCGACGAAGCGTTCTTGAAGCTTGGCAATAAGAATAAACCGGTTCTAATTATTGCGCAGTCGTTAGGGTGTCAGGTTATCTCCAACTATATTTGGGATGCCAAAAATAATACAGGTATCTTCAACGCTTTTGAACCGACAGGAAATGACAATAAAAAAGAGTTTAGACGATTAAAAAGCTGTATTCACTTGATCACAACGGGCTGTAATATTCCGATGTTTGTTGGAGGATTAGACCCGATAGAAGCCATTGACAAGCCGTCGGATGAATTTACGTGGGACAACTACTTTGATAAAGATGACGTTTTAGGTTGGCCTTTATCCCCGCTAAGTGACTCGTATAGCGAGTTGGTTACAGACCATTGTATTAATGCAGGCGGTATCTTTTCGAGTTGGAACCCGTGGAGTCATGGTAAGTACTGGACAGATAAAGATGTCACAAAACCGTTAGTAAAAAAAGCACGCTTATATCTGTAGATATTGAGCTAATGCTTCATTCTATTCCAATTTGATTACTCCATAGGGGGAGCGTGTCAGTTTGGTATACTATAACGCATAGATAAGCCGCTATAAATTTTAAGCTTTACCTGAAGTAATGAACTGACAGAACCAGAACTGGTTATTCACAATTAAAAAGGAAGTGTAATAAATGCCTGTGCTTCAACGCATTAGTGTCACCATGCTTTTAGTGGTTCTTTTTACCGGGTGTGCCTCACTCCCAGAGGAGATTAAGCATTCGATAGAGCCAGTTGCTACCCTGCCGACGACGACACTGTCTGAATTGAGTGACACTTATCGACTTGAACCGCCGGCTCAAGGGATGAGTGCGATTTTGTTACAAGATACGGGTTGGGATGCATTGGCTCAGCGATTGGCATTAATTGAAACCGCTGAACACAGCATCGATATCCAGTATTACATATGGAATTCAGACGCTTCTGGGCACTACCTGGCAAATCGTTTGATAGCGGCTGCAGATCGTGGTGTCAAAGTTCGTGTAATGCTTGATGATATCAATCTTAACGAACGAGAGGACCTACTTACCGCTCTGGATTCTCATCCTAAAATAGAGATCCGTATATTCAATCCTATTCCCAGTCGTCGTGGGTTAGTCAAGTGGTTAAATGTATTGAGTGATTTCTCCCGCCTAAACCGTCGTATGCACAATAAGTCCTTTACCGTCGATGGTGTTCTGTCCGTTGTCGGAGGGCGTAATATCGGCGATGAATATTTTGATCTTTCTGATGAAATTAATTTTCGTGACCGCGATGTACTGGTAATGGGTTCCGTGGTAACTGATATTCAAGCGAGCTTTAGAGAATACTGGGACAGTCGCTGGTCTTACCCTGTCAACTTACTAGGTGGTAAAGTCTCATCGGATCGACCGGTGTTAGATGAGGTGGCATCGCCCGTTTACAAGCACTATTCTGCTCTGCCAGAAGGAAAGATGGTTGCAAATCGATTTTTAACGGTTTTAATGGAGGAGATGATCTGGGTTAAAGCTCGTTTTGTTTCTGACCGACCAGTACCAATCGACGAAGAGAACACTAGCGAACCGAAAGCTACAGCCAGATTAATGGCGGAGTTGGCTCGTCAATCTGACCAAGAAATCTTATTGGAATCTGCCTATCTAATATTTGATGATAGCCAACTAGAAGGGTTGAAGGTATTAACCAGCAACGGTGTTCAGATAAAAGCATTGACCAATTCAATGATCTCAAATGATCTCATCACGAATCATTCCGGCTACGCGGGTCGACGTCAAGACATGCTTGACAATGGTATTCAGTTATTTGAGATGAAACCAGATACGGAGCTATGTGTGGATTCAACAAGAGACTTGTCTAAATGTGCACCGACAACGGCCTATGGCCTTCACGCAAAATCAATTGTCTTTGATAGGCGTGTGGCTGGCATCGGTTCTTTTAACTTCAACCTACGTTCAACCTATCTCAATACTGAGTCTATACTCGTGATTGAAAATCAAGGTGTTGCTGAAAGTCTTGCGGATGATATGGAGCAGGCAATGAACGAGGACAATAGCTGGCGTCTGAATTTACTTGAAGGAGAACTCCGTTGGTATTCCGGTACGGAAATCTGGGAAAGCGACCCAGAAACAGGCCAATGGGAACGAGCTAAATCACGTTTTCTACAGCTATTGCCAATAGAGAAGTATTTGTAACACCATTATCTCGTACCGAATTATTCACTATATAAGCTTAACGGTGTAGATATTTTTCCTAATCTAAGCCATTAAGTTAGGCTCTAAGCATTAAACTGTTCTGTCCAGAACCGTGACAGTTTGCACTTTTTTACTTAAATGAAGGACTAGCTCGTTAGTCCTTCATTGGTATTAAACTAAATAGCTTACAATTCATCAACCGTTGCCCAAACTGCCGCTAGCATATCGTGACCAAATGCAGCACTGCGATATGGAGACCAGCCATAAAGTTCATCGACGTGGTTGATGTGATCTTTAAACGGCATCTCGATCGTGTAAGACAAGCAATTAAACTGCTCTCCGACCCAGTTCGAACCGACGGTTAGGTTAGCTTTACCTGGTTCATCTTTGTCGTAACCTATTGTATCTTGGAATTCAGGCGTAATCGTTAGTAATGCTTGTTTGAAGTGGTTCTCCAAGTGAGCGATGCGCGTATCGTAAGAAGGGATGCCTTCACTACCTGCAGCAAAGTTATAGGGGATAGCTTCATCACCATGGATATCTAAGAACATATCGACCCCCGTTTCTAGCATGCGCTTTCGAACAAGGTACACTTCAGGACTGCGTTCCAGCGATGGGGTTTGCCATTCTCGGTTTAGGTTTACACCAATGGCATTGGTGCGAAGGTGACCGCGAATGCTGCCGTCTGGATTCATGTTAGGGACGACATGAATAACCACTTTGTCGAGTAGTGAACGACCAACGGTATCCGTTTCGTCAAGTAAGCGTTGCAAGAGGCCTTCGATAAACCATTCCGCCATCGTTTCACCAGGGTGCTGACGTCCAATTACCCAAATGTTTTTCTTTTTAGGACTTGGTTCTCCGACCGTCAGTAAGCTGATGTCGTTGTTGTCTAGTGTGTGGCCTAGTGTTTCTAACTTACACGCTGGGTGCGTTTGCGCACTGTGTAAAAGATCTTGATGGCGATCGTATGAATATGGTGCGAAATAAGAAAAGTACATTGAATCATGCTCTGGAATTATTTCATACGTCAGTGTGTTGCCATCAAACTTAGTAGGGATGCGGAACCACTCTACACGATCATAAGATGCAACCACATCGTAATCAGTCCAACCTTCTGGGTAGGCCGACGTTGCCAGTTCATTGATTGTAAAGTGGTGTGCCTGTTTCGCTTTGCTCTCTAACCGGAAGTGAAACCATTGCGAAATTTCCGTCTGGTTATCGGCAGGAATAGTCAGTTGAATGTTCTGTGGCGAATCGGCTGAAACGACGTGAATGTTGCCGCTTTCGAAGTTGCTGAAAATTTTCATTGTAGTTGTTATCTCGTGGTGAGTTTGAGTAAGGTTAGCACATTTTTTTTCGAGAAAACGATTCACTCATATTGTAATGAGAGAATACATATGGACATCCAATCGATGAGGCTACACACCTTAACGATCGAGCTTCTCTGAGTAAACTCACTTAACTTGTCCTGACCAGATTTCACGGTGTGTGTCCTCCCTCACTTCCTCCCTCACTGTAGGTGTGCTCCCTCACTGTAAAAGTTTGTCTACTGTTTGCCAAATACGTCGATAACTTAAATTTTTTGACTTGCATAGCTATCATGAGATTTATGAAGTGATAGAATCTCTGGATACCTGATATATAAATGGAAAAGATAAATATATCATTGGCTTATTTCGTATAAAACAGCAGTTTAGTTTTTTTTAGAAAAGGATAACGAATGGTATTGGTAAGATATCTAGTAAGTGTTGGAACGATACTAACAATTCTTGTGTACTCATCCTTTTCTTTTGCTGATGATATAAATAACAAAAGTGAATTTTTAGAGTCATACAGATCGTATGGATATTATACTGATCCCCAGCTGCACAGCCGAGCTTTTGATGGGCTGCCAACTAATGTCGAGAAATTATGCGCGTTAACTAAAGCCCAGTTTATTCACCCTATAACTGATTTACCAAAGTATCGGTCTAAACTACCTGTATCTCGACGCGAAAATGAAGACAAGAAATATGCCAGTATAGCGATGATTTTAGAAGAGCTGTATAAACGAGATCCGCAAGGATTGACAGAAGATCGATCACCTGAAAATCGTCTAATTATGTCATGTAGGTCTCATGCATTATTACTCGCATCTATTCTTAAATCTCAGGGAGTACCGGTAAGGCTACGTTATGGTTTTGCGACTTATCTCTACTCTGGCAGATTTATATATCATGTTGTGTGTGAAGTATGGAGTAACGAAGAACAAAGGTGGATTCTGGTTGATCCAGATAGAGAGCTATACGACTTATCTGGAGAGGACTTTATTTTAGCAGGAAGTGCATGGCAGATGTATCTAAACGGTGATATAGATCCTGACCATTTTGGTGTCCCTAAGTGGTGGGGAGCACATGTAATTCTTGACGTTTTATCTCATGACATGGCAGCAGTTTTAGGTGTGGAGCATTTGTATTGGGTACATCCATCTCTGTATTCTTATTCGTCTATGGGCATCTCTAAAGTTCCTGAGGATGAGATGAAAGTGATCCATGAACTATCATTACTGCTGGGTCAGCCAGCAATTGACGTTAAAAAGTTACAAGTCATTTATGAACAACATGAATGGCTTCAATTTCCCGAACCACCTTTATAACTTCAATTGGCTAGAAGGTTTAGCCAAAAATTGTTATAAATTTCGAGTAATCAAGATTAGCTGAAAGATCAAACTGGTTGTAATTTCGTAACCAGTTTATGCCCCTTTCCTACTTGGAGTAGATGATCTTCACTAAACACTTAGGCTTATATCGACCAATATTTCTAATGTGATTTGCTCCAGTCAGACTGGAGTCTAGGCACTCCAACTCAGTTAAATCAATGTCCAAAACTACTGGTGCGGAGCATTGAGGCAAAAACCAGTTAACTTGACAATACCTCTCCCTAAAAAGGGAGTATATGATCACAACTAAATGTGATCGTCAAATTGATTGTTAAATTGCCTAAAAAACGTTCATGATCTCACCCTGATCTGGACTTGAACTGACAATTCAGAACCGATAATTCAGACATAATCTGACGGACTCATTTGTGCCATGAGTTGTCGCTCACTACTTTGCACTTGTACTGATTATTTCTCCATACTCATCGTACTTAATTACAGTATCAATGACCCCATCTTTATTTGAATCATATTCAGCACTTACTAACTTATCAAGCTCAAAGTTTTGAATTTTTATTACATTTTCATTGTTAGGGTTTAAAAACCTAGCTGTAGCTATAACACCATAATTATATTCGATAATGTACTCATTAAAACCGTCACCATCACTATCAACTTTCTGTTGAAATACGCTACCTTTGTTGTACGAGTATTTAGTTTCAAAAGAGCCATTGAAATCATCATCCGCCAAACTTTTTTTAGGCGTACCTTTACGGGTAAAGTCGGTTGTATAATCAATCTTCCCATCAAAATTACGATCAATTTCTGTCTTAACCATCCTATAGTTTCTGTATGTCCACTTTTCATCAAAACTACCGTCATTGTTGTAATCTATACCATCATAATTCACAGGAGTGTTGTAATATACTCCCACAGATATTACTCCGATAAGAAACCCTAATAGCAATTTGCCTAATCCACTAGACCGCTTCATTGCTAAGGGTACCGCTACATCTGTATCAGGTTGCTTTCTATCCCATTCGATAATAATTTCTTTTGCCATAGCAGCATCTTCTTCATTTACCATTACTCGCACGATACCAATTGGTTGTAATTCGCCTATACCGCCTTGGAGGTGCTCGCCATGGATTTGTGCTTTAATATTTGATTGTTGAAGTAAACTAGTAATCATATGAGTTTCGACAGAACTCGAAACTTGATAGATGCAAATCATATAATATTATCCATATTTATTATTGTTAATATGCTCGTTATATTGCCAGAGCAAAAGATATCAAACCGCAACCTATTGCTCATGGTACTGTCAATTTAACCGATGCTATGGCAATATTTCCATATTAGCATATACAAAAGACATCGATTTTTATCCGATATAATCCAGCACGCCGTGTGGTTGTATTACCGTTTTAGCCTAAGTTTTAGGGATGTTGAAGATGCTCTTGCTGAGCGAGGCGTTATGGTGAGTTATAAAACTATTCGCTACTGGTGCAATAAGTTCGGGCATATTTATAGTAGACGTTTAATGAAAAGTGCTAGGCAGTTCGGTGTGATCTAAACTGTCAATACTGGACACTAAGTTAAGCCACTTTCCATAGTTATAGTTATAGTTATAGTTATAGTTATAGTTATAGTTATAGTTATAGTTATAGTTAACTTCTTAATTTAGCGAAGCCGCTGACACGTTAATGTCCAAAAGTGAGCTACGTTATATTGGAAAAACGTATTATATATTTACTCAGATTATTCGAATGAGTAGAGTCAAATTAAATAAGGACAATGTATGTTATTAGCGACAAGGAAGCCGTGATGAAAAAAGTTGTAATTGTTACGGGAGGCAGTAGAGGCATTGGCGCTGCTACTTCTAAATTACTCGCGTCGAAAGACTATTTCGTTTGCGTCAATTATCTTAATAATCGAATTCAAGCAGAGTCTGTTGTAACCGAAATACAAAAACATGGTGGTGAAGCATTTTGCTTCAAGGCAGACGTGTCTATTGAATCTGAAGTTCAATCTCTGTTTTTTGCTGTGAATAAAAAATATGGTCAAGTAACGCATTTGGTTAATAATGCAGGAATCCTCTTCAGCCAATCATTATTATCAGGCATAGATTACGAACGTTTTAATAAAGTAATGAGTTCGAATGTTGGTAGTTGCTTCCTTTGCTCAAAGGAATTTATCGGTCAATTATATGGTTCTGGAGCGATGGTTAATGTTTCTTCTGCAGCTTCAAGAACAGGCGCTCCATTTGAATATATTGACTATGCAGCATCTAAGGGAGCAATGGATTCATTGACCAAAGGACTTTCATTGGAACTCGCATCTAAAGGGATTCGTGTTAATGGTGTAAGACCCGGTTTTATTCATACGGACATGCATGCCGATGGTGGTGAAGCTAACAGAATTGACCGATTGTCACCGCAAATTCCGATGCAACGTGGGGGAAAACCCGAAGAAGTAGCGCAGGCAATTGTATGGCTGTTATCAGATGAAGCCTCTTATGTAACGGGTACGTTCATTGATATTGCAGGTGGAAAATAACAGGTAAAAAATATTCTAAGAAGCTCTGCCCCATTCTGTTTTAGATTTTTCACACATTCACATCCTGTTAATGTGTATTTTCCCTACCTAATATAGTCTGAACGGGTAGGAAATCGGAGTTTTTGAAATTATGTCACATTTTGCCGCCTAACATCCTTTCATTCACCTTAACCTATTGATAATTGAACTGATATAGAAAAGACTGCATTATAGATGGATGAAAAACGATAATTTATCAACTAATAAGCGTTAGCAATTTCTCGCACATAAAGGAGTTCCAGTGGTAAAAGTTCTTGTTAGTTCGTGCTTGGTTGGAAATAAAGTTAGATACAATGCAAGTTGCTTATCAATCCCAGAGCTCGATTTGTACTGGCTTAAATCAAACGTAGAACTAGTGGTCTTTTGTCCTGAGGTGTCCGCAGGTTTACCTACTCCGAGAGCACCTGCTGAAATAATCACAGGAAAAGGCATTGATGTACTTGACGGTTCGGCTAACGTTGTTGGAAATGATGGGATTGATGTTACTACTCAATTTGTGAATGGGGCGGAGAATGCTTTGAAACTCTGCCATAAACAGCAAATAAAATATGCGGTTCTCGCAGAGGGTAGCCCTTCTTGTGGTAGTTCAAAAATTTACGATGGTACATTCAACGGTATTAAAATCGATGGCTCTGGGGTAGCTGCTGCATTGTTAGAGCGTAATGGCATTAAAGTATACAGTCAGCATACGATAGCTAAACTCCGAAATATGTTGGAAACACATAGTTAACAATCAGTTAAGGCTTCAAGATACTTTTGTCCAGAAATGAGTAAAGAGGGATATTGGTTATATTTTACGGTTCACCGTCAAAATGATGATTGATAATCAAACTGTAACTCACCTCAAAATAGAAAGGCGAACCATCAGGTTCGCCTTTAAAGTATCAAATCAGTTTCCAACTTAGTTATCTGTGATCACCAACTGATCTACTCTTCATACTCCGAAATACTAGGGCAAGAACAGATAAGGTTTCTATCACCATACACATTATCAACGCGATTTACTGTCGGCCAGTATTTTGAAATTTTCGTCTGTTTCGATGGGAAACATGCTAATTCACGTGAATATGGTCTGTCCCACTCTTCAGAAGAAAGATCGACCTGTGTATGTGGCGCATTAACCAATGGGTTATTTTCTATTGGCCATTCGCCATTTTTTACACTGTTCATTTCGTGACGAATCGCGATCATTGCCTCGCAGAAACGATCCAACTCTTGCAAGTCTTCCGATTCGGTTGGCTCAATCATTAGTGTGCCAGCTACGGGGAATGACATCGTCGGTGCGTGGAATCCGTAATCCATTAAACGTTTAGCGATGTCTTCTTCGCTGATACCCGTTTCTTCTTTCAGTGGACGAATATCGATAATACATTCGTGCGCGACGCGGCCGTTGGTACCGCGATAAAGAATAGGATAATGAGGCGTCAAACGCTCCATCACATAGTTGGCATTTAAGATAGCGACCTTGGTTGCTTCTGTTAGACCTTGCTCACCCATCATAGCGATATAGGCCCAAGAAATAGGCAAGATAGACGCGCTACCCAAATCGGCCGCAGAAACCGCGAAATCTTTACCCTCTAAGCCGCCTTCAATATGACCCGGAAGGAAAGGTGCTAGGTGAGATTTTACACCGATAGGCCCCATGCCCGGACCACCGCCACCATGAGGAATACAAAAGGTTTTGTGTAGGTTCAAGTGAGATACATCCGAGCCGATGAAGCCAGGTGTCGTTAAGCCGACTTGCGCGTTCATGTTCGCGCCATCGAGATAAACCTGACCTCCAGCCTCGTGAACCATTTCACATACGAGTTGCACTTGCTCTTCATACACGCCATGGGTAGAAGGATAGGTGATCATAATGCTAGACAGATTATCGCGGTGCTTTTCGATTTTATCAGCGAGGTCTGTGATGTCGATATTGCCAGCTTCATCGCATTTAACTACCACCACTTTCATGGAAACCATTGAAGCGGTTGCCGGGTTCGTACCGTGGGCCGAACTAGGGATAAGACAAACATTTCTGTGCTCGTCGCCTCGGCTTTGGTGATAGCGTTGAATGGCGATCAAACCAGTATATTCGCCTGAAGCACCAGAGTTTGGTTGTAGAGAAAACTCATCATAGCCGGTAATTTCACACAACATCTCTTTCAGAGATGTGGCAAGTTTACTATACCCTTTGGTTTGCTCTTTAGGTGCAAAAGGATGCAGTGAACCAAATTCAGGCCAAGTGACGGGAAGCATTTCAGCAACCGCATTCAACTTCATCGTACAACTACCAAGTGGAATCATACCGTGGGTGAGCGAGAAGTCTTTATTCTCTAGCTGTTTTAGGTAACGCATCATCTGTGTTTCACTATGGTGCGTATTAAATACTGGGTGTGTTAAGTAACGAGTTTCACGGCGGCAGGATTTAGGAATAGCCGCAAACTCATTGCGTGCAATGACTGTCGACAATGCATCGATATCTTCTTTAACATCAAAAATGGCAAATAGATCAGCAATGTCTTGCGTTGTTGTGGTCTCATCAAAGCTGACCCCTATTTTTCCATCTAACTTACGTAGGTTGATGTCTGCTTGAAGTGCCTTAGTATACAGTGCGTCGGTGGCATCGCCTGTGTCGATGGTAATCGTATCAAAATAGTGGTTATTGCTTAGTTCATAACCAGACTTGGTTAATCCAGATGCCAAAACTGCGCTCATATGATGAGTTCGACGCGCAATCGTTTTAAGCCCTTCACTACCATGGAAAACCGCATAAAATGACGCCATGTTGGCAAGTAGTGCCTGTGCCGTACAGATATTCGATGTCGCTTTTTCACGACGAATATGTTGCTCGCGAGTCTGCATTGCCATACGAAGGGCTTTGTTACCCTTTGAATCGATAGAGACACCAATAACTCGACCAGGTATGGTACGTTTATGCTTGTCCCTTGTTGCCATAAATGCGGCGTGTGGCCCACCGTAACCCATTGGCACACCGAAACGTTGTGCACTACCAATGACAACATCTGCGCCCATTTCACCAGCAGGTTTAATCAGCGTTGACGCAAGAAGATCAGTGGCAACTGTGACGAGGGTTTTGTTGGCTTGAGCGGTGGCAATAACGTCGGTTAAGTCGGTGACATCACCGGAAGTAGAAGGGTATTGAAGCAAGGCACCAAATACGTCTTGTTCAGCTAAAGAATCTACAGAGCCGACGACAACATCAAAGCCGATAAAGGTAGCACGGGTTTTGACTACTTCAATGGTTTGTGGATGAACATCGTCGGCAACAAAGAATACCTTGCTTTTGCTTTTGCCTGCCCGCTTACAGAGGGTCATCGCTTCGCCTGCGGCGGTCGCTTCATCAAGCAGTGACGCATTGGCGATTTCCATACCTGTTAGGTCCATCACCATTTGTTGGTAGTTTAGTAGTGCCTCTAAACGACCCTGTGAAATTTCAGGTTGATAAGGGGTATAAGCGGTATACCAACCTGGATTTTCAAGTACATTACGTAAAATAACATTGGGTACAAAGGTATTGTAATAACCTTGGCCGATAAAGGTGCGTTTGATCTGATTGAGTTCTGCTATTTTTTTAAGCTTGACCAACATATCAGATTCGCTCATCGGCGCATCCAGTGAAAGAGGTTTCTCCAATCGAATGGCTGCTGGAACCGTCTGATCAATTAACTGTTCAAGGCTTTGCGCCCTTACGGTTGTTAGCATTTTTTGTTGATCGGTTTTGTTTGGACCATTATGGCGAGAAACAAATTCGTTTTGTGTGCTTAGATGTTGAAGTAGTTCAGTCATTTCCTTTGTACCTTGTTAAAAAGCTGCCCAGTTAGAGCAGCTTTTTCTTATTTTTCCAAATTAATCTTCTTCAATACTGCTTAAGTATTCTTCTGCGTTGGTTAAGTCATCTAACTCAGAAGGGTCAGACATCTTAATCTTAGCAATCCAGCCACCTTCATAAGGTTCTTCATTGATAAGTTCTGGGCTGTCGTCTAGTTCTTCGTTAACTTCAACAATTTCACCTGTGATAGGTGAATATATGTCAGAAGCGGCTTTTACCGATTCTACCAAAGAGAAACTCTCGCCTGCTTCAATTTCACTTTCAACTTCAGGAAGGTCTACAAATACGACATCGCCTAACATCTCTTGTGCGTGCTCTGAAATACCGATAGTTACAGTACCGTCACCATTGTCTTTTATCCACTCATGGCTTTCTGTAAATTTCAGGGTGTTGTCCATCTTATTGTCTCCAAACTGTTAATATCAATAATTGAAAAACTGGTTACGTTTATAACGTTATTCGCTCGCAGCAAAAACCGTTTAAGCAAATGTCGCGAAGAAGAGCTAACTTAAGCATGTTCTCAGTATAAGCGTAGAATATGCACAAGAAGATGAAGATTTCATTTTAATACTCTTAATCTGCTTGGGTGAACTCTTATGTATTTAATTGTCGTTTATTAATGGTCAGTCGTCGTTTCCGCAACCGATTGCATTCGAGGGTCGACGCCATTGACATGTTGGTAACATAACCATTGTTTTTTCAATAATCAATCAAAAATTTCCAATAGGAAACATAATTTCGTATGGTTTGATAAATTGAAGTGAAAATGTTGCTGTTTCCTTATTATTAGGCTTCATGTAACAATAAGATAAAGCATAACAATAATGGATGGATTACGAATGCCTATTGAAAACCTAGACGAATATCCTTCGATTAAGTTAGAAAAAGACGGGGTTAGTGAAAGTATTGAACCTTTGAAGCTAGGACAGAAAATTAAAGATATACGATCGAATTTAGGGATAACATTAGAAGAGGCAAGTCAGAGAACAGGCTTGGCCCGCTCTACGCTTTCAAAGATAGAAAATGAACAGATATCTCCGACGTTCCAAGCAATGCAAAAACTCGCTTCTGGGTTAAAAATAGACATGCCTCAACTTTTTGAACCGCCAAAAAACACAATGGCGACAGGGCGTAGAGACCTTACTATGCAAGGGCAGGGCAAACCTCATCCGACGCCAACTTATGAACATGAACTTTTAGCTACCCAATTAATGCATAAGAAAATGATGCCGTTTAAAAGCCGTATTCGCACCCGTAGCATTGAAGATTTTGGTGACTGGGTCAAGCATGATGGAGAAGAGTTTCTGCTGATTTTAGAAGGAGAGGTCACGCTCTATACTGAGTATTACGAGCCTATTAACCTCAAAGAGGGTGATAGTGCTTATTACGATGCTAACATGGGACATATGTTGACATCTGTCAGCGATGAGGACGCTTTGATCCTTTGGGTGACGGCAAAATAACCACAATCGTCTCTGTTGTTTGTCATCATTCTTGTACCATTTCTGTTAATAAATAGGTGAACAATTTAAAACAATCTGTTATTAATGCTCTGCATAGTAAACAATGTTTATTATTGGAAACAGCGCTGTTTCAATAGTCCAAATCTTTATGGAGAAAGTGATGACCGAATTACATAAAACCCCTTTACACGCACTGCACATAGAAGCGGGTGCTAAAATGGTTCCCTTTGCCGGATACGATATGCCAGTCCAGTATCCGCTTGGTGTAAAAAAGGAACATCTACACACTAGAGATGCAGCCGGGCTTTTCGATGTTTCTCACATGGGGCAACTTCGTCTAAAAGGCAGTAACGCAGCAAAAACATTGGAAGCGCTTGTTCCTGTCGACATTATTGGTCTCCCTGCTGGCAAACAGCGCTATGCCTTTTTTACCAATGAACAAGGCGGCATTCTCGATGACTTAATGGTGACCAATTTTGGTGATCATATTTTCGTCGTCGTAAACGCCGCATGCAAAGAACAAGATATTGCGCACCTGCAAGCAAACCTACTTGACGGTGTCGAATTAGAAATAATAGAAGACCGAGCCCTGCTTGCACTTCAAGGCCCAAAAGCGGTTGAGATATTGTCCGCTTTCCAACCTGCGGTTGCTGACATGGTGTTTATGGACGCACAGGTTATCGATATCGACGGCGCTGAATGTTATGTAAGTCGTTCTGGTTACACTGGTGAAGATGGCTATGAGATCTCGGTTCCTGCTGATAAGGCTGATGAGTTTGCTCGTAAGCTCACGGCGGTTGGCGATGTAGAATGGATCGGTTTGGGTGCACGTGATTCATTGCGCTTAGAGTGCGGATTGTGTCTGTATAGCCACGACTTGGATACGACAACAACACCAGTAGAAGCGAGTTTGCTTTGGGGTATTAGTAAGAATCGTCGCCGTGACGGCGAAAGAGCGGGTGGTTTCCCAGGGGCTGATATTATTCTTACGCAAATCGAAACCAAAGACGTTCAACGTAAGCGCGTAGGGCTAGTTGGGCAAACCAAAGCACCGGTACGTGAAGGCTGCAAACTGTTTGATGCGCAGGATAATGAAATTGGCTTAGTGACGAGCGGAACGGCAGGGCCCAATGCAGGGAAACCTGTTTCAATGGGGTATGTTGCGAAGGCGTTTTCCGTTATAGGAACCGAAATTTTTGCTGAAGTTCGAGGTAAAAAATTGGCTATGACAGTGGAAAAAATGCCGTTTGTACCGCAAAGGTATTATCGAGGTTAATAAATATTTTCTGTTTTATCACTTACGCTTAGCTTCTCAATTATGCATAGCGAGCTTTCATTATCAGAAAGTTCGCTATTCTCATCTCTTCTTGACTACATTAGCGTTAACGTTGTTTTAATTCGCTAGACGAGCACAACCACTTGTAGATAGAGACTTCTGTGCTGAATAAATTGATACTTTTATCGATTATTTAAAGGTAAAATTTGATGGTTCTAACTTATTAATTATATTCCTTAAGTGGTCCAAAAAGACTACTATTTAACTATATACATGCTAAAAAGGTAGCTAATATGTTAACAAAGCTGACGCTAGGGATATCCACCGCACTGTTCACGGTGTCTCTCAGCGCACTAGAAGTTGACTCCTATATTGTCAACGGTACAGATACCTCCACCTCTACTTATCCTTCTTATGCTCGTCTTTATTATAATGAGTACGGCAATTATGGCTATTGTGGCGGAACGTTTATCGATGCTACTCATGTATTGACGGCTGCGCATTGTGTCGACCAAAATGCTGACAACATATCCGAAGTAGACCTCCTTTTTACGGTGGCAATACCTAATTTAGATGATGAAGATGATGCTTCCAATGCAACTAAATATTATGTTTCCAAATTCTACATTCATGAAGATTACGACCCTGATCAAGTCTTCTTAAATGATATCGCTATTTTGGAACTGGAATCAGCCGTAAATATAAGTTCATATACGCAGTTTGCTAGCGATCAAAATCTATACAGAGCGGATGGTGTTAACGAGACGTTTATTGCCGTCGGCCATGGTAATACGAAGACAGGTGAAGACAGTACTACCTTATTGCAAGAGGCGACATTGAAATATATCGCAAACAGTTCATGTACTGAATACAAAGTAGGTGGTGCATCTGAATCCCAGCTATGTATGTCAGGTGACATTGATGCTGGAAGTGGTTTACGTAATTCGACTTGCCAAGGCGATTCTGGTGGCCCTTTGTATTGGAATGGTAATCAGGTAGGCATAACAAGTTATGGGCCTCTTGCTGGCTGTGGGCTTGCCACAATAACCGCAACATCGGTGTTTACAGAAGTAACGGATTATTCAGGTTGGATAACTAATGTCAAAAATGGCTTGGTTGCAGCAACTTATACGGCGAGTGAAAGTGATAGAGAATACTATCGGCTAAATGGGAACTTACCAGATGCAGTATCCGATGTTTTAGGTTCTGGCGGCGGCGGTGGTGGTAGCGTTCCGCTTTGGTCTTCATTGGTTATGTTGGGAATGGCTATTTTTAGGAAGAAGTGCTCTTAGGCGGATTCTGATTAATAGTTTATAAATAAAAAAGGAAGCGCATTGGCTTCCTTTTTTGGTTGTCTTGTTTTTTATATGAAGATTAACAGCCAGTAGTTTCTAATTCATATGCAGGGGAACCACCTTCATCAATGGCTTGGGTGTATTTTATCCAACAGTTTCCCGATTTCGGTGTTCCGGTGTTATCCGTATCGAATCCGACATAAAGATAGTAAGCACCTTCTTCTTCGGTCACTAAATCACCATCCAGCAAAATAGCTTTGCCAATATCCGTGTTATCTATATAGTTCCAAATGAGATCCCATTCGTCGTCATCTTGGACGTTGTTCTTATTGAGATCAATATAGGTATGACGAGCTAATGACGCACTATCTCGACTTTTTACATAACCGAGCTGAGATTTGGCAAAAACGATATTGTTTACAGACTGCATGCTAGCTTTAACACCGTTTAAAGCGCTAATTCTAGAATCTTGCTGTAGATTTAGGAAACGAGGAGCGGCTGTCACCGCGAGAATACCTAAGACAACAATGACTATCACCAATTCGATGAGAGTAAAACCATTCTTTTTCATGTGAATTATTTATAATTGGAATTACGGCTAATATAATGCGAATAGGTTTTATAATCAATAACTAACCCCACAAATGCGGGGTTAGTTAACATCATTATTAGTCATTAGATTGTTTCAATAATCGAAACGGTTCTAGGAAACTAATTCGTCTTAAAATACCAAATGTGCGACACCTGCGATAACTGGCAAAGTGATGAGTGTTCTCAATATAAATATGATGAAAAGTTCGATAAAGTTAACCGGAATACGGCTACCTAAAAGCAATGCGCCCACTTCTGACATGTAAATAAGCTGAGTAACTGACATAGCGGCAATAACGAACCGGGTAATTTCACTATCTACAGAAGATATAATGATGGCAGGTAAGAACATATCTGCAAAACCAACCATCATAGTTTCTGATGCTGCAGCCGCCTCTGGTATTCCGAGCAACTCTAAATAGGGAACAAACGGCGTCCCCAAAATAGAAAACACTGACGTATATTCTGCGACGATAAGCGCGACGGTACCAAGCCCCATAACAACGGGTAATACACCAAAAACCATGTCAACCGCATTCTCTAGACCATCGTTGACGACTTTCTTAACGCTAGTGACCTGAGATGCTTTGTTTAAAGCAAGCTTTAAACCCCAAGAAAAAGCGTTGTGATTGTCTGGAACGAGGTCGATATCTTTGTCTGGAGCCGAACCGTCGATAAAGATATCTTTCTTGCGGCTTAACGGTGGTAAACGTGGAATGATAATCGCTGCAACAATACCAGCAAGACAGATCGAGCCGTAAAATGGTAGAAAATACGCTTCCAACTTAACCTGAGCCAATACGACGAGACTAAACGTAATCGAGACTGCGGAGAAGGTGGTGCCGACAACTGCGGCTTCTCTTTGAGTATAAAATTTGTTGTCGTATTGCTTACTGGTCAACAAGATACCAACGCTGCCATCACCTAACCAAGAAGCAATACAGTCTATTGCACTTCTACCCGGTAAGTTGAATATCGGTCGCATCACCTTACTGAGTAAGGTGCCCACAAGCTCAAGCAGTCCAAAGTTCAATAAAAGCGGCAATAATAATCCTGCAAAAATGAATACTGAAAAAAGCGTTGGTAGCAGGCCCTCTAATACCAAGCCACCGGTATTCTCTTCCCATACCGCTTTCGGACCTAGATGGTAATAGGTCATGATGACCGCTAAACCACCAATAACTCGAACGATAAGCCATAGTAGAGAGGGGTTAAATAGGCGGTCAAAAAATAAATTGTTCTTAATAAATGAGGGTTTGACGACTCTGTAAAGTAGTGACGCAATGGCCATAAATGAAATAATAATGGTGACGATTGGAATCAAGTATTCATCGAGTAAGGCGATTAAGCCCTTAGCGAGTATCGCCACAGGGATAGTAATGTCACCTTCATAACTGATAGGAGCCATAAATAGAAATAGGCCTAAAAGAGAGGGAATTAAAAAAATCCAAAAGGTGCTATTTCTTTTTTCAAGCTGGTTAGCTTGGGTATTGTTTGGCATCTGAAGTCTCTAAATATTTTGGTGTTGTTCGCCGATGTCCTTGGCATAGTTATTCACTAAATATCCGTATTTAGTCAGAATGGCGCAAGATTAGCGTTTGTTGTCTCGAATTGCAATAGTATTCACTTGTATATGGGTTATATTCAGCAAACACGGTTGTATTTGTCCTTTGGTATGGATAAATATGTTGCATAACCGATACCTCACAACATATCAATTAGGTATGTTTGATCTGAGTTTTATGTCCGTAAGGACCATTCAGTCAAAGTGGTCCATTTCGCAGTCAAACAATATCCATCCACGCTTTCTTTGCTCATAAACAGAAAAACTGGGGCTTGTAAAATCTTGTTCTTTGAATAAACCTAAAGGAACGATGGTGGCATCAGGTACAGCGTTCAGTTTCAGTCTCATCGTAGTTCCACAACGGGGACAAAAGTCATAAGTAACTTGATTTCCAGAATCGGCGATTCTGGAATAGGACACGATTTCGCCATCTAGTACGGTATTTTCGGTCAGATAGCGGGCCTGTACGCCAAACACACTTCCTGTCCGCTTTTGGCATTCAAAGCAGTGGCAGATCGCCGTTCTAATAGGTTCACCCATACAACGAATAGTCACGAGATTGCAGGAACACGACGCAGTGCGAATTATAGACATAGCTTTTTCCTTCAACAGTGATACTTCCAATCTAACGGATTAACAACAATTCTCAAATTAAAACAGTGTTTTGTCTCAATTATGCATACTGTGTCAAAGCGTTGACAATTGTAAAGTTAGTAGCGTACTCCAAGGGAATTGTTATATTATATCAATTGTCATAAAATTGACTTTAGTTCAATGGTGCTCAGCATGCACCTATTGTAGTATAACCCCACTGGAAATGGATGCTCATTTTAAGCTAGCGTTATAGCGCTTTCAGTGGCATATCAATGATAAAAGAACGATTGGATGTATTGTGTTTAGAAAACTATTTTCTCCTGTAAGTTATATTTTTTCTCAGGATGTACCTTTCAAAAAAAGATTGTTCGCGACCCTGTTGCCTTTGGTTGCGGTTATCACGCTGGTAAGCTTAGGTATTGACTCTCGAACCGAAGATAGAAAGTTTGTCCCGATTCAACTCAAAGAAATGCCCACCTACGATAGTGCCGAAACACAAGTGGTACCAGAGGGGCTTGATTCGGCTCCCGACTATAGTTATACCATTCAAAAAGGAGATAATCTCAGCTCCATTTTTGATCAGTTAGGCTTTCCTTATAGCGATTTACTTAAGGTTATGGAGGCAGATCTCAACTATCTGATGTTGGATACGTTAAAGCCCGGAAATCAACTGCTTTTTTGGGGAACGGAAGGACAGAATCACCTTAGTAAGATGATTCTACAATTCAATATTGCTGACAAAGTGCTATATACAAGGCATGAAGATGAGAGCTATCAATTCAAAGATATTTCTGTACCCGGAGAGTGGAAACTAGAACCCTATGTTGGTGAGATACATGGTAGTTTTTCTCAATCTGCAAATAAGGTCGGTGTCGGGAATAACGAGATCGAACAGATCAATACCCTATTGAAGGATAAGCTGAATTTTTCTCGTGATTTGCGAGCGGGTGACCAGTTCGAGATTGTTCAAAATAGGCAGTATGTAGGCGATCAAACGACTGGGAAGAAAGAAGTTCAGGCTATTCGAATACATAATAGAGGACGAACTGTTACGGCTTTTTTACACACAGATGGTCAGTATTATGATAAAGACGGTAAGAGTTTACAAAGAGCATTCCAAAGGTATCCGACGGGTAAAAGGTATAGAATTTCTTCTTCATTTAATCCCAATCGAAAACACCCAGTAACTGGTCGAACATCGCCTCACAATGGCACCGATTTCGCGACCCCTATCGGTACACCTGTTTATTCTACAGGGGATGGTAAAGTTATACTGACTCGAAACCACCCATATGCAGGTAAGTACATCGTCATTCAGCATGGCAGTAGCTACAAAACTCGTTATCTACACTTGAGTAGAATATTGGTGAAAAAAGGCCAGGCGATTTCTCGAGGACAGAAGATTGCACTATCTGGAAATACTGGGCGTTCAACGGGCCCACATTTGCATTATGAATTTATGATCCGAAATAAAGCGGTTAATGCAATGAAGGCGAAGATACCTATGGCGAGTTCGGTGCCTAAAAAAGAGATGGCGGAATTTAAGGTTAGGATAGCTGAATACAATGAGTTGCTAGGTCAGCAGTTTTTAGTCAGTACCATCAAGTAAGTCGATAATCTAAATGATCTTAAAAAGAACTGGCCTAAGGTTGGTTCTTTTTTCATTGTCACATACAATCAACGCAATTCTATAAATAGAGATTAGAACATGCTTCAAAATGAATTTGAGAACCTAGTTAATGTACTTTGTGAGCTAGAGAATCTACCTCAGGTATTAGAACACCTGAAAAGTAGTGAAGATGAAGAGATAGCAGAGGCTGCCGAATCATTATCAGGACAGTTTTCTTTGGCCGACGTCGATGGTGAGAAACGTATCTATCACGTGACATTGCAAGAGAATGATACCGGTGATGAACAGGAATTTGTAGAGCATGTGATGAATGAAGGCGATCATGTTGTTAATTTTGTTGCTTGGTTCTTTTTTGCTATGTTTGATGTTAAGCACAAAGAGACGTTTCAAGCTGCGGGTAAGACTTACAAGCAGCCTAAACGTAGCTGATTTGAATTTCGGTTAATAAAAAAGCGCGCTATAATAAGCGCGCAAAAAGCAGAGAATACTCAGCAATATAGAGTTGCTGACATTGAGAACGCTATCTCATCTTAAAAATCTCTTTATGAAATCTTTCCTCTGGTAATCCCGTCAACGCTAAGTGTTGTTGTAGGTTTTGACCAAACACTTTCGGACCACAAAAGCTCACATCGTATTTTTTGCCAGCCATTTTCGATGCAATCTGATCGCCATTTAGCAATTCACCTTTTTCCGCATCGAGCAGGTGCAACTCAATAAAACTTAGATGACTTAATACCTTGACTATCTCACTTTCAAAAAAGGCTTCTTTTTTGCTATTCACACAATAGAAGAGTTCAATTTTCTTAAATGAAGGTTGAGTCTTGTTCGATGTGCGTTTTAGCCAATATAAGCGAGAAATAAACGGCACAATACCAATACCAGCACCGACCCAAACTTGATGATCATGACCTGACATCTGGAAGCGGCCATAGCAGCCTTCAATTGTCACGGCTTGGCCTGTTTCTAATTTGTTGACGAGTTGATGAGTGTAATCCCCAAGGTCTTTGATACCAAATGAAACGAGTCGGTTGTCTTTGTCATAATCTAATATGGAGAACGGATGGGGATCTTCACCATCATGGAAATCTAGATAGGCGAACTGGCCTTCGTTATAGTTTATTTCGTTGTTGAGTTGTACCGAAAAACGAACCACAGAGTGGCTGTCGTTTGTAATCGAAAATTGGGTGACTTCAGATACACGGCCTTTTGTCTTATTGATCTTTCCGATTTTACCAGTAAGTGACATAAAGGAGCACCACACACCGATAATCGATAAAGCCGTAATAGCACCGTTCATTGGGATAGAAGCGATATCCCAGTTGAGCAACATCATAGAGTGGAATACTCCAGCAAAAACCAGTATGCCACCCAGTTTGTGAGTAAATTTGAATTTTTTATAGCTTACGGCTTGTACTAGGGAAATCAGGCTAAATATTAGGAAGACTTTAAACGAAACATCACCGACTTGTTCTGCAATTCCGCGCCAGTCAATGCCTTCTAATGCTGGTCGTGGGCCGCGGTTTGGCATTGCTATTAGTTGAGCATCAATAAGCCAGTGAGCACTTTTTACGGTAACCCAATGTAGAATCAACGCAATTGTGGCGCCTATGCCTAATGTTTTATGCAGCGCATAGCCTTTATCTAAACCTTTTACCTTAGATTCAACCCAACTAAAACGTGCAGCAAGCAATACGGCCAGACTCATATAACCTAGACTCAGTATCCCGGTATACATAGTTAATTGTGATCGCCAGAAGAAAAAGTCACCAAATTTGTTGTAGCCGACAAGCAAGGCTGGTAGCCAAAGAAGGGTAAGTAGAGCTGTGAATTTAAGCATAGTGTGTTGACCAAAGTGAGTAAACGGTACGAATGTATGTATAAGCACATCATAGGGCCTAGCCGATTAAATGACAGTTTCTTTACGCGACTTTATCTTACTTTACAATTATTTACAGAATGAAAAAAGCGCCGAGATAGGCGCTTAAATAGGACGATGAAATAGGGATTAGATTTGTGGCTTAATTGACGGTTATGACTGCATCGGCTATCAACTTACCGAGTTCTTCCCATTTGCCCTCATCAACCAATTTGGTAGGGACCATCCACGTACCACCGCAAGCAAGTACGGATGGAATAGACAAATACTCACCTATATTGTCAACGCTAACACCACCAGTTGGCATAAACTTGACTGGATAGACCGCGGTTAGTGCTTTTAGCATCCCTGTGCCACCAGAAGCTTCTGCAGGGAAAAATTTTAGAGTGCGCAATCCCATATCCATGGCTTGCTCAACCAAACTAGGGCTGTTTACTCCTGGAATTATGGTCACTTTCTTATCTAAGCAATATTGAACAGTACGAGGGTTGAACCCTGGGCTAACGATAAAGTCGACACCCGCTTCTATCGCTTCATCTACCTGCGCGTTGGTCAGAATTGTCCCCGCACCAATCAACATCTTGGGAAATTCTTTGCGCATTAGTGCAATAGCCTCTGCTGCGCATTCCGTTCTAAATGTGATTTCTGCGCATGGCATACCGTTTTCAACCAGAACGCGGCCTAATGGAATAGCGTCTGCAGCTTTGTTTATTGCAATGACGGGTATTACTTTTAAAGCAGCTAATTGTTCGTTTAACGTTGTCATTTGTTCACCTAATTAATCGAGTTCTATAGAGGGCATGGCCTCTGCTGGGATAATAGCGCCAGGATATTGAATGACAGTTCCTGCCACTTTATGTGCGATTTCTGCGGACTTAACGGCTGTGCCGCCGATAAATCGTTTTGCCAAATAGCCGCCACTAAAGGAGTCTCCCGCGGCGGTAGTATCAACAACGTTAGACACCGTCGTTGCCGCTACGTATTCTGCTGTACCATCAGTGATGACCAGACACGCCTTATTGCCTCGCTTTATAACTATTTCTTTTACACCTGCTTTTGTCGTTCTAGAGATACAATCATCTAAATCTTGATCACCATAAAGATCTTGGTCGTCATCAAAAGTGAGTAGAGCGATGTCTGTTTTATGCAGCATTGACATATAGTTTTCTATCGCTGTAACCTTGTCTTTCCAGAGCTTTGGTCGATAGTTGTTGTCAAAAATAACTTTCCCACCACTCTCTCTGAAACGGTCTAAGAATGTAAACATCACTTCTCGTCCACTATCGGTTAAGATAGCCAGCGTAATTCCACTTAAGTAGATAGCGTCATAGCTATATAGCTTGTCGAGTAGAGTTTTTGATTCTATTTGATCAAAGATGTATTTAGCTGCGGCATCGTTTCTCCAATAATGGAAGTATCTTTCACCAGTGTCATCGGTTTCTATATAGTAAAGACCCGGTTGTTTATCTTCCAAACGTAGAATCAAGCTTGTGTCGATACCTTCGCTATTCCATTGGTCAATCATGTCCTGACTAAAAGGGTCGTTACCAAGGGCGGTAACGTAGCTCACATTGATAGAATGTTCTCTAGTTAAACGTGTTAGATATAAGGCGGTATTGAGTGTGTCTCCACCAAAAGCCCGTTTAAGAAGGTTTTTGGGTTGCTGTTGCAGCTCGACCATACATTCACCCAAAACGGCAATGTTTAAAGATGCCATAGAATGCCTTATTTATTAGTAAGAAAATCTTCACGTAAGGGTGAAAATAGGTCAAATAGGATACTGTTATCTTCAAGTGCGACGGCGCCATGAATAGAATTTTTAGGAGCGATATACGCATCACCAGCAGTTAAAATGCATTTTTCCCCGTCTACTTCTGCTTCAAAACTGCCTGCAACGACATAACCAATTTGATCGTGAATGTCGTGGGAGTGAGGAGCACCTATTGCGCCCTTGTCAAAGTTTAGGTGGACAGCCATGAGGTCGTCAGTGTATCCGACTATTTTACGCTTGATGCCTCCACCTAGTTCTTCCCATTCATTTTCGGAAATTTTAAAAAAACGGTTCATACTTAACTCTCCTAAGAAATGCCTAAACAATGTTCTATATTCTATAGCAACATCATACTACTCAAAAGACATATTGTCATACAAATAGCTGCCATATTTGTGATATTAACCAGATATAATTAGTTATATACTGCATTATCAATAGTTTATAATATTAACTAGGTGCTGAAAGTGCCATATTCATGACATAAATGGATAATATTAGTGTGATTTATATCGTCATTTCATAAGAATAACGAGACTTTTTGATTCAATTGTATTACTTTATACTTATATTTTGATGGGAATTTTAGGTTTTAGTGCTTATACGATGTTTGTCCTGATGTTGAGCTCGAGCCAGAAACGATAGAGGATAATAATGAACGCCATTACCCAACCAATATTACTGAATGAAGTAGAAATAGTTGAATTACGAAAAGAGGTAGGACGTGATAGCTTAATGGGGAAAACCATCGCAGCTAATATAGGTGAACTAGAGGCGTTTATGCAGCTCGACTCAGATGTTCCCGGTCATGGTGAAGCTGGTGGTTACGAACATAACCGCCATAAGCAAAACTACACCTATATGAACCTTGCAGGACGTCTTTTCCTCATTACAGAAGAGAAAAAATACGCCGACTTTGTGACTGAATTACTGGCGTTGTATGCAGACAAATATCTCACTTTCAATTATCACGTTCAGAAAAACACCAATCCAACAGGACGCTTGTTTCATCAAATTTTGAATGAACACGTTTGGTTGTTTTATACCAGTATCGCCTTTTCGTGTGTTGCTTCAACGATGAATGAAGAGCAACGTCAACATATCATTGACCGACTCTTTGACCCGATGTTAGAAATGTTCACGATAAAATATGCACATGACTTCGATCGTATACATAACCATGGTATTTGGGCCGTTGCCGCTGTTGGTATATGTGGACTAGCGATTGGTAAAACCGAGTATCTGCAAAAGTCAGTATTTGGTATCGATAACGATGGAACTGGCGGCTTTTTAGCTCAAATTTCTCAATTGTTTGCCCCATCTGGTTACTATATGGAAGGCCCGTATTATCACCGCTATGCGATACGTCCAACGTGTGTGTTTGCAGAAGTATTGCATCGTCATATGCCAGAATTGGATATCTTCAATTATAAAGATGGTGTTATTGGTAATACGGTACAAGCTCTACTTTCAACCGCTTATCCAAATGGGGACTTCCCAGCGCTTAATGATGCCTCTCGTACGATGGGTATTACGGACATGGGCGTTCAAGTTGCGGTTAGTCAATATGCAAAACATTACGGTTTGGATGATAATCTCGTCGGCATGGCCAAAATTCAGAATAGAGTCTGGATGCATTCTTGTGGTTTAGAGCTGTCTCGTGCTTTAGAAAAAGCTGAGAGTATTGGTATGCCGTTTTGGCCAAGTGTAGAATTGAATGAAGGCCCTGATGGAGACAAAGGAGCACAAGGCTTTGTCCGTATGCAAGACAAAACCAAAGATGTGTTCCAGTTGTGTATGAACTATGGCCAACACGGAATGGGTCATGGCCACTTTGATACGCTTGGTATTACCTATTTTAACCGTGGACAGGAAGTATTGCGCGAATATGGCTTTGGTCGTTGGGTTAACGTTGAACCAAAATTTGGTGGCCGTTATTTAGACGAGAACAAGTCGTACTCTCGACAAACGATTGCACATAATGTGGTGACAATAGATGAGACCTGCCAAAATTATTTTGATGTAGAGCGTGCCGACGGTATTCATGGAAAACCGCATTTCTTCAGTGTAGAGAATACCTTTCTTAAGGGAATGAGTGCGTTTGCTAATGACCACTATGACAATACTCAGATGCAACGCAGTGTCTTTATGCTGCAAACTGACGAATTAGAAGCGCCACTGCTTATCGACCTTTATCGAATCAATTCGGAAGGTCAACACCAATATGACCTTGCACAACAATATAACGGTCAAATTGTTCGTACTAACTTTGAATACACAAGCGCGGAAGAACTTGACACCTTGGGTGATAAGTACGGTTATGACCACTTGTGGGATGTCGCCCGCGGAAAGACCGATGGGACAGCATTAGTGAGTTGGTTGCAGGGTAACACCTATTACACATGGCTCGGTACAAGTTCTAATGAACACGATGAGGTGATATTCACCCGTAGTGGCGCAAACGACCCTAGCTTCAATCTTAGAAGTGAAACAAGTTTCATTTTACGTTCAAACGGTGAATCAACATTATTTGCTTCTGTATTAGAGACGCATGGTTACTTCAATGAAGAGTTCGAGCAATCTGTAAATGCTAGAGGCAAGATTCGAGGTGTCAATGTGGTTGGTTTTAACGGTGAAAGTTCTGTTATCGAAATTATGACGGATAAAACTCGACTCACCTTTATGCTCTGCAATGAAAAAGGTTTCGACGAAAACGCGACGCATACTATCACTATAAAAGACAAAACTTACAGTTGGTCAGGTTACTTTGCTGTTAAACAGGAGACACTATAATGAGCTATCAACCCTTACTGTTAAGCTTCGAAGAGGCGGCTGAATTAAGTAAAGATCTAGGCAAGGACACGTTATTAGGTAAAGCACTTGATCGCGATATTGCACTCGTTGAGTCTTATGTTAATGAAGTAGGAATAGAGGTGCCAGGGCACGGTGAAGCAGGTGGTTACGAACATAATCGCCATAAGCAAAACTATATTCATATGGATTTAGCCGGTCGTCTTTTCCTCATCACTCAGGATGACAAATACCGTGACTACATTGTTGAAATGCTCACGGCTTACGCGACGGTATATCCAACATTAAAAAGCAATGTAAGTCGAGATAGTAATCCACCGGGTCGTTTGTTCCACCAAACTCTGAATGAAAATATGTGGATGCTATATGCATCTTGTGCATATAGCTGTGTATTTCACACGTTAGCGGAAGAAACGAAACGTCAGTTAGAAGATGATCTCTTTAAACAGATGATTGATATGTTTGTTGTCACCTATGCACATGATTTTGACATCGTCCATAATCATGGCTTATGGGCAGTGGCCGCGGTCGGTATTTGTGGTTATGCGATAAACGATCAATCGGCGGTAGACAAAGCGCTATATGGCTTAAAAATGGACAGAGAGAGTGGTGGTTTTCTCGCGCAATTAGACCAGTTATTCTCACCAGATGGTTACTACATGGAAGGGCCGTATTATCACCGTTTTTCCTTACGTCCAATATTCTTGTTTGCGGAAGCGATTGAACGTCGTCAACCAGACTTGGATATCTACCATTATAATGATTCAGTTATTAAAACAACGACTTATTCAGTGATGGCGACAGCGTTTCCAGACGGCACATTGCCAGCGTTAAATGATTCATCTAAAACAATTAGTATCAATGATGAAGGCGTTATTATCGCAACAAGCGTCTGTTTTCAACGCTATGAACAAAGCGATACGCTACAAAGTATGGCCAACCATCAACAAGATGTTTGGGTTCATGCATGTGGTCAAAACCTGTCTAATTCAGTAGCAGAAGCAACAGATATCGAACCATTCAGTTGGGGAAGCTTGTTTCTTACTGATGGACCAGAAGGTGATAAAGGTGGAGTGACCATTCTTCGCCACCGCGATAAGAGAGATGACGATACCATGGCGTTATTATGGTTTGGTCAACACGGGAGTGATCATCAATATCACTCAGCACTCGATCATGGGCATTACGACGGCTTGCATTTAAGCGTGTTTAATCGTGGTCAAGAGGTACTGAATGACTATGGTTTTGGCCGCTGGGTAAATGTAGAACCAAAATTTGGTGGGCGTTATATCCCAGAAAACAAATCATATTGTAAGCAAACCGTCGCGCACAATACGGTTACAGTCGATCAAAAAACACAGAACAATTTTGATACGGCTACGGCTGAATCACGTTTTGGTCAAAAGCATTTCTTTGTGACTGAAGACGAGTCTCTTCAAGGGATGAGCGGAACGATATCGGAGTATTACGACGGCATTGATATGCAACGCAGTATTTTGTTGGTCGAATTACCTGAGTTTGAAAAACCATTGGTCATTGATGTTTATAGAATAGTAGCAGACAGAGAGCATCAATATGACTTACCAGTCCACTACAATGGTCAAATAATTCGTACCGATTTTGAATACGAGGTTGCGTCTAAGTTACGTCCTTTGGGTAAAGATAATGGTTACGAACACTTGTGGAATGTGGGCAAAGGCCGTGTTGATGCAGGTTCGCTAATCACATGGTTACAAGGTGACAGCTACTATTCATTGGTTACTTCTGGTTGCGATAATGCGGAACTCATTTTTGCTCGTACTGGCGCAAAAGATCATGATTTTAACTTACGTAGCGAACCCGCTCTGATTCAACGTCAGAGTGGTCAAAACCATGTGTTTGCCTCTGTACTCGAAACACATGGTTATTTTAATGAGTCAATCGAAGCCTCGCTCGGAGCTCGAGGTTTGGTGGTATCGGTTGAAGTGCTAGGACATAACGATAAGGCTACAGTAGTGAATATTAAAACCATCACTGGAAAAAGTTATCGCTATGCAATATCTAACCTAGCCGAAGAACATCACGCAACGAAACAGAGTATTTCGTTTGGTGGTGAGGTTTTCGAATGGCAAGGTCCATTCGCACTAGTATAGCCTGTCTTTAAACATTCCAAGCCGAGCACATCATTGCTCGGCTTTTTTTCGCCCAAAATTTTGATCTCATATCAAATGAGAGATTCTTGATAAGAAATCTAAGTAAAGCTCAGCCAGTTTGAGAGCAATATGAATGTGGACACATTTACTAACCGACAGCTATTTGTCGATAATACAACGAGATAGCTTAACTATTCTCGTCTTTGCAAAGAGGAGAGAGTACATTTGTCAAAGTATGGAATGACTATTAATGTGGCGAGCAATACAAGGATGGTTTGATATTTTCTTATTAATAAAAACAACCTATCCGAATGTATCGCATAGGTTGTTTTTATTTTCATGTCTGGCAATTAAGTGACTGCTGCTTGTTTCTTCTTTAATCGCATTGTTGAATAAACAGAGAATATAGCGAGCAGTATGAAAGCAAGCGCAATGGGTCTTTCGTATAAGAATGACCAACTACCTTCATACATGAGTAGTGCCTTTCTGAGGTTGGTTTCTGCCATTGGGCCAAGGATAATAGCCAGCAAAATAGGTGAAGATGGTATGTCTAATTTTCCTAATACAAAACC
The DNA here is from genome assembly GCF_029016285.1 of Vibrio sp. DW001. Classification (NCBI taxonomy): domain Bacteria; kingdom Pseudomonadati; phylum Pseudomonadota; class Gammaproteobacteria; order Vibrionales; family Vibrionaceae; genus Vibrio; species Vibrio sp. DW001. The sequence continues at coordinate 245,133 of NZ_CP091976.1, read as the reverse complement.
TAGCAAGCCAAAACTAATAGCGATACCTATATCAAACATTGAATTATTTATTGCGTAAGCACCAATAATAGACAAGAAAATAATGATAGGGATCATTAACATTTTAGGCACTTCTATAATACGGCAGAAGAATCTAATACCAAGTAGACCGACTAAAAGCATCACAATGTTAGCGACGAGCATTGAACTAAAGATGCCATATACAATCTCTGGGTTTTGGCTAAATAACAGTGGTCCAGGTGTTAGACCTTGAACGATGAGAGCGCCTAACAATACAGCAGCGACCGCATCTCCGGGAACCCCTAATGTAAGTAGCGGAACTAAAGATCCCCCTGTGACTCCGTTGTTTCCTGCTTCTGCAGCGGTTAAACCGCGCACCGAGCCTTTACCGAATTCTGCAGGGTTTTTAGACGACCGTTTTGCTTCGTTATAACAAACAAATGCCGAAATATCGGCACCAGCCCCGGGAACGGAACCAATGGTTGTTCCAATAAGGCCACTTTTGATTGCTGTCGGCATCATATCTTTTAGATCTTGTTTGCTAAGTAATTTGTGACTAAATTTAGGTGGTTTAACTTGTGATTCACTGAGTAATTTTTCTAATTGATTGAGTGCTTCAGAAATAGCAAATAAGCCAATCAACACTGGAATCACGTTAATGCCACTATAGAGATCCATAACATCAAAAGTAAAACGAGGAACGCTACTGATAGGGTCAAGGCCAACGGTTGAAATAAGTAGACCAATAGACCCCGCCAGTAACCCTTTAAGAATGTTTTGACCCGATACACTAGCAATGATGGTTAAGCCAAAAAGTGCGAGTGCAAAATATTCAGGAGCGTTAAATTTTAGAGCAAATTTAGCGAGCATTGGAGCGATAGCAATAAGCACAATAGTACTTAGCAGCCCACCAACAAATGAAGCAACCGCTGAGATACTAAGTGCTCTGGCGGCTTCACCCCTCACGGCTAATGTATGACCATCTAATACTGTAGCGGCGGAAGCCGGAGTTCCTGGTGTTTTTAACAGTATTGCAGCAATAGAACCACCATAGATACCACCGATATACACACCAATAAGCATGACAAGAGCAGCTGTTGGTTCCATACCAAAGGTAAACGGTAATAAAATAGCCACACCCATTGTTGCAGTTAAACCAGGCAAAGCGCCTAAAATTACGCCACCCAATACACCAAAAATGAGAACGGGTAGAACACCAGGACTGAACGCAGTGAGCAGCCCATTTAATAAATGCTCAATCATGAGAAACTCCTAGTAGAACAAAGACCCTTCGGGTAAAACAATGAGAAACACAGTGCCGAAAAGATAATAAATACCAAGTACAAAACCAACAGCGACAAAATAGTAGAGTGGTTTTTTTACTTTGAAATAAATAAGGTAGCTAATAAAAGCAAGTAGACTGGCAATTAAATAACCAACGAAGCTCATAATTACCGCGTATCCAATTAAATACCCAAGTCCGAAAATAGAGAGTTTTGAAAAAATCGAGGTTGTATCTTGGGGTTCGTTTAACCTAGATTTCGCTTTGTGCTGGAATATCAAAGCGAGACAAAGAATTATTTGACCGATAACGATCACTCGTGGGAAGAATTTAGCGTCTACGCTTGCTTCCTGATACATGGGTTCGTCAAACTGGCCAATAAAGAAAAATGCGATTGCACTTAAAAGAATAACTATGGACGGGAAAATGACGTTTCTATCTAGCATAGAATCCATCCTTAAAATAATATCGCAAAAGAAAAGGGGCTAATGGTTAGCCCCAAAATAGAAAGTTATTTAATCAGTGAACCAAGCGCTTTTGTGTCATCTTTAACAAATTGAGTAAATTCTTCCGCATTCATATTATGGATAGTCATTGCGCCTTTTTCCATAAAGTCCTTGAATTCAGCTGATGCCATTGCTTCGTCAAACGCTTTACCAAGAATTTCGATAACTTCATCTGGCGTATCTTTAGGTGCACCGATACCACGCCATGTTCCTGTTGTTACATCAACGCCTTGTTCCTTAAGCGTCGGCACGTCAGGAATGTAAGAAATCCTGTCATTAGACATTACACCCAACGCTTTCAACTGTCCTGAACGAAGTTGAGAAATAGCTTCACCAGGTGTCACCATTGTTACGTCAGTGTGGCCGCCGAGTACGGCTGGAATCGCCTCAGAAGAACCATTGTAAGGGATCGCATTAAGCTTGATACCTTCATGTTTTTCTAGTGCCATCAAATAGAAGTTAGGTTTTGCTGTAGAGGCAAATTTAACTTTCCCAGGGGCCTTTTTCGCCTCTGCTATTAAATCATTGATTGTATTGTAAGGGCTATCAATAGGAACAAGAACTACCGCTGGATCTAAGTTAACTAAACGAATCAGTTTAAAGTCTTCTGCAGAGTGGCGCATTAATCCCATTTGAGGAAGAGATGCTATTTCACGGGTGACGACGGTCAGTGTGTAACCATCCGGTTTTTGTTGAGCGCCAAAGCTCATTCCAACTGCACCAGCTCCACCTGTACGGTTCATTACAGCAAAGTTTTGACCTAAAATATTTTTCGCACTGTTTGCGATAGTACGACCCACTGCATCTGTACCGCCACCAGCACCAAAAGGAACGATAAGTCGGATGTTTTTACTTGGATAATCAGCAGCGAATGTAGATGCTGATGCTAGAATACCCGCGGCGATCATCAAGGATTTTAATAACTTGCTCATATTTATACCTTTATTCGTAGTTTCTGTAGGTTTGGGTAGGGTTGTCTATTTTTGATGTTTGATACTCATGCATTGCGAGTTGTTCGAACGCAACAGCTATCCAGCCGCTGATGAGCATGTCATACCATTGTTGCACTCCGCTACAACCAACAACGATATCTCCATATACAAAAGAACCGAAATAGAGGATGTCGTCTTCTTGGAGTGAAGAGGGGTGTATTAGTTGAGTCTGGATGTTAGCGTTATTGTTACACCATGCTTGTTTTGCTTTTTTACGAGCAAGCTTATCAAATGGAATAGTCCATGACTCAGGCTGGCCCAATGATGCCTGATGAAGAATGGCTTCTTTAAACGTGGTATCCCACGGTTTTAGTCTTGGATCCATAATGACGATGTGAAGCTCTTGACGATTGGTTCGCTCGAAAAGTTTTTCGATAGATGGGGTAACAACTGAAATAGCATCTTTTGCGATTTCTATATGACTTTTCATACCTCAAATCCATGTGTCTTCAAATGATGAAAAAAGTATATTGTATTATTATATGCCCATCAAAGAGGAATATCTCTGAGTGATAACCTGATCACATACGTTCTTCAGAACCTTGATGGAAGTCATGTTATTAACGGATCTATCGACGTTTAAATACATTTCGCGCACACCTTATCAAAATTGCTTATTGACAATTTTTGATAACAGCACTCTACATATTGTATTAAGAAATATTATTGGTATTCAGGAGGGCATGACTTAATGGGGCTGCGTGCCCCTTAAACCAGAAAGTGAGCTTTATTTATAGAGATTTTTATAGTTAGAAATGTAGGCTTCCCAGAAGGGAGGAGTGCCAATGTGATCTTGAACCGATTGAATGAACTCAGTTACAAGCATCGTCTGTTTTCGATGGGGGTAAACCGCGTAGATACCCGTGTCCATTGTAGATATTGTATGGTCAGTAAGTAGTGGCACTAGGTCGGATTCGGACAGTGGACGGTCTAAGTTAAATAGATCAATCATAGAATAGCCTAGTCCATCTTTAACGGCGCTCATCAAAACTCGGACGTCACTAACCTTATAATTGCCCTTCATTTTATAATTCTTTAATTGGTTGCCGTGCGGCGAATCGCTCATTTGAATCAAGTCTAGTGTTGTCTCCCCGTTACTATAAACAACGGCAGGTAAGGCGATTAAGTCTTCGGGGGTTTTCGGATGACCATATTTTTTTAAAAAAGAAGTAGATGCGATCAATGCGAAATTGGTGCTGGCAATTTTTTTTGCAATAAGGTTAGAGTTGGCTAGTTTTCCAACTCTAAATGCTAGGTCAAACTGATTTGAGATAATATCCGTTTTTTTATCTTCTAGTTCAAGCGTCACTTTCACTTCGGGGTACTTGAGCATGAATTTGGTGATTGCTGGCTGTAAATATTCTTGTCCAAAAGAGATAGAGCTAGCGACCCGAATGATACCTTTTGGCTCAGAACGATAAGAATCGGCGATGTTGTGGATATTATTTAAAGTGTCAACTAGGACATGAGTCTGTTTGAGAATCTCTTCACCCGCAGATGTCAGAGAGAACGAGCGCGTTGACCTATTGAGGAGTTGAACACCCAACGTCATCTCTAGCTTTTTTATCTGCTTGGAAAGCGAAGAGTTATCCATGTCATGCAGTGCGGCCGCTTTTGCAAAAGAACCTTGCTGAACAACATCAACAAATAATGAAAGCTGATTGGTAATAGACATTAACGGTTCCTTTTTTATCAAATTTGATGGCAATTAAGTTTTGTTGTTAAGAGAACGACTGATAGGTATCGAGTGTTTCATCGTTAGGTTAAATAACACCACTATTCCACTTTTCAACGCAATTCACCGGCCAAATAGCGTCATTTATCATTTTTATTTTGTCTCACACGCGGAAGGCTTTGGCTAAGGTTAACCTAAACTATGATCAATTTCTTGAGCATGTTCTAAACGATATTATGTCACAAGCGAGTTGCTGACGACTTCTGTAGCATAAGCCACGACTTGTCTCTTGAATACGTTCCTAGCTACAATTGGTTGAATTTTATTTTCGGTTTAATGTCGACAACCATGTGGGAATGGAAAGTTAGATCCAAAAAGCCCTCGGAAACGAGGGCTTTATTATCAGATTGGCTATACGTGTATCTTACAAGAATGCTTTGAACGGTAGCTCTGGTTCGTCGGTATAGATGTCACGGAATCCGCGGAAATGTTGATAGTGCATGCGGCCTTTGTCTGTAGGGTAAGTATACTTGCCACCTACTTGCCAGAAGAACGGAGCAAAGCCGTATTGAAGTCTATCTTTTTTCATGTTCCATAAGACTTCTATTTCTTTTGGATCATTTTGGAAGTTAGCCCAAATATCATGATGGAAAGGAATAACAACCTCACAATCTAGCGACTCACCAGCACGAAGAATATCGGAAGAAGTCATCTTGTCAGTAACACCACGTGGGTTCTCACCATATGAAAGCAGTGCAACGTCGATCTTGTGATCGTTACCGTGCTTAGCATAGTAGTTTGAATAATGTGAATCACCAGAGTGGTACATAGAACCACCAGTGGTCTCAATTAAGTAGTTAACTGCACGGTCATCCATTCCATCAAGAATGTCTTTATCGAAAGATGATGTACCTTCAGGTAACGTGACCAAAGCTGTTCGGTCAAACGAATCAAGTACCTTGATTAACGCGTCACCGATTTGAATTTCATCACCAACTTTAGCAACTAAACAACGATCTTCTGGCACTCCCCAGCTTTGCCAAAGGTCAACACACGCTTTTGGTCCAATAAACTTAACGTGATCACCACAATTTTGTAGTACCGCAGCCGCAACGTTGACGTCAATATGATCGCCATGGTCGTGCGAAGCTAATACCGCATCAATCTCTTTAATTGCAAATGGGTCGAGTGGGAAAATAGCAGTACGAAGGTTAGGTTGTAGCTCACGAACTCCCCCCATGCGCATCATCTGGTGTTGATTTTTCATGAACTTATTTTTTTGTGTTTTTTTGCCAACACCACACCAAAAATCCATCGAAATATTTGTGTTACCTTCCGTTTTAAGCCACACACCTGTACAGCCCAACCACCACATAGAAAACGTGTTTGGTTGCACTTCTGTGTTTTCAATTTCTTCGTTTAACCAAGTGCCCCATTCTGGAAATGTGTCTAAAATCCAAGATTCGCGAGTGATTTCGTTTACTTTGCTCATCGTATAACCCTATTGATTTGTTAATAACCGTATTGATTCATTAAACTAGAATGACTTCGATGCCTTTCTCTCGCAGTGCTGCGATAACAGTTTGATCAGCATCTTTGCCTGTGATTAGGATATCTATCTTGGAAGTGGTGCAAAATAACATGCCCGAGCGTTGTCCAATCTTAGAACTGTCTACCACCACAACCAATTTACCGACTTGTTCCAACATCTGCTGTTCAGCGACCGCTGTGAGCATATCTGTTTTATAAAGGCCTTGTTCGGTAAAGCCTTTACCACTGGTAAACATCCAGTTCCCAGCGTACGTTCCTGTTAATTCAGGTGTTGGATTTAAGAAGATATTTTTAGATTTATTGTATTGACCACCCGTAATGATGACGCAGTCGTGGTCTTGTTCAATCAAGTAACTTGCTAATGGAAAGTAGTTGGTAATGATTTTGATGTCTTCACCGCATAACTCTTGTCCCAACATAAATGCAGTTGAGCCACAGTTGATAACGACGCTATCACCTCTATCACATAAACCGGCAGCAGCAGCAGCGATTCTCGTCTTTTCACCATAATGCTCAGTATTGTCAGGACCTAATGGTGACCAAACTTTCTTAAGCTTCTCTATACGTTCAGCCCCGTTACGAACTTTTCTTAATTTCCCCAAATCATCAAGTTTAGAGAGATCTCTTCTTGCTGTTGCTGGAGAAACATTAAAAGTATCAATAATAGTGCTTACTTTGATGGCGTGTTTGTCATCAAGTAAAGAAAGAATGCCATTGTGTCGTTGTACTTCGTTCATATTATGGTACCAACTATTTTATCAGTGCAAATCACAAAATGATTACTACGTGATTACTTTTGACTCGTAATGAGTCTAATGGTCACGGGTTGTCATGTCAAATCATACTAGTTATAAAGTTTGAATCTCGTCATAAAAAATATGTAAGTTATTGTTTTATATAGAGCGTGATTGTTTTTAGTCATTTTTGTGGATCAAAACAACATTTTTTATGGTCAATGGTGAGCACTATTGATTTAAATCAAAATAATCACGAATGAGCATTGAATGATTATTTATGATTGTTATGTTTAGTGACGTGAGCAAAACAATCGTGAGTTAATTTATCAGATAATAGATCAATTAGCTCTGTCCTATACAAAACTATTAAAAAATGAAAAGGGGTAAAAATATGGAGTTTTTATACGACGTATTCTATATTTTTTACAGTCAAGTAATGACGAAAGCACCGTTACTACTTGGTTTGGTAACATGCATCGGTTACTGTCTGTTGAAACGTGATACGACGACAGTCATTAAAGGTACTATAAAAACAATTGTCGGCTTTATGCTGGTACAAGTGGGTGCGGGAACGCTAGTTAAGGGATTCAAACCTGTTATAGAAAAACTTTCTGAATTCCATGGTTTGACTGGTTCTGTTATCGACCCATACACCACAATGATGGCGACAATGGAGAACATGGGTGACGACTACTCTTGGGTTGGTTACGCCGTTCTTTTAGCGCTTGGTCTTAATATTGTGATGGTACTGTTCCGCCGCTTCACAGGCGTACGTACTATCATGCTTACTGGACATATCATGTTCCAGCAAGCGGGCCTTGTCGCTGTTTTCTACTATATTCTTGATTATACAATGTGGGAAACCATCATATACTCAGCAATATTGATGGCTCTATATTGGGGCATTTCAGCCAACATCATGTTTAAGCCCACTGAAGCAGTAACCGGCGGTGCTGGCTTCTCTATTGGTCACCAACAACAAGTTGCCTCTTGGATTGCGGTTAAAATTGCTCCGAAACTAGGCGATAAAAATGATAGCGTAGACCATATTGAGTTACCAAAATGGCTACATATTTTCCACGATAGTATTGCCGCTACCGCTATCGTAATGACAGTTTTCTTTGGCATCATTCTTCTTTCTTTCGGTCTTGATAACCTTCAATCAATGGCTGGCAAAACGCATTGGTCTATCTATATTCTAGAAACCGGTCTTAAGTTTGCTGTTGCTATTCAAGTTATTGTTGCTGGCGTACGTATGTTCGTCGCGGAATTGTCTGAAGCATTTAAAGGTATCTCTGAGCGCGTTATTCCAAATGCGGTACTTGCTATTGACTGTGCGGCTATCTATGCATTTTCTCCAAACGCAATGGTATTTGGTTTCATGTGGGGTGCTATTGGTCAGTTCACAGCCGTACTTGCTATGTTGGCGTTTGACTCGCCAATCATGATTATTCCTGGTTTTATCCCAATGTTCTTCTCTAACGCAACGATTGGTGTGTTTGCAAACCACTTCGGTGGTTGGAAAGCAGTGATGAAGATCTGTTTCGTGATGGGTATTATCGAAGTGGTTGGTTCAGCTTGGGCAATTCAATTAATCAGTGGTCATGGTGTTGAGTTTAGCGGTTGGATGGGCATGGCCGATTGGGCATTAGTCTTCCCACCTATCTTTGCTGGTATCTCTGCATCTAAATCATTCATTTGGGTATTGGTTGCATTAGCATTCGTATACTTCTACTTCGCATCTAAGCAATTACGTGCGGAAGAAGATGCACAAGCGCAAGATGGCGGTAACGATTTACAACAAGAAGCACCAGAAGTGATAGCAGCAGTACAACAAGCTGTCGCACAATCAGATGGCGTTCGACCTATCAGCATCCTAGCGGTTTGCGGTAACGGTCAAGGCTCATCAATGATGATGAAAATGAAAATCGGTAAATATCTAGAGAAGAAAGGTATCCCGCATGTAATGGATTCTTGTGCGGTATCAGACTATAAGTCGAAATTATCTTCAACCGATATCATCGTTTCTTCTAAGCACCTTTCAAGCGAAATGGAAGTGGGTGAAGGCAAATATATTCTAGGTGTCCAGAATATGCTTAACCCGAATACATTCGGTGATGAATTGGTAGAGCTAATCGACAAAACGTTTGCGGCTCAAAGAACCAACTAAGCCGTATTAAAATGTATAAGTATCAATAAATAATAAGAAACAAAGGTTGCTAGGAGCCCTTTCTAGCAACCCTTTTTACTGGAGATGTATAATGGGTTTTAAACAATCACTAATCGAAAACAATTCAATTAAGTTAAATGTAGAGACGTCGGACTGGCGTGAAGCGATTAAAATCGGCACTGATATGCTTGAAGCATCAGGGGCGGTTGAACCCAGTTACTACAAAGCAATTGTTCGCAGTATTGAAAAATTAGGCCCTTATATCTGTATCGCTCCAGACTTTGCAATGCCACATGCTCGCCCCGAAGACGGCGTAAACAGAACGGCTTTTGCATTGGTTACTTTGGCAACGCCACTCGATATTGAAGGTGAACAAGTCAGAGTGATGGTAACACTTGCCGGAGGTTCATCTGATGAACATATGGAAGGGCTGATGGAAGTCACTCAAGTACTAGATGATGAAGATAGCGAATCTGGCGTTGATGTTGAAAAGCTATTGGCTTGCCAATCAGTGGAAGACGTTTGTCAAGTGATAGATGCCGCGCTAGCGGAATAAATTCAATTAGCTAAAGCGCTCTTAATCGGGCTTTAGTACCACAATTTAATTCATGTAAAGATCGGCTTCTCAACACAGATGCCGAGTGGTTTTTTACATTCAAAATAAGGTTAAAAGATATGTATCAAGCACTTAAACAACGCGTATTAGATGCAAATCTGCAATTACCTAAATACGGTTTGGTAACATTTACCTGGGGAAATGTCTCTGAAATCGATCGTAAATTAGGTGTTATCGCGATCAAACCATCAGGTGTGGAATATGACGATATGGGTGTTGATGACATCGTTGTTGTGAGCCTTGAAGGTCAACGAATTGAAGGGGCTTTGAACCCTTCAAGTGATACCGATACTCACATTGAACTCTACAAAGCGTTTCCAAATATTGGTGGTGTCGTTCATACCCATTCTCGAAGTGCAACCGTTTGGGCACAAGCGAGCTTAGATGTTCCCGCTCTTGGGACGACTCATGCGGATTATTTTTACGGTGATGTTCCATGTACGCGTAATTTAACGCCTGCAGAAATAGACGTTGAATACGAAAAAAATACGGGTCATGTGATTATTGAAGAGTTTCATAGCCGAAATATTGACCCTCAAGCGGTACCAAGTGTCCTTGTTGCTGGTCATGCTCCGTTTTCTTGGGGAAAAGACGCCAAAGATGCGGTTCACAACGCGGTCGTTTTAGAAGAGGTTTCTGCAATGGCTCTTGCGACTCGTTCTCTCAATAGCGATATTAAAATTCAATCAGAGCTGTCAGATAAGCATTACAACCGAAAACATGGTGCCAATGCTTATTATGGACAGCGATAACGTTAACGATCAGTTACGAGAAGGAGCAGTCATGTATAAGGTTCTTGCGCTCGATATGGATGGAACAGTACTCAACAGTCAACATGGTATTCATCCAGATGTTGTACAAGCGATTCGAGAAGCGAAGGAAAAATGTCACGTATTGATGGTAACCGGTCGTCATCATACTGCTGCAAAACCTTATTATGAACAACTTGAACTGGATACTCCCGCCATCTGTTGTAATGGGACTTATATCTATGACTATCGCAATCATAAAGTGCTCATAGAGAACGCTATTCCCAAACAAAACGCGAAAAAGTTTTTACAGTTGGCTCAAGGCTATGGCATGAAAGTTGTGCTCTATACCACTAACTCTATGGTCTATTCACGTCGTCAACCCATTGATTATATGAAGGCATTAGAGTCTTGGGCAGGTAGTTTTGACAAGCATCTGCGGCCAAGTATCAAACGTGTTGATTCTTTCGAAGAAGAGATAGATGAAGCCGAACATATATGGAAATTCGTCATCGAAGGAGAGCCGAAAAATATCGCCGAATTAGAGTCGTTGAATTTTGTAAGCGATAACTTTTCTGGAGAACGTTCTTGGTTCAATCGGGTCGATTTTGCCGCTAAAGGCAATTCAAAAGGCAGCCGATTAGCTGAATATTTAAAGCAACATGGTTACCTGCCAGAGCAAGTAATGGCGGTGGGTGACAACCACAACGATATTTCCATGATCACGCTAGCGGGGTTAGGCGTTGCAATGAGCAATGCCGATGAGACAGTTAAAGCTACCGCTAATCTCGTGTGTCAATCAGATAACAACCAAGGTGGGCTAGCCCAGCTTATTCGTGAGAAAATTAAAGGATAAAATTATGACAAAACCAATGATTCAAATCGCACTAGATCAAACAGACCTAACCAGTGCCATTGCCGTCGCCAATAACGTTGAAAGCTTTGTTGATGTTATAGAGGTAGGAACTATTCTTGCCTTTGCGGAAGGAATGACCGCTGTTGCAACGCTGAGAAAGAATCATCCAGACCATATCTTAGTCTGTGATATGAAAACGACGGATGGCGGTGCCATTCTTGCGCGTATGGCTTTTGAAGCTGGTGCTGATTGGATAACAGTGTCTGCTGCTGCGCATATAGCAACAATTGCGGCGTGTAAAAAAGTGGCGGATGAGTTCAACGGTGAAATTCAGATCGAAATTTACGGTAATTGGACCATGGAAAATGCACAGGCGTGGGTTGACCTTGGCATTAAGCAGGCTATTTACCATCGCTCTCGTGACGCGGAACTCGCTGGAGTTGGTTGGACGGATGCTGACCTAGACAAAATGCGTGCATTATCAGATTTAGGTATTGAGCTATCTATTACGGGCGGCATTGTACCGGAAGAACTGCATCTTTTTGAAGGTATTAAAGCGAAAACCTTCATTGCCGGTCGTGCGCTTGCGGGAGATAAAGGAAGAGAGACAGCAGAAGCATTGCGTAAGCAGATTAACCGTTACTGGTAAGTAAGGAAGGGTATGTTTAATAACTTAGAACGCCACCGTATTGGGCTTTATGAAAAAGCGCTCCCAAACGACTTTTCTTGGGAAAGTAGGCTCAAGAAAGCCAAAGAGTTGGGATTCGATTTTCTTGAAATATCAATAGATGAGTCGGATGAACGCCGTAGTCGATTGGATTGGAGTGATGAAGAGATCTATGGGCTTCGTCATCTGTGCGAGCAATATGGTATACCGCTTCAATCAATGTGTTTAAGCGCTCATCGGAAGTTTCCTTTTGGTTCCGCTCAATCTGAAGTTAGGGACCAAGCCGCGCTTCATATGCAAAAAGCGATAACGCTGGCCTATAAGCTAGGTGTGCGTAACATTCAGCTTGCTGGGTATGATGTTTATTATGAGCCTGCAAATGAAGAAACACATAAACGCTTTATTGAAGGCATGCGTTATTGTTCTAAGTTAGCTGAAAAAGCAGGCGTAATGCTCTCTGTAGAGATAATGGATACCGAATATCTTAACTCATTAAGTAAGTTCGAAGTCCTCAACCGAGAGGTTCGTTCACCATTTTTTACCGCATACCCTGATGTCGGTAATATTAATGGTTGGAACTATGACACCTGTACAGAGCTTGCGTTAAGTGCCCCAAATATCACTCAAATTCACTTGAAGGACACCTACAAAGTGAAAGAAGGATATAAAGGACAGTTCCGTGACCTTGTTATTGGTGAGGGTGAAGTTGATTTTGACGCTATATTCAAAACCATTAAAAAGTCTAATATTGTCGTGCCCCTTGTCATTGAGATGTGGGCACAAGATGAGAAATGGGAAGAGAATATTAAAACGGCTCAAGTAAGACTAAACCAAGCGTGTGAAGCGGCTGGTTTACCGATTCTGTTTTGATTTAAAAGCGCCTATATTCAGTTATAGGCGTTTGCTTCCTGCTGCAAAAATTCTTTAATAACCTGTCTTTATTCAATTCCCAAATAATCACAGCCAATACCTTTCCATTTATCAGTAAATTCAATACGTTTTGAACGGTCCCTTGTTGTCAATCAACGGTGCTCAATTGACTTATCTAACGGTTTGTATCAAAGTAGCTTAAAATATTTAGATATAAATCACAATTTTGTGGTTTTTTTTGAGCACTAAAATGACGCTTCTTCATATACAACTTTTTTGGGTTGAAAATCAGTACAAGCTTCTGTCGCTTGATAACCTTCCTCACCTGTCCGAAAGACAGAAAGAGGAGCTAGAATCGTGGTGCAAAAAACGCAGAAAAATTCTGAATTTTGAGGTTCATTTACAACCTTGGGTGAAAATTACGAGTGATGGTGAATCAACGGAAGTGATACTTAGGCCTAACGGAAAGGCTTATGAACAAGATATGTTTGGTTCCCAGCAGCGAAAAGGGTCTTGGAAAATAGTGGAGGGTTTTTTATTTGTTGTATTTCAAGATGATGCAGATTTCATTGAATACCGTGTTATAGGCAATGCGGACAGCAATACACACTCGGCTGCCGAATATGTCAACGGGAAACCCAATGCCTATATGAAGTTCATTCAAACTAAACCACATTAATTGACTAAATTGGACGTGAATGAGCAGCGTTAAAGCTACTCAAAAAACGTATCTTTTATTGAGGCTTTTGACCTTTTCCTGGTGGTGGCGGAAGCTCATCTTGTGCAAGGTAGCCATCACTATTCTCATCAAATTTATCAAAATCATCTGCCAGCGGTCCTTTAACTTCATCTAGGCTCAACAAATTATCGCCATTTGCATCCATCTCTTCAAAAGTTGGCGGCATCTGCCTTTGTGGCATGTCTGTATTGGCGTAAGAGAAAAGAGTGGTTAGGCCAATGATGCAACCCGCTAAGGCCATTATTGCGGTTTTGATTGGAACAACTTTATTCATATATGACTCACTAATCTTATACATTGAAATGTTAAAAAAAACGCCTAGAGTTCCTTAATGTAAGGGAAAGGGTGCCCCTAGGCGGAAAAACGCAAATGAGTGTCTATTTAAGTAGAGTCACAATGCTCTCTACTGTTTACGAATATAAAACCTAATAAAGGAGCAAATATGGAGAGAAATAGGAGAGAGGCACAGAAAGGGGAAGAGGCGGACGACCTAACAGTCAGAGACTGCGGCCAGCCGTTGATTATGATCTTGCAATAAAGCAACAGAAGCGAGCCTGGCTTGTGTTGAGTTTCCAGCCATGATTGCTTCGTATATTGCTCTGTGTTCATCCAAACAATAGTGGCCGCCTTCAGCTGAACGGTCGATGAAACGCCTAAAAATAGTAGAGAGGATATTACCAAAAGGAATGAAGAAGTTATTGCCTGTAGACTGAAATATCTCACAATGAAACTGCAAGTCGTTTTCAATCCAGGACAGTTCGTCATCTTCTAACGCCGCTTTGTTCATATTTTGGAATAAAACTGAGATCTCTTTTCTTTGTTCAATCGTCGCATTCATAGATGCGAGGGCACAAGCTTCAGGTTCTATCGCTTTTCGGAGTCCAAGAAATTGGTGCAAAAAAATCTCCGTACCCTTTAAATCTTGTATCCACTCCAATAATTGAGGGTCTAGAAAGTGCCAGTTTTCTTTTGTTAGTACTTTTGTTCCAACCTTCGGTCTAGAGGCAATTAAACCCTTGGCGGTAAGCAGTTTCATCGACTCACGTAACGCTGTACGACTGATCCCGAAAAGTTCGCATAACTCGAATTCACTTGGTAGCTTTGTTCCTTGCTCAAGTTCGCTGGACAATATTTTTCTGGCGATTTGCTTTGCAACTTGCACATGGATTTTTTTGCTAGATTCAGCAACGAGTGTAAAAGTGACCATTGTTAACTCCTAACGGGTGAGCGAATGACGCTTGCCGTTCCTATTGCTATGGTGTCGTATTTGTATATGTAGCGATTCAATTGTGATATAATCATACAATACAAGAGCATTACAGCAAGAGTTAGGTTAACATTTTTATCAATAATTAGATCATGAGCATGCTATTACAAACCTTCTTGGCAAATATTGATGTACATAGTTATAGGGATGTTAACACCATAAAAGCTTGCGATTAATAACATGTTGGTCATCACGTTTAATCAGTTATTCATTGGTAAGCAAGGTAAAAAATGTTACATTTCCTTAAATAATACATAATCACTTATTACGAAGAGTCTCATGACCAGTACATTTAATTCAATCTCGGGTTCAAAACGTAGTCTACACGTTCAAGTTGCTAGAGAAATTGCTCGTGGAATCTTATCAGGAGATTTGGCTGAAGGTTCGGTTATACCCGGAGAAATGGTTCTTTGTGAAGAATTTGGTATCAGCAGAACGGCGTTGCGAGAAGCGGTTAAATTACTTACTTCAAAAGGTCTGTTAGAATCTCGACCTAAGATTGGCACCAAGGTTAAGGCGAGGGCTCATTGGAACTTTTTAGATCCACAATTAATTGAGTGGATGGATGGGTTGATTGATACTGACGTGTTTTGCCAACAGTTCCTTGGATTACGTAAGGCAATAGAACCTGAAGCATGCGCGTTAGCCGCTTTACACGCAAGTGCGGATCAACGAATAGAATTGTCTGAAACATTTCAAGCGATGTGTGAGATAGCAAATGCGACTGAATTTGATCAGCAAGCTTGGATAGAAATAGATATGAGGTTTCATAATCTAATCTTCAATTCGACAGGAAACAATTTTTATCTGCCATTTGGTAACATTTTACAGTCGATGTTTATCAACTTTTTTGCACACTCTTCAAAAGAAGGGGATGTTTGCCTGCGCGAACACCGTGAAATATATGAAGCAATAATGGCTGGAAATGCTGAAAAAGCGAAAAAAGTGTCTTCAGAACATTTGCAATCGGATAAGCACCGTTTACCGGCAATAAGTTAGTAAAACTAGTTATTAAAAACCAGTGCTTTTTAGCACTGGTTTTTTTTGGAATAAATTCCATGTTATTAAGCCATTACTCTATCTAACATGTCGTATTGTCCAATTTTGTATTCAACTTAATACTATTGATGTTGGGTATAATAATGGATATGACTGCTCTGTTGTTGATCTACACGCCACTATTTTTATCCATTGTTATCTCTATTGGGATGATCATAGGCATGACTCTGTTTACCGCATCTATGGGTGCGTGTTTCATGTGAGTGATGAATTCTTTTTTGCATAAATTATCTCGATATCATGAAAGTAACACTAGTGATTAATTGAACACTTGAGTATATAATAATACAAAATAGAATCATAAATCGATAACTTAATATGCCAGAAACCTTATTACCTAATATCGTTCAGTTTATTGCTCAAACTGACCCCTTTGATAAGCTTCCTATCACAATTGTTAGAGAACTCTCATTACAGATCCAGATTACTTATCTTGGAATAGGAGAGGTGATTGATATGGAAGATAAAGAGAACAGGTATCTTTATATCATCAGGACTGGTTCGGTTGAACAAAGACTAAAGAATGGTGTGCTACGGGCGAGATTAGGTTCAGAAGACCTATTTGGCTTTACCTTTTTGGACGAAAGGGCTGAGGAACAAGGAAGGTATAGCGCGACAGCGATTGAAAACACGCTACTTTATCTTATACCGCACAATACGTTACTTACTCTTTTTGATTTACATCCAGAATATGCCGAGCATTTTGCCTCTCAAGCTCAAGTACGTTTAAAGTCTGCATTGGATGTGGTTTGGTCAAACAAAGAAAAAGGACTATTCATCAAGCGCGTTTCTGAGGTTGCGAGCGATAAGGTTGCCGTCGTAGACGCTCAAATGACAATCCAACATGTTGCAGCAGAAATGAGAATTGCAAAACGCTCCTCGTCTGCGGTTGTCGTTGAACATGGAAAAATTGTCGGTATCATTACAGATAGAGACATGACCAAAAGAGTGATTGCTCACGGGGTACCGATCTCTCGGCCTATATCAGATGTCATGACCTTATCACCGCTTACGGTAAAACCCACCGATCTAGTATTGCACGCCGCCTCCGTAATGATGCAGTTCAACATTCGTAATCTTCCCGTGGTTGATGACGGAAGAATTGTTGGTCTTCTGACTACGTCACATTTGGTACAGAATCATCGAGTTCAAGCAATATTTCTTATCGAAAAAATCAAATATTCAGAAAATGTCACTGCATTGGCTAAATTAAACCCCGAACGACAAGCAATATTTGAAGCGCTGGTAGAGGGAAAAGTCTCCGTTGAAATTATAGGCAAAGTGATGACTATGATTATGGACGCATGTACTAGAAGACTTATACAGATAGCGATTGAGCAGTTTGGCGCACCGCCATGCAATTTTGCATGGTTGGTCGCGGGGTCACATGCCAGAAATGAAGTACATATGCTTTCAGACCAAGATAGCGCGCTCGTGTTAGAGGAAAATGCGTCCGAATCAGACAGGCTCTACTTTCATCACTTTGCTATGTATGTATGTAATGGACTTGCTGCATGTGCTTATCCTTTGTGCCCTGGAAAGTTTATGGCAGCGAATAGAAAATGGTGCCAACCGATAACAGTATGGAAAGAGTATTATAAGAAATGGGTAGACAATCCAGAGTATGAACGTTTGCTTAATATCAGTGTGTTTTTGGAGATCCGAGCAGTGTACGGTGACGTAGACTATGTCGATCAATTACGATCATGTATGCACAATAAAATCGCTTCAAATAGAGAATTCTTGGGCATGCTGGTTCGTGACGCTACCAGCGTTCATCCGCCGTTAGGCATCTTTAACAGTCTTGTGCTTGATAAAGGTGGTAATAATAAAAAAACGCTGAACATTAAGAAATACGCACTTAACTTAATTATTGACTTGGCTCGAATTTACGGTCTCTCTGTTAAGAGTGAGTTAACTGGGACAGAAGAGCGCTTCCTATATGCAAACAAACAAGAGGTACTTTCAGATAATGCTTATAAGAACATCATTGGTGCCTACCAGTTTATTTCACAGTACCGATTTAGCCATCAACTCAACGCGCTTAAAAATGGAGCCGAGCCCGATAACCATATCAGTCCAGATCTATTCGGAAGTTTTGAGCGTAAACATTTAAAAGATGCATTCCGTATTATTTCGGAACTACAAGAATCTGCAAAACTTCGTTTTGGTAACCTTTGATATGGCATTGTTTCATTATTTTCATCCATTGAAGAAACTCGATCGAGAGAGAGCCAAGACCGTTGATAGTCGCTTGATACCCGGATTCATCAAACAAAATTTATTGGAAAATTATCCAGATTTACATGAAGACGCTTGTCGACAGGAATATATTTGCTTAGATCTTGAAACAACGGGTTTGGATCCAATGGAAGACAAAATTTTGAGTTTAGGATGGGTCACTATTCGTGATCAGAAAATTGATATGTCGAGTTGTGTTGAGTTAATGATTAATGAAGATGCAGATATTCGAGCTAAGACAGCGGTAATTAATCACATTACGCCAGAAATGTTAATGAAAGGCATTACACTCGACGAAGCAATGATGGCGTTTTTTTCTCAATCTGTTGGTAAAGTAATTGTGGCGCATGGTTGTGTGATAGAAAGAAATTTTTTTAATCGCTACCTTTCAAATAGATATCAACTTAAACCTGTTCCCTTATTATGGTTAGACACGCTCGGGTTAGAGAAACATTTAAGTAAGCTTTCTGATCGTTCAATGGAGCTGGATCTAAGATTATCCTCTACGAGGTACAGATATGGTTTACCTGAGTACAACGCTCATGGGGCGTTAATAGATTCTGTTGCAACGGCTGAATTGTTGCTGGCTCAACTAAAGCGAATCTATCGAAACCAAAAAAGTTGTTTTGGCAGGTTGTACCGAATAAGTCGAAGCCAGTAACTTAGGTATAAGAAGATGCTGGAAGTATCGTGAGTTGATGGCTGTTTTTGCTTAAGCGGGCGGTAGACTTGCTCTGAATCGAGAAGTAACCATCCCACCGGTTCTGAAGGTGGGATGTTTATTTATGATGGCTGCTGGTTGCTAAAGAGAGTTAAAGAATAAAAACTTAACAACTAGAGCTTAAAGCTATCGACGGATTGATTGAGAGAAGACGCAATATCCGTAAGCTGGTTGGCCATTCGTGTATTATTCTTGGAACGGTCAAAGGTGCTCTTTGCAATATCATTGATTTCTACTACGTTAACGTTAATCTCTGCTGCGACGTGTGTTTGCTCTTCTGCGGCAGTGGCTATTTGATTGTTCATATCCAGAATAACCGATACAGAATCGCGGATAGCTTGAAGTGCATCATTAGCGCTATCTGATTTCTCAGATGTAGATTGAGCATCATGAACATTCACTTCCATTAACTCAACAGACTGTTTAGCCTCTACCTGAAGTTTGGTGATCATTTCTTGTATTTCACTGGTGCTTTCTTTGGTTCTATTGGCGAGATTACGAACTTCGTCAGCAACGACGGCAAAGCCTCTACCGTGTTCACCTGCCCGAGCGGCCTCGATAGCCGCATTCAGCGCAAGTAAGTTGGTCTGCTCTGATATACTACTGATTACCTCCAAAATGTGGCCAATACTCTGCGTTTCCTGTTCAAGTTTGTTGGTGACAACAACGACTTTTTCTATTCCTTGAACGAGTTTGTTAATATTCTGATTCATCTCAGTGACAACGGATATTCCTCGGTCAGAGTAATCGTTAGCTTCTTGCGCAGCACTAGAGGCTTGTAATGCGTTTCTTGCCACTTCATCTACAGTGACTGTCATCTGGTTCATCGCTGTCGATGCTTGTTCTAACTGCATCATTTGCTGTTCAGAGCTCAGGTTTACTTCTTTAGCTGAAGAGGACATTTTAACAGATGAAGTATTAAGCTCTTCCGCTGCATGATTAATATTTTGAATAATAGATCTCAAATTACTGGTCATATACAAGGTTGCAGCATAAACACCGGATTCGGTACCTGTAGTAGTATGCTGTAAAGATAGATCACCATTGGCGACCTTATGGACCAAATCCTCGATCTCTTTTGGTTCTCCGCCAATTGGGACATACATCAATTTTGTGATGAGTAGATATACTACGACCAACGAAATAAGCACGAGAATTATCGCAATCGAGGTGCTTTGTACTAGGTTGTCGTTGGAAGCGGCATTGATATTGCTGCTGGTATCCCATGCCCATATACTCCAACCTAGCGACTGCGCGACAGCGTTAACGACAAAATAATCCTGACCTTCAAATTGATAAGAATGGCTGCTTCCGGTTTTATCTTTGTATTCCTTATATGATGGGTGCATCTCGAATAGGTTTTTACCAATATAATCGGGGTACTTTGCTGCGAGTATAAAACCATCAGATCGACTCACAAAAAGTTGATTATCGTGTGATAAATGCTCTATAAACTGAGTGATGCCATCGACAGGAAGATTGACAGAGAGAGTCGCGACGACCTTGTCGCTTCTTATCACTGGAACAGCCAGTGCCATAACCAAGTTTCCAGTGCTACTAGTATAAGGTGTGGTTATTATATTCCTTTCACCCGCGAATATTCTTTCATACCACTCCCTACCCAATGATTTTGCATTAAAGTTAGGTATCTCCCCTTTCGGTAGGTAGGTAATACCGCTTTTGAGACCAACATAGGAGGCAAGAACGCCTAGGTCATTTTCGATGGTTTTGAGTGTTTTTGTTACGCTCTCAACATCAATGTTGCCTTGGTCATCGATACTCAAACTCGCACTCATCAAATTGAGGCTGTCAAAATAGCGTTGCATTTTTTCGTCAAGAGCGTTGCTTATCAAAAAAGACTGTCTTTCAAGTGAATGGGTATAGCCGCTAACAGATGTAGATTTGAAATTGAAAAAGCTCACCGCAGTGACTAAAAGAATGGCGAAGGTGAACAGGATACCAATAAAGCTAAGTAATTTTATTTTTGCACTCATATGTATGTCCGTACTCAATCATAGAAAATCTATGTGATTTAGTGGGTTGCATGTTGTGGCGATAATGAAACTTAATGGTAGTCATTCTAATTGAACTTGGTCGAAATTAGTTAAGAGACTTTATAGCCTAGTTCACGTTAATGATAGTTTTATTAGAAGTAGGCTAAACGGCTACTAAATGGAAATACAAAGCAAAAGCGTTGAATACTAAACAACGTAGCAAGCTAGGTAGCCTAATTTGCTAATCTTAGCCGACTAAAGTAATTTGAAATGTGGCCGAAATAAATAGATGGACTCGTGATTTGAATGAACAATTATCTGTTATAAACGAAAGCTCAAGTGTGGGTATAAATAGGCGTAATTTATGAAGAAAATTGTGATTATTATTGTAGTACTTCTACTTTTAGCAGGGGCGGGAGGGGGAGCGTATTACTATTTTTTCATGATGAATGATGACTCTGGGTTGATTGTGCCTGATGAGGTTGCTACGGAGGTAGAAGAACCAGAAATGGAGGTTAAAACGGTTGTAAAAGTGAATATGGACTATTTTGTTGATACCAATAAGCTTAACGTTAGGTCATACCCCAGAAAAGGCGCGTCTATTCGGTCGGTATTGCGTAAAGGTAAATCACTGAAAGCTCTCGAGATAAAAGACGATTGGGTACGGATTTCTGAATATGAAATCCATCAGAGTGGTAATGATGTTGCGGATTGGGTCCATATGGATTTTATTTCTCACAACAAACCCATTATTACCGAAAGAGAGGTTAGAAAAAACATGCTGAAGTTAGTGAATAAATCGGATGATTTTATGACCTATCAAGATCAGTTTGTTATTGCAACACGTAAACTTATCGAAGACGGAACATGCCGGTACGAAGACTTTGAGTTGATGGACGGATGGGTTCTATCGCGAACGTTTGATATTGAACCGGTCTACTTTGTTTATTGTGGCGGTACAAAAAGAGAGAATAAAGTATATGTAACCGTTGAATCAGGTGAAATATTTCAACCTTGATACTCAATAACTTGAAATCGAGCGATGTAATATCTTAACTATGATAGAAGAGAAATGACATCCTCTAAAGTGGAAAAAACATGGTTGGCCTTTGCCTCGATGTCGTTTCGAGGAGGAAGTAAGTCTGGGATCATCACCGTCTGGCACCCTGCATCTATACCTGCTTTCATGCCATTATTTGAGTCTTCTAATATCAATGCATACATTGGTTGAATGTTAAGTATCTTGCAAGCGAGTAAGTAACATTCAGGATCCGGTTTACCTTTCTCTACATCTTCTGCAGTAACGATGGTTGAAAATAGATCTAGATAATTAGAATGAGCGAAATTATCATACACTTCGGGTCTATGTGAAGAGGTGACGAGTGCACACAAAATGCCTTTTCCTTGCAACATTTTAAACAGGGTATGGAAACCAGTTTTATAACGTAGACCTTGTTTTTTTGCTTTGTGAATGTGTTGATCTCGAATATGTCGATATCTAGTTAGATCAAGAGAATGCGAGAATTTATGGGTCAATAACTCTTCACATTCTGGATCTTGTACACCAATAAAATGTCCATAGAACTCATCGCTAATTTCTAACCCTTGGTCTTTAGCGGCCTCTTGCCAACTCGTTTTGTATAAACGTTCAGTGTCAAAAATAAGCCCGTCCATATCAAAAAGAACAGCTTTTATATTCATTGCGATTTACCTTACTTATCAAGCTAAATAAAATCTGACTACCTATAGTCGTTCATCAACGTCATTGATGACATTAATTAGTTAACGTTGATATTAATGCCACAATCCGTTCAAGAGATCTACAAACTCTTAAAAGGAGTATCCTTACTTATTGACAGTTACTTTGTCGATCTTACTTTTTAGGCGCCAAAAGTCTAATCATCATTAATTCAATTCTCCTTTTTGATAATTAATACTACAAATAGAGCTAATGGAAATCATGAAATCTTCGGTGATTAAGGCTTTATCATAATTGAACATCTAGTGAAGGGTAAATAATATCATACTTAACTATATGTATTTTTAGAGTATTTATGAAATAAAAATAAATTAATATAGTTTATTAGTTATGATTCTGAGTCTGAATATTTTGTATTTTGTAATACATTTAGTGAATTTTTGATATAGATCCCATATTTTTCATTTGTAGTACATTATGATTTTAATGCTTACTTATGTCGTTGCTGATTTGGTTAATGACATGAGTGACAACGTAGAAAGAACAGAAAGCCGTTCCTTCTCGCAGTATCTATAAAACACCTTAAGACATTATTGATACGACAAGGTTTTTTAAGGTGTTTGGTGACAATAATCTTTAGGAGTACAGAGGTAATGCAAGATTTTGCGTGGAATTTTCAAACTAAGTTAACCTATGGGCCTGGAAAAATTAGCGAAGTAGGTAATGTAGCGGTTTCACTAGGCGCAAAAAAAGTATTTCTAGCAACATATGAAGCTAATGAAACGTTTGCTCCTGTTATCAATAAGGTTGTTTCATCGTTGACCGATTGTGGCATTGAAGTGGTTATTTTTACAGAGATAGAACCGAACCCTCGTGTTCAAACTATTGATAAAGCGATTGGATTATTTATCGAACAACAATGTGATTTAGTTATCGCATTAGGTGGTGGTTCTGTTATTGATGGGTCTAAATATATTGCGGCTACTTCTTATTCTGGCGGCTCATGCTGGGATTACGTTGTTCTTGGTGACCGCGTTGCTCGTGAATATACAGGCGCATTCCCAATCATTTCCATTCCAACTGTGGCAGCGTCCGGTTCTGAATGTAATGCTGGCGGCGTGTTAAGTAATTGGGAAACGAAAGAAAAGAGTTTCAGTCGTTCGGAATACCGCATCCCTAAAGTGGCTATTATTGACCCTGAATTATACACTTCATTGCCAGATTTTATTACCAATGAAAGCTGTGTGGATATCTTTTCCCACCTAATTGAACACTACCTTTCAAGTGATGCTGACTCGGGCTTTGCTGACAGACAAACGGAAGCTATGATCCTTAACTTAATGGATAATTTCGACAAAGTAATTGAGGACCCTAATGATCTGAACGTTCGTGGTGAACTTGCGTTGTGTTCAATTTTTGGTTGGTCTGGATTACAAGCTTTGGGGCGTTTAGGGTCGATTCCAATGCACTCAATTGAAATGCCACTTTCTGCGCATTTTGATATGCGTCACGCAAGAGGCATGGCGGTAATTGTGCCTCCTTACCTTGAGTTTTTTGCGGGTGTACGTCCAGAGCGTTGGGCACAGTTAGCTCGTCGTTGTTTTGGTGTTGTTGAAACAGATGATAACGTTGCCGCTAAGTTGCTTGCCGTGAAAGTAAGAGAGTGGTTGGTGCGTACGGGTATGTTGATTACGCTTTCTGACGATAATATTCCTGCTGATAGTTTTGAAACAATGGCTGACGATGTTGTTCGAATGTTCGCATTACCTGGAACCAAAACGATAGCAGGTGTTAAGCCAATTACCAAAGAAGAGATTATCGAGGTATATAAACTCGCCTACTAATAATATTAATAAAGTTATACGTATTAGCGATTATCGATGCTAACACCACTCTCGTTGTTAGCCTCTCTCTTAGGATCCGTCCTTTTTACACCCATATTGTTTACAGGCGATATGGGTGTTTTTTTTTACAAATTTGAACAGAACGACTCTTTTCAGTATCGAATACAAAGGTGTCATACTTTGTGAAATATGGACAATTTATATTGTATTTATGTACGATTTAATGACGAAATTTTCATCTGTTAATGTGCAATTTTTGCGTAGAATATGGATGGATTTCTGATTATTATGAATGGTATAGAGTTCGAATATACAGTATTTTATCTTATATAATAGTATGTTATATAATTATATAGCGTATGGTTGACTGGTTTTTCTAATGACCATGTCTAGTTTATTTGTATGATTATTTCTCATGTAAATTAACTGATCTATATCACGCATTGGGTATATTGTACTACAATAAGGCTAGATAAGAAGGTATATTGTCGTCTGAAATTATTTTTATGAAGGCTTAGCGAATGGATCTGAATATTCTAATTGTGGGCATCTACTTTCTATTTTTAATCGCGATAGGATGGATGTTCCGTACGTTTACTAGCACAACGAGCGACTATTTTCGTGGTGGCGGCAACATGCTGTGGTGGATGGTTGGTGCTACCGCATTTATGACCCAGTTTAGCGCGTGGACGTTCACTGGCGCAGCTGGTAAAGCCTATAACGATGGGTTTGCGGTAGCGGTTATCTTTTTAGCCAATGCATTTGGTTATTTGATGAATTATCTATACTTTGCTCCAAAGTTTCGACAGTTGCGAGTTGTCACTGTTATTGAAGCCATTCGGATGCGTTTTGGTAAAGTGAATGAACAAGTGTTTACTTGGTCTAGTATGCCAAACAGTGTTGTATCCGCTGGTGTCTGGTTAAACGCCCTTGCAATCATTGCTTCTGGTATTTTTGGCTTTGATATGGAAACAACTATTATTGCAACTGGTGCGGTAGTTCTGGTGATGTCGGTGACAGGTGGCTCTTGGGCTGTTATCGCGTCAGATTTTATGCAGATGGTTATCATCATGTCGGTGACCGTAACGTGTGCGGTTGTTGCGATTGTTCAGGGTGGTGGCGTTGGCGAAATCGTTAGTAATTTCCCGATTGATGAAGGCGCATCGTTTGTTTCAGGTAATAACCTAAACTATGTTGGCATATTTGGTATTTGGGCAGTATTTATATTCCTAAAGCAATTCAGTATTACAAACAATATGTTGAACTCTTACCGCTATCTCGCTGCGAAAGATTCAAAAAATGCCAAAAAAGCGGCATTGCTAGCGTGCGTATTAATGACTCTTGGCCCAATGATTTGGTTTATGCCTAGCTGGTTTATCGCGGGTCAGGGTGTTGATTTAGCAGCGATTTATCCTGAACAAGGTAGTAAGGCAGCAGACTTCGCTTATCTATATTTTGTTGAAGAATATATGCCAGCAGGTATGGTAGGGTTGCTTATCGCGGCGATGTTTGCGGCTACGATGTCTTCAATGGATTCTGGGCTTAACCGTAATTCAGGTATCTTTGTTAAGAATTTTTACGAACCAATACTTCGTCCTAATTCAACGGAGAAAGAACTAGTCTTTGTATCTAAACTCACATCTACATTTTTCGGTATCGCCATTATCTTGGTAGCGCTGTTCATCAATTCACTCAAAGGGTTAAGTCTTTTTGATACGATGATGTACGTAGGTGCGTTAATTGGATTCCCAATGACTATTCCTGCATTTTGTGGTTTCTTTATTAAGAAAACACCAGATTGGGCAGGCTGGGGCACACTCATTGTGGGTGGTATAGTCTCATATGCAGTCGGTTTTGTTGTGACTGCAGATATGGTAGAAGGCTGGTTTGGCCTCAATGAGTTAACAAGTAGAGAGTGGTCAGATATTAAAGTAGCCCTTGGCTTACTATCCCACGTTGTCTTTACGGGTGGGTTCTTTGTAATGTCGACTCTGTTCTACAAACCGCTATCTGAAGAACGTCAGAAGGATGTAGATAAGTTCTTTGACAATTTGGCTACGCCATTAGTGTCAGAATCGGATGCGCAGAAAGCGCTAGATAATAAACAGCGTCGCATGCTTGGTACACTTATCGCGATAGCGGGTGTTGGCGTTATGTGTATGTTCGTATTACCCAACCCGTTATGGGGGCGTTTCATCTTCGTTCTTTGTGGGTCGATTGTTATGGGTGTAGGCTTACTTCTCGTAAAAGCGGTTGATGACACCGTAGAGAAAAAGGATGAGCTAGCATCACAAGGCTAGTAGTTCTGAGCGCTTAAATGTAAAAAACGAGTCATTGCGACTCGTTTTTTTGTTTCTAATGCCAAACTAAATTCATTTTTGGATAACTTTACGCTAATCTTTCTTAGTTGAAATTAAACGTGGGAATGGTAATGAAAACAGTAGGCTTGATAGGTGGTATGAGTTGGGAGTCAACGGCAAGCTATTACTCCGCTATCAATCGCGGCGTGAAAGAGCAGCTCGGGGGACTTCACTCTGCAAAGTTAGTGTTGTACAGCGTCGATTTCGCTGAAATAGAAACACTTCAGCATCAAGGGGAATGGGATAAAACGGCAGATATACTGTCAGCGGCGGCGCAATCATTGCAAGCCGCAGGTGCGGACTTTTTCTTGATCTGCACCAACACTATGCATAAAGTCGCCGACAAGGTTCAATCGGCAGTCTCCATTCCACTATTACATATTGCCGATGCTACAGCTCAACAACTTGTCGATGACGGTGTTAGTCAAGTAGGGCTGTTAGGGACCAAGTTTACGATGGAGCAAGATTTCTATAAATCCCGCCTAATAGATTCCTATTCTATTGGCGTCGATATTCCAAAGCCAGACCAGGCGAATACGGTTCATGAGGTTATCTATAATGAGCTTTGCCTAGGACAAATCAAAGATCACTCTAGAGAGACTTACCTGACAATCATTGGTGACCTTCAGGCGCAGGGTGCTCAAGCTGTTATTCTTGGTTGTACTGAAATCGCATTGCTAGTGAAACAAGCGGATACGGATGTACCTCTATATGATACCACTGAAATCCATGCTCGAGCAGCGGTGCGATTCGCCTTGGCATAATCGAAGCTCAAAGCTTATGCATCCATGAACGAAATAGACGTTTTATTATCGACCACGACAATCGTTGTGGTCGATTTTTTATGTCTGAAAAATCGGTTGTGGTTTTAGAAAAAAAGACGATATCGATGAACTCAGTTATCAAATGTATGGGCACGTACGATAAGAAAGGTAAAATAAATACAATGAATAAAGCCAAAAGAAAGCAACTTAAGGCACCTTAAGAAGGTTACTAATTTGGTCAAAATTAATGTTCCATGAACTCGCAACAAAACAAAGTTTTAGTTTGCAAACAATAATTCATGCGTGCCTTAATGTGTTGGTTTTACATGATGAAAATCGAAGTGAATGATTTGTATACACATTATAAGGCCAGATATCTTTATTTACAAAAACATCAATAATGTATTAAGAAGCTCAATAATTGACATAAATCTGATTTTTGAGAATAAATTACTGAATCTCTTATTATTAAATTGTGATATTTATTCCATAAGTATAAGGTGTAAAAGCGTAATGGCTATGGATAATGACCTGAAATCAGTTAATTGGTGACAGTTTGTGTGAGGTGAACTTCCAAATACCAAATTTTGGTTGAAGGTTAAGCTAGTTCATCTAATTTCTTTAATAGCTCGTAATTGATTGTTTCTAATTAAATTACATTCAATAATTTATATGTGATGAAGACTGTAGTGTGTCAATTGCTCTTAATGCATTCTTTTTTGGTGGTGAGGGGTGGTTATTTTTATGATTCATGGCCAAAATCGATTTTGTTAATAGGGCGAATCTAGAGTTATATTTAAATTAAACACCTCTGATGCTAGAGGTTTGGGCCAATTTAATTATCGTAAGTTCGGGATGTGGCGATGAGCTAATAGGCCATCTAGGTTTGACGTATATCGCAAGAATATAAGCATCCTTTATGTGCAATTAGCAGGCTGTAACGTAACTCTATTTGTATAATTAATTATTTTTGAGGAAATGTTTTAATGGTAGTTAGGAAAGAAAATAAATTTAAATACTTCGCAATAATGTTAGTTCTCGCCATAGTGGGGTGCTCGAGCAAAACTGTACAAAAAATTGAAGATGATTCACCTGAAGATTTATTAGCTAAGGCTGATTTGTCTATTGAAATCAATCAACCTAAATTAGCTTGGGATAACTTTATTTTGCCACTTTTGGAGTATTGCTCTTCAGAAGTCGTTTCTAAGGGCGACAACGTATTGAGCGCCAGAAGTGATAAAGAGAAGAAGTATTATCAAGAGACGTTATCAACACAGAATAAAAAGATTCAAGTTGTCGACAGTGTTTGCTCGAATACTTATTTCTTAGCGGGTTATGTGCAGTTTGAACTTAAAAATATACAAGAATCTGAGCAGTTTTTACAAACAGGATTAAACATATCGCCGGTAAACTCAAAGTTGTTATCTGAGTTAGCAAATGTGTACCAGTCTAAAAAGCAGTGGCACAAAGCATTATCAACTTATGAAAAGGCTGAAATAAACGCTCAACTATATGCGCCAGAAAACAAAGCAGAGAGTGAATATGCTAGAGCATTAAGAGGGTCTGGATATGTATTAATTGAGATGGGAGAGTTAGATAAAGCATCTAAAAAATATCAGAAGGCACTGGAAATTGATTCTTTAGATAAAATTGCTCTTGATGAGTTGAAATACATCAAAAATTTAAGAGAAAAATGAGTTCGATTTCTTGTATGCCAATGAGGAGAGTAATGTGACAAAAATAGTGGTTTTAGGTGTATTATCAAGTTTATTATTGGGTTGTGTCAGTTCTTCAATGCTCAATTATTCAGACCAGTTTTCATCTTTTAAATCTGGTGACGATAAAAATTTGTATTGTAAATCAGTAATGAAAGAAGGTGAAATCTTAGATAATTGCTTACACCAATTAGTTATTTATGAAAGATCAATAGAAGCATGTAAGGGCACGCCTAAACCATCTTCTTGTATGATTCTAAATAAGAACTTGTGGGCAAATGATGTGTTTAATAAAAGAACGGCGTTAAAAGCTGCTGCGTTCTATGCCGACACTGAATTTGAACCAATAATGTTACATAGTATTATGTTAAAAAATGCATCTACGTTTACGCTGCAGTGTTACTATACCAAAGGTAGACAAGAGGTATGTGCAAACCAGTAACTGCTCTTTTCTTATCTGCAATTTTAAGTAACGAGGACAGGTAGCTGTCCTCGCTAGCATTATTCAAGCGTCTGGTGGAATCATCATTAAATGTTCCAATTAGCGGAAAGTTACAATCGTTTTAGGTTGGTAATTAAAAGAGTTAATCTTATAACAGTACAAGAAAGGAGCACTATCTAATCGATTAGTACTCTCATAAATGATCACGTTGATTCTGTCAGATGTTATTCCAGTTTTGCAGCATATTTCATTGCGTATTTACGAACTTTTTCCCAGTTGGCATTGATTGCCGTATAGTCGAGTTTTGCTTTGTATTTTTGGTTTTCTGACATACCGAGTACTCGACATAACCAAGCGTGATAATCCCTACGTTTTTGAGTTTTATAGTAGCTCCTGCTTGATGCTTCATCTAAAGAGAGGCTTAATGCATCGAGTAATATCTCATTTTTCGGAAACTCTCTATATATCCTTTGAACGGCTGTTTTTTGCAAGTATATATCGTTTGACATAATCATATTGAAAAGCTGATGCTCTTTCCAATCGAGAACGATTTCAGTAGGTAGTGGCTTATGCACATTATTCGCCCTAATTTTTCTAGATTGAAGTACTTCTAGGTTACTCCACGCCATTTCTTTCAGAGATTCTGATTTCGCTTGTGTCGATATTTTTTTGAGGGTGTCTTGATAGTTGATTAGCCCTGACATAGCAATAGTTTCTAGTTGATACTCAACCTCGTCAACTTGTTGCTCTGTTAAGTCAGACATGTAAATAGACAGCAACTGGCTTTCCAAATATTGATATATTTCGTCTTGGTTATTCCATTGCTTTTGAAGTTCTTTATAAGCCGATTTTCTAGTTTCAAAGTTATCGCTTTTCAATCGAGCTATATAATCTTGTGCAATGCTTTTTGGGATATAATCAGTATGTAGTCCAGAGGTAATAAGATGATTGTATTCTTCGAATACAGATTTCATGTACTGAGCAACTTCTGGGTAAATTTCATCACTCATTTCTTTAAATTCGATGCCAGGGGTAACACTAATTAGTTTTTCAGCGGCTAGGTGTGCTGCGGAAATTGAAAATAAAGCATCGCGAGAAACGTTAGTATCTTTAGTAAACAGATCCAAAAACGCACCTACTGAGGACAGTGATATCTGTTTAGAAGAGTTAATGATATACATCACTTCACTTTGTTCGAATGTGGTTATCTGATACATGAAATTAGGGGATGAAACTACATCAGAAGGGAATGGAGTATCTTCTCCGGCAAAGACTCTCCGATAGTCAAAATAAACATTTATAGGTAACACATTATTAGATGTATCGGATGCTAACAAATTTGCCTGTTGCAATGTGGTTTCGAACTGTTTCCTCATTACCTGTGTGGTTCTTTCTTCATCGAGATATTTTTCCATATAAATCCGATAAGCAAGATCGACTTCAAAACTCTCTATTTTGTAAGTTACTCCTTTCGTTAATGTTGCTGCTTTGATTCTTGGGCCAGAATTAGAAGAACACCCGCTAATAAAAACGATAGAAATTAACATTATTCCTAGCATTTTGTTGACTAATTTCACTGTATATCCTTATTTAATGGTTATTTTTTAATTGAAATATTTGAACTTTGTAAGTATAAAATTTTTCAACGAAAATTTGTACTGACGTTTTCTATCATTTTCATGATGATTATATTAATTCGTAATATCAACGTGTTAATGCGGTAACCTTGGTCTAAATCAATAATTTTACTTTAACACCTGAGTGATGTGATATGTGTAGATTTAAAATGGAGCTTTAAGAAAATTAATTTTTAAGCAATAATTATTTCTATAATGGTTTTAAGAATATATTGCTGTAGTGCTTTTTGTTAAAAATACAAAAATGAAATCACAATAAATCACAAGGACACGCACCTTAAAAAATGTTTTTGAAGTAACTGCCTATTGGTTCAGATGATTTTATTTCCATTCGTTCATTAAGCAATGACAGTTTTTACCCCAAAGCAATTATTCGAAAGAAAAGTGGCTTCAATCTCAGTTAATGATGTGCCTTAATCACGGCATTTATCGATATCGTTATTAGAAGGATACGAAATAAACCAATAATGAAGGTCCTGAATAACGTTATACTTACAACGACTCTCTATCATTGCTCCTCTAACAACTTTCTTATCCATTATGAATGTCTCTTTCTTGGGATTGATAATGGTGTATTGGCCCGACAGTTCTCGCTTTGCTATATATAGTGTTTGTTGAATTAGTGAGGATAGATTTCTTACCAATACTTCTATATTTCCACTTTTGATTTCTACTAAGTCTGCCTCGGATAAGATATGACTATGCACTTCTATTAAATTTCTATACTTTGGTTGGCTTGTGTTCTTTGTTTTTAGTTCAACTATGCTAATAAGGAAAAAGCGCGTCATTTCTTTATTGCTGTAGAATACGGGTTTTATAAAAAGAATGTCTTGGTGGCGAACGACGTCTGCATCTACCATCATTGACCTATACTTTCCAACAAGATCTTCAGTTGAAAAGTGCTTTACCAGCTCGACTAACGGCGATATGGCTTCATCAGATATTTTTTTTGCCTCTAGTCGTTTTTGGTCTCTTTGAACGTCAATAACAGATTTGTAGGCTCCAATTTGGGCGAGAACGCCAACTAACCCAGCCTCACCGCTGTACATAATTGGCTCGATATGAACCGAATCGTCACGCGAATAGTCGCCATGTAAGTCAATAGGAGCATAGCCGTCAAATGCGAATCTGAAATGACTCGCTTCTATGTATCCATTATCCATATTATTGACGTATTTAGTGTAGTCCTCGATTTCAACGGAACTGGAACAACCAAGCATTGTGAGGAGCAGGAAAAGCGTGAGTACTTTCATTTGAGCTGTTTCTTTTTTTATGTTCACTTATATGGCGTCTTTAATCTTCTGCTTGATATTTTCTACTGTTTGGTAATATGACGTTGTAACACTTGGAAAATCTGACGGTTCATCCCAATCGCCTAGCGGCTGAACGGATTTTGTGAAGTCGAGATACTGAACATAAGAGTTAGTATTTAGATCTACCGAGTAGATTAATCCGGCAATATAACCCTTTGGATCACTGACAGGAAAGTAGTTATTAAAACTACGGATAGCACCGTGTCTTGGGATGTTGAGTACAACTAGCAGATCAATATTTAGGCTTTCTTTAAGTGACCTAAAATCCTTTGGTGCAAACCCTAATTCATCTTTGAAATCAGGCAGATCTTTAATGGATATTGGTAATGTGCTCAGCTCTACCGTATGTGAAAACTCTGAGTACTCCGACAATACGATTGATTTTATGCTTTCTAGTTCGGTTGTAGAGATTGTTGATTCTAAATGGTCGTCTAGTTCTTCGGTTAATGCAGACGCAACACCGTAACAAAGTAAGCAAGATGCCCCATATATATATGTTGTTGCTTTTTCTTGAGGTGGTATGTAAATAACACCAACGGTTAACTCATCATTTGAAAAGAAGTTGGTATCCAGACTTACAGCTTCTTGAGGTGTACTTTTACAAGCAACCAGAAAAACAGCTAAAAAAGCAACTAAAACATATTTCATTTTAAACATCATTTCGTCCTTAAGTGGAAAGTCATTGCAACTTGAAAGCCATAAAATACAAATTATAAAAAGTGATCTATCTTTATATGCTTTCGTATGAGCTACAAAAAATTTAAATAAAATTTTTATAATTTGGGTGATGCGGCATTTGGAAAATGTACCAACTATGACATTTTACTCTATTTAGTTCATTTATAATAATGAGTTAGGGTTGATTCGGTGACTAATGGGTAAGATACACTTATGGAATAGATATCACAATATCAATATAATGAATATTTATATTTAATTGAAATAATTGGATCTTGATCAATTATGAGCTTTAAAAGTAATTTAATGTTTAATTTGTCAATAAGAATAACATTATAATAGTAGGTGCCATAATAATGTTAAAATATCAGTCGCTATAAAAACCAAGTAGAAAGCATGGTGAGGTGAGTTGCGTGGTTCGTATCATCAATTTGTCACAGTTTATTCATGGACTGATATTGGGATTATTGAAGTGGCGATTCATTTATCTTGGTGAATCGTTCAAAGGTGGAGACAAGATTGATTATATAATACCCATTACAAAGGCGCTTGATATGTTCTGTTTGGTTGTAATGGGTATTCTGATATCGTCTGAAAAATTTAACTTTAAACCTAAGACTACTTCTAGCATGCTACTTGTACACGTTTAACTTCCAAAAACTAACAGTGAAGGTTTGGCATGGCATTGCCCCACAAAAGAAATATCTGTACCACCACCATTTGGATAAGCCTTTAACAACACTGATGGATACTTCAGGGGATACTTCAGCAGGATACTTCAGGAGGATACTTCAGGGACAGGCACCATAAAAAGGGAAAGAAACAGATTCCCAAACTCCCACATTGTAGTTAAATTGGTTAGTTTTGATGTGAGTTTTTAGAAGTGAATTCGCGTACCTAAGATCTCAATCTGATTTTAGTCACTAATTGAATATGACAGGGTCTGAAATGCGACAATTCGTCTTGTCTGTTTTAATAGAAGTGAAAATTTGAGATATTGGACTAGTTTAGTTGACACCCTCGTATCCGACTTCGTTGCAATTGAGATAAAGCAGAGTAAATACTCGTTTTGCCACCGACTAACAGAGCACGTTTTCGTTCCAACTGAGTACAGACTGTCAGCCATTCTTTCCGCGTCAGTTTAAGCCTTTCTAGGATAGGTGGTGATTGGTTATTTACGCTTGCCTTGCCGTCCCTCAGGGCTTTTCCTGACCAGTCCACCAATTCTATATAGTCCATCAATCTAAACGGTATACCAGAGTGTATCTCATTGGTTGGGTTTCCAATAAAAGGGAACAAATTAGATGCGGTTGTTTGTTGATTATCGAGCGTATTTATACGGTCTTTGATGGAAGTGTATTCCGAGGATTCTGGCGTTTTAGCGATACCCGCACGAACGGGATTAAGGTCGGTATACGCCATAGCCGCAAGTAATGCATTTTCGTCAAGTAAAGCCTGACTTTTGTATCTACTTTCCCAGAAATGCCCTTTACAGTTGTCTTCTTTATTGGCCTTTAACGCTATTTCAAAATTCAATTCACGCATAAACCAACTCAGGCTATACAAACGCTCACGCCACTGTTCGATAATATTGAGAGCAACCCTAATCTCAGCTTTACTTCTTAACTGATTGGCCAAAAATCGCTGGATGATGACAGGTTTTGCGTGCAGTAGGGCCCAACGTTGAATGACTTCCAAATCGGTCAGCGAGTCGAGCTTGCCTTTATTAATATGGACAACCAAATGATAATGGTTGCTCATTACCGCATAGGCGCAGATATCAATACAATAGATAGCGCCAAGCGCTTTGATGCGAGCTTCTATCCACGCTCTTCTATGCTCATAGCTTCTATTTGAAAATGCATCATACCCACACAGAAAGGAGCGTCGAACACACCGAGATACGCAGTGATAATAAGGCGTGGCTTCTATACAGACTTGTTGGTTTCTGGCGGTGGTCATAGCGGATCCCATGTAAGGTGTTTAACCCAATATAGCGGGATAATCGTTATGGCACCCATGCAATACATTGTTTTACGAGGCATTAGAAGATTTAGTGTAAATTGAAAGTTTGTTTCATAAGGTGCCTGTCCTCGTTAGAGAAAACGCATTCTACTTCACCGGTGTATTCATCTTTATTTAAGTTAATGGCAATGTTTAATAAAACCGTCCGTCTACTTCATTTTTATAGGTGATGATTGCGCTGTGTTTTGCTCTTTTTATGACATATCAAATGAAAAAGTAGGGTGTATTTTGCACAAATAATGCTACAGCGACGACGTAAGGAGAAATAAATTATTGCTGATATGAGGTTTTTATGAGTATAGTGAAACCGATTTCAATTGAGGATGGATACCACATGTTTGATATCAGTATTATCGTTAAATATATCGATGTTTTTATTGATGGGTTCGCTATTACCGCCGTGGTGAGTGTGGTTTCTATTATGGGCAGCTTTATTGTCGGCCTAAGTATTATGTTTGCGTGTGTCAGTCAGAACAAAGCATTGAGTAAGTTTGGTTATGGGTATATCGAATGTTTTCGAAATATTCCTTTTATTGTACAAGTCTTCTTTATTTTCTATGGGTTACCAGAGTTAGGGATTTTCATCGACCCTTATACCACGGGTATTCTTGCGCTATCGATAGCGGTTGGAGCGTATTGCGCCGATATTCTTAGGGCCAGCGTTCAGCAAGTGGATATGGGTATCATTGAGGCGGCTCAGTCGTTTGGGATCGCAAAGAAAAAGATATACAGCAAGATTATTTTGCCTATCGCCTTAAGAACCTCTATCCGACCAATCGGTTCTGTTTTCATTAATTTAATATTAACCACATCGATTTTATCGACAGTGACGTTGAATGAATTGACGGGTACCGCAAAAATAATTGCGGCGGAAACATTCAGACCGTTTGAAGTCTATTTCTTTTTGTTGCTGTTTTATTGTGTGTTGACCTATGCGTTGTCGCTCATCATTTCGGGTATTCATAAGAAGCTCAATCAACAATTTACGGTTGGAGAATAGATATGTCGAATCACGAATTTGTTCCCTATGACTTGATTGTGCTGCTCAGTGGCATTTCCATATCGTTATATGTGTTTGTTGTTTCGAGTCTATTTGGGTCTGTTTTTGGAATTGTGTTGGCCCTGACCCGTCACTATCGTCTTCCTATTCTTGGTGCGACGTCGACGTTTGTTGGTGAATTCCTTAAAAACTCACCCGTTTTGGTTCAACTCTTTTTGATTTACTTTGGTCTACCTATTTTCTTAGGGGTGAACTTAACAGCAACGGAAGCGGCAATGATTACGCTGACGGGGAATACCGCAGCGTTTGTGTCTGTCATTGTTGTCTCGGCCATTTCCTCTATCGATAAAGGCCAAATTGAATCGGCGCAAAGTTTTGGGCTTTCTGAGTTGAAAATTTTGACCAAAATTATTACTCCTCAAGCGCTGCTGGTTGCCATCGCACCTTTGATTGGCTTAGCGGTTAACCAGCTACAAGTTACGTCATTGGTTTCGGTCATCGGGGTGATGGATATTACCAAAGTGGGACAAATATTGAACCAACGTACATGGCAGCCTTTTGCGGTTTGGCCAATTATTGGTGCAACTTACTTTGTGCTGTCATGGCTGTTAGCAAAAGCAGGCAAGCGTGTTGAAAATAAGCTGAAGCAACATCAGCATTGGGAAAATATTTAAAGGCTTATCATGATTAAAATTAACAATGTAGAAAAACGCTTTGGTGAACTTCATATTCTGAAAGGCGTGTCACTGATCATCAATAAAGGGGATGTCATCTCCATTCTTGGTGCGAGTGGTTCTGGCAAGTCCACGTTGATCCGTTGTATCAATGGATTAGAAAAAATTCAGGCGGGTAGCATCACGGTGGATGGCCTAGAGGTGAGCAAGAAAGCAGAATTGGCGGAGATACGGAAAAATGTGTCTACGATATTCCAGCATTTCAATTTATACCCTCATTTGACGATTTTAGACAATATTACCCTTGCGCCGATAGAGGTTTTGGGGCGCACAAAAGAAGAAGCGACGAGCAAAGCGATGGAGCTATTAAACACAGTGGATCTCGCAGACAAAATGAATGCTTATCCGGCCCAGTTGTCTGGTGGCCAAAAGCAACGCATCGGTATCTGCCGCGCTCTGGCGATGGAGCCAGAATATCTTTTATTAGATGAAGTCACGAGTGCGCTTGACCCTGAGATGACCTCTGAGGTGTTAGATGTGTTGGCGGAGCTTGCCAGGACGGGCACAACCCTAATTTTCGTCACGCATGAAATCGCATTTGCAAAGAAAATCTCCAATCGAATTGTTTTTTTAGACGAAGGGAAGGTTCGAGTTGATTTGGACAAAAATGATTTCTTTTCAGAAGAAGGTGGAAAGAAAGACCCGCGTATCGCTAGATTTTTAGAAAAAATGGATAGTAAATAATGATTGTTCTCTCAAATTCAGAAGCTTGGCCTGGCATTGACGATACCGCAAGGATGCTAGATAACGGGGATAACGGTTTGGACGCCATTATCCATGGCATAGAGAAAGTAGAAGCGGAACCGAGTATTCGTAGCGTTGGCTATGGCGGATGGCCGAATCTTCTTGGTGATATGGAATTTGATGGCGCGGTGATGGATGGTGACTCATTGCGAACTGGTGCGGTGGGTGCAGTTAAAGATCATTTCCATATCACCCGTGTCGCAAGAAAAGTGATGGAAGAGCTGAATCACGAAATTTTGGTCGGCGAAGGTGCGACCCGTTTTGCTAATGAGATGGGTTTTAGTTGTTCTAACCCACTTCTTGAAGATTCCAAACAAGTTTGGTGGAAAAAGCTTCAAGAAATCATGGGGGAAGAGAATCCAGATCTATCACAGTGTGATCTTGCCCCTTTAAATACCATGATCACGGATCCAGAAAAAGTACGGGATACCACGGTATTTCTTACGAAGGACAATCAAGACAGTATTTATTCCGCAACGAGTACTTCTGGTTGGGCGTGGAAATATCCAGGTCGCTTGGGGGACTCCCCGATTGTGGGTGCTGGCTTTTATGCCGATAGCCGTTATGGTGCCGCGGCCTGTACTCATACCGGAGAGATGACTATTCGTGCAAACACATCGTATTCAATTGTCATGGCGATGCGACTCGGTTATTCGCTGCAACAGGCGGTAGAGTTGGCCATTGAAGAGCTTGTCAGGCTAAAAGGTGGATTTTTAGGTGGCGTGGTTATCCATGCCATTGATAACAAGGACAATCACCGAGTGGTCAATGTTGGCTGTGAGGGCGATATTATTTACTGGGTATATAAAACCGGTATGGACAAACCGCAAGAGTGTATTGCGGAAAAATATTAATAAGGGACGAAATTATGAAATTTAGATCTATATTAACGACAATGTTGTCTGGCGTTATCGCGTTGAGCTCATCGGCTGCTATCGCGGGTAAACTGGATGATATCCGCGAACAAGGCTACATTCGAATTGGTGTTTCTCTAGGTGGTGAGCCTATCGGTTTTCGCAATCAGAAAAATGAACCAGTCGGTTATGATGTTGATCTTGCGTATCGTTTGGCAGAGAAGCTAGGCGTGGAAGCTCGCTTTACTGATGTGCACGGTGATGCGCGTGTTTCTATGTTATTTTCCGACCAGCTTGATGCCGTTATTGGTAACATGTCCGCGACGCTCGAACGTGCAAAATCAGTTAATTTCTCTATTCCTTATGCGCGAGCGGGCTTACGAATTATTCATCAAAAAGATATGGCAATTAATTCGCTAGCGGATTTAAAAGGCAAAAAGGTGGTTGTTGGTCGTGGTTCAACGGGCGAAACGTTCTTAAAGCGTGAAGTACCTGAGGCGACATTGGTGTATACCGATAACTTCGCACCAGATGGCATTTTGTTACTGCGCCAAGGCCGAGTTGATGCCGGTATTGAAGACAGTTCTTTGATAGATTATTTGGCGACGCAAACGGACCGTTTAGAGACACTACCTGGCTTACTTTCAAATGATCCGATTGGTGTGGGTATCAGAAAGGGCGATCAAGAGTTTTTACGCTGGATGGATATGTTTGTATCTGAATATATTAGTTCTGGTGACTATGAGACATCATACAAAAAATGGTGGGGTGCAGATGCTAACCCTCCAACATTGAAGCCAATATGGTAACCCCTAATCCATTACAGGTTATCTAGATTATTTAGATAGAACTGAGTCTCAATGACCCAATGGCTTTCTTTCAAAGGAAGCCATTTTCTATTGTCTGTTTCTTTATGGTTAATGTTGATTCCTTGAGAGGACTGAACGTGATCAACAATCGAAATAATGGCCTGTACAAAATCATGTTTATTGTAACCGATGGTCGAAAACTGATAGTTTCCTCGACGCGAAAATTCAGTATTATCGAACCCAAATATGCAATGATTATGAGGTAAAGCCTTCAGATTAAAATAATCAACAGCCGCCATTGCCATGGAATCTGATGTACAAAATACACCGAGATTAGAGGAGTCAGAAATATCAGATGATTGCAGATAATTTAACGCGTCATCGTACGAATAGTTACAAAAAGTGGAACTGATGAGTTCAATTTCGTTGGCGTTAAATTGTTGCAGGTAATGAGAAACACGTTGCTTTTCGGTGACGGATGATTGTCGACCAGCAATTAAAATAGCGCGAGTAACACCTATCGACTGTGCGTAGTGAACCGCACTTAAGATCCCCGGTTCTTCATTGACTTTTACTGAATAGCCATCTTGTTGGCTCTTTCCGTTAAGCATGATGATATTGTTCGTAAAAAACAGGGACTCAGCAAGCGTTGGTTCGATAAGATCAGAGAAAATTAAGGCGGCGTCAACGTATTGAACGAACGAGTTTTTTTGTAACGCTTTTATGTCATCTAGTGATTTTAATCGAACGAAGAGTGCACGTTTACCTATGGCCTGAATGCTTTGAATAAGAGAGTCAAATAAGGTGAGATCACTGACATCTGAGATATGATTGACCACTATGGCCACAAGCCCGGTTTCGTTATTGGCCAGACTTTGCGCAAAAGGGTTAGCGACATACCCCAAGGTTTCAGCTGCTTGCAAAACGCGAGTTTTTTTGTCTGCTGAAATGGGTCTGTTTTTTCCAGATAAGGCTCGTGATGCTACCGCTTTTGAAACGCCGGCTAGGGTGGCCACATCGGCGAGTGTTGGCGTCCGAATCTTCTTATCCATTGAGTAGATTCACTACAGTATGTACTTTGTCAAAAGAAGTCACGTCGATAAGTTGGTCACCATTTATTTCGGCTCCCATACTTACTTGGGAATTGAGGTTAATCATTGCGGACTGACGCTGAGTTTTGCCGGATAGGTGAATCTCTGTTGCCCCTGTCGTTTCAATCAATGGCAGGGCGTTATGTCGGTTCACACCACAACCGGGCATAATTGAAAGGCGTTGGTTTGCTTGTTCGACGAACTGCTTTATTTCGTTGATGCCTTTGTCGGCGGTTGCTTGTTGTCCAGAAGTTAAGATTCGTTCGCATCCAAGATCGACGACTTGTTCGAGTGAATATTGCCAATCTTGTACAATGTCAAAGGCCCGGTGGAAGGTTACACCCAAATCGCCAGCGTGATTGATCCATTGTCGGCAAGCGCTGACGTTGATAGTGGCATTCGCATTGAGTGCTCCAATAACAATACCGGCGACGCCCAAATCTCGCATCATTTGTATTTCATCCGTCATCATGTCAATTTCGTTTGAGGAGAATAGGAAATCTCCCGCTCGTTGACGAATCATGGCATAGATCGGGACAGTGCTATTCTTCACGGCATAATGTGAAAACGCCCAACTTGGTGTAATACCACCGACAGACAACGCGCTACATAACTCTATTCGTTTTGCTCCCGCGTCAACGGCAGTGTGTAAGGATTCAATATTGTCAACGCAGACTTCAACTACGGTATTTTTCACTATATATGCTTCTGACAGATGTACGATGCCATAATTATACCATCTTTAACGGTAAGATAATGAGTAGATATACACGCTCTTAGTCGATCGATTACTGTTAGAAATTCAATAGATAGCGGTAAGATGGAAATTAAAAAAACCGAGCAAAAAGCTCGGTTTTTTTGTTCAGTCATTCTGTTACGAATGACTGATTTCGCGATGATTCGTACGGTTACGCTAGCACTTCATTCGCGGCTTTAACCACGTTCTCGACTGTAAAGCCGAACATCTTGAAGAGTTCACCCGCTGGAGCAGACTCACCAAAGGTGGTCATTCCGATAATACGACCGTCAAAACCAACGTATTTGTACCAGAAATCAGCAATACCTGCTTCAACAGCAACACGTGCTCTTACGTCAGCAGGAAGAACAGCTTCACGATAAGCGGCGTCTTGCTTATCAAACACATCCGTTGCAGGCATAGAGACAACGCGTACTTTTTTGCCTTCTGTTGTCAGTTGCGCGGCAGCTGCAACAACAAGCTCAATCTCTGAGCCAGTGGCAATAAGGATAAGCTCTGGCTTACCGTCACAATCTTTCAGTATGTAGCCACCCTTAGCAATGTCAGCAACCTGAGACGCGTCGCGCTCTTGCTGTGCTAGGTTTTGGCGAGAGAAGATAAGCGATGTTGGGCCATCTTTACGCTCAATAGCGAATTTCCAAGCCACGGCGGATTCAACTTGGTCACATGGGCGCCATGTGCTCATGTTTGGTGTCAAACGTAGAGAAGAAACCTGTTCAACCGGTTGGTGCGTTGGGCCATCTTCACCCAAACCAATGGAGTCATGCGTGTAAACCTGGATATTCTGCACTTTCATCAATGCAGCCATGCGTAGGGCATTACGTGCGTATTCCATAAACATCAGGAAGGTCGCACCGTAAGGAACAAAACCACCGTGAAGGGCTAAGCCATTCATGATAGCCGTCATACCAAATTCACGCACACCGTAATGGATGTAGTTACCTGATGCATCTTCCGGTGTGATTGACTTAGAGCCAGACCACATGGTGAGGTTTGAAGGCGCAAGGTCAGCCGAGCCACCCATAAATTCAGGTAGCATTTCACCAAACGCTTCTAATGCATTTTGAGACGCTTTACGTGAAGCGATGTTCGCCGGATTGGCTTGAAGGTCGGCGATAATTTGAGACGTTTTTGCTTCCCATTCTGCTGGTAGCTCACCGTTTACGCGGCGTTTGAATTCTGCTGCAAGCTCTGGATATGCTGCTTCATAAGCTGCAAATTTCTCGTTCCACGTTGCTTCCTTAGCTGCGCCTGCTTCTTTTGCAGACCATTGCGCATAGATTTCCGATGGAATCTCAAAAGGACCGTGCTCCCAGCCTAACGCTTTACGTGTTGCAACAATTTCGTCTGCGCCTAGTGGTGCGCCATGACAGTCGTGAGTACCTGATTTGTTTGGAGAACCAAAACCAATCACCGTTTTAGTACAGATAAGGGTTGGTTTACCCGTTTCCGCTTTCGCCGCTTCAATCGCCGCATTGATAGCCGTTGCATCGTGACCATCTACCGCAGGGATAACATGCCAGCCGTACGCTTCAAAACGCTTCGGTGTGTCGTCTGTAAACCAACCGTCTACTTCGCCATCGATTGAGATGCCATTGTCATCCCAAAATGCGACAAGCTTACCAAGCCCTAAAGTCCCCGCAAGAGAACACGCCTCGTGAGAGATACCTTCCATCAAACAACCATCACCCATAAACACATAGGTGTTGTGGTCAACAACGTCGTGACCTTCTTGGTTAAACTGAGCGGCCAATGCTTTTTCAGCCAATGCCATACCTACAGCGTTAGTGATACCTTGACCAAGAGGACCAGTCGTGGTTTCAATGCCTGGTGCATAGCCATATTCTGGGTGACCTGGTGTTTTCGAGTGTAGCTGACGGAAGTTTTTCAAATCGTCAATAGAAAGCTCGTAACCAGAAAGGTGAAGCAGAGAGTAAATCAGCATTGAGCCGTGGCCGTTAGACAGTATAAAACGATCTCGGTCAGCCCACTCTGGGTTTTGTGGGTTATGGTTTAGGTGACCACGCCAAAGTACTTCGGCGATATCAGCCATACCCATAGGTGCGCCAGGGTGACCTGAGTTGGCTTTTTGAACACCGTCCATGCTAAGGGCACGGATTGCATTTGCTAGTTGTTTACGTTCCATTTTTCAATTCCAATGAGTTTTAATATTTGAAAATGGTAT
The DNA here is from genome assembly GCF_029016285.1 of Vibrio sp. DW001. Classification (NCBI taxonomy): domain Bacteria; kingdom Pseudomonadati; phylum Pseudomonadota; class Gammaproteobacteria; order Vibrionales; family Vibrionaceae; genus Vibrio; species Vibrio sp. DW001. Next base: position 201,790 of record NZ_CP091976.1, on the reverse strand, counting down.
GAACCATTTTATGAATCTTTATTTAGAAGCGCCCCAGTATTCGTGGAGCGCTTTTATTAAAATTTGAGGATATTAAAGTTTTGCAGCGATCATCGTTTCTAATTTGCCTTGGTCGACAGCAAAATTACGAATACCTTCAGCAAGTTTTTCAACCGCCATTGGATCTTGGTTATGATCCCACAAGAACTCAGCGTGAGTCATTCGTGCAGGACGTTCTTTTATGTCTGTAGTCGCAACAAGTTTCTCTACAAGATCACCTTGTGCATCTTCTAATTCTTGCAGAAGTTGAGGTGCAATCGTTAAACGGTCACAACCTGCGATTTCAAGGATCTCACCAATGTTGCGGAAGCTAGCGCCCATAACAACCGTGTTGTAACCATGTTCTTTGTAATAGTTGTAGATTGCTGTAACAGATAGAACGCCTGGATCTTCTTGAGCTTCAAAGTCACGGCCTTCTTTCGCTTTATACCAGTCCATGATACGACCTACGAAAGGAGAAATTAGGAAAGCGCCAGCTTCAGCACATGCTCGTGCTTGTGCGAATGAGAAAAGAAGCGTTAGGTTACAGTTGATGCCTTCTTTTTCTAGGATTTCAGCAGCGCATATGCCTTCCCAAGTAGAGGCTAATTTGATAAGGATGCGGTCATTAGAGATGCCTGCATCGTTGTACATTTTTACAAGCTGACGAGCTTTAGTCACGCTGCTTTCTTTATCATAAGACAAACGAGCGTCTACTTCAGTAGAGATTCGACCTGGAATAGTAGTAAGAATTTCTTTACCAATGTTAACGGCAAGCATGTCACAAGTATCTTGAACCTGTTGTGCTTTGTCGCTGCTTTGAGATTTTGCATACTCAATGGCTTTATCGATAAGAGGAGCATACTCAGGAATCTGTGCCGCTTTAAGAATAAGAGAAGGGTTGGTTGTTGCGTCTTCTGGCTTATACTTACGAATCGCCTCGATATCACCTGTATCTGCTACTACTGTGGTTACTTTACGAAGTTGCTCTAATTTGTTGCTCATATCCGTCGTCCTGTCTTGTAAGGCTTAACATAGTCAATTGTTATTCTACCAATTATACATTACAAATAATCAGTATTTTTCATTTTAACTGTAAACAATACCCCGTGAACATATGGAACATTGCTGAGGAATTGATTCGTCCAAATTAGCGGATCTGAGTCGAAAGTCAATCAAGGAGACAAGCTAAAAGTGACTTTAGTCAATGTTTGCTGGGTTTTATATGATATAAACGTTTTCGTCACTTTTTGATTAAGAATTAGAGCGCAAAATCCACAGATATTTTGTGTGAGCATATGTAACGGTACTGAGCTAAAGTAATAGCGGTGTACTGGAAATTGAATAGGTTTAGTCGGTGAGATATGAGTAAAAAAAATCAGGATGTTTTGGATCAGAGTACGGATCTTCTAACTGAAATTTCAGTTGCCTACTATCAAGACGGCGCGACACAAGAAGAAATATCAAAAAAATTCACTATCTCTAGAGCAAAAGTAGGCCGGATGCTGAAGCAGGCTAGAGATGAAGGTATCGTTGAAATCACGGTCAAGTATCACCCAGTATTCAGTGCAAAAATAGAACAACGTCTTATTGAACGTTTCGGAGTGAAAAGAGCATTGGTCGCATTGGATCAACCGAGTGTAGAGCAGCAACGCCTGCAAGTTGCGGGTTTGGTATCAAATTATCTGTCGACGACGTTAAAGGACGGCATGGTGGTTACGGTGGGACAAGGAAGGAATGTCTCTGCAGTGGCTCATCATGTTGGGGTGATTACACCAAGAGATTGTAAGTTTGTTTGCGGTATTGGGGGCATTCACCCAAGGGGAGGAATGTATAACGCCGATCATATTTGTCGTCAACTAGCAAAAAAATACGGTGGTTCATCTGAGACGCTATATGCCCCAGCTTATGCGGAAAATAAAGAACAGAAATTGGCCTTCATGGAAAATACTACGGTTAAGCAAACTCTTGATTTAGCACGCAAAGCCGATGTATCTCTGGTCGGTATTGGCGATATGAGTGAAAACAGCTATATGGTCGATCTGGGTTGGTTTACTGCGGAAGAAGTTGTTCAGTCTAGATTACTGCAGGGGGTAGTAGGGGATTTTGCAGGGTATGATTTTTTTGATATCCATGGTGACACAGCGCAGACAGTAATGAGTGATCGAGTAATAGGTTTAAGCATGAAGGAATTTAAACCTATTGCAGAAGTGATTGCGATAGCCGCGGAAAATAGCAAGCCTCTTGCTTTATTAGGGGCTCTGCGTACGGGGGTTGTTGACGTGATTGCCACGAGTGTTAGTAACGCTCTTACTGTTTTGAATTTAGATGAGAAAATGAAATAAAAGTAATGTAGATAAAGCAAAGTCGTGAATGGTGAGTGGATTGTCACTTTTCACTAGTTTGCTATATCACTTTGCTTCCAAATAGCTAATTGTACCCAAGCATTTTGTAGCTCAACGAGTTCTTCTTCGGTTAAAACCGAGGTGGTTGCTCTCTCATCATTATTTGGAACGATGGCAAAAATTCGAGCTTTAAAGTCTTTTTTTAATTGAGAAATTCTGGATTCCATCACTACTACACTCAACAATTTGTTCATATGACACTGATGTTAAACAGAATGACAGCCCAGAATGATCATGCAAAAGATGTTTAAAAAACAGTGGCACAGGTCACATATATTTAGTTATTTAAAGTAAATACTAGAATTTTATTAAAAGCTCAAAAATAGTTAACCGCAAACCACACAGTCGGGATGTTTGACTAATTTCATTTCTCTCCAGCTCAAATTTAGAGCGTCAAAGATCATCAGTTTTCCACGATAATGGCTTCCATACTGAGAAATAACCTTTATGGTTTCCAGAGCCTGTATACCTCCAATAATGCCGACGACGGGTGACATGACACCGGCTTCAACGCAAGTCAGTGCGTTTTGACCAAATAGAGCACTTAGGCATTCATAGCAAGGTTCATCCTCTTGATATGTATAAACGCTGATTTGACCTTCCATCCGAATGGCGGCACCCGAGACAAGTGGTGTTTTGGTTTGATAACAGAGGCGGTTAAGTTGGTTTCTCGTCTCCTTATTATCGGTCGCATCCAATACGACCTGATGTCTTTCGATTAAGGCGAGCATCGCCTGATCGTTTAGCTTTTCTGCGACAGTGTCTACCGTTAGATGTGGATTCAACCCTCGCAAGCTTTCAGAGGCAGATTGTACTTTTAGTTTTCCGATGTCCGAGTCTGAATGCAATACCTGTCTTTGCAAATTTGATAGCTCTACGGAATCAAAATCAACCAGTGTAATATGACCGATACCCGCTGTAGCAAGATATTGACTAGATGCACAACCTAATCCCCCGGCACCAATAACGAGTACGGAGCTTTGTTTGAGGGCTTCTTGTCCTTCGAAGTCGAAATTCTTCAGTATTATTTGGCGGTTGTAACGGAGCATTTCTTTATCTGAAAGGATTTCCATAGCTTTTCCTGACTGGTTTACGATAACGCTTTCGATAGCCAAGCAACGGCTGTTTGAATGAACAGTCGTTGCTTGTTTAGCTGCGATTAGTATTGCGTGTGATTAAATGGTTGGATATGAACGGTCTCACCCGCATTAACGCGGCTTCGTTCGTGTTCTATGATAACAAAACAGTTGGCTACACTCATCGAAGTAAACGCACCTGAGCTTTGATTACCTGCGCTTTCTACTTCAAATTTGCCATCTTTTACAGTGTAAACTCCGCGCTGGTAATCGGTTCTTCCCGGTTTTTTCTTAAAACTAGACAGCGTCGTTGCAGGAATCGATTGAGGTGGTTGCCAGTCGGTTTCACCAGAAAGTTTCGCAAGAAGAGGCTGTACCAATACATAGGTGGTCAATGCAGCTGATACAGGGTTGCCAGGCAATCCGCAGAACCACGCTTTATCTAGCTTACCAAACGCAAAAGGTTTTCCTGGTTTGATCGCGATCTTCCAGAAACTCACGGAGCCTAATTCATCAAGAATGTCTTTTGTATAATCGGCTTCACCAACACTGACCCCGCCAGACGTTATGACGACATCGGCTTGTTCCTGCGCTTGAGTAAATGCATGTCTAAGTTGGTCTGGAATATCCGGAATGATCCCTAAGTCTATTGGTTCACATCCGAACTTATCCAAAAGGATCTTAAGTCCATATCGATTACTATCGTATATTTGACCCTCTTTTAGGGTTTCACCTAATGGTATCAATTCATCGCCAGTCGAGAAGAAAGCAACCTTAGGCTTGTCAAATACAGATAAGTGACTAATGCCGAGTGAGGCGATCATGGGAATGTCTCTAGGGGTGAGTCGAGTCCCAGCCTTTAATACAATATCACCAGTACGGATATCATCGCCTGTAGGGCGAATATTGTTGCCTTCTTTTACGTCGGTATCGCTGAACTGGATACCGCTATCGATAACGGTTGTGTCTTCTTGCATGACAACGCCGTCACAACCTTGAGGTATTTTGGCCCCGGTCATTATTCGAATGCACGTTCCAGTTAACCAGTCTCCCTCAAAGGGTTGGCCTGCAAAAGATTTTCCACTCATAGGCAAAACATTTGTTGTTTTTAGTTCGCTACGCCTAATGGCGTAACCGTCCATCGCAGAATTATCAAACGGAGGAACATTAATTGGGGAAAGAATATCTTCAGCTAAAACAAAGCCAACGGTGTGTTCAAGTGCACGCGACTGAGTTGATTTAATTGCCGTTATGCTTGACAGCATCTGTTGTATAGCGTCATCGATTGGCATTAGACCTGGGGCATCACAACATCCCATAATGAATCCTTATTATCATTATTAAAATTACGGCGAGAACAATAACATATATCCCCGCTTGCTATAGCCTGTGAAATTCACAAAATAGTAAATTTGATGCAAATAGTCGGTTTCTAATCAGAGGGTTTTACTTTCAGGCAATATGAGCAGGACATTCCTCTTGAACTCAATGGCAGATCGAGGCTTGGAGAAATAATTGTTACTGTAATTCTCTATAAATCCGAGTATCCTTATCAGCCGTTAATTGGGGTTGTTGGACGTTAAAACAGGTCGTTGAACGTAGCAAATAGTAGGAGAGATTATGTCGGGTATTAGCGATTCAGCTCAATTAGTAAAGGATGCGCTAGAGCAGAGAGGCCTCGAAACTCCCATGCTGCCTAATCAGGTAAGCCGAGAAGAGAAGAAACGACGCATAGAAAACCATATGCGCGAAGTGCTGCAGTTATTAGAGCTTGATCTTAACGATGATAGTTTAGAAGAAACACCGGCTAGAATAGCAAAAATGTATGTTGATGAAGTGTTTTCTGGTTTGGATTACAAGAATTTCCCTAAGATCACCGTCATTGAAAATAAAATGAATGTGAGCGAAATGGTAAGGGTAAAAAATATTACCGTTACCAGCACATGTGAACATCACCTTGTGACTATCGATGGGAAAGCCGCGGTGGCGTACATTCCTCGTGGCAAAATTATTGGTCTATCTAAAATAAACCGCATTGTACGATTTTTTGCTCAACGTCCTCAGGTTCAAGAGAGGATGACCCAGCAGATATTAGTTGCTTTACAAGCGTTATTAGAGTCTGACGATGTGGCTGTTACCATTGACGCGACACATTATTGTGTCAAATCACGTGGCGTAATGGATGCAACAAGTGAGACCACGACAACCGCGTTAGGTGGAATATTTAAATCAAATTCGGCAACGAGACATGAGTTTCTATCTGGCCTAAGATAGTACCCCTGAGAGAATAAAAGGAAGCCCCATCAGAGCGTAATCTGTTGGGGCTTTCTATTTTCATAGCCATAATTTATTCATCATAGTAATAGTCTTCGAGTGCGTATGGATCATCGTCTAGTACGTGCTCCATTCGCCCGCGCAACTGTTCGAGTTGATACTCAAGCATATTCATAGTGTCAGTGTCACTTTCAGAACAGGCTATGTATATTTGTTGCTCTAGATCTTCTATTTTTTCTCGCATGTTCATGGCTACCTCCTTTTCTTGGATTACATGAGGACAGTACGAGAGATGCTTGCTGATGGTACGTAGTAAACATCTAACTTCTTTATTGAGAAATTAACGATTCTCAAATCGATTATAGTCTAATAAACCGAATTCGACAGGTTGGTTCCGCTTGTACCACTGATGAACCAAATCGCTAAATGGCCAAAATTCCGGTGAGCTGCGACGAATAGCAAAACGATCCAATAACTTAACGTAATCTTGTTCGTTCTCCATTGAACTCAACATTCGATATAGCGCTGGTACATCATCCTCTTTCAGCCGCCAATAGGTAGCGGGATAACTACCGACGACACCCCGAACCAGCGTTAAATCGTCTTTTTCAGGGGTACGATTTTTGTTCTCATTGAATAAGCTATTGATGTTCTTATGGGTATTATTTCGTAGTAAGGTAAAGAGATGTTGCTCGCCATTTTCCCCTTCAATCATGATCATGCTAATTTGAGCAAGTGTTTGTTCAGAGAAGCCAACGAGATCATCAAATTTTCGCAATATCTGCTCTGTTTCGGGCTTCATACCTGTATTTTCGATCTTGAATCTGTCATTCAAACTCGGCTTTAATCTGCTCTCAAATTTGTCATACAGTTCAGATTTGTAGTCATTGGTGTGATAAACAACACCAGAAGGTTGGTTGAATGGTTCTGTGTTTCGAGTGAGGAAATTAGACATATGTTTGCTCTTTTCTTGATACCAAGAATTATGGATCTCATGTCTAACTTCTCTAGGCAGCAAGCTTAGAAAGTTACTTTCTCCTTCTAGTCGTAAAAAATCCATATACAGTCGAGTTACCAGTTGGTGACCATAGTTGCCATAAACATCGAATCCAGCAACGAGCAGATAATGGATGCGTTCAAGCAGTCCATAGTCGATGATCCAAGCTGTTTTTGGCTTTTTTCCGACCATTCCTTGCACGACAGACGCGCTGTCAAAATGCCTGAATACGGTGAGTGCAGCATTGGGGTTATTCTGGTTACCATCCCATAAGATATCCGTTGTCAGATGTTCTCCATTGTTAAACCATGTATTGGCAAAATTGGCTTTCGCTTTTAGGTAACGAGCCTGTTGTTTGGAGTAGGTAATCCAGTTTGTTACTGGTGCTAAGATGGTCTGTCTTTCCCCTGGTAATCGAAGGTTTTCTGTTTGATTCGAATAAAATGTATCGATTTCAGGTAGATCCGCTTTATCTGGGTCTATGAAAAAGACCCAAAAACGATCGTTAATGACGTTCAGTGCCAGTTGCCCACGACAAACTGGACCTTTGATGAAGGCCATAATGGTATTTTGTGCATTATCGAGCAGAAATTCGAAGCGGGATTTAACGGGAAGTTGTACAAATGCGGTCATTGGGTTTGCAGACACCTCAACGTTATAACTTGGTAGTTCAGTGACAATGTAGTCAGCGTCGGTAAACCATTTTTTCCAGTGGGTAAAACGAGTTTCGTCAAGTGCATAAGGCATGTGAGTTTTGTCTACCGTTGTTGCCAGTTCCGATATTAGTCTGTAATACACACGCTCTATTAACGGGTCATCATAAGGTCGACGTGTCGATATTCTCTTCACCGGCTTGCCTGGAGGCGTAGATGATCGAACGAGACTGAAAAAACGAGTATCCTCAGTTATATCTGAAAAATAGAGGTGGAAAAGAAATAGGTGTTCATATAAATAACGAGCAGTAAGCTGCGCCTTAAGATCGTCTTTATTAAGAAACGTTTCCCATTGAGTTATCGTTTGCTTTTCTTGAATAGTGATGGGTTTTGTTGCCGACATTGGTGCGCCCTGCTCTAACCAACCCATTAACGTTTTAAACTCGACATTGGTCAGTTTCGGCATTCCAAAAGGCATTCCCCAGGTTGGATAAGTCTCTTGATAACGGGCATGTTCTTCAATGGTAGGGCATTGTTCACTTCGATAAACTGAAAAGTCGAACCCTTCCAGTTGATCTTGCGGCGGTAGAGGGTGCTCTTCTTTTTGAGTAAGTAACTTAGCGATTAAGCCGGCGTCCAGATTAGCTTGTGAGGTCTGGGTTCTTTCGTTTAGCACGGGATGAAAATTGTAATTTCGCCACGCTTGCGTTGTTTGTGCATCTTCGAATAATCGGGTAGGAGAGGTAGCCGCGAGACGAGTACCGTTATAAACCTTACTTTTACTGCCACCGCGATCTATCCCTTGCACAGACGACATTTTAAGTTGGCATGGGGCGTCGTAACACGCATGACAGACCACGCAACGTTTATCTATGATCGGTTTTACGTTTTGAATGTAGTGTTCTGCTAGAGCGGTTCCATAGGGGACTTCGCGTTCCCTAACGGACTCTTTACCAAATAATTGGTCAAAATTGACCCCGACATAAGTAGCACAGCCAGAAAAAATAATCATGCTGATAATTGTGAGTAAATTGCGAACCTTCATGGCCATCCGTATCGTCGTTCTTTTTTTAAATTATAAGGTCAATAGTATTCATTGTGGAATGTTTTATATAACAAAAGGGCTAATCAAATATGATTAGCCCTTAGTTTCGATACCGATATGAGGGTCGTTATTATGTCTATGCGGTCTTGTAACCTTTTAGTACTGAGTTGAGCTTGCTTGATGCCTCTGTTAACTCAGAGACACCTTGAGCGGACGTCTGCGCGACCTCTCTGATAACGTCTGATTGGCTACGAATATCGCTTAATTCACTTGCTATATCATTTGCAACAGTGCTTTGCTCATCGGCAGAGGTTGAGATATGAATACTCATTTCCATTACCGCGCGAGCCGATTCTGCAATGGAGACCACATCATCACCAATGCTCGAGATGATTTCATTGCTGGTGTTGGCTTGCGACACTGTATTTTCAGTTTTCGATGCAATCAATCCAGTTTCGACCTGCAGTTTTTCGATGGTGGATTGTATCTCAACGGTCGCTTCTTGTGTTCGGCTGGCCAGTGTTCTTACTTCGTCTGCGACTACGGCGAAACCTCGGCCATATTCGCCAGCACGAGCCGCTTCAATCGCGGCGTTGAGCGCCAATAAATTTGTTTGTTCAGATATCGCACTAATGGTTGTAATAACGTCATTAATTTGGGTTGTGCTATCTGCAAGCGTTGCGACTGAAGTTGATGATTCAGAAATAAATTGGCTGAGCTGTTCAATTTCAGAGATCGCTTGTTGAACACGTTGTTGACTTGCCTGAACGTATTTTTCATCATTCTCGGAGTGTTCTGCCGCTTGTTTGGCTATGTTCGAGACTTCCAAAGCAGAAGCGGTCATCTCTTCCATTGCTGTTGCGACAGAATCGAGCGATGAGTGTTGGTAGTTAATCTGCTTTTGGCTTTGCGTTACTTCTGATGCAAACGTTGCGGTTGTCATTTCTAACGTTGTTGAGCTTTCTTTTACTACCTCAACTAACTCCGTCAATGTATCCATCGCTTCATCTAACGCACAGCCGATGGTACCAAACTCGTCACGACCAGAATGGAAACCTAAACGGGAAGTAAGATCGCCATCTGCGATTTTAACGGTCGTTTGCCATAATACCCAAAGAGCACCGGTCAAAAATGTAGCGGTCCAATACAGAACGATAGCAATAGGAATTAGCCACAAGAAGCTAAGTAAAAACGAGTTTAAGGCGGCTTCCTTTGCTGTTTGTACTGAGTCCGGAACTTGTTCAGTCAGTGTCGCGTATTGACCGTTAGCTATTCTAGCAGAGGCCGTGATAGAACGGCTTTTGAAAGAGGCTTCCGTTGAAGCGTTAGAGATAGAGATATTCGGTATGCTTACCTTGCTATCTGGTGCTATCGCCGACGCAATTCCGTTTACTTTGGCTTGTACAATCTTGACGGAATTATTCTCGATACCAGTTATCGCTTGGTTGTATCTGCCAAGGGCGGTGGTCGTTAGAGCGGCAAAGAATAGGACAAAAATGACCCAAAATTTATCGTTGATAGACATTTTTATAAATAATCTGTCAATCAATCGAAATGGTATCTCTTTCATGTTGGCCTCGTTGTTGAAATGCTGGATAGATGTCTCGCAATGTAGATTCTAGATGAAAAAAAGATAAATGCTCGACATTTTTATGCAATAGCATGTATTTTTTAAACCAAAGATGCGACTCGTGTCACATTGCAAATCTGTTTGGTTACGAAGCGAATTAGTATAAAAACTCTACGCAAACGGTTGCATCTGACGGAGCGCATAGTTTTTAAAAATTATCGATGTTTAATGTTAGGTGTTATAAAAAATCTGTCATATAAAAGTGTTATCTCTATATTCATAGACGATAAGGAGGTAATGGTTATGGATGAACAATTTTTAGAAAACGATAGCTTAGAGTGGTTAGATGCATTGGAAATTGGCTTCGACCTAACGGATTATGAGTTGGATGATGCCATAATCGATGACGCATTCGTTATTGATAATCTGTAGAAGTGTGGTTACACGTGAGCACGACTAACGCATTTAAGATAAAGCCAGTGACGAGAGTTGCTGGTTTTTTTGTTTTTGACCGTTACGTCCATTTTATGTTTTAACTTATCGCTCATTTAGGCTAACTTGTGGTTATTATTACCGACGCTCCTGTGTTCAGGATAAGTAGAATAGCTTTTAGATGAATTTTTTGGCGCACATTCATATTGCCACAGTATGCGACAGTGACGTTGCTGGTAATCTGCTGGGTGATTTTGTAAAAGGGAACCCTGTTGGTCGTTACCCTAAAGAGGTTGTTGACGGCATTATGTTGCATCGGTTTGTTGATAAGTTTACTGACCAACATGAAATATCGAGACAAGTTAAGTTGCTGTTTTCACCTGCTCGACGACGATTCGCCCCTATCGCGATGGATGTTTTTTGGGATCATTGTCTAGCGAATGCGTGGTCTGAATACTGTGATGAGAGTTTACATTCTTTTTGTCAGACGGCTGAGAAACGAGTGGCGAAACCGGACGTTGATTTACCTGAACGCTATCTACATGTAACCGAATTGATGTGGAAGCATAGATGGTTGACGTCATACGTTTCATTAGGCACGATTGAAATAGTGTTAGAACGTATGTCTCATCGTAGTACTAGAATGGCACCGTTAGCGGAGTGTTTTCAAGATATTGACACGCATTATGATGAAATGAAGGGATTATTCTCAATTTTATATGATGATGTACTTAAAGCGAGTATTGAAAAAACACGTCATCTACCGTGATAGAGACGTGGGTTATCTGTTACAATCTTGACCCAAATTTCTGAGAGCTTAAGTTAATGTCTGAATCCCCGATTTCTTTTTCCCAATTGAACCTTAATCAACAACTAGTGGAAACGCTGGGCAAGCTTGGTTTTGAACAGCCGACAACAATACAAGAGAAAGCGATCCCCCATGTTTTGGAAGGGAAAGATGTATTAGCTGGAGCCCAGACTGGTACGGGTAAAACGGCGGCATTTGGTTTGCCTATCATTCATAATTTAATGGCTGAATCTCAGAACAGAACCGATGACAAGCCGAGAAAATGGATTAGAAGCTTAATTTTGGTCCCCACTCGTGAACTGGCTCAGCAAGTTTTCGATAGTCTTGTTAGTTATAGCGAGAACTGCGACTTAAACATTGTTGTGGCTTATGGTGGAACGAGTCTAAATGTTCAAAAAAGCAACCTGAGAAATGGCGCTGATATCCTTGTTGCGACACCAGGTCGGTTATTAGACCATGCCTATACTAAAACCATCGATCTAAGACGTACCAAAACCTTGGTACTTGATGAAGCAGACCGTATGTTGGATATGGGCTTTCTTCCGGATATACAGAGAATATTGAAACAACTCCCAACAGAAAGACAAACGCTGTTTTTCTCGGCAACCTTTCATGATCGTGTTAAAAAGTTAGCGTATCAAATACTCGATAACCCTGAAGAAGAACAAGCTACACCATCTAATAGTACGGCGAGCACCGTATCGCAAATGGTTTATCCGGTAGACAAAAAGAGAAAGAGCGAATTGCTTGCTTATCTCATCGGCTCTCGAAACTGGCGACAAGTCTTGGTGTTTACAAAGACGAAGATAGGCAGTGATGCATTAGTTAAAGAACTTAAACTGGATGGCATAAAAGCCGCATCAATAAATGGTGACAAGAGCCAAGGAGCACGCCAAAAAGCGTTGGATGATTTTAAATCAGGTAAAGTCAGAGCGTTAATTGCAACAGACGTTGCGGCTCGTGGCATTGATATTCAAGAGCTTGAATGTGTAGTGAATTTCGATATGCCATATCAAGCGGAAGATTATGTACACCGAATTGGTCGTACTGGACGTGCAGGTAACGCTGGGTTGGCTATTTCGTTATTGGTGCGTGACGAAGAGTATCTACTGAAAGCAATTGAAAGCTTGTTAGATGAACGCCTTCCCCAAGAATGGCTTCAAGGGTTTGAACCGAGTTTGATTGAAGAATCTAAAGAAGAGCGACCAATGAAAAAACAAAATCGCTCTGCTGAAAAAAGAAAAATAAAATCGAAGCTTAATGTCCACCGTAACCGTGGCAAACGAAGCTAAGAGAATTGTCTTAGATTATCGGAACATGTGTCCGGATTCGAGAAATCGCAGGCAATAGGCAATAGAAGATCTCTTAGATTTGAAGACGTCACGATATCATCTGCTTGTATGTTTAATTGACTAGCAATCAATTTATTAAACATCGACCAGTGTCTAAGTAATGCCTCGTCTATGTTACTCACTTCCCCCTCCCATACTATCTTCAGTAATGGGCGCAGACTGATAGCTGCGTGAGCGGTATAAATCATCTGCCATTTGAGTTCCCAGAGATTGACCTGATGGCTTGGGTTTTGCTTGTTGTGCTCATCGATAAGACCCTGTGTGATTGATTCAAACACCCCTGACTGATCCATAAAATAATCGAAAAATTCACCTTCTTGTCTTATCGCGTCAGCAATAAATTGGAGTGGCTGAGGATTAAGTAATAAGTGTGCCATCATCTTAATACTGAAATTATACAAGACAATTTGAGCGGGTTTGTTGTCAGGGAATTCATTGATTAACGCTTTAAGGTAGTTCTGCATATAGGCATTCAACGTATCACTTACGGCATACCAAATTTGTTCTTTACTACCGAAGTGGTGGCGAATAAGGCTATGGGATACGCCAGCAGCTTCGCTAATGTTTCTCAATGATACTTTTTCATAGCCTTGCAAACAAAACATTCTTCCTGCGGTAGCAAGGATTAAGTGCTTAGTTTCTTCTGCTGTTTGCGCGCTTCTTCTGCCCTGTTTTCTACAAATCATAATGTCTTCTCAAAATTCAATAACGCATTCTAATCAATATATTGGTTCTCGTCAGTATAATTTACTATACGTATGTAAAATATACATTGATCTTAGTCGAATTATTCATATACTGCACAAACGTGTAGTAAATACTTTTCACAGTGATGGAGAAAGTAGGGTGAATAAGAAAGGCTTAGTTACAATGTTCAAACTAGCTATAGTAACAGGCGCTTGGGTGTTCCTTGCAGGTTGCGAGCAAGCAAATTCAGAGACACAAGAAGACGTCATTAAACCGGTGAAACTTTATCAGGTACCAAATATCACGGACGCCGGTTATGACGTTTTTTTAGCTGAAGTTGATGCTGGTGACCGTTCTCAACTGTCGTTTCGAGTTCCCGGTGTGATTGACACGTTAAGTGTCAAAGAGGGACAGAAAGTGGTTAAAGGAGAGGTGCTTGCTGTTCTTGATGACAATGACTACCAATTAGCAGTAGATGCGTCACAAGCTCAATATGATTTGACCAAAACTCGTCTTGAACGCAATAAACAATTATTTAAGAAAAAATTGATTAGTGCCGACGTATTTGACCAATCTGAAACGGCATTTAAGGCGGCAGACGCCAATCTTGAAGAGAGCAAAACCGATCTCCAATATACTCAGATTACAGCGCCATTTAATGGTGTGGTGTCATTGAAGTTTGTTCAACCTTTTCAATATGTCTCGTCTAAACAGCCAGTACTTAACATCATCAATAATGAGAACTTGGACATAAATATTGTTATTCCGGTTCCCTATATTGAGAAGGCAGGTATACACAATCTACCACGTCGTGAGTACGCAGTGATATTTGATATACATAATACTATTGTTGTGCCTGCAGCCTTTAAAGAGATGTCTACGCAACCCAATGTCGACACCAATAGCTATAGCGCGACCATCACGATTGTTCGTCCAGAGTCTCTTAATATTCTTACTGGTATGACCGGACAGGTGTTAATAACCAATAATCGAAAAGAAAATATGCTCTCAATACCGGATGATGCATGGATCACTAGAGAGGCTGAAAAAGGCAAAGTTTGGAAGTTTAATCAGTTGGAACAGAGTGTAGAAAGTATTGCTGTTGAGCTAAACGAATTTGGCGCAGTAGTATCCGGTTTAAAGGCGGGAGATCAAATTGTTGTCGCGGGAGCAAAGGATCTTAAAGAAGGACAGATAGTAAGAGCGTGGACTCGAGAGGGCGGTATCTAATGCGAATGCACCGACATTATAAAATAGTGGGACTCCTATTTGTGTTAGCGACACTGCAAGGATGTGGAGTAGAAACAGAAGTGAAAGAAAGGAAAGCCGTTACCGTATCAATATTTGACGTAAAACCGCCTCTTTCAAGCCAGTTTAGAAATTTTAAAGGTACGGTTGCACCCGCGGATCTCACCCCTTTGTCTTTTCGCGTAGAGGGCAAACTGGAAGCTATTTTGGTACGCAAAGGCCAAAGAATTAAGAAAGGAGAACTGCTAGCAAAGCTTGATACCAAAAAACTTCGTCAGCAGTTAGCGGATACCCAAGCGCAATATGAACTCACGGTAAAACAATGGAGCCGTGGCAAAAATCTTCTCAAAAGAAAGATGGTCTCACCATCTGAGTTTGATGAGTTGACCGCGAGTAAGCGAATGGCCTTTGTTAATTTTCAGATCGCGAAAAACAACCTAGAATACACACGCTTAGTTGCGCCTTTTGATGGTTATATTTCTGAAGTGCCAAAGCAGTCTTTTGAAAATGCGAGCCCCGGTGAAGAAATTCTAAGTGTTTATCGTGGCGATGTTGTTCGTATCCGAATTGCTATTTCCGACACCGTGCTTTCTATGATTAATCCAGATAGAGAGACCCGAAATTATCACGTGAAGACACGTTTTTTTGGTGATGAAAGAGAGTTTGTGTCGACTTACTACCAACATTCCAGTGAACCAGCGCAAGGCAGCAATGCCTTTGAGTTTTGGCTAGAGATGCCACAGGTTGAACCGGCTATTTTACCGGGTACAAGTGCCAGCTTAGATGTCGATTTAGTAGCGGCTGGTCTTCGAATTGTAAAGGGGTATCAGATACCGATGACTGCACTTGATGCGGGCGTTAAAGAGAATGAATTTTATGTCTGGAAGCTTATTGACGGCACCGTTCATAAACAATCAGTAGATATCATTCAGATCAGTAGTCATGGAGCAATAGTAGCCAATGGAGTCGTTAATGGTGACGCCGTTGTTAACTCCAATTTAAGAAAAATGCGTGAAGACGCTGTCGTTGCTATAGCAAACAAGGAAGAGATCCAGTGAGCATTGCCGAATATTCAATAAAAAATAAAGTGATAAGTTGGTTATTTCTTGTCATTTTAGCTATTGGTGGAACCCAAAGTTTCTTTGACTTAGGTCGCCTTGAAGATCCCGCATTTACCATTAAAGATGCGTTGGTTATTGCGACTTATCCTGGAGCAACCACAACAGAAGTAGAAGAAGAGCTGACTTACCCAATTGAAAAGGCGATCCGTCAGTTACCGTATGTTGACAACGTTACCTCAATCTCTTCGGCTGGTATGTCACAGATTACGGTGAGCATGAAAATGACTTACGGTCCTGATGAACTTCCACAGATTTGGGATGAGATGCGTCGTAAGGTGAATGACTTACAACCCACTTTGCCTTCCGGGGTGACGTCGCTACAGATCATCGATGATTTCGGTGATGTATTCGGCATTATGATGATGTTAACGGGTGATGGTTATGATTACGTAGAACTTAAACGCTACGCAGATTTGCTAAGCCGTGAAATAGAATTAGTCGACGGTGTCGGTAAAGTCAGTATTGCAGGTGATCAGCAAGAGTACTTGTACGTAGAAATGTCGATTGACCGTCTGGCTTCTCTAAATTTGGACTTTTCAACAATAACCTCGTTACTTTCGCACCAGAATAGTGTTGTTTCTGCAGGTGAGTTGATGATTAATGGGCAGAACTTGACCATTCGTCCAAGTGGTGACTTGAACTCTGTTGAATCGTTAGAAAATTTGATCATCCACGGCCGTGATACGGGTAATCTCATTCGACTAAAAGATGTGGCGTCGGTTAGACGTGGTCTCCAGGAAAAACCAGAGAATATCGTTACGTTTAACGGAAAAACGGCGATTAACCTCGGGATATCTTTTAGCTCAGGTGTGAATGTTGTTGATGTAGGCCATTCGATTGAAGCGAAACTAGCGGAAATTGAAAACATTAAACCCGCAGGCCTTGAACTCAGTTATTTTTACAACCAGTCTCAAGAAGTAGATAAATCGGTACAAAACTTCATGGTAAGCCTAGCAGAAGCGGTCGGCATCGTTATCGTCGTCCTCCTATTGGCTATGGGTCTTCGAAGTGGCCTAATTATTGGTATTGTCCTATTGCTTACCGTAATGGGCACTTTCATTTTAATGAAACTCTCTGATATTGAGCTCCATCGTATTTCTCTTGGGGCATTGATCATTGCACTCGGTATGTTGGTGGATAACGCCATTGTTATCGTTGAAGGAATATTGGTCGGCCTTAAGAAAGGAAGAACCAAACTTCAAGCCGCGAAAGATATTGTTAAGCAGACACAGTGGCCTTTATTGGGTGCGACGGTTATCGCTATTACGGCGTTTGCACCAATAGGTTTATCGTCTGATGCCACCGGCGAGTTCTTAGGTGACCTCTTCTGGGTATTGTGTTATTCACTCTTCTTAAGTTGGATTACAGCACTTACATTAACGCCGTTCTTAGCGGATCTGCTTCTGAAAGATGGCGAGAGTGAAGAGGGCGAAGATACTGATCCATATAAAGGCGCTTTGTACCTTGTGTTTAGCTCTGTCTTGAAATTTGCACTGCGCTTTAGATGGTTAACTGTTGCGAGTATGGTTGCTTTGCTTGTAACGGCTATTATTGGATTTGGCAACGTTAAACAACAGTTTTTCCCTGCCTCTAATACACCTATGTTTTATGTCGATATGTGGATGCCTGAAGGCACCGACATTAGAGAAACTCAGAAGCAAACCGAAGAAGTTGATCGCTTTTTACGTCGCTATGACGAAGTTGAATTTGTCTCCTCTTCTATTGGGCAAGGATTACAGCGTTTTGCATTAACCTATGCACCAGAAAGGAGTTATGAGGCGTACGCTCAGTTTCAAGTGAGAGCAAATGATAGGGAACAGATGTTCACGCTATTGCACAAACTTGATGATCAGTTAGCGGATTCGTTTGACTCTCCAACCTTTCAATTTAAATTATTGGAATTTGGGCCATCACCGGCATCGAAAATAGAGGCGCGAATTACTGGTGCGGACCCTCAGATATTAAGAAATATTGCGGCTCAGGTAGAAGATATTCTTTACCAAGATCCGGGTTCTCGAAATATTCGACACGATTGGCGAGAAAGAACCAAAGATCTCGTGCCAATGTTTAACGAATCTAAAGCTCGTCGCATGGGCGTATCTAAAGAAGACCTCTCCAATACATTGCAAACCGCATTTGGTGGTTCAACCATAGGCTTGTTTAGAGATGGTACGCAAATGATTCCAATTATGGTTCGTTTACCAGCAGATGAGCGTGTCAATTTTGATACAGTGCAAAACCTTGGTATTTGGAGTCCGAGCCAACAAGCCTATGTGCCAATTGAACAAGTGATTGATGGCATTGATTTGGGTTGGTCTGAACCATTGATTATGAGGCGAGACAGAAAGCGTACCTTGACCGTTTTAGCCGACCATGACGTGCTGGGTAATGAAACACCTGCGAGTCTGTTTGCTCGTATTCAACCTAAGGTTGAGGCCTTAGCATTACCTGAAGGGTATGAACTAAGTTGGGGCGGCGAATATGAGTCATCTAAAGACGCTCAAGAATCTCTGTTCAGTTCTTTACCAATGGGTTATTTGCTGATGTTCATTGTCACTATCTTCCTGTTTGGTTCAGTGAAAAAATCATTGGTGATATGGTTTACCGTTCCATTATCAATTATCGGTGTTTCTGTTGGTTTGCTTGGATCAAATATGCCATTTAGTTTCACTGCATTTCTTGGGTTACTGAGCTTAAGCGGCATGATCTTGAAAAATGGTATCGTGCTGTTGGACCAAATAAATTTGGAGTTAACAGAAGGGCGAGAACCTTATGAAGCGATTATACATAGTGCCGTTAGCCGTGTTCGGCCCGTTAGCATGGCAGCGATTACAACCATACTCGGTATGATCCCATTAGTATTTGATGCTTTTTTCGGTTCAATGGCGGTCACCATTATGGCTGGTTTAGGTTTCGCCACGGTATTGACGCTTATCGTTGTACCTGTGATGTTCGCGATACTGTTTAAGATCAAGACCCCTCAAAAGAATCAACAAGCATAACCATAAAAAGACCTAACAAGATCACTTGTTAGGTCTTTTTATGAATTAGGAACGATGGATAATCCTTAATAGCCCTGTTTTTTTACTGCCTTCGACAGGGCATTTTTCTTTTAGATACTAACGCTTACCTAAATAACTCGTTTCTAATTATATAGTTCCGCCAATTTTTCAATCAGCTTATCAATATCTTGCGTTGAAATGTCGTTATGTGTAGCAAACCTGATTGGGTTCATAGCGGTGATAATGATATTATCTTTTGCTAAGGTATCGGCCAAGCTCTCCACATCTACATCGTCATCAATCTTTGCAAAGACTAGGTTAGTCTGAACATGATCGGGATTTACTGAGAAGCCTTTAATGTTGGCTAAGCCATTAGCCAATCTTTTCGCATTCGCATGATCGGTTGCAAGTTGTGCTACTTGTTCGGTCATCGCGAGCTTTGCCGCTGCCGCTAGGATGCCGGCTTGTCTCATACCACCGCCAAGCATTTTTCTTATTCTTCTTGCCCTATCAATAAATTCTGTGGTCCCTAGCAATAAAGACCCAATTGGTGCCGATAATCCCTTCGACATACAGATAGTGATTGAATCGAAATATTGAGTGATTTCTTTGATATCGACATCTAACGCGACTGAGGCATTATAAACACGTGCACCGTCTAAATGTAATTGCAACCCATGTAGATTGACAAACTCACGCGCCTGCCTTAGATACTCAAGTGGCAGTACTTTACCGTTGATGGTATTTTCAAGGCTGAGGAGTTTGGTTTGAGCAAAGTGAAAGTCGTCTGGCTTTATGGCGGCACGAAGTTTATCAAAGCTGATTGTCCCATCTGGGTTATTCTCTATAGGTTGTGGTTGTATAGAACCTAAAACAGCCGCACCTCCTGCTTCGTACTTAAAATTGTGTGCCTGTTGGCCACAAAGGTACTCATCTCCGCGCTGACAATGAGCCATAAGGCCAAGCAGATTTGCTTGAGTCCCAGATGTTGTGAAAAGTGCGGCTTCGAATCCATGTCGTTCTGCTGCCCATTTTTCCAAATCATTGACAGTGGGATCATCGCCATACACATCGTCTCCGACTTCTGCGTTGGCCATTGCCTCACGCATGGCTTGGGTTGGTTTTGTTACGGTATCTGAGCGAAAGTCCATAGAATTCGTTTCCAAGTATTTGATTTACTATATGTAATTTAATAGCTTTGCTTTTAACAAACAAGCGATTGTTTTCGAATCGATTATTGTGCCATTCACGATCATGTCTTCCACTTCCCTAATGCTGAGATACAGTATCTCAATGACCTCATCAGCATCACACGTTAGTCTTGCGGTTTGACTTAGATCCTTCGCGATATAAAGATATTGGATCTCGTCGCAAAACCCGGCTAGAGGAATTAGCTCTCCGAACGATTGAAAGTGTTTTGCGCTGTAACCCGTCTCTTCTTCCAATTCACGCATCGCACAGTCTATTGGTAATTCGTCGTGCTCTAATGTGCCTGCCGGTAGTTCATATAACCAATCGTCTATAGACGGCCGAAACTGTTTCAGTAATAGAATGTCGCCGTTTGACATGATTGGCAAAATAACCGTTGCACCCGGGTGCGTGACGGTGGTGTGTATGACTTTAACACGGTTAGGAAGCGTCATCTCACGTTCAATAAGCGACAGTTGTTTCCACTGATGGATTAATTTAGGCACGTTGTACTCTCTGAGTTTTATCGAGGGGGTTGCATAGTGATAAATGAAAACAATAATCCCAAAAATAATCGGCAAATTTTGCTGCTATTATCCTACGTCACTAGAAATACTGAAGCAATGTAGAAGTGACCAGCGACACATTTACCACTATAACATGTGTTTAGTTACAAGTTTTTTAACCAGTTATAGACAAGACATATTTTTTAACGATACTGGGTTCTGTAAAGTAACACTTTAATAACAAACTCGTTCTATTTTTCAAAGTAACTATTTGCGGTTTATCTATGACAATGTCTCAAAGAGCCTCACACGCCCAAAAAGCGCTTCTATCAGAAAGAATAAATAAATTAGTTAAAGCCCTTTCTTACGGTGTATATGAAAGAGAAGGTACGATTAAACTGTGCTTGCTGGCGGCGCTGTCTGGCGAGAGTGTCTTTCTATTAGGCCCCCCAGGGATTGCGAAAAGCCTCATTGCAAAGCGTTTAATTCAAGCATTCGATAACAGCAGCTATTTCGAGTATCTGATGACCCGGTTCTCTACACCGGAAGAGGTGTTTGGTCCTTTAAGTATTCAAGAATTGAAAGACAATGGTCGATATGTTCGATTAACTGAAGGGTATCTTCCTCAAGCTCAAGTTGTATTTCTAGATGAAATCTGGAAAGCAGGACCGGCTATTCTTAATACACTGCTTACCGTAGTAAACGAGAAAACATTTAAAAATGGTAATGAGATCCAAAAAGTGCCTATGCGTTTGCTGGTGTCTGCATCTAATGAGCTTCCCGATGAGGACAGTGGTTTAGAGGCGCTTTACGATAGAATGTTGGTGCGTGTATTCGTTAACCGAATTCAAAACAAGCAGAACTTCAAAGCAATGCTGATGGTCGGGACTGAACAGGAAGCCGAAATCCCAGCGGGGTTGGCTATCACAGATGAGGAATATCATCTCTGGAAGCACGAATTGGACTTGCTTGTACTCAATGATGAGTGCTTTGAAAAATTATACGCGCTTAAGGCTCTGCTAGAAAAGAAAGCGGAGGAAAACAGGGTTGATTCGTTAGGGTCCGAATTGTATGTCTCGGATAGACGATGGAAGAAGGCCGTTAAGTTATTGAAAGCGAGTGCCTATTTTAATGGAAGAGACTCGATTAATCCTCTTGATTTATTACTCCTAAAAGACTGCCTGTGGCATAGCCCCGAATCTAGGCAATTGGTACAAGAAGTGATTGAAGAGTTCGCGATAAATCACGCCTTCGATCAACATATTATTCAGCAGCAGATAACAAGTTGCCGAGATGGGTTATCGTTAATACAAGATGAATTGGAATCCGAATTTAGCATGACTTTAACCAATGAAGCGGCAACTGGGATTCTGCGCAAAGGTGGTTATAGCCTTGATATATCTAATGCCAAAATGTACAGCGTTGGGAATGCGAGAAGGTTACTAAAACTGGTTCTTTTACAGAGTAATATGTCTGTCAACGAATCGGAAAAAGGGGACAGTCGCTGGATCTATGTAGCGAAAGAAGAGCTAGAAAAGGTGATTAAAGAGGGAGGAGGTGACGCCTACGGTTACGTGAATCAAAATAGTAATCTATGCCGAATTCGTTTCGATATTAATGTCTCTGACCGTTTAGTTGTCAAAGATATCGCGAATCGATCTGTGTTGGCGTGCATTGTTACCAATGAAGGCCTCGATTCCACGCTTTATGGAGAGTGGTGCGAGAAAGCAGAGGATGCAATAAAGCAACTTACCCAAGCTGAACATCATTTTCGTAAAGTGCGGTCTGATTTTCATGGCGCATTACCACACAGCTTTATTGATGACCGATTGCCAGCAAAAATGGAAAGCAGTCTACAGTCACTGATGGACGATGTTGAAGTCATTCAATTAGAGAGTGAAAAAGTGACTCAAAGAATAAAAAGTTTGGATCAGTTCTTTGTATAGGAAAATAAAGTGCTAGGTGCAGATGGACTAAATTTGATAATGATGGTCGCAGAGTCGGGCATCATAGATACGGCGGTTAATGACTTAATCGGTCGATCTCAACTGCTTATGATCCCAGAGAATAGAGCGGTAAAAGCCTCGGTAAATAATCAGATTACCAAGTGGCGAAATGGGGTGAAAAGAAAAATCACCAAAGCGTGTGAGACTGAACGATTGCTTGATGAGCTTAATCTTTATCAAGAAGTTATTCATTATGATGAAGATACATTCTTTGAAAAAGTCCCTGATATTGTCAAACAACTTCAATGGCATTCCCCATTCTATTCTAAAGCGAAGAAGTTATTAGAACGAAACAAAGGTGTCTATAACCCTATGTTTCCTCATTACTTCTGCGAACAGTGGTACAAAAGCTTATCAAAAGCGATAAAACAGGCTGAGATTGCACAGTTAGAATCGGATAAAGAGAAGTTTTTAGCCGATCTCTATCAACGCATAGAAACAATGCAAAGCATGCAGAACGTTTCTGAGCAAGGTGATATTGCCAAGCTTGGTCGACTGTGGGATATGGCAGCGGCAAAACTATCTAAAAGCGATGTTTTGTCGATGAAACGCTATGCGGAATTCTTGAAGAAGAATGCCGAGTTGCAAGCGATGGCTGAAAAACTGGGGCGAATGGCCAGTGAAGTGAGTGACCCTGATTTATTAAAAAATCCAGCTGAAGAGCTAAGAATGGTTGAAGAAAAAAGCGACGAAGCAGCGGATGATATTGTTGGCATTCATGAAAGTGATGATCTCAGCCGAATGTTGCCGAATGAAACGATGTTCTTGGCTTACCCAGAGCTAGAGGTGGTGTTTTACAAGCATTTGGTTGATAAGCGCTTGATGAACTATAAAGTAAAGGGTAAAGCGCGCAAGCTTCGTAAGATCAAATCTCAGAAACCAGAAAATAGGAAAATAGATATAGAAAAAGGGCCATTTATTATCTGTGTCGATTCTTCCGGATCGATGAGTGGATTCCCTGAGCAATGTGCTAAAGCGATGTCTTATGCTTTGATGCAAATAGCGCTTGCTGAAAACAGAGAGTGCTTTGTTATTCTGTTTTCAACCGAACGGATTACCTACGAGTTGACTAAAGCGGATGGTTTAAGGGAAGCCAGTGACTTTCTCTCGTATCAGTTTCACGGAGGGACTGATCTGGATCCTGTTATCGTTAAATCGGTAGAATTAATGAGCTCCGGCAAGTATCGCAATGCTGATATGGTGGTTATTTCTGATTTTATAGCCCCCAAACAACCTGAAGTTATCTTGGATATGGTCAGAACACTCCAATCTAAGAAAAACCGTTTTCATGCGATTAGTCTATCGAAGTACGGCAATCCGCAGTTAATGGCAATGTTTGATCATTGTTGGAACTACCATCCAAACATTGTGGGTCGATTATTCAAAAAATGGTAATGGGTCATGTCCTTTCGTCTCGTTCCCGCTCATACAGATCGGGAAAATGAGCAGAACAGTACGTTTTTCTTCGATTTTGTTAAATATGTGTAAATTTGGTGTATTGATCAGTTGTGTAATAAAATAATGTTTTATTATATAACATACTGTTTATTATAAATAAACATCGTTTCAGAATACACTTGTGCGCTCGAAAGTATTTGCAAGAAAGTGTGAACGGCGTCAAACTTAACTGTTACTGCTCGGTAGACGAGCTTCCATTAGCAGAGGTTTTTATGAAAGTTGTTGATATTCTCAAGCACAGAGGGGAATCTTTGACCAAGCATCATTTGGAAATCAAAGAACTCATGTCGCCTGTGATTAAAGATTACTGGGACGACCTTGTCCATAAAGCGAGTGAAAGCCCGATATTGCATTGGTTTCGTGATCACTCGATGATTCCTGCTGTTAATGAAGAAATGAAACCTAGCGTTCAGGAAAGTTTTGATTTAAGTGATAAAGCGTTGGCGGTTCTCAATGAACTCCATGAAAAGTTAGATGAAGAAATTCATGTTGGTGAGTGGGTTCAAATGACTCAAGACCGCATCAATTCTTTTGGCCAAGTGACAGAAGACATGCAATGGATCCACACTGATCCAGAGAGAGCAGCTGAAGAGTCACCTTTTAAGAGCACTGTCGCTCATGGCTTTTTGACCCTGTCTATGCTATCTAAAATGACAGACAGCGTTGATGCGAATAACCCATTGTTTCCTAGCGCCCGTCTTGTGATTAATGTTGGTTTGAATCAGGTACGCTTCCCTTATCCTGTGAAAGCGGGAAATCAAATTCGAACTCGTAGCAAGCTATTGAAAGTGACACCTATTAAGAAAGGCCTTGAGGTAGAGCGTGAACTCAAAGTTGAAATAGACGGAGTTCGTCGTCCGGGATGTGTGGTAGTGTCGGTTATAAGGCTTTATTTCTAAGATTATTTTTTAAAAAAGAGCGACTATTTAGTCGCTCTTTTTTTATCTTCATTGTTTAACGCTGTTAATCCAATCTAGGTTATATAAAACTAACTAAGTTTGTCATCCTTGACTGGCTCTTTGGTCCTTTACGGTATGATATATCACGGACTCGTCAATTTAGGTCGATGTTTCGTTAATCGTTCGTTGGTATATAACCGTATTGCTGAATGAGTTTCTTTGCACGGTCTGATTTTAGAAACTGAATGAACGTTTGACCATCCTTACTAATTTCTTCCGTTTTGTAGAAAATAATGAAAGGTCTAGAAAGTTGGTACTTTTTGTCGCGAATATTTGTCTGCGTAGCGGTGATACCTTCGAATGTTAACTCTTTTACTGTGTTGTCTACGGAACCATCTGAAATAAAACCTATCGCCTGTGGATTATGTTTAACGATGGTCTTGACCATACTGTTACTACTGACAACCAAATTGGTTGGATTGATATCAGATACTTGATGCTTATTGACTATCCGTGTTAAACCGAGCAGTGATTCAAAACTAGAACGAGAACCAGAAGATAACTCGCGCGTGACAACCGCGATAGTGAGATCTTTGCCTCCGAGTTGTTTCCAATTAGTGATATTGCCTTTATAGACATCGAAAAGTTGTTCGCGAGTGATGTCTTTAATTAGGTTCGCGTGGTTAACAACGACACCCAAGCCGTCATAGGCGATGGTCAGTACCGTTAACTGTTCAGAATACTCACCTTCAGTAAGATAACGTGAACTCATTCCTATTTCCGCAACACCTTTGTTTACCATGGTGATACCCGCGGTTGAACCAATACTTTGAACTGCGATATAGGATGCGTCATGCGTCGCATTAAATTCCTCAGCCAAAACGTCCATGATACGTGACACAGATGTGGAACCTGAAATGTTTACTTCTTTAGCGTTTGCTACTGGAAGTAAAAAGGTGGCTGATAACAGAGTTGCTAGAACAACACGAAACATAAAATCTCCAAAAATGAGTAATCCGAAATCAAATTGTATTTCTGAGGTATGACATTTTTATGAATGACAGTAAGTTTGTCTTTTATTCACAACATTAAGTGTATTTCATCAGATAAGGCTTATAGTTAAATAGGGACCAATTTTAGATGGTGAAGTTCATGCATATATCAGAGATAGAACAGTTTCGCCTTGAAAAAGCCGTTAGGGCCATGTGTTCTAGCCGTAATCAAAGCATCTTAGCTGAGATGGGAAAAGTGCAATATGAAATATATAGCGAAGGCGTGATGTTTTCAAAGCTCTGCTTTTTGCTTGACTCTTCTCACGTAAATGATGAATTTCCAATCGCAAAACTAGAATACGACTCGAACAAAAACACGTGGCAACTTTTTTTAGCAGAAAGCGAAGAAGGGAGTACAGAATTAGAAGCTTGGGTGCCTTACCCAAAGTTACAACCCCAATCAGAATTTGCTCGACTACTTGATGAAATTGAATTGGATCCGCATCAAATTATCTGGTGAATTACGGGGAGAAGCAAATTAAAAGAGAACCATAAAGGTTCTCTTTTTTAACCTTTTTTAACGTGTTGTCGAAACTCTTTCGGTGTCATAGCTTGCACGCCTTTAAACGCCGTACTGAAGTGTGCTGCGCTTTTGAATCCGGATTCTAGCGCAATCTGAGCGATAGACTTGTTACTTAATCTAAGCTTCGTTGCTGCGTAGTTTACTCGCTTTATTTTTAGTATTTGAGAAAAGCTTAAACCTTCCGCAGCCAATCGTCTTTTAAGTGTGGCGATCGACATGCCGAGGAAGCCTGCGGTCGATTCTAGCGAGACATCACCTTCAATATTGATCTCAATAAATCCGATGACTTTCTCTGCCGTTCCTTGATCGCAAGCGCTACGAATAACAGGTAAGAAGTTAGGTTCGATAGACAGGATTTCATAGATAAGAGCCTGAGCTAAAGATTCTAACGTGGACTCTGTGCTCGTATTACTTTCTTTGGCTTTTAGCAATACGGTGAGAATTGTCTTTGCCGTTTCATGGGCATCACTTAATACATGGTTTTGCGTATTGTCATCTGTCGTATTCAACTCTGAATTATTCAGATTGTCACAGAACTGCCGGAACAAACTGGGTTCAAAGGTGATGATATCAGCAGCAAATGTGCCATTATCGGCGTGCGACACTATATCCCTTACTCTGTCAGAGTGGTAAATAGTGAACTCACCAGCAGAAAGCGTTCTAGGTAGGTTCTCTTTTGTTGAATAGCTAACGTGACCATCTCTGACCAAAATTAGCCCACATTGGGTTATTGGATAACGAGTTGCCTTGCGGGCAACGAAAATATCATGCTTATATACTTTTATTCTCGACATAAACTCACATTGAAACAGTAACAAGGTGCAGTAAACACCTTGTTAGATAGTAAACATTATTCCGATTTCTTATTCGGCTCAGCTTGTTCTGGCTCTGCAAAAGGTTGCTTAGGTTTGGCAACTATATTACGATTTTCTATACTTACATCAGTAAGTACTATTTCTAGCACATCACCAAGTTTGTAAACGTGATCCTTGTCGATAGATATAGTACCTAATTCGCTATTGCACTCAATTCGCTCTTTATTCGCCATAATTAGAGACGCAGGCACAAAGCTCGTCGCGCCGTTCTCCAAAATACGAACTCGCATTCCAGCACGATTGATATCAAATATTTCGGCGACAAAAATTGTTTCTTTTTTCGGCTCATTCGCTAACGTTCGAGCATATAGCCAGTTTGCAATATTTCGCTCGGCAATTTTATGGTGTTTTCTATGTATTGCGAGTTCATCACCTAGCGAATCATCGGGTGCGTGAACGGGTTCACGGCCCAAGATATGGTCTTTAAGCAATCGATGGTTGACCATGTCGCCATATTTTCTAATTGGAGACGTCCAAGTCGCATAGATATCAAGGCCCATGGCGAAATGTTCTAATGGCACGTTGCCCATTTCACTATAGGCTTGAAGCTTTCTAAGCCTATTATCTAGATAGGCAGTTTCTTGATTATTAAGCCAACGTCTAAGAGCGCTAAAACCTTCTAACGAGCCTAATTCTTCTTCTGTGAAGTCGTTTTCAGGGTTGCTATTTACCAGTTTAACGACATCTTTAATTCGGTCTGTTTTAAAACCTGCGTGCGTATTAAATATGCCCGTGCCAAATTTTTGTTTCAGTACCGAACCTGCGCAAATGTTGGCCGTAATCATCGTTTCTTCAACCAGTTTGTTTGCGCTTCTGCGTTCTTCTGTATGGATCGCGATGATGTCGTTGTTTTCGCTTAGTTCAAATCGATAATCAGGGCGATCTTTAAATACTACAGCGTTGCTTTCTCTCCAGGAGGCTCTCGCATCTGCTAAATCAGCGAGAACTTGAAGTACTTCTGCTATGCTTGTGCTGGGCTGCCATTGATTCGCCGAAGTGTCTTCTAGCCAATCAGATACATTGTTGTAGTTTAAGCGAGCGTGCGACTTAATATTGGCCGCAAAAAATTGTATATCATTACCAATGGTTCCGTCATCGGAGATAGTCACACTGCAACATAAAGCGGGACGAATTTCGCCTTCAACAAGAGAACAGAGTTTATCTGCAAGTTCTCGCGGTAACATGGGAATGTTTCTACCCGGTAGATAGATAGTGAAGCCACGTGCTCTAGCCACTTTATCCATGTCATCATCGGTGGATATATAAGCGGTTGGATCGGCGATGGCGATGGTCAGTTTATAACCTCCCGATTCAAGTTTTTCAGCATATAAAGCGTCGTCCATATCTTTGGTAGACTCGCCATCGATAGTAACAAATGGTACTGCAGTCATATCAACACGGGTCAGAGAAGGATCATCCAATATCGCCCACTCTTGTATCCCTTCAGGCTCCGTATTTGGTAGGTCATTTTCAGCCAACGTTACCCACCATGGTGCAATTTTGTCATCTGCATCAGTGATTTTTTCAACGATTTCGACAAAAAAACCGCTGTTATCTTTTAGTGGATGCTGGACGAGTTGTGCAACAACCCAATCGCCGTCATTTAGTGTCTCTGGGTTGACCCCTTTCTTGGCCTTGGCCTTAAGTGAGAGTTTTCTGTATTGCTGTTTGTCAGGTACCACATTAAGGCGACCTTTAAACAATTTAACTCGCCCGATGAAACGGTTAAGGCTCTGTTCGATGAGTTGATCTGGTTCGGCGAACTCTTTGTCATTTTCGTTACGAATAAGCGCCACGACCTTGTCACCGTGCAGGCATTTCTTCATATGTGCAGGGGGAATAAAGACGCTGGTTTTGTTATCCACTTCTAGAAAGCCGAAACCTCTTTCAGTCGCTTTAACCACACCTTCTTTTTTAGGGATATTTTCTTTTATTTGCTGCTTTAATTGAGCCAGTAGGGGGTTGTCTTGGAACATTACGAAATCATAATCCTTTAATTTATAAGGGAAAACTAACTCTCCCCGATGCCTCCTCAAAATTCTTCCTCAAAACGAAAGTAAATTAACGTTGAGTAGGATAGAGCGAGACAGAAGTCATTGAACGGTTACGGAGTCTCATATTACTAGGTAATTTGGCGAAAGTATATTTATCGACTCGGTAATGTGCCGGTTATTAAGCCGATTTAAATATGATTGGGTCTCGTTACATGATTCGATATTGCAGCATGGAGTAAACACTAAGGCGGGTCTAACCGCTCAAACGGGCTGTAATCTACAATGACAATAGCCAAATCATGGGGATACTGATATTGGTTATTGCAGTTTGTTTCTTACTAACAAACTCGCAATAATGAGAGAAACACCAGCAACAATCGCCATTGGGATGGTGTGAGCGATGATCTCATGTATTGGTAACGCCTTCAGAAATACGCCTTGTACGATGACCAAATAATGTTGGATGGGTAACCATTCAGCGATGTACTGTAAACTTTGAGGCATGTTAGCAACGGGTGTTGCAAATCCAGACAACAACATCAGAGGAACAACGGCGGCAAAACAACCTAAAATAGCTTGTTGCTGGGTATTTGATATGGCTGAAATCATTAAGCCCATTGCTGCCATCGAGATCAGAAATACGATTAAAGCCAGTTGTAACCATAAAAAAGACCCGGTGAAGGGGATCTCGAAGATAAATATTCCCGCTGCAATCATCACATTCCCAAGGAATAGGCCGACGACTAATGGTGGTATAACCTTCGCGACAATGATTTCTCCCGAACTACATGGGGAGACTAAAAGCTGTTCAAATGTGCCTAATTCTCGTTCACGCGCGATGGATAAGGCCGTTAACAACAAAGCAATGACCATGGAGAGAACCCCAGACAATCCCGGAACAACAAACCATTGATACTCTAGGTTGCTATTAAACCAGTGTCGTACCGTGACTGGGTTGGTCTGCTCTTGACCTAAGTCAACGGTAGCGAGATACAAAGCACTAATGCTTTGTATATATCCAGTGACAACCTGGGCTGAGTTCGCTCTTCTTCCATCTGAAATGACCTGTATTTGTGGGTTATCACCTTTGATGACTGTTTTTGAAAAATCAGAAGGGATGACAATGGCAACTAAACTTTGTCTAAGATTCATTTGGTGTTGTAGTTGTTGATATGAATGCACATTATCAATCTTTTTGACGAAGTTTGCGTTTGCGATTTGATGAATGAACTGCTCAGAGTAGTAACCATTATCTCGATTGAACATGGTTACATTTACATTATTAACATCGAGAGTGATGGCGTATGAAAAAATAATGAGCTGAAGGAGAGGAGGCGCTATTAAGACAATTCTGGTTTTTTTATCGCGTAAAATACATAAAAACTCCTTAATAATTTGCGCCTTTAATGCTGGTGAAAATAACATGGTTTTTATCCTTCTAATGTCTTAGATGTTTTTTTCACAGCAATGATAAAAAATATCAGTCCGATGAATAACATTGCCGCAATATTGGGAATAAATAATGGCCAGATATCCCCAGCTAAGAAAACGGTTTGGATACACGCGATATAATATTTTACTGCCAAAATATGGGTAATTAACTGAATGACATAAGGCATGGAATCTATCTCAAATAGAAACCCTGACAATAAGAACGCGGGCAGAAATGCAGAAAGTAATGCCACCATTGACGCTATAAATTGATTTTTGGCCAATGTTGAAATTAATAAGCCTTGCCCCAAAGCTGGAATCATAAAACAAGAAGAGAGTAAAAGTACGGCTCCCCACGAACCTTCAAGTGGAATATTGAAGACGATGGTGGACAACAAAACGCATATAACGGTCGCGATAAGTCCAAGTATGAAATAAGGGACAAGCTTTCCAAGTAATATTTCTTTAGTCTGAGCTGGTGTCGAGATCAAGGCTTCCATCGTGCCTTTCTCCCACTCTCTCGCAATGACTAAAGCCGTAAGTAATGTGCCTATCATTGTCATCACAATGCCTATCGCTCCTGGAATTAGAAATCGTTTACTTTCGACTTCTGGGTTAAACCAAACACGATTTTCTATCGTAATCCTCTGTGCTTGCTCATTTAAAGTCGATTGCTGAATCCATAACGCCACGACACCTTGTGAGTAGTTAGCCACAAAATTTGCCGTATTTGGTTGAGACGCATCGGTTACAACTTGAATCAAGTTGTTTCGGTCTCCAGAGGCAAAGCGTTGTGAAAAATTACTGGGGATAATTACGGCGCCACTTAACTGCCCAGTGACTATTTTTTCCTTCGCTTCACGAAGGTCACGTACCGGTTCTACTAAGAAATACGTTGTTTGACTAAATGCAGCAGATAAAGACTCAGACCATGCGGAATTGTCTTGTTTAACAACCGCAATAGGAAGTTGTTTAATATCCAACGAAATAGCGGTTGCAAACAACGTAAGCAACACAACAGGCAAGACAAAAGCGATAATAATGGCAGAGGGGTCTCTAAGAACTTGCAGGGACTCTTTGATAATTAATGCGCTAACTCTATTTATATCAAACGCTTTTGCCATCTATTTGTCCTCATTTTCAATCAGTTTAATAAAGGCTTGCTCCATTGATGGGTCTGGTAAATCTGCGGTACGCCACCGGCTTTTTAGGTTGTCAGGGCTATCCAGTGCGATAAGCTTAGCGCGATACATCAAGGCAATTCGGTCACAGTATTCTGCTTCATCCATAAAATGTGTCGTCACCATCACGGTCATTCCTTTCGCGACGAAACCGTTGATATGAGTCCAAAATTCGCGACGGGTAATTGGGTCTACACCCGATGTAGGCTCATCCAAAAATAAAACCTTCGGTTGGTGCATAACCGCACACGCTAAAGCCAATCGTTGTTTGTAGCCTAAAGACAATTCATCAGGGCAATTATGTAGATAGGGCTGGAAATGAAATGTATCGATCATATCTTGAACTCGCCGTTTTTTTACTCTGCCCGATAAGCCATATACACCAGCCGAAAAGTCCAGATTTTGTTTAACAGAAAGCAGGCTATATAAAGAAAATTTTTGTGCCATGTAACCCAACTGCATTTTTGCTTGTTTTGAGGCCGTAGCAAGATTAACTCCTGCTACTTTAGCACTACCAGAGGTCACTGATAACAAGCCACAAAGCATTTTGAATGTCGTTGATTTTCCCGCTCCATTGGGGCCTAGTAGACCAAAAATTTCACCCCTTTGGACGGCAAAAGAGACATCATCCGTTGCTTTGAACTGACCAAACGCTTTGGTTAAATGTTTGCACTCTACAACGTCTTTCAAGTCTTGGTTTATATCGTTCATTTTCTCTGCTAACTCAGAACGTCCCGAAGGTATTCCTCCTAGAAGATCAACGAAGGCATCTTCAAATCTAGCGGGACATTCCTCTATAATAGCCTTCTTTTTCTTCGCAAAAAGCATCAAATTTTCAAGTCGTTTCGAATCGGTAAGTACGACCCTAATCGCTTGTCCTTGGATGACCCCATCGGACGTAAAAGGCATATCCAATAAGTCACGCAGAATTGTCCGTCGCTGTTCATAGATATTGTTTATTTTATAGCTACGATGATGCAGTCTTTCGGTCAAAATGCTGGGTTTACCTGAATAGAGAAGCGAGCCTTGATTAAGTAAAATCACTTCGTCACATTGTTCCGCTTCATCTAGGTATGCCGTTGCCCATACGACGGCCATACCTTCACTGAGTAACTGATCAACCATCGCCCATAAATCTTGGCGACTTAATGGATCAACACCAACGCCCGGTTCGTCAAGTAATAGCAGTTTAGGTTTCGCCATCAATGCACAAGCAAGCCCCAATTTTTGCTTCATCCCACCGGATAAATTACCCGCAAGTCTTTTGGTAAAAGGCTGCAAGCGAGTAAATGTCAATAAATCGGCAAATAGAGCGGCTTGTTGGTTGCTTTCGACGCCTCGCAATTTGGCGTATAGCTGCATATTCTCCATCACGCTTAGGTCTTCATAAAGACCGAAACGTTGTGGCATATAGCCAACATGTTCAGCTAACTCATCATGATACGTAACAGAGTCTTTGCCTATAATCTCAATGTTGCCTTGGCTTGGAATCAATAACCCCGCGATCATTCGCATAAGCGTCGTTTTTCCTGACCCATCTGGCCCGACTAATCCAGTTAACATTCCAGAACGAATGACGGCAGAGACATTATCTAACGCTAGATTGTCAGAAAATGATTTGCTGACTTCTGTTATCGTTGCAGTCACATTGCGGTTAACCATGGTTTCTTTCCTAATACAACGAGATGGTTACTGGTTGCCCTTGATTTAGGCCTTTGTCATCGTTTTCGACGACAACTCTGACCCGGTATACAAGGCTTGTCCGCAGTTCAGGCGTTTCTACTGATTTAGGGGTAAATTCTGCTTTAGGCGATATAAAGCCAATTTTGCCATTGAATGATTTGTCTGAAGAATCGGTATGAATCGTAACAAGATCTCCGGGAGAGAGAGTTCCTAACATCGCTTCCTCTATGTAGGCACGGACATAGGTCGGATTTCTCAACGATAGTGATATTATGGGTTTCCCTGCACTTACCATAGTACCGGGTTCAAGGACGCGCATAAGGACAACTCCGTTATCAGGAGCATAGAGTTTTGTATCCCGTAGCGCGGTCTTTTGTATGGCTAATTCGGCCCTTGCAACGACAATTTCTTGTTCTGCAATGATCAATTTTTCGGTTTTAGTCCCTTCTTGTAGTAGAGACAAGTGTTGTTTCGCACTAGAGAGCGCCGCGAGTGTTTCATTATAGTGAGCCTGGGCATTATCTAAGTTACCTGCACTAGTGGAACCTGTTTTGATCAAATTCTTCTGTCGAGAGTATTGGTACTGTGCATTCTTCAGCGTTGCCGTAATTTGAACCACGTTTTGTCTCGCAGACTCTATCTCTTGAGTACGCGGACCGACGGTCAAATCAGCCAATTTCGCCTCCGCGACAGCCAGTTTTGCCTGACTCAAATCCACTAACTGTTGAAAAGGTACGGGATCAATCTCAGCCAATAAATCTCCTTTTTTTACCTTATCTCCATCTTCTACGTACATTTTCTCTATACGCCCTGATTGACGAAATGCAGGTTTCACTTCTCTGATGTCTACATTTCCATAAATCACATTATTCTCAGTTGAAGGTACTAAATAACGTTGGTACCCAAACCAACTGCCAGTCGCAATAATAATCAATAAAAGTGGGATCAGTTTATTTTTCATAGCTATGGTACTCGCAACCAGTGGGTGAAAACGTTATCTCGAACGTTACTCTCATTTTAGTTAACCTAAATTAAAAATGTACTTGATTTTGCTATGATTAATTCATCAAGTTCGTTGAAACGAATAATATTCGTGAGTTATTGCTGTTGTTTGTTTCAAACAACAAGCTTGTTAATTTGGTCAACGTATTGACCTTAAAAACAGTCCGTAAATAACTACGTCCTATATTCGCCACTATATTGTGTAATCTTAGTCTCGAACATTTTAAATTTGAGAGCCTCATAAGGAGACATGAGTCAAAAAAATGACGATTTGATGAGCAATTTTTATTAAATTGAATAAAAGTGTGATGTATTTCAATTTTTTCTGGATTTTTGTCCTAAACTGAGGCATTATCTCGCCCCCTTAGATATGTCCCTAGCGGCTTGATGCGTTTTTATATACTCTTTGCATCTGAATGGATTTAGTGCGGATGGTTCGTACGACCATAGAAGTATTGGAATTGGAAAAGCACGTGGGACCGATGATTTTTTTGATAAAGTAGGATCCTAATGCAAGATTCCAATATCCAATTCAGCGATTTAGAGCTGAACGACAACCTATTGTCTGCGCTTAACGAAATGGGTTTCGTTAATCCAACACCAATTCAAGCTGAGTCTATCCCTTTTCTTTTAGAAGGTCGTGATGCTTTAGGTAAAGCACAAACCGGTACAGGTAAAACTGCCGCGTTTTCACTTCCTGTTCTAAACAAGATTGACCTTAACCAATACAAACCACAAGCGATTGTTCTTGCTCCTACACGTGAGCTTGCTATTCAGGTTGCTGCAGAAATTAAAAGCCTTGGCCGTAATGTTAAAGGACTTAAAGTTCTTGAGATTTATGGTGGTGCTTCAATTGTTGATCAAATGCGTGCCCTTAAATCGGGAACTCATATTGTTGTAGGTACACCTGGGCGTGTACAAGATTTGATTAACCGCGATCGTTTACACTTAGGCGAAGTTAAAACATTCGTACTAGATGAAGCGGATGAAATGCTTAACATGGGTTTTGTCGACGACGTTACCGCTATCATGGAGCATGCACCAGAATCCGCTCAGCGCGTCCTGTTCTCTGCAACAATGCCTCCGATGCTTAAGAGAATCGTTGACCGCTTCTTGCGTGATCCAGCTCGTGTTGACGTAGCAGGTAGCAACCACACCGTTGATAAAGTAGAACAGAATTACTGGGTCGTGAAGGGCGTAGAAAAAGACGAAGCAATGACACGTCTTCTTGAAACCGAAGAAACAGACGCCTCACTTGTTTTTGTTCGTACTCGTCAAGACACTGAACGCCTAGCTTCTTATCTCGCTGATCGTGGCTTTAAAGTGGCTGCATTACACGGAGATATTCCACAGTCTCTTCGTGAACGTACTGTTGAGAACATTAAGAAGGGTATTATCGATATCCTAGTTGCAACGGATGTTGTTGCTCGTGGTCTTGATATACCTCGTATTACTCATGTATTCAACTACGACATTCCTTTTGATGTTGAGTCGTATATCCACCGTATAGGTCGTACTGGCCGTGCTGGACGTAAGGGTAAAGCAATTCTTCTAGTTCGTACTAATCAGATTCGTATGCTGCGTACTATTGAACGTGTAACAAAATCAAGTATGGAAGAGATTCAAGTTCCGTTACGTGATCAAGTTGCTGAGTCTCGCCTAACGAAATTAGGTGCTGAACTAGAGAGTGAGAAAGAAAACGCTTCTTTAGAGAATTTTGCAGAATTAGTTGCGAAACTACAAGCGTCGCTAGAAATTGACGCTACAACATTGGCAGCGATGCTACTTAAGCGTGCCCAAGGAAAAACACCTTTATTCTATAAAGGTCCAGATCCGATGACTTCAGCTATTGAACGTGACAAGCAACGTCGTAAAGATCGCCGTGAAGGTGGTGATCGTGATGGACGTGATGGTCGTGAAGGCGGTCGCAGTTTTGGTGGAGCAACGAAAGATTGGGATACATACCAATTACAAGTTGGCCGTGATCAAGGTGTGCAAGTTAAAGACATCGTTGGCGCACTCGCGAACGAGCTTGGTTTAACAAAAGGTTCTATTGGTGCAATTAAACTTGCTCAAGGTCATACTTTTGTTCAGCTACCAAAAGCGATGAACTCTGATACTACTGGTAAGTTACGTAAACTACGCATTCGCCAAACAGAAGTGGGTGCAGTGGTATGTGACTTTACAGACTTCCGCGAATCACGTGGTGGTCGCAGCGAAGGTGGCCGCAGTGAAGGTGCTCGTCGTGATGGCGGCGGTTATCGCGGTAACCGTGATGGTGCTCGTGGTAATAATCGTGGTGGTAAAGATGGTGAACGTCGTTTTGATCGTAACCGCAGTGCTGACAGTCGTGGAAGTTTCCGCGGTGAGAAATCGAACCGTGGCGCGACCACTACCGAAGCATAAAATAATTCAGTTAATGTAAATTAATTAACTAAAAAGCCGAGCTATTTTGTAGCTCGGCTTTTTATTATCTTTTTGTTAGAACAATAACTACACGTCTGAACCTGCTTCATCCAACTCTACAATTTGAGTTTCTTTCACCGCTTCAGATATCCACGTATTAAGATCGGGATCCGCTAGGACAAAGTCTAGATATGTCTGGGCTGAAGGTGAAAGCTTTACCTGATAGGTTTTGAAACGCATCACAACCGGTGCAAACATCATATCGACTATTGACCATTTGCCGAAAAGCCAGCCACCTGCGTCGCCGGAGTTATCTATTTGCTTTGCCCATATGTCATCGATACGTTTTATATCGATAAGTGCTTGTTCACTCAATTCAACAAAACGTGTCGCTCTTATGTTCATTGGCATTTCGTTGCGTACAGCGTTAAATCCAGAGTGCATCTCAGAGGCAATAGAGCGGGCATAGGCTTTATCTATCGGAGATTTGGGAAGTGCATGACCACCAAGATAGGTATCGTTGATATATTCGCAAATAGCTAATGAATCCCAAACGGTTACCTCACCATCAATAAGCACTGGTACCTTCGCGGCAGGATTATACTTAACAATTTTGTTATAGAATTCTTCTGTATCAAGCGGCAACAAAATTTCTTCAAAATTTAGCTTTGCTTTACTAGCCATTAACCATGCACGAAGCGACCAGCTAGAATAATTTTTATTTCCGATTACTAATTGCATCTGTTATCCACAAGTTTGAAATTGAGGATAGTAGCATTGACGTTTTACTTTGCTCCGTCAACATATATTTAACATCTCAACGTCTCTGATGTGAAACTATGTTAATAGGCTATTAATAAATAAGAGGTTGATCATTTTAATTTCGCAGCTCGTATAAATTTGTTTTTTGATCTGCATCAATAAAAATGACACCCTTGGAGGAACATCATCAATAAAAGTTGAAAGATTAAAAAATTATTGAATAATAGGGTAAGGAAAAGGCGCACTGCGGTGCAAAACAGTCAACATAGGAAACCTGTCTAATGGCAAATAAGTTTGTGCTTGTGATCAACTCTGGTAGTTCATCTTTAAAATTCGCCGTCATTGATACTATTTCAGGAGACGCAGTCTTGAGTGGTCTGGGCGAATGTTTTGGTTTAGAAGACTCACGAGTGAGTTGGAAATACCAAGGTGAAAAGAATGAAGTGGCAATCACAGACGAAGGTAATCATCATCAAGCGGCGATTACGATGCTGGTCGATTTGGTTAAAGAGCTAGGCCTTACAGAGAATATCGTTTCTGTCGGTCACCGTGTGGTACACGGAGGAGAAACCTTCACTCAATCAGTGCTTCTTAATGAACAAACAATAAAAGACATTGAAGCGATACAAGATCTCGCCCCATTACATAACCCTGCCAACTTACTTGGCATACGAGCCGCTCTAGAAGCCTTTCCTTCTCTGCCTCAAGTTGCCGTATTCGATACTGCGTTTCACCAAACAATGCCTCCTAAGGCATTCACAGGCGGTATAGCACGCGAATTATACGACATGTATTCGATTCGTCGCTACGGTTTCCACGGAACGAGCCATTTTTACGTGAGTAGAGAAGCGGCAAAAATGCTAAATAAACCGGTGGATGAAGCAAACTTCATTTCTGTACATTTAGGTAATGGCGCGTCGGTATGCGCAATCAAAAATGGTATGAGTGTAGATACTTCTATGGGATTTACGCCGCTTTCTGGTTTGATGATGGGAACACGAAGTGGTGACTTAGACCCCGGTGTAATCGAGTTTCTTCTGAAGAAAGGTTGGTCCCAAGCTCAGGTTTTCGACACGCTAAATAATAAATCAGGTTTCTTAGGGGTGTCAGGTTTAACGAGTGACGCTCGTGGTATTCTTGATGCGATGGAAAAAGGTCACGAAGGTGCCAAATTAGCATTTGAAATATTTACTTATCGAGTGGCTAAATACATTAGTTCTTATATGGTTTCTTTAGATACATTAGATGCCATCATTTTTACTGGTGGGATTGGTGAAAACTCATTACCTATTCGTAGTGAAATATTAAGTTATCTCAATCTGCTTGGTTTTAAAGAAGACAGGGCAGGGAATGAGGCTGCACGGTTTGGTGCGAGTGGCATCATTACACAGGGGGGAGGTCATGTCGCAATGGTTATCCCTACCAATGAAGAATTAGTTATTGCACAGGATGCTGTCGCTCTGCTTTAGGCAATACATAGATAAAAAAAAACGGCTTCTACATGAAGCCGTTTTTTTATGTGTGAAATTTGTGAGAGGCCATTGCCGTTTCATAAACTATTCAATACTAATGTTTAGATTTGGTGTTTGAATATTTACACTATATGAATATGGTTAAATATAACATTTTTGTTAAAAAGGACTTACATGTTCGAAAACTAGTCAGTTATACTGCGCTGAATTGTTGGAATAGCTTTGTTATCTGTTGGTTGAATGTATGGAATTTGTCACCGTCGGTGTTGGGTCAGTCTTCTTGGTCAGTATTATAATGCTGACTTATCAAATAGGAATTGCGAAAGCGATGATAGGGAACTTATCTCCCTTTTTTATTGCCAATGCACAAGGTGAGACTATTTATATTAACATGTCACTTCGTGATGATTCGTTACTTGGTCTTTCAACAGAAGATATCTCTGCGTTGCCACCACAATTTGTCTTATTCTTGAAAAATCAAACTGCCCAAAAATCTTTTTATTACAACCATGAAATAAGCCACTTGCAACGTAACTATACGTTTGTCGGCCAGAAAATATGGTATAGGGGTAAAAGGTGTTGGCAAATCGCGGTTATTTTAAACCTGGCAGATGAACGTACACGGGACTGTTCGTTTGGTAATAAAGCGTTACTCCATCATGTGATTCAGAGTGTTCCTGATGCTGTGGGGATGATGAATGAAAACCTGGTCTACGAAGCATGTAATTCTGCATTTGTTAAAGCTCTAGGAATAGATTCACCAGAGGATCTGGTGGGGAAAAAACTGGAAGAGGTTGCCTCAAAAGAAATTGCAGAGAAATTCGCTAGTTCAGATAGAAACGTACTAGAGACTGGCAGAGAGTTTCGTAACATAGATGAAGTCATTGATGACATGGGTCAAAAGCAGTGGATCGAAGCTCGTAAATTCGCCTACACCGATCAGTTTACCAATAATCGAGGTCTTTTCATTATTGCCAGGGATATTACTGAACGGGTACACGCGAAAGAAAAGTTGAATCAAGCCAAAAACGAATTTAGACGGTTAAGCTTAATAGACAGCCTTACTGGTATCGGAAATCGTCGGAATTTTGATGAGAGTCTAGAGGGCGTTTGGCAGCAACATATCGAACAACAATCACCTTTAACCATCATGTTCTGTGATATTGATGATTTTAAGAAGCTTAATGATATTTATGGTCACGGGGAAGGAGACAAAGCGCTTGTCGCGGTTGCTAGCGCATTAGAGAAATCGGTATCAGATACTGAGGGTGGGGTATATAGAATTGGCGGTGAAGAGTTTGCCTTTTTATTAATGGAGACAGAGCAAAACAGAGCCGATCTTGTTGCCAAGCGAATACATGATCAAATAGCCGCATTGAAATTACGTCATGAAGGGTCCTTAATCAAATCAACACTGACCATTAGTATTGGTGTCGTAACGATTATTCCCCAAACAACCGATTCGGTCGTGGATACCCTTGAAGACGTAGATAAAGCCCTCTACCAAGCTAAGTCTAATGGCAAAGATCAAACGATCTACGCGGCATAGCGACTCTTTTTCAACTATTTAGTAGCACAACGAAAACGACTTACCTTCCTTTTTACACGCCATTAAAGCCGAGCAAACATCACAATTTATATTATTAAATTATACAGTTGTCATTAATCAAGCTAATATTATTGTTGCATAACCTAAGTGGCTATTTATGGTTGTTTGATTGATTTAAGTGATTAAAGCAAGGCCGCAACTTGATAACGATATTGCGTTTATTACGCACAGCTAAGCTCGCGATTTATCTGCTATTACTTTCCCCATTTTATTTGGCTTATTCTGCTGAAGAAAAAACGATGCTCGCATCAGTATCAGTCCCTGAACACTCTCAAAAACTTATACTTGAATTTACACCCCTTGAATTAAATTATCTTTCAAAAAAGAAGGCATTAAGTGTTTGTATAGATCCAAATTGGATGCCATTTGAGATGAATAAGAACGGCACTCACATTGGTCTGACAGCGGACTATATGAGGTTATTTGAGGACACGTTAGGAATACCAATTATCCTTTCTTCAACCAAAACATGGAGTGAAACACTAACATTTGCAGAAAACCATCAATGCGACTTCATTTCTGCAGTGGCAAGATCGGAAGAGAAGAGTCAGTATCTCGATTTTTCGCAAGGTTATTTTAAGTCTTCGATTGTGATCGCTACAGACATGCACAAACCGTGGGTGTCAGATATATCTGAGTTGCACGATAAAAGACTCGCCATAGTAAAAGGCTACGCAATTGGTGATTTTTTGAAGGCTAAATACCCCAATCTAACCTTGGTTGAAGTCGACACCTTAGAAAAAGGGCTTGAAAGTGTCGAAAAAGGGGAGATCTATGGGTATGTTGGAACATTGGCGACAGTCGGGTACAACATTCAACAGAATTACTTTGGCAGCTTAAAAATCACTTCAAAGTTGGAAGGAAGTTGGGATCTCAATGTTGGAGTAAGAAAGGATGAGCCAATATTAACGCAGTTAATGGATAAAATGATTTCGGCCATACCTGCGAGTGTTGACCAAAAGATATTGAATAACTGGATCTCCGTTTCGATAGCCCATGAAGACCCAAATAAATTAACGCAATCGGAGAAAATATTTTTACAAAATCATCCAATTATCCGATTTCGAACTCGAACCAATCAGCCTCCATTTGAATTTGTTAGCAAAGGAATGGCAGAAGGTATTGCAGTAGATTATATAAGAGAAATAACAAAGATAGTTGGAATAACACCTCAGTTTGTTTTTGACGACTCACCAACGGACCTTGCTCATAAGGAAATGGCGAATGAAAGGTTGAAATACGATACCTTGCTGTACTCCGTTCAAACGGAAGAGAGGCGTAAGCAATTCAATTATGGAGAGCCCTTTCTTTCTTACCCTGTAATGGTTTTAGTGAATAAGTCAACATTGATTATCAATAATATTAATGACTTAAATGGTAAGATGATAGCGATGGAGCAAGGTCATATTTCGGCCGATTGGATACATGCAGACTATCCAGATATAAATGTTGTTGAGGTATCGAATACTGCACAGGCTCTGTATATGGTTGAAGACAATCGAGCAGAAGCGTATATCGGAAACCTTGCGGTCGCAAATTATATGATTGCATATGGTCTATTATCCAATGTAAAAGTGGGGATTCCGACCAAATACAAGGATATTGAATACCACTTTGTCGCGCCTAAAGAATGGCCAGAATTAACCTCTATTTTAAGTAAAGGTTTTCGTTCACTGACCCCAAGTCAACACAGTTTAATACAACAACGTTGGTACACGTCACAAGCCGTTGAGAAGCAAGATTATACTCTGGTTGCCCAAATTTTGTTTGCTTCTATGATCATGTTTATTTGGTTCTATTGGTCAAATAGTCGGCTTAGCGCGGCAAAATCTAAAGTCGATGAAGCGTTAAGTCAGTTGAAAGCAACACAGCAAGTACTCGAGATAAAGAATATCGAGTTAGAACGATTATCGGTTACCGATAAGCTCACAGGCATCTATAATAGGGTCAAGCTAGAGGCAGTCTTAAGCAATGAACTCGACCGTGCTATCCGCTACGGAGAAGGCTTTGCGGTCATCTTGGTTGATTTGGACCACTTCAAACATGTTAACGACACACTTGGTCATCAATCAGGAGATAGGGTACTCAAAGAAGTTGCTGACCTTTTTGAGGCCAGTAGGCGCAATGTCGATACCCTCGGGCGATGGGGAGGGGAAGAGTTTCTGATCATTTGTCCTCACAGCACATTAAGTGACGCAACAATATTTGCTGAACATCTACGTGAAAATATAGCAATGCACAATATTGTTGAGATTGGCAAAATTACCGCTAGCTTCGGTGTCACAGCATTTCGCCAAGGTGATAATACCATTGATCTACTTTCGCGCTCCGACGAAGCTTTATACGCATCTAAAGCGTCTGGTCGTAATAAAGTGACTTCTCACGCTTAAGTTCGTTTTGGCCTGCCTTATTTGAATGACATCCTACCCAATAAAAAACGACAATGTTTAATCATAAGTAGTATAAATAATTCAGTATGTTATTAAATGAAGGACGCTAGGATGGCAAATTTTAATTTTGATTATAGTGTAGATAGAAAAGGGTCAAACTCGGCAAAATGGGAGTATATGAAAAAAATCTCTCCTTATGCAAATGACAATACGTTACCGCTTTGGGTAGCAGATATGGACTTTGCGTGTGCGCCTGAAATAATTGAGGCAATGAAACAGCGTGTTGATGACCAAATATTTGGTTATAGCATGGTGGATTCAAGCTATTATGAAAGTGTACAAAACTGGTTCTTTAAGAGATTTGATTGGTATGTGAAAACCGATGATATTTACCTTACAAGTGGTGTAATTCCAGCGCTCGAATCGATTATTAGAGCTTATTCTAATGAGCAAGATGGTGTCATTATTCAACCGCCCGTTTATCATATGTTTGCGAAAGTTATAGAGCGAGAAGAAAGGAGAATTGTTAACAATCCCTTGATAGAAATTGACGGGGTTTATAGTATTGATTTTGATGATTTGGAACAAAAAGCAAAAAATCCTGACAACAAAATTATGTTTTTTTGCAGTCCACACAATCCGACGGGTAATGTCTGGAGTCAAACAGATTTGTTGAAGCTGGGTAATATTTGCTTAGATAATGATGTGTTGTTAGTGAGTGATGAAATTCATTTTGATTTAGTACGTATGGGCGTTAAACATTACCCAATCTCAACACTTTTTCCAAATAGCGATAAAATCATCACCTGCACAGCGCCAAGCAAAACGTTCAATCTTGCTGGATTACATATGTCTAATGTAATTATAGAGAGTAAGGAACTGAAAGATAGATGGGAGGCTAAAAATGGTTTTTCAATGCCTTCACCTTTAGGCATTGTTGCAGTAACTGCCGCTTATAACTTTGGTGAACCTTGGTTAGAAGAATTGAAAGCGTATATTGACGCAAACTACTCATTTGCAAAAGCCTTTGTCGAACAACACATACCCCAAGCTCAGTTTACCACCCCTCAAGGTACGTATTTTATCTGGTTAGATTTAAAAGAGTACAACCTAAGTTCAAAACAACTTGATTCTTTGA
Source organism: Vibrio sp. DW001 (assembly GCF_029016285.1). Classification (NCBI taxonomy): domain Bacteria; kingdom Pseudomonadati; phylum Pseudomonadota; class Gammaproteobacteria; order Vibrionales; family Vibrionaceae; genus Vibrio; species Vibrio sp. DW001. Next base: position 157,527 of record NZ_CP091976.1, on the reverse strand, counting down.
TGATCAAAAAAGCAAATGTATTGCTAGAGGGAGGAACGATGTTTGGTACTGAAGGCGAAGGCTATCAGCGTATAAATATTGCCTGTACACGTCAAACTCTAAAAGAGGCGTTGACTAGAATCAGTAAGGCGCTCAATGAGTAGGTGAGTACTGTACTACGACCATGAGTGATTTCTGCTGTCAACAATTAGAACAATCGCTAATGATTGCTGGAATATATACAAAAAAATATTGACTAATCCACCATCATTTAATTACAGAATGACTCATTTTTCCGTAATTAAAAAACATATCAATATCATTAACATTAAATTAACTTGACATCATTGGAGAATGCTATTTTCATTAGTGATCCAAGTCACTAAATAGGGGGCAGAATAGTAGGGACATTCAGTATGTGTGATTCTTGTCACATATAATTTTGTATTCACATTTAAATAAATGTGACATAAGCCCGCACTTTTAGGTTGACATTAATAATATTAGCAATATGTTGTAAAATTACAGTTCATTTATGTGACTCGCATCTCCAGAATGTTCTCTTTTTGATCTATTAATGTGATCTAATATGCAAAAATCCCGTTCAAGATCCTAATGTTAGTTTATGTGGTAAATTTATTGTGTCGAAACAATAGTCGGTTTTAGCGAACCGAAACACAAACTTATTAGAACATCGAACGGGGAACTCTTATGTTATCACCAGAAGCTAAGGTCAAGGTACAAAATTTTGGCCGTTTTCTCTCCAACATGGTAATGCCCAACATTGGTGCATTTATCGCGTGGGGTTTTATTACTGCTCTATTTATTCCAACAGGTTGGATTCCAAACGAGACTTTGTCTTCAATGGTTGGTCCAATGATTACTTATTTGCTACCTCTACTAATCGGTTATACCGGTGGTAAAATGGTCGCGGGTGAACGTGGTGCTGTCGTTGGTGCTGTAACGACAATGGGTGTTATCGTTGGTACTGACATTCCAATGTTCATGGGGGCAATGATTGTTGGTCCGCTAGGTGCGTTCGCAATTAAGAAATTTGATGAAGCGGTTCACGGTAAAGTGAAAAGTGGATTTGAGATGTTAGTTAATAACTTCTCTGCCGGCATCATTGGTATGATTTGTGCCATTATTGCTTATGTCGTTATTGGTCCTGCTGTTAAAGCGTTATCTACAGGCATGGCTTCAGGTGTAAACGTACTGGTTGAAACAGGTATACTACCTCTTACATCAATTTTTGTTGAACCAGCGAAAATCCTGTTCCTAAACAATGCGATTAACCACGGTATCTTCTCTCCACTAGGTATCCAACAAGCAGAAGAAGCGGGTCGTTCTATCTTCTTCCTAATCGAAGCGAACCCTGGTCCAGGTCTTGGTCTTCTATTGGCTTACATGGCCTTTGGTAAAGGTGCAGCTAAACAGTCTGCGGCTGGTGCTTCTATTATCCACTTCTTAGGTGGTATTCACGAAATTTACTTCCCATACGTATTGATGAATCCTCGCCTAATCCTTGCTGTCATTGCTGGTGGCGCGACGGGTGTATTCGTAAACGTATTGTTCGATTCTGGTCTTGTATCTCCAGCCTCGCCTGGTTCAATCTTCGCTGTATTGTTAATGACACCAAAAGCTGCGTTTGTAGGCGTGATTCTTTCAGTCATCTCTTCGGCTGGTGTTTCTTTCTTCGTCGCATCTTTATTGATGAAAACTCAAAAGCAATCAGATGGTGACGAGTCATTAGAAGACGCAACAAATCAAATGAAAGACATGAAGTCCTCTTCAAAAGGGGCAGAGGGTGTTGCTGTCAATATGGCTGCGGTAACTAAAATCATCGTTGCATGTGATGCAGGTATGGGCTCAAGTGCAATGGGTGCTAGCCTTCTTCGCAAGAAAGTCGATGCAGCAAACCTTGACATTGAAGTAACAAACCTTGCAATTAACAACTTGCCACAAGATGCGGATATTGTTGTTACACACAAAGATTTGACTGATAGAGCGCGTAACCATGCGGGTTCTGCTAAGCATATCTCACTGTCTAACTTCTTAGATAATGCATTATATGACAATTTGGTTGCTGAGCTAGTAACGGCTCAAGAGGGCGCTGTAAAAAAGCCTGATGCACCAGTGAACACAGACTCTAGTGAAGATGGAACACTAAAGTTATCAACTGAGAACATCTTTTTAGGAATGGAAGCATCAACCAAAGAAGAAGTAATCAAGTTTGCTGGTGAACAACTTGTAAAATTAGGATATGTAGCACCTGAATATGTTGCTGGCATGTTAGCTCGTGAAGAATTGGTATCGACATATTTAGGCGAATCAATTTCTGTTCCACACGGTACGATTGAAGCGAAAAAGTATGTCCTAAAAACGGGCATCGTATTCTGTCAATTTCCTCAGGGTATCCAATGGGGTGAAGATGAAGACGATGTTGCAATAATGGTCATTGGTATTGCGGCTCAAGGTGACGAACATATTCAAGTTATCACGGCCATAACAAATTCACTTGATGATGAAGAAGCGATTGAATGCTTGAAGTCGACATCTAATCCGGATGATGTACTTCGAATCTTAAACGGCAAGTAATCCTTTGTAATCATAGCTCCTAAGCAAAGTGAAGGAGGTCGGCCTAGCCCCCTAAGGCCGACCTCAATTTTGATTTTAATAGATTTAATATTTTTTGGAATGCATATTATGAAAGCACTACATTTTGGCGCAGGTAATATAGGTCGTGGTTTTATTGGTAAGTTATTAGCTGATGCGGGTGTCGAAGTTACATTTGCAGATGTAAATGAAGAGGTCGTTAACGGACTAATTGCTAGAAATGAATACCCTGTTAAGGTTGTAGGCGCTGACTGTAAGATAGAAATGGTCAAAGGTGTTACCGCACTTAACTCGACTAGTGCTGAGATTGTAGACGCTATTGTAGCGTCTGATTTAGTCACGACTGCCGTTGGGCCAACGGTTTTGAAAATCATTGCTGGTACCCTAGCGCAAGCGATAGAGAAACGCATTGAAATTGGCATAACAGCGCCCCTTAATATTATTGCCTGCGAGAATATGGTTCGTGGTACCTCTCAACTTAAAGAAGCGGTATTCGAAAAGCTTGATGATGAACTGAAACCGCAGGTTGAGGCGTTAGTTGGATTTGTGGATTCAGCGGTTGATAGAATCGTTCCACCAGCGGCAGAAGGTGAAACTGACCCATTGGCGGTGACGGTAGAGACGTTCAGTGAATGGATCGTTGACGAGACACAGTTCAAAGGTGAGATTCCTAACATTCCAGGAATGGAGTGCACAGATAACCTGATGGCATTTGTTGAACGTAAATTGTTCACGCTTAATACTGGACATTGTGTAACAGCATACCTAGGTTGTCTTGCTGGTTTGAATACCATTCGTGAGGCTATCGAAAATCCAGTTATTCGTGCAGAAGTTAAGCAAGCGATGGTTGAGAGTGGTGAAGTTCTTATTCGTCGTTATAAGTTTGACTCTGATGTTCATGCCGCCTATATCGAAAAAATATTAGGTCGTTTCGCTAATCCGTACCTGATTGATGAAGTGGATAGAGTAGGTCGCCAACCAATTCGTAAGCTTGGAGCAGGTGATAGGTTGATCAAACCTCTTCTTGGTACCATTGAATATGGTATAGAGAACAAAACTTTGCTCAAAGGGGTTGCAGCCGCGCTTAAATACACTAATAATTCAGACCCCCAAGCTGAAGAGTTGCAAAAATCGCTAAGTGAAGAGGGTGTTAAGGCAACTCTTGCTAAATATACAGGTCTCGATATTGAAGGTGGTGAAATAGCCCAAATCGAAACTATGTATGCTCAGCTTTAAGTAATATTGCTAAGAAGAGCGGCGCTCTTCTTAGCATGCTCACGTAGTTAAGATAAAATATGCCAGACAAAGTAGATGAAACAGAAGTAATTGAAAAACTTAACAGCACCACCTCAGTAAGAGCTTTTATTGTTGTTGCTGTAAGTATATTCAATGAGGCCGTGGAAGGGCTTATGCATCGTATCTTCCAAAAAGATAACTTTGCAGTGCAATCCGTTGTTGGTCCACTCCTTCATGATACCGGTCCTTTGGGTGATGTTAGTGTCAGGCTTAAACTGCTTTTTGGTTTGGGTGTTATTCCTGATGCGGTTTATCATGACATTGAAGATATCATTAAACTTCAACACAAACTCAACGCCGATCTTTCCGACCACGAATTCACCACGCCAGCAATACTTGAGGCTATTCAAAAATTGAGACTTATCCAGAAGATGGGAACAGTACAATTTGCGGTGTTAGAGCCAGAGGTCGGTGGTGATCTCGAATTTTACCAATTACAACAACTAAGGCAGCAACAAGTTATAAAGTCGAGCCTAGCGCTGGCTGTTGTAGATATATGCCACGAACTAAATAAAGATAGCCCTTTCTAAGTGAATGTCAGCCGGAATAGAAAGCTGATCGTTCAAAATCGATATCTAATCGAACTATATGGTTCGATTTCGTCATTTCAAACTAAAGTTCTATATTATTTCAATTGACATGTATAAATATACAGTACTATTATCAATGCACGGTATTTGATGTATGAGTATTCTGCTCTGAAGAAAAGAAGGTCTGTGTATGAAACATATAGAAATACAGTATTATAAAACCCCTTGCGGCGAACTTCTTTTGGGTAGCTATGATAACCAACTTTGCATCTGTGATTGGCGTTATCGAAACATGCGGAATGCAATAGATAATCGCATAACGGGTAGGCTACAAGCTCAATATGTTGAGAAAGATAACGAAGTATTGTCGGAAACGAGAAACCAATTGTCCGAATATTTCTGTTCTAGAAGGCGGGATTTTGAGCTACCACTTTTATTTGTGGGTACTGAATTTCAAAAACAAGTCTGGCGTCAACTTGTATTGGTTCCGTTTGGAGATACATCGACGTATTTGAATCTTGCGAAAGCGATAGGTAATAAAGATGCTGTTCGAGCGGTCGCTAACGCAAATGGAGCGAATGCACTGTCAATCATTGTACCGTGTCATAGGATAATAGGCAGTAATGGACAGCTTGTTGGTTACGCTGGTGGATTAGAGGCCAAACGAAAACTTATCATGTTAGAACAAGATATGTTTGCACCTCAATAGAGCCCTAATGGTTAGTAATTAGAGCTCCCAATTCTTATGTTTTAGTTCAAGTAGCGCAGCATACAATGGTTTTCCGCCCATGGCTTGAGCGACAAATGTCGCGCCGAAACACGTGACCATGATGGGTAGAATTAATTGATAGTTGTTAGAAATCTCAACAACGAGCACGACTCCGGTTAACGGTGTTCGCAAACTAGCGGCAATAAGCGCCCCCATTCCTGCCACTGCGTAGGTACCTGCATCCGTAGAAAAATTGGGCACAAAATCATGTATTAAGACGCCATAAGTTAAACCAAAGAATGTGCCTAGAGTCAGAATAGGTGCAAAAATACCACCAGGCGCACCAGAACCAAAACAGGCAATGGTACCAAACATTCTTAGTGCGAAAAATAAAGCCATTATCATCCAAGGTTGCGGCGTAGAAAACAACTCTGTGATTGCCGGTAAGCTGCCTCCAGATAGGATAGGGTAGGTAACGTGTACTAGCGAAAATACCGCGCCAAATATTGCACCAGTAATGACTAGGCGGTAAATATTCGAGCCATGATAGTTTTTAAACCAACTGGTGGCCTTAAGTATCCATTGATTGAAATAAACACCGACAATACCAAACAGCATACCAAGAGCGGCGAATGTAGGTAAAGATCCTAATGGTGGCGCAGCAAAATTCGGTATTAACAGTATCGCGTTTTGACCATTGAGATATTCCATGACGATGGTTGCGGCAATGACAGACAAGGTTACGCATTTAATTGATATTACGTTGTAGCTAAACTGTCTTCGCATTTCTTCGTTAACAAACAGGATTGCCGTCAATGGTGTATTGAACGCTGCTGCGAGACCAGCGGCTGAGCCTGCGGCAATTAAGATATGTTGCGCGTGTTCAAATTTGTGAGCTTTACTCGCAACCATTCTACCAACTGCCCCACCAAGTTGGATTGATGGTCCTCCCCGACCCAAGATCATGCCAGATCCTATCGTCAATGTGGCGGCAATAAACTTAATCGGTAATACACGCTTCCAACGAATATCGTGTTCACCAACTAAAGCGCCTTCTATGTGTGGAATACCACTGCCTTCGGCTTCAGGTGCAAAACGATATGTTAACCAGAAACCTAGAGCAGCCATGGCTGCACCACTAATCACAATGACTGAAGCTTGAAAGACAAATTGATCAGGGACTTGATTATCGATAAAGGAGATCCGAAGCTCAAGAATCCAGTTGATGAAGATATTAAAATAGGAGACAAGAATACCGGCAAGTGTTCCAACGATTCCCGATAGCAGAACAACAATAAAATAGTCACTTTGACTCGAAAAAAAATTGGGAATGAGTGTTGGCCGTGAAAGTCTTGCCATAATAAAAATGTCATCCCTGTCGTTAGCTGTTGAAAAATAAAATGGAATTGGCGGTAAAGCGCGCAATAGTAACATATCTCTCAAGCGAATTAGCCTACTTCACGTCTCAATAAATGTGAACTAACATCTCGGTTTTGCGGTTTAAAGCTCTAAATTCTTGCTTTTTTACTGAAACCTACCACACTTAATGTGTAAGACAAGAGCAACCCAATAACATGGAGGCAATTGAAGTCTTACTTACAATTAGAGTGGAACAATAGAACATTATTTAATCCTCGTAATCAATTGGAATACTTAACTTAGTATCTCCATTACGCATACTCACGAGTGAGTCACGAGGTGTTAAAGGCGTACGAAAGCTTGTACGCCTTTTTGCATTTTATAATTTTATCATTTCCCCTATACTCCGTTATCTTACTATAGGAGTAGTCCATGTCTCAGCGCGTTCCAACAAATATAATCACAGGTTTTTTAGGCACAGGAAAAACAACCTCCATTCTTAATCTGCTTAAACAGAAGCCGAACAATGAAACTTGGGCAGTACTAGTGAATGAATTTGGTGAAATTGGAATCGATGGTGCGATCCTCAGTGACAGTGGCGCACTTATTAAAGAAGTCCCTGGAGGCTGTATGTGCTGCACGGCGGGTGTCCCTATGTCAGTCGGCATTAATGCATTGTTGAGACTGAAACCTGACAGATTGCTCATTGAACCAACAGGCTTAGGTCATCCTAAGCAGGTTGTAGCGACATTAACGTCGACGCAGTATCAAAACTATGTCGACCTAAAAGCGACAATCGCACTCGTCGACCCACGTTACTTTTCTGACGAACGTTACACGAGTAACCAAAATTTCAATGATCAACTTGCTAGTGCCGATATCATCATTGGCAACAAGGCCGAAAAATGTTCTGAAATCGATATTGCCGCGTTTGAAACTTGGATTGCACAGCAAGAACCGAAAAAAAAGAAGTTTACATTGACGTCTCAAGGTGAGTTTAGTCTCTCATTTTTAGAGATTGAGCGAAGTGAAGGCACCATTTCAGCGCATATCGAACCACATCACCATGAACACGCGAGTATGGAACCGCAATTTGATATACCACCGGGTGAAAAATTCATTCGTAAAGAAAATAAAGGGCAGGGCTATCACAGTTGCGGTTGGCTTTTTGGGGCGGAAATAACGTTCGACTTTGATGACATGTTTTCGATGCTCACTGCATTGACTGCTGAGAGAGTTAAGGGGGTCGTTAATACTGACAAAGGCTGCTTTGCCTATAATGTATCAAATGGTGTGGTGTCCGTGAATGAGCTAACACTGAGTGGTTTTGAAACTCGCATAGAAGTGATAGACAACGCATTGCTGCCTTGGGATGACTTGGAAAAAGTATTGATCGATCTTTCTGATATATAAGAATAGATAAAGGGGAATGTGGGAACAATAGGGTTTGAACGCTTTGATTTCGTGTTGCTATTCGGCCTTCAAACCCATTTTCTTATCGCTTATTTCGCAAGTAGCGTTTACGGCGTTCTTCTTTTTTCTTTATTTGTGCTTCTTGTTTTCTTGCCGTCTCAATTTCAACATCAATGAGTTCTTGTGTGATCATTTCTGGTAACTCTAATGTCACTTGTCCTAGCGTTCCGTTGCGAAGCTCATGTAATAGAATCTCAGATGCTTTATGGAGGTCTACTCGGCCTCCTGCACGTAAGCAACCGCGTTTTGCACCAATCGCTTCCATTAGCTCGATATCACTATCAGACAGCTCGTCCAATTGATAACGCTCTTTCAAAAGTTCTGGGTATTGTTTTGCAAGGTATTCGACGGTGTAAAAGGCGACTTCTATGTATTCCATCGCCGTATCTTTAACGGCGCCAGTTGCTGCCAAGCGGAAGCCACTGTGTGGGTTTTCTACTTTAGGCCATAAAATACCTGGGGTATCTGATAGAACAATACCATTTTGAAGATTGATGCGTTGTTGTCGACGAGTAACCGCGGGTTGGTTACCTGTTTGAGCAATAGCACGGCCTGCAAGTGTATTGATAATAGTGGATTTGCCAACGTTCGGTATGCCCATAATCATGGTGCGAATATTTTTGCCCATATCTTCGCGATGAGGTGCGAGTTTACGGCACAACTCCATAATCTTATGAACTTCTTGAGGATTCGACGTGGTTATGGCCATAGCCTTAACGCCTTGCTCTTTTTCGAAATGCTCTATCCAACGTTGAGTCAGTTCCGGATCAGACAAGTCCCGTTTATTGAGAACCTTAACGCAAGGTTTATCACCACGTAATGTAGATATCATTGGATTCTCACTACTAAATGGTATGCGCGCATCTAATACTTCTATGATGACATCTATCTGAGGAATAACTTCTTCAATTTCCTTACGAGCTTTGTGCATATGGCCCGGGTACCATTGAATTATGTTGTTAACCATTTATTAGCCTTTAAAATTTTTGTCTACTGAGGAGCATACTCTGCCTGTCTCAAACGAATTGTGGCGATTCTAACATTATCTATTCAATAACGGAAAACTGTCTAATGGCACATTTATCATTATTTTTAGTTGAGCGTACACTTGTACGCTGATATTCTAGCGCACAAGTGTACTCTCAATTGGCAAGGATTATGAACTCAAGCAATAAACCACCACTAATCTGGCTTAACGCCTTAGTATTTGCAATTACCGCTATATTGGCATTAATCGTCGCACCACTTTATGGGTATTATCAGGGGTACGGATGGGAGCATTGTGTATGGTTCCTCGTTGCCTTCAGTTTTTGTAACCTATCGATTACGGCAGGTTATCATCGATTATGGGCTCACAAAGCCTATGATGCGCATTCTAGCTTGAAGTACATTTATGCGATTGGTGGTGCGTTTGCTCTGCAAAATAGCATTCTTCATTGGTCTTCAGATCATCGGCCACACCATAAGTTCGTTGATAACAACGAGAAAGACCCTTATTCAGCGAAAAGAGGTTTTTGGTACTCTCATATTGGTTGGATGCTCAGAAATTATAACGAAGAGATTTACCACGAATATGGTAACTGTCGAGATCTGCAAAAAGACAAAGTGGTGATGTGGCAGCACAAGTATTATCTCGCATTGGCGTTGCTCACTAATTTTGGCATACCGATTCTGTTAGGTTTGATATATAACGATTTGTTAGGAATGATATTGATTGTCGGTGCCGTTAGATTGTTTATGAGCCATCATTCGACATTTTTTATCAATTCCTTGGCTCATATCTGGGGTTCACAACCGTACACAACCAAAAATACAGCAAGAGACAATGGCGTTTTGGCTGTGTTTACCTTCGGCGAGGGATATCATAATTTCCATCATACCTTTGAAAATGATTACCGCAATGGGATCTGCTGGTGGCAGTATGACCCAACAAAATGGTTGATTAAGAGCTGCTCATGGGTTGGTTTAGCGAATAATTTAAGGGTGACACCAAAGTTAAGAATTGAAAAAGCAAAAGCCCTCGCTTTGCTTAGTAAGGTTAAGAATAACCTTAGTGAAGTGCCAAATAATGTGCAGGTTGCGATTCGGCTGCAAGATGAATGCGAGTTGCTAGTGAAGTACATGAATGATTACTACGAGATTAAGAAAAAACTACTCGAAGGGAAAAAAGAAACCTTGGTTAAACGCTATGAGCACTCGGTACTTAAGGTTGAGTATGAACAAATTAAAATGCGCTTACATGAACAGCAACTAGCATGGAATCGTATGGTAAAGCAGTACGCTTAACCTTTTGAGCTTTAAGAGTTTACCGGAGCCAGCATTAGCGCTGGCTCTTTTTTTACCCGCTAGCACTCAACGTCCAATTCGTATTATCAACTCAATCCAATAATTATGCAGATGGTTCAAAACCTCCTCGTCCGCTTATCGTTAGGATACTTACCGATGGGATTTTATATCTATTGAAGGTTGCGATTAAAAGGGTTGTTAGGTTTTAGCTATTAGATTGATAGAATTTTTCCGCTTAATCTGAGTTTAATTAGTCAGTATGCTTGTGAGAACAAACTGTTGAGCATTGTTTTGGTTTGATATACATTAATAATGTTACGCGTAACGTAAGATTAACTGAAAGAATTTTTTTAATACTTCGGTCTCATCTTTGTACTACTATTTTGAAGGTATGACTTGTCAATGAATGACCCAATAGTTAATTACCTTATGAGAATTATATGAATAATTTAGAAAAAATTGTTGGCCCAGAAAATAATACCATAGTGATATTTGGTGCTTCTGGTGACCTTACACATCGTAAGTTAATACCTGCTCTATATCATTTGTACGCAAATGGAATGCTGCCTACTGATTTTGCCATTCTAGGGGTAAGCAGAACCGCGTATAACGACATGAGTTTCAGAGAAAAACTCAAGGCGTCGTTGATAGAAAACGAAAAAGTGCAAACCGAGTTACTAGAAGAATTTTGTAACCACCTATATTACGTTGCAATTAATACATCGAATTCGACAGAGTATGTTGTGTTAAGTGATAGGCTTAGCGAGCTCGAGCAAAAACACGAAACAGGTGGTAATACCATCTATTACCTATCAACACCACCGAGCTTGTACGGTGTTATTCCAGAATGTTTAGCAGAAGCAAAGCTTAATGATGAAAGTCACGGATGGAAAAACCTTATCGTAGAAAAGCCATTTGGATACGACTTAGAGTCCGCTCAATCTCTCGACCTGCAGATTCATGCTTGCTTTAAAGAACATCAAATCTATCGTATCGACCATTACCTTGGCAAAGAAACGGTGCAGAACCTTTTGGTAATGCGTTTTTCAAATGCCATGTTTGAACCACTGTGGAACCATAGATATATCGATCACGTTGAGATTACCTCCGCCGAATTTTTGGGCGTAGAGGAACGTGGTGGTTATTATGACGGCGCAGGCGCGGTTAGAGATATGTTTCAGAATCATCTGCTACAAGTGCTTGCGATGGTTGGTATGGAACCGCCTTCAGTTATCAACGCTGATTCTATACGAGATGAAGCGGTTAAAGTCATGCAATGTTTCAGGCCATTAAGCGAAGAAGATCTAAAGAACAATTTGGTTTTAGGTCAATATACCGAATCTATGGTACGCGGTAAGCAACTACCCGGCTACCGCGAAGAGCACGGTGTGTCAGAAGACTCACGAACCGAGACCTACGTTGGTTTAAAAATGTTTATAGACAATTGGCGTTGGGCTGGTGTTCCTTTCTATGTACGTACTGGAAAACGGTTGCCAACTCGTGTCACAGAGGTTGTTATTCATTTTAAAAACACGCCACATCCGGTTTTTGGCGTTAATGCACCAGAGAATAAACTTATTATTCGAATTCAGCCGGACGAAGGGATTTTGCTTAGCTTTGGTTTAAAACAACCGGGTGCCGGCTTTGAAGCTAAAGAAGTTTCGATGGACTTCCATTACGAAGACCTACAAGAGACGAATATGCTTACCGCATATGAACGATTGATTCTGGACTGCATGAAGGGAGACGCGACCCTGTTTGCTCGTACTGATGCCGTAGAAGCTTGTTGGCAATTTGTTCAACCGATTTTAGATCATAAACAAAACCCAGAACATTTGTTTGGTTATGCTGCGGGCACCTGGGGACCAATACAAGCCGACCAGTTGCTTCATGATGACAATCGAAAATGGCGATTCCCATGCAAAAACTTAACTAACACCGATTATTGCGAGTTATAGAGATGAATTATCAAGTTTTCGAAAATCCAGAAGCAGTGATTCATTCTCTTTCAGAAAGACTGCTTTATCTTAGTCAAGAAGAGAGACCTGTCCATGTTTCACTGTCAGGGGGCAGTACGCCCAAATTATTGTTCAAAAGATTAGCTCAAACACCCTATAACGAAGGTATCAACTGGGCAAATATTCACTTTTGGTGGGGAGATGAGCGGTGTGTAAAGCCCAGTGATCCCGAGAGTAATTTTGGTGAAGTAAATGAACTATTATTCAAAAAAATAGCGATTCCGAAAGCTAATATTCATCGCATTTTGGGTGAAAATGATCCGAGCCAAGAGGCGAAAAGGTTTTCTGATGAAATGATTCAACAGATCCCGAACAACAATGGTCTTCCAGAATTTGATTGGATTATATTGGGCATGGGAGCCGATGGTCATACTGCCTCTCTTTTCCCTAATCGAACTGACTATTTAGAGCCTGCCATCGCCATTGTTGCCACTCACCCTGAGAGTGGTCAAATCAGGGTTTCAAAAAGTACACGTTTGATCGAAAATGCGAAGCGAATAACGTATTTAGTATTGGGTGAAAACAAAGCATCGATACTTAAAGAAATTCAACAGAACTCAGCCGAAAAGCTACCATATCCGGCGGCGAGAATTAAGTCCACCAATGGTCAAACAGAGTGGTTTTTAGATTTACAGGCAGCAAAAATGCTGTCTCATGGAGAATAAAAAATGAAAGGTGATATTGGTGTAATTGGTTTAGCTGTGATGGGACAAAACCTAATTTTAAACATGAATGATCATGGTTTTAATGTTGTTGCATATAATCGTACGGTGTCGAAAGTAGAAGATTTTCTTCAGGGCCCTGCAAAAGGTACCAACATTATTGGCGCAGATTCGATGCAAGATCTTGTCGATAAACTTGAAGCGCCTCGTAAAGTGATGCTTATGGTACGAGCTGGTGATGTCGTCGACCAGTTCATTGATCAATTGGTGCCACTTCTCGATGAAGGGGATATCATCATTGATGGTGGTAACTCCAATTACCCTGACACCAATCGACGCGTTGCTGTACTTAAAGCAAAAGGTATTCATTTTGTTGGAACCGGTGTTTCTGGTGGTGAAGAAGGGGCTAGATTTGGACCGTCTATTATGCCCGGTGGCGCACCAGAAGCTTGGCCTCATGTAAAGCCGATATTCCAGAGTATTTCTGCAAAGACAGAGTCAGGTGAAGCGTGCTGTGACTGGGTCGGTAAGGATGGTTCTGGTCATTTCGTTAAAATGGTGCACAATGGTATCGAGTATGGTGACATGCAGCTTATCAGTGAAGCATACCATTTCCTAAAAGAAGGACTATCGCTTTCTCATCAAGAGATGCAAGCTATATTTGAAGAGTGGAAATCGACGGAGCTAGACAGCTATCTTATCGATATCACCACCGATATCTTGGGATACAAAGACGAAGATGGTGAACCTCTTGTTGAGAAGATCCTCGATACAGCTGGTCAAAAAGGAACAGGTAAGTGGACGGGTATTAACGCATTGGATTTAGGTATCCCACTTACCCTTATAACCGAATCTGTTTTTGCACGCTGCCTCTCATCACTAAAAGATCAACGCGTTGAAGCAGAGCAGTTGTTTAACAAGACTATCTCACCGATAGAAGGCGACAAAAAAGTTTGGATAGAGGCTGTGCGTCAAGCGCTTCTAGCGTCTAAAATCATTTCTTACGCGCAAGGTTTCATGCTTATCAGAGAAGCCTCTGAAGAAAATGATTGGGCGTTAAACTATGGCAATGTTGCGCTTATGTGGCGTGGTGGTTGTATCATACGTAGTGCATTCTTAGGAAACATACGTGATGCTTATGATAGCAATCCTGATGTTCAGTTCCTTGGGTCGGATCCATACTTTAAGGATATTTTAATTGATAGCCTACCAGCATGGCGAAAAGTTGCCTCTAAGGCAATGGAGATAGGTTTACCTATGCCTACGATGACATCAGCACTCACATTTTTAGATGGATACACAACATCGCGTCTTCCAGCCAATATGATACAAGCGCAACGCGACTATTTTGGCGCTCATACCTATGAGAGAGTAGACAAACCGCTTGGTGAGTTCTTCCATACTAACTGGACGGGTACCGGTGGTAATACCTCATCTACAACCTATGATGTGTAGAAAATGTCGTCTCTTAGATAACCATTAGATGGACTGAGCATTGGTTGTTTTTGTGGAATTGACGAATCGGTGAAATCAAAAAGGGATGTACAAGTGTTCATCCCTTTTTTGTGCATACCAATCATGGACAATGACCGAACCAGTAATATCGATGCAATGGATACGATATAAAAATTTAGTTTACTGAGTGCTATACATCACTTACCACACAGTTTTTCCCTTGTTGCTTCGCCTTGTAAAGAGCCTTGTCCGCTCGGGTAATCGTATCTTCAATTGTTTGGTCTGGTTCTATTAGAACAGCGATTCCAATACTAACTGTAAACTTTGTAAAGGCTTTATCTGTCCTAACCGAGGTTTTTTCAATCTCTTTTCGTAATCGTTCTGCGACGACATGAGCTTGATCTATATTGTTTTCGTGCAATAACGCAACAAACTCTTCCCCTCCCAATCGACAAAATAGATCGCTCGTTCGAAAAACGGTATGGCAAATATCAGAGAGTGACATTAGTGTCGCATCACCAGTAGAATGTCCGTTGATATCATTGATTTTCTTAAAATCATCTATATCAATCATCAGCAGAGCAAGTTTATTGCCGTATCGTCGGCAACGATTGAATTCGGCTCTCGCTAATGGAAAGAAACCACGGCGGTTCTTAGCATTGGTAAGAGGGTCTAAAGTGGCGAGTCGTTTGTTCTCTTCCACTAACTGTCTGTGACTGGATATATCCCAAGTCACACCGTTAACAACCAACCCATTTCGTGACTTACTGTAGCGATGTATCGCAGCACTTTTTACAGCACAAAATTCGTTATTACTTTTTAAGATACGATATTCAGCATCAAATTTTTTCCCACCGCTTAAAGCAAGATGCATAGCGGTTTGAACCCGTTCGATATCATCAGGGTGAACCCGGCTATACCAATCTTGTGTTGTATATATGTTGGTCGTGTTTTCTAAGCCAAATAATTGACTGATTCTGTCATCGGCGTAGAACTTGTTTTTCTTAATGTTCCATTCCCATATACCGAGTTCACCCGCTTCTGCAGCAAGTTGCAATCGGTTTGAATAATTCTTAAGGGAATTTTGAGCGTGACGTAGCTCTCTAGTCAGTACTTTTTGACGCAAATACATAATGATTAATATGCAAAATGCGGCGATGACGGAAATGGCAGCCGGTAAATGTTCGAGTGCAAACTGAGGTATGCTTGTCGTTTTCTGTTCATGGTACGGTGGCAGTTCGAGCTCTGCCAACAGTTCATGAACGGCCACATAGCTTTTAGGGTTGGTCCAACCCGAAATAGCCGCTGAGTAAGCCGCCTTATCTTGAGGGGTCATAAGGAGTAAAGCGGCAGCGACCTGATTAGCGAGTTGATCGCTTACATGTGCAGACTTTGCAAAGGCCCAGTCAGGATAGAGGCGAGTACTCGTCAATTGTGGATAATCTGTGTTGTTGTTATCACTGGGAAGAACACTGAAATCATTTAAGGATATTTTTCCTTCTTCTTCCATCTGCTCTAGTGTTCCAGTGCGAACAATACCAATATCAGCGGCCCCTTTTAGTACGGCCTGAATGACGAGATCATGTGTGCCTAAAAATCGCAGACTTTTTACATCGGATACCATATCAATATCATCGTGTTTAAGTCTGGCTAAAGCAATTTCCCATCCTCCCAAGGAACGAGGATTAACGGCGGCGACAGATTTATTCAACACGTCTTTAGTCGTGTTCAATGTTAGTTTATTTGCCTTAGATATGATGACAGAACCTAAAGTCGTCGCATCATTGTTCGAGTATTTGGAAACAAGTGTGGCGATTCTCGACACGTTATGGGTATTTTCTAATTGCACATACATGGTCGGATTTAACAGAATAAAATCGACAGAATGTTCGCTAATTTTTAGGTCTATCTCA
The DNA here is from genome assembly GCF_029016285.1 of Vibrio sp. DW001. NCBI lineage: Bacteria > Pseudomonadati > Pseudomonadota > Gammaproteobacteria > Vibrionales > Vibrionaceae > Vibrio > Vibrio sp. DW001. The sequence continues at coordinate 141,231 of NZ_CP091976.1, read as the reverse complement.
TCAAAACTAAGCGGTATGATGTCAAATTTCTTGCTGGGGATAGCCTGCTGCAAATAATCGGCAGTCGCCGCCCACTTTTGCTGTGTAATCGTTTTTCCACGCTTAGCGAGTACACCAATGTATATTGTTTCCTGGTTTTGTGCTGCCAACGGAGGTGTAAAAACGAAACCTGTCACCAAGAGTAGAGTGGGAAGACATAGGAGATAAGCTCTGTTTAAGAACGGTTGTCTAGTTTTAGTTAACATGTGATTAACAAGCTAATCCTTAAGCTATAAAATAAATGCTGCAAATAAGTGGAGGACGATAGTAATCCTAATAATATATCTTCGTATAGTGATATACAAAGAATGTTATTTATTTCATCAGTAAATTATTTAAAAAAATAGGCGCTTTATGATAAGCGCCTAATATACAACAATAAAGTCTAGTTAATATGAACTGACAAGCAGTAGTATGAATTCTATTTAAAAATGAAAGCGTGTATGTATCATCATCTGGCTACCATAAACGCCGTTATCTAACAGTGAAGCGCCCAGTACGAGTTGTTGAGTGGAGTGGAAGCGAGCTCCGGCTTCCCACACGAGATGATTTTCGTTGTCATCAACCAACCAACCGATTTTTCCTTGTAGTTCCACATTATCGAGGAACCAAATACGTGTGCCAACATTAAACTCAGGAAGTATGTCATCACCAATAATATTGCTAGAATCATCTTTAATATTATGAATCAACATTTGTCCTGTGACATCAACAAACTGGTTAACGGGACCGTTGAAACCAACGCCGCCTGCGAAATCGTAATCGCCTTCAAATTCGCTATCGGCACGAATAATAAAATGAGCATTTTCCATAAATTGCATGCTATAGGCTGCGCCAAAAGTTGCTGGGCCTGCTCCAACTCGAAAATCGAGAGCGTTATAAGGAAAATTGTTTGCAGAAACAGACCCTATAGAAAGTAACAAAAGGCTAATAATTGAAAAAGCGCGAGCCGTGCTTAACATGGAAACTCCATTTACTGTTTAATTTAATTATCTAATTGCTAGCAAAACATATGCCAAAGTTCGTCTTCATAGTGGGTAACTTGGTTTTGTAATGCTATTGAGTCTATTTATGGCTATTAGGGGGCGTTGTTTTATTGACGTATTTTAATATATGACAACTATTTGACACGTGAATGTCTCGCATGTCATTAAGTTGTCGTACGTTCAGACATCAATGATTCATAATTTGTTCGTTTGCGTGCAAATAAATAGGTTCAAAAATTTTCATAATTAATTTAGACAGTTATATCTGTTTAGATACTGTACAAACAACAACAGTTAGCCTATCAATTGATAGTGGAGTGAGGTACGTCGCACTTTAAACTGCTAACGATATGGTATTTTGATGTCTAATTACCTTTTTTATGTTTCTAGAATAAGTAATACGTTCTATGGTGAAAATAAAATCGGCTCGGCAATGCAAAGATGGTATGTAAATGAGGATAAATATGATTCGGTTGATAATTTTGTTGGGGTTATGCATGTTATTGCCGCTAAAAGCGGCAATAGCGGCGGATAGTCTTAAAGTGTACGCTGCCGCGTCGATGACGAATGTTATTTCAGACTTAGCGAAAAGCTATTCTGATGAAACAGGCATTAGAATTGTTACGGTATTTGCTGGCTCTTCGTCACTGGCAAGGCAAATAGAGAGTGGGGCTCCCGCTGACCTGTATATTTCTGCAAATAAAAAGTGGGTAGATTATTTGCTTACTAAAGGTCTGATATCTCAGGAAGGTATTCGCGTTGTGGCCGAGAATAAACTTGTGTTGATTGCACCTCACTCTCATCCTCAGAAGTCGTTCGATTTTACCAGTACTGCGGTATGGAATGGTTTGTTATTAAATGAAAGGCTAGCCATAGGACAGCCCGAATCTGTACCTGCAGGGATCTACGCGAAGCAGTCGTTAACCAATCTAGGTGTTTGGGATACGGTTAAAACAAAAGTAGCCCCGACAAGTTCAGTTCGCATTGCATTGGCGTTAGTAGAAAGGGGAGAAGCAACGTTAGGGATTGTATACAAAACGGATGCATTGATGAGCGAAAAGGTGACAATCGTAGACAGTTTCCCGAATACACTGCATGAACCAATTGTATACCCTATGGCGATCATGAATAATGACCCTGTGGTTAAGTCCTTTGCTGATTTTTTAGTCAGCGACCAAGCAAAGCAGGTATTCGCGCGATATGGATTTAAATAATTTTAGAAGTTCTCCGAAAGTGGAGTATAAATAAGTTGTCAGAATTCGAGTTAGAAGCACTGTATCTAAGTCTGAAAATTGCCTCTATTGCCGTCATTGGACTCATTCCTATCGGGATAGGGTTGGCATGGTTACTTGCGAAGAAAGAGTTTTATGGCAAGCAAATACTAGATAGTTTAATCCACCTTCCTCTGGTTTTACCACCCGTCGTTATTGGATACCTTCTATTAGTTGGGATGGGTAAACAAGGTGTCATCGGTGCATTTTTATGGGATACGTTTGGTCTGTCATTTAGTTTCAGCTGGCGTGGGGCTGCGTTAGCCTCTGCTGTTGTTGCTTTACCGCTGATGGTTCGCGCTATTCGTTTAAGCTTAGAGAATGTTGACCCAAGGTTAGAACAAGCCGCTAGAACCCTCGGCGCAACACCTTTCAAGGTGTTTTATACCATCACTCTACCGCTCACATTACCCGGAGTCGTAACCGGTACCATGCTTTCATTTGCACGCAGCTTAGGTGAGTTCGGTGCAACGATAACCTTTGTTTCGAATATTCCAGGGGAAACCCAAACCCTACCATTAGCGATGTACAGTTTTATTGAAACACCCGGAGCAGAGTTTGCTGCTGCAAGGCTTTGCATTATCTCAATTGTTGTAGCGCTGGTTTCATTGTTAATCTCGGATTGGTTGACGCGTCGGACTCAAAATCGTTTAGGTTATTCAAAAGTAAGATGATAGAAATTAAATTAAATCATAAGCTTGGTGATATTGTTCTTGATATTGACCAGAGAATTCCGTCAACAGGAATCACGGCCATTTTTGGGCGTTCTGGTTCGGGAAAAACATCACTTATTAACGCGATTTGTGGTTTGTACACACCTGATAGAGGGAAAATACAAGTTAGAAACAAAGTGCTGTTCGATGACGAAAATAGGGTCAATGTTGCAATAGAAAAACGAAAAATTGGCTATGTTTTTCAAGATGCAAGACTTTTTCCACATTATAGCGTGAAAGGTAACCTACTTTACGGTGTTCAAGATAAAGGCGACGGGACGGGAAAGAACGAACCGTCAGATTTTAACCATGTGGTTGAACTCCTTAACTTATCTCAGCTATTAAATCGTTTCCCAATTGACCTTTCCGGTGGAGAGAAACAGAGAGTGGCTATCGCTCGTGCTTTGCTTTCGAATCCAGATATGCTGTTGATGGATGAGCCACTAGCATCACTAGATCTGCCTCGTAAAAAAGAGGTAATGCCTTTCTTGGAAAAAATGGCTCAGGAAATCGATATCCCCATCCTATACGTGACGCACAGTTTAAGTGAAATATTAAGGCTAGCTGACTATATTATTCTGATGGAACAAGGCGGGGTTGTAACCAGCGGTAGTTTAGAATCTGTTTGGGGTTCTGACGCAATGAAACCTTGGCAATCATTTTCTGAGCAAAGCTCACTTTTTGACGCCGTTATTAGCCAGCACCATAACAAATATGCGTTGTCAAAAGTACGATTAACCGAAGAAACATCAATGTGGGTTCAACATTTAGACGAACCGGTAGGTACATCTATTCGATTACAGATCCGAGCCAATGATGTCTCGATCACGATGAATAGAGCCACACAAACATCTATTCGAAATATCTTGCCGGCAAAAATTGATCAGATTGATGTTATTGAAACAAAGGAAGGCAGTCAAAATGTGTCGGTCTCACTAGATTTAGGCCATCAATGCCAACTCAAGGCGAATGTCACAAAGTGGGCATTTGACGATCTTAAACTTCGCACTGGTCAACAGGTCTATGCGCAAGTTAAAGGGGTAAGCGTGGCACAAAAAGATATGACGATGAAACATGTCATCGCCAATGGACAGTGAACATACATTCTGAGCCGGATTAACTATTCTTAACTAAGTTTATCTTTGTCAGCGTAGCCTTTGGGCGGTGGTGTCCAACCTCTTTCTGTTCGTGCATGGTTGTCGGAACGGTCATTATTCATTGCAGAACTGATCGCATTCTCAAGTTCAATGAATAATTTCCGATACGCGACATCATATTTATCCTCTTCTGAGGCTTCTTTCCAAGTCGCAAACATCTTATCCGCAGCAAGGTTTTCAATCGCGACAAAAGCATTTTTTTGCTGCTCTACCTGAAATGGATGAAAGCCGACATCTTTAAGTGCTTGTTTACCAGCTTCTAAAGCAGAAAAATAGGTCTCCGAAATGATGGTGTCTGCACCTGCCAATCGTAGCGCATATGAATGGCCTCTATCGAACGCTCGGGCAATTATCTTAACGTTGGGGTAGGTATGTTTTACATATTCTACCAACTCTTTTACCGCTTCTTTATTGTCAATAGTAATAACGATAACGGTTGCTCGTTCTATTCCTGCGGTATGCAGCAAATCAGGCTTGGTGGCATCCCCAAAATAGCTTTTGATGTTAATCTTTCGTAGATTTTCAATCTGGGTTGGTTCAATGTCTAACACCGTCGTTTTTATGTTATTAGCGCTTAGCAACCTTGTGACTATTTGTCCAAAACGTCCAACTCCAGCAATAATGACACTGCCTTCTTCGTCAATATTGTCAGGTTCTCGGTCGTTTTCATTTTTTTGATACCTAGGCAGTATTACCTTATCGAATAATATGAATAAGCCAGGTGTTAAGAACATTGAAAGCGCGACAACCAAAGAAAGCGTCTGCGCGATACCTTGCGGTAATACGTGATTCTGCACGGTAAAACTAAGTAAAACAAATCCGAACTCGCCCGCTTGGGCAAGACTCAAAGCAAATAACCAGCGATTGCTCTTTTTAATGCGAAAAATAATGGCGAGTACAAAAAGCACCGTTCCTTTAAGTAACATTAAACCAATAGTTAGAGAGATAATCAGCAAAAAATCACTGAATAGAACGTCAAAGTTAATTCCTGCTCCAACAGTAATAAAAAATAGACCGAGCAATAACCCTTTAAATGGCTCTATATTTGATTCCAGTTCATGCCTAAATTCACTGTTTGCTAACACGACGCCGGCCAGAAATGTACCTAATGCAGGAGACAAACCGACCAAACTCATTAAAGCCGCAATACCGATCACTAACATCAGCGAGGTGGCTGTAAATATTTCTCGTAAGCCAGATTTGGCCACGTATTTGAATAATGGACGGCTTAAGAAATGTCCTCCTACAACGACAACAGCAATAGAAAGAATGATGACTAATCCATAACCCCAGCTCGGTAAACCAGCGACTAAGCTAAGTTCATCGTGGTGTTCTGCCGCTTGTGAAACCACAGATTTGGCTGCTTCAACAAGTTCAGGTAAGGCGAGTAGAGGAACAAACGCCAACATGGGGATCACGGCAATATCTTGAAACAGCAGTACAGAAAAGGCATTTCTTGCCCCTTCTGTTTTTTCTAGTCCTTTTTCGCTAAAGGTTTGTAAAACGATAGCGGTTGAAGATAGGGCAAAAACTAATCCGATGGTCAATGACACGGTCCAGCTAATATCGAACATCATGGCGATGCCCATAACCGCAATCGTAGTCAATCCTACTTGAAGCCCCCCAAGGCCAATCAATTTGTTTCTCATCGCCCAGAGCATTTTTGGTTCTAGTTCTAAGCCAACGAGAAACAACATCATCACCACCCCAAATTCAGCGACGTGCTGAATGGATGTCGTCTCGTCACCCACTAAACCAATTATTGGCCCGATGATCACGCCAGCGATCAGATAACCCAACACAGATCCTAAGCCTAATCGTTTCGCTAATGGCACCGCGATAACCGCGGCACTCAGGTAAATGAACGCTTGTAGGAAATAGCCCGTCATTCGTTAATCTCCGATGTGGCCCAGTTGGTTGACATGTCTGCACTTGACCCTCTTACAAGATCGTCTAGTTTTGCTCGCCATTGATCTAAGTGGGCGTTTAGTTTTCCTTCTTCAACGGCTGTTCTTGACCCAAATAAAGTGAAAGGTGAGAGATATGTCATATGGGTAAGGTTTGCCATTTGTTCTAACGGGTACAAAAGTTCTGAGATGGTGAAATGATTATAACCATCCTTTCGATAAGCTTCTTCCGGGCCACCAGCCGTTAGCGCACACATGAATGACTTATTCATTAGAGCTGTTCCGCCTTCTCCGTAAGCAAAACCATGTTCTAACACTAGGTCTTGCCACTCTTTAAGCATTGAGGGTGTTGAATACCAATAGAGTGGAAACTGGAAAACAATAATATCGTGGTTCTCCAATCGTTGTTGTTCTGCCTCTATGTCAATCTGAAAGGTTGGATATTGAGCGTAGAGGTCAATCGCGGTCACGCCCTCAATATTCAATGCGCTTTCAAACATCGGTTTATTGATTTCTGAACGGCGTAAAGAAGGGTGCGCAAAAAGTAATAGGACTTTATTGTTCTCTGATGTCTCATTATTCATTTGAACTTCCGTTATGTATAAATTGGACAATGTATTTAATGTGTTATCAGGCATTTTCGTCCCTAAATACCATAACAGTAGGGCTATAGGGTAATTGATATTGAGCCGCTAGTATTGGCTTGTTTGATGTTTTTTTAGCAGGATCTGCACAATTAACAACCTATTCAGGAAAGGCATCAAGTCTACAATGTAGACATATTTATACCGAAACAAATTCTCACTTATCAGTGAAGCTATATAAGCGTATACTTGTATATAATATATCGTATAAATAACAAAAATAAGTATACAGAGGAACAGATGACCAAGTACTACGCTGAAATAACCGGTTGGGGAAAATGTATCCCACCAGCGGTATTATCCAATGCTGATTTAAGCACTTTTATAGAAACCTCTGATGAGTGGATCCGTTCTAGAACGGGTATTGAGAACAGACGAATAAGTCATGTAAACACATCAGAACTTGCGACAGTTGCCGCAAAACATGCCCTTGCATGCGCAGGTATTGAAGCGACAGATCTTGATATCATCATTGTTGCAACCTGCTCGGCCGATTCTCTTATCCCAAATATAGCCTCTAAGGTTCAACAGAATCTTGGTGTCGTTGGCGCTGCCGCATTTGATTTGAACGCCGCATGTACTGGCTTTGTTTATGGGTTAGAAACGGCAACACGCTTAATTCAAGCGGGTAACTATAAAAATGCATTGGTTATTGGCGCAGAAAGATTATCGTTTTTCATTGATTGGAGCCAACGAGATACGGCGGTTCTATTTGGAGACGGTGCAGGCGCGGCTGTACTTAGTCGAACCGAGGAAAACGTTGGACTGCAAGAGGCGCTCATCGGATGTGACTCTGCTGGACGCGATATCCTATCGGTGCCAAAATTTGGTACTAGCATGGACCGTTTTGCTGCGAATAATGGCTACTTTGATTTTAATTTTGTCGGTCGTGATATCTTTAAACGTGCCGTTAAAGGGATGGGTGTTGCCGCTCAAACAGTATTGAAGCGTGCAGGGATGAGTACGCAAGATATTGATATACTTATTCCTCATCAGGCGAATATTCGAATTATTCAAACGCTGGCAGATTTGGCTGGAATTTCTCAAGATAAAGCGTTTGTTAATATTCAGAACTACGGTAATACTTCTGCAGCGACCGTGCCTATTGCCTTGTGTGAAGCGCTTGAACAAGGGCGGGTGAAGCCAGGAGATAACATCTTGGTCGCTGCGTTTGGCGCCGGTTTAACCTGGGGATCGGGTCTATTAAAATGGGGCCAAAGAGTGACGCCGATAGGCAGTAGTGATGCTGCGTTACCTGATTGCGATAAAACGGCACTAGAGCTTATTGAAAAACATAGAAACCACTGCTTTAATCGCCCAAAATAAAAAGAATGTGTTATAAAAAAGGGGCCTACAAGGCTCCTTTTTTATGTCAATCGATTTTGTTTCCAAATCTAACGGGTGTCGTTATCGTTGATTGACTCGTTAGCCTATGGCCTTTACAACGGCCGTCACGCCAGTGATCACCATTTGCGTTCCTATGACAGCAAGTATTAGTCCCATGAGTCGAGTAACAATACTAAGGCCGCTTTTTCCTATCAATGCCAGAATGCTTGAGCTGAAAATAAAACAGAAGAAAGTCATAATGCATAAAACCGCAAATACCGATACAGTGATTATTATCCCTGTTATCTCTCCTGAGGAAGAATAATTCATTGCCGTTGCAATGGTTCCTGGACCAGCAAGAAGAGGTACGGCTAAAGGTGATACTGCTATATCCGCGTCTTCACTGCCTTCAGAAGAATGTAACTTGGAACCATGTCCATTAAGCATATGGTATCCGACAAGAAAAACCAAAATGCCCCCAGTTATTCTCAATGCAGATAGGGTGATGCCAAATAAGTGAAAGATCACCTTTCCAAGTAGAGCAAAAGATAGAATGACAAAAAATGTAATAATGAGTGCTTTGGCTGCAATTTTAGTCTGCTCTGCTTTGCATTTGTCTCCGACCAATCCGGCAAAGGCTGCCGTATTGGCAATAGGGTTCATTATCGCAAAAAAGCTTAAGAAGATGGTCATCACTTGTGCATATAGATCATTCATTTGGCTACTATCCCTGCTGTTAATTCTAACCTTTGTATTTTATGCACGGGAGTATACATTACTAGAGTGGTAGAGATCACACGCATACTCATTCTAAACGCCTTGCGGTACTGTCAAATATACTATCAATGTGGCAAGATTGAATCACGTTCATTTATAAATACCATCAATATATTCAATACAATTGAATATAAATTACGGAACCTAACCAAAGGTTCTGTTGTGGGGATTATATACATTGATATATCAGGTGTTCATTTTGTGTGAGAATATTAAGAATAAAATGACGTGACAGAGGTTGAAGTTAGAAGTCTTTTTGGCACTAGTAAGAGGTAATGAGTATCGGTTTTATACGAATGGTGTAGAGTATTTTGATTTAGATACTTGTGTTTAGTTATCTATCACATATTTTATTTTCTATAGGTTAAATTTGAAAGATCAATTCGATGGTTAATCGCGGCAACGTTAGATATTCAAGACGATACACTGTAATGGCAATAATTGCACTGGCTTGCGTGGGTGCATGGTGGCAACTGTCAAACTGGTACCACTCTTATTTATCAGAAGCACATTCAAGTAAAGTTCGTGTTGAGTTGGAAAGATACGCATATGACTTGTCTGCAATTATACAATCTCGTGAAAATTTATTGAATGCACTCGCCTCTTATGTAGAAACTGATGTTGCTAATACACCTAACCCCTCCTTTTACTCAGAAAAGAGGGCTGAAACATTTCTGATTGGATTATTTTCATCAACGGTTGGTGTTCGCAATTTTGCTATCGCGCCTGAAGGCCGTATTAATATGGTTTTTCCGTTAGTTGGTAATGAGGAAGCATTAGGGCATGATCTTTTAAATGATCCTCATGTAGGTGTTAAAGATGTAACGTTCCGTGCGGTCAATCGTCGAGGTATTGCGTACTCAACCCCATATGAATTGAGACAAGGAGGGCTTGGTGTTGTCCTCAGAAAAGCCGTTTATAGTCCAGACGGTTTTTGGGGGATAGTGAGTATGGTTATGGATGTGATACCGATTATTGAAGACGCAGGTTTAACGGCGAGCAGTGGTAACTTTAATATAGGAATACGAGATAACGAAGGACGTATTTTCTTTGGTTCTCCGCAGATCTTTCAGCAGTCTCGGCTTGTAAAGCAAGTTAATATGGCCGATGGGTATTGGGAGATAGCGGCAACATCTATCACCAATATTTCTATCGCCAATAAGGTGCTCACTTTTCAGGTTATCCTTGCGGGTTTTTTTATTCTTGTCTGTAGTTTAGGCTTTATCTTTTTTCCAAAGACAAACAATCAAATAACAACGATTGATTCTCCAAAGGTATTTTTCGAACAACTAACACATATACCAAGTGAGACAAAGCAAGAACATTCCGGTTCGCCTAGTCGACTTATTCCATTTTTGACTAGTTTAGCCATTATTACCTTGGTTCTGGGTTTTTATCGATTTGTCGAACAGAGTAATACGATTACTCAACAATATGATTTTACAAAAGCGCTAATAAAAATTAGCGAAGATATAGAACGAAAATTGGGAACTGATCGTGAATATTTACAGTTAATAGCAGAAGAACTATCACAACAAAATCTCGATTCTAGTTCCTTTCAAACAAGATTAACCAGTTATGTCAATGATCACCCTGGCTTAATTAATGTCACATGGTCGGATAGTGATTTTGTGATACGTCATACTGCACCAATGGAAGGAAATAGTCAGGTAATCGGGTTAAAACTCTTACTGCCTGAACCTAAGCGTGCATCTCGATTAGCATTTAATAGCCGACAACCTGTATACACAGGGCCTTTTATTGTCATTCAAGGTAAACCAGCTTTTGAATTATACGTGCCAATATTTGATAAAAATCAATTTAATGGGACATTGGGTGGAGTTTACTCTATCAACAAACTGATGGGTTCAATATTAAAGAGAGATCCGGCTTTATCTCATTACAAAATTGAAGTGTCAGACGGTATTGATAACGTTTTTTATCAAAATACCTACAGTCAAAACAGCATTCGTCTATCAAAAGCCATTCCTTTAAAACCCGTTGGAGGGAAGTTGTGGTTACGAGTGAGTTCTTTTCAACAAGGGCCGAGTAATGACATGCGAATGTTAATGTTGTTTGCCTTTACGTTAGCATTTGGGTTAGTGGGAAGTATATGGATTCAGTATCGAGAAAGTTGCAAACATTGGAGGATCAGCAAAGAACTTCATCAAAGTCAGAAACATTTTTCTGCTGTTGCCACCGCGTCTCCTGTTGCTATCGTTATCATGAGTCAGACAACGGGATTCATCTTATATGCAAATCACCAAGCCAATAAATTATTCAGTTTTTCCGGTGAATCAATTATCGGTTGGAATAGTGACGATTTATATATGAACCCTGAAGATCGACAACTGCTATTTTGTTCTGTAAGAGAGCATGAGCAGTTAGAAGGGCTCGAACAACATATGAAAAAAGCAAATGGCGAACTATTGTGGACTTCCATTTCGTGTCGATTAGTTGCACATGCTGAAGAAGCGGTTTTAGTTGCCTGTATCATTGATCTTAGCGAAAGAAAGAAATACGAAGATCAGCTATATACTCAAGCTCATCATGACAATCTTACAGGACTTCCTAATAGGAAGTTAGCCTTCGATAAGTTGGATCTCGCGTTAGCAAAAGCAGTGATTGAAAAAAATCATGCAGCATTACTCTATATTGATGTCGATCGATTTAAGAACATTAATGACTCTCTAGGCCATATTGCAGGCGATCAATTATTGATTGAATTAGCGAGTCGGCTGTCACGTTGTGTTCGAAGTAACGATACGGTTGCGCGTTTGGCTGGTGATGAATTTGCTATCATACTTCCAGACCAAGAGAGTAGCGAAGGAGCGAAGATAGTAGCAGAGAAAATTATTGAAGCCTGTTTACCTCTTGTGAGTGTTGGAGAGAGGGAAGTGCCCATTAGTGTCAGTATTGGTATTACGTTATTTCCAGATGATGCGACTGATATTGAGCAGCTCATTAGAGCTGCGGACACGGCGATGTATCAGAGCAAGGCGGCAGGACGCAATCAATTTTGTTTTTTTACTCCACAAATGCATGAACAAGAAGATAAATCACGCTTAGTAGAGAAGTAGGTAAAAGAAATTTTAGATTGTCTTTGTTCCAGAGACGATGGATACAGGGAATGGAAATAAGGGAGCGGTTAGGCTCCCTTATTCGGTTTTAAGCTTTAGAGAACATCAATGTTCTGTAACCACCTATGAGATTACGTGCCTTGTAACCATTGTTGGCTAACTGACGATAAGCCACGTTGCCACGCAATCCTACGGCGCAAATAATTATGATTTCTTTATCTTTTGGAAGCTCATTCATTCTAGGACGAAGTTCATCCACTGGGATATTGATTGCACCTTTCAATGTGCCAAAGTTTTGGATTTCCATTGGTGTACGAACATCAAGAATAATTTGATCATCTGTTAATGTCTCTAACTCATCGAAATGTATTGCTCTTGCATCACCGTTTTCAATATTGTTAGCAACAAATGCCGCTTGGTTGATTACATCTTTTGCACTACCAAACGGTGGCGCATAGGTAAGTTCAAGATGTTGTAGTTGGTCGATAGTCATACCCGCGCGCTGAGCAACCGCCATAATATCAATACGCTTATCTACGCCATCCTTACCTGCTGCTTGTGCACCAAGAATCTTCTTAGTCTCTGGGCAATAAAGCATCTTAAATGAAACGATTTCCGCGCCAGGATAGTAGCTCGCATGGCTGGCGGTATGAACATAGACCTTTCTGTGTGGAATACCTTCACGCTTAAGTGTTTTTTCATTCTTACCCGTAGAAGCAATCGCTAGATCAAAGATCTTACAGATAGCGGTGCCTTGTGTTCCTTGATAAGTTTGTCCTCGACCAAACATATTATCCGCTGCCATACGACCTTGACGGTTCGCGGGGCCAGCGAGTGGAACAACCGTCGGGTTGCCAGTAATAAAGTCTGCTTCCTCGATTGCGTCACCTACTGCATAAATAGAAGGATCACTGCTTTGCATTGTCGGAGCTGTCCAGATCCCGCCTAACTCACCGATTCTAAGGCCGGCTTCCTGTGCCAGTTTGATTTCAGGGCGTACACCAATTGCCATCACTAGAATCTCAGTTTTGATTGTTTCGCCGTTGTTTAGGCTAAGATTTAGGTGACCTTGTATATGTGGATGTTCGTCCGTTTCGCCACTCTCGATTGTCGCAACGTGGGGCTCTTGAACATATTCTACAGCTTCTAAGGCAACACCCAGGCGAAGGTCAACCCCTTTTTCTTTGATTTCAGCATGAGCAAAGCCTGCCATCTCGCGGTCAACAGGTGTCATCACTTGATCGGCTAATTCAACGAGCGTCGTTTTAATGCCTAATTGATGGAATGCTTCCATCATTTCTAAGCCGATAAAACCGCCGCCAACAACCGTTGCATGTTCTGGGCGATTCATATGGAGTGTGTTAAGGATGTTGTCCATGTCGGGAATATTGCGCAGAGAGTGCGTAATCGGGTTTTTAATACCAGGGATAGGTGGAACGATGGGGCCAGCGCCTGGGCTTAATACTAAGAAATCGTAGCTTTCGGTGTACTCTGAACTATCCAATACATTCTTGATGGTAACGAATTTGTTCTCTTTATCGATGCTGATAACTTCGCTCATTGTACGAACATTAACATTGAATCGTGCTAGAAAGCTTTCAGGTGTTTGTAAGAGTAGGTTGCTTCTTTCTGTGATGTCACCACCGATATGGTATGGCAATCCGCAGTTAGCAAAGGAGACAAACTCACCACGTTCGAACATAATAATTTCAGCTTCCTCGCTTAAACGCCTTGCACGTGCGGCGGCAGATGCGCCACCTGCTACACCACCAATAATCACGATTTTAGTCATAGTATTCTCCAAAAATAAATTTGTGTCTCAGCTCTATCTAAGCCAAAAAATAAAGTATCAAATAACAAAAAGCTAAGAAAAAACAACAACACCCACTAATCTATGTAGACTTAACGGGTAATAAATTATGCTTTCTTAGTTTCTTGTTGCCCAACGTATCATAAGTTCATAGAGACCCTCTCGTTAGTACCTTTAACGAGAGGGTAGCAAGGTTATTTACAGCCTAATTTCTTCAAAACTGACACCGCTGGACAGAATCCAGTGAAGGCACTTTGTAACAGGTTTAGGCCAGCAAAGACCGTTAACCATACAAATGCTGGATGCACAAAATAAGTTAAAACTACGGATAACAGAACCATGCTACCAGCCAATACTCTTATACCGCTATCTACTGTCATTTTCCTATCCTCAATAATGATTGCGTGATAACTATAATATTCTAATTTAGTAATGTCTAATGTTATTTTTCTTTATTCGAATAAACTAATTAAGGGTTGACTAATTTTACTATATTAGTAAAATCTAAATAAGCAAATTAACTGACTGGAGCTGGCATGGAACTGATAAAAATGCAAAGTAACGCCGTTGAGATGTCTGAATTGCTCAAGACGATGGCGCACCCAGAAAGATTAATGGTTCTCTGCCAACTAATGCAGGGAGAACTCGGCGCGGGGAAGTTACAAGAACAGTCATCTTTGAGTCAGTCCGCCTTTTCCCAGCATTTGACCGTGTTACGTAAACATGGGTTGGTTAACGTTAGAAAAGAATCGCAACAAGTTTTTTATTCGTTATCAGATGAAAGAGTTGGTTCATTGATTGCGAGTCTACATCAGATTTATTGTGTATAAATTTTAATTACTTTTAGAGGTAAAAAATGGGCTTCGCCATTCCTTGGGATTCGTTGTTCGGTGGTGTGCTATTAGGGATATCAGCCACTTTGTTGTTACTAATGAATGGAAAGATCGCTGGGATAAGCGGGATTCTAAGTGGGCTCTTAACGCCCAAGTCAAAAGATTATTCTTGGCGGTTATTGTTTTTTGTAGGGATGATTTCAGGTGGCATGATAGGCGTTGCGTTTTTCAATGTGCATATACCAACTGAATTCGCAGCGAGTACAGGGTTGATCGCGCTAGCTGGTTTTTTGGTCGGTGTTGGGACCAAACTCGGCAATGGATGTACAAGTGGCCATGGTATTTGTGGGATGGGGCGTTTGTCTTTTCGTTCTGTTATTGCGACCGTTATTTTTATGTTGGTTGCTGCGTTGACCGTGTTTGTTCGTCTTCACTTATTGTAGTTTGGAGTTAGTATGTTTCGTTTCGTTTCTTTAATCGCGGGTATTTTATTTGGTCTTGGTATGGCGATATCTGGCATGGTAGACCCAGTTAACGTGATTGGATTTTTAGATGTGGTGGGTAATTGGTCACCGGATCTTATGTTTGTGATGGGAGGGGCACTTACGGTGTTCTTACCTGCCTATTTACTCATTATTAAACCTCGTAATAAACCAGTTCTAGCAGAGGCATTCACCCTTAGCAAAAACACTAAGATAGATACTCGATTAGTTCTAGGCGCAGGCATATTTGGACTTGGTTGGGGCTTGGTTGGTTTGTGTCCGGGTCCTGTTGTGTCGTCACTCGCCGCTGGTAATGCTGGCGTGGTGATATTTTTCGCTACGATGATGGTTGGACTTGGTACAGTTAATATTTTGATTTGCATCAACAAAAAGAAGTATTCCGACCCCCAAACGGTTTCGGGTAACTAGTATAAATAAGTAATGTTGTGATTAAACATCACAACAGTTGGTCTGTTTAGGAGAAAAGATGAAAAAGGACTTTAATGGTGGGTTTGTTCATAAGGTAATGAACAGTTTCTTTCCTCCAATATTAATTCTGCTTGCGCTCGCAATTGGGGTGGTATCGCTTGTGATGACGCCTAAAGAAGAAGACCCGCAGATCATCGTCCCAATGGCGGATGTTATCATTCAAGCACCGGGTCTAAGTGCTAAACAGGTTGAAAAGCAGGTCACCGAACCACTAGAAAAATTGTTAAGTCAAATAGACGGCGTTGAGTATGTCTATTCGACGTCTATGCGTGGTGCTGCTCAAGTTATTGTAAGGTATTACGTTGGAGAAGGGCGAGAAGATGCACTAGTAAAGCTTTATAACAAGCTTTACGCGAATCAGGATAAGGTACCTGCGTCGGTTACTAGCTGGATAGTTAAGCCAGTAGAGATAGATGATGTTCCCATTGTTGTCGCTGCACTCTACTCAACCAATCCTCAACAAATCGGTAGCTACGAATTACGTCGAATCGCACAACAAGCGACTCAAAGGCTAAAGGCACTAGACAGTACAAATGTGGTTGAAGTCATAGGCGGACAGTCTCGTATCGTCGAAATAGAGTTAAATAGCTCGGCGATGGCAAGTCGTAAAACCACAATAGATGATCTACAGAATGCGTTTACTGTCAGCCATAACAAGCAAAACTCTGGACTAGTCCATCAGTCGGGGTTGGTGTACGAACTGGAATCCGGACAATTCTTCACTAAGGTAGAAGAACTTGGCGAACTGGTCGTTAATGTTGTGGATGGACGGCCAGTGTTTCTGCGCGATGTTGCTGTTATCTCAGATGGGCCGGAAGAAGCAACGGATGATACTTGGTTTCAATTTGGTTCTGCGAATGGAGACATTAGCGAGACCTATCCTGCGGTCTATCTCTCTGTCGCCAAACAGAAAGGCTCTAACGCCGTAACCGTTGCTGAAAGCGTATTGCAAGAGCTTAATAGCCTGAAACGGGAACAACTACCGGAAGGTGTTGAACTCAGCGTCATTAGAAATTACGGTCAAACGGCAGATGATAAGGTATCGAATCTTGTATCAAGTTTAGGTATTTCAATCCTAACTGTTGTCGTGTTTGTGGGTCTGTTCTTAAACTGGCGAAGTGCATTGGTGGTGGGTATCGCTATTCCAATCAGCTACGGTGCCGCGTTAGGGATGGACTTGGCGTTCGGTTACTCTATCAATCGAGTCACCTTATTTGCTTTGATCCTCGCACTTGGCTTAATCGTTGATGACCCCATTGCCAGTATCGATAACATCGAGCGCTATCTAAAACGAAAAGACCTTTCACGAACGAAAGCGATTGTTTTAGCGATGGCCGAAATTCGCAGTGCTTTGCTTATGTCGACCGTCGCCATCGTGATTGTCTTTACCCCGATGTTTTTTATTACAGGCATGATGGGGCCATACATGGCGCCACTCGCATTTAACGTGCCGATAAGCGTCGTATTCAGCACCATTGTTGCCTTTATGATAACCCCATGGTTAGCGCGTAAAATATTGCGAAGGGCAAGTGATGATGGTGCATACGATGTACAAACAACCTTATTGTATAAATGGTATAAAAAGTTACTACACCCACTGCTGAATAATCGACGTAATAGTTGGTTATTCTTAGGCCTTGTTGCGGTTCTCTTTGCGGGTGCTGCTCTGCTCCCAGCTTTAAGGCTTGTCCCTTTAAAGCTGCTTCCGTACGACAACAAAAATGAGTTTCAACTCGTTGTAAATATGCCCGAGCAGTCCAGTTTTGTTAATACATCAAATGCATTGCGAGATTTCTCGGACTATCTGGTTAACGTTCCTGAAGTTATATCAGTTTCTGCCTTTGCAGGGGTTGCATCTCCAATGGATTTTAACGGTATGGTTAGACATTATTTTATGCGCAGTCAGCCTAATCAGGGTGAACTTCGCATTGTCCTTGCTGATAAAGACAGACGGGTCCAACAATCTCACGAGATAGTCACTAGATTAAGAAATGATATCGAGCTTATTGCCGCCAAGCATTTTGCCGATATTCAGTTAGTCGAGGTCCCACCGGGCCCACCTGTGATTGCGACCATCACGGCGGAGGTGTACGGCGAAGAGACAACCAGTTACGACGCGCTCCAACAACAAGCCTTGAAAGTGGCGGAAAGATTAAAGCGAGAGGAATTTGTCTCGGAAGTCGATACCTCCATTCAAGGTAAATTTGAGACGTGGCAATTCGTCGTTGATAGAGAAAAGGCCGCTCTGTCAGGAATCTCGGTGTACGACATTAACGAAACGATTCGGACGGCCAATCAAGGTTTTGTACTAGGGCACCTCCAGGCTGAACGAGAAATCAATCCTTTGCCAGTAAAGGTAAGGTTGGCAAAACATAATCGTGACGATCTGAATAAGTTAACCGCGCTTTATGTACGTGGGCGGGCAGGTATCGCTAAGAATGAAGTTCATGGTGCCTTGGTCGATGCCCCTCAACCCTTGGTACAGGTTTCTGAATTAGGCACGTTCGTAAAACAAGCTGTTGAACAGCCTATAAACCACAAAAACTTAAAACCTGTCGTTTACGTTTATGCAGAATCGGCCGGTAGGGTACCTGGTGGAATTGTTGCTGATGTGATGTCCGATAGAGATGCAGAAACGTTAAGCGAACGAAACCCTGTTAGCACGCGACATTATCTAAATAATGGTGCAGGCGATGGCTGGTCAGTGGAACCCGGTACTACCGTCGTTTGGAGCGGGGAAGGTGAATGGAAAATAACGGTAGATGTGTTCATTGATCTTGGTATTGCGTACGGCGCGGCGCTGCTGGGTGTGTTTGTTGTCATGCTTATTCAAACCGGCCTTCCAGCGGTATCTGGTATTATTATGCTCGCGATTCCATTAACCGTCATTGGCATCATGCCAGGGTTTTGGTTGCTCAACGTGTTTAGTGACGATATCAATGGCTACCCAAACCCAGCACTTTTTACGGCGACGGCGATGATAGGAATGATCGCCTTAGCCGGTATCGTCGTGCGAAACTCACTTGTGCTGATTGAGTTTATCCAACAATCGTTAGCGGAAGGTAAAGCGCTAACCGATGCGCTTATTGAGTCTGGGGCGGTTCGTATGAGGCCCATTTTACTTACGGCAGGTACAACGCTATTGGGAAACATAGTGATTACTCTTGATCCCATTTTTAATGGTTTAGCATGGGCGATTATATTCGGTATAACTGCCTCAACCGTATTTACCTTGTTGGTCATTCCCGTGGTTTATAACCTCGCGTATCGCGATGTAAAAGGACATGGTTTACCCATTCAAGAAGAGGAAGAAGCATGAAGAAGTCAAAGATCTTATTGGGTTTAGCCCTATTCTTTATATTGGGATTGTTGTTTCTATATATGGCCGGTTATTTTACCGCGAAGTTACCAGAGCAAGGGTTACGACACTCGGTTGATTATCCTCAAATCGAATCCGTTGCAATCGTGCCGCAATCGATGTCCGTCAACTATGAATTCACCGGCACTGTGGCGGCGGATCAAAAGGCAATTATATCTGCGCGACTAACCGCTAAGGTGGCGGAAGTCCTCGTTAATGTCGGATCGGTTGTAAAGCAAGGTGATGTATTAATGAGGTTAGAAAGTCGAGACCTCGACGCAAGAGTAAAGCAAACAGAGCAAGCTTTATCGTCTGCTCAGGCAATATTGAATGCGGCACGTAAAGAATATCGACGAGTAAAGGAGCTGGTGAGTAAGAAGCTTCTATCTCAATCTCAGTTTGACAAAGCAGAAAGCGATCTAAAAACGGCGCAAGCTTCATTTAGGCAAGCGGAAGCGGCAGTGGTTGAAGCCGAAACGACTTTTGGCTTTAGTATGATAACGGCGCCTTTTGATGGGCTCATTACTCAGAAGAATGTCAATATGGGGGACACGGCCTCTCCGGGTATGCAATTGCTGAGTATGTATAACCCTGAAAAGCTTCAACTACAGGTTAATATTTCAGAAGCTCAAATTAGAGATGTCCACATTGGTTCCAGTTTAGCCTATCAGTTGCCAACGTATGATATTGAAGGAAAGGGCGATGTTGTCGAGATATCACCTGCCGCAGACAACAGTTCCCGAAGTTTTGTCGTTAAACTAGAGATGGATACCACCTCTCTGGTGTATCCCGGAGTCTATGGCAAGGTTGTGCTGTCAAGCGGTGAGCAATCGGTGCTTATTTTACCTGAAAATACGGTATATCAAGTCGGTCAATTAGATTATGTGAAAGTCATTCAAGATGGTGTTATTCACAATCGTTTGGTTCAACTTGGTGCAGGAAATATATTGAGGAAGGGTGTAAATATAGGGGATGAACTTGTTTTGAATCCACTAGAATTAAAATTTGCCGAATAAAGTAAGAAGATTCTTCTTTTTTAATGTCTATTTTGTCAAAATCAGGTGGGCATTTAATCTTATCAATAATAAGAGGATTTTCTTGCATCTTACTTAAAAAAAGCAAGAATAGAGAACTTATCATAAAACACGCTGAGTATTATGACTAAAACAGCCCAACGCCGCGACGAGATTTTAGATGTAATTCAAAAAGAGGGGCTCGGTAATGTAACCGATCTCGCCAATAAGTTTCTTGTGTCTCATGTCACGATAAGAAGCGACCTTAACGTGTTAGAAAAACAAGGTTGTGTTGTTCGCTGTTACGGCGGTGCAACTATTAATAAGAGATTCACTTTTGATAGCTCTCTAGAAGAGAAAGGACAAATCAAAGCGGATGCTAAAACGAAAATCGCCCTAAAAGCGTTAGAATTTATTAATGATGGTGACACCATCATTCTAGATTCTGGTTCAACGACTGAAAAAATAGCACAAAACCTACCGAAAGATAAATCCTTGGTGGTAATGACCAATGCAATCAATATCGCCTATCATTTGGTGAGCAATGAAAATATCGAAGTTATGGTGACTGGTGGCACAGCACGAAGTAATGCCTTTTCATTACATGGTGAAGACGCAGAAGAGCAACTAAACAAATATCGTTTTGATAAGTTATTCTTAGGTGTTGATGGGTTTGATCTTGAAATGGGCGTGACGACTCCCCATAAAGGTGAAGCTCTGGTTAATCGCGCGATGTGTAAAGTAGCAAAGACGGTTATTGCCGTTTGTGACTCCTCAAAGTTTGATCGAAAAAGTTTTTGCATAATTGCCACTCTAGCCCAGATAGATATATTGATTACGGATAAAGACATCCCTCAGCATTATGTCGACGTACTACAAAAACTCGGTATTCAGATTGAAATATCGGATTCTTAAACCTCATTTATTTTTGATTCATCTTAATTAACAACGATCAAATTCTAAAAGTGTGACATTGATCAGTTAGACAACTGAAATGTCCGATGAACTCTTGCTTATTTGCAACCTTTCACTTACTTCCTTTCAATTCCCTGCATTACAGTACTTTATTAGCAATATTACGAATATATTAACAAAATCACCTTTCATTTAATCGAAAGTGAAAGTGAAAATGCTTTCGTTTTGATGCGAGTTGGCTTGTGATCGACCTAACAAATTTTATTCTTTTCTGATGATTAAATACAAAACGTAAGAAAACGAAGCAAATTTTATTTATATCGAAATGAAATGAAAGTTAGGGTGATAAAGATGACAAGTTCTGAGCGCAGGCAAAAAATAGTTGACTTTATTCGCGTAAATGGCGAAGGAAAAGTTGAAGATTTTTCAGCTCAATTTTCTGTGTCGACAGTGACTATTCGTCACGATTTAAAATTGCTTGAGCTTCAGGGTTGTATTTACCGCTGCTACGGTGGAGCAACGATAAATGCCAACTTCGCGTTTGACCAACCCCTCTATCGCAAAGGTCTTATTAACAAAACGACTAAAGAGAAAATTGCTATCGCTGCTGCTTCGATGATCCAAGACGGTGAAGCAATCATCTTAGATTCTGGGTCAACAATTGGTTACATGACTGAATACTTGGATACAAAGAAAGATCTGGTCGTGATGACGAATGCCATTAATACCGCCTACCAACTGACCGCATACGAAAACGTTGACCTTTTTGTTGTTGGCGGAAACCTTCGACGTTCATCTTGTTCCTTAATTGGTAGTCAGGGAGTGCAGCAGGTCAAAGATTATCGTTTTGATAAATTGTTTTTAGGAGTAGACGGTTTTGACTTGGAGGCAGGAGTAACGACACCAAATCAAAACGAAGCTCAAGTAAATCGAGCGATGTGTGATGTGTCTCGTCAGGTTATTGCTGTCACTGATTCTAGTAAATTTGGCCGTAAAAGCTTTTGTATGATACTTGCGGTTAGCGAAATTGACGTACTCATTACTGACAGTCAGATACCAACCCACTATTTAGAAGCCCTTACCGCTCTTGGTGTTGAAGTTATTCTTGCAGATCAAATTTCCCATTAGGAATAAAAATGAAAACTCTATTAAATCTTATTAAAAAACATAAAAGTGGTGAATCTGTCGGGATCTATTCAGTTTGTTCAGCTCATCCAATTGTTATCGAGGCTGCGCTGAGACAAGCAAAAATGGACCAACAATTAGTTCTAATTGAGGCAACGTCAAATCAGGTAAATCAAGATGGTGGTTATACCGGAATGAAACCAACCGATTTTGTTGAGTTTGTTTTTCAACTTGCTGACAAAGTTGGTGTGGAAAGAAAAAATGTGCTGCTTGGTGGTGACCATCTAGGACCTAACTGTTGGCAAAAACTAGACGCTAATGTTGCGATGGATAAGTCTAAAGTTCTTATTCAAGAGTATGTTGCTGCAGGATTTAAAAAAATTCACCTAGATTGCTCGATGTCTTGCCTTGGCGACCCTATCCCATTGAGTGATGAAATTGTCGCAAGTCGAGCGGCTAGACTTTGCGAAGTAGCCGAACGCACTTGGTCAGAATCGGGTGGTGAAGCGCCAGTGTATATTATTGGTACTGAGGTACCTGTTCCCGGTGGTGCACAAGAAGATCTTGACGATGGCCTTCTCGTTACGACGCCTGAAGCAGCAAAGCATACGATAGATGTACACGAAAAAGCGTTCACTCAATTAGGTCTAGAACATGTCTGGTCAAGAGTTATAGGGTTAGTTGTTCAACCGGGTGTGGAATTTGACCACCATAAGGTTATCAATTATCAACCTTTAAAGGCTCAACAGCTTTCAAGCATGATCGAAGAATACCCAAATATGGTATTTGAAGCGCACTCAACGGATTATCAAGTCGATAAATCGTACCAACAGCTGGTTAATGACCATTTTGCCATCCTTAAAGTAGGACCAGCACTAACATTTGCGTTAAGGGAAGCCCTTTTTTCCTTAGATAAAATTGAGCAAGAGTGGTTGGGTAGTGTTGACTCTTCTCACCTTAGAACAACGTTAGACCAAGTAATGAGGGAGAACCCAGACTATTGGCACCCTTATTATAAAGAAGTAGGGCATCAACAGTACCTAGATTGCTCATACAGCTTGAGTGATCGAGTTCGATATTATTGGCCGCACCAGAAAGTACAACAGGCCTACGAAAAACTAATCAACAATCTAGAGCTTCACCCCGCTCCAATTACGCTGTTGAGTCAATATATGTCGGTTCAAGCAAAAGCAGTCGCTGCTGGCGAGATAGAAAACACACCTAAAGATCTAATCATCCACAAGGTAATGGAAGTTACCAATGTATATGCGCAAGCATGTTATTAATCGATTCACGTGAGTCAGGAGTACACGTTATGAGTAACTATTTAGGCTATGACGAGTCTTGGTTGATCGAAAACAAAGGCATTCATACTGCAAGAGAAATCCAGCAGCAACCGGCTTTGTGGCGTCAACTTATCGGTAGTCTTTTTGAAAAAAGAGTTGAAATAGATGCCTTCATGGCATCGATTTTATCCAAAAAAGAGTTAAGAATTATATTAACTGGTGCGGGTACATCGGCCTTTGCGGGTGAGGCGATAGCGCCTTATTTACAGCAGTTCAATGACTTCAACGTTAAAGCTATTGCCTCTACGGATATTGTTTCCAACCCGTCTCTATATCTTGATAGAAATAAGCCAACATTGCTCGTTTCCTTCGCTCGTTCTGGAAATAGCCCTGAAAGTGTCGCCGCGGTTGAATTAGCCGATCAGCTTGTCCCTGATTGTCATCATTTATTCTTAACCTGTAACGCGGAAGGTGAGTTGTCGAAATACGCCAAAAAACACGAAAATTCATTGTGCGTTTTGATGCCGGAATTATCGAATGATCAAAGCTTTGCCATGACGTCTAGCTTTACTTGTATGACGATGTCTGCTCTTGCGATATTAGGTGAAAAAAACTTAGAAGTTACGGCGAACTCAGTTGAAAAAATTGCATCGGTTTGCGAAAAGCGAATCCCAGAGTGGACAAACTTGGTTTCGAATCTTGCGAAAAAAGATTACAAACGCTTAGTCGTGCTAGGTAGTGGCGGTTTTGTTGGTTTAGCCAGAGAAGCATCGCTTAAAAGCCTTGAGCTAAGTGCCGGGAAAGTGATGACGGCATACGACTCCTCTTTAGGCTTTCGTCATGGACCTAAGTTTACTATCAATAGTGAAATGTTGGTTATCCAGTTCTTATCAAGCCATCCTTACACTCGAAAATATGATATTGATTTATATGACGAAATTTCGTCTGATGATCAAGTTCTTGGTTTAGTGGCATTGAGCGAAGAGAGTTTCACAGGATTAAACACGGTAGAACTCGGTCACACAGGGTTAGAGGAAGTTTGGTTGAGTTTCCCTTACATTATTTTTGCTCAGATGTTGGCATTTGAAAAGTCGCTACAACTTGGGCTCGGTCCGGATAATCCATGCCCTACAGGCGAAGTTAATCGCGTAGTAGAAGGGGTTAACATTCATTCGTATAAGAATAACAATTGCTGATAACGCGGTCGTTATTAAAGGATATCAAATGACAAATATCGTATTAAGCAGAATAGATGAGCGCTTAGTGCATGGCCAAGTTGGCGTGCAGTGGGTAGGATTTTCAGGGGCGAATATCGTTGTTGTTGTAAACGATGAAGTAGCAAATGACGAGATTCAGAAAAGCTTGATGGAGATGGTGTTAGCAGAGGGCATTGCTATCCGCTTTTGGACAGTACAAAAGACCATCGACAACATAGGTAAAGCATCAGATCGTCAGAAGATCCTACTCGTTTGCCGAACCCCAAAAGACTTCAGAATGTTGGTAGAGGGTGGCGTACCTATTAGCAATATTAATGTTGGCAATATGCATTATGTAGAAGGTAAGAATCAAATCGCTAAAACTGTCTCAGTTGATAGTGATGACATAGAAGAATTTGACAAACTAAAAGCACTTGGCGTTACCTGTTTTGTGCAAGGTGTACCGACTGAAAGTGCAACTGACATCTTTACTCTACTTAAATAATAAGGGATATAATTATGGAAATAGGACTACTTCAAGCAACAATGCTTGGCATCCTTGCTTTTTTTGCGGGACTGGACCTGTTTAATGGCCTGACTCACTTTCACCGTCCGGTGGTATTAGGACCGTTAGTCGGTCTTATCCTAGGAGACCTAAATACAGGTATCTTAGTGGGTGGGACGTTAGAGTTAATATGGATGGGACTCGCGCCTTTGGCCGGAGCCCAACCACCAAACGTCATCATCGGCACGATTGTAGGCGCAGCGTTTGCAATCACTACTAAAGTGGAACCCAATGTAGCCGTTGGTGTTGCGGTACCTTTTGCTGTCGCAGTACAAATGGGTATTACACTACTTTTTTCTGCAATGTCGGCCGTCATGTCTCGTTGTGATGACTACGCAGAAAACGCAGATGGTGATGGCATCGAACGAGTCAACTATTTTGCTTTGGCAGTTTTAGGTACATTCTACTTTTTGTGCGCCTTCTTACCTATCTACCTTGGTGCAGAACATGCGGGTGACATTGTACAAAAATTGCCTAAAGATCTTATCGATGGCTTAGGTGTCGCAGGCGGCATCATGCCAGCAATAGGCTTCGCCGTATTAATGAAAATAATGATGAAGAATGTGTACATTCCATATTTCATCCTTGGATTTGTGGCGGCCGCTTGGTTAAATCTTCCTATTCTTGCAATCGCTTGTGCTGTAACCGCAATGGCAATTATCGACTTCATGCGCAAAACCGAACCAACTCCAGTAGCAGCGTCAACAGAGGACTTTAACGATGGAATCTAATGTAAGCAACGAACTTGATTTGCGCCAACAAAATGCAAATGTTCAACCTGCTCCAGGTGTTAGTGACGATGAATATGAAAATAAAAAAATAGGCGCAGAGTTAACTAAATCTGATATCAACAGAATGGCATGGCGTTCTTTGTTATTACAAGCCTCTTTTAACTACGAAAGAATGCAGGCTTCAGGTTGGTTATACGGAATTCTGCCTGCACTTAAAAAGATACACCCGAATCAAGCTGACTTAGCAAAGTCTATGAAAGGTCACATGGGATTCTTTAACACCCATCCATTTTTGGTGACGTTTGTAATGGGCATCGTGTTAGCGATGGAAGGGTCTAAACAAAACATCAATAGTATCCAAAGTACCAAAATAGCGGTTGGGGCACCTATGGGTGGTATTGGCGATGCAATGTTCTGGTTAACGTTGTTACCAATATGTGGAGGGATAGGCGCCGACCTAGCATTACAAGGGTCAATAATGGGTGCTGTCTTCTTCATGGTCTTATTTAACGTGGTTCATTTTGGACTTCGATTTGGACTGGCACACTATGCTTATCGTATGGGTGTTTCCGCTATACCGATGATCAAAGCGAATACGAAGAAAGTAGGGCATGCGGCATCTATGGTTGGTATGACAGTTATTGGGGCGTTAGTTGCAACCTATGTCAGATTGTCTACCACCGCAGAAATTAACGCCGGTGATGCTGTTGTAAAACTGCAAGCCGATGTAATTGACAAGCTAATGCCTGCTTTCTTGCCTCTTGTTTATACCTTAGCAATGTTTTACTTGGTTAAACGTGGTTGGAGTCCTCTACGTCTAATCTCGATAACTATGGTGATGGGTGTCGCGGGTCGCTTCTTGGGTATTCTTTAACTAAATAATAGGGTTGGTAAACCAGCCCTATTAAGGAAATAAAAAATGATTGCAGTAATCCTTACAGGTCACGGTGGATTTGCTTCTGGTATGGAGAAAGCGATTCTACAAATTGTGGGTGAGCAAGAACAGTTTAGGGCGATTGATTTTCCTGTAGAGATGACGACCGTGCAGTTAACCGCCGCGATAGAAACTGCCATATCTGATATTGATTCAAATGATGGCATCGTATTTTTGACCGATTTACTTGGTGGAACTCCCTTTAGAACCGCTTCGCTATTGAGTCAAGATCGAGACGATATAGAAGTTGTGACTGGCACAAATCTTCAAATGGCCGCAGAAATGTTACTAGAAAGAGACGAACTTAATGTGATTGAGTTCAGAACCATGGCTCTAGAATGTGGACATAGAGGAATGACAAGTCTCGCAGAACAGCTTGAAAATAAAAAGGCGCAGGAAGTTGAAGATGATGGCATTTGATACGCAATACTACCGAGCGTCGAAAATTCTCGTTGAAGAGCAATGGCACAGCGATTCAATAATTGGAGTAGATACTCGCGGTGAAATCGCTTTTATAGGTCCTAGTGACGAATTCACACTTCCTTATACAGACTTAGGTGACTGCTCTTTGTTACCTGGAATGATTGATTCACATGTCCATGGAGCGATGGGATGTGATGTGATGGACGCAACACATGAAAGTTTAGAAGTAATGTCGACTTTTTTTGCAAAGCATGGTGTTACGGGATTCGTTGCCACTACGGTAACCGCTCCAATGAAGAAAATTCAATCGGCATTGATTCAAATTGGCAAAAGCAGAACGTTGGGCTTGTCTGGTGCACAGCTTCTTGGCGGTTATTTAGAAGGTCCCTATTTTACTTCGAAAAACAAAGGTGCCCATCCAGATCATCTATTTAGAGAGCTCGACATTGAAGAACTAGATGCTTGGATCGCTGATTCAGATAATAGCTTAGTCTCTATCGCGCTAGCGCCGGAAAAGCCTGGGTCGACTGTTGCTATTCGCCACTTAAAGAAAAGAGGCCTAAAAGTAATGCTTGGACATACTGATGCGAGTGCTGATGAAGTAGAAAAGGCGTTTGCAAATGGGGCAGACGGCATTGTCCATTGCTACAACGGTATGCGAGGGCTTCACCATAGAGACTCTGGAGTTGTCGGTGTGGGACTTTGCCATCATAACAGTTACGTTGAAATTATCGTCGATGGACATCATGTCCACCCAACTGCGATTGATGTTGCTCACCGATGTTGTGGAGATAGATTAACGTTGATTACGGATGCTATGCAGGCCGCTGGAATGCCGGATGGAAAATACCAGCTAGGGGAATATCAAGTAAACATGAATGATGGCGTTGTAACAACTGAATTTGGCAGCTTAGCCGGAAGCACTTTAATTCTCATTGATGCCGTAATAAACCTAGCCAAATGGTTAAACCTATCCTTTGAACAAGCGTGGTTAAGAGCGTCTCTTACGCCGGCGAAATCTTTAGGTATTGACCAATCATATGGCTCTCTCTCAATAGGGAAAATGGCCTCAATGGTTGCCGTTTCCAATTCTTATCAAATTTTAAATACTTGGGTCAACGGAAATCTAGTGTATTCCGCTGACACACAAATATCTTCGGAGGAAGTATGTATCTGATTTCATCACGTGAAATGTTAAAACGCGCACAAATAGGTGGTTATGCTGTACCTGCCTTCAATATGCATAATTTAGAGACGGTTCAAGTTATAGTAGAGACCGCGTCTGAAATGGGTTCGCCTGTTATTCTGGCAGGAACGCCAGGAACCTATAGCTACGCGGGCACCAATTATCTTGTCAATATATGTAAAGCCGCGGCTAAAAAGCATGCAATCCCTCTGGTCATTCACCTTGACCACCATGAAGAGTTCTCAGATATTAAGCAAAAAGTAAATTGTGGTATTCGCTCTGTAATGATAGATGGTTCTCACTATGCTTTTGAAGAGAATATCCAAGTGGTAAAAAAGGTTGTTCAGTACTGTAACCGCTTTGATGCAAGTGTTGAGGCAGAATTGGGTAGACTAGGTGGCCAAGAAGATGACCTCATCGTTGATAGCGCAGATGCATTAATGACAGACCCTTCTTCAGCCGCTGAATTTATTCGTTCAACGGGTATTGATTCTTTAGCGGTCGCAATCGGTACTGCGCATGGATTATATAAGTCGGAGCCGAGACTAGATATGGATAGATTAGCCAAAATCCGTGATGTGGTTGATATACCGCTTGTTTTACATGGTGCGTCTGGTGTTCCAGATGACATTGTTAGACGCTGTATTGAATTAGGTATTTGTAAGGTGAATGTCGCTACTGAGCTAAAAATTGCATTTTCTGATGCGGTTAAATTGCATTTTTCTGAAAATCCTGCCGCAAATGATCCTCGTAAATATATTGTACCGGGAAAAGAAGCGATGAAAAAAGTTGTTATCGACAAAATTAGAGTTTGCGGAAGCGAAGGAAAAATATAACAAGATCAATTAACATTAGGGTAGAAAGGTACAAATTGGAGGAAGTAATATGCTTCCAGTTTGCACCTTATATATTCACAATAACGTCCCAACAGCACTGTGCTTACTAGTGCGACTACAATTAACCCCTTTATTTCAGAGTCATCTTTGCTCATTATCAGAGAGGGAAACCGAAATAGGACAATGGTCACTTAGTTGATAGCTCAAAACCTGTTGTTTGGTATACACGTTTTGTTTGGCTTGACTGGTCGCTAAATCTGAACTTATTACGATGTGGTCAACGAGGTTCTTATATTTGTGGGTTCTGTTTGGGTTTCGTTTTGAACGAACAACACAGTGTGCTTCTGTTTTTCGACTGGCTAAAATAACGTGGTTTTGAATTGTCTTAGTTAAATCGTGGTAAAACCAATCATTAGGAAAGGCGAGGGCGTGATTAAAATCGCCAGCCATAATAAAGCTCTCCTTTTTATGCACTCGTTCTCGCAGCCAATAATTCAGTTTATCCGCTTGCTGTTTTAACGTTGAACACGACGATGATTTTCGGTAGCGACCTCTACATCCTGCTTTTAAATGTACAGACAACAGATGAATGTTAGATGTAATCCTTTTTGTCGCGGGGTACGCCTCTTTATTCATAATTGCAGCGATGTTATTGATAATGATGTAGGTAGCAAATCTCATTTTGCTACTGGCCGCTTTATCTAATCTTATGTCATGTGGATCTTCTACATTAATGCCATGTTTAACGGCAATACCAGTGTACTGATTGATATCGTGGAATTGATGGTTTCGAAATGGCTTCTGAACACGGTCGGAAAGATAAACACGATAACGAGGGCCAACAAGGTTCAGGATAACCTCATTTGAATCGACCTCTTGAAAGAATAAAATAGAAGGCGATAATTGACGAAAATGAATTGCTAACATTTTGATATCTTTTGACGTACGATTTTTTGACAATGTGCTTACTTCTCCGCGACTACTCAACCACTCAAAATTCCAACTTGTGATTAACATTGAATCGGCGAAAGCAAATTCTGTGGATAAAGTGCACGTAACAAAAAGTGAGCCAAAAATCCATTTTGTAATTAGTAATTTTATCATTATCTTTGTTGACTCCTTGCCAACGCTTATGTCATCAGGGTATCAAAAATTTCAACCCCAAAAAGCGCATTTTTGTGTGAAATTTCTGTTTCTTTACGCAATGAGATCTTCTCCAGAAAGATCGAGTGATCTTGGTGTTCACTTAGTTTTTATTGATCTAGATCAAGACTTAAGGTTGGCTGTTTTCGTTAAATACGTACACAATATGTAGTGTGAATTTTAAATGTTAATACCCTATATGGTGTTTTGTTGATAATCTGTGGATATCTAGGGTAAGGAGAAAAAGTGAAAACAGTCGTCATTAAAAGAGATGGTTCTCGTGCCCCTTTTACAAGGGATCGCATTGTTACTGCTGTCGAAAGTGCATCAACCTTTATAGACAGTGATGTCACTGCCTATGCAGAGAAAGTAGCAGAGGCTGTTGAGTGTAAACTCCTTGAACATGACGAAGTTGATATCCAAGAGATACAGACGCTAGTCGAAAACGAAATGATGCAAGGTCCGTACAAAGGTATGGCGCGTTCTTATATCGAATACCGACATGATCGTGACATGTCGCGCGATAAAAAAAGTGCATTAACGAAAGAAATTCAAGGTTTGATAGAGCAAAGCAATGCCGACTTATTAAACGAAAACGCCAATAAAGATGGCAAGGTAATTCCGACTCAACGTGATTTATTAGCTGGTATCGTCGCAAAACATTATGCAAAAACCCATATTTTACCTCGCGACGTTGTAAAAGCTCATGATGATGGTGATATACACTATCATGATCTCGATTACGCCCCGTTTTTCCCGATGTTCAACTGTATGCTGATTGATCTTAAAGGCATGCTTACCCGCGGTTTCAAGATGGGTAACGCTGAAATCGATACACCTAAATCAATATCAACAGCAACAGCAGTCACGGCGCAAATTATTGCACAGGTTGCTTCTCATATTTATGGCGGCACAACCATCAACGCTATTGATGAGATCTTAGAGCCATACGTTTTAACAAGCTACGACAAGCATATGGGAGTGGCGAAAGAGTGGGATATCCATAACCCTGAAGCGTTTGCTATATCGCGTACAGAGAAAGAGTGTTACGACGCATTTCAATCTTTAGAGTATGAAGTGAACACACTGCATACGGCCAATGGACAGACGCCATTTGTGACCTTTGGTTTCGGTCTAGGAACAAGTTGGGCTGCGAAGCTAATTCAGGCATCGATCTTGAAAAATCGTATCGCAGGTTTGGGCAAAAATCGCAAAACAGCGGTCTTTCCAAAATTGGTGTTCGGCATCAAAGATGGTTTGAACCACAAACCTTCCGATCCTAATTATGATATCAAAGAACTGGCGTTAGAATGCGCTACCAAGCGTATGTACCCGGATATCTTGAACTACGATAAAGTGGTCGAAATTACAGGTTCCTTTAAGACGCCAATGGGGTGCCGTAGCTTCCTGAACCCATACGAGCAAAACGGTGAAATGGTCCATGATGGCCGTAATAACCTCGGTGTAGTCAGCTTGAACCTACCAAGAATTGCGATTCAAGCTGGTGGGGACGAAACGAAGTTTTATACACTATTAGAAGAAAAACTTCAGTTAGCACGAAAAGCGCTGGATACACGTATTAACCGCTTAGAGAAAGTGAAGGCGAAGGTTGCTCCTATTCTATATATGGAAGGCGCTTGTGGCGTTCGTTTGAATCCTGATGATGCCGTTGCTGAGATCTTCAAAAACGGGCGCGCCTCGATTTCTTTGGGCTACATCGGTATTCATGAAACGATCAATGCGTTGTATAAGAGCAAAGAACACGTTTATGACAATCCGACCCTGAATGCGAAAGCGATTCAACTCGTTCGTAAAATGAAAGTGGCAGTAGACGCATGGAAAGAAGAAACAGGTTACGCATTTAGCTTGTACGCAACGCCGAGTGAAAACCTATGCAACCGTTTCTGCAGCCTTGATGCTAAAGAGTTTGGTGTAATCGAAGGGGTTACAGATAAAGGATATTATACAAATAGCTTCCATCTCGACGTAGAAAAGAAAGTTAATCCGTATGACAAAATCGATTTTGAGATGCCTTATCCGGAACTATCTTCAGGTGGTTTTATTTGTTACGGCGAATTCCCTAACATGCAACAAAACATAGAAGCGTTAGAGAATGTCTGGGACTATAGCTACAGTCGCGTGCCTTATTATGGTACCAATACGCCCATCGATGAGTGTTATGAATGTGGCTATACCGGTGAATTTGATTGCACCAGTAAAGGCTTTACCTGCCCTAAATGTGGAAACCACGATTCAACTAAAGTGTCTGTGACACGACGAGTATGTGGATACCTAGGTAGCCCGGATGCACGTCCGTTTAATTTAGGTAAGCAAGAAGAAGTTAAGCGTCGAGTTAAACACCTATAAACCCTTCAATTAACCTTCCCTTAGTTGGGAAGGTTTGTGGTCGCTATGAATTATTCTCAATATTATCCGATAGATGTCGTTAATGGCCCTGGTACCCGTGCTAGCCTATTTGTTTCGGGCTGTAACCACCAATGCAAGGGCTGTTATAACCAAGCGACTTGGTCGCCCAGTTCAGGCCATCCCTTTACCGATTTAATGCAAGATCAAGTTATCAATGACCTTAATGACACGAGGATAAAAAGACGTGGATTATCATTAAGTGGCGGTGATCCTTTGCATCCTGAAAATCTGGACACCGTGTTACATTTGGTAAAACGAGTACGCACAGAATGTATTGGTAAAGATATCTGGCTGTGGACGGGGTATCTAATTTCAGAGCTCAGCGAAAAACAACAACAGATCGTAGATCTTATCGATGTGTTAGTGGACGGAAAATTTGAACAAGATCAAGCCGATCCCGCTTTGCTATGGCGTGGCAGTGCAAATCAAGTAATACATTATCTCAAGTAATTGGAAATCATTGATTAGATATCTAGATACTATTGGTTAGTTGACTAACGTTAATGGTCAAACAATCAGAAATAAATGCTTAAATAGTCCTTTCACAAATCCTCATCTGTCTGTATTATTTTTTGTACGGTTTATTGATATAAATCAAAGCTATCACTGAGCTCAATTCTGTTGAATTACTTTGAGTTCTGACTGGCGCAAAATCTAAAAAAGCAGTTCAAGGTTCACTTTTTGCTACTCCAAAGGAATGTTGTATCGCAATGGAATACGCGTTTAAATTAATCGAAACATAGCAAAGGAATGTGATTTTATGTTCGCACATTTACCCACACCTCAACTGGATCCGATACTCTCTCTTTCTGTCGCGTATCGTAATGACCCTCGTATTGGGAAAGTCGATCTTGGCATTGGCGTGTATAAAAATAATTTGGGTGAAACGCCAATTATGTTGGCGGTTCAACAGGCTCAGAAGCAGCTATTAGAAACGCAAACAACCAAGTCTTATGTTGGCCTTGCAGGGTGCGAAGAGTTCAATTCAAGCATGGTGAACCTGCTTCTTTCTGGTACATCAGCAATGGGGCGAGTGTCAGCAATACAAACCCCAGGAGCCAGTGGCGCGCTTCGCATGCTTGGTGACTTGATGAAAGTCGCTAATCCAGATACAACGGTATGGCTTAGTAATCCAAGCTATGTAAATCACCGTCCAGTGATGGAAGCCGCAGGACTTAAGGTAAAGCAATATCGCTACTTTAGCACTCAGACCAAACAGGTTGATGTTGAAGCAATGCTAGACGATATCAGCTCTGCTGGCCCCAATGATGTGGTGTTGCTGCACGGTTGTTGTCACAACCCGACAGGAGCCGATGTCGACTTTCAGGTTTGGAAAGCGATCACAGAACTCTCACAAAAAAATGGTTTCCTTCCATTCGTTGATATCGCCTATCAAGGGTTTGGAGATGGGTTGGAAGAAGATGCTCAAGGGTTACGCTATATGGCGGATAATCTGGAAGAGATGCTCATTACCACCTCTTGCTCTAAGAATTTTGGTTTATACCGAGAACGTACCGGTGCCGCTATTGTTATTGGCAATAATCAAACCGATGTGAGTAACGCCAAAGGGAAACTATTACAGTTGGCAAGAGCCACCTATACTATGCCACCCGATCACGGTGCGGCGTTGGTGAAAACTATCCTTAACAGTGAGGAAATGACAAAGGTCTGGAAAGAGGAATTGGTCTCGATGAGGCTAAGATTGGTCAACTTACGATTACTACTTTGCGATGAGTTGCGATCAGTTCACAGTTCTCAACAGTTTGATTTTATTGAGTCTCACAAAGGTATGTTTACTGTGCTAGGCTTTTCTCAAGCGCAGATGAGTCGTCTTCGAGATGATTACGGTATATACGGTGTGGGAGACGGCAGAATCAATATCGCTGGTCTAACAGAAAAAGATATCCCGTATGTAGCGAATGCTATTGTGCAAATTTCATAAATCGCGACAAATTTAGATAACTATGGTTAGGAGAACGAAATTGAATAGATTATTGTTATCCATTCTGCTGTGTTTAGGCTTAGCAGCTTGCTCTACAACAGGTGAGCAAACTTCTACTATGGATAAGCCAAAAATAGAAGAACCACCAAAGACAACGGTTGAAACACCTGATGTTGATTCAGAAATAGCAAAAGATAAGACGGAAGTTATACAACCGGAAACACCAGAGGCAATACAGCCAAAACCAGAAGTAAAACCAGAACCTAAACCTAAGCCACCCCCAGTGAAAACAGCGGAAGGTAAGTTAATCTTGGGCTCAGAAGAGTGGGTCTATATTCCAGGCTTGGATCAAAGCTTTAGATCTAAAATTGACTCTGGCGCCACTACATCTTCTATTAGTGCGGTAGATGTGGTTCCTTTTGAAAGAGAGGGCAAGGATTGGGTCAAGTTTCGAATTGAACACAATAAAATCTCTTCTCAAGAGATCAGTTTACCGATACTACGTTGGGCAAAAATTAAGCAAGCGAATAGTGCAGAATCGCAGAGACGTCCTGTTATAACCGCGTGGATTCAAGTTGGTGATATTAAAGAGAAAGCAGATTTCACGCTAACAGACAGAAAGCATCTAGAGTATCCTGTGATACTTGGACAGAGTTTTTTCCGTGACATTGCGATTGTTGACGTAAGTAGAAAATTTGTTCAATCTAAAAAGAAGTAACTAAGAACTCGGTATTGCTGCAACGTCAATAAAACTGGCGTTGCAGCGATACTTTCAACTATTTACGAATCGTAAAAACAGTCAAGGAAAACAGTGCACCAAGTGTGTCACAAAGCATATCCTTTTGAGCGTCCCAAATATCCCCCTGCGAACCTAGGAATGCAATACCATCGTCACCACCAGCAAGTTCAGCGTACCACCATTCAATAATTTCATATCCTGCTGCAGTACTCATGAGTGCAAACAGACCGAATAACCCTGCTATCCATTTATTGCAGTACTGATTTTTATAAAGATATTCAGCAATAGGGTAGGCAAAAAAGCCAATCGAAAAATGCGCGACACGGTCAAAGTTATTGCGATCAGAATCAATCAGATTGTTAAACCAGTCAAATGGTACCTCTGCAAAGGTGTATTTTGCACCAATAGTGTGTAAACAGAGCCAAATGAACATGAAAAGGTACGCGGTTGAACTAAACGCAAAGCGTCTAGAAATAACCAAAATACCGGCAAGAATAAGTACGACAGGAATTATTTCCGCTATCCATACTGATCGTGAACTGGGTTCAAAGGCTGAAAAAGCGAATATTAAACCGTAAAAAGTGAGCAGTATCCAAAGGGTTACTTTGCTGTTGTTTACTTTATCCATTGTTTGTTTAACCACCGCTTAATCTAACCATTGAAATAAATCGATTCTATTGAACACCCAAGATAATATCGAACGCGATTCGATCTATCCATTAAATATTTCCGATGTACGCTTAAACATCGCTTTGGCTGAGATAAGAAAGTTAGCTCTGGTTGGTGTGTTGTCATAGTAGAAAGATAATAAAATCAGAGCATTGCGTGGATTTTATTGTGAATATACGACATTGGTCCCCTGAGAGGAGACCAATGGAAATCAACGACGCTCCTCAACTAACGGAACGCAGGTTGTTTCTAGTTATCTTGGTTGGAAGTTTGCTTTGCGCAACCTGTTTAGTGTTGCACTGACTTCTAACGTCCTTGGTTTGGCAAGATCGCCGTAACTAG
Source organism: Vibrio sp. DW001 (assembly GCF_029016285.1). NCBI lineage: Bacteria > Pseudomonadati > Pseudomonadota > Gammaproteobacteria > Vibrionales > Vibrionaceae > Vibrio > Vibrio sp. DW001. The sequence continues at coordinate 104,887 of NZ_CP091976.1, read as the reverse complement.
GCATAGATTGATGCCAATTATCTTGGAGTAGTTGGTCAATTTCTTGCAGCGGTGCGTTTGCCCAACCTGGCTTTTGAGCTAGTTGAAACCAAACCCAACCAATGGCGTTAATCTGACTAGAACTTTCGATCTGTTCTAACGCCGAAATATCGATGAACTCTTTACCAAATCGCAACGCGTCTTTCCCTTTCGCGGATACTCGAAATTTCCCGTCACTTAATATTTTTTGCAGCGTTGTTAAACTTAACGATCGAGAAGGGAACTGACCGAGTTGCTGATTGGTTTCTTGAATTCGTTGGCTTGGATGCAACTTTACGACCTGCTTTGCTTTAGCGGTAACGTCGACGGCTTGATAGTCGTGCATCTGTATGACCGTATCTGCATGATCTAAGTAATCACCAGAGCCACCCATAACTATCATGGTAGAGACGTCAAGTGTCTCCTTCAATTGGCTAATTCTATCCACTAACGGTGTTATAGGTTCATCACCTTTGTTAACCAACGCTTGCATACGTTCGTCTCGAATCATGAAGTTAGTCGCTGACGTATCCTCGTCAATGAGAATCGACGTGGCACCCGCTTCAATAGATTCTTGTAACCATGCTGCTTGTGAGGTTGAACCTGATGCATCTTGCGTAGAAAAATCAGTCGTGTCCTTGCCCATCGGTAGGTGATTTATATAATTGGAGAGGTTAAGCGCATGTACACATCGACCGTCTTCTGCCTTGATCTTCATTGCATTGCTATCGCTAACGATGCCTTCACGACCATCTCCAGGAATATGATTATAAATAGAGCGTTCTATGGCATTGAGAAGTGTTGATTTACCATGGAACCCACCACCAACTATCAAGGTGATTCCTTTTGGAATACCCATACCTGAGATAGTACCTCGGTTAACGGTTTGTAGTTCAACCCGCAGCGATGAGGGCGCTTTAAATCTGATGGCGTCTTTCATTGGTAAGTCACTATTACCTGCTTGGCGTGGCAACAAACTGTCGTTTTCAATGAAAGCAATCAGGTTGTTTGCTTCAAGTTGCGTACGCAGAAAATCTTGATCTTCATTGCACTGGCAATGTCTGATAAGCGCTTCTTTGTCTAGCTCTCTTTCAATGGTGGACTTTCGAATGTACTTCGGTAAATGGAAGGTAATGATATTCAAGGCTTTTTTGGCCAGAATGCTACGGCCTTCAGCAGGGAGGTTGATTCTAAATCTTAGTTCAATACCCTCATCGGTAAAAAGTACCGAGGTACTGTCTAGTACCGTTTGTCCTGTTAACGCGATAGAGATAGCATTCTCTTGTGCTGCAAAATAGGAAAAACTACGGGCGATAAAATCTCGTGCTGCAGCTTGAAAAGAACTCGATTGTTCTCTTAGCCAAAGTAGACCAGTCATCGACCAAGGTCTGACCGCTCTAAATCGAGACGATGATGCATATGGATCACCCTGAACATGGTCAATATATAGGGTATAGTCGTCAAAAGAATATTGGCCTTTAATAGAGTGGTAGGCACGAAAATTCTGTTTTTCGAGTTTTTTAAGTTTTGCTACTAGTTGATCCATAACGCCAAATGCTTGATAAATTAGCCGTACCGTGAATTGAGTATGCTAATAATTATAGTGGTTGGGAATTATAGGTAACGTGTAACGAGATAGCTAGTGTAAATGTCACTTAGCTATGCATTGCTTAAATTCATCGCCAGTCATCGCTTTGCCGTACAAATATCCTTGCGCAAAATCGCAGCCTTCGTTCAATACAAAACGCTCTTGATCCAGGTTTTCTATACCTTCGATAGTGACCTCTAGTTTAAGCTTTTTAGCGATCTGAACGATAGATCGTACAATCTCTTTGTCATTAGGGTTTCGAGTTAGGTTTTGCACAAAACTTTTGTCAATTTTTAGGCTATTAAAGGGATAGTTTTTAAGGTAACTGAATGAAGCGCAGCCAGTTCCAAAATCATCAAGTGACAGTGTCACGCCTAGTTTGCTAAGTGCATAGAGGGTTTTCTTGGCTAGGTATTCATCTGAAATTAAAGAACTTTCCGTCAACTCTATCTCTAATTTGTTCGCCGGAAATTGATACGTTTCTAACAAATGTTGTACGTGATCGGCAAAATCGACATTCTTTAATTGCACGGCTGAAACATTAACCGCTATTTTGAAGTCATTACCGCTTGTTAACCATTCACTTGCACTCTCAATAGCAGAGCGTAATACAAAGTTACCCACTTCAAAGATCAGTCCATTTTGTTCGGCTAGCTGTATAAGGTTTTCGTTTGAAACGGTACCTAAAACAGGATGATTCCATCGAATTAAGGCTTCTGCACCAATCCAGTTTCCAGATTTCAGTTCTACCTTAGGTTGGTAATAGAGTTTTAAATCATTATTGCGTACGGCTTGTAGTAGGTAGCTTTCGATCTCGTTGGTATGTGCTCTCTGTTCGGTACGTGTTTCAGAATAGTAGCTATATTTCTGACCAGTATCTTTGCTTGAGAATGCCGCTTCGTTAGCAAAATAGATTAGATCCTGTGCCTTTTGAGTATCGATACTGGTCGACACGCCAATAAAGCCATGTAGATGGACTGTATCATTATCGATTGAAAAATCGGAATGACAGATTTCTAAGCATCGGTAACAAAAGTTATCGACAAAGGGTGTTAAAGATTTGGTCCTTATTGCGACAATAAAATTAGAGCTACTGGTTCTAGCCGTTACTGAGTCTTCGCAGTCTATTCGACCTATTCGCTCACGAAATGCCACCAATAAACTGTTTAAAGCATTTTCGCCATATCGCTCTTGAAGCTTTCTACCATTTGAAAATGTGATGTGGACGACGACAACACTCTCGCGATCATGTATGGCTTGAGTTATTAGCCTTTTGGTGTGCTCAAATAACGATATTTGGTTGAGAAACCCTGTGCCAATATCGTGATTTTTGTGATAAACCACTTCTTGTTCTGCCGCCTTTCGTTTATCTATCTCTTGGCTGAGCGTGAAATTTAGACTCGCAATATTCTGCGTTTTATTATCCCCTCTAAGTTTGAGACGATGGGTCAATATCGACAATTTTTCATACTGATAAACGGTTTTTAATTGAGCGTTAATGGATTCTCTGAAACTAGAAAGCAGTTTGAATGCATCTGAATTGTGTTTCTGTTTATTTTTATCGACGATAACAAGGGCACCAAATAACGCGCCATCTGGCCACAACAATAGGTAAGCCGAATAAAACGGTGTGCTGTCGTTTAGAGTGATACGCCCGGATAAATGACTACGGGCCTGGGTAGAAAAATCTGAGGTTGTAGACTCGAACAAGACTGAGTATAAAGAAAAAATTAACGGTTTGATGTTAGGTGATTTCGCTAGGAGGTTACAACAGAGTTCGTTGATTGGTTTGTTATACTGAACAACGCCAGCGTATTCGACTTTGGTAATGTCACTAAGCAGATCGACGATATGTTGAAGGTTCTCCAATATATTACTGGATAGCGTGAGCGTTTCTGTTTTCAGTTTCGTCATGTGCACCTTTCCATGTGCTTAATTGATGGGGATGAGAGCCTAACTCCTTTAGGCATTGTTTTCTAAGTATATGGTAGATTTAAACTATTGATATACCAAACCCTCCATTAGGAGGGATCAGTATTAAAAGTGAGTCACTTTGTTTGATTTTTCATCAATTTACTAAGGTTTTAATTTTTTTAGTTGCTCTATATCGAAAAACTCATTGTAGTCAACAGTGTCAAATCCAAATCCATTGAGTTTTAAGAATTCGTCCTTGTATCCTTGGTAGTCACCAACGTGTCTAAAATTATCTGCATTCATCGTATTCATGATGGCTTTGACCTGTTGTTGAACATTTGGATCAAGCTCATATTCATCTAATCGAAGCAGCCTCTGCCCATCAACAGGTACGATATCGGCATAGAGTTTATCACTGAATAATCTATGCATTTGATGAATGCAGGTTTCATGTGTACCTTTGGTTTTCATCACTTTATACAGCGCCAAAATATAGGGAGTAAAAGCAGGAATGAATACACTCGCTTTGGTCACCAAGGCTTTACAAACCGTGGCATACGCGCCGCCACCAATTTTTGCCAGTTTTAAGTTTAGTGCATGGCTAGTTTGATGTAGGTCGACCTTTGCTCGGCCTAATGTTCCTTCGTGGTAAATCGGGTAGGTAAGTTCAGGGCCAATATAAGAAAAGGCAATGGTTTTGCCCCCTTGGGCGATAGAATCAGAATTAATGAGGGTATCGATCCACGATTCCCAATCAGCACCACCCATTACCTTGATGGTAGCGTCGATCTCTTCTTCGGTTGCGGGTTCTACGGTGGTTTCTTGCCAGCTATCATCTTCGAGAATAATAGTGGCCCCCGTTGCGCTTTCGCCGACAGTTTTTATCGCTGAGCGCCACATGCCTTCACCGGATGGTTTTGGCCTGACACCGGTTGCCAGGCTATAGATAACGAGATCAACTTCACCTTCAAAATAGGTTTCAATGGCTTCTATAACTTGGGTTCGAACTTCTTGTGAAAACGCATCGCCTACGATGTTAATAGCCGTTCGGCCTTCAGCTTCAGCCTGTTGGGAAAAGTAGATGTTGTTGTACCAACCGGCTGATCCCGTTCCCTTTTCAGAAGGGCCTCGTTCAAATGAAACACCAATTGTATCCGCTTCACTACCACCAAAGGTCGCCGCTATTCGAGCGGAGAGGCCAAAGCCAGAAGAAGCACCTAGGATAAGTACTCGCTTTGGACCTTTGGTTGTTTTTATGTTGGATTTTACGAAGTCTATCTGTTGTTGGACGGCATGCTTACATCCTTCAGGATGAGCGGTTTTTGCCACAACGCCTTTAATTAGGGGCTCTATTATCATTCGTTCGCAGTCTCAATTTGATAATCACGAGCTTTAATATATAAGTACGTTAAGCGTATAGTTTTGCGCTAGGGCAATATTTGGTGACTAATCGAGATATAGTGCTAAGTTGTCCGCAACAAAGTTAGAGATCCATGGTTGAGCTACCTCTTTAGGGTGAAGCCCATCCTCTTTCATCCACTCTTCTTTCAATATTATTTGCTCTAAAAAGAAAGGCAGTAATGGGATTTGGTATTCATCCGCTAGATTTGGATAGATATCGGCGAATGCTTGACTGTATCTTTGTCCGTAATTTGGAGGGACTTGAATCTGCATTAAAGCGACATTTGCGGACGCTTGTTGGCTCATAGAAATAATCTGTTGCAAATTTTTTGTCACTATACGTGGATGGAACCCTCTAAGCCCGTCATTGGCACCTAATTCAATCAGTACCCAATTTGGCTTATGTCGTGCTAATAGAGCAGGCAGGCGATCAAGACCATTACCTGTTGTATCACCGGAAATGCTTGCATTCACGACGGAGTACTCAAAACCTCTTTCATTCAGGTCTGAAGAGAGCTTGAGTGGCCAACTGCTCTCTATTGGCATTTGATAACCAGCACTTAAACTATCACCTAGTACTAAAATTGTGGTACTACTTGCAGTACAAGAAAAAATAAGAAAAACAAAGGATATAAATCTAGTCATGCCAAATTCCATTATTAAAGCTGAATCGCTCACGAAATTAGTCTCTACTAAACAAGAGCATTTAACAATCCTTGAAGACGTAAATTTAGAGATTAATGAAGGTGAGTGTGTGGCTATTGTTGGTACTTCAGGTGCTGGCAAGTCGACATTAATGACGTTATTAGCGGGTTTAGACGTACCAACAAGCGGTGATGTGCATCTCATGGGTCATGCATTATCCGGTTTAGATGAAGAGAAAAGAGCCGCCATTCGAAGTGATTCGGTGGGGTTCGTATTTCAAAGCTTTCTACTTATACCCAGTTTGACGGCGATAGAAAACGTGACATTGCCTTGCTTGCTCAAGGGTGAGGATGAAGACAGAACAAGAGCAAAAGAGCTACTCGATTCTGTGGGATTAAGCAATCGAATCGATCATCTGCCTTCTCAGCTCTCGGGTGGAGAACAACAACGTGTTGCGTTAGCTCGTGCCTTTATGATCAAACCCAAGGTGCTTTTTGCCGATGAACCAACCGGTAACTTGGACCAACACACAGCAGAGAAAATTATAGAGATATTGTTTGAGCTAAATCAGAAGCACGGTACAACGCTAGTTTTAGTCACGCATGATCCCGATCTGGCTGCACGATGTGATAAAACGTTTCATATGCAAGCTGGAAAATTGGAGAAGTAACCATGGATAACCAAACCGGTTTTTCTCTTAACCGACGTCTATTTAAGTGGAGTCTGGAAGAAATACGCCATGGGCAGTTATGGCCGATATCTATTGCATTGACGTTAATTATTGCGTGTGTCTTCGCATTGTCAGCGCTCGCAGAGCGAATGGAGCAGGTACTGGTTAAGCAGGGTAAAGATGCGTTGACGGCTGATTTGGTTTATTCATCGTCCAATCCAATACCACCGCCTTTACTTGACACTATTTACGCTCAAAAAGAGCTCAGTGAATCTAAGCTAACTCGCTTTTCTACCATGGCGTTTAGTGAAGAGCAGATGCAATTGGTCACGGTAAAAGCGGTCGATTCGAACTACCCATTACGGGGTGAGTTGCAATTAAATGATGATAAACAAACCTTTAATAAAGTACGTTCAGGCCAACTGTGGCTTGATGAACGAGTGTTATCATTGCTTGAAGTTACCGTGGGTGACACTGTCACTCTTGGTGACGCAGATCTTGTAATTAGCGGTAGAATAGTCCAAGAGCCGGGTTTGTCGTTTAATCCGTTTCAGCAAATGCCCACGGTTTACATCCATGAATCTGATATAGAGAAAACAGGTGCGCTTAGGGTGGGAAGTCGAGTTCGGTTTAATCTTTTTTTGCTTGGTAATGAAGAGAGCTTAGAGGCGGCAAAAAACGCCGTAACGCTGACACCGAGTGATCGTTGGAGAGATCAAGATAGCGGCTCAAGAAATAACGAGATGTTTGATCGCACAACTCAATACCTGTCACTGACGGTCGCCATTGTGATCATTATGGCGGCGACAACACTGGTGTTAACTTGTCAGAATTATGTAGCAGGGCGAAGAAAAACCGTTGCCATGTTAAAAAGTTTGGGTGCAAGTAAAGGGTGGTTAAGGCGCTGGTTGTTCACTCAGATCGTTATTTTGTTTGTTCTTGGGGCCACTTTCGGCGTGTTCTCTGGTTATCTACTCGAGATATTTCTGCGAATCCCACTTACTGATCTGCTGCCTAGTCCATTACCTAGCTACGGTCTTACTCCTATTTTTGTTGCATTCCTTACCTGTATTCTTATCGGAATTCCTGCACTTGGTATTCCATTACTGGGGCTTATCAATACATCTGCTGTAAATGTGATGCAGATGAGTAAGGAGGAGACAAAATGGTCACGTTATTTGTTGGTGTTGGTTCCGATTATTCCGATGATCGTTGCTTATCAGAATAACACTTTGGTTTGGATGGTATTAGGTGGGATCGTACTCCTATTCGTCTTGCTTGGGCTCATTAGTATTGCGATCGTCAAGGTGATTAATAAGTTGCCTATATCGGCTTCAATGAAATTGGCAGTCAGTCGCATTAACCGGTCGTCTATTGCCAGTGCATTACAATTTGGGGCTTTGGGTTTGTCGTTAATGCTGTTAGCGGTTATCTGGTTGGTTCGAACCGACCTTTTGCAGGATTGGCAACAGACCATCCCAGAGAACGCCCCTAATGTGTTTGCCATTAATATTGCGCCTTATGAAGTAGACGAATATTTGGCTACGATAGATGGACAATCCATAGAGCGTTCGCAGGCTTTTCCGATTATTCGAGGTAGGGTAAACGGTATCAACGGCACAGAAGCAAAAGATTATGACCGTGTCAAAAAAGAGGCCGAGTCGTTAAGCCGTGAACTAAACTTCACATGGGTAGAACAACTGTCCGATCCCAATTCGATCATCGAAGGAGCATGGACAGAAAAAACAGGTGTCTCTGTTGAATCAGAAGTCGCGTCTGATTTGAATCTGAAAATTGGTGATGAGCTAAGCTTCACTATCAACAGTCAAACAGTCAATGCAACGATTAATAGTATTCGTAATGTTGAATGGCGGGAAATGAAACCTAACTTCTACTTTATATTTACACCGGATGTGCTGGCGTCGTTACCTGCCACTTGGATGGTTAGTTTTAGAGTCGACGAGCAAGAGAGTTCAATATTAAAATCGTTATCACGTGCGTTTCCGACAGTGAGCCTGTTGGATATCCGTGCGATGGGTAACAAGATAAGAAGTTTATTGACTCAGTTAATTTGGTCTGTAACGGTATTAGCTTCTTTAGGCGTCGTTGCCGGGCTTCTACTCATATTTACTCTTTTAAGATTAAGTCTTTCTCAAAGACAGGATGAAATTCGTCTTTATCGAACCTTAGGCGCCTCTAAGAAACGAGTCACCAGCACGCTATGGAGTGAATATGGCTTAATGGCCGTGACGGCTGGTTTGGTGGCGAGTTTTGGGGCCGAGGTGAGTGTTGCTAGTATTATGCGTTTTGGCTTTGATCTCAGTAGTCAGTTGCATCCCTCATTGTGGCTAGCTCTACCCTTGATTTCTTTTATGGTACTTGCGATTGTGATCAATTCGTTAATCAAGAAGCTGTTACAGCCCATTAAAGGGAGTGAATAACGTGACGGCTTGACGATTGGTCGACTAAGTAGATCTAACTATAGTTTTGCTTTATGTAAAGCGGTTGAAATTTCAATGATAGTTGGTTGATCGTTCAAGATGGATTTGAGTGTATATACATAGGCTTTCAAACTCAAAATAGTGACGAATAGTTATTTTGAGTTTGAGGTAGATCCAGTTATCCACAGATTCGGTGGATAAAGTTTTGGATAACTTTAGTGAAATCTAACCTAATGTTTCTGGATCGCCCAACACACGTCTTTTCGCGGAGGATGTTATTCACAACAGTATGAGAAATCGATTGTGTCAAAATTGAGTCAAGTTTTTTTTTGCAAAATAATCTGTTTTTCTTATGTGAAATAACAGTATGAAATGTGGGATTTTTTTCACATGATTTATAGGTATAATCTAACAAGGTTTAATGAGTTAAAGCGCGTAAATGAGTAAGTTAACGATAGATTTAAAAATGAAAAAAATTGGTGTGATTGGGGGAGGAATTGGAGGCGCAACTGTCGCGATAAAACTGGCTGAACTTGGAATCGAAACCTACCTGTTTGAACGCAAGCCGAGCTTAGTTTATGGCCCACCGATATGTCATCTTCATGCTGGAGGAAATCTATACCGAGAAATAGATGAACAGCAATGCATCGACTTGTTAAGGCAATCCATCCAATCGGTGAAGCTATTTCCGCACACGATTAACATCCGTCCGACCATTATTGCCATCCCTAAGACCGATAAAGGGTCGCCAGAGGCGTTATTACCACGTCTCGTCTCTATCCAAAAGCATTATCACCAAATGGTGACAGCTGATGGCGCTAATAAGGTATTAGGGGAGGCGCAAGACTACTACAAAATCTACACACGAGAAGCGTTAGAGAGACTCAAAGGCCAAGAACAAGACGGTCAACCCAACACGCTTGATGATTGGATGTTACCGTTTGTTAATCACGTCGATCTCGATACGTTGAAATACCCAGTAGTGTTGGTTCAAGAATATGGTTGGAGTCTATTTAGGTTGGCCTCTTCTGCTACGATGCTATTAGATAAATACGAGAGTGCGCATGTCTATCTTTCCAGTGAAGTCACCAACATAACAGCGAACCGGTCTAAATGGGTGATAAGTTATCAACAAGGTGAGCAGAATAGTGAGCTTGAGGTTGATTATCTTATCAATGCTTGTGGTTATGAAACTGGAACCGTCGATAATTTTATTAAGGCACCTCGAAGTCGATTAGTCGAATTTAAAGCGGCGTATGTTACCCAGTGGACTGGAATATCTGATACATGGCCTGAAGTGGTCTTTCATGGTGAGAGAGGAACGATCGATGGAATGGCCCAGCTTACGCCCTATGCCGATGGAATATTTCAATTACATGGTATGACTGATGAGATCACCTTGTTTAAAGATGGGTTAGTGTATAGCAATGACGATTGTGCTCAGCCGCAGTTGCCGGAATACTTGGTTTATAAAATCAAGAAAGGGTGGAATGAGATGCAGAAACGAGAAAGAACCGAACTTGCTATCAAACATATAAGCCGATTCATACCTAGTTTTTCTGAGGCGACGTTTGCTGGGAAGCCGTTATATGGTGCTCAACAAATTCCCGGAATGGATGCCTCACTCCGTGCTGCTGATGTCTCTTTTCATGGCTCTAATTATGCGCGAATAGAGATTGTAAAAGGATCTTCTGCTATTGAGGCTGCATTGAAGATAGTCGAGGGCATATTTAGCAACAACAATACTCTCGACAAAATACTCGTTGAGCGTTCGTCCAATCAAAAAGAGACGGTGTCTCTTGATGCAAGAGAGGTAGAGCAGCTTGCTATCCAGTTGGCCATTGAACGTGGTTATCCCGATGGATTAGCAAAGGTGAGCGGGTTAGATCCGCTCTATTAATATCCGAACCTGAGTGCCCACGCACACCATATATCTTGTAGATGACGGCGGTTACCTCGGATAAATTTCACTTCTTGTCCAGGCCTAGCCTGTGCAATTCGAGCATGATCAATCCTCGCCAGTACCCCTAACTTAGGGTAGCCACCTAAGGTTTGCCTATCGTTTAGCAATATGATTGGTTTACCGTCAGGTGGTATCTGCACGGATCCCAAGGCGATGCCTTCAGAGATAATACCTTCTACGGGTGGTGTTATCGGCGACCCTTCTAAACGATACCCCATACGGTCGCTGTGTTGGCTAACTCTATATGTTTGGTTATAAAAAGAGCGCTTTGATTCTTTGTTAAATTGATGTGCTTGATAAGACTCAATCAGTCGTAAACGTAAAGGCAGGTTGTAGTCGGGAGTGAAGCGAAAGGTCAGTTGTTTAGATGGCTTCATTGTGCTCGATTTGCTGTATTTTAGTCTATCGTTTTTGACCAAAGGTGTACCATCTTGATGCAGGCCACCGAGCTGTTCTCTTAACACTGTACTGGTGCTGCCTAAATGTGGAGCAATGTCGAATCCACCCTCTACGGCCAAATAGGCTCTCAATCCGTTTATTGGCAAGCCAAACTTCAATACCTGTCCTCTACGAGCATAGAAAGAGGTCCAGTTTCTGATCGGTTTATCATCTAATCTTGCTTGTAAATCACCACCACATATCGCGAGCATGCAATTTTGGGTAAATCGAAACTCAGCTTGGCCCAGAGTGATCTCTATTGTGGCGCTGTTTGGGTGGTTGCCTAGCAGGTGATTCGACCAACAGTAAGCATATTCATCTAATGGTCCGCCTTGTGTGACACCTAGTGGTGCAAGGCCGTAGCGGCCAAAGTCTTGAATTAGGCTTAATTGACCGGGTTTTACGACCTCTAAATAACCCATAACTCGCCTCCTAATTCTAGATATTGTTGCTTGGTTATCGATTCAAATCTCACTTTATCCCCAATTCGAAAGGGGGAAAGCTGTTCGCTTTCGGGGTCAAAAAGTTTACTGGGACAGTTACCAATTATATTCCAGCCGCCCGGTGTTGTGGAGGGATAGACCGCAGTCTGATTGTCTGCGATGCCTACACTACCCGCAATCACTTTCAGCCTTGGTGTTGCCAGTCGTGGTGTGATGAGGTCACTATCTAAACCGGAAAGAAACGCAAATCCAGGCGCAAAACCAATTGCGCATATTGTGTAGTCTGGCGTCGTATGCTTAGCGATAAGCGTGTGGAGATCCAATGATTTTTTGCGAAGTATCGAGCTCAGATCCGGTGCAACGTCAGAGCCATAATAGACGGGTAATATCACTGTGTTGTCGCTAGCTAAGGCTTGAAAGGAATCGACCTGATGGACAATTTGTGCAAGGCTTTCTAACATAGCGTGTTCTGGGATTCGATAAGGTAGGTAGTCGATTAAAAGCGTGGTGTAAGAGGGGGTTAAGTTCATTATGTTGTCGGTATGGTGTGCATAAATGAGTTCGGCGACCCGATTGATAAAAGGAGGTAACGCCTCATTTATCTCTTCGGCAAACTGAATCAATATGGATGATTCGCAAACGGCTTCAATAGAAAAATTTTTACTTAGCATGTCGGTCTCATAAATTGGCAATTGATTCTCTAATTTTACGAATACAAGCAATAGAGTAGGGATTATCACTATGAATACAAACGGTATCCGCTTGTACCGCTAATGGTTGTCCTGTAACGGTCGTAACGCTTCCATACTTTGCTATCTGCATGACTTGATAATAGATATCGTCGCTATTGTGTATTACGGCTTTGGGGTGATCTCTTGGGGAAAGTTGCCCATTATCAGAATAGGTTCTATCAGCAAACGCTTCAAATAGTAACGGCACATTAAAATCATCGGCCATTTCTAGGTATTGCTGGTTCTCCGAGGTGGACAAAATCATAAGCGGTAGTGAATAAACTTGCGCGGCTTTGGCGATGGCTCTAAATATGGCCGGAGAGCGCATCATGTCGTTATAAAGAGCACCATGAGGTTTTACGTACTCAACCTTTGCCTGATGCAGTTCTGCAAGTGCCTTTATTGCACCAAGTTGATAGAGTACTAAGTGGGTGACTTCAGCTTCTGTATGGGCGATCGAACGTCGTCCGAAACCTTGAATGTCGTTGTAACTCGGATGAGCGCCTATTTTTACCGAATGCTTCAGTGCCAATTGAATGGTTTGTGACATTATATTTGGGTCGGAGGCATGAAAACCACAGGCGATATTCGCCATGTCTATCCATGGCATAACTTCTTCATCTTCACCCATTTTCCAATGGCCAAAGCTTTCACCCATGTCACAGTTAATTGATAACTGTTCAATACTCATCTGAACCTCTTTTGTCTTCCTTGAAATAACCCTAAAGGGCTTGCAACGATTTTACCGATATAAGAGTCCATTTTATTTATTTGATAAATAATTAATGGGGTAAAGCCAACAAAATGGTAATGTTTACTTTCTAATGTTTGAAATTATACGACGGCGGTTATTGATCAGTATCGCTATTCAAAAAGAAAATGGTTATCTGCGTGTTAATTGACCTACTCTGCTGCTAGTATGTGACTAGTTCTTACCTACATTTTTATAACTTTTGTTTTTACACTTTTTGAGGGGGAGATATGGAGCTGGGTCTAATTGTTGTTTTTATAATTGCAGCAGCACTTATGGTACGAAAAGAGATGAAATCTAAATAGTGTTTTCCCTATTTGAATTAAAAAAAGACCGCAATGCGGTCTTTTTTGTCGATAAGTAAAAAAATCAATTAAGAATCAATAACATATCAGCAGTCCCATCCTCAAATTGAACGTCGAGTTCAAAACCAAGTTTTTGTGCCAGAGTTAACATCCCTCTATTAGTAGGCATTGTCATACCTGACATTTGCTTTGTGCCTTTGTTTTTACAAAAGTCGATGATCCTTGTCATTAATATTCGGCCTAAACCACAGCCTTTAAGATCAGAACGGATCAGGATAGCAAATTCTGCATCGGTATTATCTGGGTTAATTAACGCTCTAGACACACCCAATATCTCACCTTTTTGGGTGACGGCAACAAAAGCAATCTCTCGGTTGAAATCTATTTGGGTTAGATTGGATAACGCCTCATGATTCAACTCACCCACTTCAGTAAAGAAGCGTTTGTAGAGATCTTCCTTAGACACATTATTAATAAAGGAGGCGTGAGCGGGTTCGTCTTCGGGCAGGATAGGGCGAAGTTTGACTTCTTCGCCACTTTTTAGGGTCACATATTCTTCCAATTCTACCGGGTAAGGGCGGATAGCTAATCGTTGGTGTGGGTCACCTGTAAACGGCTTTAGAGTCAGGTCTGCATCTAATATGGTTAGTGACTTGTGCCCAACAAGAAGGGGATGGATATCCAGTTCATGGATCTGTGGGTTGTCGATGATCATTTGAGAAAGTCGGACTAAAAAGTCGCACAGTAGATCGATGTCAAGATTGCTGGTTTTCTGGGGCCTTATCGTGTGTCCTTTAATGGCGCGGATAATAAGATATCTCGCTAACGCCATGTTTAAAGGTAGGATACCAACAGCCGCATCTATACTTTCATCCCATTCAGATCCCCCTTCGCCCAGCATAATTACGGGGCCAAAGGTGGCGTCTGTCTTGACCTTAACCCTTAATTCATAGGCTCCAATTCGGCTTGCCATCGCTTGGACTAACAAACCGTGAACATTTGCAGAAGGATAGTTCAGTTGTACACCATCAAGGACAGATTGGGCGGCGGTTTGAACCTCGATGGGATTACGTAAATTAAGAACCACACCGTGTACATCAGATTTATGGGCGATGTCTGGTGACCGAAGTTTTACGGCCACGGGATAACCGATGGTGTCTGCAATTTGAACCGCTTCAGAAGGCTCTTGTGCTATCCATGTTTCCAATACGGTAAACTTATAATTCGACAGTAATGGCGTTATCTCATGTGTATCCAGTACCAATGTATTTGCCACATTTTCTGAGCTGATTTCGCTTGAATGTTGTTTTGTAAGTTCTGACTCAAACTGATTGGCAAGCTTGGTTTCTATCCAACTGCGTGCTTGTTGCTTGTTTTTGACATCGATCTGTTCGGAACTGGTTGGCGTTTCTATGAGTTGTTTCTGATTTCTTCTGTATTCCACTAAGTGCATGTAGGCGACAACAGCGCTTTCGGGCGTTCTGTAGGTTGGTATGCCAGCTTGTGTGAATAAAAGTCGTGCTTCCCTTGCGGTTTTTTCGCCACTCCAGTTGGTCAGTATGTTGAAGCGTTTGTGTCGTGGATGCGCTTTTACACAATCGATAATCGCTTGAGCCGTTTCAATAGAATGTGCAATTGCGGATGGGCTATGCATGATAAGAAGGGCGTCAATATCATCGCTATCGAGTAATGCATTTACTGAATTCACATAACGACTTTTATCTGCGTCACCGATCATATCGATGGGATTACTTTTCGACCATGCTGGTGGAAGCGCTTGATCCAACTTTTCAATAGTTTCGTTACTGAGTTCGGCCAATTTACCACCTCGCTCTAGCAAAGTATCCACGGCCATTATTGATGGGCCGCCTCCGTTGGTAATGATACCGAGTCTTTCGCCTCTTAATGGCACCGCGTGAGTCAGTGTCTCTACGGCTGCAAACAACTCATGGGTGTTTTTTACTCTTAACATACCCGTTCGACTGATCGCCGAATCGTAAATGATATCTAACGTATCGTTGCCTCCGGTGTGACGTTGCGCAGCCCGTCGTCCAGCGTGTGTTCGGCCACCTTTAAGGACCAATATGCGCCGATTTCGAGAGGCCGCTCGGGCAGCTGACATGAACTGACGAGCATCTTTGATAGAGTCTATATAGAGAAGGATCGCCGCTGTTTTGCTGTCGGTACAGAGATGATCAAGCAATTCAGCCACGTCGATATCACTTCCATTACCGATGGATACAAAAGCAGAGAAACCGATGTCTTTGTCGTTTGCCCAATCTAAGATGGTAGTGCAAACCGCCGCCGATTGAGAAACAAAAGCGATGTTGCCTTTCGCTGCACTGACAGGCGAAAAAGAGGCATTAAGGTTTAACCAAGGAAGGATAAGACCCAAACTGTTTGCGCCTAACACTCGAATACCATTCGCTTTCGCGATAGCGAGGCACTGTTGTTCTATGGTTTCTCCATCGTTATTTGTAATATGCATATCGGATGACAGTACAATTGCTGCCGATACCTTTTTTTCGGCTAGTTGCTTAAATATGTCTACGTTGCGTGACGCATTGGTGCAGAGAACGGCGATATCAGGCGTAATAGGTAATTTATCAATAGAGGGATAAGCAAGTACACCACATACCGCCTTATATTTAGGCGTAACCGGCATAATGGCGCCCTGAAATCCGCCTTTTAACAGATTATTCATGACTACTTCACCAGCCCTAAAAGGTCGGTTTGATGCTCCGATAACCGCGATAGAAGTCGGTTTAAGCAGTTTTGAAATATTATTCATAGAAACCTCGGGTGTATACCGGTTTATCAATAATAATAGATTTCTCATTGAATGAATTGTCTATACTTTATCTATGTGACAGAGCATACCGTATTGTTCTGCGAGACTGTGCCTTAGCTCACATCCTAATGGTATCTATTAGCATTATCTACTTGATTATATTGCGTTCAATAGGCATGATTTGCGTAGCTTATTAAGGAACTTATGAATTGTTTATGAGAAATATTTCTATTATTGCTTTGTCTATTTTGCTTACCGCTTGTTCATCTGGTGAAATGATCACCGATGTAACGAGTGAGAGTCATCAAGAAGAGTATAAAACTAAACCAATGGTCGAACCGATGAAAGAGTCGACTGTAATGGAATCCGATGTCGGGGTTACCGCTGTAGCACAACAACAGGTTGTTAAAGCACAAGCCTCTCAACCCAAGCCGTCTACTGCCACGCGTTCTAGTAGCAAGATGATCAAAATCTTGCCGCCGACTCAAAAGCAAGAAGCAAAGATGATGCGTTTTGGCTACACCATACAAGTTATGGCCGTAAGCAGTTCTCAGAAAGCGTTGAGTTATGCAAACCAGTTACCAGAAGCGCATCCGGTTTGGGAGCATCACAAACAGGTGAAAGGAACAGATTGGTATGCGGTTTTATATGGTGATTATGCTACTAAGTCTGAAGCGAAAGCCGCAATTCAAACGTTACCTAAGTATTTCAGAGACTTAAAACCCTTTGTTAAAAGCCTAGACGAGATTAAAAACTCCTCTTATCCGAAGTTGGTTAAGATAAAGTAATCTTGCAATTGGTATAGTCGCAACTCATTTTGCTTAAAATATTAAAAGGAACCCTTGGGTTCCTTTTTTTTGCTTGAATTATGAACGAACAAATGACTAGATTGTGTCAGGCGCTATTTTTTACTGTACCTCAGGTATCAATTGGTTATGATTAGAATTCGATAATAATGTTGTTGTTTCGCGGAATGATCTTAAAAATGAATAAAACATCTATTCTTCTCTTATGTGGTGGTGGTTCTTCAGAGCATGAAGTCTCTTTGGTATCTGCGGCTTATTTATTGGATCAACTTCAGAAACAACCAGAGTTCGAAGTCCACTTTGTGGAAATAACCAAAGATGCGTGGCTGCTTGATGGTGCTCATGTCAATTTGGATATCAATAAGAAAGCGTTAATATTGACTACTGGTGTAATCAAAATTGACTATATTGTACCGTGTGTACATGGATACCCAGGTGAAACGGGCGACCTTCAGTCAATGTTCGAACTTGCTGGTATTCCTTATTTTGGTTGTGGGGCACAAGCGAGCACGAATAGCTTCAATAAAATCACCTCTAAACTATGGTACGACGCGATTGGGATCCCGAATACACCCTATTTATTTCTGGTTAATGCTGACCAGAAATCATTAGATAAAGCCTCCCAAGCTTTTGATAAATTTGGGAAAGTCTTTGTTAAAGCAGCATGTCAGGGATCGTCTGTTGGCTGTTACAGTGTAACTAAAAAAAGCGAATTGGTAGAAGCTATTGAATCTGCTTTTCATTATTCCGATCAGGTTCTCATCGAAAAATCGGTCAAACCGCGAGAATTGGAAGTTGCGGCGTATGAATATCAAGGGGCACTATTTGTCACTAAGCCTGGCGAGGTGATTGCACCGGACAATGCCTTTTACACTTATGAAGAGAAATATAGCGCAGATAGTCATTCTCATACTGAAGTTGAAGCAAGCAATCTTTCGGCGCAGCAGTTATCGGATATTGAAATGTTTAGCAGAACCGTATTTAATCAAATGAAATTGAAGGACTTATCTCGCATCGATTTCTTCTTAACCGAAGAGAATGAACTCTTGTTGAATGAGGTTAATACTTTTCCTGGAATGACTCCGATCTCTATGTTTCCTAAAATGGTTGAACATAACGGGCATCAGTTCAGTGAATTTTTAGCCAGCGCGATAAAAAGCGCACTTAATCCCAAGGTTTAATCACTTTATATTTCGTCATTTCGTTTTCCGCTACACGCTTCATTTGTAAATATTGCGCTGGCATTGCAGGGCTAAGCCAGCGACCGAAATCTTGGATATCCCTGATATTGTAGCCCTGTCTTTCAAGCTCTTGAGTTGCACCTACTCGGGCTGACTGTCCTGTAAATCTGTAGTGGTTGGCCAAACCCAACAAATCACTTGCTCTTCGAAGGATCCGATAAATTGAAGAGTCATCTAGCTGATGCATTCCAATGTTGTTGTGTTTGTCTATGCGACGGAAAAGGTACCCTTGCGATCCCGTGAGAAATTGAATCCAATTAAATAGGGCAGAACCAGCTTTGTCACTCAATTTGTATGTCATGTCATTCAAGCTCACACACCACTGATTGTCAATCTGATCTACATCGTTCAATTGTAGGTTCTTTAGGTTTGTTCTTTTCAAAGCGCACTCAAACATGACGTAATAAATCGCAAGATCACGGTGACCCCGTAACGTATTATCCCGACTCAATAACTCATCTAATGAATCAAGGTGTTTTGTTGTCAGGGCGTTTGCTTGCCTTGCATCACCTTGTTTCTGAAGCCTTAATTGCGACAGAGTAAATTGTATTTGGCGATGTGCTGTCGGGACTGGATAGCCATGTAGTTTATGTATGGTGCCAATAGTGATGCTGTAACGTCTTATGGAGGCGAACTTACGCTCTCTAGACTCATACTCGAGAAACATACGTATTGCTGTAATGGATGCTGGCAGGGCGTTAACATGTTTTGCTTCACAAAACGAAACAAATCTATTCCAGTCGGTTGTCATAGCAAGCACAGAACTAGGGGAATATTGTGTGTCTGTTAACTGATTAATGTCATCTTTAACTACATGATTATTATATTTTTTTCTACTTACATCACGCACTATGATATCCGTGATTGGGGGAATGTTTTTCTTGATCATAGTGCACTATAACTTGATGGGCTGAATGAAAGAATATACTTGAATATGTGACAATTACAATTATTATATAGTGACGAAAAACAAAAAGAATATTCATTATGGCTACGACGTTTCATAGAGGATACAGCATTCAATCCGGTGCTGATAAAGATGTTTGGCATGTCAGGATTAAAAAGCAGATTTTGTCTGGTAATTTGCCAGCGGTTAAGAAATCGGTAGATTGGTGGTGCGATACCGCGACCATTATAGATCCTATCGAATTCGCGTCTCTCGCGCCTAAAAAAGAAGAAGAAGTAACTGAGCAACATGAAGAGTACAATGGCCAACTATTAAAAAGTGACAGTGGAGCTAAAAACTCTTGGTACTGTTTTTTTAATGGCAAGCTTATTAAGGGCTCTAAAGATGCTATCAAAAAGCATATCGATAAACACGTCGCGGTAGCGGCAATAAGAAAGAAATAATATGTCTCTTGTATATTCAACAGAAATCGGCCGAATTAAACCAGAAGAACAAAAAGTAAACCGTCCAACGGGTGATGGTATCGTAAGGATACAGAAACAGACCAAAGGGCGAAAAGGCAAGGGTGTTTGTATTGTCACTGGGCTTGATTTCGATGATACAGCACTAAAGTTAGTCGCAGCAGAGCTCAAAAAGGTTTGTGGCTGCGGCGGTTCGGTAAAAGATGGGACCATAGAGATACAAGGTGACAATCGTGAGAAAATTAAGGCTCACTTAGAGAAAAAAGGTTTCACAGTTAAATTGGCGGGTGGTTGATAAATTGTTAACTCAAGCAGTCCGAGCAATCATAGCCAACGTCGAGTTGGCTTTTTTATTGATATCATGTTGATCAAAAGCTTAGTTAGTCTGGTATAGGTGCAGTAAAGCTAAACCAACGATTATGTAGAGGAAATCTTGAATGAAACAATCAATTATTCATATAGCATTAGTCGTTAGGGACTATGACGAAGCTATCGATTTTTACGTTAACAAGTTGCAATTCGAACTAGTCGAAGATACCTATCAGCCAGAGCAAGACAAGCGCTGGGTTGTCGTTTCTCCACCTGGCTCTAACGGTGTCACACTGCTGCTTGCACGAGCGTCAAAGGCAGAACAGCATAACTTTGTTGGAAACCAGTCTGGAGGGCGTGTATTTCTATTCTTGAACACGGATGATTTTTGGCGTGATTACAATAGAATGATAGAGGCTGGGATCAAATTTGTTAGGCCTCCCCAAGAACAAGATTACGGTGTGGTCGCCGTGTTCGAAGATCTTTATGGAAACCTTTGGGATTTACTCGAACTGAATGAAAATCACCCTATGTCAGTAAGAATGGCACATCAATAACCTTAAAGGATTATCTAACCGATCATATTGAATCAATTGGTTGGTATTCCCACTGGATATACTTTTTCTTAAGTATATCCACAGCCACGAAAAGAATCATTCCCGTCCAATATCGTAAAATACCAATTCAAAGTAATTTATGTTTATCGTAATCGAGTAAATGTTTAACCAGTAATCGCACGGCACCCGCCACTCACCTAACTATAAAAAGTAACAAAAACGGCTACGGAAAATGAATTTGACGAACATTGCTTGATTATAGGTTCAATAAGAGTCAATTATTTCTGCGTATTTCACCTTACTAGATCGAATAAATCATCATCCCAAAAAGACAAATTAACCCTTCGATTGATTAGTGTTTCTATACAAATCTCGAATACTTCTTTTGTAACATATAAGCAACAAAATAATTTACTTTTTGCAGACTAGATCGATTAAAGAGATATCTATAACAGCCATTTCTTAAATAGAGATCATCGTCACTTTTTGTCTACATAAACACAAATACCATAATATGGAATTATATATTAATATATTCCACAATGTGGAATCTATGGAAGTGATATTGAAATATTTAAGGACATGAGTAAGTTATGGCATTAGTTGATACACAACATGAAAGCCTCTTATCTATAAATAAGCTGACAAAACGTTTTTATAACTTTGTCGCGTTAGATTCGGCATCTTTTCATATCCATAAAGGACGCTGCGTTGCCTTATTAGGAGAAAATGGTGCGGGAAAATCGACACTCATTAAAACGTTAGCTGGTATTCATAAAAAATCGTCAGGAGAAGTTCTATTTAAAGGGGATCCTATTGAGGATGCCGCCCGAATTATTACGTCAAATAAGGTTCCTATTGCATTTATTCACCAGGATTTGGGCCTTATTGAGTGGATGACGGTTGCCGAAAATATTGGATTGATGCTTGGATTCCCGAAAAAATGGGGATTTATAAACTGGAAAAAGGCAGAGGAAAAAGCGCA
The DNA here is from genome assembly GCF_029016285.1 of Vibrio sp. DW001. Classification (NCBI taxonomy): domain Bacteria; kingdom Pseudomonadati; phylum Pseudomonadota; class Gammaproteobacteria; order Vibrionales; family Vibrionaceae; genus Vibrio; species Vibrio sp. DW001. The sequence goes on along the minus strand of NZ_CP091976.1, from coordinate 83,522 downwards.
AGAAGTTCTAGGTTTGGTTGGCCTTGATATTAAGTCTTCAGAACGAATATTTAACCTTAGTGCTGCCGAAAAATCTTTGCTTGCAATTGCGCGAGCTCTGGTTGCCGATGCAGAAGTGTTGATTCTGGATGAGCCTACCGCTTCTCTTGTTGCAAGTGATGTGGGAAGGATGTTCCAAGTACTAAAACGTTTAAAAGACAAAGGTGTAGGGATGATTTATGTCTCTCATCGATTAGATGAAATACATGATATTTGCGATGACGTTGTTGTATTACGCGATGGAAAAATGGTTGGTTCGGGCTTAGTGGATGATTACTCAATCGACGATTTGGTAGAACTTATTGTTGGTACCAAAAAAGAGATGGACTATCGCACACCACTTAAAACAAACGCAGACATAGTTTTACAGATAGAAGGTCTGCAAATTGGTGATCTTGACCCTTTCAGTATGAGCTTGAGAAAAGGAGAACTGGTTTCACTAGTCGGATTACGTAATGCGGGACAAGAGATTATTGGTCAGGCTTTATTTGGTCGGTTAAATATAAAGTCAGGTTCCGTTCACCTCAATGAGGACCTCGCTAATTTGTCTTCGCCAGCGAATAGCATAAAAAGTGGTTTTGCTATGGTCGCCGCAGATAGAGTTAAAGAAAGTATATGTGCTCCAATGAGTGCGTTAGAAAATCTAAATTTAAACCCTACCAATCTTGGAACCAGTAATTTCACTTTTCTTTCTAAAGATAAAGAGCAGCAAACAACATTAGATTTGCTGCGTAAGTACGACGTGCGACCGATGGACCCAAATATCGCGATTAGTTCCATGAGTGGTGGGAATCAACAAAAAGTGATTCTAGCGCGTTGGTTCAGTATGAATAAACCCGTGATGATTCTCGACAATCCGACCGCTGGTGTGGATATAGGTGCACGGGCAGAAATATATAAAATTATGCAAAAAGCTATCAGTCAAGGCTTGTCAGTCATTGTGATATCCAGTGATTTTGAAGAGGTTGTAAATATTTCAAATCGCGCGTTGGTATTCAACAGGGGAAGAGTCGTTAAAGAATTATTAGAAGGAGACGTAACGGTCTCTAATTTATTGAAATATGCATCAGGGTCAAAAATAGAAGAGGTTGAACATGGCTACATCTAATGTCAAGTCCACAGCGCTAGAAACGGAGATTACGATGTCGTTAGGGCTCGGAAATATGCTTACTCAAGTTGCGATGCGGTACGGATTACTCATCCTTACCGTGCTGCTTATATTCATATTTGGACTCTCGACTGATACCTTTTTTTCCATGCTAACGTTGCAAGCCATATTGAGTGAAAAGAGTATCGTCGCTATTTTAGCACTTGCGGCCATGGTTACCATGGTGACCGGGAAAATGAATCTTAACGTTGGATTTGGCGTTACTTTTTGGCACGTTTTTGCAATCACACTTCAGCAGAGGTATGGCTTTTCTTGGGAGGTTGCCGCTGTCATTGTAGTGATGTGTGGGTGTCTTTATGGTGCCTTTAATGGAATGTTAGTCGCCCTTGCCGATATCGATTCATTCGTCGCAACTCTTGGAACAGGTACCGTAATTTATGCCGTGTCACTTTGGCACACTGGAGGTCGACAAATTGTCGGAGCTTTACCGGAAAGCTTTTATAACTTTAGCGGCCTTGAAGTACTTGGATTGCCGATTATCGTTTTTTATTTAGCGGCGATCACGATAGTGCTCTGGTTGATTACCGAATACACAGCGCTTGGAAGAAAATTGTATGCCGTTGGTGCAAACCCAAACACAGCCACACTAAATGGTATCAACACTAAAGCGTGTTACATCGGTTCATATATTTTGTCAGATGGTCTGATAGCTTTCGCGAGTGTTTTATTGGCCTCTCATATAGGTATCGGTTCATCTTCTGTCGGTCAAGACTACATGTTACCCGCATTAGTGGGGGCTTTCTTAGGGTCAACAACGTATAGAGCAGGGCGAGTCAACGTTTGGGGTACGCTAATCGGCGTTGCCCTCGTTAGTGTTGGTATCTCAGGGTTACAACAACTTGGTACGCCATTCTTTGTCGAGCCACTGTTTAACGGCGGCATCTTACTCATTTCAATTACTCTGGCCGGTTTTAGCCAGAAACGTAAACAAACAGCAACAAAAAATAACGTGAAGGTGAAATAATGAAAAAAGCGATAAAACTCTTACCGGTACTCATAGGTATCACTCTTACATCGCAAGTTTTGGCTGATGAAGCAAGTGATTATGTACAGCTAGCGAAAGAAATAGTTATGCAAGCGTCTGTGGATTCTTCGGAGCCGTTTTCTATTCCTGTTGGCCCTATGGCGGCCAAAGAAAAATCGGTAATATTTATTGCCTCGGACCTAAAAAATAGTGGTGTGTTGGGGGTTGTAAAAGGTTACGAGGAAGCGGCTAAGGAGATCGGTTGGAAGGTACGTGTTTTGGATGGTGCAGGTAGTGTGCCATCACAATCGTCAGCGGTTAAACAGGCGTTAGCGCTTCAACCAGATGGTATTATTATTGGTGGATTCACACCAAATACTATGGTGCGTAGTTTACGTAAAGCAAAAGAACTGGGAATTAAATTGGTCAGTTGGCATGCCACACCAGAAGCAGGCCCAATCGATGACTTGTATATTGATACTAATATTACCAGCTCGGCAGATGATGTAGCGAAAGTCTCGGCAATGTATGCCATTGCAAATTCTGACGGTAAGGCGAATGTTGTTATCTTAACGGACGGACTTTACAGCATAGCGGTACATAAAGCAGACGTAATGAAATCTTATATTGAGAAATGTAAGGAATGTTCTGTACTTAGTTATGAAGATACACCTCTAGCGAATACATCTGCACGTATTCCGCAACTAACGTACTCGCTTGTACAAAAATACCAAGACAAATATAACTATACGTTAGCAATTAATGATCTCTATTTTGACTATATGTCACCAGCTTTAAAGTCGTTGGGTAAAGAGAAAGGTGAGGGGCCTTATAATATTTCTGCAGGCGACGGTAGTGAATCGGCCTTCGAACGTATTCGTAATGGAGGCTTTCAAAGTGCGACTGTCGCCGAACCTCTTAACTTACACGGATGGCAGTTGATTGATGAACTGAATCGTTTGTTCCAAGATCAACCCGTTAGTGGCTATGTTACGCCTGCTCACCTAGTAACTATGGATAATATCCATACTGCTGGAGGTGACCGAAACCTTTACGATCCAGAAAATGGTTACCGAGATTTTTATAAAGCGTCTTGGGAAACTAAATAAGAGGAGTAAACGAGTTATGTCTTACAAAGAAGCGATCCTTTCTGAGTTAGTAAAGGTCAGTTGTGGACATATTTGGTGTGAGGGTGCTGCATGGTTGCAGCACTCTAATCAGTTGCTGTTTTCTGATGTAAAGAAAAATGCAATGTATGTCTATGACCCCAAAAGTAAAGAAACGACGCTAGTGACAGATCAATCCAATTTTTCAAATGGAAACTACGCTCTGTCCAATGGAGATGTTGTGACATGTGAACATGGTCGCCGTTGTCTTGCTATACGCAGTAAAGACAACCTTTCGGTTGCCAAAATCATAGTCGATAAATTTGACGGAAAACGCCTAAATTCTCCAAATGATGTCGTTGAGCGTAAGTCTGACGGGACTATCTGGTTTACTGATCCCCCTTATGGAATCATTAACGATGAGGAGGGATTTAAATCGGAAAGCCAAATGATTGGTTGTTACGTTTATTGTTACAACCCAGTCACGAATTATTTAAACATCGCTACCTCTGACGTCCAACGTCCCAATGGTTTGGCATTTTCGCCTGATGAATCAACATTATATGTCGCTGATATGTCTATTGTGGATTTTCCTACTCAAGGATTAAAACACATCAAATCTTTTGATGTTGAAGGTGAAAGACTGCTCAATGGTCGTCTAGTCTATGAGGTAGAAAAGGGTATCCCAGATGGAATGACAGTAGATAACTTTGGCACACTCTATTGTAGCTCGGCAGAAGGTATTCTGATTCTAAACGCCAATTTGATTCTAATAGGTAAGATACCCATTCCGGAAAGCGTCTCAAATTGTATTTTTGATGCTGTGCAAAACACCTTATATATTACCGCTTCCAGTTCAGTTTATGCGATTGAAATAGACTGCGAAGCTTTATCAATGATTTCGGAGCCTTTATGTGGATAGGTAAATTTTCGGCACAAGATTATAAAAACTTGCTGCCAAACAAGTTTGTTAAGGCAATAGATTTTGTCGCAAATCAAGATCTTGAATCAATAAAACTGGGTAAACACCAGATAACTGGTTTAGATATCGAAGATGCTTTTTTTGTAGTAATGGAGTACCAAACTTCTCAAAAAAGTAGTGTGGGTCCAGAATGTCACAACAACTATTGTGACGTGCAATTTATCGTCTCTGGTGAAGAGAAATTTGGCTGGGCAGAGTTAACCGATTCAACTAAAGCATCTCTGCTAAAGCAGTTTGATTATGAAACTGATCGTGATATTTGTTTTATTGACGAAGATAGTGTGCGTCTTTCATATATTGAAATGAAACTAGGTGAGTTTTACCTGTTCTCACCTCTTACCGTTCATATGCCCAATTTGACAGTGACAGAGGATCAACGAGTACGTAAGGTTGTTATCAAGATAAAACAGTCATAGCGTCAACTTTGCAAATAAGTTGAGTCATTCAATAGAAGGGACTATTTCCATCAAAAAGTGTAGAATCTGATGAATGAGTTCGCCTACGAATAAAAACCAACAATGAGTTGGTTTTTACGAGTGGGAAAGGCCTCATTTATAAAGAAAAATGTTATGCCATTGATCGAGAATTGAATTAGTAAGTCTTTTTATTATGATAATTAATGGTCAATAAATCCTAAATTCAAATATAATATTATCAATAATAAAAGAAGTCGTGTGATTCAAAATGCAATCTGTATATAAAACTTTTGATGTGTTAGAAAAAATAGCCTGTACTGAAGGCATAAGCCTAGATCTTCTGTGTAAACAATCAGGTTACCCTAAACCCACAGTTCATCGCATATGCAAATGCTTATCTAACAGTGGTTATGTTCGACAGTCTTCTGGTGGACTTTATTCTCTAACCACTAAGATGGTGACGATGGGGTATTCGACTATTCAAAATGATTCTCTATTGAATGAAGCCGTGCCTTATTTGGCTGAGTTAGCGAACAGAATCGGTTTCATTGTCAATTTGCAGAGAAGGGACTTCGATAGTGTTATCCTACTGAAAAAGCAAGAGCCAAAATTATCGGCATTTCACACAAATGCACATGCTGGTTTAACGTCATCGTTGACCCATTCTGCTTGCGGTAAGGTAGTGTTGTCTTATTTTACGCCATTAGAAAAAGAGAAGTACTGGCAAACGCATTGTCAGGATCTTGATGCGTTGGTCCATTTTGGTGAGAACGATATTTCGACAAAAGATGAGTTTTTAGCAGAATTGGATATCATTTATGAACGAGGCTTCGCTATCGATGGTGAAGGGAATGAGTCTGGTATCACCTGTATCGCAGTACCTTTAGAAGTTAGAAAAGAAGCGTCATACGCGATCAGTGTTTCAGGATTAACGCCAGAAATAAATCGATATGGGCATCAACGTCTGTTAACTGAACTGGGTAAAGTCGCTCAAATATTATCTGGTAAATTGACGTAATGAACTTTCAATTATAACCGTGCGACTAACGCCTAGATTCGTTTCTACAAGTAACTATCTTTAGCGTTAGATTCTCTCGAGCATGAAAAAGGGAGAATGAATTCTACGTCACGCGCGCATTCATTTAACATAATATACGTAATACGCACTAAAAGATGGGGAATGAGTATTGTTCGTTCAAATTCTTTGTTGTAGCTATTGTTGCTATTTTCTTGAATTCAACTTTCTCCAATTTTTGCCATATTACGTTTACTAGAGATGGTCGCGGACACATACGATGATCGTCGATATAGACAAGACGAAAAGCCTCTAAAATGTTTGAACATGACAAAGGCAATGAACCGCGTTGGAGGCACATATTAGTTATATAAATATATTTAGAAACAACGGTTCAATTTCAAAATGAAAAGCTTTAACATTGAAAAATATAAATAAATTGGACAAATAACAATCATGTTAGAAGCTTTGGTTCTGAATGTTATAGTGTACTCAGTACTACCACTATACTTTTTGACATTGAATTCTCGAGTATGCATTGCGTCACTCTATGGGTATATTGCGATTACCTTATTCGTAGGTGGATTAGCCGGTGCTATATACTCTTTTCCTTTCTCTGAATCTTTGAATATATCTGGCGGAAACCTTGCTTACGGGGCTTTCATGATGAGCACGGTAATGTTAATTATTATTGAAAATGATACCTGTACGTTTAGGAATATGATTCGCTTGGTGTTGATGGTTGATACATTCGTCTTTTTTGGATTCAGCTTCATGGCATGGTTACTCGGTTCTGGATTAGTTATAGACCCATACAACCTGCCCCCTTCAATTTTTTACGTTTCTTTTTTGGTACTTGTTATCGGTGGAGTTTTAATATTGGGTGAAATTCTGCTGCTCTTGTTTGTATTCCAGCAAGTTCGTAAGTATTTTTCTAGCCTGTTCTCGGTTACTTCTATTTTTACATTGACGTTTATTTTGATCCTCTGCGCCGATGGTATATTTTTCCCGCTTGTCGCTTTCGCATTAGGACTTAGTCCCGTATCCGTCAATATCATTTTTGGTAATATATTGGGTAAGTTGATAATTGCGATATGTTATAGTTTTCCTCTGTTAGGTTTCTATTTGATTTTTCGACAAAAACTCTCACGATTCATTTCGACGCCATTGAGTCTAAATGAGCTGTTCGGAGCCCCTAGGGACCAGCTATTAGATACTTTGCAACGTTACGAAATTCGAGATAAGCAGTTACAACGTGACAAAAAAGAACTCACAGAAATTGCAGAGCGAGATCGGCTAACTTCACTCGCAAATAGACATAAATTTGACGTTATGTTTGAAAAAGAATGGTATCGATGTCAGCGAGAAGGACAGTCTTTAACATTGGTGATTGGGGATATTGATTTTTTTAAACAGTACAATGACACGTACGGACATCATCAAGGAGACGAATGCCTTAAAAAGGTTGCAAGGCTTTGGGGTAATATTTTTGAAAGATCATCCGATCTTCCTGCGCGGATTGGAGGTGAGGAGTTTGCAGTTATAGTACCAAACTCCTCTTCGGAAGAGACATTGTTTAGTCTTCAGAATTTTCTTGTGATATTACAAGAAAACAAGATTCCCCATAGTACATCGTCTATTTCTCCGTACGTTACCATGAGCATAGGTGTAGCAAGTATTATTCCTAACAAAGAGTTTTCAACTAACGATCTGTTTGTTACTGCTGACAAATGCTTATATTCAGCTAAGCATGCAGGAAGGAATACGATCATCGTTAAATCGCTTATTTAGAGCCTGCAAAAGCAGGCCTTAAACGAACTCAATGTTACTGAACGACTTCACCACTATCTATAACGGTTTTGCGAACTATGTCTGAAAACGCCAGTGCTTCTTCCCGGATTTTGTCTTCGTCGACCGTCAGTATTTTCTTATCTTGCATCAACACTTTACCGTCAACAATAGTATGTCGAACGTTTGTCGCATAGGCAGAATAAACCAAAGCTGAGTAAGGGTTGTAGACAGGAACCATATTAGGAGCCTTGGTATCAATCACAATAATATCGGCTAGCTTTCCTAGTTCTAACGAACCTATTTTGTCTTCCATATGCAATGCTCTAGCTGCACCCATCGTTGCCATATCGATAACCTTGATTGGCGGCATTGCTGCGCGATCATGATTAACTAATTTGTGTACTTTGGCCACCTGGCTAAACTCGTCGATAGTGCTCAATGTATTACCGGACATCGGTCCGTCAGTTCCCAACCCGATACGGATGCCTTCGTCATACATTTTAAGCGCTGGTGATACACCTTTTGCAGATTTAATATTCGCACTCATATTATGTGCAACGCCCATATCGCTCTCTTTTACGAGTTCAATATCTTTGTCGTCAACCAAAATCATGTGAGCGCCGACCAGTTTGTCATTTAGAGCACCAATGTCATACATGTATTGAACTGGGCTTTTGCCGTCACTTATCTTGGCTATTTTTTCTTGTTCACGCTTAGACTCTGCAAGGTGAATCAATACAGGGACGTCTTTTTCTTTAGACAATTGGGCAATTTTTTGTAGAATCTCGGTGGTATTGGTGTAAGGCGCATGTGGTGCAAATGCTGGTGTGATACGCGGATGGTCTTTATATTCTTCAATAAAGTTGAGTGCGTATTGAATGCCCTCTTCAGCATTTTTAGCATCAGCTACTGGGAACTTAATGACGGTTTCACCAAGAATAGCACGCATACCAATTTGGTCGACAGTCTTTGCCACTTCATCTTCAAAGTAGTACATATCAGCGTAGGTAGTTACACCTCCCTTAACCATTTCCACATTTCCTAGGTTGGCACCAATACGAACCATGTCACGAGAAACCAACTTCGCCTCGAGTGGAAAAATGTAGCGGTGTAATCGATCGGGAACGTCATCCGCTAGAGAACGAAATACCGTCATTGAAACATGGGTGTGGGTATTAATAAGGCCAGGCATGACGATGTCGCCGTCTACGTCAAATGTTATGTCCGCTTCATATTGACTGGCAATAGTACTGTCACCAACAGCAACAATTTTATTGCCTTTAATGGCGACCGTTCCTTGATTGAATACTTGTTTTTCTGCATTCATCGTTAGCACTGTAGCATCAGTAATTAAAATATCGACTTTTTCTAGCGCAAAGGTCGATATTGAAAACAGACTTGATGCCGCGATAGATAACGCTAAAAATGTTCTGTTAAGTGTCATTATGTGTTCCTAATTTGGTGTGATAAAACCGTAGTACTTGTCAGTGGTTGGTTTTTTACTTTGTATATCTTGGGATAAGCGTCTAGTAAAGGGTAATTTGATCAACATTACAGTTCTTTCATTTTGTGGGGACGACCTAATTATTGACTGCGTATTTTAATACCGAAAACCAATTTTATCCGATGGTTTAATCACACTTATCAATAGATATGATATTAGAATCGATTTACTGCTGTTATATCTATCATCTATGAATATATCTTTGACCTAGCAATAATGGTTAATGGCTAGGTTTTCTTATCGTTCCTTGAACTGAACCGCTAGATAACTCGCCAGAACTTCTCGCTATTCAGACGCTTTGATTGATTCGAGTCAATATATACCAATCAATCATTCGTTAAGCTTATGGGTCGTTTCCTTAAACTGATAAATCTATCAGGTAATTACTGTATGAATGGTAAAAATTGTAGTTGTTCAGAGCTGTTGTCTATCTTAAAAGCTCTTCCGGATAGGGTGTTTATTTTGTCAGAATCAGGCAAGTTTCTAGATGTCTTTGGTGGCGTTGATACGAAGGTCACTTATACGACAGATTCTATAGTTGGCTTAAATCTAGAAGATATTTTGAGTAAGAGCAAAGCGAGTGAGTTTCTCGCTAAAGTGACGGAAGCATTAGAAACGCAGAAGACTCAACATTATCTTTACAGCTTCACTCCTGATAATTTTCCAATAATACCGAATATAACGATCCCGGAAACCACCCAGTGGTATGAAAGTCGTATTCAGCCTCTAACAAGTCCTATCCATGGAGAAACGGCTGTAGTGTGGATTGCTCGAAATATCACCTCTAATCAAGAACATCAAGATCGACTAATTGAATTGTCCGAACTTGACGACCTTACGCAACTACTCAATCGTCGTGCTTTTAGCATGAAAGTAAATCAGTGTTTTGGATGTGTAAAAAGGAACAATATAGAAACGGCCCTGTTAATAATCGATATCGACCATTTCAAATTGGTTAATGATACTTATGGGCATCTTTTTGGTGATGAAGTCATACGAAGTGTAGCAAATATACTAAAAGAAGAAGCACGTGATATCGGCAATGTTGGCCGTATCGGTGGCGAAGAATTTGCAATCCTATTGAAAAATACAGGCATTAATGATGCCCTTCTATTTGCAAGGCAGATATGCCAGAAAATTGAAGAATATCGTTTTACATTTAATTCAGATCAAACTCGCGTGACGGTCAGTATTGGAGTAGGTAAAGTGAGTCGTGATGATGTAGGGCAAAACGATGTGTTTCATCGAGCAGATAAGGCACTGTACGAATCCAAATCAAAAGGCCGCAATCGAGTAACAGTCAATTGTATTGAAATGGACTGTAAACAATAAATGATCCAGATTTCGGTGTTGTAACCTCCTAAGATTTTTCTATCCTCCGGTTTGTTCAATTGCTTCGCATTTGGTAATGCGCTCTGAAGCGATCCTGCTATGCATAATCATTCTCATATATCCCCTCAAAATTAAGATTTCACTTTGTTTCGACCGGTAATGTACTGGCGCTAACGATAAATTCTACAAGAAAAAGTCACAGCCGTGCTCTACGTGAAATCTGACGGGTTTAGCGGGCAGTTAACCATAGATTTTACCGTAATAACCAATCAAACAACGGGCTGTTATTCCCACCAAGAATAGCAAGTGCTCACCAACTAATCACTGCACAACTCTCATCAGAACATTAAACTGATTAAACAAAGCCCTGTGTAATTCTATTACATTGGGCTTTGTTTAGACTGAGTTCTGTTGTTTTGTAAAAGAGCTTTGAATAAATATGCACAGACAAACCATTGAAAAAAAAAGCATTATTTGGGTGACGGGTACTCGAATTTCTTTTATAGCTTATAGAGTTTAGATATATTAAGAGGGGTTCAGATATTTCAGCGTGTATGGTGTTAATATATTTCCAGAGGTAGTTTAGTTATAGTGCGGTAGGGTTTGAGGATATTGTAGAACACTGGTTATGTTAACTACTCTGCTTTCGCTTTTCTAATTTGTTCTGCTACGAGTTTGATCGCTTCAGCAGTACTTATACCCTGCTTCATCAATTCTTGTATTTTCTCTACTGCTTCTTGTTGCTCTTGATGCGTTAACGTTGGTAGATCATCAAACATAAAACTGCCCCTCAATGGTAAGGGGCGTGACTATAATGATTTTTTTAGTAAGTCGCAAGAAAGTTCGCGTATGCGCCCATCGAATCTTCGTTGGTATAACTTACCGCTAAGTCTAACTCGAATAATCCTAGTGGTGAAATACCTAAACCGCCAGTTACTGTCCCATCACTATCTTCATACGCAAGGTTGAGCTTGTAACCCGCACGCAGTTGGAGTTGTCTCATAATATCAATTTCCATACCTACGCGAACCCATTGCGTATTGTCTTCGAACTGGTCGAATCTTTTATCTTCGTTAACATCATAATCCGCACTCAATGAGAAATAATCTGCAACAAAACCCGCACCAATTGTGTATTGAGGGCGCAATTGGTAGGTATACGATTGAGTAGAGCCAGAAGATGTCGTTGATATTTGCGTTTCAATATCTCGCGATACCAAGTTTGTTCCGGCGAAGCCCACTCGGAATGGTCCATAAAACCAAAGAGCACCAACGTCTAGATTGAACGTACTTTCCGATGTGCTGTTTTCAAATACGTCTTTAAGGTCGTAACTCTCGACAGAAGCTGAATAGATATAGGTATTGATTTTCTGAAACTTGGGTGTGACACCAAAAGACATGTGCTGACCAAAGACTGTCTGGTATTTGGCTAAAGAGGCACCCGCTTCCAATATACCGATAGAGACGGCATTCACTGTACTTCGGCTTGCTCTATCTGCAATAGCCGCTTGTTCTGGGAGCGAGTCGTTGGAAGTAGCAATATCCGGCGCGATAAAAGACTCGGCATAGGCTTTACCAAAAATGGTGGTCGAAATATATGGGTTGGGGATACCAAATGCGGCAACAACGCCAAACTCAACCCGGGCGTTATCACCTTCCATGTCATTCATGACCGCATCGAGTTCATCAATTTTTTCTTGAGTGAATGTAGATGAGTCATTCAGATCAACGCCACTTATCAAATCAGCCATCGTATCAATATTGTCTATCAGCTGATTCTCATCGTTATACGATATCCCGACACCAGGTAAAAGCATACCCGCGTCATCGTTTCTGCGATAGATTGCGCCCATTGCAGGGTTATAAAACGGAGCCGTTAAGTAGCTTGCGGATACCACACCAACACCACCCATAGCGTCGCCACGAGCATCGATAGAATAGCTTGCGGCCATCGAATAGGAAGATGAAAGAGTAACAACTATTGCCGCTGGTAAGCGTAATTTATTCATGTTTGTCGCCTAGAATTAATCCATTAATTTCGTATCGGCTTAAAAGAGAAAGACTTTAGGGTTATTCAGAGGAAATATCGTAAGTTTTACTTATAACTTGTTGATCTTCAATAATTACAGGCCCTTGCCAGCGATGGTGTGTAATTCCAACAGCAAGCACATACCTATCTGGTTTTAGCTCACTAATTGGTAATTGCGTTGGATATTTGCCTTCATACTCTTGATTCCAAACCCGAACATACTCGTCTTTGATGTAATCATAAAGTGATACGGTTAATACAGGCAAAGTACAGTATGGATTGAGTTGAGCTAACCTATCCACTGCCCAGCTGTCTTTAGATTCCCATCTGACCACTTCTTTATTGACGGACTCGCCCATGACTATCCATTGATGCCATGGCTGGTTGTTGTCACTATTCACTTCTAAGCGATACAACCCACTCGGTAATCGTTGGTTAAGTTCGTAGCTAATTCTAAAAATATGTTTAGCTTCTCCTTTGATGACTTCAAAGTTCGCCTCTTTGGATACGACGGTATCTGGCCATCGAAGCAGACGTATCCCCGTAATGTCGGTTTCTGAAGTAATCTCAACGATGGCTCTAGAAACTGTTCTACCTGGGCTTTGAATGGATTGCCTTTTCACTATTATGCTGCGAATCCAAGGCGCTACGGGTTCGGTCGCGATACTTTTACCACAGTCATTTTCTAAAGTTTTTTGCAATAACTCGTTTAGATGATTCTCTACGTACTCGGTAGGTTCGGATTGCCAAACCTGAATCATCGCATCGAAACTGCCCTTTAAGTCATTATCAAGCAGCTTCTCATGGGCTTGATTTAAAGGCGAACTTGTCTCAAACCAAGTCTTTGCAACACCACAAAAACTTGGTAATAATAGAATTAGAACAAACAGAATTCTCATTCGTTTTATGCTTTCATCTTATAACCAACACCACGGAGCGTTTCAATTTCAAGCCCTGGGATTTTTTGGCGAAGTTGAAGCACATGGGTATCGACGGTTCGGGTGGTCGGAAAATGGTTATAACCCCATACATGGTCGAGCAATTCATCTCTCGTGAAGACCCGGCCCAGATTACTGGCTAAAAAGAGCAACAGATCAAACTCTGTTCTTGTTAACGTGATTGTTTGGTCTTGGCAAAACACTTCCCGCGTGGCTTTATCAATAACTAAGTTGCTAGTGATAACTTTGCTTAAGTCATCATCATCGTTGTCACTTCCTGGTGAACGTAGTTGTGCTCTGATGCGTGCAAACAGTTCAGCTTCTGCAAAGGGTTTAGTTAAATAGTCATTTGCACCTGCATCAAGACCTGAAACCTTATCTTTGATTGTTACCAGCGCAGTAAGCAAGATGACAGGCACTTTCTTAATCTCTTTCCATGACGGAAGATGATCAACTGTGTCACCATCGGGCAGTTGGCGATCTAAAATCACTAGGTCAGCTTTCTCCCAAAGTGGCGCGACTTCCACAATAGTTTCAGCATGTAAACACTCGTAACCTGCTTGTTCTAAACTTACTAATAATCCATCCGCTAAATTTTTATCATCTTCAACGAGTAGTAGTGTCTGTTTCACAGGGTATCTCCAATTTAAATGTGGTAGGTGGGCCAATGAGAGTCATAGTACCTCCCATTCTATCCACCATCGATTCAACAATCGTTAAACCAAGACCTAATCCAGCCTTACTGACAAATGGTTTCTTAACTGTTTTCCAATTTTTCTTAGTCAAATTGCCTTGATCTATTATTAAAAATGCAATTGAACTCGTACTTACTTTTACTTTTAGTTGTATTGGCTCGACACCGTATTTTATCGCATTGTTAACTAAATTATCGAGGCAGGTGCCTAACCAATACACATTTACTTTTACAGCAGTGTCTTTACTCAGCTCAATGTTTATTGGTTTTGCGCTCTCTTCATATCTATAGTGTAGCCATTCTTCAACCGATGGAATCCATTCAGACGCTAAGTTTTGATGTTCCGATTGAAGGTAGTCTTTGCTTGCTTCAGCCAATTGCCTTAATCGCATCGTGTCTTCGCAAAGTCGTCTAAACTCTTCATACACACTTTCGGGAAGGCGCTCAAACTCTCTTCTAAAACCTTCCACTGTGAGCGATAAGCTCGCGATCGGCGTTCTGAGTTCGTGCGTTAAAATTTGTAGCACTAACATGCGGCTCTTCATCTCTTCGCGTTTTACGTTCCAGCGATAGATCGCCCATCCTGCGACCAAGGTAATATTTATGATTACCAGAGCAATCATGCTCTTAAGCAGTAAGTCAGAATGATCTTCCAGTTCCCAACAGAGGTTGCCACGTTTTACGAAACAATAAATATCTTTTTCTACGTATGTAAATTTTAGTTCCGCTTCGGTGGCATTATGTTGCCAAACTTCACTAGGAAATACGTAGTATTCGTTGCCCTTTTTTAACCACATTTCTTCGTTTTCAACAAACATACGTTCGCCAGCTATCAATGCTGATATCGCGTCGGTTTGCATTCTTTGTAAACGCCCCAGCAGCTCAGTTTCCTGAGCTAATGGTCTTTCTTTAATGTGCATGTAGGATTGCAATTGATCAAATTGGTCAGGAAATTTTGTCGCGTATCGTAGCGCATATGTACCGCCACCGGGATGTATTAGCCCAGATCGAGCAAACCACTTAGTGTTTAACGGTGTACCACGACAAATGGCCCTTACAAATACCAACGGTACGGTAACCAATGGGCTTAGAGGCAATTTACCTGTACAGCTTTGGGATAATTTATAAACTTGTTGGATATCTTTTAATGGATATTTGGCGGTTTGAGGCAGCATGAACTCTGGTGACATCAACTTAGTAGGGAAATCTGTTTGAAGCACCCTAACATCGTAGTTCACTGTCGCTTGCGAATAATCGAACCGTTCCGTGAAATTCGAAATCCTTTCCGGCAACGTCGTCGCTACTACCCTAAATGGCATCAGTGCTATCAAGATAAAATAGGAAAAATTGCGAAAATACAAATTGATGGCCATCTTAAGAGTGAATAACAAATATTATAACATTATTGGTGAAAAGCACATTATTCTCAAGAAGATAGCACTCATTACTACCTTTCAAGTTAGAGAAATGTAAAAGCCAACCTATCATGGTTGGCTTTTAATTCAAATTAACTCTAAAAGTTAATGGTAAACCGGTATTTATTACAGTGCTTTAGAAATGGCATCAACACTTTGCTTTGCATCACCAAATAGCATTTGTGTATTCTCTTTAAAGAATAATGGGTTTTGCACACCAGCGTAACCGGGGTTCATCGAACGTTTAAAGACGATAACGTTACGAGCATGCCACACTTCTAACACTGGCATTCCAGCAATAGGACTGTTTGGATCTTCTAGTGCTGCGGGGTTAACCGTGTCATTAGCGCCAATAACAAGCACTGTATCAGTTTCTGCAAAGTCGTCATTCAATTCGTCCATCTCAAGTACGATATCGTATGGCACCTTAGCTTCAGCCAATAGCACGTTCATGTGACCGGGTAACCTTCCGGCAACCGGATGAATACCAAATCGGACCTTAATACCTTGACTACGTAACTTTTCAGTAATCTCGTGAACTGGATATTGCGCCTGTGCAACTGCCATACCATAGCCTGGAGTGATGATAACAGACGTCGAGTTTTTAAGCATATCCGCAACATCTTCTGCGTTTGTTTCTCTGTGCTCCCCGTAATCTGTATCGCTATCAACGACGACGTCTTGACCGAAGCCACCCGCAATCACTGATAAGAACGAACGATTCATCGCTTTACACATAATGTAAGAAAGAATGGCGCCCGAAGAACCGACCAATGCACCGGTTACGATTAACAGATCATTCGCCAACATGAAGCCCGCCGCAGCGGCAGCCCAACCTGAATAAGAGTTAAGCATCGATACAACCACTGGCATATCAGCGCCACCAATTGAAGCGACTAAATGATAGCCGAATACAAACGCGATTAGCGTCATTAACATCAAGGCAAACATACTGCCTTCCGCGTTCACAAAGATCATCATCAAGAACAGAGAGCCGATGACAGCAGCTAGGTTCCATTTATGTTTATGAGGAATGCTTAACGCTGAAGATGAAATAACACCGCGAAGCTTACAAAATGCGACAATGGAGCCAGTAAACGTAACGGCACCAATGAACACACCTAAGAATACCTCTATTAAATGAATATTTAGCATCGCTTGATCTAGGATAATCCCATGATCCAAGTAACTGTTATAACCCACTAAGACCGCGGCTAAACCAACAAAACTGTGCAATATTGCGACGAGCTCTGGCATCTCTGTCATTTCAACTTTTTTAGCGTAATGGATACCGATACCACCACCAATAACCATGGCGACGATGACCCACGCTAAACCAGCTGAATCAGGTGAAAAGATAGTCGCGATCAGAGCGATCGTCATACCTGTAATACCGTAATAGTTACCAGCGCGTGCGGTTTCCTGCTTAGAAAGACCCGCTAAAC
The DNA here is from genome assembly GCF_029016285.1 of Vibrio sp. DW001. Classification (NCBI taxonomy): domain Bacteria; kingdom Pseudomonadati; phylum Pseudomonadota; class Gammaproteobacteria; order Vibrionales; family Vibrionaceae; genus Vibrio; species Vibrio sp. DW001. The sequence continues at coordinate 66,685 of NZ_CP091976.1, read as the reverse complement.
TCATTATAAAAAGAACCGCAGCAACAATGTAGGCGGCCTGTACTAATCCTGCAGACATTTACTACTCCTTAGTCTTTACGGAACATTTCAAGCATACGTCTGGTAACAGTAAAGCCACCGAAAATATTTATGCTTGCAATTAATACTGCGATAAAAGAAAGCACTGACACTGCTGTGTTTCCTTGACCAATTTGGAGTAACGCACCCACCACGATAATCCCCGAGATAGCATTTGTTACCGACATCAATGGAGTATGTAATGCATGTGACACGTTCCAAACGACGTAATAACCCACCACGCAAGCTAATACAAATACCGTAAAGTGAGCGAGGAATGCAGCAGGAGCAACACTAGCTACCCATGCAAAAGCACCAACAGCAACGGCCAGACCAGCGATTTTCTTAACTGGAGAAGCAGGTTCTTCAATTTTAGCCACGGGTTTAACTGGTTGCTCAACTTTAACCTGTGGTTGCGCAGAAACTTGAATTGGTGGTGCTGGCCACGTTACTTGACCGGCTTTAACCACAGTAACACCTCGAAGAACAACATCTTCAAAGTCTATATCAATATTTCCGTCTTTCTCTTTACATAACAGTTTGATTAGGTTAACTAAGTTCGTACCGTAAAGCTGTGATGATTGAGTCGGTAAACGACCGACCATATCGGTATAACCGACAATCTTCACGCCATTGGCTGTCGTAATGACTTTATCTGCAACCGTATATTCACAGTTACCGCCGTTAGCCGCTGCAAGGTCAACGATAACGCTACCCGCTTGCATACTATCGACCATCTCTTTGGTAATTAACTTCGGAGCTGGACGTCCTGGTATAAGAGCCGTCGTAATAATAATGTCGACATCTTTCGCTTGCGCTGCATAAAGCTCTTCCGCTTTTTTGTTAAACGCTTCAGACATCTCTTTCGCATAGCCGTCACCAGCGCCAGAATCTTCCTCGAAATCGACTTCAAGGAATTCAGCGCCCATTGACTGTACTTGCTCTTTAACCTCAGGGCGAACATCAAACGCTCTTACAATCGCGCCTAAGCTACCTGCTGCACCGATAGCTGCAAGTCCCGCGACACCAGCACCAGCAACAAGAACTTTAGCCGGTGGAACTTTACCCGCTGCGGTTATTTGACCGGTGAAGAAACGTCCAAATTCATGAGCCGCTTCAACAACTGCTCTGTATCCAGCGATGTTAGCCATAGAGCTGAGTGCATCTAACGCTTGAGCACGTGAAATACGAGGTACTGCATCCATCGCCATAACGTTGATGTTTTTGTTTGATAGCTTCTCCATTAACTCAACGTTTTGCGCTGGCCAAATAAAGCTAATTAGGCTTGCACCCTCTTTAAGCAATTCTATTTCATTGTCCGACGGCGCATTGACTTTCAAGATGAGATCTGAATTCCAAATCTCTTCATTAGTCGTCACGGTTGCTCCAGCGTTTTGGTAGGCCACGTTATCGAAGCTAGCTAAAGCTCCAGCGTCAGATTCTACCGAGACATCGAATCCCAGCTTAATTAGCTGTTCAACTGTCTTTGGCGTTGCAGCGACGCGTGTTTCACCTGCAAGTATTTCTCTAGGTACACCAATTTGCATAGTTATTCCCTACTATTGGCACAGTTAATAAAGTGTTTTTATGAACGATGTTTGAAATCTAAAGTATTTTTTGTCAGAAATACATGTCTATATGACTAATCCGACCTCATTTGTAGGAAAATCATGCAGAACTAGCCGTATTGAATATCGAAATGATATCGAGGGCCTTCTATGTAAGCAAAATCGAATCAAAAACTAAAAGAGCCATTAGCATATACGCTAATGCCCCTTTCAAAAATGATAGAAATCAAGTTGTTTACTTTAACTAATTCAACTACGTAATATGGCTCACATTTCAAGCGCTTAGTTAAAAGATATCGCCTCTCATCTGGTCGATAAACATTTTGGCTTTGCTTAACATGAGGCTATTCGCATCTTGCTCGGAACCGACGACATCAGAACGAATGAAGGTATGCTCTTTCAGTTCTCCGTCTATCTCTTTCGTAATTCGTCCTGCTATTCTGTACTGTCCAGATTCGGGCTTTGCTTCTTGGTAAATAAGAAAGCCATCATATTCTACTGGTTCAACTTGTTTTGCTTCAGCGTTTTTGTTGCTCGAACCAAACAGTTTAGAAAAAAATCCCACAATCACTCCTAAATATATTGCGTTACTAAAAAGGTTCTATTGTTTCGACACGATAGGTACTTCAAACCATTCCAACTCACGATTGTCGTTATCTACTTTACCTTTAGCGGAGTATTCAGACACATCTTCATCTTCACGTACTATGCGACGATCGTCTTTAATCAAACCCTCTGCTGCAGTGACTGCGACTTCAGCTTGTTGTCTGAACACTAGTAAACGTGTTTCGGCTAAACGAGATAAGAAATCAATATCATGGCGGATGTATACAGGTCTTAACTGGTTCAGAGCTAAACACGCCAAATCTGCTAACTGTTCATTACTATACTTATCCGTATATTCGTCGTTAGCGAGTACCGTTCCCACTAGTGTTTCCATGTAATTATGCACATCGACACTTATTTGCATATTTTTACTCCAAGTTCCTAATTTAAGAGGATACTTATTTAAACTAGCACTATAGCCAGTTAACCTCAAGGTACAGACATTCAGTGGTTGGAAAAATGATGCACTATGTTCATCTTAACCCTCAATACTGGAATTTATTCGATAAACTACTTTGATTTTCATGAATAAACAGTATGCTATCATCCTTAGTAACGATACCTTTGCAATTCTAGCAACTTAGAGAACATGTCTTTCATACATTCAAATTTATTTAGACTCCTATTCCCTCTGATTTTAACCGTCCTTATTTTCATTGGAATAAATAATGTCACCTTGTTGGTGCAAACAAATATTCCCTTCGCCAGTCAACTGCCTTACTTTTTATTTGCAATCTGCATCCTTCTTTGTCAAAGCTTTAACCAAGGTCGAATTGGCATGGTCGCGATAGCGATGGCTGTGGCGTACTGGGTTATTCAAACAAGGCTTCAAAGTTCTTTGTCGACAGGGACAACCCAAATAGAGTTTCTGATCTTAGCGTTCACTTTTCCTACGGCGTGCGTCACTGTCTACCTTTTTCCTGAAAAACGCTTTTTCACCTTATCCAGTGCACTTTATAGTGCAATAGTAGCGATACTTCTTGGCTGGTCTGTGTTAACGGTCCAATTTGTCGATAGCAATGGATTGAATCAAACTTGGCAAAATATACTATTTGTCATTCCTGAAATTTCACTACTACCCCTTATCATCATTCTTTATAGCCTTCTTTTGGTCGGTCTGTTCGCAATAATGGTACTCAGATACAATCGACCAATTGATGTCGCAGTATACTCAAGTCTTTGCATATCAACGTTGACCTTTATCTTTTTCCAATACCCCTTCATCTCCAGTATTTTGTTTTCGTTAGGGGGAATACTACTAACGCTAGGCGTTATTAGTACCAGTCACGAACTTGCGTATATAGATCAGCTTACAAATATTCCCGGCCGAAGGGCCTTAGACACAGAGCTTAGACATCTTGGTAAAAAATACACTATTGCCATGCTGGATGTAGACCACTTCAAAAAATTTAATGATACCTATGGTCACGATACGGGAGACGACGTGCTGAAGCTTGTCGCATCATTGATGGCGAATACCAATGGTAAAGCAAAGGTATATCGATATGGTGGCGAAGAATTCACCGTATTGTTCAAAAACAAATATCAAGATGAAACCATCGAACATTTAGAAGAGCTTCGCGAAAGAATTGCCGATTATAAGATGATATTACGTAATCTTGATGACAGACCAAAAAATGACAAAAACGGCGTGACGAAAAGATCAAACTCGCAGCGTTCAGGTGCGGTTAGCGTCACTATTAGTATAGGTGTTGCTGATAGTGTCGACACCCGCAACCCCAAGTCTGTGCTCAAAGCCGCGGATGAAGCCTTGTACAGAGCAAAAGAAGGTGGCCGGAATCGAGTATCGAATTAATGCCTCAATCTTGGTTGAAATATAACACGATACTCCCCCCTTTAAGCGCGCTCCCATAGTTTAGACTCAACCCAATACCTACGTTATCGATTAGAGTGGTCTCGAAAGGGGGAGTTACAAGCCACCCTCCCATAACTTCATAGTAATAACTGGTTCCTAACGGTTCCGTAGAATCACCATTTAAATCGACGCGTTTGAAACTGGCGAAAATAGATTGAACCATGCCACTCCATTCTGGAAAATCGCGATATATCTCTACTTGATTTATCCAACGGGCATTCTCTGGTTTGCCAATATCACCGTTATTCGCTTCTCCCCAACCTCGACCAGACGCGTAATTGAACCTTGAAGATAACTGCCAGTTACCCCAATCCACCTCTTTTCTATAGCCAATTTTAAAAGACGGTTCTATTAAGAATGCCCACGCGTCCGTATTATAGGCGACGCCATCTAAACTGTTACTATAAGAACGGGAAATATTATTGTTGTATTCATAAGAGTTGGTGTAGTACAGCAAATGCCCGCCTATCCCGTACCTGAGAAACCAGTTTTCCGTCAACTGATCGTGATAGCTGTATCCAATATACCCTCCATAAACCTTCTCTTTAAACGTATCGCTCTTCGCGGAAGGAAAAATAGTCGAAAAATCCACTTCCTGCTCAACCTTTAGAAACGACAGTTTGAAATTGACACTGTGATAATCATCCTCACTACTTTCCCAACTTTTTCCAAATGGTACCGTCAATACGCTGATTCTTTGTCGCAAATCTATCGAGTCCGCACTGCCGATATCTTCATTGTCGAGGTTAAGTACGTTGTTGGGGTTAAAGTCACTAATACCAAAAGTGAACGCGTCGCTGTCCGTAAGCACTACCGATGCTGCGAATGTATGCTCCAAGTTGCGTTGCAGGGCGTTTGCCCAACTATAGCTACTCAGACACGCACATAAATTTACACAAATTATGATCGATTTAAATGTACTCATCTGTTAAAACTATGCTCCTTATAGTCTCAAATAATTCTAAAAATACTCATAATTCGAAGGATAAAGTAATGATATATAAAATCGTTCTCATTTTAGTCATCGGCCTAGGCGCATTTATGTTCTACAAGAACAACGCAACGCCTGCTTACTTAGGACTAAAGGATAATCAATTAGCTCCAATGCCATCATCTCCAAATGCAGTGTCAAGCCAAACAGATATAGAAGAAAAAAAAGTTAACTCTCTTTCGTTTACTAGTATTGATGACGCAAAGAAAAATGTAAAACGCGTTTTCGCTCAACTGCCTAATAATAGTGTTGAATTAGAAAATGATAACTATATGCACGTCATATTTACGACTGAAACGATGAGGTTTCACGACGACGTAGAACTTTTCTTCGACCTTGAAAACCAGGTCATCCATTATCGTTCACAGTCACGAGTTGGATATAGCGACCGTGGTCTTAACAAAACACGATACGAACAATTTGCTGAACTCTATAATGATTTGAATTAGTTCAATTAAACGCCAATAGATGCTTAAAAAGCATACAGATCACAACTTGTAAATATTCACAACCTTTTAACTGGAAGAGTAAAAAAGGTTAATGTACGGTTAATTATCTGATGTGTTTTTACATCGGATAGTTAAATGCTAAAACTGGTTTATTGCATTTGACTCATTGTTTTGCATCAAACCGAAATTTACGTAGAGTTTAATTATGAGTGAAAAAGTCAATGGCACGGTAAAGTGGTTCAACCAAGATAAAGGATTTGGATTCATCACACCTGAGAACGGTGGTAAAGATGTGTTCGTTCATTTTTCATCTATCAGTGGAACTGGTCGCAGAAACCTTGAAGATGGGCAACGAGTGTCGTTTGTCATAACTGATGGTCAGAAGGGCCCGCAGGCTGAAGACGTCAGCGAAATCTAAACCGTTATTCAGACCACTAATGGTTTAAACAAACGTTAAGCCGCCTTTAGGTGGCTTTTTTTGTTTAATTTACCATCGATTACTGTTACAACGTCACCTCAACACTCGTCACGCCGCATTTTGTTACCCTATTTCTACGGTATTGATTGACTTTCATGGGGTTCTTTTTAGCATGTGTATATTACTCCTTAATACTAAAGTTATTATGTCTACAGAATCTACGATTTCTACTGAAGAAAAAAACTCAGAACAAGCCAAAATCGATCTCGAATTAGTATCTGCTGAACTGCGCAAAGTCATCGAGTTTGATCAAGTGCCAGAAGAGATGTTGAACATGGTCGTGTCGATCCATGAAGTGTCTGAGGAAGCCGTAAGGGAATCTTGGGATAGCTTGCCTACTAGCGCACAAAATGTTTTAGATAACTTTGAACAGTTTCATGCACTGATCTCGGTAAGCCAAGCGTTTGCTGGTCTAAACTTTATGGAAGAATATAAGACCTTAGAATTACCAAAGGATATGTCTGAACAAGAACAGGAAGATTACCGTACTCAGCTACTTGACCAAGTCCTTTATAATTGTGTCAAAGATATGGTTAAACAGATAAAGAAAGCGCGTCGAGACCCAATACTGAAACGTGATTTTATCGAAGTTTTTGAAAAGAAATAGCCAGACCATATAAATGAATAATGTTTCTTATAAAATGAGCACTATTAATTGGTTATATGGATAGCTAATTTTTGCTTGTTTTTTTTGTGATATTACCAAGGATTGGAGTTACATTAAAAAAATGACTAATATGTGACCAAACGTTCGATTTAATTGACATAAATTAACTAAAATCGTTGACTACACTCGTTATTAGCCAGTAAAGTCATATGCGTTGTATATACGGATTTAAGGTAAGATTGTGACTTCAAAAAACAAAAAAGAGTCCAATAAAAAAGATAGCCAATTGATTATACGTATTAATGGTGAGCAGAGAGATAAATTTGTCTCGATGTGTGAGGATATGGATACCTCCGCCGCAAGAGAAATCAGACGATTTATCAAAGAGTTCCTAACAGAAAATAAAGACGAAGATTAATGACATGAATTTTAAAGCCAGTACATTGTACTGGCTTTTTAGTATACGTTTTCTGGCTTTACCCAAACCCCGCTAAAGTCGAACCATCCAAGTGCATTACATGTCGCATTTTGCAAAGCACCACAATGTTCTTTATTCACACCTAACCAGCAATGAAATAGTGGCACAATTTGATTTGACTCAACTAACTCCTTACCCAATTTCCTTGCTGGGAACTGAGCGTTCTTATCTTGTCGCCATTCTTCCACCAGAGAGCACCATTGATCAAACTGCCCTTCACTACTCATATCACTTATATTGCTATAGTTCATTAACCAACCGGCCAACGCATCATCTCTATCCGTACCAATTCCCATTGGTTTTAACCAAAGGTCTACGTTACTCACGTCTTCTAGGTAATGATGGTACTTTTTAAATACCACTGTAATCCCATCCTTACTGAGTAACTTCGCAATCGCCTTTGCTAATGACGGGAATATAGGATGTTGTGAATGATAGGCCACCGTCACACTTTGTTTAGAGGGGGGCAATACTTTATCACCACCGAGTGCTGAATGTTGCCAACCAGGCTTTAATCCATAAGCGGGCAGTAAACCGAGATCTAGAATTGTCTCTTCGGGCAATAGGCGGAAGAGATTAAATGCGCTTAACGTGGAACAGAAATATCTAGCCCAATTATCCTCTTTCGCTAAGCCACGTTTACGGTTCAATAATAAGTAGGTGCAACCAGGATCCAACTTCACTTCATCGTCACTCGATGTTTTCGCTTTTATTGGGTTACTTAAACTTGGAACGACCATACTTGAATACACTTGGTCTATGACCCAAACTTCGACAACGTCAACTAACGGCCTATAACCAAAATAATTATCAAATGCCTCAAGCACTAAACGCTTTTCGTCATTTAATTTTACTTTATAGGGTCCAGTACCTATCGGTAGGAGATCGAAACCTTCCGACATCCATTCTGAAGGTGGCATTATCTTGGCGTTAGACTCTGCTAGCAACAGAGGTAAGTGCCAATCAGGGGCCGATAAGCGGATGGCTATTACCCAAGGTTTCGGCGAAGATACGTCAACAATATGGTCAAACAACACGTTAGGGAAAACGTCGCGTTTGGTTTTTTTATCTTTTTGTTCCACATTACAAGACAAGGCAGCGACAGAATCAACAACATGACCGATTTGCAATAAATCGCCATTATGAAAGCGCACACCCGGTCGGAGATAAAAGCGCCAGTTTTTACCATCATTTGATTCCCATGTATGGGCAACGTCAGGTTGTAATTGGTCATTCTCGTCTAGTTTGGTTAAACCACTAAAAATCTGACGCATAATATTCTGTTCAGAGCGCCTGTGAGGCTTGGTGGGATTAAGCATGGACAGTTGCCGATAGTACGGTAAACGAACATACTGAAGCCCTTTATTGTGGGTTACACCTAGATAATCTTCGATCACTTTAGCAAGCTTACCAGCATCTTTATTTAGAACAGAGAATGCTTGTTCTATTCTTCCTTCTTCTAAATATTTTTTGGCTAAATTTTCACTGACATCTTGTTGGTTGCGCTTGAAGATTATTCTTGAAAGATTGCCTCGTCCTGCCGCTGGATGCCATTCTATCCAGCCCTCGCCTGCCATTTTATTTAAGACAATTCGTGCATTTCGTCGAGTACAGAATAAAATCGAGACTATTTCATCCAACTGTATGGCACTATCTTGACCTTTGAAGTACTCAAATAGGGATTCAAATTGTGTTCTTAGTCTCGGGCTGCTCATAAAGAGGAAATCTCACTTGTTGTTATTTTAAAATAATACAGTAGTAAATTTCCCTATTTTATCACAGCCAAAAAATCATAGGTAAACTATTCCCATGTAATACCAATAGCTTGAGATACCGCTGACAGTTGTGACTCATTGTCCAACTTAATCGACCATTTGCACTCTCCAGCATTAGCGAGTATTACATTTGCCCCTTTTCCAATAAGCTGAATAGCATCAATTTGTGCCTGCATCGTCACCATTTGATCGCCGTTTACACGCACAACTAACTCATGTTGAGTTGCGATAATTTTACCGCCAGAGAATTCAATCAACATTTTGGACTCGCTTGTGTTTCATCACCGCTATCGTCAGTCTACTCGTGCAGACCAAACGATCTCGCTCATCAACAATATTGATTTGCCATACCTGAGTACTCGCGCCGATGTGAATCGGTTTCGCCTTGCCGACGACCGTACCTTTACGCATCGACTTTATATGGTTCGCGTTTATATCTAAGCCAACGCAATAGTATTCGTCACTTACACTAAAATTTGCGGCGACTGAACCCAGCGTTTCTGCCAACACTACCGACGCTCCACCGTGTAACATACCCAGAGGTTGGTGGGTGAAATCGCAGACGGGCATGGACGCAGAAATGCAATCTTCACCTATTTCAGTGTATTCGATTTGTAGATGTTCAATCAGTGTGTTCTTAGAACTCGCATTAAGCGTATCTAATGTGATCGCTTTCTTCCAAATGGACATTAAAGATCCTTTATTGGTAATTGAATCGCAATGATAAGAGCTGCTATTATTCAATTAGATTAGCCATTGTATTAGGACGTTATACGTGAATGGATTACAAAAAGCATTACTTTCGAGCATAACTTTAACGCTTGTTGCTTGTAGCTCTTCCCCTACTGGGCGACATCAGATAATCATGTTTTCAGATCAACAGATGAATAGTATGGGTACTCAATCATTCGAATCATTGAAGAAAGAGCAAAAGATCAGTAAAGACAAAAAAACCAATGATTATGTACAGTGCGTAACCAACGCTATTTTGCCCTATGTCGCGAAGCAAGAAGGTTTTACAGAGTGGGAGGTTGTTGTCTTTGATAGTGAGCAGGTCAATGCGTTCGCATTACCGGGTGGAAAAATAGGCGTGTACACTGGTTTATTAAAGGTAGCAGAGAATCAGGACCAACTTGCAACGGTAATTGGACACGAAATTGCGCATGTACTTGCCGAACATAGTAATGAGAGAATGTCTCAAGCTCAACTGGCTAATGTTGGGCTTCAGGTAACTAATGCTACATTGAATGATTCAGAGTATCAGGGACTCGCAATGGCTGCGCTTGGATTGGGTGTACAATATGGTGTTCTTCTTCCTTATGGCAGAACTCAAGAGTCAGAAGCCGATATTGTCGGCTTAGAGCTAATGGCAAACGCCGGATTTGACCCATACCAAAGCATAGACCTCTGGAAAAATATGGCGAAAGCCTCCGGTGGTAACCAACCACCAGAGCTGCTATCTACTCACCCGTCCCATAATACACGAATCGAGGATCTTAACGAGAAAGCAAATTCGCTCAATAAATCTACAGTTCAACGCCCTCAATGTAAGATGTAGTTATTGGGGTAAGAGATAAAAACCATCAGTGATTTTTATAAAGCCACAATAATCGCTTTTATAAAAAACGATTACGTGGATAATACAGGCAAAACTTAACAACCACGGTAAATACCCTATGTCTACAGAAGCTACTATGCTTGAACGCTGCGAATCAAAATGTGAGCTTTGCGCAGCAGAATCCGCACTCACTCCTTACGTTGTTGCTCCTCACTCGCACGTAACTGTTGATCATGCAATTATGATATGTAACACATGTACTGGACAGATTGACGATCCGGAAACCGTTAATGCTAACCATTGGCGCTGTTTGAACGACAGCATGTGGAGCCAAGTACCACCGGTTCAAGTGATGGCTTGGCGTCAACTTAAAAACCTATCATCTACTGAAGGATGGGCAATGGACCTGCTTGATATGATGTATCTTGAAGAAGACGTTGCTAAGTGGGCTGAGATTGGCATGGATGAAGACGATGAAAAACCACGCGATATTAACGGTATTGAGCTTAAAAAAGGTGACGACGTAACGGTCACTAAAGACCTTCCTGTAAAAGGGACCAACCAAGTCATCAAACAGGGTACCGTTATACGTGGTATAAGCCTTAGCGACGATCCCAAGCTGGTTTCTGGTAAAGCAAACGGCCAATCTATGTATGTGATTACCGAGTTCTGCCGCAAGAAGTAAGACACTATTTCTAGGTATAAAAAAGGCGCTAATTAAACGCCTTTTTTATACCTAGAAAACCTAAGAAGACACTTCCCATTTCTTCCGCATATTACTTATTGTGATTTTAGGAACTTGATGGATGCTTCCATATTCCTCTTTACAAACCAATACCTCTAAGAATACGTTCAGTTCCTTTGCCATGTCTCGATAAGGTTGCATCTCCCAACGCTGTACGAAGGTGTTAGAAACAACAACAGAGTTTCCATTCGACAGAGCTACTCGCACCTCAGCTTGACACCAGTGGTGTGCTTGTGAGAGTTTTTTCGCATCAAAGGAATAGTCTCCCCCTTTCTCAACAAAAAACATGTCTGTCTCTATGTGTTTAATAGGTGAACTATACTGCTCGATGATCCGCTTCGCTAGCGTGCTTTTACCTGACCCAGGTAAACCACGTATAAGAATTAATTTAGTGATCACTTGAGTGTCGACCGATTATAATTATGTCGATTGTTTTAACACAAATCATTCCGTGTCACCAGTATCAGCATTAGATTCATCTATCAATGAAATGGCTACCTTGGTTTGCATGTTGTGTTTACGATTCATAGCAAAAAGCCCCAAGTACGCAATGTACTTAGGGCTTATAACTATTTACTTTGGATCACAGGGAAATAAATACCTGCGTGTTAATCACACGTCTTAACGCATGATACCCAAATCTTTTTGCATATGGCTAGAGAGGTCACTAGAGTAGTACGTAGACTCTACTTCGTTGCTTACAAAAAGAATATCTAAAATATGAGCAATCAATCCTTTGATATTAACCGCGTAGGTTTTTTTGTCCGTAGAGGTTGGAACAATAAGTGTATTCGCGTGCATTACTTGAGCCATGATAGCCTCTCTAAATTAATTGTGATTGCTGTTTCTATGTAAGAGATTTTAGGCTGTTTTTTAGCATAATATAAATGACAATAATTACATATTCAGATTAGATAAACTAATGATACAATATTTTAACAACTTAACAGAAAATAAATTCAATTATTTTGATTATTGGTCGCATATTACGCATAATACCCGCATATATTGAAAATATTACTCTATATATGCTTGTGTATTTAACAAATAAATTACATAAAATAACCAGAATTTCAATCGATATTGCCAATGATGGGTTAATTAATTTGATGCAAATATTTCAGGTTATTCACAATGTATATCGGTACAACATATTTGATTGACCAACAGTAATGAAGCGTAAACTCAGCGCAATAAAAAAGGAGCGTAAAGCTCCTTTTTTTTACATTCCAGTAAGAGGGACATAATAGACAAGTATTGACCACGCCCCAACCCACCCTAATATAACTAGGGTATCGATCCAGTCAGTATTCCACATACACAGCTCTCCGCTTGCTAATGATTAAACTGAGCTATGAACTTACGAAATCATAGCTAATCATTAATAAGCAAAATCAATGCCATAGATTAGTAATTAATCAATTTGTGTAATTGCTTAACAACGTTATCAAGCCTATCTGGTTGAGATTTAAGCAGTTCAATAAAGCAGTCAGCCATGGATAATTGTGTGACCTCACCTGTGTCTTCCATATTCAGAAATGCGGTAAAGCCCTCTTTCCCTTTCATCGTATACGCGGAAGAGGTACCACAATAGATGGTTTCATCTTCGACCTCTTTCCAACCACCATGAGCTGACTTGATGTTAAGGTGCGTGACTCTAGACCCTTTTTTAGCCTTAAAATCATAAATAAAATCAAGATTATAACAATAAGGATAGCTACCAGTACCTGTACCACTAACACCATTACTAAGCGCATTGTTTATCGCCCCCTCTAATACCAATGCGAGGTACTTACCTTTTAAATGGTATACACCAATTGGAACGGCAAATGGCAATAGTTTTCCGGCAATATCAGCAACAGAAATAGGACCGGGGCTAAGCGAGGTTCTTACACCACCAGCGTTATGCATTCCGAACTCTACCGAGTAACCAGCGTTGCTCATTGCATGGTAAAAAGATTCGGCAACTATAGGCACGATGTCACTGCCTCCTATTTCATCTGGGATCCTGACATGTCGAAGCGGTGTTGTTACTCTACCAATAATAGTTTGTTGCAGTGCTCTCACTTGTGGGATGTACTTGTCTTGAAGAATACTCTGTACCAATGGCGCTTTCTTACAAATCACCACATTAGGGTTGTCCCTGAGACAACTTTGAGCCCTTTTATGCAGGTAGTCGGTGTTTACTTCTGACAAACTCGCATCGATACAGAGCCTACGCCCCAACAGAAGTTCGTTACAACCAACAAAACGACTTACTGTCCCATCGGCTTCAAAGTCAATTTCGCAATGCCCTATCGCCTGAGCATGTAAACCAGAATGAACGATTCGCGTTTGATTAACCACCACGCCATAATCACCGTTGTTTTCTAAACCGATAGAAGAGAAGTCACCTTGTAAGGTATGAGAATGGCCCCCTATGATTATCGCTATACCATCTACTTCTTTAGCGAGCTTCAAATCAACGTCTATACCAAGGTGACTCAACAGAATTATCTTATTTATCCCATTCCGTCTGATCGCTAAAACCGTATTCTGAACCGTTTCAAACGTATTAGCAAAAGGGGTGTCTGCATCGGGATTTGAGATGTCGGCCATCTGATCCATGGATACGCCAAAAATGGCAATAAGCTCTCCTTGAACTTCTTTGGTTATCCAATGCGCGGTTTTGAATGGTTCATTATACGAAACGAGATTGGGCTTGTTTTTTAGCGGATGCCTTTTTTGCTTCGATTCCTTCGAAATATCCCAATTTCCTGCGAGAATTGGAAAATTGATCCTATCTAGAAATTCAGCAACGGGCTGATTTCCCATGTCCAATTCATGATTACCAAGCGCCATCGCATCTATATTTAGTGCATTTAACAGATCAGCATTGGCTTTCCCTTTGAATAGAGAAAAAAAGAGTGTGCCCTGAAAGCAATCTCCAGCATGGAAAAACATAAACTCTCTATTGGTTTCGAGTGCTTTTTGTCGCAACTCATCAGCGCGTGTAGCAATACGTGCAAATCCACCATTACTAACGTAAGGTGAAATGACCTGATTTTCTAACTTGAGGTTAAGTTGAAGTGACTGCGGCTCGAAATAAGAGTGGGTATCGTTAATATGCGCCAACATCAATCGAATTGGTTTATTTTTTTTCGTCATAGTTTCTATAATCTACCTTTCATACCCATGTATGGTAAACCTTCTTCTATGACATTGTAATGAATTCTTAAAAAGTCATCACCTAAAAGCAAAGTATTGACGAAAGTTTTTAGTCATTCTCTTTATTATCAAGCTATTATGACTAAACATTGGTTATATTAAGGCACTAATCAGTATCGTCGTGTAAGCTTAGTGTAAAGAGGGAGATGATAATGCAAATACAAAGTATAGAGATCTCTGGATTTAGAGGAATTAGAAGGCTTTCGCTTTCATTCGACGAATTAACCACGCTTATTGGAGAAAATACCTGGGGCAAATCGTCCCTTCTCGACGCTTTATCTGTCGCCCTTCCTTCCGAACCAGAGTTATATCAGTTCGAGATGCAAGACTTTCATGTTGATTACGCCATTGCCCATCCTCAAACACAGCATCTACAAATAGTGATAACTTTCATCACATCAGTTAAGGGAGAGGAAAGGGCCGGACGGTACCGCAAACTCAAGCCGATTTGGATTGAAGATGAACAAGGTAACAAAAAGATAATCTACCGAGTCAGTGCCACTCGAGATCTATACAAGATCACCAATCATTGCTGCTTTCTGGACATAGAAGGTAACAAGATGCAACTTCATCACTCTCAAAAGCTTGCGGAGGAACTCGTAAGTTTACATCCTGTCATTCGCATTCGAGATTCTCGTCGATTTGATCATAATAAACCGCTAGGAAGCGATGACGTGATCAATTCGCGGGTAGAGCGTCGCATTGAAAATACATGCCGTCGATTACTCGCAATGCCAGGGCACGTGAACAAGGCTGAAATGAGAAGCAGCCTTAAGTCGATGGAGAATTTGGTCGAGCATTATTTTACATTTACCAATAAAGCAAATCGAGATCCTAGAAAACCACGGGAGAGCTTACTCTTTGCCGCTTCCTCTGTCGGTAACAATAATCTGTTACAGGTTATTGAAGAAACCAAAGATTCTCAAACAAGGTTACTAGTCCTTGTTCTGTTAAATGCTTATTTGCAAGCCAAAGGATCAAGCAACCTGCGACGCTGTGCACGACCTATTCTTGTCATAGAGGACCCAGAAGGACGGCTCCACCCTACCCATTTGTCTCGTGCATGGAACCTATTACAACTCGTTCCTACACAAAAGGTATTGACGACCAATAGTGCTCAGTTACTCGCTGCCGTCCCCCTCCATTCAATTAGACGTTTGATAAGAAAATCCGATAGGACCGTTTCAAAATCAATGTCATCGAAGTTACTAAGCAAAGATGAACTAAGGAAGGTCGGATTCCACATTCGATTCCACCGTCCCAACGCGTTATTTGCTCGGTGTTGGTTGCTAGTAGAAGGTGAAACTGAAGTGTGGTTGTTTAATGAACTGGCAAAACTCTGCGGTTACAATCTCGCCGCTGAAGGTGTGCAAATTGTCGAGTTCGCTCAATCTGGTCTCAAATCGCTAGTTAAAGTAGCCAAAGCGTATGAGATCGATTGGCATGTCGTAACCGATGGTGATGCGGCAGGTAAAAAATATGCGAATACTGTACGTTCTTTATTGGATAACGACTTGGAAAAACATAGGCTGACCGAATTACCAGACAAAGATATCGAACACTATTTATATGCCAATGGATTCGAAGCCTTTTTCAAAGACATGATAAAGGTTCCTCTTGATCATCCAATACCGGCTAATAAGGTGATCTCCCGCGTTCTTAAAAAACATGCTAAGCCTGATATTGCGTTGGCAATAGTGTCGCAGTGTGAAAACAAAGGAGCGGAGTGCATACCTTTACTCATTAGGTGGACATTAAAACGCATCATCATCATGGCCAACGGAAACACATGATGCACATAAAGATTTATATGTAAAAAAGGCACGCAAATTAATCTGCATGCCTCTAATCAAAAAAACTTATATCGTTTGTTATTGGGATGAACGCACCGATTCCACTTGGTTGATAGAGCTATATCCGTGTTTTTTTTTCTCTAGTGTCGTTTTCAACAAAAGACCAGAAGCCTTCATCAAATAACCAAAGATCCCACCAACAATAATAGAGGGAACGACAAGCGCCCAATTACCGTCAGCGGCAAACGTGGCACAGGAACCAATGAACGTACCTGGAATATAGTTCAACCAAGTCTGTTTGGCTTGAATGCACATCATGAAAGCGACTAATCCAGTGACAACGTAACCTACTATCTCCATTGAGATTAGATTGGACGCTTCAATAATGACCAAAGCCCAAAACACACCAGTCATATTGGTCACTAGACTTATGCCCAGTCCTTTTACCCCTTCTTTTGGCGATGCAAAGTAACTTGTGCAACCTAAAAAACCAGCCCATGTTAACAGCCCTAGGCTTATCGACAACCAACCCCATATCCCAGATAAAATGCCAGTTGTAATTGCTATTGCAAGTAATACGCTCATTACTGATCCCGCCAAAAAAGTATTTTTCATTTAGGCATGGATAATAGTTGAACATATCTGTTATTGAGGTGATATAGATCACATATAAATGATACATTTAATTTTACTTACATAATAAATGTGACGCAATCGCATTTTCAACATATTTGGTGAATTACGTATACTAATTACTTAATTAAAACACGCTCGGTTTACCTTTCATCATTCTCAATCCCTCGCGTCTTATACACGTTGCAAGTGGATTGTCTGCCATATCTGCTCGCCAAATAAATGAAAGTGTTCTCTCCATTTCTAACTCAGGTACGTTTAGAGCCACTAAGCTTCCGTTATTTATATGTTTCTCTACGTCTAGATAAGGTAAACACGTTAGATATGGTCCATTAGCGACCAAACTTCGAAGCACTGGCACATGTTCATATTCACGCCATACGTCGAGATCGGCGATGAGATGGTGAATAGAGCTATCAAATATTTTTCTGGTACCGGAGCCTATCTCTCTTAATACCCATTTGGCCTGCTCTAATTGCGCTAAACTGATCGTTTCTCGTTTGGCAAATGGATGATGTGCCGACACGACAACGGTCAAGTGATCTCGGCACCAAGTTTCCTGATGGATTCTGTTGTCATCACAACGTCCTTCAATGATGCCCAAGTCATTCTTGTAACTTAACACGCTTTCAATTACCCCGTCGGTACTCTTCACCTCTAGGTTTATTCTAATCTCAGGAAAATCATTATCAATTGTACTGATGAGCTCTGGTACTAGATGTTCTGCCGGTGTTTGGCTTGCACATAATCCGATTTCACCACTAATTAAATGTTGTTCTACAAAACCAAGCTCTATTTGTTGTGCATCCTGTAACAGCTTTTTTGCCTTTGGACGAAGCCACATTCCCCAATGCGTTAACGCCATTCTTTTTCCCTGACGTTCAAATAGCGGCCTACCTAACATTTTCTCTAGTTGAGCAAGAGACATGCTTGTCGCCGACTGAGTTAGAGAGAGTTTATCCGCCGCTAAACTGACACTGCCGGTGTGTGCAACTGCTTCGAAAACGGCAAGTTGTTTCAATGAATATCGCATTAAATCCACCTAAAAAAACTGTTTCAAAAGAATGATCGTTCGTGTCAATTATTATATATCAATTTCTTTGATTATATTAATAAATATTATCAATTTTACTACTACATACTCCGCCCCTTATTCTTACGTCAACACAGCGCCACGGTGCAATCTACCACTTCGATTTTTATCAAGAATAAAAAGGAACGACATGAAAACAATACAAGGAGGAAGAAATGACTTCACCGCATGACTCGTCAGAAATCAAACATCTTTTTTCACCGAAAGAGATGATGACCCAAGCTGAAAAGTTTGCTTTCAGTAAAACAACGAAAAGCACCAGTATGACACTCAGCCTCGCGATTATGGCTGGCCTGTTTATTGGACTGGCGTTTCTATTCTATATAACGGTTACAACTGGAAGCCAATCTACTGGTTGGGGCATCAGTCGATTTGCAGGTGGCCTAGCTTTTAGCATGGGGCTGATTCTTATTGTCTTAATGGGCGGTGAACTCTTCACCAGTTCTGTTTTATCGAGTATCGCTTGGGCAAACCGTAAGATTAGCTTTAAACGTATGGTGCTCATTTGGGGCAAGGTTTATGTTGGCAACTTTATTGGCGCAGCGATACTACTGTTATTGGTGGTAGCGGCTGGATTGTACCAAATGGACAGTGGTCAATGGGGCTTAAACGCACTAAATATAGCTCAACATAAACTCCACCACACGCCTGTTGAAGCCTTCGCACTCGGTGTTTTGTGTAATCTCCTTGTTTGCTTAGCGATCTGGCTTACGTTTAGTACTCATAGCGCAATGGGGAAAGCTTTTATGGTTATGCTTCCGGTTGCGATGTTTGTCAGCAGTGGTTTTGAACACTGCGTGGCAAATATGTTTATGGTGCCATTAGGCATACTGATTCAATCTACTGCCCCTGATGCTTTTTGGGTTCAAGTAGGGGCAGAAGCTAACCAATACTCCGATCTGACATTTTTCAATTTCGTAACCGCAAACTTAATACCAGTCACGCTTGGAAACATCGTTGGTGGCGCCGTATTAGTGGGCCTAGCTAACTGGTCTATCTACGTACGACCAGAACTAAAATCAACTCAATCAAAATCAATTAAAACTACAGACCTAACAACGTCAATAAGGGAACTTGCTATGAAAACTAACCTAACCGCTATCGATATTATGAATGAAGAATTTTACGCAGTAAAAGCAGACATGCCGACAGAATTAGCTATCGATGCATTAACCGATAGAAATCTCCAAGGTGCACCAGTTGTCAATGTTGAAGGTAAGCTAGTTGGTTTCTTTTCAATCCACGATGTTATGGTCGACTTATGGTGCCAAGATTATTTGCCCGCAAAAGGACAGAAAGTCGTTGATCTCATGTCTAGAGACGTTATTGCGGTCAATCATGATGAATCATTGGTCAATCTTGTTGAGTTTTTATGTATCGACAAAGAGCAACTCTATCCAACAACAGGAATGGGAATTGCGACACAATTTGCATCGTTGTCTTTAGAAGAGAGAGCGAAAAGCATGAAAATTAATAAGCCACAAACACTGCCAGTGTTGCAAGATGGTCTACTTGTTGGTGTGGTGTCTAGAATGGAAACGATGACTGCATTACGAGCAATTTACGGAGAGAAAATGAATGTTATCGTCAACACCCATGAATTAGAAATAGCCTAATAAAATAAGTAGAGGCCAAGCCTATCAGCTTGGCCTCATTAGATTATTTTTTTACGCCTTCTACGTAAAGTTCCATATCAACCGTTTGTGCCATACCCATCGCTTCAATTCCAAAATCACCTAGTTGCAAAGTTGTTGTACCAACAAATCCAGCACGATAACCGCCCCACGGGTCAGAACCTTCACCTATGAATTCAGCAGAGATTGAAATTGGACTGGTTTTACCATGAAGTGTAAGGTCGCCATTAACTGAAAGCTTGCCATCGCCATTATCTGTTACTGACGAGCTAACAAATTTCGCGTCAGTAAATTTTCCAGCATTAATGAAATCTTTGCTTCGTAGGTGCTTGTCACGTTCCGCATGGTTGGAGTCGAGACTCGTAGTGTCTATATTAACCATGATTTTTGAAGCGGTAACATCTGCAGGGTCGTAAGAAAAAGTGCCATCGAAAGTGTTGAAACGGCCTTTAATAAAGCCATAACCTAAGTGGCTTACTTTAAAGTTGATTGATGCGTGCGCACCGTCAGTATCAATAGCGTAGTCGGCTGCGCTCGCCGTTATAGGCATTGCTACTGCTAATGCTAGTCCCGTTTTTATCAGTAAGTTTTTCATTTTGATGCTCCTATCATTTTTCGTAGCGTATTATCTTTGTTAATAAAGTGGTGCTTAAGTGCTGCAGCCGCATGTAAAGCGGCAAAACCTATGAGGGTGACAGCAGTGTAAAAGTGAATGTCTCCCGAGATATCAGATTGGTCTGCAAATAACTCCCCTAGTCCTGGAATCGTAAACCAATTAAATACTTCAATACCCCGCCCGTCTGACGTAGATATCAGGTATCCAGAGATAAACAGAACAAACATGAGAACATACAAAAGCTGATGTACCGCATGAGCGCCTTTTTTTTCTAGCGCGGAACCTTCTATTACTGGCGTCAAAGTAAACCACTTCCAAATAATCCGAAAAGTCGTTAATACAGCCAACAACAACCCAACTGACTTATGCCAATAGGGAACCGTCTTATACCAACTACTGTAATAGTTGAGTTCAACCATCCATAACCCAGCGGCGAACATACCGAAAATGACCAAAGCGGATAACCAATGCAGCCCTCTCGCTATAGGGTTATAGTTTTTTAC
Source organism: Vibrio sp. DW001 (assembly GCF_029016285.1). NCBI lineage: Bacteria > Pseudomonadati > Pseudomonadota > Gammaproteobacteria > Vibrionales > Vibrionaceae > Vibrio > Vibrio sp. DW001. The sequence goes on along the minus strand of NZ_CP091976.1, from coordinate 46,018 downwards.
TTCTTTAGACATGAGTATTCTCTCGCCACGCTAATCTAAATGCGAATAATTATCTTGTACGGAGTATTTACTGATTAGAGAGAAGAATAAAGCAACGAAATTTGATTGGTCAGTTCAGTTTATTTGAACTGATAGAATATCTACGACCACTTTTCAAGTTAACACCTAAAAGTCACTCTCCTTTTCGATCTGATATAACTCGTCATTAATATCAGCCAGTTTAAGATCAAGAACGTTTTGCGCGTCCCTTACTCCCTGATTATAAAAAGCAGGACCGATTTTTTTTGAGATAAAATCAAGCAGGAAATCGGCATCGAATTGACCGAGTTCAAAATCAAGTTCATCTTCAAAATAGCGCTGCAATGCGTAAATAATCTCTTGTTTCTGTTTGGCACTGAAAGTTATTTCGTTCATAAGTTCACACTTTTATGTTAAAAATCAATTAACTTCGAATAAGTTATATTAGTACATAGCTTTACGTAAAGTGATATATTCTAATATGTTCTGGTATATCACTATTATTAAATTCGGGAGAGGACATTTGCAACGGGATCTCGTCATACGTGCAATACATGACTTTCAGAAAGATTGTCTTAGGCTATGCGAAAATCATTACCCAACGGTACATAATCGCGGAATGAGTGAACATCATCTTGGACGCGCTTTTTCAAGACGCCTCGCCAGCACTTTGGATTCATTTAACCTACCAAACCAATTTGAGCCGATTGATACCACTCGTTCGCCCGATCATCCTCATCACTACAGAATCGCCTCTAGTGCAGGAACCGTTTGGGTAATCACTCATCACCTCGACAGCGCAAATTCTATATGCAAAGAAAAGCTACTTACCGACATAACAGAATGGCAAGCTGAGTATGGATTTGCCATCCAACCCAATGATCTACTCGTCTTATTAGGTGACCATTGGATATCACGGAGTCAGAAAAGTCGTGAGCTATTAGATTGGTGGATGGGCGAATTACCCGATGATTTCACTGCGTATACAGAACAAGGTATTTCTTTGTACAAAAGCGACTCAAAACTTGTGCATGAGCTAGACCAACGGTTTCATATTCGTCCCTGTTACTTAAGGTTCGGGCATCCTTTGGTGCGCTCTACAGATCAACAATTAGTAAGAAAATATATTCAACTCTACGCAATCTTAGAGTGCCAAAAGTGAATCGATGTCCCTTACATTATGCGTTTACCAAAACACGTGTAGAGTCAATTAAGACGTCGATAGGAACAGGTTTCGAGAAATAATAACCTTGGGCATAACCGCAGCCATAAGAGGCAAGAAGATCAGATTGTCGTTTTTCTTCAATTCCTTCCGCTACAACCTTGATTCCAAGTTCATCCGCCATTTGAATCATGGCTTTGCATAGCGCCTGACTATTTGCGTCGTCGACCAAATTTTTCACAAATGATCGATCAATTTTAATAAAGTCGATTTCAATCTGTTGTAGATACGACAGAGAAGAGTATCCCACTCCAAAGTCATCGATAGCAATATCGATACCGACATTTTTCAACAACTTCAATCTATCCTTTACAATTTCATCACTCGTCATCAAAAGGTTTTCAGTAATCTCGAAAGAAATGAGATCGACCTGTCGTTCACATTTTCTACACTCGTTTAACCATGTTTCTATTCGTTTAAAATCGCCTTTAAATTGTGCCGGAGAAACATTGACACTTATCTGTATGTCTTGATTGAAAGTCTTTTGTAAGATAGGAATATGCAAACAAGCATTTCTTAACACCCATTCTCCAATTTCGTTGATTATGCCAAACTCTTCAGCAATGGAGATGAATTCATCGGGAAACACGAGACCTTTCGTTGGATGGTTCCAACGAATTAAAGCTTCGACCTTGGCAATTTCACCCGTTGAAAAATCGACAATAGGCTGAAAATAAAGTTCAAATTGTTCCTCTCTCAATGCCACTTTAAGATCAGCTACTACCGATCTTTTTTCGATTAATCTGTCCATCATCATGTTGTCAAAATATCGGTAGCAATTCCTTCCTTCATATTTTGCTTCATACATTGCCAGATCCGCACACTTTAAGATGGTTTCTACATCGATTGCATTTATTGGAAATATCGCAACACCAATGCTCACAGTAACCGAGATCTCTTCGTCCTTAATGATAAATGGTTGGTTTAATTCTCTTTGGACGTTTTTAGCAACAAAGGTACTGTGTTCTCTATCTATCACATCGCCAAGCAGTATCGTAAATTCATCACCGCCCAAACGTACAACAAGGTCACTTGCTCTTACCACCGATCTAAGCCTATCGGCAACCGCGATCAATAGCAAATCACCATAATCATGACCCAAAGTATCATTAACGTCTTTAAAACCATCCAGATCTAAAAATAGTATTGAAAAGCCAATTGACTCATTGGCTTCATATTTAATCAGATAGTTTCGGAGCTCTTCATTAAGATACCGTCTATTAGGCAGATCAGACAAACTGTCATGATAAGCTTGTTTCTGTAGTTTACTATTTGCCGCTTCCAACTCCGTGGTCCTCTGCTTAACCTGAAGTTCTAGGTTGCGGTCCCGCAGCTCAACGTTTTCTAACATAAGATTAAAGCACTGTGTCAACTGACCTATTTCATCCTTTGTCGTTGTTTCAGCCCGCAGAGCATAATTATTTGTTTTCGTTACCTTGGTGGCCACACGAGCGAGATTCAACAAAGGATCAATGATATAGCGGCTAAACACTATCGCTAACGCGAAGCTTATTGCCAGAGTAATGACCGCAATCAATCCAACAAAAAGTGAGTATACTTTGATGTGCTTATTTATCGATTGGTCATTCACCCTTATCACCAAATTGCCATAATTAGTCTCGTCATGAACAAGTGGTTTTGCCACCGTAATATATACCGTATTAGGAACAATACTGTTTAAATGAGGAGATTGAAAACTTACAAATACATCGCTGTCTAATGTGTACACTTTCGCATCAATAATTGTATTATCGGACATCAAAGGCATCAACAGTTCACTTGCGGCAAAGTCATCACGAAACACGACTGCAGCGGTCAAGGTCGGAGCCAATATTTCTGCAATTGAGTCTATCCGGTGCAACTCTTTTTCTCTAGAATTACTCTTTTCGTACTTAATAATAGTGATTGCGGTACTTAATACGGAAAAAAGCGCAACAACCATAAATAAAGCGACAAGCTTTACTTGAATAGTCCGGAATCTAGGAACAATATTTCTCATTGTTTACGCCTCCCTTCGACAACACGTCCAAGCCTTAATACCTTCGAGCTCATTTTTATACCTGCATCAAGCAACGCATCAGAGTCAACCTCAAAGCGTACTTTCCCACCAGTAATAAATAAATTGATATGGCCACCTGATGGAACAAAGGCTTTCATTTCCCCCACTAACATGGTTTTTTTCAGGCTTTCATTTCTGGTTACTTTTTCAATCAGGTCGACATTTCTTTCTGTCAGGAAAAAACTATTACATGAATCATCTGGCATCCCTTCTCTTGATACTAAATGAACCTCAACTTGACGGTTTTTAACCTTTTGACCAATAAGTGTTTTTGATGCGGTTAGGACGAAATCTGGATTATAACTACAAATAATATAATTGTTTCTGAGATTTGGATTAAACCAATTGCCCTCACTGTATCGGGCAAAGTTAAAGATAAAACCAGCTTTGACCGCATATTCTCTTTCACTTGCATACGACAAATTGACCGACATTAACGTCAGCCCTATAAGAACGAGATGAAACAGCCTTAATAAGATAACTATCCGCCTCTATTTAGAAATTGGCCGTAATTCGAGCAACAAGTGATTGCTCAATATAGGTAGGCACCGTATAAGTTTCATCTGTATTTTTGTACTCTACATGCTTACCAGCAAGCAAATTGTTGCCCGTCAACGTAAACGCTATTGTTGGGTTAAATAACCATGACCAACTTAAGTCAAGAGAACCATAATCGGATGTTTCATACGCGGCACCGGACTCAATTCGATATAAGGCAAAAAGGTAATGATTGCGGTTAATCGACACACTAGACTTTAAGAACAATTGTGACAAATCGGAAGACTGACCAACTGCGGTTCTCGTTGAATCAGCTAGTTGATACTCGTATGAGGTAAAGTTGTAACCTATTTCTGCTTTGAATTCATCGTTTGGCTGCCAGCCTAACACGAACTCCGAGCCGTTGGTCTTTAGTTCTGCATTCGACACAAAATTATAGTCAATCGTCGTATTTTGTAGGGCAATAGCGATCGCAATAGGGTCGTTGAGTGCGATAACTTCTTCTATTGTAAGTGGATTAAAGGTTGCTTCAAGCGCTAGCGCGTTTTTTGATTTGGTTTGGAAAAAGGTAACATCAAAATTCCAATGATGCCTTAGGTATCGATAACCCAACTCACCTGAAATCGTCGTTTCAGCGTCTATATCTTCGCTACCGTTTAAAGATAAAGGGATATAAAGATTGTCTATACCAGGATTACCTGTCGCAACTTGGTCACCTATTCGTTTACCAGATAACACTGTCTTGCCATTTTGCTCTAATAAAGATGGAACCCTGATAGCTTGCGATATCGTTGACCACATTACATGATTATCGGTTGGCTTCCACATTAACCTAGCAATGGGTTGGTGTTCCCAACCAGTAAAATCATTGTGCTCGGAACGATTACCAAGTGAGACATTCAACTCTCGTGGAATAAGGTCAATCTGTATCTGAACAAATCCACCATATTGGGCAATAGAGTTAATATCTTTGACTGCCTGCATATAGTCAGTGTCTTTGCTGTCTATTTGAGTGTGTCTATAGTTCAAACCCCAATCAAATTGAATATCGTTAATAATAGTATTCATTTGATAGTCTACATCGACAATACCAAAACGTTCGTTGTGGAAGACTGAGTCTGCTGACAGGTTGGAATAGGAAGCTTGAATCATTTGACTTGAGATGACATCTATACGGTGCTCCAGACGCGTCATTAACTTAACATCTTCTCGCTTAAATTCGGACGTAAGTTGACTCGTTTCAAACGTCGTCAAATCAGATAATGAGACCGTTTGACCGTTATCAATTTTTGTATAATCCCCTTGCAACATAAGTGAAAGGTCATCGCTTAGGATTAAGTCCGAGCGCAACCCAAATGAAGAGGTTTCTCCTTCATCACTAGAACGTCCTTTATAAGAAGAGTCTGAACGTTCAGTCTCTCGACTCGATGCATAGACTCGATAAGCACCATATTCACCTAAGTCAGAGCCGAATCGTCCCGTTACTTGATGGTTTAATTGCGAACCAGTTTCTACCTGAACCTTTGTGGCGCGTGTATCCTCAGAATGCATAGTGATAATATTAATTACACCATTTGTCGCATTACTTCCCCATAATAAGCCTGACTGACCACGTATGACCTCTATTCTTTCAATGTCAAAAATTGGAACATTTATACTTTCCCAATCAACACCAGCGAAACCGGGATTATGAATGCTCTGGCCATCAATCATTACAAGTAGTTTACTTGAATATTTCCCTGCCGGTGCTCTAGACGTTATTGCCCAAACATTATTGTCGATTTTTCTTACCTGCAATCCAGGTACTAATGTCAATGCTTGAGGGATTGAAGTAACACCAGATTTAACCAGTTCTTCGTTAGATAATACATATATAGACGCAGCGGTTTCAGATGTAGATTGTAAACGTTTCATCGCAGCATTCGCTTGGACATCGGTTGCCATCAACGTTTCTAATTCTAAACTGGGTAAGAAAGAAGCTTCTTCATTTGCAAAAACAGAACAAGACAAAGCCAAGGGGGCTAAGTAAATAAAACGCATTAAATAATCCTGATATATGTTTGATCTAATATTTTTGGCATCGATAACTATCTATCTTTGACATCGCTAGTTCTCTGCCAAAACAAACTCTTGACACATCAAATGCTTAATGGCTTAAGCTAAAGTATAAGCAACCTAGTTAATGTGATTTGTACCACATTAACTACTCTTACCAGCTGATATGAGTCTATTTAATCTCTTGATTTGTACTCATTGCTTTGCTTATTTGTTAATAAATTGTTTGTAAATATAATTATTTTAATACATTCTTATAAATGAACAAAAAGCCGTATTGACAATATAATTAGCGTGGTTGAGAATAAATTGTCAATAAATAAAATTTGAATAAATCTTATGTATTTTGAACGTAGAGAACTAGAGTCCCTCATTAGACGAGATAATAACGGTTACTATTTTGCAACTTACAATGGATTGTTACTCAATAGTGTATTTCAACCGATATTGAAAAGTGCCACTCATATTATTGGTTACGAGGCATTACTTCGAATAGAGTCCATCGATGGACAAGAGATTCGTACGGATCTTTTTTTTAGAAGTAACCGTTTTAGTTTCGATTGCAAAATGTTCGTTGAACGCCTTAGTCGCGCGATCCACATAAGAAATTTCGCCCTATCATCAAAACGACACTCTACCCTATTTTTAAATACCATTCCCCGATCTAATGAGTACTTCCTTAATAACAGTCGTAATACAAAACTACTTATGCAACGCCTAGATGAATTAGAGATCGAAACTAGCCAGATCGTCATCGAGATAGTGGAACTAGACAGCTATAATCCTAGACGACTTAAACAGTCTATTGATCACCTGAAAGGACTTGGTTTTACCATCGCTATCGATGATTATGGTATTGATTCTTCAAACGTTGATCGTGTTGAACTAGTGCAACCAGACATAATAAAATTGGATAAAAGCTTGCTGGATGATTTTATTGACGGTAACCAACAAGGCCTATGCGAAGCGTTGGATTTGGGCAAGAGTATAAATGCGAAAACCTTAATAGAAGGGATAGAAACAAAAGAACAATTTCTCAGTATATCTGGTCTCAATGTAAGCCTGTATCAAGGCTTTCACTTTGCAACACCGCTCCGATTAGATGTAGACGGCCAAACTAAAGCAGCCTATAATCACAAATGTCAGATCTCAAATTAGTCTATTAAATAAACATCTATCGAGTGAGAGTGTAGTGAATAGAAAAAAGAAAATTAATCAAATCTTTAAAAAAAGACAAAAAAAGAAAAACTCTAAATTACATACAGACAATAAAGAAAAATATATATCTAAAGCTGACAGAGAAAAATTAGATATTATTAAAGAAGAAAGTGATAATGGAAAAGAAAATCAAGAAGAAGATCAATAATTGATCTTCTTCTTTTTACACTATTTTATTAAAAGATCTTCATCAATTTCATAAAAACGATCTGACGCTTCTATTAAAGATTTTGCTGTAAGATCTTTAACACCGTATACTTCAACTTCTTTTTTATATTTATCTCTGATTCGTTGTGCAAGCAAATCAAAATCACCATCGCCAGAAAGAAGAATCACGATATCTGCTTGCATCGCAAACTCTATTGCGTCTAGTGTTATCCCAACATCCCAATCCCCTTTTGCAGAGCCGTCCATTCTTTGAATAAAAGGCTTCAACTTAACGTTAAATCCTATACCACGGAGTATATGGTGAAACTGCCTCTGCTTGGGATTGTTGCTTGCTATTGCGTAAGCGTTGGCTTCAACTACCTGTCTATTCGCGGTTGCTTTTCTCCAGAATGCATTGTAGTCAAAATGACTATTAAAACGATCCCTTGTCGTGTAGTAGATATTTTGTACATCTACAAGTATTGCAACTGACTCCATTATGACTCTCTTTGTTGATGAATTTGTTTGCGGTAATCTCTTGGAGAACAACCATAAAACATCTTGAATCTGTGGGTGAAATTGTAAGGGTCTTTATATCCAAGACGTTGCGCGATCATGGTAATAGACCATTCTCTATTGTGCAGTAAATCTGCGGCTTTTTGCATGCGTAATGCTATTAGTTTTTTCTGGGGAGAGCTAGCATAAAGCGATTTACACACTCTATTTAATTGCTCTTCACTCAAAAACGTTCTGTTAGCCATCTCTTTCACGGTCCATGGCAAGTGAAGTTGTGCTCCAACTTCATTAAATAGCGCCTGAACTCTTGCGGTAGAGTTAAATGGTTTGGACTCAACACCCGTTAAAAAACTCGATATTTCGCTGCATATAAGCTTTCTGTAAGCGGGTCGACCTTCTATTTCGCTGTGCAAAAGCGTCATCAGTGCCCATACAAGTTCGGCGTCCTTAAAGGGTATAACCGATTGACCAAGTTTGGCTATCTGAATCCACTTTTCTTTGTTATTAAGGAGAACCCAGGCCATTTTCCATTGCCCATCATGTTTATTTAACTCAAATCGAAATGGAGTATGTGCAGGTAAAACAGTCAGTGTGTTTTGTTTGAGCACCACTTCACTTGTTGCCGTTGTTAGCTTACCTTCCCCTTCAATGGTAAATAGCAGGGTGTGAACGTCAACGCTGTCTCTTTCAACCAGATATCCCCCTTTCAAGTCCGCTAATCCAGCCATGAAAAAATGTTGAGTACTGAGTTCTGGAATATCCGATACCGTTAAAAATCGCTCCCTACATTCCGGTGAGAGATAAACAAAATCTTTCCATTCGACTGGAGGCTCGAAATCACTAATGACGGATTTGAACAGGTTTTTGCTTTTTTTTGACATGTTATTTATCTTCTTATATGTCTATATTTCTCTCTATTAAAAAGGAGGATTCATGTCATACTTAATACCTGTACAAGCCAACAACCCGCAGCTATTTTCTAGAATAATCAAGCTCGCTCTTCCTGTTGCGATACAAAGCGCGTTGGTATCAATTCTCGCACTTGCTGATGTTCTCATGGTTAGTGAATTTGGTAAAGAGGCAACTGCTGCTGTGGGAATTGCATCAAAATGGCATTTTGTCGCCATTATGATTATGGCAGGGTTAAGTGTGTCGAATGGTGTATTGGTATCGCAATACTGGGGCAAAGATGACCGAAACTCGGCCAAATCAGTAACACTTTATGCTATGCGTGTTGGCTCGCTAATTATTTTACCCGTTACGGTACTAATTACGCTATTTTCTGGGTTTATTATGCAGGCACAAACCATGGATTTACGCGTAATAGAATTGGGGTCTCAATACCTGTGGTACAGTTTTCCTGTATTGATATTAACGCACTTCGTAATCGTACTTGAATCTAGTATGCGGTCTAGCGGAGATGCAACCACCCCACTTTATGTCGGTGCTCTAACGGTCTTTTTAAACATAGTACTTAACTTTTGGCTCATACAGGGTGGTTTTGGTATCGCACCTATGGGTGTAGCGGGTGCAGCCTTAGCCACCACTATTGCCCGTTTTGTGCAGATCGCTTTGATGTATTCATATATGAGGTACCGCCACCATTGGCTCTTCAGTTCTCAACGTGTTACCTCAACTGAAAAGTTACATGCGTCGTATCGTAAGTTGGCTATACCCAATGCATCCAACGGGTTGCTTTGGGCCGTGGGTACGTTAACTTACCAGATGATATTTGGTCATATTGGAACAACGGAACTTGCCGTATTTAGCATGCTAGGGCCATTTGAATCGCTGTGTTACGCAACATTCTTTGGTCTTTCTGTTGCTTGTTCCGTCCTCATTGGGCAGTCATTGGGCAAAGACCAATTTGGTCAAGCAGTCGAACTGACTCGGATACTGTTAAAGTTTGTGTTGATATTTGGCCTAAGTCTTGGCGTGACTCTATTCGCTACTAAAGAATGGTTACTCACACTACTTAATCTGGATGGAAAAGCGTTTTATCATCTATCACTTCCCGCAATTTCTATCCTATGCTGCGGTATCTGGTTAAGAATGCTTAACTTGATCATCATCAATGGGATATTGCGTTCTGGCGGGGACAACCTGTTTTGCCTGCGAATGGATTTTATCGCAATGTGGTTGGTCGGCATTCCCTTCACCGCCTATGGTGCATTCATCGGAGAATGGGGGTTTTCTTGGGTTTATGCAATGTTGCTCATCGAAGAAATTGTAAAATTTTCACTCTGCTTTCATCGTTATTTGAAGCTAAAATGGGTTAACAACCTTACTCTTTCTCACGCATAGCTTTTTTGTTTTCCGCTTCCTGCTTGGCCAATTCTAGTCGAGTGTGACGATTAGATGCATTCACTTTAGGTTGTTCAGGTACCTCGCGCTTTTCGTGACGAAGGTGCCTAACAGCAAGAATAGGGTGTTTCAATAGCATTCTTGGACCAGAGTAGCGCATGATCAGCCGCATACGTTCTTTGGGTTCTGGTTTATAGCAATGAATTGGACATTTATTGCAGGTAGGCTTCTCCTGACCATAAGGACAGCGGTCCAATTTGGTTTCTGCGTAGGTCAAGAGTTCACGGCAATTCTGACATAAATTCGACCTGCTACCGTGATACTTTTTGCAGTATATCTCCATCATTGCCGACACCGTTTTAAATTCAGTCGCCAATTCACCACTTAATATTTCACTTACCTGCATTTGTTATCCACTTAAGCAATCTACGTCTATAATTGAAACCATACCAAAGAATGAGCATTGATATGGAAAGAGGAATATTACTATACAGGGTTTAAAACGTGATTTTTAGTAGAGTATGTTATTCTCTGTCACAGCCACGTAACAAGTTTCTTGAACTGTTCTGGATCAGAACTGTAGTATCAACCCTCGTTATTTTTCGATACACATTATAAATATAAATCAGTATTCGCACTGATTTCACCTCGAGAGTAAAATCATGTTATCTATATTCGATATCTACAAAATCGGTGTTGGCCCTTCAAGCTCTCATACCAATGGACCTATGATTGCAGGTTTCGAATTTCGGCAAAAAATCGAAAGTCTTTTTGGCCAGATAGCGTCGATCAAGGTTGACCTTTATGGTTCACTTTCTTTAACGGGCAGAGGTCACCATACTGACCGCGCGACACTCATTGGCTTGATGGGAAACCGCCCAGACAATATCCATATTGAACAAGCGAACGCGCTGCTACGCTCTGACATCGACAACAACACACTCACACTTTCACCGAACTACGTTATCTCGTTTGATTTCGATAACAACATCATTTTCCACAAAGAGAACCTTCCTTTGCATGAAAATGGCATGTCCATTTCTGCATTTGACGGAAGCAATAAACTTATTTCAAAAGAGATCTACTATTCCGTCGGTGGAGGGTTCATTGCTACTGAATCTGAGTTAACCAACGGATCGAGTAAAGACGTTGTTAAGGTTGAGTATCCATTCCTTTCAGCAGAAGAATTACTGCTAAAAGCGGAGACCAACGGTTTCTGCTTGGGCGGACTGGTTTTAAAAAATGAATTAGCATTTAGACCTCAAGAAGAAATCGATGATAAAGCACGTCAAATATGGCAAATAATGACGAATTGTGTCGAACGTGGATTAGTGACAGAAGGTATTCTTGACGGTGGACTCAATGTAACAAGACGAGCCCCGGCCTTACATAAAAACCTTGAGGCTAATCATTCTCTGCATAGTGACCCAATGGAGATAATGGATTGGATAAACGTGTATGCCTTCGCGGTTAGTGAGGAAAATGCCGCAGGTGGACAAGTCGTCACCTCACCAACCAATGGTGCCGCTGGCGTTATTCCCGCAGTATTGATGTATTATCACACTTTTATCAAAGAGTTAGATCTTAAACAGATCAAAGATTTTCTTGCTGTGTCTGGTGCTATTGGGATGTTGTATAAAATGAATGCGTCCATTTCTGGTGCAGAGGTTGGGTGTCAGGGAGAAATAGGGGTTTCATCTTCAATGGCTGCAGCTGGATTAACCGCTTTACGCGGTGGTACCAACGAACAAGTTTGCATTGCCGCTGAAATAGCCATGGAACACTCCTTAGGAATGACGTGTGACCCCATTGGTGGACTGGTTCAGGTGCCTTGTATTGAGAGAAACGCAATGGGGGCGGTGAAGGCAATTAACGCCTCAAGAATGGCACTAAAAAGAAACAGCAAATGCTTAATTTCTTTGGATAAAGTTATTGATACTATGTATCAAACCGGAAAAGATATGAATAAGAAGTACCGCGAAACCTCGCTCGGAGGTTTGGCGGTTATACACATGGCACCTCCATGCGAATAATTAATTTACAAGACTAATCGAACACGCAATAAAAAACCGAGCCTGTCAAAAAGCTCGGTTTTTTTATTGTATTAATAATCTAAAAATTGGGCGTCATATTTTTAAGCATTAAGACTAACTCGTTTTCTGTTTTTGGTTCACGCTCAAGCATAATTTCTGGAGACGCTCCCCCTCTCAATACATACGCTTTAATGCCGCAATGATCATAGTGATACCAAAGTCCATTTACACACACATCAGTGTAGCATCTTGGGTCTTGCTTCAATTCCATAATCCAACCCTCTTGTTGTGTTTCACTAATAATCTTAAAGATAGTAAGGTTATTTTTAACCTAGAAACAACAAATAGAAAATACCACTTTAGTCTAAGCACGAAATAATTCAATCGAATGTCACCGGATTTACCTCTAAAATATTGACAGAAACTGGTTGATAAACACTCAGTTAGTACGTTTGCTCTATTGTTTGAATTGCGAATACGTTACCCTATGCGGGTAAAAATGGCAGGAAGAATATAACAATGTACGCAGAACAAAAACCATGGCTTAACAGCTACCCGAAAGACGTCCCTGCGTCTATCGATGCCGATAAGTATCAAAATATTACGGATATGTTCCGAGACGTATTCGCTAAGCATCCAGACAAAGCCGCTTTCATTAATATGGGGCATTCGCTTAGCTATAGGGAGCTGGATGAAAAAGCGACGGCTTTTGCTGCTTATTTGCAAGTGAAATTGGCAATGAAAAAGGGTGACCGCATCGCATTAATGATGCCAAATCTTCTTCAATACCCCATCGCTATTCTTGGTTCTCTCAGAGCAGGATTGGTGGTAGTAAACGTTAATCCTCTCTATACGCCGAGAGAGCTTCAACATCAGTTACGCGACTCAGGCGCAAAAGCCATTGTAGCGGTGACAAACTTCGGCAACAATCTTCAAAAAGTCATCAACCAAACCAGTTTAGAACATGTTATTCTAACCCGAATAGGTGACGAATTTGCACCATACAAGCGTACGCTGGTTAATTTTGCGGTTAAGTATGTTAAAAAAATGGTACCCAAATATAATCTACCTGGTGCCATCTCGTTCAAAAGAGCCTTAACTCAAGGTAAAAGCCTAACACTGAATCCTCCGCGTATTGAAAACAGTGATCTCGCTTACCTCCAATACACCGGCGGCACAACAGGACTGGCAAAGGGGGCCATGCTCACGCATCGCAACATTGTTGCAAATGTTCTACAGGTTAATGCGCATTTTTCACCTCGAACGTTAGTCGAGAACGAACACGCCGTCACACCTTTGCCTCTCTATCACATTTTTGCTAACTCAGTCAGTATGATGTTGATCATGTATTTTGGCGGCACAAACCTACTTATCACGAACCCTCGTGATATGGATAGTTTTGTTAACGATTTAAAGAAATATCCTTTCACCATGATGTTCGGTCTTAACACGCTCTTCAATGGGTTAAACAACCATGCTGGCTTTCGAGCACTAGACTTCAGCCATGCTAACTTCACTATTGCAGGTGGAATGGCGACACAAAAACATGTAGCGGACGAATGGCAAAGAATTACAGGAATGCCGGTCGTTGAAGGTTACGGCTTGACTGAATGCTCCCCTGTCGTTGCGGGTGGCGTCCATACTCAACAGTCCTTTGTTCCATCTATCGGGGTGCCCTTACCTAGTACCGAGCTAAGAATAGTCAATGAAGAAGGCAAAGAACTTCCTGCCGGAGAGATTGGCGAAATTGAAATTCGTGGTGATCAAGTCATGAAAGGCTACTGGCAACAGGAACTCGAAACCAAGGAAGCCTTAAAAGATGGCGGTTGGATAAGATCTGGTGATATCGGCAGAATGGATGGCCAAGGTTTTTTCTCTATTGAAGACCGTAAAAAGGACATGATCCTCGTCTCAGGGTTTAATGTCTTTCCTACTGAAATTGAAGAGGTTGCTACTCTGCATCCTAAGATCGTTGAAGCAGCCGCAATTGGCGTACTAGACGATGTTGCTGGAGAAAGAGTTAAACTTGTTGTTGTCACCTGTGCACCTGTGACGGCAGAAGATATAAAGAAACACTGCCGCCAACATTTGACTGGCTATAAAATTCCAAAAATCATTGAATTTAGGGAAGAACTGCCAAAAACCAACGTCGGAAAAATCTTAAGAAGAGAACTGAGAGATTAGTCGCTTTAATCCTCTCCATAATTCATGACTCGAGTAGATTTCGTGCCTCACTAGTATGGTGAGGCACGACCTCTGAGGGAGAAATGTTAAACTTTTTCTTAAAGGCTTTGCTCAGATGAAACGCGTCAGTGTAACCAAGTTCATAAGCTAATTGCGTAATATTGTGCGTGCCCTTTCTTAAAAGAGTATGCGCAATTTCAAGTTTAATCGTCATGTAATAATCTTTCGGTGACTTTCCTGTATGTTTGGTAAATAACTTGCGCATATGTTGCTCACTGCAACCAACAAAATAAGCCATCTCTTTAACGGTCCAATTTTCCGCAATTCGGTGATACATTTCGTCTACTACGGTGTCGATGATCCTTTGCTGTGGTGTCTTATCTTTGAAATTGGCATTAACTAACCATTCGTAAAATACTTTAGTAAATATCGCTGCTGCATATGAGTTATGGTAAGTCTCATTATAATTCAACTGCTTCTTCAACTCCTCCAGTTGTAATTCGTAATGAACTCTGTTTTCTATATTAATAATATTATTAAAAGGAATGACTTTTTTTTCATCCTCATCTATAAATATCTCTACCCAATATAACTTCCATGCCAATCCTGTACAGCCGTAACTCAGAATAGATTGTGGCTCAAGAAAGATTAAACTATTCCCCCTGATATGGATGCTATCTGCGTTTTTTACATTTATCACCCCCTGACCACTCTCTGTGTAAACAACAACCAAGGTATTGTCTGCGTAAGGAAGTTTACGATCTCTTGGCCAAAGGTTCTGATAACCCTTATCACCATTGACATCCCAAAATGAACGTATCGAAATACCTGTACAGCTCACACTTTTTCGAATTACTAAAGGATTATTCTTCATAGTTTCGTTTTATACATGAATCGGTTCGTTAACTACATCTACATGATGTCGTTTCTAACCAATACTAGACCCAAGGTGATTGAAATCCTTTACTGAATGACTAATAACGTGACGTATCTCTTTATTATTAACGAATATTAACGAGAGTTGGCAAGTTTAAAGTTAATCACTAGAACATCGCCCTAACCTTAATTACCCTTACAATAAAAGCACATAGAACGGAATAAAAGTGCTTCACACACGGAGAATAATATTATGATTGCCATTGGGTCATTTATTATATTTACACTGTTAGTAGCTTGGATATCATACCGAGTTACTAAAGATGAAAATTTAAACGAAACAACAGGTTATTTTTTAGCCGGTCGAAGTCTTCCATGGTTCGTTATTGCAGGTTCGCTTTTTCTAACCAATATTTCTGCAGAGCAATTAACAGGGCTCAACGGCAACGCCTTCGCAAATGGCGCAAGCGTTATGGCGTGGGAAACCGTAGCCGCGGTAACAATGATAGTACTTGCCGTTGTTTTTCTTCCTAAGTTCTTACGCGGTGGCATCGCCACAGTGCCTCAGTTTCTAGAAGCTAGATACGGCAAGCGAATGAGAAGTGTCGCGTCATTTATCTTTATCTACGCAATTGTAATTGGCTTCCTACCATTTGTACTTTATGCAGGCGCAATTACCTTAGGAAAGCTGTTCAATGTCGCTGAAATTTTGGGGGTATCTGAAAACATAGCAACATGGATAATGGTTATCAGCCTCGGTATTATGGGTGGTTTATACGCCGTCTTCGGAGGGCTTAAGGCAGTTGCAGTTTCAGATACAGTAAACGGTGTGGGCCTGCTATTCGCGGGGTTTTTAGTCCCTGTACTTGCCCTAACCCAGCTTGGTGATGGCAGCATGATTGAAGGCTTTAATATCGTCATTACTGAGTCACCAGAACGGATGCAAGCAGCGGGTGTTTCAGATGGGGCGGCGATTCCTTGGCATACATTATTCTCTGGCATTTTACTAATCAACCTTTTTTACTGGTGTACCAATCAAGCCATTGTTCAGAGAGCATTGGGTGCCAAAAACTTAGCGGAGGGACAAAAAGGCGTTCTGGCAGCGGCAATTATGAAAGTTTTTGGTGTCATGATGCTGGTTCTACCTGGCATTATTGCCTGGCACATGCATCAACGCGGAATGATCTCTGTACCTGTTAGAGGGATTTCAGCGGAAGGATTGGAAATTCTTGCTAAAGATATGGCTTATCCAACCTTGGTTAGAGAAGTGCTTCCCACCTGGTTAACGGGTTTCTTTGGTGCGGTACTATTCGGCGCCGTTATGAGCTCTTTTAACAGTGGAGTAAACAGCCTATCAACGCTTGTAAGCCTTGATATCTATAAAGGAATAATCAACAAGGATGCATCTGATAGACAGACGGTTCGGATAGGTAAGATCTTTGGTTCAATTACGATTGCCATTTGTGTTTGTATCGCACCACTTATTGCGCAAGCGGATGGCTTATATACGCTAATGCGAACCATTATGGCCGTGATTAATGTGCCAATTCTAACCGTGATTCTTGTTGGTATCGTATCTAAACGTACTCCAGCACTTGCTGCATACATTGCGCTGCCAATTGGTATGGCGAGTTTTTATATTGCTCACTTCGTGCTTAAGGATGACCTAGGTTTTGTCAAATTGCATTGGCTCCACGTTGTTGGTCTTAATTTTTTATGGATGGTCTCAATCATGATGGTAGTTCGTTATCTCAAACCATTAGAGAGCGCATTCGAACAGAAGTATACCGAACAGGTTGAAGTGACGGAATGGAAGTACGTAAAACACGCGAGCTGGACGGTTATTGGGTTGTTAGCCCTGCTTTACACCATATTCTCTAATATCGGTATTCTCGGTGAGAATGGTAGTCTTACCAAGGTGCTTCTTGTGTTAGCGCTTTTCGGAATGTCTTGTTTTGTGGCTCGAAGAATTTGGTTATCAAAAACATCACCATCAGCGTCTTCTCTCGCTGAAAACCAATAAAATCAACGAGCCCGTCTCTGCATTCTGGACAAGCATTGAAACTGCGATTCAGGCTCATTAATTACAATTATCCAGTGAGGACTCTTTTATGACTGGCGATACCAAATTCCTAAATAGGAAGTCGCGTAAAGGTGCCTACAAGACCTTTGACGTTGCTAATAAGCCTAATATTTTCTTAATAACCGTTGATATGATCTCGCCAGATTGTTACAACGATGCCAGACGGCTATCGAATGTTATCCACACACCAAATCTAAATCAAATAGCGCAAGAAGGGACTAAATTTAACCGGGCTTTTACCCCAAGTCCCTTATGCGGACCAGCTAGAGCGGCACTGTTTACTGGCCAACATCCCCCATACTTAACCAATGGCGAAAGAGCACCGTGTGGGTCGCAAGTCGATCTAGAGACGAGTGATACTATTTTTCAAGATTACCTTAAATCTGAGGGCTACACGCTTAAACACGCAGGAAAATGCCACGTGGGCGTCGCTAAATTTGTCGAAACCTTTGGCGAAAACGTTCACGCGTGGGATCGTTGGGGACCACCCGTATTAGATGATGACCGGTATATCGACTATATCGACTCGATGGGGGTTCTGCCGCCAGTATACAAACGGGAGCTGTACGGATTGCAGTCGGATATGGTGAACGTTGGTAATTCATTCGGCGGATGGATCGAGCAAGAAGATGGCCAACCATTCCCAGTTGATGCTCACTATTCTACGTTCTTAGCTGACCTGACCATCCGCCAGATAAAAGCCGCCAAACGCCAAGATCCAACAAAGCCGATTTTTAGTCAACTGGACTTTTTTGACCCACACCAGCCCTACTCTATTCCGGCTGGTTTTGAAAAGCGTTATCAGGAAATTAGGCAGGCGATCGAAATACCAGAGAGCTTTCGTCGCCTAATGGCCAGTGATGATCTCCCAAATAATCCTATCTACAAGCTTTATAGGAAATATTGGGGGATCTACGACAAGCAGACGTTAGTGGATTACATAGCGGGTCATTTACTTCAGGTAGAAGTCGTCGATTATGGCGTCGGTAAACTCATTGATTACCTGAAATCATCCGGGCTTTGGCAGGACAGTTTGGTCATATTTTCAGCCGATCATGGAGACATGAACGGAAGAATGGGTATGGCTGACAAAGGTGTCTATTTTCAACCTGATATATTTTCTATTCCTTTGTATGTTAAGCCTCCACAATCCTGCGCATCAGCGATTAAAGATAGCGAAGTATTGGTTTCATCATTAGACGTTGCACCAACCGTTTTAAATGTCGCGGGTATAGACACACCAAGCGATATGGAAGGGGGGAATTTGCTTCCTCTTACACAAGGAAAAGAACGTAGGCCACTAACCCAAGTATATCAAACAGGCATGCACGTCGGCATGAACCTTGGTGCGGGTTTCCAAATCGAGTTAGATAACCGTCGCTGGTTCTACGGTTACAATACCTCTACAGGGTATCAAGAACTTTATGACCTAGATATCGATGATCAAGTTAACCTTTTTTACCTTGAGGAATTCGACAATATTAAACAGGCAGTAATAGATAAAGGCGCCGAAATATTCAGTTCCGATCCTCGTTGGGCGGGTTATTGGGCATCGTTCCGATTACACAATATGGAACACCTGCCAATGCAGCATAATCAAGATATGCAGATGCTAAAACCTATATTAAGTTAACCTCATCTTGGGTTACATCAAGTTATTTTTTAATAAAGCCAGTTTTTTAAAAAAAGCTGGCTTTAACTCGCTTATTTCAAGTATACATACTGCTATAACTTTTTTCCTATTAACCCTCTGCTGTCATCTCTTTATAAAAGGAGTCTAATTGAAAACAATGGCCACTCAAAACCTTCCTACCAACTGTCACGTTATGGCAAAACCATCTGGTTTTGTATGCAATCTCGATTGCAAATACTGTTTTTATTTAGAGAAAGAGAAGCTCTACCCAGAACGAAATGAAAACTGGAAAATGGACGACACAACGTTAGAGCTTTTCATTAAACAGCAGATAGATGCGCAGCAAGGCCTAGATGTTGATATTGCTTGGCAAGGTGGTGAGCCGACCTTAATGGGGATAGCGTTTTATCAAAAAGCCATTCAGTTTGTCGATAAACACAAAGGAAATAAAAGAGTGCATCATGCCTTTCAAACCAACGGCATTTTGATCGACGACGATTGGTGTGAATTTTTCAAACGTCACAATTTCTTGATTGGCCTCTCCATTGATGGTCCAGCAGAGCTGCACGATGCCTATAGAGTAACAAGATCAGGTAAAGCGACACACGATAGAGTGATGCAAGCGATCAAACGACTTGTTCATCACGACATCGCTTTTAATACTTTGACCGTCGTAAATAACATCAATGCTCGGCACCCAAAAGAGGTCTATCACTTTTTAAAAACAATAGGCTCTAAGTTCATGCAATTCATACCCTTGGTTGAACAACAGACCAAATCCTCGAACCCTGATCAACTCACTTTGATTCACCCTGATTCACCGCTCGAATCTAATGTGACAAGTTGGTCGGTACCTGCATGGCAATATGGTGAATTTCTTAACCAGGTATTTGATGAGTGGGTAAGAAAAGACGTTGGCACCGTATTTATTCAGACATTCGATACCGCATTAGCCAACTGGTGTAAACAACCTGGAGGTGTGTGTGTATTTTCCCCAACATGTGGAACAGCACTCGCTCTAGAAGCCAACGGTGATTTATACAGCTGTGATCACTACGTATATCCTGAATATAAGCTTGGTAACATACACGAAATATCAATCAAAGAGATGAATCAAAGCGACCAAGCCATTGCATTTGGTCAGTCTAAAAAATCGAGATTGACACCAGAATGCAAAACGTGCGAGTTTCGTTTTGCTTGTCATGGTGGTTGCCCTAAACATAGATTTATATTGTCAGAAAGTGGCGTACCTAATCACAATTACTTATGTGATGGTTATTTGCACTTTTTCAAATATACCGCCCCTTACATGGCCACAATGCGCGATTTAGTTGAGTCTGGTCGCCCTGCAAGTGACATCATGTGGCAGGTACACCAACATGAAATGCAGCTTAAAAATAGTGTCTCTACTACTGAAAAGGTCGGTAGAAATGACCCATGTCCATGTGGTTCAAACAAAAAGTTTAAGCAATGCTGTGGAAAATAACGATCATCAATCGCTGACAAGCTTGGCTCTAAATTGAGAGAGATTATGCAGATTAACGGGGGCGATGCCACGTATGTTTGGATCGAGTAATCCCTTATCTTTTAAGAGGCGACAGAAACGAATCACGGTTTGTGCTTCTGTCCCGGAAAACTCTGCGATCTCTCTTGCCGTCCATGGATAATCACTAAAGCGTCCGAACAGATCAATAATTGAATCTAGCACTCGGATTTTCGCACCAAAGCCAGCCACATTAGATAGCCTACTTTCTGCTTCTCCTAACTCTCTACACACGGATTTAACTAAGAAATTTAAGAGGTCGGGCGTGTTTTGATAAAGTTCTTCGATACGTGAAATATGAATGTGGTAAACATTGCTTGGTGTTAGGCTACGTGTAGTAAGGTGATACGCTTCTTGACTAAACAACGAGCGATAACCGAAAAAATCACCCTTACCATACACCCGAATCAAGTGTTCTTTACCGGCTTCCGTATTCTTATACAAGCCAACTATTCCGGAATCCAATAAATAAAATCCATTGGCGATTTGGTTTGCACGATAAATAATCTGGTTCTTCTCAAAATTATCTTGATGAATTTTAGTATTCTCACTGAGTCGCTTTACAACCGCATCTAATTCAATTGTCATAGTCTCTCGTTCGCATAAAAATAATTTATTCTCCAATTATGTCACACGACATAATCGATGAACTCGTGCTCCTATAGAATAACCTCATATTGGCAACGAAGTACAATTTCTTTATTTATTATGACTTAAACATTACGTCATAAATAGCAACGTATTACGAATTAGCGACGAGGATTATGTGGATCATTTATTAATATTGCTCAATGTTGATAGCCTAATGAAAGTAGTATTGGGGTCGCTCATAGGCTTATGTCTTGGATTAACAGGCGTTGGGGGCGGTGTCTTAATTATTCCTATTCTTCAGGTCATATTTGGCATGCATACGATTATGGCTGTCGGGACCGCAAGTATTATCTCTTCCATCGTCAAAGCGAATGCTGGTATTTCGCATATAATGGTTGGAAATGTCGATTGGAAGGCACTAAGGTGGATGCTGTTAGGCGCCCTCCCTGCTACCTTTATAACCACTGAGTTGATTATCCATCTTTACCGTATCCCTGCCCTATCTACGACCATTAATAGCGCTATCGAGTTTGCAATCATTGGTATAATGCTCTTATCCTTAGTCTCTATTTACAATAAATATAGACAATGCGCTAGCCGACAATCTGGTCGTGTGCACTCAAACAAGATGGCCGTTTCAGCTGGGGCCACTTGCGGTACAATTATGGGGTCGACGGGTGTGGGTGGAGGCGTGATGTTATTGCCCGCATTTAATACCTTACTTGGTGTCGGAATTAAAAAATCCGTCGGGTCATCGCTAGTGATGGCGCTTATTCTTTCCAGTTTAACTGCACTAAATTATAGTAGAGGTGGTCAAAGCGATTTGACAACAGCAATACTTATGTCATTAGGGGCATTTATTGGTGTTCCTATATCAATGAAATTAATGAAAAAGATAAAAGATAAACATGTTTATATATTAACCCTTATCATTATTGTTATTTCTCTCGTAATGATCTTATTTAAATGATAGAAAGTTGTTTCATTTGATCTCTCAATCTTAATAAGTTGTGCAAGTTAAAATAAATTTATTCTCATCAATGTATTATAACGTCATTGTACTCTTGAAGAATAAAGTTATGGAAAAGGTTTTAGTTCATTTCAAAGAAGTCGCATTACATCAAAGTATATCTCAGGCCAGTTTAAAACTCGGGGTAACTCAACCAGCTTTAAGTAAGAGCATCAAGCTGTTGGAAAAAAGATATCAAACTTCACTTCTAAGGCGAGGAGCTCGAGGTGTTGAACTAACAGAAGCCGGCAAAATAGTGTTCGAACGCACGTTAAGAATCGAACACGAAATGAACGCGCTTCAGAAAGACCTCGATTCGTTAGGCAGCGAGAAGCAAGAATTGCGCATCGGTGCTGGTCCTGCCTGGGAAATGCCCATCAACGCCATGATCTCCAAATTTTTTCTTCGATATCCCAACGTTCATATGGAGATCCAATCCAATACCATTGCGCAACTTCTTCCGAAACTGATAAACGGTGAATTGGAGCTGGCACTTGGTAGAGACAACGGCAACCTAGTTTCTGGCTATGATGAACTCAATTTTATCCCTTTGATTCCTACTCGCTTCTGTATTATTGCCAATAAACAACATCCATTAGCCCAATCTGGTGTTACGCAATTGGTAGGTTTACAGCACTATCCTTGGGTTGGCTTTCAACATTCAAAAGAGATGCTCGATCATATAAACCGATATTTAGATAAAGAAAAAGTGAAAAATGTTAATTTTATTTTGGAAACTCAGTTTCTTGAAGTCGCCTTAACAATGGTCGAGAAAAACGATGCTTTAATGTGCATTTCTAACACAGTATTGAATAAATTAAGTGACCGTAATATTGTAGAAGTGGTCCTCAAAGAACCTATTTGGCATTTCCACATTGGAATTTGGACTAGAGCAAGTAGCCAGAGGCCGTATTTGGTTGAGGAATTTATCGAAGACATTAAATCGCAGGCGACGCTCTACAATTTAAACCATCAATGGTAGAAAACCCGCCTATAGCGGTTTTTTTTGATGACACGTTAGGAAAAATACTAATTCTCAACGGCTTTCGTTATATCGTCATTTTGTTTCTTGTTTAAATAGTAGGCCTTAACGAGATAGTTCACGACAAGAACGAGTTTTATCTGCGTTCGGGAAATTGAATATCATCGATAGCGACGCTGGTGAAGCACATTTTTCAGATACCGATATTGTGAGCACATTGGGTACGCCTCACCTGTCTGATAGTGGTGCTTGGACCTACAACTTAGACAACAACAATCCAATTGTGCAAGCTTTAGGGAAAGGGTCAAGCGTTACTGATATCATTGCTATCCAGTCTACTGATGGTTCACCACATCAAATAACTATCACCATTAATGGCACCAACGATATTCCAGTTATCGGCCTCATTAGTTCAAATACAGTCGACGAGGGTCAACCACCGATTACCGGTCAAATTACCTCAACTGATATCGATCATGGAGATACTGTCACCTATAGCACGCCATTATCACACTCGGGTTTTGTATTACATCCCGATGGCAGTTACACCGTAGACCCAAGTGATAAATCTTTTGACCACTTAGCCGTTGGCGAGCATGAAACGTTAGTTATTCCGATTATCGCGACGGATAATAGCGGCGGCAACAGTGTATCTCAGTTGCCAGAAACTGCCGCAAGTATATGACTAGCAATATGCCGGATATCGCTCTGTACTAAAACGACATCACCCGAGTGATAATCTCCAGATACTTTATACTGGTGTCCAAAGCGATCAATTATTACGTCAACCAACTCAATTGCACCAATTTTAGAATCAACATTTAGATTCTTAACAAGTTCGTCATCATTGTCGTTTGCCGCTTTTACCATCTCAATTACTTGGTTAGCACTGTGCATTGCATTCAACTTTACACGCAGGCCAACCAACGCACTTAATGGTGCAACAGCCCGACCTGATAAAATTGAACACGCGCAAGACCACCGGTTGTGAGTTGTCCATCCAACACCCACAAGCTACCAACAATCACCAATACTACCGATGTTGCCAATGATGCAAGTTGAATACACTCTTGAGCGAAAGCGCTTTGTTGCTCTTCTGATACTTTACTAAGAGAGCGCTCATAATTGATGCGTTTAAACTGACTATAGATACGCGATTCAACGGCTTGCCGCTTTATGCCCTGCAACGTTTTGGTCATTACCATAAGGAATGAAGAACGTAGAGATTCCTGTTTTGCTGTTGCCTCATTCAATTGCTTAGTTCGAAAAGAACTTCCCCAAACAAAAAGAAAGATGACAAGCCATACAGCAATAGGAACTAACACTAATCCCCCACCAACATACGCAACCAAACAGAGAAAAATCAGTGCGAATGGCACGTCAATAATCCCTGAAATCAACCCACCAGAATGAACTGGTGTTCCTCGTTGGTAAACCGAAACGAAACAATGTATTTGTGGGTCTTTCCTACTGTGGCATTTTCAAATGATTGTTGGCAATAATACCTTTGAAGCGTTCAGGTATCCAAAGATGTCCTTTCCCTTCACCGAGTTCCACTCGAATTAGAAGTGAACGGGGTAACCTAAATACGCAGACTATTGATCTAACTCAATTTATACTCATGTTTTAATTATTCATCACCCATTTGGGTGATGAATAACCAATCTTACTATCACACACTGCTCTTTTATATACGCCAGTAATTCAACACAAATATGGCTCATTTTCATTTTGAATTGCTGATAATTATTAGCCTTAAAATATCTCTAATTTAAAAACATAGAAGGGAAGGTAATGAAAACATTATTTTTAGCGCTTACGTTAACGAGTATATTAGTTGGCTGTGGCGGTAGTGATGACAACAATGACAATAACAGTGATAACAATAATTCAGGGAGCAGTGCGACATTAACCGGGATGTTTGTTGATAGCCCTGTAGGAGGTATATCATATCGAACTGAAACAAAACAAGGCACAACCAATGAACTTGGCGAGTACGATTATGTTGATGGAGAAACGGTCACCTTTTTTATTAACGATTTAGAATTTCCTCCCGTGTTAGCCAGCGGCATAATTACGCCTATGGATATGAGCGATGAGCCGACTACACAGACCAATATCTTACAAATATTACAAACACTAGATAAAGATGGTAACCCAGAAAATGGAATTACCATTGATGAGGTAACCACTGCCGCGTTTACTGATGCGAGTGGAATAGATCTTACATCTGTAAGTTTTGATACTGATGTAGCCAGTAGGTTATCGGGTTTAGGTCTTACGATTGTTAGCAAAGAGGATGCGCAAAATCACTTCAAGAGCACTCTACTTGGGTCATGGGTGTTATCTGAAGGGAAAAACAAACGCAATGTACTGTCCTTTATCGATGAGGCTCGATACATTATTATTCATGAACACAGTGATGATGGCGATCAGGAAGCAGGCTCTGTAGAGTATGGCACCTATACTTGGGACCTTGAAACGGGTGGTTTTCTTGTTAATGTTACTGGCGAGTCTGATTCTTCAGGTGGATTATCTGACCTACCGCCTTCTACTACTATCTCAGTTGAGCAAAACGATCTTAACTTTACTGCACCGGGAGAAGGAGCGTTCACTTTTACCCGTATTACTAGTGATGATAACTCATTAATTGGTGCATGGAGTATGCATGAACAAGATGCTGATAATTGGAATATTCTCACATTTGTCTCAACGACTGAATATATTATTGCTCATACCAATAACCAAGAGCTGTATTCTGGCGAATCAGCGCAAGCTTATTCTGGGGAATTTGGAACCTACCGATTAGAGGGGACAGATCAATTCAGAACGTTAAGTGCGGGTGTTGATTCTGATGGTGAAGGAGGACTTTACAATGCTCAAGACATGTCTGACCAAGAAGGAGAAACCATAACCGTTCATCCTTGGGGTGATCTCAGTTTCGTCGATCAGGACGAAGGTTCATATAGCTTTGCACGGATTGGCCGTTTTTCTACCACGACTGAAGTGAATGTACTTGAAGAATCAGGTTCTACTCTTCTGCTTGGTGATTTAAATGAAATATCCGTTACGCGTTCTGATGATTTTTATAATTTCAGAGAAGATTATGACCTTTGCGAATTTGTTATAACAACAACGAAAGGCGGAGAAAACATACCATATAACAATTTTTCTCTTCAATTACGTTCAAGTGATGTCGGTACTATCAAGTATAACGATACTGAGGAAACGAATAACGTCACATGGAAAGTGAATTCATCGGGAACCTTAGTTTGGAAAGAGAATGACTCTGTCAAAGAAAGCCATTTCGTTAAAATCAAAGGGAAAGAGAACGCTATTTTAGCGTCTATGATAACTAAGTCAGGTGGGAATACAGAGGATACTTTAGTTGAGGCAACGTTTACCTGTTCAATGGCACCTTAGTTTTGGACAGGATCATCTAATAGGGCCGGTACCGCCTTTTAAATTCTTACTCTCGACAATATTTGGACAAAAGAGACACAACGTACCTGCTCTAAAGGATATTCTCGCAATTAAGCTCTAATCCATGTTTGTATCGATTGGAGCTTTTTTATGACTAGAGGGAAAAACTGCACTCTCTTTAACGGAGTAAGCTGCTTTCTTGCACAACCTAGATCAGCACATAGTCGCCACTTGCTCAATTTTGTGCAAAGTTTTACGACTACTGCGAGATTTACTCTTTACTGTAAACGTTGTTCTCTTGTTCTTGTACTCGGATAAATGTTGTACGCTTGGTTCGCTCTTTAAGCCCTTCTGCGCCTACATAGAGAATAGTTTCTAGCCGATTCCGCACATATACAAAACCAACAAGAAGCTGACACCTATGCGCCAAGAGTAAAAGGTTCATGCAACTGATCCTGACACGGTATTTTGCCAGTACAGAAATAGAGAACGATCAAAGTTTTATGCCGTAAAACGTGGTGTAGTGTTGCATATTAAGTTTAAGGGCTAGATAACGCAAATTAAATAGATAGGAAGTATAACTGACCCAGTTGTGATTACTGACTTAACAGGAAAGGACATTTTTCATGCAAAAAAAGTGGTCTACTATTCGCCTTATTCTGGGGTTGAGCATATGTTTTACCTTCATTATGGCAGGTTCGGTTAATCAAGGGTTCACGGGGCCTCTGATGTCCGTCCCTTTCGTATTTATTGGTGCGTTTTTAATTTATAAGAAAATTTCATCTATAAAGCTCAAACTTTTGGTTGTTTCGCTTGCTCTTATGCCTGGGTATTTTCTTTTCTCCGATCACTCAGAAAACACACTTATCTACCCCTCTATAGGCGACGAAATAACATTGGCATGTGATTGGGACGCGAGATATTACCCTAAAAAATTTGTCGGGTTCACCTATGGTTCAATTGCACCGTCTAACTACACGAAGTACCCAGAAGACTTAACATCTATTAAGAAATTACCCTGTGGAACAAAACTAACATTGAAACGTATTCTCGTGAGGCATCCAGATTTGGGTACATCCTATAACCCTGTTTTTTTGGCCCATAATGGCGAAGAATTTGTTATAACTGGCTACAATTTTAGTGACATATTAGAGTCCGAGATAATTGATTTCAACGGGATAAATCATCCTAATGAATTACAATCAAGCTGGTCTTTTAATCTAAGTACGTTAATGATGTACCCCGTTTCACCCTGGATATTATTTTATAGTATTTCATCATATTTTTAAATTTGGTAAAACTGGTGGATAAACGAACCTAACTATGAATAAAAGGGACTACTCTGAAAGCGTAAAAGAAAGCGTAAAAGGACAGGCACTTTACCAAGTATGAGCGTAATAACAGTCATCATGAAGATACAAAAATGAAACGCTCTAGATATTAAGTCGATTCTTAAGCGCTGATTTGTTGTAGTGGAAAGGTCACTTACTCACCGATGCGGCCTGCAAGCTAAACAAAAAGTAAAGTCATTAAAACAAAAATATTATGGTTGAAAAACATTGGCTTTTTTAACTCTTTCTGTTTCTAGGCAATATCCATTGTTATCAAACTTCATGCAAGCCCAAAGGTAACCGTTATACTTCAAATATTTTGGCGCTGTGGAACGATGTTCATCAAACTGGCACGCACAAGGTATTTCCATCTCATTCGTAATTTCACCATATTTATCATTTATGTAGGTTTGCTGCACACCACGGGTTCTTCCTCGTTCCGCATTTACAGCATTAGAATAATACAGAGTTAATAAAAGCGTCACACAAAATAACCATTTGTTATTTTTCATTTCACATCCTTATAAATAAACGCAATATATGGACTATAGGACAAGCACGTTAACCTGCAATCAAAGCTTAATTGCAGGTTAAGAAAGTTATTGGTGGTAAGTCGCTATCGTACTATAAGCTTTAGTAAAACCTTTGGCCGAAATCCGCATATTGTTAATATTCACATAATTCTTAGACTTAAACTTTTGAATTAATTTGTTTTCATCTTGCTCGTTACCTACAACCAAAATCGTTTGTGCAATCCACTGCCCGTCCTTTTCGTCAATAATACAAAGGATTTCAAAACCCATGGCTTCGGCGTCAACTGGAAGTTTTATTTTTCGTTTATCACCGTTACAAAAATCCAAGTAACCCTTCTGTACATGAGACCCTATCGGAGCCCCAAATTCATCCATTGGATTAGTCAACCAGATGAACATCTTTTGGGTTTCTGTGTCATAGCCCAGAAACCACTCGCGTGGCTTGTCTTCATCCATTGTCATAACGGTAGCATATAACCAGTTCTCTTGATGATAAACATTCCATTGCTTGGTTGCATCACTTAGCGCCTTTTTGTCCTTTATTTCGGACTCATACGCTGACTCCAAACTACGTAACACCTGCGCATTTATCTTGGCTAGTTCACTATCACTTAGTTTGCAATTAAACCAATTAGTCCTTAAAAAGGCATGATGCCCTGAAAACTCAGCGATAGCTCGATTGTCTGGCACTGAATAAGTTATTCTCATGTAACCTTTTGAAAAAATTGGTCTACCCGCGTCATCCGTTTCTTTGTTCTCGTCTAATTCTTTAAAACAATCTCCGGCCCATCCTTTTAGCTTTGCTATTTCATGCTCATAATAAGTCGTTTCTGGCTTATCTATTAATAGGAGCGTCTGCTTGATAGATTCAGGCAATGGTAGCGCAGTTTCCCATTTCTCCAGTGCAAACACTGAGCCGGACATTAATAGCAAAATAAGGGAACACCATCTCATTTCTAATCCTCCAATTTTTAATCTCGATCCATCTAGAAAATCTATTATCTGTAATAAACTAACATTAGAAATCAATGATAACCTTATAAATTTCATGGTCAATTGAAATAACCCCGTAACATTACACCTAGCGAGTAAAACGACTAGAGGGACAAGCACCTTAACCTTGTTTGTAAACATTCCTAATGGCGCAGAGAAAGGCATTCAACTAATTCCAGTAAGGACATTGCCACTAAAGATGAATTTGAGAGAATTAAAAACATTACGGCGCAAGATGTATTGGTTGGTCATCGCTTTCCGGTTGGTAAGGCGTGACTCATTCCTCAAGGCACAGCGAACCTTGGAAACCCCGTTAGGATAGGCAGTGAATATGCAAAAGACGAAATCATTCCTGTGTGTGAGTTGATTATGGATGAAGTGAATAACGACCCGGAGATTGGTGGGTCGCTAAAGATGGAATTTAAATTAAATACCATAGATGATAAGAATGCCCAGTAGGGGCATTTAACTATGTTTCTACTTTTTGTCTATCTATCTCTTGTTTCACTTTTCTGACTACCGTTAATTTCGCGAGCTGTGATGCATACATTCCTGCAACAGATACACAAGCAATTCCTAATAAAACAATCAGCGAAACATCTGCTAAAAGTTTTTCTCCAGTCATAGCATTTACAAAAAGCAAAAAACTTACACCTAACTGCACTAATGTTGCAAATACACCATAGCCCATAGCAATTTTAATATCATATGAATTTAACCTTCTCGATGAATTGTCTAGTAATTCAGATATTTTTCGTCGAGGAACCTTCGAAGCCAATCGACCATAGATTAATCGGAAGCTTTCTTGGGCATGGGACTCTTCAATCGTTTTTCTTACTTTTCCTTCTAGAAAAGGGGAACTCAATGCTTTTTCATGCAAATTAATTCCTTATTTCTTAAAGAAATTTTCTCTGAATCTACTGCTGATATCCTTGTGTCAAAAGGAGAAAAGAGCATTCTTAAGTACGCGATATCATCTGATGAAGCCATTTCCATGTTGTCCCCCCTAAAATCTTTATAGTTTGAAAGCTGGACTATCCGCTTCATCCGCCAATTCGATAATACTCATCACTGTATATATGCACAGTATTTTAATGGATTTTCATACAAGTCTTTTTCAAAACCGAACTTCAACATTTGGAACGTATATGTACTCCCTAGTGAGTAACCAACATTGAAAAGGTAACAAGCGTTATTTAGAATGAAGATCTTCTAATGACACAATTTTCTATAATTATACTAAAGGCTCATAATTATCGATTATTTTTGACGTGCACATATGATGACAAACCTAAATATATACAAAAATCAATATATTCATACGGTTGATATGATTTACTAAGATTATTCAATCGTAAAGATAGATAAATGAAGCTTATAATTACTAACTTAAAAGCTCAAAAACAAAAGCAATACGTCGGATGGAAATAAAATGAAAAACTCGATAATGGCTATTCTCCTTGCAGTGGGACTCGTTGGTTGTGCAAGTTCACCTTACACATATAAAGTAGACCCAACCCCATTAGTTGCCGGGCAATCAAAATATGCGTTAGGAGAAATTGAGGTCAACCTCACAGAAATTGGTTCGGCTACATATGAAGGGGAAAGCCCATACGCGACACAAACAGAACTCACTCAGGAATTTGTAGATTCACTTAAAAATCATTTACAAGAAAAAGGAATTAAAGCTACTTCACCAGATACTGCCGACGCAAAAATAAACGTTACTATTGTTTTTAAACGTACATTTACGATTACAGGCGGTTTAGGGAAACCATCGATTAGCCACTCTATTAATCTTAAGAAAGACGATACGATTCTCGCTACATCATCAAGACGACCTTATCAGACAAAATACGCATATTTTAAAGATGCCGCAGTCAACCTTGAAATTATTGCAGGCAATTGGGATGAAGAAGATGAGCCAAAAGATGTGGACCTAGTATCAAGCTTAATTGTTGACGAAATTATGGAAGTAGGTAAATAAAAGCATAGCTTAATTACCTTAGGGCACTTAGTTTATTAGGTGCCCCTTTTAGCCTAAAATAAACCTACCCTCGGTATACTCATATTCAATATTCCGCCAGTATAGAATCTTATCTTCGTCGGGATCTTCCCTTAGAAAGCTAGCTTCCCACGTTTTAAGTTACACCTCCACCAGTTATTTTATTATGAACGGCGGTAACATTCATGTCCTACGAGACAGCTTAGGTCATGCCGATATAAATAAGACAATGCGTTACGCCCACTCCGCTCCCGATCACCTAGCCGATGCTATTACCAAAAATCCACTCGCCACTTTATAACTGAAACCAAATTTTTAAGTTGTGTCGCCCCTTTGTCGCCACTTGCCCTATTTTAGACAAAAAAAGAGCCGCTAAAAGCGACTCTAATTTATGCAAAATTTTACAGTTACGGCGAGTGTTACTCTTTACCGTAAACGTTGTTTTCTTGCTCTTGTACTCGGATGAAAGTTGTACGCTTAGTTAACTCTTTAAGCCTTGCTGCGCCTACATAGGTGCACGTTGAACGTACGCCGCCGAGGATGTCTGAAATGGTTTCATGAACGCTTCCACGGAATGGGATAAGTACGGTTTTACCTTCTGCTGCGCGATACTTCGCGACACCACCAGAATGCTTCGCCATCGCGCTCTCGGAACTCATGCCGTAGAATTTCATGAACGTCTTGCCGTCTTTTTCTACCGTTTCACCACCAGATTCTTCATGTCCAGCTAACATGCCGCCTAACATGACAAAGTCTGCACCACCACCAAAGGCCTTTGAAACGTCGCCTGCACATGCACAACCACCATCACCAATAATTGCGCCACCTAGGCCGTGAGCGGCATCAGCGCACTCAATAATAGCGGACAACTGGGGATAACCTACTCCCGTTTTTACGCGGGTCGTACAAACCGAACCAGGACCAATGCCTACTTTTACAATGTCAGCACCTGCGAGAATAAGTTCTTCAACCATATCACCAGTGACGACATTTCCAGCAGAGATAACCTTATCAGGAAATTGTTCACGTACCTTAGTGACGTACTCAACTAAATGCTCAGAGTAACCATTAGCAATATCAACGCAGATAAAAATAATTTCGTCGGTCATCGCCATGATGTCTATCGTTTTTTGAAAATCGACTTCAGACGTACCAGTAGAAACCATAACGTTGTTTAATGTTTTGGGATCCGCACCTTCAATAAACTGCTTCCAATCATCAACGGTGTAATGTTTGTGAACCGCTGTCATAACGTTATGTTCAGTTAATGCATTGGCCATTTCGAAGGTTGCAACTGAATCCATATTCGCTGCAATGACTGGCACGCCGGACCAATGACGTCCACTATGCTTGAATGTGATGTCGCGGGTTAAATTAACTTGAGAGCGACTTTTAAGCGTTGAACGCTTTGGGCGAAATAATACATCTTTAAAGCCGAGCTTCAGTTCCTGTTCAATACGCATTGTGCATTTCCTTGTTTCAGTAACGATGTGCCTAACACCTAGTCTTAAATAAGGTGCATTCTTATCACCTTTGCGGTCGGTTTTCATGCTTCGGACACAAAAAAACCGGAGCGTTGACAGACGCTCCGGTTTTCAGCATTATAGGTCGATAATCAGCGCTGACAAGTCTGATATTTGATTTTTTTTTGTGGTATCCTGACAAAGATTCCATATCCTAAACTTATCCAAGATGTCTTCTAATTAATACACAACTGCTATTACTTCTTTACTTACAATAAGTTGGGTTATTGCTTAGGTTCTCTATTCAAGGAGGTATTTCTTCTCACCATTGAATTTACGTCGCGCGCGACCACGCAAGACCCAGTGATAGTTTATGTAATGAATTTGGTCTTCATTATTTTATATCAAAAATTAAATTTCATTTAGTAAGACAATGCACTTTCTAACCCATTTTATTGCTCAAATAGGGAATTCACTATGGCAGATCCACATATCAAATCTGAGATGGATTGGCTCGATCATTTGACCGTGATCATCTATAGATTAGGCTTCACATTTTGTTTTCCAGTCATTGCATTGCTGCCTTGGGATCTTGACTACCCAGTTCAAAACCTCGTTTTTGTATGTGCCATCATGTGCGCTTCATCGTTACACGTTTATATGAAACCCTTTCGACTGCTTTTGCAAATGGCGACTTGGGTCGGTTTAATTTGTGTATTGCTTGGATACCCAGAAATAGGCCTTGGTGGCGCATTTATCACGCTTGGTGGGCTCTGTTACAAAGAATATTTTTGTTTTAAGATACCTGGACTCCCATTCCAGCCTTTGATACTCGCTGCATTATGGTTCAGCTTGCAGTTTGATGCTGATCTCGCAAGTAAGATTTTTGCATCCGCATCATCTCTACTATTTCTGATCGTTAGCATCGCCAAGTGGCGCATGCCAAGACATTTTGATATCGGCGACAAAACGAAATACGATGCGTAAAATGTCAAAGAGCGGCTTCAATGATTAAAGCCGCTCTGTGTTAATTCTTTATATGTAACGCTATATCCCGTTTGCGAGCCTTCTTATTATGGGAAATAGATCCGATGCCAAGAGGCCACGTTC
Organism: Vibrio sp. DW001; assembly: GCF_029016285.1. Lineage (NCBI taxonomy): Bacteria > Pseudomonadati > Pseudomonadota > Gammaproteobacteria > Vibrionales > Vibrionaceae > Vibrio > Vibrio sp. DW001. The sequence continues at coordinate 12,189 of NZ_CP091976.1, read as the reverse complement.
ACCCTCTTTTTCAACGCATATGTCGGCTGCACTTGAGTGAATCCAAACACCAACACGAGCAGCGACGCTAAGAGATAATCCTTGTGCAATCAATCCGGCTATGACACCTGTTAGCACATCCCCCATCCCTCCTGTTGCCATACCTGGATTCCCGCTTTGGCAGACCCAATATGACTCTCCGTCATAAATAATAGTGCCTGCACCTTTTAAAACGACAACACCACCATATTTCAGCTGCAACGTTCGAGCGCTTGAGAAACGGTTAAGTTCAACTTCTGGTACGCTCATATTTAGAAGCCTCGACGCTTCTCCGGGGTGCGGAGTGATGACACGGCGTCGATTGAAATCTGGGGTCTTTGCTAGCACGTTAAGGCCGTCAGCATCAACGACCATTGGCTTTTCAACCGTTCTGGAATAACCAACTAACGATCGCCCCCAACTTGAACTACCAAGCCCGGGCCCCAGAGCGATAACATCAGTCCACCATAGGTGATCGTTTATTTCGTTGCTGTTTCCGCGCCAATCAAACACCATTAACTCTGGTCGAGCACTAACCAGTGCTGGCACATTTTCAGGTTGTGTGACGACTCGAGTAAGTCCTGCACCCACACGAGCACATGCTTCAGACGTTAAACGAATAGCGCCAAACAGGCCTCTATCACCACCTAAGCAGAGTACTCGTCCAAAATCGCCTTTATGTGACGCTCTAGCCCGTTTAGCCAAATGGTCATTAACATCAGATTTAGAGATGAGTTTAATATTAGACAATACCGATTTGGTAAATACATCAGAGAGGCCCAAGCCTGCAAAAATGATATCCCCAGTATAATTAGCGGCTTGTCCTGTATATAAGCCCCTTTTTAAGCCAATAAAAGAAACCGTATATCTAGCCGCAACACATGCACCTGACACCGAACCGGAGTCTGGACACAGCCCAGATGGTATATCAACCGAAATGGTTTCAGCTTCACTTCGATTTATGTGTGTAATTACCTGAGCCTGTTCTTCACGCAGATTACCTTCAAAGCCAGTCCCTAATAATGCATCCACTATTAGGTCACATTTTTTTGAGGTAATATCAGAAAATGAGTCTATTTTTCCACCGACTCGAGCCCACTTTTCCTGAGCTATTTTTGCATCACCCTTGACCTTACTCAACTCACCTACATGTATTAATGTGACACTGTAACCAGATGCTTTTGCTAAACGTGCTATGACGTAACCATCACCGCCATTATTGCCTGAGCCGCAATAGACATGCATGCTGTGAGAGTCTGGAAAACAGCGCTGTATATGTTCGAATACTGCCGTTCCGGCTCTTTCCATCAACTCAAACATATCTATGCCTAGCTCAGCGCTTAGTTTTCTCTCTCCAGCTTTTACTTGTTGCGCGGTATAAAGAAACCTTCCCTGATCAACCACAATGACTACCCCTTAATGTCACTTTTTCTATTTTCCGTCATCGCTTCTGCTGTTGCATCTTGAATAGAAAGAAACAATGACTTTATCTCTCCGGTTGGAGTCCGCATCGGATTAAGGGTCACGTTTTGATACATATAATCCGCTTGTTGCGTAATAGGTCTTACGTTTCTGCACTTAAACAAATAAGGCCTTTGTCGCCAAGTAACAAAACTACGACAACCTAGATCGAAAACAGGCTTTGCCTTAATTACAAACCATTCTTTTTGTATCTCAGGGAATACTTCAAAAATCGATTTTCCGTTCACATCATGCGCTTGCTTACCGCTATGATGCGTCATAAAACCATTCCAGACTTGTATATTAAAATCTTTATCTAGCACCACTAGACCAAGATCAACATTCTGAACCATGTCCACCATCCAATGAAACTGCTCGAACTCAGCTGGTAAACCTATCATCAAAAATCCTCCATTAGATAAGAGAGTTTATTGTCCAAAATTGGCAGAGATTCATCAACGAACATAAATAACAAGTCGCATCGAATGCTCGTATTGTCAATGTTATAGCTCACCTCAAACGTCATGGTCTTTTGGAAGGACCCAGAGGTTGATTCAATAATAGATTCAATCGGTATATGCTGTCCAAGAAGTACAGGCTGCCCTTGGAAAAACCGAACCTCAGCTTGCTGACCCAAACCATTTAGGAATGATCCAACTAGAATGTTAGACACATCCATTAACAGTTCCAACTCTTCTAGCTCTACACTCTCTGCAGGCACTTTCATCAAACGTTTCAGATCCGTAATACTTGAGTCACTTAGTAGCACCAAGGCCTCGCCAGCAATACCTTCTCCATTGAAACCTTGGCAAACGCCAGAAACTTGATCATTGTCAGCCAAATCTGCGAGCGCCATATGCAATTCGGTCACTTCGAAAATATTCACGTTTGGCAAAGGTAAGTGAACAAAGACGTCAAAATGTCGTGCCAGAGCATCCGCAGCTCGACCAATAGAAACATTGGCCACCTCCATATAGATATCTCTTCGTTTTAATATAGGAAGTTCAATCGTTCGATTTGAAGTGACTTGAGATATCTCTGCAGGATTGACAAGGGATCGAAGAACCGATTTTAGATGCTCTTTATCCATAGGTTTTTGGATGAAGTCTTTTGCACCTAGCTGTTCTACTTTTTGTTTTGCTTTTGGTTGAATATCACCGGAGACGACGACAACATCAATAATGATATTTCGTTTTTGGATCTGTTCTAATGTGCCATAACCATCCAGTTCTGGCATAGTTAAATCCAAAAACATCAATTTGAATTCTTGTTGTTCTAGTTTTTCTAATGCATCTAATCCATTTACTGCGAAAGTAATATCAGCATTTAGTGAAGCGGGTAAGGATCGAGCCATCTGCTTACGAGCCAAAGCAGAATCATCACAAATTAGAACCGGATAGGACATATACCACCATTATTTTACACTGATTTAAATAACAATATCTTACCAGATATATAACAAAGCATTGCAGTAAATGGCGATTAAAGCAAAAAAGTCAGCCGAATACTGGCTGACTTTTTTGATAATTCACATTATAGACAATAACGTTTAGATCACTGCGGCCACAAGGTAAGGCCAAGTACACGCAGTATGACGGCAAAAACAACGAGAGAAATACCAAGCCGGTACCATTTATATTCCGCGATGGACAAAGGGACGCGCTTGTAGAACATTGTCGCCACGCCTTTCCAATCATTACTTCTCTTCCCATATAGAAGAATTCCCGTCATTACGAATATGATACCAAAGACTAAGAAACCTTTTTCGATCCAAAATAGATTGCCTTCCATGACACATCCCTGCAAATTTGATAAACACCTAACTATTTTATCTCAGAACCGCAATTAAAGCAGTTGTACCATAGTCTAATACTCGTAGTGCTATTGTTGAATGACTTGTGTTCCATATTACAGACACAAAAAAAGCCAGTTTCATACTGACTTTTAGATAGGTAACCTAGAAAGGTTATCTTAGACCGCTGCTTTATCCAGTTTCTTAGTCGGAGTCTTCGTAATGCTGTCTCGGTAACTGAACCACAAGAACGTAACCACCAAAGAGAAAAACAGATACGAAAAAGCAAAAACAAGCGGTGAAGTGATAATAGAAGTATGAACCCCAATCGCGATGCCAATTGATGTAATGATAAGCTTTGAAAAAATACCACAGAGCAATAATAGTAGAGCCAATTCAGGAAATCGTGTTGTTCTGAAAGCGAACCAATAACAGCTGCCTACCGCTAACGAAGCGACCGTTAGTCCCAACATAAATGAGTGAATATGATCTGCTGAAATAATACCGGCTGAAATTGAAGCCATTACCACTAGGAAAAGTTTCATGATTTACCTCTTATACGTCTGATTTTGGCATCCCTTCATAAATGAAATCTTATTTTGCAGTGCATTTTGCCTGTTTTCGGTTAAAAAACAACCCCCGTCATGTGAATTATTTCCGAACTATCATTTAACACATTCACTATTAACAAACACGAAACATAACATTAATTTAACATACTGATATTAATAGTTATATTATTTCCATAAAGGATAATGTTAATATTTGGTTAAGTTTATAATTGTAAGTTTAAGTGTAAATATTTGTGTAATGTATGACAGTTAAGTTACACTTTTACTGAATTGGCGACATAAAAAGAAAAAGACCAGCATATGCTGGTCTTTATGAAATGGATTACATTTTGGTTATCAAATAATTATCAACCAACTTAGATAGGCTACAGATTCGATTTTCACACTCTTCACCTGTGTAAAACCGTTTAACTAATCAATAGCTCTAACTCAGACATTTCTTCTATCTCTAACGCATCACCCGTAAATAGAGGGCTATAGGCACTTGATCGATAATAGATGGTTTGAATACCCGCACTTAGTCCTGTGACGACACCTTTCGCTGTGTCATCAATATACACACATTCTTTAGGGGAATAGCCCATACTCATCGCGGCATAAAGTAATAAATCTGGTTCAGGTTTCCAGCTGTTTGCATCAAACGCAGAAAAAACCTTACCTTTAAACCGATCTAATAAGCCAGTAAGTTCTAGGGACCGTTCTATTTTCGTTTTTGGGCTATTCGAAACAACACAATACTGGAGCCCCTTTACCGTTAAACGATCAAGAAGTTCACTAATACCCGCCACCGGTTCTAACTCTTCGTGAAATAATTGCTGTACTTGTGCTCGATAGAATGGCTCTACATCGTCCAGCGAGACCTTAATATTAAGTCGTTCTATTGTGGCGGTAAGAATATCGGCGACTTTGCCACCTTGAAAGTGCGCTATACAATCTTCGATACTTATTTGGTCGTTATATTTAGAAAAAACGTTTACTAGCGCTTTACAACATAACTTTTCACTGTCAACCAGAACGCCATCACAGTCGAAAATGACACACTTGGTTTCATTTACTTTCAGAGTCATAACCGTCCCTATTCATGTTGTGTAGCTATACTAACCTAACGATAACCTCCGTCTCATCACACCGACCTTTTATGCCCGGTCAGTTATACGATTAAACTGAGTCTACCTGTACTTATAATGGGTACTGAAAAAGAAAGAACAAGAAACAACAGAGAAGAATGGTAGTGAGGCACGTTATTAACATTGAAAATTCAAGGCTGATCACTTTAAATCGTTCATAATGAACAAACTATAACCAGACGAATTTAGTTGGAAGATACAATAAGTTGATTGAAAATCGTCGAGCTATCTTGGCGCGCCACTAATTTACTTACAAAGTGCTCAATGACTGTTTGATCATTCTTCAATGATACTAAATCTGAAATAAGCAACGTATGCTCAGACATTGTTGCCATACCACAGACAGTTGCTTGCCCATCTTTAAATCCTACGTACAGATTATGGTCCTGAGACAATGCTATTTGAGCAAAAAATTCAAGTACATAGTTTTGATCGCTCTTGTCTGACCAAAACGACGATTGTAGCTGCGCAAACATAACGGTTAATCGATGAAAGTCGACCAAAAAGACGTCATCTATTAGAGATTCGTCTATTGTTTCCATTTCCGTCGCCGTAATTTCTATGTATTGGACCTGTCTTTCCCGTGCAATATATAGGTCACGACCCAAAATACTCTCGGGGGTAGGAAAACTCACATCGACTGTATAGAGACTAATGATATGAACAATAAGTAGGGACTAGGGATCAGGCTGACCTTTAAGGGATCAAGTGGGAGAAAATTAGGCTTGAAGCTAGATACAGTGCGGGGTTTGGGATTTTAGGTCTTGAGCCCCGCTTGCGTTTTTGGCTGTTGAGTAATTTTAGCTGATTTGAACAATCCTTTTTAATTTATGTAATTTAGACTATCAAATTGAACACTGTCTGTTTTTGTTTGTTCGCTGTTTAAATCGAGTTTAAACATTTAAATCTAATCGCCTAAGTCCTTTGCAATGTGCACGACTTGACCTATGACTTCAAACTGGTGCTGTTCTTCCTTTGGGATATCTAAGGTTCTATAGAAATTATTATCGCTAATCAAGCTCCAAGTACCTAACATGCTTTGATAGCGCTTCACAAACAACTCTTCACCATTCCTAAATATGTATATGTGCCCATCTGAAGGTTTTTTCCTTGCCATGTTTACTACAAGCGTATCGTTGTTGTGAATCGTTGGTTCCATGCTGTCACCTTTTGCCCACACGATCGCTAAATCTTTTTCTTTAAAGCCTCTGTACTTCAACCACTTACGCCTAAATGCTAAATGCCTGGTTGGTTCCAGTTGATCAGGATTTAAAGAGCCGTGTCCCGCTGACACTTGAATGCGATAGCCAGGGATTAGGGCATACTCTTCGTTGAACGAAATGATTTTTTCATTAGAAGTGTTTTCAGCTCCAGTTAAAAGCCACTCAATACTGCGTCCTGTTGCTTCTGCAATTCGTGGAAGCTTATCAACATTGGGGTAAGACCCCGCTAAATACTTACGTATCACGCTCTCTGATATACCACACCGCCTCGAAAAAGAGCGCACCGACTCTTCACCTACCGCTTCCAGTAATCGCTCTTTAAACCGATCTATTTGCTCTTGATATAAAGCTCGCATCGAGCTTTCGTCGTTTTTCGCCAAGTTTTTCTCTGAATCCATTGGTATGCCTAGTTCTATCAAAAAAGCGCGGAGCGCAACAAAAGATCGCAAAACCCTTGACTTGCGAGTTTTTGTGATCAACTATGTGTTACATAAGAGCGCAAGCGAAATCATTTGCGCGTTTAAGTAACACATAAGGGTAACACTATGAGTAAACTTGATCGAGACTGGCACGTAGCTGACATAAGAGCAGCATTAGCAAAATGTGGCACAAACTACGAGAAGCTAGCTAAAGAAAATGGAATTGCAGGTTCAACACTTCGAAATGCTCTGCGATTTAAGTACCCAAAGGCAGAACGCATAATTGCTAAGAAAATCGGTGTAACACCAGAAGAGATCTGGCCTTCTCGCTATTTAAAGAAAATCGCATAGAGGGTTAGCTCATGGAATGGTTTTCAGTATCAGAATGTGTAGGGATAGGAGAGCTTCCAACTCACCCATACAACGTTCGTAAACGTTTAGAGTCTCTATCAACACCAGAGACCAAAAGAAAGCGCCAAGGAACTAAGGCTTACGAATATCACATAAGCATTCTTCCTGTGTCTGTTCAAGCCGCCTTACTCAAAGCTAACGGCAAGATTAAAGTTGGCGAGCAGGTTCTTAATCTACCAAAGCCTAACAAGGATTCTGTCGGCTATTGCCGTGAGGCTTTATGGGCGAATTGGGCTCAAACCAACAACAAAGCTAAAGAGAAAGCGCAACAAACACTGCGTGTAGTTCAAGCGACTTTTGCCTTGATTGGCAACGGTGTAAAGAAGATGGATGCCTACCAATCGGTTTGTGATGAATATGGTTGCACTCTTTCTACGTTGCGTCGCGCTTGTTCGAAGGTAAAAGGCTTTGACGAATGCGATTGGGCTCCTGCCTTGTTACCTAAACATTTTGCTGCCGCTCAAGTAGAAAAAGAGAATCAATTCGCACCTGTCTCACCAGAGGCATGGCGATTCTTTATGGGCGATTACCTACGCCTTGAGCAACCAAGTATGACGGTTTGCTACGAGCGATTATTGGATGCAGCAAAAGAACATAGTTGGACTGTGCCGAGTTTAAAAAGCTTGTCACGTCGTTTGGACTATGAAGTGTCAGCGCAGCAACGCGTACTACTTCGCGAAGGTGAACACGCCCTGCATCAAATGTACCCACCGCAACGTCGAACCGTCCAAGACTTGCATGCCATGGAGTGGATTAACGGGGATGGCTATCAACACAACGTATTTGTTAAGTGGTTCAACGGGGATGTTATTCGCCCTAAAACGTGGTTTTGGCAAGACATATACAGCCGCAAAATTATTGGATGGCGTTGTGATTTAAGCGAGAACACCGACAGCATTCGCCTTTCATTAATGGACGTGTGTGAGAAGTACGGGATCCCAAAAGAAATGACATTGGATAACACCCGCGCGGCAGCTAACAAACCTATGACAGGCGGTGTCCCTAACCGTTATCGATTCAAGGTTAAGGAAGATGACCCTAAAGGCATTATCCCAATGCTTGGAATCAAGCTTCACTGGTCGAGCGTGATTTATGGCAAAGGCCATGGTCAAGCTAAACCGATAGAACGTGCCTTTGGTAATGGTGGTTTAGGTGAATACATCGATAGGCATCCTCTGTGTGAAGGGGCGTTCACAGGTGACAACCCAATGGCGAAACCTGACAACTATGGCAGCAATAACATTGATGTAGAAGCGTTCTTAAATGTGATTGCAAAAGGCGTGGAAATGTACAACGCCAAAGAGAATCGCAATACCGAGATCTGCCGTGGTCACATGAGTTTTGATCAAGCCTTTAATGCCAGCTACCAAGTCGCGCCAGTTCGTAAGGCAACGGCAAGCCAGCTGCATATGATGATGTTGCAAGCAGAAGCCGTTCAAGTGAGTAAGCACGGGCAGATAGCGCTTCATGCAGGCGGAATTCTAGAAGGTCGTCGCAACCTTTATTTCAATGAACGCATGTTGGATTACATCGGGCAGAAAGTTGTCGCTCGATTTGACCCACAGAGACTTCACGAATCTATCGAAATTTACACGTTGAATGGTGTGCATATTTGTGTAGCGGAATGTCGTGATGATGCAGCCTTTGGTGATACTCAAGCCGCCCGTGAAATTAAGAAAGAGAGAACGCGCCATACCAAGGCTACCAAAGAAGCGGCTAAGTCTCTTGAGCGAATGACGGCTTTAGAAGTGGCCGCAATGATGAAGCCACTTGAAGAAGAAATCATTCCAGAAAATAAAGTGGTTGAGCCTTTCCGTCCTACCTCTATTGGTAATACCGCAGTAAAAGCGATGCCCCAAGAGGAGGCAGAGGACGAGTACGACCAGAACTTCAGTGAAAGCGTTGCTTGCTTAATGGAGCAACGCAATAAAAACCGCCTTTAACGCTAATTTAAACCCGCTTTAATCGGTGGGTAAATGGAGAAAATATTATGAACATCTATCGCTTTCAAACGCCAGAACATCAAGCATACGCACCCAAACAAGTGGAAGAGTCGCCCGTCCTAGAAGCATGTCAGTGCGGTTTGAAAATGACGCAGGCAGCAAAAGACCAGTTGAAGAGCCCATGTGGTCAAGTTCGTCTTCTGCATATCGAAGGCCAGCCAACACTCTTTGCAGTTGGCGAAGTAAAGCACGAATCTCACGATCGCTTTTTTGTATCAGGAATAAGCAATAGATATCGCTTTCAAACACCAGAGAAAAGCGAGAGCACAAGTCTGTGATCAGCGCTTGCCACTCATCATCTTCCAAATTCGCTGATGAATTCAAAGATGGGTATTCAGATTTAAGTAAGTCGTGCAGTTTTTGGTATTCATCAACGATTGATTGCCTTGAAAAGACAGCGAAACAACCTTGGTGTTGAAACGGAATATCGGAAACATGAGTGGCATTTTGTTCAGTTATACGAAGTGACATAAAAGCTCCAGTTAAGAATTAAGGAAATAAGAATGACCAACATTATTGCATTAGATAAGAACGAAAAAATAGCGGGTAATCACGTTGAAGTGTTGATGCAAGTTAAAGCATTAACAGAATCGAAGGCTGTTTCAGCGTCTCAGATTGCAAAAGAGATCAGCGTATCACCTGCCACGCTCAGCCAAATCTTGAACGGTTCATACAAGGCTGACCCAGCCAAGATGATTGAAAAACTGAGCCAGTGGTTACGCATGAGAGAGCAGCGTAATGCCACGCCAAGTAAAGACCCTGGTTTTGTGATGACCCAAACCGCAAAACAGATTATCGATGACCTGCGTTATGCGCATGGAACGTCAGATATTGCTTGTATTTACGGTGCCTCTGGTGTCGGCAAAACGAAGACACTTCGTAATTACATGCAGTCAAATAATAACGTATGGATGATCACGATTAGCCCGAGCATTTCAAGCTTAGTTGGTTGCCTTTATGAATTGGCGATGGAGCTAGGACTAACTAACGCTCCTCGAAGAAAGGATGCTTTAGCAAGGGCGATTAGAAACAGGCTAATTGGGACGAATGGGTTGGTCATTATCGATGAAGCTGATCACTTGAAATATGAAGCTTTAGAGGAGTTCAGAGCGATTCAGGAGTATTGCGAGGTTGGCATGGTGATGGCGGGCAATAACAAAGTTTACACCCAGTTTACGGGGGGACGTCGTAATGAAGATTTTGCCCGTTTGTTTTCACGTATAGGCAAGAAACGTGGCATCCACAAAACCAAGCAAGCAGACGTTCGTGCCATTGCTGATGCATGGAACGTAAACGGCGAGTCTGAACGCGGGTTAATGCTGCAAATCAGTGAGCGCCCAGGTGGCCTTAGATTGCTAAGCAAAACACTCAAACTGGCGGCGATGTTTGCCAAAGGCCAAACCATTAGTGAGCAAGTGCTGCGCAAAGCGTTTGCTGAATTAGAAACCAACGATTGAGGTGCCTTATGAGCATTGTAAGTAAGAGCAAAGAAACGATTACGACCCATAAGGGTAAAGCTAATTTGTGGGTTAAGGATTCAAAAGGCTTGGTATTTAAGTTTGACCGAGTGGCTCATGTCGTAAATGGCGGTGTGGATTTAGACCAAATGAGACCTGATGAGTGCTTGCTGGCACCTGGTCATATCTATCGATTCAATGAGGAATTATCTAATGATGAACTCGCATGAAAAACAACAGGCTGTATTAACCGCCCGTGGTCGATTGACCTTAGCTGACTGCTTAATTCTACGCATCAACTACGAGCCTGCGATTCCCGTTATCGAAGTCACCAACCCTTCAAGAAAGTTAATGGATAAAGCAGTTGCGGTGATGGAAATGCGCCACGGCACTTTGAACAAAATGTATGTGGCTCGATTCAGCAAATGCCTAGTGCGTTGGTGGTCTGGTGAGTGTCAGCAATATGTAGGCAACACCGTTATCAACTCGCAAGAAAACAAATGTGCAAACCCAACTTACAACTGAGAGAAAAGCAATGAACACCATTAGCAAAGAAAAATACATAGAGCTTTTAGAAGAGCAACGTCAGCACTTAGAAAAGAAAGTAGAAGCCGTTAAAGATGATTTGTTCACTCTTGAAACTGCCATTGAAGATCTAGATGCACGTGACTTCAACGAAGTTGAAGTTACCGAAAAAGACGGCACTTTTACATTCAATATCGTGGAGAAAAACAATGACTAATCAAACTCAACAGCCTGAAGGTTGGAAGCTAGACCGTAAAGGTCGCCTAGTTCAAGAAAGCAACATTGATGACTATGACATCGAGATGGACGCTTTTGTTATGAAGCACATGGCTACCGCGTTGGAAATTCAAGCGGTGATTCGTGAATTTAAAAAAGAAGTTTATGAGGATTGCTTGGCGTTCCAAGAGCTTATTGCTGAAAAGTACGACACCAAAATTGGCGGTAAGAAAGGCGGCGCTTCCTTCACCTCGTTTGATGGCAAAAAACAGATCCGTATTTGTGTTCAAGACCGATTTGTATTTGGCCCAGAACTCAAGGTGGCAGAGAAGCTAATGAAAGAGTGCGCTAATGATTGGTCTGAAAATGCCAATCGCGAACTCCAACTTATTATTCACGGCCTATTTGAAACAGATAAAGAAGGTTCAATCAGCGTAAAGAAAGTGATGGACTTTCGCAGTCAGTATAAAAGCGTCTCAGAAGATGCTCGCTGGGTTCAGGCCATGGCTGCTATTGATGATGCACAGAAAGTCGTTAGCTCGAAAACTTACTTGAATTTCAAAGAGCGCAACGGTGAAGACAAATACATAAACATTCCTCTTGATATCGCCAAGCTATAGCGAGGTGTGAATGTTACTGATAAGCACCCGATATGGAGAGATAAACGTCAGTCGCCATGCTATCGAAAGATGGCGACAGCGTACGGGTCGCAGCCTTCCACAACTTGTAGAGGCGGTGGCGAAAGCTAACCGCCCAAGCAAGAACAGACTGCGAAGAATAATGAAATGCGAATCAGGTTGGCAGCCAAAGCGAATTTTAGAAAGTGACTGCGCCTACTTCCTAATTCGAAACAACAACATTGTGACCGTTTATGACAAACGGAATAGAGGGTATCAACATGCATACAGCTAACCCACTGCAACGTTCTTTCACTACCGCCCACACTCGCAGAGTGATTGATCTAG